>CAVQLU010000007.1:0-678669 GCA_963713435.1 uncultured Actinomycetes bacterium
TAGATCGAGCTCGGATCGGAGAACGCCAGCTTCCCGGTCGCGACGGTTTTCAAGGCCGCGGGAGCATCCATCATGAACGGATCCCAGCGAACGCCTGCAAACACGCGCACGCCGTGCCCGGCGCCGCCGGCGGGGTCGTTGACGCGAAACCCGACCGTCTCGCCTGCCGGCGTGGTACACGTGCCCTCCTGCTCCACGCGCTCGTCGCCGCCGGCGTGCGTGTGGGGCGAGAACACGCAGTCGAAGACGAACTCCGTCTCCCCGGGGACGAACGGCGCGGAGGCGTCTACTCCGCCGGCACTGAGCGGGCGGAGTCGGAAGCGATACACCAGGCCCTCCGAGAATGCGTCGAACGGCTTCGCAAAGGGCAGTGTGTTCATCACGAGCACCAGATGCCCTGGCGACTCGGGGCTCGGAAACGCATACACGTCCGTGATGTCGGCAATCGGGTCGGCCAGAGCTCGCGGCCCGGAAATATGGTCAGACATCGAAGTTCCTCGCTCTCGGCGTCGCCCGCCTGGCGAGCTAGTCGCCGGCCTCGTCGAGCAACGGCTTCAGCGCGGGGTGTTCCAGCGCCGCAGCGGCGTCGGGATGATCGAGCACCTGCTGGAAGGCCTTGTTGACCCTCTGCGCCTTCCGCACTTCCTTCACCGTGCCGCCGTAGTTGCGTGCATACGCGGCCGCGGTCTGCTGCGCATCGAGGATGAACGCCTGGAGCGCAGCCATGTCCGGCAAGCCGTTGTATCCCTCCACGTGGCGGAAGATCACGTCGAACAGCGCGAGCGTCGGCCCGGATGAGAAGAAGTCGACCATGTAGGCATCCCACGGGCCGTCGAAGCTCGTGATGAACGCCAACCGGGTGTCGTCATCGAACAGCACGAACCGCGCCTCGTGGATCGTCGATACCGCCATGCCGTAATCGCCCGGCCGGTACCCGGGAGTGTCCTGCAGGTCGCGGAGCGCAGCCGCCAGCGGCGGTCCCTGGCCGGGTTGCACGCGGAAAAACAAGCTGAACTCACTTGTCGGGCCTACCGTCACGCCCGGGCGCGAAGATCCTGCTGGAGGTGTGGCCACTCGTACCTCTCGTGATGGAGGCCCCGGCCGCTGCGAGGCTCGAGAGCAGTCTTCGGGCGACCACCGGCCAAGTCAAGCCGATACGTGGCCATTCACATGGATGGTCTGGCCTGACGTCATCCGTGAGCCACGCCCGGGTCGATCAACCCTATGTCCGGAGCATTGCGTGGGCCACGTGGCGTTCGTGGTGGTGTTCGTCGTGGTCCGGGTGGAGGTCGGGCTTGACGTCGAAATCGACCTTGATGATCGTGCCGGTGAAGGAGGCGATCGGCCCGTAGTCGGGCGATACCGGAGAGCCCTTGTCCCAGCCGATGTCGAACGTCTCGTCCATCGAGTAGCCGACCGTGCAGGTGCGTGGAATGGTGCCTTCTGCAGCCAGCGCGCCATCGACGTAGAGGCGCGCGTTGCCGCCGGCGCCCACGGGCTCCTGTCCAGTCTTCTCGAACTCGTAGCGCAGCGTGTGGCGGCCTGGCGCGAGCGGCTGATCGGCGCGCAGGAAGGTGTACTCGGGGCCGATGAAGGCGTAGCAGTAGGTCGGGCACGGAGTCGTTGAGGTAGAGCGACCAGCCCGACGAGCCGCTGCCGAGCGCGACGATCGGCCCGGTCGCACCGCCTTCGGGTACCTCGATCTCGGCCGTCATCGCCCAGGAGCGGTTGAGCGTCTGCGGTGCCGCGAAGGGCTGGATGCGCACGGAGCCCTCGTAGAAGGTCAGGGTCGTGCGGGCGGCATAGAGCCCCTCGCAACGAGCCCTCGCCGGAGGAGCCGTCGTCACCGAGCGAACACGAAGATGAGCACTGGTCGGAGGATCTCGGTCGACCGCGCGATACGAGCTGGACGAGTCAGCATCGGGCCATGGGGTCGCCGGGAGAAGCCGTGGTTGACGTGGCTTGGCGTTCGGTGCGATGCACGCTGCCGGGTCATCACATCGGGGAACTGCCGACCTCCGAATCCTCGACGTCACGCCCGATCCGACCTGGAAACCGATCACCCTCGTGCATACGTCCTCATACGTCGCCGGTCTCCCAGTCCAAGACGAAGTGATCCGCGACCGATGCTACCGAGCCCCACGTAATCGAATCGGTGCCCCCACCCGACAGCGGGCTCCTCCTTTGCTGTCCAAGACGAACCTCGGCAGCCTGCGAACCGCACCTCAGTTCCCCGGAGTCGACGATCTGTGGAACTTCCAGTCCGAGCACGCTGAGGATCTCCGGACGGGGTCGGTAGAGGCGGACGAGGTAGTTCCAGCCGTCCATGATCTGAAGGCAGTTGGGCCGGCCGTCGTTGCATTCGCCGCTGAAGTGCACGGTGACTGCTCCGTCGGGGTCTCGTGCGGCGGTGAGGTCGTTGATGCTGACGCCACCGGTGGGGTTGGGCTCGAAGAAGCCGTCGGCGTTGTAGAGCGAAATCGACCAGAAGCCATCGACGGGTACGTCACGCACGGTCAGCTTGTAGTCGCCCACGGGCAGGTTGGGGTTGACGTTGATGTAGGAGGCGTCTTGCTCGGGCAGCCCTCCCCAACCGGCTGCGGATGCGATCAGGTGACGCACCGGGTCGACGCCGTCGCGCCGGCCGAACGCTCGTTCAAATCCGGCGTATCCCTTGGCGAGTTCCAGGAGCGCCTGCCGGGTAGCGCTGAAGCTGGCCGCGTCGTACTCCGGTAGCGCGAAAGGTGTGCTCGATGCTGCGCTCACGCGGAGCTTGTCCTGCACGGCGTTTGCAGCGGCAACGTCGGCCGGATCGGCCGGATCAACCAGTGTGCGCACGCCCACGAGGACGTATGGGGTCTGGAAGTCCTCCGTGGTCAGTTCGTGCTCGCCGGCTTCGTAGATCACGGCGTTGATGTAGTGATCCTGGTTGATCGATCATCGCCGAGAGATACCAATCGCCCCCATCAGGGATGGTCAGCGTGGCACCGGCGGTGATGTCCACGACGGCGGCGCTGTAGAGCGTGTCGCGGTTCATGCGGATTACCGGCTGATGATCGAGCGGCGTCGGCACTCGGTTGTGCATCCAGCGGTTCACTCCACCGCTGTCCTGCAGAATCGCGGCAAACATGCGGTTGCTCTCCGCACGCGCAAAGTTGTCTGCATTCACGAGAATCTTGGGCATGCCGGTCAGTCTAAGGTCGACCGTTCCTGCGTGGGACGAGACCCGAAAGGCCCGCATTTGCGGGCCTTTCGTCGATCGGGGCGAGAGGATTTGAACCTCCGACCGCCCGGCCCCCAGCCTGTCCAGACAGGGTCTCGTACGGCTTGTGCCGCATGGTTGCGTGCTGTGACGTTCGCTCAGTGCGCTCAGATCACGCTGGTGTAGAACCACCATAGAACCACGGAGTGCTCGACCCGGCCAGCGTTCCGTCGCCAAGTCAAGCCGATGGCTAGCCGAAGCTTCAGAGATTCCCGGGATACTGCGCACCGTGAGCGCTGCAGACCCGACCCCAGCGACCTCGGGGAGCGAGCGTCGGACGAGCCCCGTCGAGCTGCTCTGGGACCTCGTCTTCGTCTTCGCGATCACCGAGGTCTCCGTGCTGCTCGGCCACCATCTCTCGTGGGCCGGCGTCGGTCGGGGGCTCATCGTGCTCGCCCTGATCTGGTGGGCGTGGTCGGCGTTCGTGTGGGCAGCCAATGCGCACGACACCGCCTCGCCGACGCTGCAGCTAGCCCTGCTGACAGGGCTCGTGCTGATCTTCGTTGCCGGGCTGGCCGTGCCACACGCGTACGGCGACGAGGGCACCCTCTTCGCCTGTACCTATGCCGGCGTGCGCTTCCTGCACCTCGCGCTCTACGCGGACGCCTCGCGCCGGGGCCAGGCGGCGCGCAACGCGATCGCCGGATTCGCCGCCACGGTCACAATCGGCATGGCGTTGCTGATAGTCGGCTCGTTCCTCGATACGACGTGGCGCACCCTGCTGTGGGCCGCGGCAGTGGCGATCGACTACGCCGGGCCGGCGTGGCTGACGCGCGAGCGCCTGCGCGGGCTGCAGCAGGTCGCCGTGGCGCATTTCGCCGAGCGCTACAGCCTCTTCGTAATCATCTGCCTGGGCGAGTCGATCATCTCGATCGGCGCAGGTGCGAGTGGGCAACCGCTCGACGCACCGCTCGTGGTCGCGATGGTCTCAGGCCTCCTCATCACGGTCGCGATGTGGTGGACCTACTTCCACCGCGTAGCGGAGGCGGCGGAGCATCGGTTGCGCGTCCATCCCGACCCCGTCCTGGCAGCCGCCGACGCCTACTCCTACCTGCACCTCGTCATGATCGCGGGGATCATCGTGTTCGCCGCCGGGGCCAAGGTGGCGATCGCGGGCAGTGAGGACTCGCTCGACGACGCCGCGCGGCTCGCCCTCTGCGGCGGCGTCGCTCTCTATCTGGCGGGTCACGCCGCGTTCCGCTGGCGGTTATTCGGCTGGCCCGGGCCTGTCCCGCTCGCCGGCGTGCTCGCGTTCCTTACGCTCTCGGCCGTGACCAGCCACTGGCCCGCGTGGTCCGTCACGGTCGCTGTCGCCGTGCTACTCGTAGCCTATTGCGCCGTCACTCGCGCGATCGCGCCACCGGAAACCGACTGAGCCGCGGCCGCCTGCCGGCAAGGACTGCGACTAGTCAAAACCACGGCGCCATTCCGCGCCGTCGGCGAAAACGCGAAAGGCCCGCAGGTGCGGGCCTTTCGTTGATCGGGGCGAGAGGATTTGAACCTCCGACCGCCCGGCCCCCAGCCTGTCCAGACCGGGGCATCCAGGGCATGTTGCGCATGGTTACGTGACGTCAGGTGCGCTCAGTTCGCTCAGATCACGCTGGTTTAGAACCACGGACAGAACCACGGCCGCGCCTGCACCCCGCGGGCTACTCGTTCGAGCTATTGCCGACCCATTGCGACGCGGAGTCGCTCCTCGGGTGTGATCAGGTGATCGGCGTCTTCTGCGTCCTCGCCGAGGTCGATCTGCACCCAGTTGACGGTGCCGCTGAAGACGCTGCTCTCGCCTTCGTAGTCGTCGCTGACCGGAGACGCGGTGTCTCGTCCGAGGTCGGCGGTCTCGTCCGCGGAAAAGATCATCGGTACGGTTGCCTCGACGCGGCCTGTCGCGTTCTTATCGCCGTCGAGGTAGAGGGTGACGGTGCCGCCCTTGGCGAGGCCGCCGCCGTCGTAGGCGAACTCCATGCGCACCTGGTGCGTACCCGGTGGGATCACGGCATCGGCCTCGATCTTGAAGCGCTGCAGGCCGAACAGGTTGTAGCAGTATGTTGCACGTCCATCTTTCGCGTAGAGGCTCCAGCCGGCGAAGGCGCCGCCCTGGGAGATGATCACGCCCTCGGCACCCACTTCGGGCACGACGACTTCCGCCGTGACCGCGTGGGACTTGTTCTTGATGTTGACGAGGCTGTTTTCGCTAAGGCGTCCCATGCCGCCGAAGAGCAGCTGTGAGTTTCCTTTCACGAGCTCTGGCCGGCCGACCAGGTCGGCGTTGAAGCGCTCGATGCGCCGGTCGTCGAGCGGGAGCACGTTGTACTTGCGGGCTTCCTCGAGCCAGAGCTGCTGCAGCTCGGCCAGTTTCTCCGGCTTCTCCGCGGAGAGATCGTGCGCCTGGCTCCAGTCTGTATTCGTGTCGTAGAGCTCCCACACGTCGTCCGTGAACGGTGGCAAGGGCTCCATCACCCACGGCACGCTGTGGTGGGTGACCGCAGTCCAGCCCTCGTGGTAGATGCCGCGGTTGCAGAACATCTCGAAGTACTGCGTCTCGTGGCGGTCAGGCTCGGCTGCTCCGTCGAACGAGTAGGCCATGCTGACGCCTTCGATCGGCTGTTGCGCGACGCCGTTGACAGCCGTCGGATGGGGGAGGCCCGCAGCTTCGAGCACGGTCGGGGCGACGTCGATCACGTGGTGGAACTGCGAGCGGACCTCCCCACGCGCTGTGATGCCGCTCGGCCAGTGGACGATGGTGCCGTTGCGCGTGCCGCCCCAGTGCGAGGCAACTTGCTTCGTCCACTGGTAGGGCGTGTCCATCGCGTGCGCCCAGCCGACCGCGAAGTGGTTGTAGGCCTTCGCCGTGCCGAAGTCGTCGATGCGAGCGGCCAGGAACTCTGGCGTCTCGAGCGCCGCGGCGCCGTTGAAGATGAGCGTCTCGTTGAAGCTGCCGTTGATCGTGCCCTCGGCGCTTGCCCCGTTGTCGCCGATGATGTAGTAGACGAGCGTGTCCTCGAGCACCCCGATGTCCTCGAGCGCGTCCACGAGCCGCCCGATGTGGTGGTCGGTGTGCTCGAGGAAGCCGGCGTAGACCTCCATCTGGCGGACGAGAATCGGCTTCAGCGCATCGGGCATGTCGTCCCAGGCTGGAATCTCCTCGTGCCGCGCGGTCAACTCCGTCTCCGGGGGCACGACGCCCAACTCCATCTGGCGAGACAGGATCTCCTCCCGCAGCGCGTCCCAGCCCTGGTCGAAGCGCCCCTTGTACTTGTCCGACCACTCCGTCGGCACATGGTGCGGAGCATGCGTCGCACCTGGAGCGAAGTACATGAAGAACGGCTTGTCGGGCATCAGCGACTTCTGCTGGCGCGCCCACTTGATCGCCTTGTCGGTCATGTCCTCGGTGAAGTGGTAGCCCTCCTCGGGCGTCTTCTCCGGCTCGACCGGCGTCGTGCCCTCGTAGATGGCGGGGTAGTACTGATTCGTCTCACCGCCGATGAAGCCGTAGAAGTACTCAAAGCCGCCGCCACCAGTCGGCCACGCATCGAAGGGACCCATCGGGCTCGTCTGCCAGACCGGCACCTCGTGACACTTGCCGAACTGCGCCGTCGAATAGCCATTCAGCAGCAGCGTCTGCGCCAGCGGCGCGCAGGTGTTGGGACGAACCGAGCTGTACCCAGGCGCCGAAGTGGCAAGCTCCGTGATGACCCCCATGCCCACCGAATGGTGGTTGCGGCCGCTCAGCAAGGCAGCCCGCGTCGGGGCGCACAGCGCCGTCGTGTGGAAGCGGTTGTACTTCAAGCCGCCCTTGGCCAGACGCTCGGCCGTCGGCGTCGCGCACGGCCCGCCAAACGCGCTCGACGCAGCGAAGCCGACGTCGTCGAGCAGAATGACAAGGACATTCGGCGCGCCCGCGGGTGGCTGGAGCGGCTCGATCGCAGGGAACGACGCGTCTGGGTCCTTGGCGTCGTATGGGAGTGTTCCTCTGAACGGCTTATCCGGAATCGGCAAGACGTCGCGTGCAATCTGACCGGTCAATCTCGGCTCCTCTCCACTACGCGCCCTCGGCGGCGTCGACTCGGCTTTTGCGCAATCACGCCGCTGTCGACCGGTTGCTTCAACGGTGGGTATATCACCATCTGGCAGGCGATTGCGTTTTCGCCGGCCCGCGTTCCTGCCCATCGTCGAGATGCGGGCGGAGCAGCTCTCACAGGCCCGCGTGACCTCGAGCGGCGGCGCATCAGGTTGACATCACCGCCGATGTGTCCAACCTCGCCAAGCGTGCGTGCCTGCCGGCACGCTTTCCATCGCCGGCATTGCGTCACGCGGGTGTGAGGCGAACCATGCGGCGTAGCGGCTCGCGAGTGGGGCTGCCGTGAGGCCGTGGGCGAGGACGGAGAGGCCCACGGTGGCGTAGGTCGTGAGCAGGATCGTGGTGGTGTGCGGAAGGTCGGCTTCCTGCACGACGATGACGGCGAAGACGATGGAGGCCAACCCGCGCGGGCCAAACCAGCCCAGGAACGCGATCGTCGGGCGTCGTGCGCCTGTGCCCAGCATCGCGAGCGCAACCGGCAGCATGCGCACCACGGTCAGGCTTGCGACCGCGTACAGGCCGATGCGCCAGTCGAGGTCGCTGAGCGCCGGCCCAAGCAGAACTGCTCCGAAGACGAGCAGCGTCACGCCGTTCAAGAGCTCGCCGAGCTCGTCGGTAAGGAACGTGAGCTCAGCTTCCTCCGTGGGACGGCGGAGCGCTGCGAAGGTCATGCCGGCCACGAATGCAGCGATGAATCCCGAGCCGCCGAGCGGTGCGGCGATGCCGTACGAGAGTGCAGCCCCCGCGACCGGCAGGATCTGAAGCCAGGTTGGCTCGATCAGCTTGTGGCGACTGCCATAGGTGACTGCAAGTGCTGTTACGACGCCTGCCAGCACGCCTCCGGCGATCCCCCATCCGATCTCCTCGACCACCAGCCGTACTGCGTGCGCCGCTCCGAAGTCACCGGCATCTGCCTCGGCGATGGCAAGCACGATGAAGAGCAGCGGCACGCAGATACCGTCGTTGAGACCGCTTTCCACATTCAACCCCTGGCGGATGCGAGACGGGAGCCTGGGCTCCGTCACGACCGCCTGGCCGAGCGCTGCGTCGGTTGGAGCGAGCAGCACCGCGAGGACGAGCGCCTCCGGAACAGACAGTGCGTCGAAGAGCGCCGCCGCGAGCAACGCTCCGAGCGCGATCGTCGCCGGCAGTCCGAAGCCGAGCAAGCGGGCAGGCACGGCGTACTCGCGCCGAAGCGTCCGTAAATCGATACGTGAGGCGTCCGCGAACAACACCACCGTGAGCGTCGCCTCAGCGAGCAGCTTGACTGCCTCCCCTGTCGGTGAGGCGCTAACGAGATCGAGCGCCTGCGTCCCGACGAGCAGCCCGATGCCGACGAAGATGATCGCCGGCGTCACCGGAGTGCCATTGACCCGACGGGAAACGACGCCGAAGGCGATCAACGCCAGAGCGACTACTGCGAGAGACCATTCCATGCGCCGTCCGAGCTAGGGGACCTCATCCACCCTCTCCCCACAGCCGAAGCGTTTGCGGGGGAGGGTGGGAGGCACGTTGGTGGCGTCAGATCCGACGGCGGCCGCGACCGGGGGTCACAGCCGCCGCGACGACTGCGGTCTTCGCTACAGGCGAGGGGCCTGGCGAGACGGCTTTCGCCACGACCGCTGTTTTGGCCACCGGGTGGCCGATGACTCCGACTCGTCCCACACGTCCTGGGCCTAGAGGCATGTTCAAGCTCCTTCGGTTGCGTGCGCCTCATCAGCCTCGATCGAGGCGATGATGGCCTGGATGGGAATGCGACCGTTGGCGATCAACTGGCCGCCTGAGCGCCGTGCCGCGGAAGCGAACGGGGCCGCCCAGAGGTTCTCGTAGATCAGCACGCCGGCAGTGCTACCGGGCTCCATCGCGGCGGCGAGGTTCGAGACGTCATCCTCTGCCAAGAGTTCCGCGAGCTCCGCCTCGAGCACCTGCAGCTCGCCGAGTTCTTCGATGTCGGAGAGCTCCATCGCTTCGACGGAGCCGTCCTTGTCCTTTTGGAGGATCAGCACGTCAATGACGCGGATCGTTCCGGCCTCGACCAGTGCCAGAAGCTCCTTCGCCATCTCGCCGGTGAAGCTGCTCGCTCCGGCCGGGAACTCGACGATGACGTAGTCGACCGGGCCGAGCTCATCTAGCGATTTTTCAGCACTCATTCTTTTCCCCTTGGTGGTTGACGCTGTCCGGGAGTCGATCGGCGAAATTGCACATCGCCCGCTCGTACTCCGGCTGCAGCCTGTTCCACGACAGGAACGGTCGGCTATCTCTGGCGTCGAAACTCACCCGGGTGACCTGGAACGTCCGTCGCACGACGCCGTGCCTGACCGACTGCGTGTGACCGCCCGCTGCCCATCCAGGCACGTGAATCCCCAATTCGACCGCCTCCGGAGCGTGTCGTGAACCCGTGGTTCAGTGCGTGGTCACCAGGACGGGGGCTTGGTCAGAGTGGCGCGCGCATCGCCATTGTAGGGGTGACAGACACGATTCGAACCCTCCGTACCACAACGTGCCCGAACTAAGGCACGCGGGCTCCGTCGCGCTGGTTGCGCGATGCTCTCAGTGCGCGTGGATCCGCTGGTCCCCCGCACGCTCTTCGGCGTAGTGAACTCGCCCCGCACGAACGCCCGCCAACTTGACCGCGATGAACCGCTCGTCGTCCCTCGGGCTGATGTGATCGAGCGCACAACCCCCTACGTCTGAACGAGGCGGCACTTGGTGTGCTGCGGGACGCCAGAGCCGGGCTGTGCCGCGTTCCGAATGATGATCCGATATGGGCTCAACTCGAAGCCGTCCGACTCGTCGAGCTGCGAGAGCCGGAGCACAAGATCCGCGCGCACTACGCGCTGACCTCGCTCGGCTTGCGCTACCCAACGGGATAGCTTCCTAGGAAGGATGCTCTGTGAACTCGCATCGGACCCTATTCCCGCCGCATCAGGGCGACCTGCGAGGAGCACTTTAGAACCACGATAAAACCACGGCGCCCGCCTGGGCTACTCGAGAGAACGCGAAAGACCCGCAAAAGCGGGCCTTTCACCGATCGGGGCGAGAGGATTTGAACCTCCGACCGCCCGGCCCCCAGCCGGGTGCGCTACCAGACTGCGCTACGCCCCGTTCGCCGGCCAGTATAGCCCCGCGTTCCCGATGTCCCGGGAGGCGGGGCATTCCGACGCGTAGCCTGTGGCCGTGGCCGCCGCCGACCCCGCCGACTTCGAGGAGCTCGTGCGCGATGCGCTCGACGCGCTGCCCGGCTGGCTTGCGCCGTATCTGGCGCGCATCAGCGTGCAGATCGACGAGCGCCCGCCGCGCGGATACGAGGACACCTACGCGCTCTTCGACGGTCCCGCGTTGGGAGATGACCCGGTCGGGCAGCTGCCGCCGGTGATCACGCTCTTCCGCCGGCCGCTGGAGGAGGATTTCGGTGACGACCCGGCCGAGCTGCGGCGCGAGGTGCAGATCACCGTGGCGCACGAGCTGGCGCACCTCTTCGGCTTCGGTGAGGAGCGGATCTCCGAGCTCGGTTACGGCTGAGCTATCCCGCGCCGGTGCGCATGCGGTTGATCGTGGCGACCAGCTCGGCGGTGTCCACCGGATCGTCCTCGTGATCGCCCGTCCCGTGACGTAGGCGCAAGGCGGCCCAGGCCATCAGGTCGCGCATCGAGACCATGCCGATGACACGGCCGTGATCGACCACCGGCAGATGCCGGAAGTGCCCGTCGACCATGATCGCCATGGCCTCCGGAAGGCCCGTCGTGGCCGAGGCCGTGAGCACGTGGGCGACCATGCGATCGCGCACCTTGAGCTCGGGGTCGAAGCCCTGCGCGAGCACGCGCAGGAGATCGCGCTCGCTGATCACGCCCATCAGCTTGTCGCCGTCGATCACGCAGGCGGCACCGGTGTCGTGATCGACCATGCGGTGCGCGGCTTCGGCCAGCGTCGTGTCCGGGGTCACGGACAGCACACTCGTATTCATGAGATCGGCGAGTTCCACGGCCTCGACCCTAGACGAGCAGGAGCAGCGGGTGCTCCAGGTACCGCGTGACCGTCTGCAGCAGGCGGGCGCCGTCGGCTCCCGAGGCCGCGCGGTGGTCGACCGAGAGGTTGACGGTCATCATCGGCCGCACCGTGACCTGGCCGCCGACGCCGAGCGCGCGCTCCACCACGCTGCCGACGGCGAGGATGCCCGGCTCGGGCGGGTTGATGATCGCCTGGAAGCTCGTGATGCCGAGCATGCCGAGGTTCGAGACGCTGAAGGTGCCGCCCTCGATCTCGTTCTGCTTGAGCGAGCCGGAGCGTGCCCGCGCGACCAGATCGCGCGCCACGACGGCCAGCTCGCGCAGCGGCAGCGAGTCGGCGTCGCGGATCACGGGGACGATCAGTCCCTCGTCGAGGGCGACGGCGATCCCGACGTGCGCCCCGCCGTGCTGGTGCAGCTTGCCGTCGATCCACGAGCGGTGGAACTGCGGATGATCGCGCAGCGCCAGCGCCGAGGCGCGCACGATCAGGTCGTTCACCGTGAGCTTCACACCCGTCTCGGCGAGCTCGGCGTTGAGCTCCTCGCGCAGCGCGAGCGCCTTGCCCATGTCGATCTCGCATTGCAGATAGAAGTGCGGCACCTGCGACTTGGACTCGCTCATGCGGCGCGCGACGGCGCGCAGCATCGGGCTCGGGTCGATGACGGTTCCGCCCGCCGGGGCCGGGGCGCGCGCCGGTGCCGGCGCGGGCGCGGGAGCCGCGGACGGAGCCGTCTCGGGTGCGGCGGCCGCGGCCGCCGGGGGAGCCGGCGCGGGCGTGCCGCCGGCCAGCGCCCTCTCGACGTCGACGCGCACGATCCGGCCATCCGGGCCGCTGCCCTTGCCCGCCAGGACGCGCAGGTCGAAGCCGGCGTCGGAGGCGATGCGGCGCGCGACCGGGCTCGCCTTGAGGTCGCTTGCGCCCGGCGCGGTGGGCGCTGCCGGCGCGGCCACGGCGGTCGCGGCATTGCCGCCTGCCGGCTGGGCCTCGGCGCTCGCCTCGGCGGCCACCGCCTCATCCACTGCAGCGGCGGAGAAGCCCGAGGCATCCTCGCCGGGCGCACCGACGACGGCGATCGGAGCTCCGAGCTCGGCAGACTCGCCGTCCTGCACCAGGATGCGCAGCAGCACGCCCTCGTCGTAGGCCGACAGCTCCATCGTGGCCTTGTCCGTCTCGATCTCGGCGAGGATGTCGCCTTCCTTGACGGTATCGCCCTCGTGCACGAGCCAGCGGGCGATCGTGCCCCGCTCCATCGTGTCCGACAGCCTCGGCATGACGATTTCTTCCACGGCCTAGGCCTCCTGCAGCAATCCGCAATCGGCGAGGAGGCCGCGCGCAGCCTTCTCGATCTTGTCCTCGAGCGTCAGCGCAGCGAGCTCGAGCGGCTTCGCGTACGGCATCGGCGCCTCGGCGCCGCCCACGCGCTCGACGGGCGCATCGAGGTCGTCGAAGCACTCGCGCGAGATCCGCGCCGCAACCTCGGCACCCACGCCGTACGTCGCCCAGCCTTCCTCGGCCACGAGCGCGCGCGACGTCTTGGCGACGCTTGAGCAGATCGTCTCGGCGTCCAGCGGCCGCAGCGAGCGCAGGTCGACCACCTCGACCTCGATGCCATGTTGGGAAAGGCGGTCGGCGACGGTCAAGGCGCGGCGCACCGTGTAGCTGTGCGCGACGATCGTCAGGTCGCGCCCCTCGCGCACCACCTGCGCGCGGCCGATCGGCACCGTGAAATCGTCGCCCGGCTCGGGCAGCGCGCCGCTCACGTTGTAGAGCACGAGGTTCTCGACGAACAGCACCGGGTCGTCGTCGCGAATCGCCGTCTTGAGCAGCCCGTAGGCGTCGAGCGGCGTCGACGGCGCCACGACCTTGAGGCCGGGCGTGTGCGCGAACATCACCTCGAGGCTCTGCGAGTGCTGCGCGGTCAACTGCGCGCCGGCTCCCGCGGGTGTGCGGATCACGAGCGGCACGCCGACCTTGCCGCCGAACATCTGACGCACCTTGGCGGCGTGGTTCACGACCATGTCCATGGCCACCAGGATGAAGTTGATCGTCATGATCTCGACGACGGGCCGCAGACCGAGCATCGCCGCACCCACGCCGGCGCCCACGAAGCCCTCCTCGGCGATCGGCGTCTCGCGCACGCGGCGCGCGCCGTACTTCGCGTAGAGGCCCGCCGTGACCTTGTAGGAGCCCTCGAAACGGCCGATCTCCTCGCCCATCAGGAAGACGCGCTCGTCACGGCCGAGCTCCTCGTCCAGCGCTCGCCGCAGGGCCTCGCGGTAGGTCACGCCCGCCATGAACGCGTCCCCTCCCGCTCACCGAACGGGCCGCCACGGGCCATCGGCGCGAACTGCTCGCGCCAGCTCGGGTCGCCGTAGACGTTGTCGAAGAGGTTGGCCGGATCGGGCGCGGGGTCGGCGGCGGCCTGGCGGATGGCTGCATCGATCTCCGCGTTCACCTCGGCGCGAATGCGGTTGACCGCCTCGGCGTCGA
This sequence comes from uncultured Actinomycetes bacterium, assembly GCA_963713435.1. Taxonomy (GTDB): domain Bacteria; phylum Actinomycetota; class Thermoleophilia; order Gaiellales; family JALYLC01; genus JALYLC01. Next base: position 13,842 of record CAVQLU010000007.1, read on the forward strand.
TGTTCTGCTGCGCCACGAAGCGATCGATCGGATCGTGCTTGCGCGCCTCGGCGACTTCCTCGGGCGCACGGTAGACCTTGCCCGCGTCGGCCACGGAGTGCCCGCGGAAGCGGTAGGTCGTCGTCTCGAGCAGCGCCGGCGCGCGCTCCTCGCGCGCGCGCCGCAGCAGGCGGTCGGAGGCCTCCATCACCGCCAGCAGGTCGTTGCCGTCCACGCGCTCTCCGTGCATGCGGTAGGCCGCGGCGCGCTTCCACTGCTCGGGCTCGGCGGACGCCGCCTCGACGGACGTGCCCATGCCGTAGCGGTTGTTGATCACCTGGAAGACGATCGGGAGGTGCCAGATCGCGGCCAGGTTGAGCGACTCGTGGAAGGCGCCGATGTTCGTCGCGCCCTCGCCGAGCTGCACGAGCACCGCGTTGGGCTTGCTCTCGTAGTCCAGTGCCAGCGCGACGCCGACCGCGATCGGGAGCTGGCCGCCGACGATGCCCCAGCCGCCCAGGAAGTGCCGCTCGACGTCGAGCAGGTGCATCGAGCCGCCGTAGCCGCCTGCGACACCCGTGGCCTTGCCGAACAGCTCGGCCATGACGCGGTGGGGCTCGGAGCCGACTGCCAGCGCGGTGCCGTGGTCGCGATAGCTGGCGAGCACGTAGTCGCCAGGCGCCATCGGCTCGATCGCGCCGACGTTCGCCGCCTCCTCGCCGATCGCGAGGTGGCAGTAGCCGCCGATGCGCGCGCGCGTGTACTGCTCCTCGGTGCGCTCCTCGAAGCGCCGGATCAGCAGCATCTTGCGCAGCAGGCGCTCCGCAGTCTCCCGGTCGACGGCGACTGACGAGTGCTGAATGGCGCTCACCGGCTCAGTCTGCCACGTCAGGGCGAGACGCTGGGCATCAAGTTGGCGTGCAAGGCCGCGATGCGGTCTGCCGCCTCGGCGAGCGGGACGGTCTCGGACTCGCCGTTGTGCCGCAGGCGGACGTCGACCGTGCCGTCGCTGACGGTGCGCTTGCCGACGGTCACCCGCAGCGGGGCGCCGATCAGGTCGGCGTCGGCGAAGCGCGAGCCCGGGCTGACGTCGCGGTCGTCGACCATGGCCGTCAATCCCAGCGCCTCGAGTTGCTCGGCGAGGCGGTCGGCGTGCTCGGGCGCCTCGTCGCCGATCGCGACCATCCAGACGTCGAAGGGCGCGATGGGCGCCGGCCAGATGCAGCCGTGCTCGTCGAACGACTGCTCGATGGCGGCGGCCGCGATGCGCGCCGGCCCGATGCCGTAGCTGCCCATCACGATCGGCTGCTCGTTGCCATTCTCATCGAGGTACATGGCGCCCATGACCTCGCTGTAGCGCGTGCCGAGCTTGAAGATGTTGCCGATCTCGATCATCGGCTCGATCGTCAGGACGCCGTCGCAGAACGCGCAGGGGTCGCCGTCCTCGACCTCGTGGATATCCGCGAAGACGGCCTCGAAATCGCGGCCGGCCTCGACGCCGGTGAGATGCCAGCCCGTGCGGTTGGCGCCGGTCACCCAGGAGCCTTCGCGCAGGGTCTCGTCGGCGATGATCCCGCCGATCGAGCCGGGCTTGATGCCGACCGGCCCGATCGACCCCGGACTGGCGCCGAAGGCGGACTCGATCTGCTCCGCCGTGGCCGGCTCGGTGGCCTGCCGCAGCGCCTTGCCCAGTTTGAGCTCGTGCAGGCGGCGGTCGCCGCGCACGAGCGCGAGCCAGACGTCTCCGTCGGCCGTCACGACCGGCATGGCCTTGCCCGTCGTGCGCGGATCGATGCCCAGGAACGCTGCCAGCTCATCGATCGTCGCCACGTTGGGCGTCTCGACCTCGGCCACGGGAGCGCTGGGCGGGAAGGCGGGTGGCTCCAGACGCGACACGGCCATCTCGACGTTGGCGGCGTAGTCGCACTTGCTGCAGCGCGCGACGCGATCCTCGCCCGCGCTGGAAGGCGCCATGTACTCGTGGGCCCCCGTGCCGCCCATGACGCCCGTGTCGGACTCGACCTTGAAGAACTCGAGACCGCAGCGCCGGTAGATGCGGTCGTACGCCTCCTCGTGCTTGGCGTATTGCGCGTCGAGCCCGGCTGCGTCGCGATCGAGCGTGTAGGAGTCCTTCATCGTGAACTCGCGGGTGCGCAGGACGCCGCCCGAGGCCCGCGGCTCGTCGCGCTCCTTGAGCTGGATGTGGTACCAGATCTGCGGCAGGTCGCGATAGCTGCGGATCATCTGCGAGGCGTGCAGCGCGACGATCTCCTCGTGCGTGATCGCCAGCACGAGGTCGCGCTCGGAGCGATCGCGCAGCCGGAAGACGACGTCCACGTCGTAGCGCCCGGAGCGCTTCCAGATCTCCGCCGGGTGCATGACGGGCATGAGCATCTCCTGCCCGCCGATGCGATTCATCTCCTCGCGGATGATCTCCTGCACGCGCTTCTTCACCCGCCAGCCGAGCGGCAGCCAGGTCCACAGGCCGGACCCCACCTGCTTGACCATGCCCGCGCGCACGAGCAGCTTGTGGCTCTCGGCCACGGCGTCGCCCGGGGCGTCGCGCAGCGTCGGCAAGAGGTAGCGCGTGGCGCGCATCGTCTACCGCTTGGCCGGGATGTGCAGCGGGCGGCCGAGTGCGACGAGCGCGGCTTCCTTGGTCGCCTCGCCGAGCGTCGGGTGCGCGGCGATGGAATCGCCGACCGTCTCGAGCGTGGCCTCGGCCTCGATCGCCACCACCCCGGCCTCGATCAGCTCGGTGGCCTGCGTGCCGACGGCCACCATGCCGAGCAGCTCGCCGTAGCGCGACTCGCCGATCACCTTGACGAAGCCGGTGCGGTCGCCGTACATCGCAGCGCGGGCGATGGCCGCGTACGGCATCGTGCCGACGACGACGTGCTCGCCGTGCAGTTCGCGGGCCTGCGCCTCGGAGAGACCCACCGAGGCGATCTCCGGGTCGGTGTAGACGCAGCGCGGCGTCGAGCGGTAGTCGATCTCGGATGCGTGCCCGAGCGCATTCTCCGCGGCGATCTCACCCTCGCGGAAGGCGGTGTGCGCCAGCTGCCAGTTGGCAGCGACGTCGCCCACGGCATAGATGTGCGGCACGTTGGTGCGCATGTGCGAATCGACGGGGATGCGGCGTGGTTCGGCGGTGACACCGGCGCTCTCGAGGCCGATGTCCTCGACGTTGGCCACGCGTCCTGTGGCGACGAGGATGATGTCGGCGAGCAGTTCCTTGGTGTCGTCGCCCGCCGAATAGGCGAGGGCGAGATCGCCGTCGCGCTCCGTGATCCCGGTCGCGCGCGCGCCGAGCTCGACGGCGATGCCGCGGCGCCGGAAGGCGCGCTGGAGGGCGGCGACCGCATCGGCGTCCTCGTTCCCGATCAGGTTCGGGAGCATCTCGATGACCGTGACCGCCGAGCCGAACTGCGCGTAGATGGACGCGAACTCGACCCCGATCACGCCGCCTCCGAGCACGGCCAGGCGGCGCGGCACCGCGTCCAGCTCGAGCGCGCCCGTCGAGTTGATGCAGCGCGGGTGGTCGATGCCCGGAATCGGCGGGGAGGCCGAGCGCGAGCCCGTCGCGATGACGGCGCTCTTGAACTGGATGTCCTCGCCGCCCTCGACGGCGAGCGTGTTCGGACCCGTGAAGCTCCCGCGTCCCTTGACGACCTGGACGCCGTCGGCCTTGAGCAGCCCCGCGAGGCCCTTGACGACCCCGTCCACGATGCCGCGGCGGTTGCTCTGCACCTGCTCGAAGTCGAGATCGACGTTGCCGACCCGCACGCCGAGCTGTGCGAAGTGCCCCTGCGCGTCGTTGTAGGCGTGCGCGGACTGGACCATCGCCTTCGTCGGAATGCAGCCGACGTTGAGGCAGGTCCCGCCGACCGTCTCGGCCTGCTCGACTATCACGACCGACGCACCCAGCTGCGCCGCGCGGATCGCCGCTGGATAGCCGCCCGGCCCTGAGCCGAGGACGACGAGATCGCACTCCATGCTGGGTTCCTCTCAGATCGCTTGCCGGGCCAACGTAGCAGGCGCAAACGCTTCGCCGCACCGACCCGGATCATCTACGATGACCGGCGTGACGCCCCTCGCGGAGCAATGGGACGCGATCCTCTCCGAGCAGCCCGGAGACTGGTCACAGCTCCGCGTCGAATTGCGCCTTGCGGATGACACGCGCACCGAGCGCGCGTGCGTCGTACTCGGGCCGCTCAACCCGTGGCGCAGGGACGACGACTACCGCATCGGCATCCTGCGCTTCCAGGCCGCCGCGCACTTCGGCTACGGGGCCTATCCGGGTCTCGTGCGCACGCGGCTCGGCCAGCTCGACACCGAGGCGATCGGCGGCTCGCTCGCGTTACTCGGGCGCACCGAGTCCATGCAGCCCGTCGCAACGCAGGGCCCCGCGTAGGCGCCCCCCGGGCGCTCGTCCCTTGGCGTCCTTCCTTCGCATCGGCGGCGACGAGGTCGATCTCGGCAGCGGCCGCATCGTCTGGCGCCCGGGCACGGCCGGTGACGCCGACGGCATCGCCTTCGCACTCACGGCACACGGCGGGCCGCACCTGCTGCACGTCACCGGCTGGCTGCCCGGCAGCGATCCCGGCGATCTCTCGTGCAGCGAGCTGCTGCTCGACGTGCCCGGCCCCGACGCCGCGCTCGACGGCCGCATCTTCGCCATGGCGCTGGTGCGCTTCGGCCGCGTCAACGAGCGGCGCGCCGTGATCTCGCTGGACGGCGAGATCGAGGGCATCGAGGCCGACTCCGACGCCCGCACGACGGTCGCGGCCGACATCGTCTGCGGCGTCGAGCGCGCGCACGAGCCCGCCTTCTGCGGCGCCTGTGGCACGGCGCTCGCACCCGTCGGCGCCGAGCGCCACGAGTTCGCGGGCGGCCGGCTGGTCACGACGCGCCACACGGCCACGACCTGCCCCAACTGCGCCGATGCCCTGCGTGGCAAGCCCCCGGCCTTCTGCACGGCCTGCGGAGCGGCCTACGAGGTCGACGGCGTTCAACATCAGGCCGACGAGATGCTGCTCGCCTACACGTGCACCTGCCCGGCCGGGCACACGGTCTCCGGCATCAGCGCCGTATAGGGCTCGTAAAGGCACTGGCCGCCAGGGCCGGGTCCCATCCGCACGCCGCGCACGCATGCCGCACGGCGGATTGCGCGAACTGCAGCGCGAGGGCGTCGTCGATGCCGTCGGAGTCGAGGATGAACTCGCCCAGATCGGCGTCCCAGCGGGCGGCCTCCGGCGAGAGCGCGGCGTTCTCGAACCCCTCGGGCGACGGGAAGGCATATGCGAAGAACGCCGCCTTCGGATAGCGCGCATCCCCGGGCCACCAGCCGATCTCGATCTGCTCGGCATCGCCGGCGTTGCGCATGATGAAACCGCCCGCCGGAGGCTCCACTTCCACGCCCGAGAACAGGCTCACGGCAAGGTCGAACGATCCCCACCACGCGTTTACGGGCGTCGAGCGACCGCGGTAGGGCGCGCGCGTGGCCGCGAGAACCTGTGCCGCACCCGTGGCCGCAGCGAGGTACGCGTCCACGGCCGCGGGATCGAAGGTCGCGTGCTCGTCGTCCTCGTCGAGCGGCTGCGACCAGTCCACTTCCTGCGGCGTCATGTTGATCTCCACCGCGCCGGCGAGCCGGCGCACCGCGGCCAGGAGGTCGCGCGTGACCTCGCCGACCGCTCGGTCGGGCGTGAGCGGGACGCGCTCGACGCGGCCGTCGCTGTGCTCGGCGACCGCCGCATAGCCGTGGAGATCGAGCGAAACGACCATGGCGCCGCCGGGCACCGGCAGCGGCTGCGTCTCGAAGCCGCGGGCCGTGAGGCGCAGGGCCGCGTGCTGGAGCTGCGGCTCGGGCGGCGCGAGTGCCACCGCCAGCTTGCCGAGCACCTGCGAATGCGCGTGCAGCGTGTCTCGCGTTGCGCGCCATTCGTCGTAGGGCGGCAGGACCTTCATGGCCTCAGGAGCGTAGCTCGGCCCCGACGGCCTCGCTCAGGTGCGCGACGATCGCCTCGCGGTACGGCCGCACCTCCTCATCGGAGAGCGTGCGGTCCTGTGCCTGGAACGTCAGCCGCAGCGCGAGCGACCGCCGGCCCGGGCCGAGCGCCTCGGCATCGCGCCAGACGTCGAAGACCTGCGCGTCGCTGAGCAACTCGCCACCCGCCGTGCGCGCGGCCGCCAGCACGTCGCTCGCCGGATGCTCGTCCGGGACGACGACCGCGATGTCCTGCCGCAGCGGCGGGAACTCCGACAGCGGCAGCGCGCGCGGCGAGTCGCCGAGGCGCTCGCACAGCCGGTCGAGGTCGAGCTCCATGCACACGACCGGATCGTCGAAGCCGTAGCGCCGCGCAGTCAGCGGGTGCAGCTCGCCCACGAAGCCGAGCGCCTGCTCGCCGGGTACCTGGACGAATCCCTTGCGCCCGGGATGCAGGAAGGGATCGTGGCCGCTCGGCATCGCCACGACGCGGCAGGTCACGCCGACGGCGCCGAGGATCGACTCCAGGACGCCCTTGCCGAGGAAGAACGAGGCCGGCTCACCGGCTCGCCGCCAGGCGGCGCCGCCGAGGCGCCCGCGCATCACGGCGCTGAACGTCCAGGGCTCGCGTGGGAGCTGCTCGCCCGTGGGATGGTAGGTGTGCGCGATCTCGAACAACGCGAGATCGTCGCGGCCCCAGGCGGCGTTGCGCGCGAGCGCCTCGAGCAGGCTCGGCAGGAGCAGCGTGCGCAGGTGCGAGTGTTCCTGCGAGAGCGGATTGGCGACCGCCACCATCTCGCGCCGGGGGTCGTCCGCGGTGAGGCCGAGGCGATCCGGCGTGTCGGCCGGTACGTAGGAGAGCGTCTGCGCCTCGGTCAGCCCGGCGCCCAGGCAGGCATCGGCAACCGTTCGGCGCACGCGCTGTGCTGCCGTGAGGCCGCCGCCGGACCCGACCGACAGGAGCGACGGCACGTGCTCGAGGCCGTAGATGCGTGCGATCTCCTCGATCGCGTCGATCTCGCGCGTGACATCGAGAAAGCGTGGCGGCGGCACGCGCACGTCGATCGTGCCCTGCCCGGCGCGTGGATCGAAGCCGAGGCGGTCGAGGATCTCCACCGCTCTCGCAAGCGATACCTCGAGGGCGGTGATGTGGGCCACGCGCTCCATGCGCACGCGCAACAGCGCGCGCGGCGGCAGGTCGCTGCAGACGTCGATGGGACGCGGCGTCATGTGCGCGCCGCAGATCTCGACCAGCATGCGCGCGGCGGCGCGGGAAGCGGCAGGGGCCCGGTGCGGATCGACGCCCTTCTCCCAGCGGTTCGAGCCGTCGGTGCGCAGGCCGAGCGTCTGCGATGTGCGCAGCACCTGGCTGCGGGTGAAGTTGGCGGCCTCCAGGACGACGGTGCGCGAGTTCTCGCTCACCTCGGATTCGGCGCCGCCCATGATGCCGCCGATCGCCTGCGGGCCCTCGGAATCGGCGATCACGAGCATCGAGGAGTCCAGCTCGCGCTCCTGCCCGTCGAGCGTGCGGATCCTCTCGCCGGCGCGCGCTCGCCGCGCCGTCAGCCGGGCGCCGCGGATGCGCGCGTGGTCGTAGGCGTGCAGCGGGCTGCCGAGGTCGTGCATCACGTAGTTCGTGATGTCGACGACGTTCGAGATCGGGCGCATGCCCGCGGCCTGCAGGCGCGCCTTGAGCCAGAGCGGCGAGGGGCCGACCGTGACGTCCTGGAAGACGCGCGCCATGAAGCGCGGGCAGAGATCCTCGTCCTCGATCGCGATCTTGATCCAGTCGCCCGTGAGGCGATCGCCGAGCGCCGGGGGCTCCGTGTCGTCGAGCGGCGTCAACTCGATGCCGAAGATCGCGTGCACGTCGCGTGCGACGCCCCGCATGGACAGGAGATCGGCGCGGTTGGAGGTGACCTCGAGCTCGAGCACGTCGTGGGCGAGCGGCACGCGCGAGCCCAGCGGCTCGCCCGCTCGCCAGCCTTCGCCGAGCACCATGATCCCCTCGCCCTCGGGCGAGATGTCGAGCTCGCGCTCGGACAGGATCATGCCGTCGGACGTCTCACCGCGCAGCTTCGAGCGCTGGATGCGGCGGCCGTCGAGCAGCACCGTTCCCGGCAGCGCGACGGCGACGGTGTCGCCGGCGCCGAAGTTCCAGGCGCCGCACACGATCTGGCGCGGCTCGCCCTCCCCCACGTCGACCCGCGTGAGCTGCAGGCGGTCCGCGTTGGGGTGCTTGCCGGCCTCCACCACGAGCCCGGCGACGATCAGCTCCTCGACGCCGTCCACGGCCGGCAGGCCGCGCCGCTCGATGCCCTCGACCTTGTCCCCCGCGAGGGAGAGCTGCGCGACGAGGTCCTCCAGCGGCGGCAGCTCCGCGAGGTGGTCGCCGAGCCATTGCAGCGGAACCTTCATCGCACGGCCCCCCGGAACTGCTCGAGGAAGCGCACGTCGTTGTCGTAGAAGCTCTTGACATGCGGGATGCCGTACTTGAGCATCGCCACGCGCTCGATGCCCATGCCGAACGCCCAGCCGCTCACGACCTCCGGGTCGTAGCCGTTCACGAAGCCGAACACGTTCGGGTCGACCATGCCCGCGCCGAGGATCTCGATCCAGCCCTCGTCCTTGCAAACGCGGCACCCCTTGCCGCCGCACAGGAAGCAGGAGACGTCGAGCTCGACGCTCGGCTCGGTGAACGGGAAGTAGTGGGCGCGGAGGCGGATCTCGCGGGCCGGCCCGAAGAGAGCGCGCGCGAAGTGCTCGAGCGTCCCCTTGAGGTGCGCAAGCGAGAGCCCGCGGTCGACGGCGAGGCCCTCGACCTGCTGGAACATCGGCGAATGGGTGGCGTCGAGCGCGTCGCGACGGTACACGCGGCCCGGGCAGATCACGTACACCGGCGGGGGCTGCGATTCCATCACGCGCACCTGCACCGGTGAGGTCTGCGTGCGCAGGCACACGCCGGGCGCGATCCAGAGCGTGTCCGACTCGGCCTTCGACGGGTGGTCGTCTGGCGTGTTGAGGGCGGTGAAGTTGTAGTACTCGAGCTCGACCTCGGGCCCCTCGGCGATGCGGAATCCGAGCCCGACGAAGACGTCCTCGATCTCGCGCTGGACCTGCGTCAGCAGGTGCGCCGTGCCACGCGGCACCGGGTCGCCCGGCAGCGTGACGTCGACCGCCTCCGCGCCCAGCGCGGCATCGAGCTCCAGCGACTCGAGCCGCTCGCGCAGGCGGCCGTGCAGCGCTTCCAGCGCGCTGCGGACGCGGTTCAGGTCCTGGCCGCGCGCCCCGCGCAGCTCCGCGGGCAGCTCGCCGAGCTCGCGCAGCGCGAGCGTGAGCGCGCTCGAGCGTCCGAGCACCTCGACGCGTGCGTCCTCGAGCTCCGCAGCCGTGGTGGCTCGCTCGAGCTGCTCGCGCCCCTGTCGTTCCAGGCTGGCCGCGTCCTCCATGGACATCCCTGCGTCGATGCAGGGACGAGGGAGACTCCCCCGCGGTACCACCCTGCTTGCGCCGTGGCGGCGCCTCTCGCTTCCCGCCGCTCGGCGGCGTCCCGTCCGGCTCGGGAGGTGAACTTCGGCGAGCCGTCCGCGCGGGGGCTCTCAGTCACGGCCCCGCTCCCTCATCCGGACGGCGCCCGCCTACTCGTCTCCGTCGGCGCCGGAACAGCCATTCTACCGCGTGTGCGAGCACGAGCAGCAGCACCGGGCGGTGAGCCCTACGAGCAACTCGGCCCGCTCTACGATCGCTGGTGCGCCGGGGTCGACCACGACATCGCCTTCTACGTCCTGCTGTGCGAGGACGCGGCCGGGCCGATCATCGAGCTGGGCGCGGGCAGCGGGCGCATCGCCGTCGAGCTCGCGCGCCACGGCCACGACGTGATCGCCCTCGATGCGGCGCCCGCGATGCTTGCCCAGGCTGCCAGGACAGCGCAGCGCTTCGGCGTGGCCGATCGTCTCGAGCTCATCGTCGGCGACCTCCTCCACCCGCCGCCCCTGCCCGCGAGCGACCGCGTTCTGGCGCCGTTCCGCACCTTCATGCACCTGACGGGCGACGACGAGCGCCGTGCGCGCCCTGACCGCCGCCGGCTCGCTCCTGGCCGAGGGCGGACAGTTCGCCTTCGACGTCTTCGAGCCGAGCGCAGCCGACATCCGCGCGACCCACGACCGCTGGATCGCCCGCAGCGAGGGCATCAGCGAGCACCCGCTCTGGGACGCCGACGAGCGCCGCCTCGAACTCGACGTCCGCCTCCCCGGCCGGGTCGTCTCGATGACCCTCGAATGGCGCAGCGCTGCCGAGTGGCGCGATCTCTGCGCCGCGGCGGGCCTGAAGGTCATCGCCTCCCACGCGGGCTTCGAGGGCGTGCCGCTGACGGATCAGCCGGGCGATCACGTCTTCGTCTGCAAGCGAGCGTAGGTCCGCACGCTCGGGGTCAGGCCCGCACGTTGCGGGTCAGACCCGCACGTGCGGGTCAGACCCCAGGCGTGCACGGAGGAGGGCTAGCGGCGGAGCTCGTACAGGGCCAGGGCGCCGGCGATCGCCACGTTGAGCGACTCGGCTCCGTCGGCCAGGGGGATCCGGGCGACTGCTTCGAATTCGAGGCCGGCCGGCAGGCCCGTGCGTTCTCCGCCCAGGGCGAAGGCGATCGGGGCCTTGGGACCCAGCTCGGCGAGCGTCTGCTCGCCCCTGGCGTCCAGGCCGATCGTGGCGAGCGGCGGTGCTTCCCGCAGCGTGATGACGGGGACGGCGTAGAGCGCGCCCATGCTCGCTCGCACCGCCCGGGGCGAGAGCGGGTCGGCGCAGCCTTCGGCCAGTGCCACGTGGGCGGGGCCGAAGCCCTGTGCGCTGCGCAGCAGCGTGCCGAGGTTGCCCGGGTCGGAGACGCCGTAGAGGTGCAGGCCGACTTCGTCGGCCGGGCTCGTCAGCGGCGGGAGGTCGTTCGCACGAAAGACGCCGATCGCGCGGCTCGTGTGCGAGAGCGACGAGAGCGCCTCCAGCACCTGCGTCGTGCAGCGCAGGACCGTCGTTCCCGCCGCTTTCAGCTCGTCCGCGATGCGGTCGCTGCCGAGGTCGTCGTCGACGAAGGCCTCGACCGGCGCGATGCCGCATTCCAGTGCGGCGCGCAGGGCGTCCTCGCCCTCGTCGACGAAGAGCCCGGTGCGGCGGCGTTCCTTGGCCTCGCCGAGAGCACGCGCGGCCTTGACGCGGCCGTTGGTGCGGCTCGTGATCACGCCGGGATGCCGCTCTCGGCGGCCACCGGCGCCCAGGCCGGATGGCCCCCGACGGTCTCGGCCCACGTCATCAACTCGGGATGCCCGTCGAGCGCCCCCGCATGCCGCAGGCGCCAGAGCGACGGCATCGCGCCGCAGTCGGCCACCGTCAGCCGTCCGTGGCAGGCGTAGCCGCCTTCTCCGATCATCAGCCCGAGCGCCGCAAGCGTCGGTGCGACGCTCGCGATCGCGGCGGGCAGCGCAGCGGGCTGCGGCGGCTCGGCTCCGATGCCACGGCGCAGACGCCAGCCGTAGGCCGGCGCGTCGATCTCGCGGCAGGCCGGTCGCAGGCTCGTCGCGACGGCATCGAGCGCCCAGTCGACGGGCGCGCGCTCGCGCGGGTCGACGGGCAACAGGTCCGTGCGTCCCTCACGTCCTGCGAGGTAGCGCAGGATCGCATTCGACTCCGAGAGGGCCAGATCGCCGTCGATCAGCGCCGGAATGCCGCCCAGCGGGTTGACCGCCAGGTGCCAGTCGGGTCGTTCCACGCCGAAGGGCACCGTCCGCCGCTCGTACTCGAGACCGAGCACGCCGAGCAGGAACCGCACCTTCTGCGCGTTCGACGAGTGCGGGTGATCGTGAAGTCTCACCCGCCAGTGTCTGGCCAGGACACTTACGCGGGTCACTGCGGCAGGGCCGCCTTGGCGCGCTCGGCGAGGGCCGCGAACGTCTTCGGCTCGTGCACGGCGAGATCGGCCAGCACCTTGCGGTCGACCGTCACCTCCGCGCGCTTGAGGCCGTTGATGAGCTGGCTGTAGGAGAGCCCGTGCTGCCGCGCGGCCGCATTGATGCGGACGATCCACAGCCGGCGGAAGTCGCGCTTGCGCACGCGCCGGTCGCGATAGGCGTACTGCAGGCTGTGCTGGACCTGCTCCTTCGCGCGCTTGTAGACCTTCGACTTCAGGCCCCAGTACCCGGAGGCCTGATTGAGGACCTTGCGGCGCTTCTTGCGCGCGTGAACGGATCGCTTGACTCGGGTCATGAGTGTTCCTCTCCCTCAGCGCAGCCGGAGCAGGCCCTTGACGAGCTTCTCGTCAGCGGGCGCGACGGGCTGGTCGCTACGGAAGGCGCGCTTCCGCTTCGGCGTCTTCTTCTCCAGGATGTGCGAGCGCATGCCGTGACGGCGCGTCAGCTTGCCGCTGCCGGTCAGCTTGAAGCGCTTCTTGGCGCCGGAGTGGGTCTTCATCTTGGGCATCAGGTGCTCGTCGGTTCCGGTTCTGGTTCGGGGGCGGCGGCTGCCGCTTCGGGCTTGGCCTTGGCAGTCTTGGCGGGCTTCGGGGCGGCGGGCTCTGCCGCTGCTTCGGGCTCGGTGGCTGCTTCGGGCTCGGTGGTGGCTTCGGGCTCTGCGCCCTCGGCCGGCGCTTCATTCGCGCCCGGCTTGGTCGTGACCTCCCTGACGGGAGCGAGGAGCATCACCATGTTGCGGCCGTCCTGGATCGGCGCGGATTCGATCACGCCGAGTTCGGAGACATCTTCTGCGAGCCGTTCGAGCAGCGCTCTACCGCGCTCTGGGTGGCTCATCTCGCGTCCGCGGAACATGATCGTGACCTTGACCTTGTCGCGCTGGCGCAAGAAGCGTACGACATGGCCCTTCTTGGTGGCGTAGTCGTGCGGGTCGATCTTGGGCCGGAGCTTGATCTCCTTGATGGTGATGGTGCTCTGGTGCTTGCGCGCCAGCTTCTGCTTCTGCTCCTGGTCGTAGCGGTACTTGCCGTAGTCCATGACACGGCAGACGGGCGGGTTCGCGTCCGGCGCCACCTCGACGAGGTCGAGGTTCTTGGCCCACGCGTACTCGAGAGCTTCGTCTCGCGCCTTGACGCCGATCTGCGATCCGTCGTCGTCGATCAGCCGCACCTGCGGTACACGGATCGTCTCGTTGACCCGGGTGCGCGGCTCGGCCGGACGCACATCCTGGCCACCGCGCGGCCTCACTGGCGCTTCACCGAATGCTTCAACCTGCTCCTCTCATGCGCAGGGCGACACCCGGCGTGCTCTTGAAACACGACCCGGCGCGGCGCAGAACCTTCTCTGACCGGCGGGTGGGAAACGGGTGACGCCTCCACTTTGACCACTGCATGATACACGCCGCACGTTGCGGCCTCACTCGGCGAACAGCGCGCGTGCGAACGCCTCGGCGTCGAAGGGGCGCAGATCCTCGAGTCCCTCGCCGATCCCGATCAGCTTGATCGGGATGCCGAGCTCGTGTGCGATGGCGATCGCGATGCCGCCCTTGGCGCTGCCGTCGAGCTTCGTCAGGACGAGCCCGGTGACATCCGCGGCCTGCGTGAAGAGGCGCGCCTGCTGCAGCCCGTTCTGGCCCGTCGTCGCGTCGATCGTGAGCAGCGTCTCGTGCGGTGCGCCGTCCAGGCGCTGCGCGATCACCCGCCGCACCTTGGAGAGCTCCTCCATCAGGTGCTCCTGGGTGTGCAGCCGGCCCGCCGTGTCGACGATCACGACGCGCCGCCCGCGCGAGACGCCGGCGCTGACCGCGTCGAACGCCACCGCTGCGGGATCGGAGCCGCTGGCGGAGCCGACGAAATCGGCCTGCGCACGTCCCGCCCAGGTCTCGAGCTGCTCGGCCGCCGCGGCGCGGAAGGTGTCGGCGGCGCCGATCACGACGCTGGCCCCGGCCTCGTGCAGCTGGTAGGCGAGCTTGCCGATCGTGGTCGTCTTGCCGGTGCCGTTGACGCCCACCACGAGAATCACCGCGGGCTCGGCATGCAGGTCGAGAGCGCGGCGCTCCAGCGGCAGGGCCAGCATGTCGGCGATGATCTTCTGGAGCGCATCGCGCAGCTCCTCGGGCGTGTGCAGCCGCCCGGCGGCCGATTCGGCCTCGAGCGCCTGCACGATCTCGACCGTCGCGGGCACGCCGACATCGGCGGCGATCAGCAGCTCCTCGAGCCGCTCCCAGACGCCGGCGTCATTGGGGTCGAAGGCCAGCTCGTTGAGGCCCTGTGCGAGCGCACGGCTGGAACGCCCGAGATTCTCCCGCAGGCGCGAGAAGAAGCCACGCCGGCGCTCCTCCGGCTCGGCGGGACGCTCCGCCGCGGGCGCCAGGCCCTGCAGCACCTCATTCCACGTGGACATCTACACGCCCACGGGTTCGCGCGCGCGGCGCGAGAGCACGGTCGAGACGCCGTCGCCGGCCATCGAGACGCCGTAGAGGACGTCGGCGATCTCCATCGTCAGCTGCTGGTGGGAGATGATGATGAACTGCGCGCGCTCGCGGTAGCGCTCGATCAGCTCGAGGAAGCGCGAGATGTTGGCGTCGTCGAGCGCCGCGTCGACCTCGTCGAGCACGTAGAACGGCGAAGGGCGCGCGAGCATCAGCGCGAACAGGAAGGCCAGTGCTCCGAGTGAGCGCTCGCCGCCCGAGAGCAGTCCCATGGACGCCAGCCGCTTGCCGGCCGGCTGGATCTCCAGCTCCACCCCGGGCTCGGGCGGCTCGCCCGGCTCGGCGGGGGCCGCAGCTTCTCCGTCTCCCTCGGCCGCCTCGGCTTCTGCGACGGGCTCGGGCTCCGTCAGCACGCAGCGTCCGCGCCCACCGGGGAAGAGCGTCTGGACGACCTCGTCGAAGCCCTCCTGCACCTGGGCGAAGGTCTCGGCGAAGCGCTCCCGGATCTCGCGCGTGAGACTGCGGATGACGCGCTCGAGCTCGCGCATCGCCGCCGCCAGGTCATCCACCTGCGTGCGCACGTCGTCGAGGCGCTCGCGCTGCTCCTCGAGCTCCTGCTTGGCGAGCGGGTTGACCGCGCCCAGCTCGCCCCGGCGACGCTCCAGCCGCTCGACCCGCGCCGAGAGTGCGGCGAGCTCCTCGGCCGGCAGCGGCTCGACGGCATCCACGGCGGCCAGGCCGTGCTGCTCGGCGAGCTCGGCCGCGCGGGCGCGTAGCTCGGCGAGGCGCTCCTCGGCGTGCGCGGCCTCGCGCTCCAGCGCTCCCGCCCGTGCGGCGGCATCGCGCTCGGCGCCCGCGTGCTGGGCCTCGTCATGCGCGCACTCGCGCAGTGCCGTGGTGAGTGCCTCGCTGCTGCGCGTGAGCTCGGCGGCCTGCTGCAGGAGCGGCCGCCGCGCCTGCTCGGCAGCCGCACCGCACGCCTCCAGCGCCGCGACGAGGGCCGCCCCGGCACCGCTCGCGAGCGCCGCCAGCGCCTCCCCGCGCTCGCGTGTGCGCCCGGCGTTGCGCTCGGCCGACGCGCGCGCCTCGACGAGACGGTCGCGCTCACGGCGCGCGTGCTGCGCGCGCTCCGCGACGGCCGCGCGCTCGGCGCGGGCGCGCGCCACGCTCTCGGCCAGCGCACTGCGCGCTGCCTCGAGCTCGGCGTGCTCGGCATCGGCGCGCACGGCCGACTCGGCGGCGGCCTGCGCCTGGCGCCCCAGCTCGGCGGCGTCGCGCTCGGCGCTCTCGATCGCGGCCTTCAGATCGGCGCCCTGCTGCACGGCCTCGTCGCGCTCCTGCTCGGCGCGCTCGGCGGCGCGGGCGGCGCGCTCACGCGCCGCGATCGCCTCGCGCTCGGCGCTCTCGGCCGCCAGCAGAGCGCTGCGCGCCATCGCCAGCGCCTCGGCGCCGGCCGCCTCGGAGGCTTCCAGCTCCGCCAGCTGGGCTGCTGCCGCCGCCGCCTCGGCCTCCCGCAGCGCGCTCTCGGCGGCACTCGCCTGCGCGGCGGCATGTGCACCTTCCAGCTCGCCGCGCGCCCGCAGCAGTGCGGCCTCGCCGCTCGCACCCGAGCGGAAGGCGACGGCGCGGTCGGCGTCGTAGCCGAAGCCCTCGCGCGTGACCGCGATGCCGCGGCCGACGTGCAAGAGCGCCGCTGCATCGGGCACGAGCCAGACGCCGTTCAGGAGCCCCGCCGGCGCTCGCTCGCTCAGCCGCACGTGCGCCGCGAGCGGCACCGCGCCGGACGGCGCCTTCGACTCGCCGTCCGCGGGCCGCCCGACGTGCAGCGCCCCGCCCTGCGCCTCGGCCGCTGCGAGCAGCTCGAGCGCCGTCGCCAGATCGTCGGCACAGGCCAGCGCAGCGCAGCGCTCGAGCGCCGCCGCGACCGCCAGCTCGTAGCCGGACTCGGGCTCGACCAGCGCGAGCGCCAGCGTCGCCCCGCGGCGCACGAGCTCGGCCAGCGATGGCGCGATGCCGTCGGCACGCTCGACCGCTGCCGCGAGCGCGTCGCTGCGGGCCGCGGCTGCCGCTGCGGCGGATGCGGCCTCGGCCGCGCGCCGCTGTGCCTCTCGCGCCCGCCCGCGCTCGTCCTCGACCGCGCTGCGCGCGCCCCTCTCGGCCGCGAGCGCGCCCTCGTGGCCCGTGCGCGCCGCCTCCGCGGCAGGCGCGGCCCCGGCGTGTGCCGCCTCGGCCGCTGCGAGCTCGGCACGCGCCCGCTCGGCGGCACGACCGAGCGCCTCGACACGCTCGACGGCCTGTGCGGCGCGTGCGCGCTGCGCCGCCAGGGCGGCCTCGGCATGCGCGGCGGCACCCGTGAGCTCGGCCGCCGTGCGGCGCGCCGAGAGCGCCGCCTCGGAGCTCTCGGCGGCACGTGCGGCGACGCCCGCGAGCTCGGCCTCGTCGATCGGCGCGAGCGACGCCTCCGCCGCGCTCAGGCGCTCAGCGGCCTCGGCCGCCGCGCTCGGCCTGGAGGGCGAGCGACGCGGCCTCGGCCGCAAGGCGATCGCCCAGCTCGCGCTCGCGCGCCGCCTCGGCCGTCACGTCGCCCAGGCGTTGCGCCAGGGCCTCCCGGCGCGAGGCCAGGCGCTCGGCAGCGGTGGCCAGCGCGATGCCGTGGGCCGCGGCCCGCTCCTGCTCGCCCAGGATGCGCGCCAGCTCGGTCTCGGCCTGCGCGCGGCGCGCGCTGATCTCGGCCAGGCGGGCGGATGCGGCGTCGCGCTCGGCACGCGCGGCGGCCAGCTCGCTCTCGCGCTCGGCACGCGCGCGGCGCGTGTCGGCCAGGGCAGACGCGAGCAGTCGCAGGCGGGCCTCGGCGATCTGCCGGCCGAGCACCTCGGCGCGCTCGGCTGCGGTGGCCTGCAGCTCGAGCGGGCGCAGGCGCGCCCGCAGCTCGCGCTCGACGTCCCCCGCGCGCTCGAGATCGGCGGCGACACGTGCGAGCTTGGCCTCGGCGCGCTGCCTGCGTCGCTTGAACTTGCCCAGTCCCGCGGCCTCCTCGACCAGCCCACGGCGCTCGTCCGGTCGCGCCAGCAGCACCTGATCGACCGTGCCCTGGGCGATGATGCAGTGCAGGTCGCGCCCGAGACCGGCCTCGGCGAGCAGGTCGCGCACGTCGAGGCGCCGCACGGTCTGGCGATTGAGCAGGTAGTCGCTGTCGCCCGAGCGATCGAGCCTACGCATGACCGAGAGCTCGTTGCGGGGGACGCCGACACGGCCGTCGGAGTTGTCGAGCAGGAGCTCGACCTCGCAGACGCCGCTCGCCGCGTGCTGCTCGGAGCCCGCGAAGAGCACGTCCTGCTCGCTCTGTGCGCGCAGCTGCCGGGGTGGCTGGGAGGCCATCGCCCACTGCAGCGCATCGGCGATGTTGGACTTGCCCGAGCCGTTCGGCCCGACGACGACGGAGACGCCGCCGTCGAAGCGGAGCTCGAGCGGCTCGCGGAACGACTTGAAGCCGCGCAGGCGGATTGCGCTCAGGTGCACAGCCGGCCCTCGCCGTCGACGCGCAGCAGCGCTTCCTGCGCTGCGGCCTGCTCGGAGGCCTTCTTGGAGGGGCCTTCGCCCGTGCCGATGATCTGCTCGTCGAGCAGGGCGGCGGAGGTGAAGCTGCGGCGGTGCGGAGGTCCGGTTGCTTCCATCAGCCGGTAGCTTACGGACGCCCCCTGACGTGCCAGGCGTTCTTGCAGTTCCGACTTGTGATCGACGCGGCCCTGCTCGGCGAATTCGATGCGCTCGCTGAAGGCCTCCACGACCGCATCGGCGGTCTCGCGGTACCCGACATGCAGGAACGCGGCCCCGATCACGGACTCGCAGAGCGCCGCCAGCACGTTGCTGTTGGGCTCCATCCGGATCTCGCCGCGCCGCGCGGCCTCACGCGCGAAGGCGGCGGCGAGATCGAGCGTCCCCGCGACGATCGCGCAGGACGGGCGCGAGATGACGTAAGCGCGCTGCTGCGCGATCTGACCCTCGTTGGCCTCGGGAGCGCGGCGATAGAGCTCCTCGGCGACCGCGAGCCCGAGCACGCCGTCGCCGAGGAACTCCAGTCGCTCGTAGGACTGGACGCGCTCGTCGACCCACGAGGAATGAGTGAACGCGCGCCGCCGCAACTCCTCAGGGAGCTGCTCGACGAGCGCTGCGAGCGCGTGCACGGCTAGGAGGCGGCGTTCTCCATGATGTAATCAACGGCCTGATTGACCGTCTTGATGCCTTGCGCCTCCTCGTCCGGGATCTTGACGCCGAACTGATCCTCGAGCTCCATGATGAGCTCGACGAGGTCCAGCGAGTCGGCGTCGAGATCGTCCTGGAAGGACGCCTCGGGCGTGACCTGGGCCTCGTCGACTCCGAGCTGCTGAACGAGAATCTGTTTGACCTGGTCGAGGACTTCTTCGCGCGTCGCCAACGTGCCTCCATGGTTAGAGCGGTGTGCGGCCGGGCGAGCGTAGCATGCGAACCCGTGGGTGGCTATTACCCTCCACCCGCAACCGGTCGCTCCCGCGCTTCAGCCCGTCTCGGCGGCGAGACCGTCCGCGGCCTGCGGCTCCGGGTGCACGCGGCGGGCGATGTCCTCGATCAGGCCCTCGCGCACGCCTCGCGCGGCGTACTGCAGCGCGTTCGAGATGGCGGTCGAGCCCGAGGAGCCGTGCGCCTTCACGGCGATGGCCCGCAGGCCGATCAGGTACGCGCCCCCGTAGGTCTCGGGGTTGGCCTTGGCGCGCAGCGGCGCCAGCTTGGGACGCAGCAGCAGGCCACCGAGCTTCCCTTGCCAGGACGAGGTCGCCGCCAGGCGGATCTCGTCGAACAGCCACGCGCCCGTGCCTTCCAGCAGCTTGAGTACGACATTGCCGGTGAAGCCGTCCGTGACGACCACGTCGACGGCTCCGAGCGGGACGTCCTGCCCCTCGACGTTGCCCGCGAAGCGGAGCCGCGGGTCGTCGGCCAGGAGCCGGTAGGAGTCGAGCACGAGCCGGTTGCCCTTGCCCTCCTCGTGGCCGTTGGAGAGCAGGCCGACACGCGGCTCGTGGACGCCCAGCACACTGGCCGAGAAGGCAGTGCCCATGTGTGCGAACTGGTGCAGCTGATTCGGACGCGGGTCGGGCGTGGCGCCGATGTCGAGCACGACGATCGGCCCTTCGCGCGAGGGCAGCGGCTGCACGATCGCCGGGCGGAGCACGCCGGGCAGGCGGCGCAACTCGAGCAGCCCCGCGGCCAGCACGGCGCCGGTCGGGCCGGCGGACACGGCGGCCTGGGCGCGCCCCTCGCGCACGAGGCGCATGCAGTTCACGACCGAGGCGTCGTCGCGCTCGCGCGCGGCGCGCGCGGGCTCCTCGTCGTGCGGGATGACGTAGGGCGCGTGCACGACCTCGATCTCCGGGTCGTTGCGCACGAGCGGCTCGAGCTGGTCCGCGGGACCGCAGACCAGCACCTTGATCCCCCCGCGAGCGACCGCAGCACGGGCACCCGCAACGATCTCGCTCGCGCCCCGGTCGCTTCCCATCGCGTCGAGCGCGACGGTGACCGAGGTGTTCACGCCTCGAGCGGCTCGATCTCGCGCCCCTTGTACGTCTTGCAGGTGGGGCACATCCGGTGCGAACGGGTCGGCGATCCGCACTGCGCGCAGACCCCCACCGGAATGGCGGTGGGCACGCCCTGATAGCGGCGCTTGTCGCGGCGGGACTTCGAGGTCTTCTTCTTCGGGACCGGCATACTGCGCAGAAGCCTAGCGGACGGGCCGCGAGGGGAGCTACAACAGCTCCTTCAGGGCCTCCCAGCGCGCGTCGGCCGGCGGCTTGCAGTCGCACGTCACCTCGTTGCGGTTCGCGCCGCATTGCGGGCACAGGCCCGCGCAGTCCTCACGGCAGCGAATCACGATGGGCAGGGCGAGGATGGCGCTGTCGGTGGCCCAGCGATCGACATCCAGCAGCTCGCCCTCGAGATAGGGCGTCGTCTCCTGGTCGACGACCTCCGGGACGTCGGCCTGGTACTCGCGCGCCGTCACCGCGATGTCGGCATGGGCCGGCTCGAGGCAGCGCTGGCACGGGCCGACGATCACGACGTCGAACGCGAGGTCGAACAGGAGGCCGCCCTGCAGCCGCGTCAGGCCGACCAGCGCCTGCACCTCCGCGGGATCGGCGTGGTAGGACTGGGCGCCCGCCGTGAACGGCGCGATCGAGGCGGTCACCTGCTCGCGGCGGTAATCGCCGGGAGCGAGCCGCAGTGTGCGCAGGTCGAGGGACGTCATCGCAGCTGCAGGCTACGGGCTGAGCCGTTCAGTCGTCGAGTTCGAGCGCGGACGGCTCGTCGGAGCGCCGCTGCAGCTGCTCCCGGCCGCGCTGCACGGCGGTCAGGAACTTGCCGAGATTGACCTCGAGCGTCGCCAGGATCTCGTCGGCGTAGTCCTCTGCGCCCAGGCGCACCTCGCGCTCGCGCCGGCGCGCCTCTCCGAGCAGCGAGCGAGCCTGCTCCTCGGCCTGGCGCACGACTTCCTGCTGCGAGGCGAGCTCGGCGGCGCGCTCGCGCGCCTCGGCCACGAGCCGCTCGGCCTCGCGCTTGGCCTCGGCCAGCATCTCCTGGCGTTCCTTGACGATCCAGCGAGCCTGCTTGATCTCTTCCGGGATCGTGGCGCGCATCTGGTCGAGGATCTCCCAGATCTCCTCGCGGTCGATCCGGACCTGGTCGGTCAGCGGCACCGCCTTGGCGCCGTGCACCAGCTCGTCGAGCTTGTCGATGAGGACGAGAACATCCATAGGCCTCCTAGAGGGTACGCCTCGCGAAGGCTTCTGCGACGACCGGGGGCACGAAGTCCTCGATCGGCCCGCCGAACGCGGCGAGCTCGCGCACGCCGCTCGACGAGAGGAAGCTGTGGCTGGGCGACGACATCAGGAAGACGGTCTCGATCTCCGGTGCGATTCGTTTGTTGAGGTGAGCCATCTGCAGTTCCCACTCGAAGTCGGAGACGGCGCGCAGTCCCTTGACCAGCGCAATCGCCCCCCACGCCCGCGCGTATTCGACGACGAGCGTGGAGAACCCTGCCACCACCACGTTCGGGAACGGTGACAGAACCTCCTTCAGGAGCTCGAGGCGCTCCTCGATGGTGAAGAACGGCTCCTTGTGCGTCGGGTTGCGCACGACGCCGACGACGATGCGGTCGAAGAGGCCGGCGGCGCGCTCGATGATGTCGAGGTGCCCGTATGTGACCGGGTCGTAGGTGCCGGGGCAGAGCGCGGTGCGCCCGGGAGCGGTCGACGGCGTGACGTCAGGGGCCATTGCGAAGAATCTGGATCGTCGATGCGCCGTAGCGGCGGGGCGGGTCGGCGGACAGGTCGAGCGGGAGCTCCAGGCCGTGCGCGCTCTCGATTGCGATCAGCGCGCCCGGCGCAAGGACGGGGGGAAGGAGCTCGCCCAGCGCCGCAGCATAGCCCGCAGCGGCCGCATACGGCGGATCCAGCAGCACGAGGTCGTAGCGCGCACCCGTCCGCGCCCCGTCGCGCAGCACCCGTTTGAAGTCGGCGCGGCGCACCGTCGCGCGCCCCTCGAGGCCGAGTGCCGCGACGTTGGCGCGTACGCAGGCGATGCTGGCCGCCGCGTCGTCGCTGAACAGGCAGGTCGCCGCCCCGCGGGAGAGCGCCTCGAAGCCGAGCGCCCCCGAGCCGGCGAAGAGGTCGAGGGCCGCCCTGCCCGGCAGCGGGCCGAGCCGGCTGAAGAGCGCCTCGCGCACGCGCTCGGCGGTCGGGCGCACGAGCCGCCCGCGCGGCGTCGCGAGGCGCCGCCCGCCGAACTCGCCCGCCACGACCCTCACGACCGGCCGATCCGCTCGACGAGCTCGCCGAAGCGCTCGCGGGCCGCCTGGGAGAGCACCGGATCGAAGGGCCCGGCGCGCTCCAGGAAGCGCGCGTCGGCGCGCGAGCGGGAGATCAGGCGCCGGTGCCGCGAGAGGCTCGCGTGACGCAGGTCGCTCGCGCCCGACTGGCGCAGGCCTGCCAGCTCGCCCTCGCCGCGCATGCGCAGGTCGAGCTCGGCGAGATCGAAGCCGCTCGCGTGCTCGCAGAGCGCCTTGAGCCGCCGCTGACCGAGCTCGCCCGGCTCCGGCGACTCGAACAGGAAGCAGTACGACTGGTCGCTGCCGCGCCCCACGCGACCGCGCAGCTGGTGCAGCTGCGAGAGCCCGAAGCGATCGGCGTCCTCGATCACCATCGCCGTCGCGTTGGGGACGTCGATCCCGACCTCGATCACCGTGGTGGCCACCAGCACGTGCACCTCGGCCGCCGCGAAGGCGCGCATCGTGGCCGCGCGCTCCGCGGATTTCTGCCGCCCGTGCACGAGCCCCACGTTGAGTGGAGCGAGCACCTGGGACGAGCTCGGCGTGCAGCTCCTCGGCCGCGCGCGCCTGCACGGTCTCCGACCCCTCCACGAGCGCGCACACGACGTAGGCCTGGCGGCCGTGCTCGAGCCATTCCCTGACCAGCCAGGCGTGGCAGGCCTCGCGCTTCCCCGCGGGCACCCGGCGCGTGATGATCGGCTGCCGGCCGGCCGGCAGCTCGCGCAGCTCGGTGAGGTCGAGGTCGCCGTAGAGCGAGAGGGCCAGCGAGCGCGGAATCGGCGTCGCCGTCATGTGCAGCGCGTGCGCGCCGTGTCCCTCGGAGAGGGCGGCCCGCTGCTCGACGCCGAAGCGGTGCTGCTCGTCCACGACGATCACGCGCAGGCGCTCGAACTCGACGCTCGCCTCCAGCAGCGCGTGCGTGCCGACGACGAGCGCCGCATCGCCCGAGGCGATGCGCTGCAGCCGCGCGCGCCGCTCGGCGGCGCGCAGATCGCCGGTCACGACCGCGACCTCGATGCCGAGGGGCTCGACGAGCTTGCGCACGGTCGCCGCGTGCTGCTGCACGAGCACCTCGGTGGGCGCCAGCAACGCGCCCTGCGCGCCGCGCTCGGCGGCGCGCAGCAGCGCGTGCACCGCCACGACGGTCTTGCCCGAGCCGACGTCGCCGAGCAGCAGCCGCCGCATCGGGCGGGTGCGCGCGAGGTCGCGGTCGATGTCGCGCACGCTGCGCTTCTGCCCCGTCGTGAGCGTGAAGGGCAACGAGGAGTGGTAGCGCTGAAGCAGCTCGCCGGGCCGGCCGAGCGCTTCCGCCTCCGGCGCGGCGGCGCGGCGCTCGGCGAGCGCAACCTGGAGCAGCAGCAGCTCCTCGTAGGCCAGGCGATCGCCCGCGATGCGCGTCTCCGCGGGCGTCCTCGGCGCGTGCAGCGCGGCGATCGCGTCCCGCCGCAGCGGCAGCCTCCGCCCGAGCCGGACGCCCACGGGCAGCGGGTCGGCGATGAAGTCGGTGCGCGGCAGATGCTCCTCGACGAGCTCGCGCAGGACGCGCGTCGAGAGCGTGCGCGAGGCGTCGTAGACCGCCACCACGCCGCTCGTGTGGAGCCCCTCCCCCGCCTCCGCCAGAACCTCGTGCTCGCGCACGGACAGCTCGAGTCCCCGCCCGGCGCGCACAGTCGCACGCAGCTGCAACAGCTGCCCGGGCTTCAGCGTGCGCGCGAGAAAGCCCTGGTTGAACCAGATCGCGGTCGCCGCGCCCGAGTCGTCTCGCACGTTGGCCTCGACGATGCGCAGGTTGCGGCGGCGCGTCGGCCGCACGTGCACCGAGACGAGCTCGACGCGCACGGTGGCCTCCGCGCCCACGACGACGTCGCTCAGCGAGAGCACGCCCTCCGAGTAGTCGCGCCAGGCCCGCGGCGGCGTTTCGAGGAGGTCGCCCGCGGTCAGGATGCCGCGCTTGGCGAGCGCGGCCGCGACCGTCTGCGTCCGCACCTCGACCGGCACGGCCAGCCGGCCGGAATCGGGCGCGCTGCGCGGCTTGGGCCGCTCGCCCGCGGGTACCGCAAACGTCATTCTGCGGCAGGATACGAGGGGCGCCGGTTGCGCACGACCACGGCCGCCGCGCCCAGCAGCAGCGCCTCCACGAGCGTGATCGCGAGGCGGTTGATCACGACGGCCCCGACGACGGCGCTCTCGGACGCCAGCGCGAGCATGAACGCGCCGACCGCGCCCTCGCGCACGCCGAGACCCGACGGGAAGATGACCGTCACGACGGCCACGATCGCCCCGACCGCGCTGGCACCGCCGAGAAAGGCGATCGACCCCCAGCCGGGGTGACCGCCGACCGCCGCGAGGAAGCAGGCCAGCGCCGCTCCGCCGACCAGCCAGGTGAAGCAGTAGAAGAGCAGCACGGCGAGCCCCACCGGCCAGGGCAGCGGGTCGACGGCCCCTCCGCCGAAGGGACGCAGCAGGCGCGTCGCGAGCGGGGCGAACACGCGCGGGTGCAGGAGGCTCGCGGCCAGCAGGGCGAAACCGACGATGGGCCAGAGCGGCGCGTCCACGCCCGGAACGAACGGCAGGCTGACCACGAGCACGAGCACGCCTGCGATCGCCGAGAGTCCCGCCTCGAGGAGGATCGTGGCGAGCACGACCGAGTTGTTGTCGATCCCGGCGCGGCGCACGGCGACGACCCGCGCGGCGGGCGTCCAGACGCCGCCCGGGATGTACTTGGCGAGCATCGAGAGCATCTCGGCGCCGAGCGCCTCGCCGTAGCCCAGCCTGATCGTGTACGCGCGCAGGATGCGCTGCCAGCCGAGCACGAAGAGCAGGTAGTAGGCGGCCAGCAGCGCGATGCCGAGCGCCACGTAGCTCAGGTTCGCGTGCAGGAGCAGCGGCCAGGCCTCGCGCACCGCGGTGCGCATCTCGTACGCGAGCACGGCCAGCAGCACCACGACGGCTGCGGTCTGAAGGCCCGCCAGCAGTCGCGGCCGCGCCTTGAGCGCCGCGAACCAGCTACTCAGCCGCGCTCGCGCGCCCACACCAGTCCTGCGCCGCCGGGGCCGGTGTTCGTCCCGACGACGGCGCCGAGCGGAGCGACGAGCTCGATCTCCGCCCGCGGCCGGGCGGTGCGCACGCGATCGGCGATGTCCCAGGCGATGGTCTCGGCCTGCGCGTGCGCGATGCCGACGCGCAGCGGCTCGTCGTCGCTCGTGTCCTCGCACACCAGCCGCTCGAGCTCGGCCAGCAGGCGGGCGTGCCCGCGCACGCGCCCGAGAGGCTCGACCTCGCCCTCGACGAGCGTCAGCAGCGGCCGCACGCCGAGCAGGCCGCCGACCAGCGCCTGGCCCCGGCCGATGCGCCCGTTGCGCTGCAGGAACTCGAGCGTCTCGAAGGCGAAGACCAGGCGCGAGCGGCGGTGGAAGCCCTCGGCCTCGGCGACCAGGTCGCCGAGCTCGCAGGGCCCGAGGTCGAGCCGGCGCGCGACGCCGAGCGCCGCCAGCGCGAGGCCGATCGAGACCGTGCGCGTGTCGACGACCGTGACCCTGCCCTCGAACTCCGCGGCGGCCAGTCGCGCCGAGCTGACGGTGGCCGAGAGCGCCTCGGAGAGGTGCAGCGAGAGCACGTGCTCGTAGCCGTCGTCCGTCAGCAGCTCGCGGTAGGCGGCCGTGAAGCGCTCGGGCGGCGGCGCCGCGGTGCGCGGCGGCTGCGGGTCGCTCGCCAGCCGCTCGTAGAAGCGCTCGGGGCTGATCTCCTCGTAGTCCAGCAGCTCCTCGTCGCCGAAGCGCACCGTCAGCGGCACCATGCGCATGTTGGCGTGGCGCTCCCGGCAGTCCGGGAGGTCGGACGTCGAGTCGAGGACGATCGCGCAGCGCTCTGAAGTCAGCGGCTCGCTCATTCCGCGCTCACGGAGTAGCGCGGCTGCGCCTGTCCGCCGTCGTGCAGCTCCAGCTCGACGCCGGGATGCGCCGTCGTGAGCCAGGCCGCGAGCGCGGTCAGGGCTGCGCATCCGCGCTCTCCCCGGCCAGCACCGTGACGAGCGTGGAGCCTGGCACGAGCACGCGCGCCACCGCGTCGCGGAGCGCCCCGCGTGTCGTCGAGCCCGCCCGTCACATCTGCGCTGCGCGCCCAGGCGACTGC
The DNA here is from genome assembly GCA_963713435.1 of uncultured Actinomycetes bacterium. Lineage (GTDB taxonomy): Bacteria > Actinomycetota > Thermoleophilia > Gaiellales > JALYLC01 > JALYLC01. The sequence goes on from CAVQLU010000007.1 coordinate 40,175, forward strand.
CGCCTCGAGGGCGGCTGCGAGCACCGGCGCGGCCTGATCGGTGCGATACGCGACCAGCGCCGCGAGTCCCTGCGCGAGGCTGCGCGAGGGCACGACGTGCACCGGCCGCGAGACGGCCTGCGCCGCAACCTCGGCGACGGCGCGCATCTGCGGGTCGTTGGGGAGCACGACGATGCCGGGGGCGGGACTCGTGCGGATGGCCTCGACGAGCTCGTCGACCGTCGGGCGGCCGCCCAGCAGCAGGCGCGCGCCGAGGCTCGCGTAGAGCACGCGGTTGCCGTCGCCGTCGACGATCGCGAGGATGTCGGCCAGGCGCCCGTCGTCCTCGAGCTGCGGCGCGTGCGCGCGACGAGCGCGTCGCGCTGCTCGTACATGTCGCTGATCTCGACGCCCGAGAGCGCTCCGAGCGCCGTGGCCGCCGAGAGCGCGCGGCCGGGATCGTCGGTGTGCACGTGGGCGCGCACGAGCTCGCCGTCCGAGACGACCACGAGGCAGTCGCCGAGCGGCGCGAGCTCCTCTTCCAGCCGGGCGCGCGGCGAAGGACGCCGGCGACCAGGAAGCCGGTGCAGTAGCGCGGCCCGGCGTAATCGGCCGCGATCGACTCGTGCCGGTGCTCCCAGAGCGGTGCCGCGTCGGCCACGGGCTCGCCGCGCAGCGCGGCGAGCGCTCCGCGCACGAGCTCGACCAGTCCCGCGCCCCCGGCATCGACGACGCCGGCCGCGCGCAGCGAAGGCAGCATGTCGGTGCGTGCGCGCCAGCGCCGCCTCGGCGGCTGCGAGCCCGGCCGCGAGCGTCTCGATCGGGTCGTCCGAGCGCGCCTCCTCGGCGCCGTCGGCGAGCGCCCGCGCGACGGTCAGGATCGTGCCCTCGACCGGCTCGCGCAGCGCGGCGTCGGCCTCCGTGCTGGCGCGGCGCAGCGCATCGGCGACCGCAGGGCCATCGAGCGGCCCGCCCTCGCCGAGGCGGTCGCAGGCGCCGCGCACGAGCTGCGAGAGGATGATCCCCGAGTTGCCGCGAGCGCCCAGGAGGGCCGCCCGCGCGCCCACGCGGGCGATCGCGTGCGGCTCGGGCTGCGAGTTGGCCTGCAGCGCATCGTGCACCGAGCGCGCGGTCTGCGAGAGGTTGGCGCCGGTGTCGCCGTCGGGCACCGGGAAGACGTTGATGTCGTCGATGCGCGATGCGTGTCGCGCGAGTGCGCCGGCTGCGCCGGAAGCGGCGAGGCGCACGAGAGCGAGCGCATCGCCGGCGGAGGGCGCAGCGGTCATCGGACTCGATGGTAGCGCTCGCGGCGCCTGGTTCTTGCGCGCTTTGCGTTCGTCGCGCATACTGCAGGGCATCCAGGCGGCGGTTTTGCCGCTGCACGGTCCCGCGAATCCCGAACGAGACGACCTATGTCCCGAGTCTGCTCCATCTGTGGCCGCAAGCCCGGCTTCGGCAACAACCGCAGCCACTCCATGGCCGCCACCCGGCGCCGCTTCGACCCGAACCTCCAGCGCATGCGCGTGCTGGTCGACGGCGTCGCCAAGCGCGCCTACGTGTGCACGCGCTGCATCAAGGCCGGCAAGGTCCACAAGGCCCTCTAGCCCGGCCCCGGGACTCTCAGAGCCCGGGCACCTCGACCGGCGTCAGCGCGTCGCCGATCCCCCAGCAGACGACCGCTCCGGTGCGGCGCAGCGCGCAGGTCGTGTCGCCGCCGGCGGCGATCGCCGTGGCGTCGCCGAGGCCGTTGACGGGTAGCGGCGTGGGCGTCGTGGGCAGGCCGGCATCGTCCTGGCCCGGGTCGCTGCCACCCCAGCACGCCACGCCGCCACCCGCGCGCAGCGCGCAGGCGTGGTACCGGCTGATGGCGATGGCCACGGCGTCGGTGACGCCGGAAACGGCAGCGGGCGCGTACTCGTAGTTGCTGAACGCACCGCGCCCCAGCTCGCCGTAACGGTTGTCGCCCCAGCACATGACGTTGCCGGTGGAGCGAAGGGCGCAGCTGAAGTAGCCGTCGGCGTCGACGGCCGTGACGTCGCTCAGGCCGGCCACCGCGACCGGCGTCGTCGCATACACGAGCAGCTGCGGGTTGCTGCCCACGATGCCCTGCCAGTTGAAGCCCCAGCAGAGCACCGTGTGGTTCGCGCGCACGGCGCAGGAGTGGTCGGAGCCCGCGCTGATCGAGAGCGCGTCCTGGAGTCCCGAGACGGCGACCGGGAAGGGCGCGTCGGTCTGGGTGCCGTCACCGAGCTCGGCGTCGCCGTTACGGCCCCAGCAGAGCGCCGAGCCTCCCGCGCGCAGCACGCAGGCCGCGTCGTCGCCCGTGCTCAGCGAGGTGGCGTCGCTCACACCGGTGACCGCGACCGGCGTGCTCGCCTGCGTGCTGCCATTGCCCAGGCCCGCGCCGCTCGAGGTGTGGCCCCAGCAGACGACGCTGCCGCCCTGCCGCAGCGCGCACATGTTCCAGATGCCCCCGTCGACCGAGACGGCGTCGGTGAGGCCGCTGACGGGCACGACGGGGCCGTTGCCCTGGATGAGCGTGCCGTTCCCGCGCGAGTCGGAGCTGCCCCAGCAGACCGTCCGGCCGCCTGCCTGGAGCGCGCACGCGCCGAACTGGCCCATGCCGATGCTGACGACGGCGCCGCCGATCCTCACGACGGCCGTGGGCGCCGAGCTCGCGCTCGACGACCCCGTGGCGTTGCCCGCCGTCACCGTGACGCGCAGCGCGGAGGCCGCGTCGTCGGCGCCCAGCGCGTACTGAGCGGCCGTCGCGCCGGCCACGTCGCTGCACGTCGTGCCCTGGCAGCGCTGCCACTGGTACGTCAGGCGCGCAGGCGGATTCGTCCAGGCGCCGGTATCGGCGCGCAGCGTGTCGCCGACGACGGGCGGGGTGTGGCCTTGCACGTCGCTCACAACCGGTGCAGTCGTGCTCGTCGGGATGCCGGGGCTCGTGGCCGTGGCGACCACCTTGGAGGAGCCGAGCAGCGCGGGCCTCGACCAGCGCAGCGGCAGCAGCCAGGCGTCCAGCTCGAGCCCGGCGCCGCCCGTCAGCGTCCCCCGCAGCGCCCACCAGGGCGCCGTGCCCACGCTGTACGGATCGGCCTGCAGCGCACTGCCTGTCGCGAGCGTCACGCTGGCACCGGCGACGCCGTCGACCAGCAGCCCGAGCTTCGTCCGCAGCGCGGTGTTGAGGCCCGCCTTGGCCTTGATCGTCACGGGCGACGCCGTGAAGCGGCTGGACTGCCTGACGAGCGGCCTGAAGCGCCCGCGGGTGTAGGTCACACCCGCGGTCACGCTCGCGTCCTGGGCCAGCGAGTAGCCGAAGGCACCGTTCGCGCTGCCATCGGCATGCAGGTCGAACGTCACCTGCGGCGTGATCACGACGGGCACCGGCCGAGCTGCACGATGACCGGCGCGAGAGCCGGGGCCTGGCCGACGGCCTCGTCGACGCCACAGTGCAGCGTCGGCAGCAGGCTCGGCGCGATCGCCGCGTGCTGGCCGCCGACCACCGAGAAACGCGCCGAGTCGAGGCGCGCCGCTTGCCGGCCGCATGCCAGCGCGCTGCGAGGCGGACCGTCACACCGACGTTCCCGGTCGGCTTGAAGTCGCTCAGGCGCACCGCGCCGCCGCACCGGAGGGCGCTCGCCGAGAGAGGCGAGGCGTGGGCCGGGACGGGCACGGCGACGCGGCGCTGCAGGCTGAACGCGCCGTCGGGCACGGCCTGTGCAAGCGTCGCCGGGACCGTGGTCACGAGCATGCCGTCGTCAGCGAGGTGCAGCGCAGTGATGTGCCCGAGCAGGCCCGCAGGCGCGGCCTTGCTCGCGCGGAGCGCCAGCACGTCGCCGATGCGCATACGTTTCGCGCTCGCGGAGGTGAGCGTGACGACGCGCTTCGAGCCGACGTCCCCGGACACTGCGAGCACGGCGGCCGCAGGCGGCACTCGCGTGGAGGCGGGGACGCGGATGGCGTAGTCGGCCTCTGCGGCGCGCTTCTGCCGGAGCGCACGCGCACCGTGAACGAGGGTCGGCTGCTGCGAACGTCGAGCGCGCGGCGCGCACCTATGCGGGTTGCACGCGGTAGCTGCCCTCTCGCATACCGGTCAGCGTCTGTCGCGAGTGCACGACGCGTGCGAAGCCTCTCGGTCCGCTCACGTGTACGTCGCTCGCGTCGTCCGTCGGTAGGTCGTTGACGGCGATCGCGAGCGACTCGGACGTGGGCGCCCCTGACGTCGGCACCGCGGCGACCAGCAGATCGGTCATGACGTCCGCTGTTCTCAGCGCTGCACGTCAGATGTGATATCACCGCGCAAGTGTGGCAAATTCCCACCTTGTGTGCGGTGGGTGGCGGCTGTAGGCGCCGCTGCGCACGGCGGCCAGCGCCGCTGCGGTGTCGAGCGCCGTCTCGACGGCCTCGGCGCCCTTGTTGCCCGCGGCGCCGCCGGCGCGCTCGCAGGCCTGCTCGGCGTTCTCGCACGGTGATCACGCCGAAGCCGACCGGCACGCCGGTCTCGAGCGCGGCCAGTGAGCACGCCCGCGCGCCGCCTCCGAGCAGACGTAGTCGAAGTGCGGCGTGTCGCCGCGGATCACGCAGCCGAGCGCCACCACGGCGGCGTAGCGGCCGCTCTCGGCGGCCGCCAGCGCGAGCGAGGCCGAGCTCGAACGCGCCCGGGGCGGGCACGACGTCGACCGTCCGCCGCCGCGCGCCCGCGCGCCGCCGCGCAGGCGCCGTCGAGCAGGCGCTGGATGACGTGCGAGTGGTAGCGGCTGACGGCCACGACCGCCACGCGGGCGCCCGCGGGCAGCGGCGTCCGGCCGCAGCACGCGCGCGCCGGGGCGCGTCAGCGTGCCGTCGCCGTGCGTCTCGCTCGTCACGCGCGTCCGGGCGGCTCGGCCGGCCTGCGGACGTCGCGTCGAGCCGCAGGTCCTGGTGGTGCAGGCGGTGGCCGAGCTTGTCCCGCTTGGCGCGCAGGTAGTCGGCAGGTTGTGCTCGTGCGGGGTCGTCTCGATCGGCACCTCCTCGGTCACCGTCAGCCCGTAGCCCTCGAGGCCGACGATCTTGCGCGGGTTGTTCGTGAGGATGCGGATCGACGTCAGGCCGAGGTCGGCGAGGATCTGCGCGCCGATGCCGTAGTCGCGCATGTCCGGCGGCGAAGCCGAGCTCGAGGTTGGCCTCGACGGTGTCGAGGCCCTCGCTCCTGCAGCTCGTAGGCGCGCAGCTTGTTGAGCAGGCCGATGCCGCGGCCCTCCTGGGCCAGGTACAGCACGACGCCGCGACTCCTCGGACGTCGATCTGCTCGAGCGCCTGGTGCAGCTGCTCGCCGCAGTCGCAGCGCAGCGAGCCGAAGACGTCGCCGGTGACGCACTCGGAGTGCACGCGCACGAGCACGTCCTTGCGGCCCGTCGATGTCGCCCTTGACGAGCGCCAGGTGGTGCTTGCCGTCGATCATTCGAGCGGTAGCCGATGGCCGTGAAGTCGCCGCACGGCGGTCGGCAGGCTGCACCGCCGCCTGGCGCTCGACGAGCTTCTCGGTGCGGCGCCGGTACTCGATCAGGTCGGCGACCGAGCAGAGCTTGATGCCCGTGCTCGCGCAGAACGTCACGAGGTCGGGCACGCGGGCCATCGTCCCGTCCGTCGTTCATGACCTCGCAGATCACGCCCGCCGGCTCGCAGCCGGCGAGCCGGGCCAGATCGACCGAGGCCTCGGTCTGGCCGGTGCGCTCGAGCACGCCGCCCGGGCCGGGCGCGCAGCGGGAACACGTGGCCCGGCTGGATGATGTCGCGCGGGCCCGTGGCCGGATCGCGCCGCCACCTCGATCGGTGCGGGCGCGGTCGCTTGGCCGAGATGCCGGTGTCGATGCCCTCGCGGGCCTCGATCGAGACGGTGAACGCCGTCTCGTACGGCGTCTGGTTGTGCTGCACCATCAGCTGCAGCCCGAGCTCGTCGCAGCGCTCGGGGGTGAGCGTCAGGCAGATCAGGCCGCGGCCGTGCGTGGCCATGAAGTTGATCGCGTCCGGCGGTGACGTACTCGGCGGCCATGCACAGGTCGCCCTCGTTCTCGCGGTCGGGGGAGTCGACGACGACGACCATGCGGCCGGCGCTGATCTCCGCGATCGCCTCCTCGATCGTGCAGAAGGGCGACGGCTCCTCGGGTCATGCTTTTCCTCGGTCGTACAGGGGCGCGAGCCCGTGGGGCCTGCAATCGGAAAGAGGCTATCAGCGGGAGTCGCGGAAGCAGCCAGCAGGCGCTCGACGTAGCGCGCGAGGACGTCGGTCTCGAGGTTGACCGGATCGCCCGGCTGCGAGCTCGCCGAGGGTGGTCACCGGCAGGGTGTGCGGGATGAGCGCGACCTCGAAGCCGTCGTCGTGCAGCGCGGCGACGGTCAGGCTCACGCCGGCGACCGTGACGGAGCCCTTCTCGACCAGGAAGCGCCGCACGTTCTCGGGCGCGCGGAGGCGCAGCCCGGCGCCGATCGCCCTCCTCGCGCCGCTCGGCGAGCTCCCCCACGCCGTCGACGTGGCCCTGGACGATGTGGCCGCCGAGCGGCTCGCCGGCCCGCAGGGCGTCCTCGAGGTTGACCCGGCGCGCCGGCCCGAGCCCGCCGAGCGTGGTGCGGCGCAGCGTCTCGGGCACGGCCTCGAAGGCCAGCGACGTCGCCGTCGACGCTCGACGACGGTGAGGCAGCAGCCCGAGACGGCGATCGAGTCGCCGAGCTGCGCGAGCGGCGCGAGCGCGGCGCCTCGATGTGCAGGCGCAGGCCTTCGCGCCGCACCTCGACGGCCGCGACCGTGCCGACCTCCTCGACGATGCCGGTGAACACCCCTGCACTCTGCGCGGCAGCCTCAGGGCAGCGGCTGCAGCAGGCCCTCGACGAGGATGTCCGGGCCGACCTCGCGCACGGTCGTTCGAGCAGCGCGCGGCGCGTCGGCCAGCGCGCCGACGCCGAGCGGCGCCGAGCAGCGGCCGGCCGTCGCCGCCGAGCAGGCGCGGGGCCAGGAACAGCGCGAGCGCGTCGACGAGGCCCTCGCGGATCAGGCCGGCGGCGAGCTCGGCGCCGCCCTCGACCAGCAGCGAGGTGATCTCGCGCGCCGCCCAGCAGCGCGCAGCGCCTCGCTCCAGCGTCGTCGGCGTCGAGCGCGCTCGACGCCCGGCGGGCGGCGGCGGCGCGCCGGCCGGGGCCACGCGCAGCACGGGCGCCGTCGGCGGCGCGTCGCGCGAGCCAGCTGCCGGCCGCGGAGCCGGCCGCGCCGGTCGAACACCACGCGCAGCGGCTGGCGCTCGGCCGGCGGCTCGGCGTCGCGCGGCAGCAGCTCGGGGTCGTCGGCCAGCGCCGTGCCGCTGCCGACGGCGACGGCGTCGAATCGGGCCCGCCAGTCGTGCACCAGCCGGCGGCTCTCGGGCGAGGAGATCCAGCGGCTCTCGCCGCTCGCGCGTGGCGATGCGGCCGTCGAGGGTCGCGGCCAGCTTGAGCAGCACGTACGGCCGGCCGTCGACGGCGTGCACCCGGAACGCCGCGTTCTGGCGGCGCGCCCGCGGCTCGATGGCGCCCCTCGCCAGCTCGACCTCGATGCCGGCCTCGCGCAGCCGCGCGAAGCCCTGCCCGCCGACCTCGGGACGGATCGCCGGCGGCGCACACGACGCGGGCGATGCCGGCCGCGATCAGGGCGTCGGTGCAGGGCGGCTGGCGGCCGTGGTGGCTGCACGGCTCGAGCGAGACGTAGGCCGTGGCGCCCCGCGGCGGCTCGCTGCAGGCGACAGCGCGATGCGTCTCGGCGTGCCGCTCGCCGCGGCCGCTCGTGCCAGCCCTCGCCGAGCACGCGGTCGTCGCGCGCGATGACGCAGCCGACGACGGGGTTCGGGCTCGCCGTGCGGCGCCCGCGCTCGGCCAGCTCGAGCGTGCGGTCGAGCAGCTCCGCGTCGCGCTCGTTCACGCGTCCGCGGCGACCGCGGCCAGCGCCTGGTAGGCCTCGCCGGGCGACGGCTGCGTCGTAGATCGCCGAGCCGGCGACCAGGAGGTTCGCGCCGGCCTCGTGGCAGCGCTCGATCGTCGTCGGGCGACGACGCCGCCGTCGATCTCGAGCCCCATGCCGGGCCGCAGCAGCGCCCGCAGCGCGCGCAGCCGGTCGAACGAGGCCTCGATGAACCTCTGGCCGCCCCAGCCCGGGTTGACCGACATGCAGAGGGCATGGTCGGCGTAGCGCGACGGCCTCGCGCAGCGCGCTCGACGGGCGTCGCCGGGTTGAGCGTCACGCCCGCCCATGCCGAGCTCGTGCATCAGCTGGATCGTGTGGTGCAGGTGCGGGCAGGTCTCGACGTGCACCGTGCACGAGTCGGCGCCGGCCTTCGCGAACTCGGGCAGCTGGCGCTCGGGCTGCTCGATCATCAGGTGGACGTCGAGCGTGCCGCCGCGCTCGTGCACCGTGTCGGCGAGCGACGCGACGACGTGCGGCCCGAACGTGATGACGGGGACGAAGTGGCCGTCCATCACGTCGACGTGGAACGCCCGCGCGCCGGCGTCGAGCAGCTCGACGACCTGGCTGCGGAAATGCGCCGAAGTCGGCCGAGAGGATCGACGGCAGCACCAGAGTCCCCGCTGGCCAGCTCACCCAGCCGAGTCTAGCCCTGCCGCGCCGCCGGTGGCCGCGTCCGTACGATATGGCGATGATCGTCTGCCGGGTCATCGGACAAGCCGTCGCAACCGTCAAGACCGAGTCGCTGAGGGCGGTCTCGCTGCTGATCGTGCGCCCGCCGACACCGCGGGCGACGACGCCGGCGAGCCGTTCGTGGCCGTCGACACGGTGGGAGCGGGCGACGGCGAGCTCGTGCTCGTCGCGTAGGGCTCCGCCGCCCGCGAGGCGATCCGCACGCCCGGCCCGATCGACGCGGCCATCGTGGCATCCTGGACTCGCTCACGGTCGGCGGCAAGCGCACCTACACGCGCTAGGCTGCCAGGCGCGCGGCGTAGAAGCCGTCGTCGCCCTCGTCGGGCCAGGTGCGCAGCTCGTCGCGGGCCTCCAGGCCCGCGGCTGCGGCGATCGCCTCGTTCTCGTCGGGGTTGAGGGTGCAGACGGCGTAGTGGAGCTCGCCGCCGGGGGCCAGGAGCTCGCGGGCGTGCGCGACCAGCTCGACCTGCAGCGCCGCGAGCTCGTCGGCGTCCTCCGGCGTGCGGCGCCAGCGGGCGTCGGGGCGGCCGGCGAGGACGCCGAGGCCGCTGCAGGGCGCGTCGACCAGGATGCGGTCGAACGGGCCTCCGCCGTAGGTGCGGCCGTCGGCCGCGACGACCTCGGCCTCGCGCCCAGGCGGCGCAGCGTCTCCGCAGCGCCTTGGCGCGCGCCGGGTGCGCGTCGACCGCGGTCACGGCGGCGCCGGTGGCCGCGAGCACGGCGGTCTTGCCGCCGGGGGCCGCGCAGAGGTCGAGCACGCGCATCCCGGGCCGCGGCGCCGACGCGCTGCGGCGATCAGCACCGCCGCGCGCGCGATCGGGACGACCGCGCCGTCGCGCGAAGGCCTGCGAGCCGGCGACGTCGAGCGGGCCGTCGACGCGCAGCACGCCGGTCGCCTCGTCGCGCACGGCGGCCGCGCCCGCCTCGTCGCAGCCACGCCTCCACGGCGCGCTCGCCGTCGCGCAGCGGGTTCGGCCACAGCGAGAGCGCCGGCGGCGCGGTTGGCGGCCGCGCAGAGCGCCCGGGCGCGCTCGGCGCCGTAGGCGTCGAACCACAGCTCGGCGATCCAGTCGGGCAGCGAGTGGCGCAGCGCCGCCTCGTCGGGCGTCTCCTCGGGCAGCGCCGCGTACCACTCGGGGCCTTCGGCGGCGATGCGCCGCAGCACGGCGTTCGTGAGGCCCGTGGCGCGCGGGCCGATGGCGCGGCGGGCGAGCTCGACGCTCTCGGACACCGCTGCATGCGGCGGGATCCCGTCGGCGAACAGGAGCTGGAAGACGCCGAGCTGCAGGACGTGCGCGAGCCCGCGCTCGAGCCGCTGCACGGGCCGCTTGGCGAGCTCCTCGAGCGCGGCGTCGAGCGTGCGCCGGCGCTGCACCGTGCCGAACGCGAGGTGCATCGCGAGCGCGCGGTCGCGCGCGTCGACCTTGGCCTTCTCGGCCTCGCCCGTGAACGCGCGGTCGGCGTAGGCGCCCTCGTCGAAGCACGCGCGTGAGGACGCGCAGCGCGAGCGTGCGGCGTCGCTCACGCGGCCGTCGCCGCGGGCAGCGCGCCGCGCAGGCCGCGCAGCCAGTCGGCGGCGGGCATGCGGCGCCCGCCGGGCGGCTGCAGCTCGCACAGCTCCAGCGCCCCGTCGCCGCAGCCCAGGAGCACGCCGCCGCCCTCGAGCTCGAGCATGCCCGCGGGCGGGCCCGCGGGCAGCGACGCGCGTGCGCCAGACCGTGTACGGCGCGCCGTCGAGCGACAGGCGCGCGCCGATGTGCGGCGACAGCGCGCGCACGCGGTCGTGCAGCTCGCGCGCCGGGCGGCGGGGTCGAGCACGCGGTCGGCGGCGGTGAGCTTCGCGGCGTAGGTCGCCTCGCCGACCTGCGGCACCGTCGCGAGGCGGCCGGCGGCCGCGTCGGCGAGCGCGCGGGCCAGCGGCGGCAGCCCGAGCGCGAGCGCGCGCTCGTAGACGGCGCCCGCGTCCTCGTCGGGCCCGACGCTCGAAGCGCTCCAGCGCGGCGACCGGCCCGGCGTCGAGCGCCTCGACCAGCAGCATCGCGGCGACGCCGAGCTGCGACTCGCCGGCCATCAGCGCGCGCTCGATCGGCGCCGCCCCGCGCCAGCGCGGGAGCGCCGAGGGGTGCAGGTTGACGAACGGCAGCGCGTCGAGCAGCGCGCGCGGGACGAGCAGGCCGTAGGCGACGACGCGCAACTGCCTCGACGCCGCGCGCCGGAGCAGCGGCAGCGCGTCGGCGGCGCGCTCGGGCTGCGCGAGCTCGAGCCCGAGCGCCCGCGCCGCTCCGGCCACCGGCGGCGGCGCCGTCTTGCGCCCCCGGCCGGCGGGCGGTCGGGCTGGCTGAGGACGAGGGCGACCTCGAGCCCCGGCGCGCCGCAAGCCGCTCGAGCGCCTGCGCCGCCCACCAGTTCGTGCCTGCGAAGCCGACCCGCACGGCCATCGTCAGGTGCTCAGCGCCGAGGGCCCGGCTGCGGCCGCAGCGCGGCCAGCGCCTCGCGGCGCGCCTCGGGCGTCGTGCGATCGATGATCAGCACGCCGTCGAGGTGGTCGATCTCGTGCTGCAGGATGCGCGCCTCGAGGCCCTCGGCGTCGACGTGCACCGGCTCGCCGTGCTCGTCCTGGGCCTCGCACGGAGACGCGCACGTGGCGCTCGACGGGTACGCGCAGCGGGCCGAGCGAGAGGCAGCCCTCCTCGTCGCTCGCCCGTCTCGTCCGAGCGCTCGACGATGTCCGGGTTGACGAGCGCCCGCGCCTCGGCATCCTCGCGATCGGGGCGGTAGACGAGCACGCGCCGCAGCAGGCCGACCTGGTTGCCGGCGAGGCCGACGCCGTTGGCGTCGTCCATCAGGCGGATCATGCGCGCCACGAGCGCGCGCAGGTCGTCGGAGAACTCGCTCACCGGCCGCGCGGGCTCGCGCAGGACGGGCTCGGGATACTGGCGGATCTGGCTGCGCGCGACCATCTCGCGCGCCGGGCGCGTGCCTCGCGCTCGATCTCCTTCTTGCTGCGGCGCTCGCCGCCGTGATCGTGATCGTGGTCGTGATCGTGGGAGTGGTCGTGCGCCCCGTGATCGTGCGAGTGCTCGTGATCGTGATCGTGTTCGGTGGCGGCCATCGCAGGCAGTCTACTGAGGGTCGACGTCGACCACGGCGCTCGCGTCGGCGCGCCGCAGCGCGCGGCCCTGGCGCGCGACGAGCTCGGCCAGCAGGCTGCCGGCGCGTGCCGGCCGCAGCGTCTTGACGAGCAGCTGCGCGCGCTCGCGCCGCGCGCACGCGGAAGAGCGGCGCCGGGCCGAGCAGCTCGTCGCCCGGCGAGCGCCGGCTCGGCCGCGGCGCGCAGGGCCGGAGAGCGCCTCCATCGCGGCGCCCGGCTGCGCGGCGGCCACCTCGACGCGCACGAGGTGGCGGAAGGGCGGGTAGCCGAGCCGCTCGCGGCGCTCGAGCTCGCCCGCCAGGAACGCCTCGACGGCGTGCTCGGCGGCGAGCCGCACGACGCGCTGGTCGGGATCCCAGGCCTGGAAGACGACCGAGCCGGGATCGCCGCGCCGCCCGCTGCGGCCCGCGAGCTGCGCGAGCAGCGCGAACGTCCGCTCCTCGCTGCGGAAGTCGGGCCAGGCCAGGCCCTGGTCGGCATCGATCGCCGCCGCCAGTCGCAGGTCGCGGAAGTCGTGGCCCTTGGCGACCATCTGCGTGCCGACGAGCACGGCCGCGGGCTCGCGCGCGAAGCGCTCGAGCGTCGCGTCGAGGCGTGCCGCGGCGCTCGACCGCGTCGGCGTCGAGCCGCAGCACCGGGATGTCCGGCAGCAGCTCGCTGACGGCCTCGCTGAGGCTCTCGGTGCCCGCGCCCAGGCGCGCCAGCTCGACCGAGCCGCAGATCGGGCACTCGCTCGGCGCGCGCTGCGTGAAGCCGCAGTGGTGGCAGCGCAGGCGGCCGCCGGCGTGCAGCGCGAGGCTGACGTCGCAGCGCTCGCAGCGGAAGCCCTCGCCGCAGCTGCGGCAGTGCAGCGCGGGCGCCTCGCCGCGCCGGTTGAGCAGCAGGATCGCGCGGCCGCCCTCGTCGGCCAGCCGGATCAGGCCGGTGCGCAGCGGCCGCGAGAGCGGGTAGAGGCCGTCGCGGCGCAGGTCGACGATCTCGACGCGCGGCAGATCGCCGCCGACGCGCGTCGGCAGCGTCGCGCGCGGCAGCCGGTGCCAGCTCTCGGGGCGCGGCGTGGCCGAGCCGAGCACGAGCACGGCGCCCTCGATGCCGCGCGCGCTTGGCGGCCACGCGGCGGGCGTCGTAGCGCGGGTCGTCGCCCTGCTTGTAGGCCGACTCGTGCTCCTCGTCGACGACGATCAGGCCGACGTCGCGGCAGCGGCGACGAAGACGGCCGAGCGCGCGCCGACGACGATGCGGACGTCGCCCGCGATCGCCGCCTCGCGCACCGCGCGCCGCTCGCCGTCGGAGATGCCGGAGTGCAGCACCGCGACCTGCTCGCCGAAGCGCGCGGCGAAGCGGCGCGCGGTCTGCGGCGAGAGCGCGATCTCCGGCACCAGCACGAGCACCGTGCGGCCGCGCGCGAGCGCGCTCTCGGCCGCGCGCAGGTAGACCTCCGTCTTGCCCGAGCCGGTGACGCCGTAGCAGCAGGAGGTCGCCGCCGCCGGCCTCGAGCAGCGCCTCGACCTCGGCGACCGCGGCGGTCTGGGCGGGCGTCAGCTCGTCCGGCGGCGGCGTGCGCTCGGCGCTCACGGTCGGCACGAGCAGGCGCGCGTCGAGCTCGACGAGGCCGTCGCCCGCGAGCCGGCGCACGCGTCGCGGCCGTCGTGCCGGCGCGCTCGACCAGCTCCGCGAGCGGCAGCGGGCCGTCGGCCAGCAGCTCGAGCAGCGCACGCCGGCGCGCGCGTCGTCGCCCGGAACGCCGGTCGCCGAGACCCACGTCTCGCGCGGCGCGCCGCACGCGCGGCGGCGAGCGCGAGCGCGAGCGCCCGCGCCGGCGTCGAGCCGTAGTAGGAGGCGATCCAGAGGCACAGCTCGAGCACGGCCGGCGCGATGCGCGGCTCGTCGGCGAGCCGCTCGACGAGCGCCAGCTCGCCCTCGTGCTGCGACGGCCCGCCCGCCTCGACCACGACGCCGCGCACGCGCGCGCCCGGCCAGCGGCACGTGCACGACGTCGCCGGGCGCGAGGTCGAGCCCGTCGGGCTGCAGGTAGTCGAGCGGCTCGCCGCAGCGCGCGCGTGGTCACGAGGGGAACGATGCGGACCGTGCGGGACACCGCGGGATCATGGCGCACCGGGTCGGCGCGACCTCGCGCGCGGGAGTGACGAGAGCGTGCCGGTCAGCGGTGCTCAGGCGTGCGCCGCGCCGGCTCCGAGCGCCCGCGCGAGCGCGTCGGCGCGATCGGTGCGCTCCCAGGTGAACCCCTCCTGGTCGCGGCCGAAGTGCCCGTAGGCCGCGGTGGCGCGGTAGATCGGGCGGCGCAGGTCGAGATCGCGCAGGATCGCCGCCGGGCGCAGGTCGAAGTGCTCGAGCACGCCGGCCTGGATGGCCGCCGGGTCGACGCGGTGGGTGCCGAACGTCTCGACGTGCAGGCTACCGGGTGCGCGACGCCGATGGCGTAGGCGACCTGCAGCTCGCAGCGCCGCGCGAGCCCCGCGGCGACGATGTTCTTGGCCACCCAGCGGCAGGCGTAGGCGGCCGAGCGGTCGACCTTCGTCGGATCCTTGCCCGAGAACGCGCCGCCGCCGTGGCGCGCCATGCCGCCGTAGGTGTCGACGATGATCTTGCGGCCGGTCAGGCCGGCGTCGCCCATCGGCCCGCCGACCTCGAAGCGGCCGGTCGGGTTGACGAGCACGAAGTCGCGGCCGCGCAGGGTCGCGTCGTCGAGCAGCTCGGCGGGGATCGCGGCGCGCACGACGTGCTCCACGATGGCCGCGCGCAGCTCGTCCATGTCGACGCCGCGCCGGTGCTGCGAGGAGACGACGACGCGCTCGACGCAGACCGGCTCGGGCGCGCCGTCGGCATCGCGCCGGTAGCGCACGCTGACCTGGGCCTTGCCGTCGGGCAGCAGGTCGGAGAGCGTCCCGTCGCGCCGCACCGTCGCCAGGCGGCGCGTGAGGGCGTGCGCGAGCATGAGCGGCAGCGGCATCAGCTGCGGCGTCTCGTCGCAGGCGAAGCCGAACATCATCCCCTGGTCGCCCGCGCCGATGCGGTCGAGCGCATCGCCGCCGTCGCGCGCGCCTCGAGCGCCGCGTCGACGCCCTGCGCGATGTCGGGCGACTGCTTGTCGAGCGCCACGTTGACGGCGCAGGTGTCGGCGTCGAAGCCGTACTCCGAGCTCGTGTAGCCGATCTCGCGCACGACGCCGCGCGCGATCTGCGGGATGTCGAGCGTCGCGCTCGTGGAGATCTCCCCGGCGACCAGCGACGAGGCCCGTCGTGACCAGGGTCTCGCACGCCACCCGGCCCACCGGATCGTCCGCGAGCACGGCATCCAGCACCGCGTCGGAGATCTGGTCGGCGATCTTGTCGGGTGGCCTTCGGTCACGGACTCCGAGGTGAACACCATGTCGCCCGCCATCGGCGAGGCTCCCTTCGTCGTAAGTACGCCTCGCGGAGTGTACGCGAGTCGCCGCAGCGCGTCCCGCGGAGCTCAAGCGGCGAGCCGGGGGTGCCGATAGCGCGCACATGAACCGTCGCAGGCCTCCTCGCCGCGGCCGCAGGCAGCCGTCGCCATCGGGCTGGCGCCGGTCGTGCCGCTGCTGATCGGCGCACGACCGCGCGGCCTTCGCCGTGCCGAACGTGCATTTCTACGCCGTCTCGGCGACGGCGCTCGTGTGCGCCGTCGCTGGCCATCGTCCTCGGCACGGTCGGCGTGCGCCGGCAGCGACCGGCGCGCGGCCGCCATCGGCGCCGGCTTCACGGTGATCGCCTCGCTGCTCGCCGTGCACGGCCTGACCACGCCCGGCTTCCTGGTCGAGGTCGGAGTACACCGCCGCGGTCGGCGTCTCGGGCGCGCTGGCGGTGCCGCTCGGCGGAGCCGTGATCCTGGCCGCGCTGCTCTCGCGGCCGCGCGAGCTCGGCTACGTGCGCGACCTCGTGCTCCTGCAGATCGGCGTCGTCGCTGCGGTGCTGGCGTTCGGCTCGGTCGCGCTGCTCGACCCCGAGGCGATCCCGAACGTCCCCGTCGCGCTGAGCCCGCTCGTGTGGTGGATCGTCGGCGGTCAACGCGCTGATCTACGGCCTGCTGGCCCTGCGTGCGCTGCGCACGTTCCAGCTCACGCGCCGCATCGGCGACCTGGCGGTCGCGGCAGGGCTCGTGTGGCTCGCCATCGCCGTGGCGACGTACCTGCTGAGCCCGGTCTGGTCGGTCGGCTTCTGGGCCGGCCACGTGCTCGAGCTGGGCGCCTTCGTCGTCGTCATGGCGGCGCTCGTGAGCGATCTCGCGCGCGCCACGCCGTCGCGCGCCCTGCGCTCGGAGATCGACGTCCAGAACGTCGTCACCGAGCAGGAGGCGCTGCTCGGCCCCTGGGTCGGCGCGCCTGCTCGAGCGGCTCGCCGTCAAGGACACCTCGACGCGCGAGCACACGCGGCGCGTCGCGCAGCTGTCGGTCGCAGGTCGGCCAGGAGCTCGGGCTGCGCGGGGCGCGTCTGCGCAGCCTCGCCGTCGCCGCGCTGCTGCACGACGTCGGCAAGCTGCAGGTGCCCGACTCGATCCTGCGCAAGGCGGGGCCGCTGACGCTCGGCGGAGTTCAGCGTGATCAAGCGCCACCCCGGCGACGGCGCGGCGCTGCTCGCTGCACATCGGCGGCTTCGCCGAGGAGGTGCCGCTCGTGCGCGGGCACCACGAGCGGCTCGACGGCAGCGGCTACCCCGACGGCCTGCGCGGCAAGGAGCTCTCGCTCGAGGTGCGCATCCTGGGCGTCTGCGACGTCTACGACGCGCTCACCAGCGAGCGCGTCTACCGCCGCTCCATCGCGCCAGGCGCAGGCGCTCACGATCCTGACCAGGGCCGCGGGCAGCGTGTTCGACCCCGACGTGCTCGACGCGCTCTCGCGCGTGGTCGGCGCGGCGCCGGTCGTGCACCTCGCAGCAGCTGCCTGACGCGAGCTCTAGAACTCCCCGGCGGGCGTCGCTCGCGCCAGCAGCGACGCGAGCGCGTCCTGGATCGACACCCCGCCGATGATGCTGCAGACGGCGTCGGTGATCGGCAGGTCGACGCCGGCCTCGCGCGCCAGCGCGGCCAGCGCCGGCGCCGTGTGCAGCCCCTCGACGACCATGCCGACCTCCGCCTCGGCCTCGGCGGGCGCGACGCCGCGCGCCAGCAGCTCGCCGGCCGCGCGGTTGCGCGAGTGCCGCGACGTGCAGGTCGCGACGAGATCGCCGAGGCCGGCCAGGCCCGCGTAGGTGCGCGGGTCGGCGCCGAGCGCCGAGCCGAGGCGCGTCATCTCGGCCAGGCCGCGCGTGATCAGCGCCGCGCGCGCGTTGTCGCCGTAGGCCGAGGCCGTCGCAGATGCCCGCGGCGATCGCGATCACGTTCTTGGCGGCGCCGCACAGCTGCACGCCGCGCACGTCCGCCGACGCGTAGACGCGGAAGCGGGTCGTCGAGAGCGCTCGCTGCAGGCGTCGCCGCGACTTCCGGATCCGAGCTCGCGACGACGCTCGCCGCCGGCTGGCCGGCCGCGATCTCCTCGGCGTGGTTCGGCCCCGAGAGCGGCGCGACACGAGCCGGGTCGTGCCCCGTCGCCTCGACGATCACGTCGGTGAGCAGGCGGTGCGTCGCCGGATCGAGGCCCTTCGCGAGCGCGATCACGAGCGCGTCCGGGCGCAGGCGCAGCCCGGCCGCGGTCTCGGCGTAGGCCGCCGAGGGCAGCGCGAGCGCGATCAGCTCGGCCCCGGGCGTCTGGCGCGCCAGGTCGAGCAGCACGGGCCGGACGGCGTCCTCGAGCCGGATGCCCGGCAGGTAGCGGCGTGTTCTCGCGGCTCGTCGCCGAGCTCGGCGACGGCCGCGGCGTCGCGGCAGGCGAGCTCGACCTCGTGACCGGCCCGCGCGAGGATGCCCGCGAACGCGGTGCCCCACGAGCCGCCGCCGACGACGAGCGCCCGCACTCCTCAGCGCTCGACCAGATCCAGGATCACGGGCACGCCCTGCAGCGCCAGGGCCTCGCGCAGCTGGTTCTCGAGCCAGTAGGCGTAGTCGCGCGTGACGCGGCTGCGGTCGTTGACCGTGAGCCGGAAGCGCGGCGGCCGCGCCTGTACCTGCGCGCCGTAGTAGATCTTGAGCCGCCGGCCCTTCACGAGCGGGGCCTCGCGCGTCGCCAGGATGTCGCGCAGCAGCCGGTTGAACTCGCCCGTCCCGATGCGGCTGACGTAGCGGTCGTAGGTGTCGTCGATCACGCGCACGAGGCGCTCGAGGCCGCGCTTGGTGAGCGCCGAGGTGACGACGATCGGCGGGCGCTGGCGCGCCTTGATGTGCAGCCGCTCGCGCACGTCCTCGAGCTCGAGCTGGGCGATGTCCCACTTCGAGAGCACGAACACCGTCGCGCAACTCGCGCGCCGCGCGACGTCGGCCACGTGCAGGTCCTGCTCGGTGATGCCCTCGGTCGCATCCACCAGCACGAGCGCGACGTCGGCCCGGCGAGCGGCTTCGAGCGAGCGCACCTCGCTCCAGAACTCGACCTGCTGGCGCTGCGCTCGGTGACGGCGCAGACCGGCGGTGTCGATCAGGCGGTAGACGCGATCCTCGCGCTCCAGGCGGATGTCGATCGAGTCGCGCGTCGTGCCCGGAATCTCGCTGACGATCGCGCGCTGCTCGTCGAGCAGCGCGTTCAGGAGCGACGACTTGCCGACGTTCGGCCGGCCCGAGGATGACGACGCCGATCTCGTCGGCCACGCGCTCGGTGCGCGCGCTGCCGAGCTCCCGCAGGCGCGAGCAGATCTCGTCCAGCAGATCGCCGGTGGCGATGCCGTGCAGCGCCGAGAGCGCGAACGGCTCGCCCAGGCCGAGCGCGTGGTACTCGAGCGCCTCGTCGTGCCGGCTCGGATCGTCCAGCTTGTTGGCCACGAGCAGCACCGGCACGCGGGAGCGCCGCAGCCGGTCGGCCAGCTCGAGGTCGGCGGCGCCCGGCGCCGTCTTGGCATCGACCAGGAAGACGACGAGATCGGCCTCCGCGATGGCGAGCTCGGCCTGGCGCACGATCTCGCTCTGGAAGGGGCCGTCGTCGCCCGCATCCACGCCGCCGGTGTCGATCAGCGCGAACTGGTCGCCGCCCCACTCCACGACCAGCTCCTTGCGGTCGCGCGTGACGCCGGGCTCGGAGTGCACGACGGTCTCGCGCGTCGCGGTGAGGCGGTTGACGAGCGTCGACTTGCCGGCGTTCGGCTCGCCGACGATCGCGACGGTGCCGAGCAGGATGCGCTCGCCGACCGCCAGCGCCTCGGGCGTCGGCTGGCGCGAGCTCCGGGAACGCGGGGCTTCGTCGCTCATGCCTGGCCTCCGGCATCGATGCTTGCGAGGTCGCGCGGCCGCCCGGCGGCGATGGCCGCCTGCGTGCGCCGCTGCAGTCGTTCGAGCTCGCTCTGGAGCTCGGCCGTCGTCGCGAGGACGGCGTCGCGGTAGGCCTGCCCGCGCGCCGTCCCCGCCTGCCACCGCGAGCGGCGGTCCGAACATGACGGTGACCGGGCTGCGCAGTGCCTGCTTGATGTAGATCGTGCCCTGGATCACGGCCGGCACGATCGGGGCGCCCTCCGAAAGCGCGATCAGCGCCGCACCGGGCTGCACGCGGCCGATCTCCTCGCTGGGCTGGCGCGTGCCCTCGCAGAAGACGCCCAGCGGATAGCCGGCGCGCAGCACCCGCCGCGCGAGCCGCAGCGCCTCGAGGTCGGACTCGCCGCGGCGCACGCCGAAGGCGCCCGCGTGGCGGAGCATCCACGTGAGCGCGCGGTTGTAGGTGAACAGCTCCGCCTTGGCCATGTAGCGCAGCGTGCGCGGCGAGGCGTGCCCGAGCACGACCACGTCGATCCCCGCGATGTGGTTGGACGCGATCACCGCCGGGCCGCTCGCAGGCACGTGCTCGGCGCCGTACACGCGCAGGCGGAAGAACCAGGCGAACGCGCGGCCGAGCAGCAGGCGCCAGAAGCCCCAGAAGCGGTCGGGCGTGATGATGCGGTAGGAGTCGCCGGGGACGTCGCTCATCGCGCGTGCTCCCGCGCCAGCCCGACGATGCGGGCCACGACCTCGGCGGTGTCGAGATCGGTGCTGTCGACGACGACCGCATCGGCCGCGCGCACGGTCTGCAGCGAGTCGCGCCGGTCGCGCTCGGCCAGCGCGGCGGCGGCCGCGGAATCGCCCAGCTCCTGCACGCGGCGGCGCGCACGCACCTCGGGATCGGCGTCGAGCCAGATCTTGAGCTCGGCCTCGGGCCACACCACGCCGCCCACGTCCCGCCCCTCGGCGACGGCGTCGCCCGCGGCGAGATAGGCGCGCTGCGCGTGATGCAGCGCCTCGCGCACCGACGGATGCCGCGCGACGAGGGAGACGCGCGCCTCGACCTCGGGACTGCGCAGCTCACCGTCGCTCGTCAGCGTCGCGGCGGTGCCCGCGAGCGCCGCCAGCCCCTCGGGGTCGTCGCTGTCCACGCCGGCGCGCAGGGCCGCCAGCGTGATGGCGCGGTACATCGCGCCCGTGTCGAGGTAGCGATAGCCGAGCTCTCCTGCGACCGTGCGCGCGACCGTCGACTTGCCGGCTCCGGCGGGGCCGTCGATGGCGATCACCACGGGCGCACCGCCAGCCGCTCGACCTCGGCAGCGAAGCCGGGATACGAGACGCCGATGGCCGATGCGCCCTCGACACGCACGCCGTTGCGCGAGACGAGTCCGGCGACGGCGCCGAGCATGCCGATGCGGTGGTCGCCGTGCGCCTCGACGCGTCCGCCGTCGGGGCGAGCGGGTACGCCCTGGATCTCCCAGCCGTCGGACGTCGCCTGGACGTGGCCGCCGACCGCGCGCAGCAGCTCGGCCACGGTCTCGAGGCGGTTCGACTCCTTGACGCGCAGCTCGCCGGCGCCGCGCACGACGGTGCGGCCGCGCGCCATCGTCGCCGCCAGCGCCAGCAGCGGCAGCTCGTCGATCAGGCTCGGCACGATCTCGGGCTCGACCTCCGTGGCGACGAGCTCGGCCGGATGCACCTCGACGTCGGCGATCGGCTCGCCGCCCGCGGTCGTGCGGCGGTTGAAGAGGTTGATCCGCGCGCCCATGCGCTCCAGCACCGTGAGCAGGCCGGTGCGCGTGGGGTTCGTCGACATGCCGCGGATGAACAGGCGCGACTCGGCCAGCAGCGTCGCGGCGACCAGGAACGGCGCGGCCGAGGAGATGTCGCCGGGCACGTCGACCGCGGCCAGCTCGAGCCGCTCCACGGGCCACACCGAGACGGTGCGCGGGCCCTTGGCCACGCGTGCCCCGGCCGCGCGCAGCATGCGCTCGGTGTGGTCGCGCGTCGGCACGGGCTCGATCACGGTCGTCGGGCCGACCTCCGCGTAGAGCCCGGCCAGCAGGATGCACGACTTGACCTGAGCCGAGGCGACGGGCAGCTCGTAGCCGATCGGCTGCAGCTCTCCGCCGCCGTCGATGTGCAGCGGCGGGCGCCCGTCGCTGTCGCCGAGCACGGCGCCCATCATCCGCAGCGGAATCGCCACGCGATCGACGGGGCGCCGGCGGATCGACTCGTCGCCGTCGAGCGTGAACGACCCGCTCTGGCCGACCAGCAGGCCCGGGCAGGAGGCGCATCAGCGTGCCGGCGTTGTGCACGTCGAGCGTCCCCTCGGGCGGCCTTGAGGCCCGCGCAGGCCGCAGCCGTGGACGCGCAGGCGCGTGCAGGCCTCGTCGAGCCGCTCGACGCGCGCGCCCAGCGCCTCGACCGCCGCGAGCGTCGCGAGCGTGTCGGCGTTCGCACCGAAGCCCGTGATCTCGGTCACGCCCTCGGAGACGGCCCCGATCAGCAGCGAGCGGTGCGAGATCGACTTGTCCCCGGGCACGGACAGCTCGCCGACGAGCGCCGCGGCGGGCGCGACCTCGAGCCGGTCGGCTCCGGTCGCCGCGCTCACGTGGCCTCCGCCAGCACCGGCGCGGCGAGCGCGCCGTAGCCCTGGCCGTCGAGCAGCTCGACCGCGCGCTCGGCGGCCTCCTGCCCGGCCACGAGCAGCTCGATCGTGCCGCCGCGCTCGGGCGTGAAGTGATGCAGCTCGAAGTCCTCGATGTTGATGCGCGCGGCGCCGAGCGCCTGCGTGATGCCCGCGAACACGCCGGGGCGGTCGGGCACGTGCACCTGCACGCGGTAGAGCTCCTCGGGCCGCTGGTCGAACTGCGCCGCCAGCGCGCGCCGGCGGTGCCCGGAGGCCTGGCCGATCCAGCGCGCCAGATAGCCCGCATCGCCCGACTCGAGCGCCGCGAGCGCCTCGGCCAGCGCGCGCTGGTGCTCGCGCAGCACGGCCGCGAGCGCCTCGCGGTTGTCGAGGTAGATGTCGACCCAGATGCGCGGGTTCGCGCCGGCCACGCGCGTCATGTCGCGGAACGAGCCGCCGATCGCCGTGAGCGGGTCGTGCCCGTCGATGCGCGCCTCGCCGGCCTGCACCACGAGCAGGTTCGCGAGCACGTGCGGCAGGTGGCTCGTGAGCGCGAGCAGCCGGTCGTGCACGCCCGCGTCGACCGCCACGGGCGTGGCGCCGAGCGCGGCCACGAGGCGGTGCAGGTCGCGCAGGCGCGCGGGCTCGGTCTCGGCCAGCGGCGTGAGGTACCAGGTGGCGCCCTCGAACAGCTCCGCGCGGGCGTTCTGGGCGCCGCGCGTCTCCATGCCGCAGAGCGGATGGCCGCCGATGAAGCGCGGGCGCAGCGCGTCGGGCACCGCCGCGACGACGCCCGCCTTGGTCGACCCGATGTCGGTGACCGTCGCGCCGGGCGCGAGCTCGGCCAGCTCGGCGAGCACGCCCGGGAGCGCCGCCACCGGCGCGCACAGCACGACCAGGTCGGCGCCGGCGACCGCAGTGGCGAGATCGCCGACGGCCTCGTCGACGCAGCCGCGCTGCAAGCGCGGCCGCGCGCGCTCCCTCATCGGGATCGCAGCCGACGACGCGCCGGCACCGCCGCGCGCTCGCGCGCAGCGAGGCCGAGCGAGCCGCCCATCAGGCCCAGCCCGACGATCGCGAGACGCTGGATCACGCCGGTCGCGCATCGCCGCGCATCAGCTCGGCCAGGCGGAAGGCCAGGTCGAGCGACTGGCGCGCGTTCAGGCGCGGGTCGCAGAGCGTCATGTAGCGCGTCTCGAGCTGATCCTCGAGCACGGCCTCGGCGCCGCCGAGGCACTCGGTGACGTCCTCGCCCGTGAACTCCAGGTGCACGCCGCCGGGCCAGGTGTCCTCGCTGCGGCAGGTGGCGACGAAGCCCTCGAGCTCGTCCATGACCGCGTCGAAGCGCCGCGTCTTGAGCCCGGAGGCGGTCTTGATGCCGTTGGCGTGCATCGGATCGCACGACCACACGACCGGGTGCCCCGCCTCCTTGACGGCGCGCAGGAGCGGCGGCAGCGCCTCGCGCACGTGCGAGGCGCCCATGCGCGCGATCAGCGTCAGGCGCCCGGGCGTGCGCTGCGGGTCGAGCCGCGCGCAGAGCTCGACGACCTCGGCCGGCGTCGCGCGTCGGACCGAGCTTGATGCCGAGCGGGTTGTGCACGCCGGCGAAGAAGGCCGCGTGCGCGCCGTCGGGCTGGCGCGTGCGCTCGCCGAGCCAGAGCATGTGCGCCGAGCAGTCGTACCAGTCGCCGGTCAGCGAGTCGCGGCGCGTGAGGCCCTCCTCGTAGTCGAGCACGAGGCCCTCGTGGCTCGTCCAGACGTCGACCTGGTGCAGCTGCGCCTCGCGCGCGATGTCGATGCCGCAGGCCGTCATGAAGCGCAGCGCGCGCTCGATCTCGCTCGCGACCTGCTCGTAGCGCCGGCCCTCGGCCGAGCTGGCCACGAACTCCTGGTTCCACTCGTGGACGCGCGAGATGTCGGCGAAGCCGCCCTTGGCGAACGCGCGCAGCAGGTTGAGCGTGCGCGCCGACTGGTCGTAGGCGCGCAGCATGCGCTGCGGGTCGGGCACGCGGGCCTCGGCGGTGGGCGCGTCGTCGTTGACGAGATGGCCGAAGAACGAGGTCAGGTCGACGTCCCCCACGCGCTCGGTCGGCGCCGAGCGGGGCTTCGCGAACTGGCCGGCGATGCGGCCGACCTTGACGACGGGCAGCGCCGCGGCGTAGGTCAGCACGACCGACATCTGCAGCAGGATCTTGAGCTTCTCGCGGATCGTGACCGCGGAGGTGTCGTGGAACGACTCGGCGCAGTCACCGGCCTGCAGCAGGAAGGCGCGACCCGCGGCGACCTCGGCGAGCGAGTCCTGGAGCGCGCGGGCCTCGCCCGCGAAGACGAGCGGCGGCATGCCGCGCAGCTGCGCGCGCGCCTCCTCGGCGCGGGCGGCATCGGGCCACGCGGGCTGCTGCAGCGCCTCGTGCGCGTGCCAGGAAGCGGGCGTCCAGGGGGTTTCGGTGACTGCCATACGGCGCTCTAGTCTACGGCCGGAGGCGCTTCTGGCTCCCCGTCACGTGCGCGTGCGCGCGCACGCTGCGCCGTGCGCGCCAGCGCGCGCACCGCGTCCAGCTCGCCGGCAGCGAGCGGGCGGAAGCTGCCGGTGCGCCGGGTGCGCTCCTCCGAGGCGGCTCGGGTCATAGGCGAGCGCGCGCAGGCGCCGTGCCAGCCGCTCGTCGCTCAGCAGCACCGCCAGAGCGCCGTCCGGGCGACGTCCCGGCCAGGTGCAGCTCGCTCGGATGGGCGAGCGCGGGCACCTCGCCGCCGCTGACTCCGACGAGCACGCCGGCCTGCCCCTGCGTCACGACGGGCTCGCCGTCGAGCGTCACGCGCGCACCGGGCTCGACGGCCAGCGACGGCTCCTGCGGCGAGCGCGCCGTCGACGGCCACGCGGCCGTTGCGCACGAGCCCCTCCACTCCCCGGCGCGTGCCGAGGCCCGCCAGCGCGAGGTAGCGGTTGAGGCGCGTGGCGGTCACGCCGCCGCCGCCCTCCGCGGCGGTGCGCAGCAGCTCGAGCTCGGCCGGGCGCAGCGGCCTGGAGGCCCCGGGCGCCAGCGAGCCGAGGCGCAGGCCCGCATAGGCCGAGCGGTGCAGCGAGAGCACGTGATGGCCGACCGCCTCGCACATGCGCCGGACCTGGCGCTTGCGGCCCTCGTGCAGCACGATCTCGACGACGCTCCGCTGGCCCGTCGCATGCAGCACCCGCACGCGCGCCGGAGCCGTGCGCCGGCCGTCCAGCTCGATCCCGCCGGCCAGCGCCCGCACCGCCTCGGGGCCGACGGCACCGCGCACGGTGGCCTCGTAGGTCTTCTCGACGCCGTGCCGCGGGTGCATCAGCCGCGCGGCCAGCTCGCCGTCGTTCGTGAGCAGCAGCAGGCCGGTCGTGTCGGCGTCGAGCCGGCCGATCGGGAAGAGCCGGTCGTCGGCGCCGACGAGCTCGATCACGGTCGGGCGCCCGTGGGTGTCGCGCACCGTCGTGACGACGCCGGCCGGCTTGTTCAGCAGCACGTAGGCGTGCGTCTGCGGCGCGACGGGGCGGCCGTCGACCGTGACCCGCGCGCCTTCCGCCACGCGCTGGCCCGGAGATGTCGCCACGCTCGCCGTCCAGCGTCACGCGGCCCTCGGCCACGAGCGCCTCGACGCCGCGCCGTGAGCCGAGCCCGCAGGCTGCGAGGTAGCGGTTGAGGCGCGGGGCCTCGGCGGTCATCCCCGCTCGGCTGCCACCGCGTGCAGTCGCTGGCGCAGCTCCGCGCTCTCGAGCTCGTCGTGGCCGTCGAGGGCCGGCAGGCCGTCGACGCCCTCCTCGAGCCCGAAGATGCGCTCGAAGGTGGTCGTCGTGCGGTACAGCACCGGCGTGCCCAGGCCGTCACCGCGCCCCGCCTCCTCGATCAGCTCCCGCTCGAGCAGGCCCGCGACGACGGCATCGGAGGAGACGCCGCGGATGCGCGCGATCTCGGGCCGGCCGATCGGCTGCAGGTAGGCGACCACGGCCAGCGCTTCCAGCGCGGCCGGGCTGAGCCCGCGCTCCGGGGCGCGCGCCTGCAGGCGGCTGGCGGCCTCGGCGGGCTCGCCGGGGGCTGCCCGCAGGCCGTAGCGGCCGCCGGCGCGGTCGAGCACGACGCCGGCGCCGCGCTCGGCCAGACGACTGTCCAGCTCGGCCAGGGCGGCCTCGACGGCTTCTGCCTCGACCTCCGCGGCGGCGGCCAGCTCGTGCAGCGTGAGCGGCTCGGCTGCGACGAAGAGCAGCGCCTCGCAGCAGGCGGCGAGATCGGCGCTCACGCCACGGCCTCCGTCACGTCGACGACGCGGGCCGCGATGCGCACCGTGGCGCCCGAGCGCCCGACGCGGATGGGCGCGAAGAGCTCGTCCTGGAGAGCGCTGGCCTCGCCGCGCTTGATCAGCTCGAGCAGCGCGACGAAGGCCGCCGCCTGCGCGCCGCGCTCGAGGCCGGCGACCTCGTCGTCGAACACGAAGGCTCCCCGGGCACGCACGAGCAGGCGGAAACGCTCCACGAACGGCCGCATGGCGACCGCGCGACGGCGCACCGTCGTCGTGTCGACGCGCACCGGGGGCTCCAGCAGGTTGAGCATCGCCTCGGCCAGCCGCGCCGGCTGCTCGTCGACGAGCGGAGCGGCCGGCCTGGGCGGCGCGTAGGGCGCAGGCGACGTGCGGAACACGCGCAGCCCCGCGGCGGCGCGGCGCTCCGCGCAGCCACTCGGCGGCGCGCTTGAAGCGCTGGTACTCGGCCAGGCGCTGGGCCAGCTCCTCCGCAGCGCCCTCGGCGTCGAGCTCTTCCTCGTCGTCGGCCTCGGCATCGACCAGCAGGCGCGATTTGAGCTCGCAGAGAGCCGCCACGAGCACGAGGAACTCGGAGAGCGACTCGAGATCGATCTCGTCGGCGGCCTCGAGCTGCTCGAGGTAGGCGAGCACGACGGCGACGATCGGCACCTCGACGAACTCGAGCTCATCGCGCAGCACGAGCGCGAGCAGCAGGTCGAACGGCCCCGAGAACGCGTCGAAGTCGAGGTCGAGCTCGAGAACAGATCCGTTCACACCCGCATTGTGGCAACGAGGCCGGACGCGCGCGTCGGGATCGCCTCGCTGGGGTCTCAGACGAGCTGGGCCTCGCCGCCGAGCACCCGCACCTCGCTGAAGAACTCCGAGGCCGGGCGCACCTTGTAGCCGGGGCCGAGGCGCAGGACGCGCGCGCCCTCGTCGGTCTCGACCTCCATCACGACGCTGGCCTCGCCCGGGAACTCGTTGATCAGGCGCGCGAGCTCCTCGACGAACAGCGCGCCCGCCACGCGGCCGTCGACGCGCAGGCGCACCTCGCCGCGGGCCGGAACCGACTCGAAGGCGGCGATCTCGATCGCGCGCAGCTTCGTCTCGCCCTCGTCGCGGCGATCCACGCGCCCCTTGATGATCACCACCGCGTCCTCGACGAGATGCTCGCGGCAGGCGCCGTAGACCTTGCCGAAGACGACGACCTCGACCTGCGTCATGCCGTCGTCCAGGCGCACGAAGGCCATCGGGTCGCCGCTGCGCGAGGTCGTCACGCGCAGCGATGCGATCAGGCCGCCGACGGACACGACCTCGTGCTCGCGGCGGTTCGGCAGCTCGCGCAGCGGGATGTCGACGCGCCGGCGCAGCTCGTCCGCGACCTCGGCCAGCGGATGGTCGGTGAGGTACAGCCCGAGCGTCTCCTTCTCGAAGGCGAGCAGCTCCTTGCGCTCCAACTCGGGGCCGACGACCGGCGGATGGTGGCGCTGCGGCTCGTCCTCGGAGTCGCCCAGGTCGAAGATCGAGGCCTGCCCGGCGAGCAGGTCGGCCTGCGTCTTCTGCCCGGCGGCGGCAGCGGCCTCGAGCGCCGCCAGCATCGCGCCGCGCGTCGCGCCCGTCGAATCGAAGCCGCCGCACTTGACCAGGCTCTCGAGCACGCGCTTGTTGATCTGCTGGGCGTCCACGCGCTCGCAGAAGTCCCACAGCGTCGTGAACGGCCCGCCCTCGCCGAGCGCCTGCACGATCGCGCGCACCGCGCCCTCCCCCACGCCCTTGACCGCGTTCAGGCCGAAGCGGATGCGGCCCTCGACGACCCGGAAGTCCTGGCCCGAGCTGTTGACGTCGGGCGGGAGCACCTCGATGCCCATCTCGCCGCAGGCGTTGACGTAGAACGGCACCTTGTCCTTGGTCTGCATGACCGACGAGATCAGCGCCGCCATGTAGGGCTCGGGATGGTTGGCCTTGAGGTAGGCCGTGCGGTAGGCGATCATCGCGTAGCAGGCCGCGTGCGCCTTGTTGAACGAGTAGTCGGCGCTGCGCTCGTTCTCGTCCCAGAGCGACTCGGCCACGGCCCGCGCGACGCCGTTGGCCTCGCAGCCGGCGAGGAACTTCTCGCGCAGCGAGGCCATCAGCGCGTGCACCTTCTTGGAGATCGCCTTGCGCAGATCGTCGGCCTCGGCGGGGCTGAATCCGGCCAGGTCCTTGGCGATCTGCATCGCCTGCTCCTGGTAGATGTAGACGCCCTGCGTGGTGCTCAGGATCGGCTCGAGCCGCGGGATCGAGATAGGTGACCGGCTCGAGGCCGTTCTTGCGCCTGGCGAAGACCGGGATGTTGGCCATCGGGCCCGGGCGGTAGAGCGCGACGAGCGCGATCAGATCCTCGAACTCGGTCGGCTTGACCTGCCGCAGCGCGTCGCGCATGCCGCTCGACTCGAACTGGAAGACGCCGAGGGTGTCGCCGCGCGCCAGCATGTCGTAGGTCGGCTGGTCGTCCAGCGGCAGGCCCGAGAGGTCGCCGAGATCGATGCCGGCCGACTCGCGGATGATGCGCACGGCCTCGTCGATCACGTCGAGGTTGCGCAGGCCGAGGAAGTCCATCTTGAGCAGCCCGAGCGCCTCGACGTCGCCCATCGGGTACTGCGTCACGAGCTCGGAGTCGGCGCCCTTCTGCTGCAGCGGCAGGTACTCGACCAGCGGGCGGTCGCCGATCACGACGCCGGCGGCGTGGATCGAGTCGGCGCGCACGAGGCCCTCGAGCGGCCGCGCCATGTCGACGACCTGGCGCACCAGCTCGTCCTCGTCGTAGGCCTTGCGCAGCTCCTGGTTGGGCTTGAGCGACTCCTCGAAGCCCACCTTCACGCCGTCCGGGCACGAGCTTCGCGATGCGGTCGACGGCGCCGTAGGGCAGTCCCATCACGCGCCCCGCGTCGCGCACCGAGGCCTTCGCGGCGAGCTTCGAGAACGTGATGATCTGCGCCACGCGCTCGCGCCCGTACTTCTCCGTCACGTAGGCGATCACGCGCTCGCGCCCGTGCACCGAGAAGTCGATGTCGATGTCGGGCATGGTCTTGCGCCCGGGGTTCAGGAAGCGCTCGAAGAGCAGGTCGTAGCGCAGCGGGTCGAGGTCGGTGATGCGCAGCGCGTAGGCCACGATCGAGCCCGCCGCCGAGCCGCGGCCCGGCCCGACCGAGACGCCGTTGGCCTTGGCGAAGCGCACGAAGTCCCAGACGATCAGGAAGTAGTCCGCGAAGCCCATCTCGCGGATCGTCTGCAGCTCGAACTCGAGCCGGTCGCGCACGCTCTGCTCGATCGTGCCGTAGCGCTCGAGCATGCCCTGCTCGCAGAGGCGGCGCAGCATCCCGAACGAGTCGTCGCCGGCCTCGTCGAAGCGCGGCAGGTGGATGCGGTCGAGATCGAGCACGACGTTGCAGCGCTCGGCGATCTCGAGCGTCGGCGCGAGCAGGCCGTCGCCGCCCCAGGGCGCCATCGAGCGGCTCATCTCGTCGGGCGTCTTGAGATAGAAGTCCTGCGTCGAGAAGCGGAAGCGGTTGGGGTTGGAGAGCAGGTCGTTGGTCTGGATGCAGAGCAGCGCCTCGTGCGGCTGGGCATCCTCGGCGCGCAGGTAGTGCACGTCGCCCGTGCCGACCACCGGGAGGCCGGTCTCGGCGGCCAGGGCGAGCAGCCCGGGGTTGACGGTGCGGTGCTCGTCGATGCCCGCGTCCTGCAGCTCGATGTAGACGTCCTCGCGCCCGAAGATCTGCACGAGGCGGTCGAGCTCCTCGCGGGCGCGCGCCGTGTCGCCCGCCAGGAGCGCCTGGCAGGTGCGGCCGGAGAGGCAGCCCGAGAGCGCGATGATGCCGTCGGCGTACTGCTCGAGCAGCTCGTAGTCGACGCGCGGCTTGTAGTAGTAGCCCTCGAGGTAGCCGAGCGTGCAGAGCTTGATCAGGTTGTGGTAGCCCTCGGTCGTCTCGGCCAGCAGCGTGAGGTGGTTCCAGTCGCGCTGGGTCGAGTGCTGCCGCGCGCGGCGGTCGTCGACGAGGTAGATCTCGCAGCCCAGGAGCGGCTTGACGCCCGCCTTGCCGGCGCAGCGGTAGAGCTCGATCGCGCCGGCCATGGAGCCGTGATCGGTGATCCCGACCGCGGGCATGCCGAGCTCGGCCGCACGCTCGACGAGCTGAGGGATACGGCAGGCGCCGTCCAGGACCGAGTACTCGGAGTGGACGTGCAGATGGGCGTAACGCGGCACGGTCGAAGCCACAGGCGGCACAGTCTAGAGCGCCTGTCGGGGGAGTCCGGGGAGCGGCCCGGCAAGGGCCGGGCGCGAGCGCCTCCTCACTCCTCGGGGGGCTCGACGTGATGCCAGCGGCCGGCGTCGCGGCGCTTGGAGAAGCGGCTGAAGATGCCGCGCGTGGGCGTTGCCACGGCGGGGTGGCGGGCCACCCGCCAGCGCCACGAGGCCCAGCGTGACGAGCTTGACGAGGCGGCTGATCACGATCCCACGACTCCGATCACGCGCATGCCGGGACGGCGTTCCGGACGCGGCATGCCGCGCGCGATCCAGGCGTCGAGCTCGCGGAAGAGCTCGTCCACGAGCAGCGTCCTGCGGCACCTTGCGGAGCACCTCGCCGTGCGCGTAGATGAAGCCGGCATCGCGGCCGCCGGCGATGCCGAAGTCGGCGTTGCCCGCCTCTCCGGGGCCGTTCACCGCGCAGCCCATGACGGCGACCTCGAAGTGCTGCGGATAGGCGGCCAGCCGCCGGTCGACCTCGCCCGCGAGCTCGTGCACCTCGACGTTCGTGCGGCCGCAGGAGGGGCAGGCGATCAGGTTCGGGCCCCGACTGGCGCAGCCCGAGCGCCTTGAGGATCGCCCATCGCCGGCCCGATCTCCTCGACGGGATCGGCCGTCAGCGAGACGCGGATCGTGTCGCCGATGCCCTCGGCGAGCAGCGTGCCGATGCCGACGGCCGACTTGACCGTGCCGGCGCCCGGCAGCCCCGCCTCGGTCACGCCCAGGTGCAGCGGATACGGCACCTCGGCGGCCAGGCGCCGGTAGGCCTCGATCATGACCGGCACGCTCGACGACTTGACGGAGATCTTGAAGTTGCCGAAGTCGAGCCGCTCGAGCAACTCGACCTCCTCCAGCGCGGCCGCCACGAGCGCACCCGCGGGATCGGCGGTGGCCATCGGCCGCAGATGCTCGGGCAGCGACCCGGAGTTGGCGCCGATGCGCAGCGGCGTCCCCGTCTCCTGCGCCTTGCGCACGACCGCCTCGACCTTGTCGGGGCCGCCGATGTTGCCGGGGTTGATGCGCACGCCGGCGACGCCCGTGTCGAGCGCGCGCAGCGCGAGCGAGGAGTTGAAGTGGATGTCCGCGATGATCGGCAGGCCCGCGGCCGCGACGATCGCCGGCAGGGCGTCCGCGTCGGGGATGCCCGGCACGGCCACGCGCACGATGTCGGCGCCGGCCTCGCGCAGACGGCCGATCTGCTCGAGCGTGGCCTCGACGTCGTGCGTCTTGGTCGTCGTCATCGACTGCACGCTGACCGGGGCACCGCCCCCGATCGGGATGCCGCCGACCACGATCTGTCGTTCGCTCGCCATCCACCCTGGAGGATACGCTGCGCTCGTGCCTCTACGGGCCCGGGGCGGGCGCCGTCCAGGATGCGGCCGACGTCCTGCTGCAGCACGAACAGGAAGAGCACGACGAAGCCCGCGATGCCGATCAGCGAGACGCGCTCGTAGAGCTCGCGGGAGAGCGGCCGGCGGCGCACGCGCTCGATCAGGGCGAACAGGATGTGGCCGCCGTCGAGCGGCAGGAACGGCAGCAGGTTGAAGATCGCCAGCGAGAGCGAGAGCCAGGCCAGCTGCTCGAGGTAGAGGCCCTGCCCGACGGCGGTCGACTGCTCGCGCACGATGCCGACCACGCCCTGCACGTTGCTGCGGTCGCCGCGCACGACCAGGTTGCGCAGCGCCTCGCCCGTGCCCTTCGTGACGAGCCACAGCTCCTGCTGCGCGAGATGGGCCGAGCGCAGCGGCCCGAAGTGCAGCGTGCCGTCGCGCTTGACGTCGAACACGAAGCCGAGCAGGCGCTGGTCGCCGACCTTGCGCGGCGCGGCGGGGCCGAGCGTGCGCACCGCGTCGCCGCGGCGCACGCGCAGCGTGACGGTGGGCGAGCTCTGGATCGTCTTGCGCAGCGCCGCGACGTCCTTCACGGGCCGGCCCTGCGCGCCGATCACGACGTCGCCCGGCAGCAGGCCCATGCGCTGGGCCGGCGAGTTGACCTGGATCTGCTGCACCGACGTCGTGGGCACGTAGTTGGGGACGCCGAGGCCGTAGAAGATCGTCAGGATCACGAACGCCGCCAGCACGTTGGCGGCCGGGCCGGCGATGATCGCCGTGAGGCGCCGCCAGGTGTCCTGGCGCCAGTAGGCGCGCGCGTCGGAGTCCTCGCTCACGCGCTGGAGCTCCTTGCGGCACCAGCCCGAGGCGCTCGTCGTCGATCAGCTCGGCGTCGCGCTCCAGCTGCTCGGTCGAGGCGGCCGAGCGCGTCGGCGCTGGAGGCGGCATCGCCGCCGTCGACGGCCGCCCGCGCCCGCTCCAGCGCCGGCGTGAGCGCGTCCGGCTCGTCGGGCGAGCGGCGCCCGGCGGCCTGCACGGCGGCCTCGCCGCAGGCGCTCAGATCGCCGCCGCGCGGGCGCCCCATGCCGACGATGCGCACGAAGCCGCCCAGGGGGATCAGCCCGATGCCGTACTCGGTGTCGCCGACCGGCTTCTTGATGACCGCGGGCGGGAACCCGATGTAGAACTTCGTCACCCGCATGCCGACGGCCTTGGCGGCGAGGAAGTGCCCGAGCTCGTGGATGAAGACGAGCAGGAGCAGCCCGCCGATTGCGATCAGCGCGCTCAGCCGGGCACCCCTGCAGCGAGTGCTGCGCGCACGCTCGCGCGCGCTGCGGCATCGGCGGAGCGCACCTGCTCGAGCTCGCTCAGCGGCTCTGCGCGAGCAGGTCTCGAGCGCGCGCTCGACGAGCGCCGGGATGTCGGTGAAGCGGCAGCGGCCGGCCAGGAACGCGGCCACCGCCTCCTCATCGGCCGCGTTCAGGGCGCAGGGCGCGAGCCCGCCCGCCAGGCCGGCGGCGCGCGCCAGCGCCAGGCAGCGGAAGGTCTCGAGATCGGGAGGCTCGAAGGTCAGCGAGAGCGCGCGCGTGAGGTCGAGGCGCTCGCTCGCCACGGCGGGGCGCCGCGGGTGCGCGAGGGCATAGGCGATCGGGACGCGCATGTCGGGCAGGCCCAGGTGCGCGAGCATCGCGCCGTCGCGCAGGCGCACGAGCGCGTGCACGATCGACTGCGCGTGCACGACGACCTCGATGCGCTCGAACGGCACGTCGAACAGCCAGTGCGCCTCGATCACCTCGAGGCCCTTGTTCATGAGCGTGGCCGAGTCGATCGTGATGCGTGCGCCCATGGCCCAGGTCGGATGCCGCAGCGCCTGCTCGGGCGTCACGTCGGCCAGCTCGGCCGCCGACCAGCCGCGGAACGGGCCGCCGCTGGCCGTGACGATCAGCGCCTCGACGGCGTCTGGCGTCCTCGCCCGCCAGCAGCTGCTGCAGCGCGGAGTGCTCGGAGTCGACCGGCAGCAGGCTCGCGCCGCTGCCCGCCAGCGCCTCCCGCACGAGCGGGCCGCCCGCGACGAGGCTCTCCTTGTTGGCGAGCGCGACGTCGATGCCCGCCTCCAGGGCGGCCAGCGTCGCCTCGAGTCCCGCCGCGCCGACCACGGCGTTGAGGACGACGTCCGCGCCGCTCTCGGCGCCCAGCTGGGCGACTCCCTCGGGGCCGGCCAGCACGCGACCCGCGAAGCGCGCGCGCGCGTGCTTCGGCCGCCGCGGGGTCGGCGAAGGCGATCGTGCGCACGTCCAGGCGCTCGGCCTCGCGCAGCACGCCCTCGACGTCGCTCGCCGGCCGCGAGCGCGCAGACGTGCAGATCCGGATCGGCGCCGCAGACCTGAATCGCCTGCCGGCCGATCGAACCGGTACTCCCGAGGAGCGCGACGTTGCGCATCAACCGCAGGGTAGGCCAGTCACGTTTGGCGCTCGTTACGCCTTGCCGAGCAGCGCGACGATCGCGAGCGCGGCCGGGCCCGCGAAGAGCAGGGCGTCGATGCGGTCGAGGACGCCGCCGTGCCCCGCCAGCAGCGTGCCGGAGTCCTTGACTCCGAGATCGCGCTTGAGGAAGGACTCGAAGAGGTCGCCGAGCGGCGCCGCGAGCGCCACGCCGAGGCCCACCAGCAGCGCCTCCTGATTCGTGAAGCCCTGCCGGTAGAGCGTCACCCAGGTGGTGAAGATGCAGGCCACGAGGCCGATCACGAAGCCCTCGACGGTCTTGTTGGGCGAGATCGCGGGCGCCAGGCGGTGGCGGCCCAGCAGGCGCCCGCCGAAGTAGGCGAAGATGTCGGAGGCCCAGGTGCCGAGCAGCACCGCCAGCACGAGGTTGAAGCCGAAGTGCTCGCTCGGGCCGTCCAGGCCGCGCAGCGCCACGAGGCTCGCGATGCCGCCGCCGACGTACAGCGCGCCGAACGTCGTGACCGAGATCGAGCCGAGCGCCGATTCGCGCGGCGAGACGCCCGCGACCACGAGGAACGTGATCGGCACGCTGACCGCGAGCACCGCCAGCGACCAGCCGATGCCGCCCGCCGAGGTCGCGACGACCATCGCCAGGCCGCCGGCGAAGCCCGTCAGCGGGATCGGCCGCAGGCGGCGCGCCATGCGGAACAACTCGTCCAGCGCCAGCGCCGCCGCGATCAGCGCGAGCGCGAGCATCGCGAGACCGCCGACCCACACGCAGCCGAGCGCGATCGGCGCGAGCAGCGCGGCGACCGCGACGCGTCCGAGGAGGTCGCTCATCGCTTCCCGTAGCGCCGGCGCCGGCCGGCGTACTCGGCCAGCGCGGTGCGCAGCGGGCCTTCGCCGAAGTCGGGCCAGAGCGTGGGCAGGAACACGTACTCGCTGTAGGCCGTCTGCCAGAGCAGGAAGTTCGAGGTCCGCTGCTCGCCCGAGGTGCGGATCACGAGATCGGGCTCGGGCATGTCGGGCGCGCTCAGGCGCGCCGCCAGGGCGGCCTCGTCGACGTCGTCGGCCGCGACGCCGTCGCGCACGAGCGAGCGCGCGGCCTCCACCAGCTCGGAGCGGCCGCCGTAGTCGAAGCAGATCCAGAGCGTGAGGGCTGCGTTCTGCGCCGTGTCGCGCTCGGTGTCCTCGATCAGCTGCTTGATGGAGGGCGAGCAGCGATCGCGCCGTCCCACGAAGCGCACGCGCACGCCCATGCGGCCCATGTCGGGGAACTCGCGCTTGATCGTCTCGGCGAGCAGGTCGAGCAGCCCGCGGACCTCGTCGTCGGGGCGGTTCCAGTTCTCCGTCGAGAACGCGAAGACCGCCAGCGAGTTCACGCCCAGATCGAGACAGGCCTCGACCGTGCGGCGCAGCGCGCGCGTGCCGGCGCTGTGACCGGCCAGGACCGGGAGGCCGCGCGAGCGCGCCCAGCGCGCGTTGCCGTCCATGATGATCGCCACCGAGCGCGCGACCTCGGGGAGCTCGGGCTCCGCGGGCCTCTGGGCCCGTTTCAGCAGACGCAGCCGCTCAAGCACTCCGGTCATGGCGTCTGCGGAGACCCTCGGGCCGTACCTAGACCTCGAGGATCTCGGCTTCCTTGCCCTTCAGCACGTCGTCGATGCGCTTCACGTGCTCGTCCGTGAGCTTCTGCACGCGCTCCTCGGCGCGGTGCACCTCGTCGGCCTGCGCCTCGCCGGCCCGATCGAGATCCTTGAGGTGGTGCAGCGCGTCGCGGCGCACGTTGCGCACCGCGATCCGGCCCTCCTCCGCGATGTGGCGGGCGACCTTGACGAGATCCTTCCGGCGGTCCTCGGTCAGCTGCGGAATGGGCAGGCGCACGACGTTGCCGTCGTTGGCGGGGTTGAGCCCGAGGTCGGACTCCAGCACCGCGCGCTCGATCTCCTTGATCGCGCTCTTGTCGTAGGGAGTGATCATCAGCATGCGCGCGTCGGGGACGCTGATCTGCGCCAGCTGGTTGAGCGGCGTCCTCGTGCCGTAGTAGTCCACCTGGATGCGATCCAGCAGGGCCGACGAGGCCCTGCCCGTGCGCACCCCGGTGAGCTCGTGCCGCATCGCCTCGACGCTCTTGTCCATACGCGTCTTGGCGTCCTCGACCAACTCGTCAACCGTCATCTCGAGGTCCTTCCGACGAAATGTCCTCGGGCGGCAGCGGCGCCACCCGCCGTCCCGTGCTCACAACCGTACCGATGTCCTCGCCGCGCACCACGCGTCCGATGTTGGCAGGGTCGTCGATATTGAAGACGTAGATCGGCATGTCGTTGTCCATGCAGAGCGAGAGCGCGGTCGCATCCATCACGCGCAGCTGCCGCTCGAGCGCCTCGCGGTGCGAAACCTCGGGCAGGAACTGCGCGTTCGGGGTCGTGGCCGGATCGGCGTCGTAGACGCCGTCAACGCCGTTCTTGGCCATCAGGAGCGCCTGCGCGCCGATCTCGCAGGCGCGCAGCGCCGCACCGGTGTCCGTCGTGAAGAACGGGTTGCCGGTGCCCGCCGCGAACACGACGATGCGGTTCTTCTCGAGGTGCCGCATCGCGCGGCGGCGGATGTACGGCTCGGCGACCTCGGCGACGTCGAGGGCCGAGAGCACGCGGGTGGGCGTGCCGCCCCGTTCGAGCGCGTCCTGCAGGGCGACGGCGTTGAGCACGGTGGCGAGCATGCCGCAGTAGTCCGCGGTCGCCCGGTCCATGCCGCTCGCGCTCTCCTGCAGGCCGCGCCAGATGTTGCCCGCGCCGACGACGACCGCCACCTGAACGCCGCTCGCGCGCACCGCGGCGAGCTCCCTGGCGATCATGGTGACCGTGTCGGGGTCCTGCCCGTAGCTCCGCTTGCCGAGCAGCGCCTCGCCGGAGAGCTTGATCAGGACCCGGTGAAACGGCCCGCGGGCCTCGGGGGATGGGGCGGGTTCGCTCACCTCGGCCGTATCGAACGCGATCGGCGCTGCCGGCGCAACCTCAGGCTCCGCGCTCATAGCGGGTGAAGCGCTTGATCTGGACGTTCTCGCCCGTCTTGGCCGCGATCTCCGTGCGCAGGTCGTCGACGGTGCGGTCGCCGTCGCGCACGTAGGGCTGCTCGAGCAGGCAGACCGAGGAGAGCCACTTGTCCAGCTTGCCCTGCGCGATCTTGTCGCGCACGTTCTCGGGCTTGTCGGCGGCCTGCGCGCGGTAGATCTCGAGCTCGCTCTCGATCAGGTCGGCGGGCACGTCCTCGCGGCTGACCCAGCGGGCATCGGCGCTCGCGGAGATCTGCAGCGCGACCTCGTGGGCGAAGGCCTTGAACTCGTCGGTCCCGGACACGAAGTCGGTCTCGCAGCCGATCTCGACCAGCACGCCGATGCGGCCGCCGTGCACGTAGGCCTCGATCAGGCCCTCCTTCGTGCTGCGGTCGGAGCGCTTGCCGAGCTTCGCGATGCCGCGCTCGCGCAGCAGCTTGACGGCCGCCTCCTGGTCGCCGGCGGCCTCGCGCAGCACGTTCTTGCACTCCATGATCCCGGCGCCGGTCGACTCCCGAAGGGCCTTGACCTCGCCGGCGGTCGGCTCGTAATCGCTCACGACGGGGCCTCCGCGGCGGGCGCGGCCGGAGCGGCCGGAGCGGCAGGCGCCGCGGGCGGCTCGACCTCCACGCCCGCGGCCTCGGCAGCGGCGGCGGCCTCGGCAGCGGCGGCCTCAGCGGCGGCCTCGGCAGCGGCGGCGGCGGCAGCGGCTGCCTCTTCCTCGGCCTTGCGCCAGAGGCTGCGGCCCTCGGCCACGGCGTCGGCGAGCGTCGAGACGATGGCCTGGCACGACTTGATCGCGTCGTCGTTGCCCGGGATCACGTAGTCGGCCTCGTCCGGATCGCAGTTCGTGTCGACCAGGCCGATCACCGGGATGCCGCAGCGGCGCGCCTCGCGCACCGCGAGCGCCTCGCGGCCGAGGTCGATGACCATCACCGCGTCGGGCAGCTTGCGCATCTGGGCGACGCCGCCGAGGTTCGTCTCGAGCTTCTCGAGCTTGCGCAGGAGCATGATGCGCTCCTTGCTCGGCAGCAGGTCGAGCTGGCCGTCGTCGCGCTGGCGGCGCAGCTCGTGCAGATGGTCGATGCGCCCCTGCATGGTGCGGTAGTTCGTCAGGAGCCCACCGAGCCAGCGGTGGTTCACGTAGGGCATGTCGACGCGCTCGGCCTGCAGCTGCACGGCCTCGCGGGCCTGCTTCTTGGTGCCCACGAAGAGCACGCTGCCGCCGCGCTCGGCGAGATTGCGCACGAACGCGTGCGACTGCTCGACCAGCTCGAGGGTCTGCTGCAGGTCGATGATGTAGATGCCGGCGCGCTCGCCGAAGATGAACCGGCGCATTTTCGGGTTCCAGCGACGTGTCTGGTGACCGAAGTGCACACCGGCCTCGAGCAGCTCGCGCATTGTGATCGCGGCCACGGTCGGTCCTCCGATGGTGGTTGTGGCAGGGCTCCGGCGGGCAGCTCCGACGGAGCCGGCAGAGCCGGCACCACCGTCGGAAGCGAGAAGGGCTCGCCGGTTCGGGGTGAGTGAGCAGCGGGCGCTGCTCGCAGGGAAGCGTACCAGTGGAGGGGGTTTGCGCAGGCCGGTGGATGCAGCCCGTCTCCATGGGGTCCTGGCGGTTACCCACCCAAGCGCCCGACCCGTCGCTGCGCCGCCAGGCCACCGCGTGTGTGAGGCGGCGCAGGGGCAGACCTGGGGGCACGGTCGAAACCTGCCACCCAGGATCAAGAGGTCTGACCCTGGTTTCACGGCTCTGCGCCGCCGACTGCGAGGGGCAACGCCCCAGGTAGCGGCGTGCCCCTCGCGAAGCTAGCCGGTGCCGGTGCCCCCGCCCACGAGCCGTCGCTGCCGCTCGACCGAAGCGGTCGTAGCGGCGCGTGCCACTCGCGAAGCTAACCCGTGCCGCGTGCCCCCCGCCCCACGAGCCGTCGCTGCCGCTCGACCGAAGCGGTCGTAGCGGAACGGCGACCAGTCGAAGCTGGTCACCTCGCCGTCCAGGAGGAGCTCGGCGGCGCCCAGGCCGAGGGCCGGGCAGAGCTTGAAGGCGTGGCCCGACATGCCGCTTGCGAGCAGGAGGCCCGGGCGGCGGGGGACGAGATCGACGACGGGGTTGCCGTCGGGGGTGAAATCGAGCCAGCTGGCCCAGGAGCCGCGGAAGATGCCTCGCGCGGCGCCCGGGAAGACGACGGCGACAAGGTCGGCCAGGCGGTCGAGCTCGCGCTGGTCCGCCCCGCCCTGGCCGCTGCGCGCGCGGTAGGGGCCGCGGCCGAGGAAGTCGGCGCGGGCGCCCACGAGGTAGTGGCCGTCGTCGCCGTCGGGGCGCAGCCACACGCCGAGCGTGTGATGGGAGACGATCGGGCCGGGCGGGCCGAACGGGAACGGCGGGCGGAAGCGCCCGGCCTGCACGCGCACGAGGTCGACGGGCAGCGAGCCGCCCAGAGAGCGCGTCAGGCGCGGCCCGAAGCCGCCGCAGCAGACGGCCACGCGCGCGGCGGAGATGTGCCGGCCGTCGGCGCAGATCAGGCGGAAGCCCTCGCCGTCGGGACGGACGGCGGTGACGCGCACGCCGAACGACAGCCGGGCGCCCAGGCGCTCGGCCGCCCGCGCGAAGCCGTCGGCCACGAAGAGCGGCTCGCACACGCCGTTGGTGGGCTCGTAGGCGCCGATCGTGAGCGCCTCGGCGGCCAGACGCGGCTCCAGTGCGCGGATCTGGGCGTTGTCGAGCTGCTCGACCACCGCGCCCTGCGAGCGCATGGCCTCGATCGCGCGCAGGATGCGGGGCTCGCGGTCGGCCTCGCCGACCGCCAGGTAGCCGCAGTTGACGAAGCCCGGATCCGAGCCCGTGCGCTCGAGCATGTCGGCCAGGAACTCGCAGCCGTAGCGCGCCACCGCGACGATCGCGGGATCCTCGTAGTGCGCCCGCAGCATGCCGGCGGACGCGCCGGACGGCCCGCCTGCCGCACCGAGCTTGTCGAGCAGCAGCACGCGCTCGCCTCGTAGCGCCAGGTGATAGGCGACGCTCGTCCCCATCACGCCCGCGCCGATCACGGCGATGTCGGTGCTCTCGGAGGGAGGGGCTGCCACGGCGCGATTGTGGCAGCTGGAAGCGTTCCTACCCTGCCGCTCGCGCGCGCTCGAGCGCTTCCGCGAGATCCGGCAGGCAGCTCGCTGCTCAGCTCGACCCGGTGCCCGTCGGCCGGGTGCTCGAAGGCCAGGCGCGCCGCGTGCAGGAACTGACGACCCAGGCCGATCTGCGCGCCCGAGGCGCCGTAGGTCGGATCGCCCAGCACGGGATGACCGATGGCCGCCAGGTGGACGCGGATCTGGTGGGTTCGCCCGTCTCCAGCTTGAGGCGCAGCAGGCTCATGCCGGCCAGCGGCTCGGCCAGCTCGAAATGGGTCACGGCCGGCCGCTCGGCGCGGCCGCCCACGGCCATCCGCCCCACGTCGTTGCGGTCGCGGCCGATGGGCGCGTCGATCGTGCCGCGGCGCGAGGGCGGGCGGCCGCGCACGAGCGCGACGTACTCGCGCTCGATGCGGCGCGCGCGCATCTGCTCGCCCAGCGACGCATAGGCCGCGGTCGCTGCGGGACAGCACGAGCAGGCCGGAGGTGTCGCGGTCGAGCCGGTGGATCACTCCCGGGCGCTGCTCGTCGTCGCCGCCGCGCAGGCCGAGGTCGCGCAGCGCGGCCACGAGCGTCGGCCCGACGACGCCCGGCGCCGGGATGCGTGACGACCCCCGCGGGCTTGTCGGCCACGATCACGTCGTCGTCGATCAGCGCGAGCGGGATCTCGAGCTCCGAGCCCGGCTCGGGGCCGGCCGGGGCCGCGGCGGCCTCCTCCTCGAACTCGATCAGCTCGCCGCCGGCCAACCGCAGGGCCTTGTGCGCCCGTTCGCCGTCGACGCGCACGCCGCCCCGCTCGATCAGGCGCTCGGCCGCCGCGCGCGAGGGCAGTCCCGCGTGATCGGCGAGGTAGCGGTCGAGGCGCTCGCCGGCCGCCTCGTGGGCTGCGATCAGCTCGCGTCCCACGGGAAGCCCTCGCTGCGCTCGCCCGGATCGCCGCGCACGAGCGCGTAGATCAGCAGCGCGACGCCGGTGACGATGAAGCTGTCGGCCAGGTTGAAGTTGGGGAGCACGCGCACGTAGATGAAATCGGTCACGAAGCCGTTGTAGGCGCGGCCCCAGAGGTTCGAGACGCTGCCGCCCAGCAGCAGCCCGATCGCGACGGGCACCAGGGGATGGCGGGCGCCCGAGCGCGCGAAGAAGACCAGCATCCAGATGACCGCGCCGATCGTCAGCAGGACGACGAACGAGAGGCGCCCGGTGAAGACGCCGAACGCGATCCCGGTGTTGCGCACGTGCCAGAAGGAGAGGCCCGGGAAGACGTCGACCGCCTCGCCCACGTTGAGCGAGTTCTGGACCGTCACCTTGGTCAGCTGGTCGGCGGCGATGGCGGCGAAGGCCAGCGCGAGCATGCCCGTCCAGCCGGCGATGCCCGGCCGTGCCTGCTCGCGCGCGTGCCGGGCCCGGCCGAGCGGGCGGGCGGCGGTCGGGGCGCGGCGCAGCATCAGCCCCCCGGGCGGAGGCCGTCGAGCACGCTCTGCAGGATCCGCTCGGCGATCTGCAGCGCGATGATCGCCACCATGGGCGAGAGATCGAGCGGCCCGAACCTCGGCAGGACGCGGCGGAAGAGCGCGACGAACGGGCTCACGGTGTCGTCCAGGAACGTGCGGATGCGGTTGATCCAGACGCTGTAGGGCAGGCGCACCCAGGAGGCCAGGATCCAGGCGATGATCAGCAGCGTGTAGACGTCGACGAAGGCGCGCAGCCACGTCTGGATCAGGTCGATCGTGTGGTTGCTCATCAGCCCAGCTGGCCCGCGCGGGCCAGCGCGGCGAGGACGCCGTCGATGATGCCGCCCCGCACGGAGGCGCGCTCCATCTGCGCCAGCCCGGCTGCTGCCGTGCCGCCGGGTGACGTCACCATGCGCCGCAGATCGGAGCAGCTCACGCCCGTCTGATCGAGCACGTGCGCCGTCCCCACCATGGTCGAGAGGATCAGCTCGCGCGCCGTGGCGGCCGAGAGCCCGCTCGTGATGCCCGCGTCCTCGAAGGCCTCGATCACGAGGCCGAGGAAGGCGGGCCCGGACCCGGCCAGAGCCGTGGCGGCGTCGAACAGGCGCTCCTCGAGCGTGACGACCGTGCCGAGCTGCCCGAGCCAGCCGAGCACCCGCGCCTCCGCGTCGGAACCCGCGAACGGGCCGTTCGCGAAACAGAGCGTGCCCGAGCCGACCTTCACGCCCACGTTGGGCATGCAGCGGAACAGCGGGACGCCCTGCTCGAGCACGTTCTCGAGCGTGGTCGTGGCGACGCCCGCGGCGACGGAGACGACCGCCGTCTCGGCATCGATCAGCTCGGACGCCTCGCGCAGCACGCGCTCGACGTCGACCGGCTTGACG
Source organism: uncultured Actinomycetes bacterium (assembly GCA_963713435.1). Classification (GTDB taxonomy): domain Bacteria; phylum Actinomycetota; class Thermoleophilia; order Gaiellales; family JALYLC01; genus JALYLC01. The sequence continues at coordinate 82,744 of CAVQLU010000007.1, forward strand.
GCGATCAGCACCACGTCGGCGCGGCGCACGAGCTCGGCGTTGTCGGCCACGTGCTGGACGCCCAGCCGCTCGGCCAGGCGCGCGGCGCGGCCCGAGCCGCGGTCGGTCACGAGGATGCGCTCGCCGAGCGCCGGATCGGCGTGCAGCCAGCCCTCGATCATGGCGCCGGCCATGTTGCCGGCGCCGATCGAGCCGAGGATCGTGGTCGAGTTCACGCGTCGGATGGTACTTGCGGGCGCCTCGCCGGAACGCAGCCCGGCCCGGTTAAGCTCCGCGCATGTCCACCCCCACTGCGAGCGGGCGCTGCGTCTGCGGGGCGCTGCGCTACGAGGTGAGCGGCCCGCTGCGCGGCGTGATCGTCTGCCACTGCGTCGAATGCCGGCGCTATCACGGCACGAGCGGCGCCTACAGCGCCGCGCGAGACGAGCGACCTCGCGATCGACGACCCCGAGGGCGTCCTGCGCTGGTTTCCCGGCCCCGCGAGCGTCACCCACGGCGAGCGCGGATTCTGCGGCCGCTGCGGCTCGAGCATGTTCTGGCGCGAGCCCGGAACGGACGACCGTCTCGATCGCCGCGGGCACGCTCGACGGGACGACCGGCCTGCGCATCATCCAGCACATCTGGGACGAGCAGCGGGCCGACTGGGAGCTCGAGGACGACCTCCCGCGCCTGCCCCGCGGAACCTGAGAAGCCCTAAGACGCTGCCGTTGCGCCCCTGCGAGGCGGCGTCCACCAGAGCCTTGAAGAGCGGCGCGCCGGCACCCGCGGCCGCCTCTTCCGGATGCCACAGGACGGCCATACAGAACGGCTGCGAGGGATCCTCGATGGCCTCGATGCTGCCGTCGTGGGCGTGCCCCGAGACGATCAGGCCCTCCCCCACCTCGGCGATGCCCTGGTGATGGTGCGAGTGGATGTCGTCCACGGACTCGCCGAGCACGGCCGCCGTCACCGTGCCGCTCTCCGTCGTGACGCGATGCCTCCCGTACGTGCCGAGCTGCGGGCGGTGCGGCGCGAGGTCGAGGTCGGCACGGGTGACGTCCTGCACGAGCGTGCCGCCGCGCTCGACGTTCATGAGCTGCAGCCCGCGGCAGATGCCGAGCACCGGCATCTGCCGGCGCCTCGCCTCTCGCAGCAGCGAGAGCTCGAACGCGTCGCGGATCTGCCGCTCGGGCGTCGGCTCGTCCGTCCCCTCCTCGAGCTCGGCGCCGTAGAGCGCCGGGTTGAGATCGGGGCCGCCGCTCAGCACGAGGCCGTCGAGTCCGTCCAGCACCTCCCCCGGATCCTCGGCGCCCTCGGGCGTCGGCGGCAGGAGGATCGGGACGCCGCCCGCCAGGCGCACGCCCTCCACGTAGCCCTGCGGGATGACGGTCGCCTCGAGATCCCAGTGCGTCCAGCGCGCATGCGTGCGATAGGCGCAGATGCCGATGCGGGGGCGGCTCACAGCCGCTCGAAGGAGCGCTGCAGCTCCCAGTCGGTCACGGCGGCGTCGAACGCGTCGAGCTCGACGGTCGCGGCGTTGACGTAGTGGTCGACGACCTCGTCGCCGAGCGCCTCGCGCGCCAGGGCCGAGGCGGCGAAGAGGTCGCGCGCCTCGAGCAGGGTCGAGGGCACGTGCGGCTCGTCGCGCGCCTCGTAGCCGGAGCCCTCCCAGGCGGGGCCGAGCTCGTACTCCCCGTCGATCCCGGCGAGCCCGGCGGCGAGCAGCGCCGCGAAGGCCAGGTACGGGTTGACGTCGCCGCCCGCCACGCGGCTCTCGACGCGCATGCCGGGCCCGTGGCCGACCACGCGCAACGCGCACGTGCGGTTGTCATGCCCCCAGACGAGCGCCGTCGGGGCGAACGAGCCGCGCACGAAGCGCTTGTAGGAGTTCACGTTGGGCGCCAGCAGCAGCGTCAGCTCGCGCGTGTGCCGCTGCAGGCCGGCGATGAAGCGGCGGAACGTCTCGCTCATGTCGTGCCCGGAGGCCGCCGGGAAGAGGCTCGTCTCGCCCTCCCAGAGACTCAGGTGGATGTGGCACGAGTTGCCCTCGCGCTCGTCGTACTTGGGCATGAACGTGAGCGCCTGCCCATGCAGGAACGCGATCTCCTTGGCGCCGTTGCGGTAGACGACATGGTCGTCGGCCATCCGCAGCGCCTCCTGGTAGCGGAAGTTGACCTCGTGCTGACCGAAGTTGCACTCGCCCTTGGAGTCCTCGACGAGCATGCCCGCGCCGGCCATGCCGAGACGGATGGCGCGCAGCACCGGCTCGACCATCGTGGTGCCGAGGATCGAGTAGTCGACGTTGTAGGCGTTGGCGGGCTGCAGCTCGCGCCAGCGCTTGGTGCGCGCCGACTCGTAGGTCTCCGCGAAGAGGATGAACTCGAGCTCGGAGCCCGCATACGCATGCCAGCCGCGCTCGGCGATGCGCTCGAGCTGGCGCCTCAGCACCTGCCGCGGCGAGGCCGCGACGGGCGAGCCGTCGTGCCAGAGCAGATCGCACTGCACCATGACGGTGCCCTCCAGCCACGGGATGCGCCGCAGCGTGGCGAGATCGGGCATGAAGACGAAATCGCCGTAGCCGCGCTCCCACGAGGACATCGCATACCCCGCGACGGGATTCATGTCGACGTCGACCGCGAGCAGGTAGTTGCAGCCCTCCGCGCCGTGCTCGGCGATGCCCTCGGCGAACGCCCGGGCGCTCAATCGCTTGCCCTGCAGGCGGCCCTGCATGTCGGTCATCGCCAGGATGACCGTGTCGACCGCGCCGCTCTCGACGTCCGCCCCCAGCTCTTCCAGCGTCAGCACGAGCCGTGCCCCGGCTTCAGGCCTGGTTGAAGAAGCCGGCGTCCAGGTAGCGCGCCTGGTCCTCGGCGGAGAGCTCGACGTTCTCGGGCGTGAGCAGGAAGACCTTGTCGGCGATGCGCTGCATGCCGCCCTCGAGGGCGTAGGTGAGTCCGGAGGCGAAATCGATCAGGCGCTTGGCGAGGCCCGGCTCGACGGTCTGCAGGTTGATGATCACCGGGATGCCGCGCTTGTAGCGGTCGCCGATCTGCTGGGCGTCGTTGAACGTGCGCGGAACGCTCAGGTAGACCTTCGGCACGTCGTCGGCGGGCGCCTCGGTGGCCCGCAGGACGGACGTCTGGGCGCCGGCATCGCGCAGGCGACGGCTGCTACCGCTGCCGCCGGTAGCGGCCGTGTCCTCCGAGAAGATGTCGTCGACCTGCACCTCGCCGCGCCCGCGGCGGGCGTCGAGCGGCCGCACGTTGGGGCGGCGCCGGTAGCGCTGCTCGAGGTCTTCCTCGGCGAGGGTGCCGTCCTCGTCGTCCTCGTAGAGGTCGTCATCCTCGGCGAGGCCGAAGTACACCTTCGTCTTGTACCACACGTCGCCAAGGCCCATGGATTGCGAGACTATACGCTGGATCGGCGGTAGAGGGCCGAACCCAGACGCACGATGGTCGCGCCCTCCTCGACGGCCACGGCGTAGTCCTGGCTCGTTCCCATGGACAGACGGGCGAACTCGTGCCGTCCCGCCCAGCGCTCGGCGAGGCTCCCCGCCAGCTCTCGCAGCGCCGCGAAGTACGGCCTCGAGGCCTCGGCGGAGGCGGCCAGCGGCGGCATGGTCATGAGGCCCTGCACGCGGATGTTGGGCAGCTTCGCGAGCGCCTCCAGGAACTCGTCGAGGGTCTCCGGCGAGAGCCCCTCCTTGGATTCCTCGCCCGCGACGTTCACCTCGACCAGGCAGTCGATCGGCTGCTCGCAGGCGCGATCGAGACGCTCGGCGGCCGAGAGCGTCGAGAGCGAGTGCACGAGGCGCACGCGGCCCGCCAGGTCGCGCGCCTTGCGACTCTGCAGGTGGCCGATGAAGTCCCAGGTGAAGAGCTCGCGTGCGACTGCCTGCTTGGCGATCAGCTGCTCGACGCGGTTCTCCCCGGCCAGCTGCAGCCCGGCCGCGGAGAGCACTGCCATGTCCTCGGGCGTCACGTACTTGACCGCGGCCAGCAGCTCGACGTCGGCCGCCGAGCGACCCGAGCGCGCCGCGGCCTGCGCGACGGCTTCGCGCGCGACGGCCAGGTTCTCGCGCACGACCTCGAGCTCGACGCTCACGGGCGCCCGTTCCCGAGGTAGGCGATGACGGCCTGGCGGCCGCTGCCCTCGCCGTCGCGCCGGTGCGAATGGAAGCGTCCCTCGTCGCAGATCGTGCACGACCCGGAGGTCGCGACGACCGCCGCGCCCGCTCGCTCCAGCGCGCGGCGCGCGCAGAGCGCGAGATCGGCGTGGCCGTCCACGACGACATCCTCGCCGAAACGCGCGCGGAGCGGTTCCGCGACGTCGCTCCCGACCTCGTAGCAGCAGACGCCGGCACCCGGGCCGACAGCCGCCGCGAACCCGGGCCCGACGCGCTCGGCCGCGGCCTCCAGGACGCCGGCGACCAGCCCGCGCCAGCCGGCGTGGACGACCGCCAGCCGCTCGCCGCCCGCCCCGACGAGAGCGGCCGTGAGGCAATCGGCGCCATGTGCGACGAGCGTCAGCCCGGGCTCGGAGGTGACCAGCGCGTCGCCGTCGGGCCAGGCGGTCGAGCTGTCCAGATAGGCGCCGGGCGGCGCCTCGGACACGTCGCGCACGACGTTGCCGTGCCGCTGCCACTGACTCGCGACGCGGAGGGGGTCGGAGCCCGCGGCCTGAAGCGCGCGCCGGCGGTTCTCGGCCACGCTCTGCGGGTCGTCAGGCGTCGCGAAGCCGAAGTTCAGCGACGCGAACGATCCGCCCGAGACGCCGCCCTCGCGGCCCGTGAACGCGATCGTCGCGCCGGGCGCGCGCGCGAACAGCAGCGGCACGCCGTCCCGGGTCTCCCACTCGAGCCTCACGGGAGGCACGCTAGACCAACGGCTGGCCGCCGACGATCGCCGAGATCGCCCGCAGCACATGGTCGTAGCCGCTCGTGAGCAGCGTCGAGAAGGGGCCGCTGAAGAAGATGAAGATCGCGAACAGCGCGTACATGCCGTACTGATCGAGCGCGGCCCACTGCCGGTAGACGTCGCGCGGCATGAAGCCACCGATGATGCGCGAGCCGTCCAGGGGCGGGATCGGGAAGAGGTTGAAGACGCCCAGGATGACGTTGATCGAGATCGCGTAGTAGCCGATGATGAACGCATCGCCCGTGAGCTCCGTGTGCGCGAAGACGGCGGCCGCGAGGATCGCCAGCAGGAAGTTGGTGATCGGCCCGGCGATGCCGACGAGCGCCATGCCGACCTGCGGCGTCGTGCGCAGGTTGCGCGGGTCGACCGGCACCGGCTTGGCCCAGCCGAACAGGAACCAGCCGCTGAAGTACGAGAGCACCAGGAACAGCGAGCCCAGCGGATCGAGGTGCTTGAGCGGGTTGAGCGTGAGGCGGCCCATCTCGGCCGCCGTGCGATCGCCGAGCCGGTAGGCGGTGAGGGCGTGCGCCAGCTCGTGCAGCGTCAGCGAGACGATGAAGACCGGCGCCAGCAGCAGGAAGCCGTGGATGGTCTGGTTGTAGGGCACGCGGCTCAGGTCTAGCCGACGCGCGCGAGCGTCATCCGGAGACGCGCTCGATGCGAGCGCCGAGCGCGCGCAGGCGCTCGTCGATGCGCTCGTAGCCGCGATCGATCTGCTCCACGTCGCCGATCACGCTGGTGCCCTCGGCGCACAGCGAGGCGATCAGGAGCGCGATGCCGGCGCGGATGTCCGGGCTCGAGAGGCGCTGGCCGTAGAGCTTCGCCGGGCCGGTGATGACCGCCCGGTGCGGGTCGCAGAGGATGATGCGCGCGCCCATGTTGACGAGCTTGTCCGTGAACACCAGGCGGTTCTCGAACATCTTCTCGAAGATCAGCACGGTGCCGCGGGCCTGCGTCGCCACGGCCACCGCCACCGACGTCATGTCGGCCGGGAACGCGGGCCACGGGCCATCGTCGATCTTCGCGACCTGGTCGTGCGCATCGTCGACGACCGCGAGCTCCTGATCCGGCGGGACGCGCACGTCGCGCCCGTCGATCTCGACGCGGATGCCGAGGCGGGCGAAGGCCAGCAGCGTGGCGCGCAGATCGTTGGGCTCGCAGCCCGTAATCGTGACGTCGCCGCCCGTGACGGCCGCCATGCCGATGAACGAGCCGACCTCGATGTGATCGGGACAGCACACATGCGAGGCGCCGCCGAGCGAGGCCTGGCCGTGCACGCGCAGCAGGTTGGAGCCGACGCCGTCGATCTCGGCGCCCATCGCCATCAGCAGGCGGCAGAGGTCCTGCACGTGGGGCTCGCAGGCCGCATGGTGGATCGTCGTCATGCCCTCGGCCAGCGCGGCGGCCATGAGCGCGTTCTCGGTGGCGGTGACCGAGGCCTCGTCGAGGTGGAACTCGGTGCCCTTGAGACCGCCCGGAGCCCGGAAGCGGTAGGTGCGGTCGGCCGTGACCTCGGCGCCCAGCGCCTCGAGCGCGAGCAGGTGCGAATCGACGCGCCGGCGGCCGATCACGTCACCGCCCGGGAGCGGAACATCCGCGCTGCCGAAGCGCGCGAGCAACGGCCCTGCGAGCAGGATCGACGCGCGGATGCGCTCCGAGAGCGCCTCGTCCAGCGACGTCGAGTGCACGTCCGCGGCGCAGATGCGCACCTCGTTGCGTGCCGTCCACTCGACCTCGGCGCCCAGGTCGGCGAGCAGCTCGAGCATCGTCTCGACGTCGCGGATGCGCGGCATGTTTCCGAGCACGACCGGCTCGGCCGTGAGCAGCGTCGCGGCCAGCAGGGTCAGCGCGGCGTTCTTGTTGCCCTCGGGGCGGATCGTGCCGGTGAGCGGCACGCCGCCTTCGATGACCAGGAACTCCTGGGTACGCGGACGCGTCATGACGGTGAGGGGAGTCATGCAGAGGGTGAAGGATGCGGGTCACGGTCGAGTGCGGCCCGCGCCGGAACCTAACAGACGCACGTCCGGAAGAGCCCCCGGGTGAGCCCGTATACGCTGCGGCGCCATGGATGGAGAGGCACTCGCACGCGATCGACCGGCGGCCCTCGCGCTGCTCCAGAGCTGGACGGAGAGCGAGGCACTGCGCCGTCACGCCTACGCCGTCGAGGCCTCCGTGCGCGCGTACGCGCGCAAGCGGGATGCCGACGAGGACGCCTGGGGCTGCGTGGCGCTGCTGCACGACTTCGACTACGAGCGCCACCCCACGCTCGACAAGCACCCTCAGGACGGCGCGCCCCACCTGCGCGAGCTCGGGTATCCCGAGTGGTTCGTGCGCGCGGTGCTCTCGCACGCCAACCACCTGCAGGACGTCGCCCGGCGCGAGAGCGAGCTCGAGCTCGTGCTCTTCGCCTGCGACGAGCTGGCCGGCTTCGTGCACGCCTGCGGCCTCGTGCGCCCGGACGGCCTGACGACGATCGAGCCGCGCAGCGTGCGCAAGAAGCTCAAGCAGAAATCGTTCGCAGCCGGCGTCAACCGCGACGACGTGTACGAGGGAGCCGAGGGACTCGGCGTCGATCTCGACGAGCACATCCAGGTCGTCATCGACGCGCTCAAGCCCATCAGCGCGGAGCTCGGCCTGCGGGTGTGACGCTGCGCCGCCCGGCGGCGTACTCACTGCAGAAAGCTCGCGTCGCCGAAGCTGTAGAAGCGGTAGCGCTCGCGGATCGCCTCGGCGTAGATGCGGCGCGTCTCCTCGATGCCGCAGAACGCCATCACGAGTGCAAGCAGGGTGGAGCGCGGCAGGTGGAAGTTCGTGACGAGAGCTCCGACGGCCCGGAAGCGATAGCCGGGCGCGATCAGCAGCGACGTGCGTCCCTCGTCGGGGGCGGCCGGGTCGGCCACGGTCTCGACGACGCGCACCGAGGTCGTGCCGATGCAGACGACGCGGCGCCCCTGGGCCACGGCGTCCGCGATCGCCGCGCGCGCCGTGGGCTCGACGCGGTAGGCCTCGCTGTGCATCTCGTGTTCCTCGAGCGACTCGGCGGAGACGGGCCGGAAGGTGTCGAGGCCGACGCGGAGCTCGACCTCGACCACCTCGCAGCGGGCGCGCAGGCGATCCCACAGCTCCGGGGTGAAGTGCAGGCCCGCGGTGGGCGCCGCCGCGCTCCCCGGCAGACGCGCATAGACCGTCTGGTAGCGCTCGTCGGGCACGCCCGGATCGCGCACGTAGGGCGGCAGCGGCATGCGGCCCGCCTCTTCGAGCGCGCGCTGGAGGGCGGAGCCGCCGAGCGACGGCCGCACCAGCCAGCGCCCCTCGCCCAGGGCCTCCACGGGCTCGATCGCGAGCCCGCCCCTCTCGGCCGTCACGCTGACCCCGGGCCGCAGGCGGCGCGAGGGGCGCACGAGCGCCTCCCACAGCCCGTCCTCGCGCTCCTCGAGCAGCAGCACCTCGCCGGCCCCGCCGCTCGGCCTGCGGATCGCGATGCGCGCGCGCAGCACACGGCTGCTGTTGGCGACCACGAGGTCGTCGGGGGCGAGCAGGTCGACGAGGTCGGCGAAGCGGCGGTGCTCGATCGCGCCGTCGCGGCGGTGCACGAGCAGGCGCGCGCCGTCCCTGTGCTCGGCGGGCCGCTGCGCGATCAGCTCCTCGGGCAGCGCGTAGTCGAGCTCGTCGATACGCACCCCGGGAGTCTCGCAGGCGCGCGCCGGTGATCGGCGCCGCGAGCGACGAGGAGCTCGCGCGCCGGGCCGCCGCCGGTGAGCGAGCGCCCTTCGAGGAGCTCGTGCGGCGGCACCGCTCGCGCGTGTTCGCGCTCGCGCTGCGCATCTGCCGCAACGCCGACGATGCCGAGGACGCCCTGCAGGAGACGTTCATCGCCGCGCATCGGGCGCTCCCGCGCTTCGACGGCCGGGCGCGCGTCTCGACCTGGCTCTACCGCATCGCGACCAACAAGTGCTACGACATCGTTGCCCGGCGCCGCCCGACCGCAGATGCCGCGGCGCTGCCCGAGGCGGCCGATCCCCACGATGCGTTCGCCCGCAGCAGGCAGAGCGAAGAGCTCACGCGCGCGCTCGACGGACTGCCGCTGCAGTTCCGCGAGGCAGCGCTCCTGTGCGACGTCTGCGGTCTCACGCCCGCCGAGGCGGGCGAGCTGGCGGGCGTGCCCGAAGGCACGATGAAGTCGCGCAGCTTTCGCGCCCGGGCGCTGCTCGCCGCAGCGCTGCGCGCAGGCGGCGCGGAACCGGCAGCGGGCGGCGGGGTCTAACGCACGTGGACGACAGCGGATTCGAGGCCGGGGTGCCTGAGGCAGAGCTCGAGGCGGTGCGCCGCTCGCTGGCGGAGCTCGGCGCGCAGCCGCTGCCACCTGCCGTGGCCGAGCGTCTCGCTGCCCGCCTGGCCGCCGAGCTGGATGCCTCCCCCCTGGCCGCGCGCCGCGCGCACCGCGGCCGGGTGCGTCTCGGCGCCACGCTCTCGGCCGCGGCCGCAATCGCGGCGATCGCGGTCTTCGCTCTCAGCTGGGGCGGCGGCGGCCCGCGGCCCGCGGGCGCGCCGGAAGGTGCGCCGCAGAGCAGCGCCGCAGTCGCGGCGGCGGACTCGTCGGCGGCCAGGGTCGCGAGCACCGCTGCCAAGGCGCAGGCGCCGCGCAAGCCGTGCCCGCCGGCTAGCCGAACAGGCGGTGGTCGTCCCCGGGCGGCGTGTCCGGGTGCCCGAGGTGGGCACGCCCGAGCCGTGTGATCACGCGCCCGCGCGGCGTGCGCTGCAGCAGTCCCTTCTGCAGCAGATAGGGCTCGTAGACGTCCTCGATCGTGCCCCGGTCCTCGCCGATCGCATCCGCGAGGGTCGAGAGCCCCACCGGTCCCCCCTCGAACGTCTCGGCGATCATGCGCAGCAGCTCGCGGTCGAGCCGGTCGAGCCCCTCGGCGTCCACGCCCAGCAGATCGAGCGCCGCCACCGCCGTGGCGTGATCGATGGAGCCGTCGCCGCGCACCTGCGCGAAATCGCGCACGCGCCGCAGCAGCCGGTTGGCCAGCCGCGGTGTGCCGCGCGCCCGCTGCGCCAGCTCCTCGGCCGCGTCGTCCTGCATGACGATGCCGAGGATGCCCGCCGAGCGCTGGGCGATGCGCACGAGCTCCGCCGGCGAGTAGTGATCGAGCCGGAAGACGAGCCCGAACCGATCGCGCAACGGCTTCGTGAGCAGGCTGGCCCGCGTCGTGGCGCCGATCAGCGTGAACGGCGCGAGGTCGAGGCGCAGGCTGCGGGCGCCCGGGCCCTGGCCCATGATGATGTCGACGACGCCATCCTCCATGGCCGGGTAGAGCGTCTCCTCGACGGCCCGGTTGAGGCGGTGCACCTCGTCGATGAAGACGACGTCGCGGTCGCCCAGATCGGCCAGGATGGCCACCAGATCGCCCTTGCGGTCGAGTCCCGGGCCCGAGACCGTGACGAGCCGGGTCTCCATCTCGCTCGCGACGATGTGCGCGAGCGTCGACTTGCCGAGTCCCGGCGGCCCGGCCAGCAAGACGTGATCGATCGGCTCGCCGCGCTCCTTGGCCGCCGCCAGCGCGATCGCGAGCTGCTCGCGCACGACCTCCTGGCCGACGAACTCGTCGAGCTGGCGCGGCCGCAGCGAGCGATCCGTCTCGTCCTCGTCGGCGCGCGCCGCCTCCGCCCCTACCAGCCGCTCTTCCTCGCTCACGACGGGCCTCCGCGCCGCAGGGCGGCCAGGCCTTCCTTGACGCGCTGCTCGGTCGTGCCCTGGCTGCCGGCCAGCGCGGCCTCCGCCTCGGGCACGGCGAAGCCGAGCGCGACGAGCGCGTCGCGGGCGGCCAGATGCGGGTCGTCCGCGGCCGGGGCACCCGCGGAGCCGCCCGCCGAGACCGACTCCAGCGCGATGGCGCCGAGCTTGTCACGCAGCTCGACGACGATGCGCTCCGCCGTGCGCTTGCCGATGCCGGAGATCGATGCCAGCAGCGCCGTGTCCCCGGACGCGATGCCGCGCTGCAGGGTGTCGACGGGGTAGCCCGAGAGCAGCGCAAGCGACTTGGACGGGCCCAGGCCGGAAACGCCGAGCAGCGCGACGAAGAGCCAGCGCTCGCGCTGCGTCGCGAAGCCGTAGAGCGTGAGGGCGTCCTCGCGCACGACGAGATGCGTCTGCAGCTCTACCGCCTGCGGCGACTCGCGCGCGGCGCGCACCGCGGCCGAGGAGGCATGTACCCGCAGGCCCACGCCGCCCACGGCGACGACCAGTCCGTCGGCATCCTCCTCGACGAGCCGCCCCGTGAGGCTGGCGATCACCGCGCCGCCCGGGCGCGCGCGAAGCGCTCGCCGGCGCGGGCGCTCCAGGCGTGGCAGAGGGCCAGCGCCAGGGCGTCGGCGGCGTGGTCGCTCTCGGGCGGGGCCGGCAGGGAGAGCAGCTGCTTGATCATGCGCATGACCTGATCCTTGCCGGCGGCGCCGTTGCCGCAGACCGCCGTCTTGACCTGCGAGGGCGCATATTCGGTGCAGGCGATGCCGTGGGCGCCGCACACGGCGAGCGCAGCGCCGCGGGCCTGGCAGACCGACATGATCGTGCGCGGGTTGGCGCCGATGAAGAGGCTCTCCAGCACGACCGCGGCGGGCGCGTGCGTCGCGATCAGCTCCTGGATGGCGCCCTGGATGGCCGCCAGGCGCTGCTCGACGGGCTCGCGCGGACCGGTGCGCACCGTGCCCTGCGCGAGCGCGGCGGCCTCGCGGCCGTCGAACGAGATCACGCCGTAGCCCGTGCTCGCGGTACCCGGGTCGATGCCGAGAACGATCACGGAAGCAGGGTAGGCGCCGGTGCGGACGGCCGGAGCGCGGATCGCGACGTTCCTGGAACGTCGAAGGCCGCTGATAGCATCGGCAGCCGTGCCCCAGCGCTCTGTCCGGACCGTCGCCGCGGTCTCGCGTCATCCGCGCCGCTTCCCGGACCCGATCACCGCAGTCGGCGAGCTCATCCGGGTTCTCGGCGAAGTGGATCCTTTTCTGACCATCGATCGCGAGGGTCGGTGGATCGACGCCTGCGCCGATGTCGCGCCGGATTTCCGGCCCAGCGGCTGGATCGAGCGGCGCGTGCTCCCCGCAGGCGAGTGGCGCGTCGGCAAGGCCGACGGCATGCGCGCCGAACAGCTCGTGGAGCGCGCCGACGGCCGCCCTTCGTGGCTCGTGAGTATCGACGAGCTGCCCATCGGCGAGAACGAGGCCGAACCGGGCGGCGAGAGCTTCGGGCTGACCACGCTGATCGCGCGCGTGGCCGGTCTGCGCCGCATCGGCGTGAACCTCGACGTGGTGCACCCCGGGCAGCGCTCGGCGAAGTACCACTGGCACCGCCACGAGGAAGAGGGTTTCCTCGTGCTCGCGGGCACCGGCTGGCTGTACGCCGGCGACGAGCGCTTCCGCGTCGGGCCGGGCGATTTCTTCGCCAAACCCGACGGCCCGAAGCTCGCCCACCAGTTCGTCAACGACGGCGAGGCCGACCTGCGGATCCTCTCCATCGGGGAGCACCGCGAGGACGACTCGGTCGAATATCCCACGGCGCCGTGGGAACCCGGCGGCGACGAGCCGGTGGACGCGTAACCCGCAACACAGCTCGTCTCGCGCCATCGCACGGGGCCCTTTATGCTCGCCGGACGGGGGACATCCGTGCAGAAGGAGCTCCGATGGCATCGGTAGTCGAGATCGAAGGGGTCGGCAACACGCATGCGGCCAAGCTCACGGAGGCCGGCGTGCCGACGACCGAGGCGCTGCTGAGCGAAGGCGCGACGCCGGCCGGCCGCAAGGCGCTGGCCGAGCAAGAGCGGGATCAGCGAGGCGCTGATCCTGAAGTGGGTCAACCACGTCGACCTGGCCCGCATCAACGGCATCGCCGGTCAGTACGCGGAGCTGCTCGAGGCGGCGGGCGTCGACACGGTGCCCGAGCTCGCACAGCGCAACGCGGCCAACCTCACGGCCAAGATGATCGAAGTCAACGCCTCGCGCAATCTCGTCAATCGCGTGCCCGGCGAGTCGGAGGTCACGCGCTGGATCGCGGAGGCCGCCTCGCTCCCGCGCCACATTTCCTACTGACCGCCGAACCGAGGAGCACTCCCATGGACTTTGGCAAGCTCGCCGATGAGATCAAGGAAGCGGTCGACGAACGCGGAGGCGTGGACAGCCTCAAAGAGGACGCCGAGGAGCTGAAGGACATCGCCACCGGCAAGGGCAGCGTCACCGACAAGGCGAAGGACGCCGTCGAGGCGATCAAGGATCCGGGGCGAGAGCGGGCCCGGGAAGTAGGCACCCTCAGGCGTCCGCGAGCACCGCGTCGGGGATGTCGAAGTTGAAGTAGACGTCCTGCACGTCGTCGCTCTCCTCGAGCGCGTCGACGAGCCGAAGCAGCGTGCGCGCCTGCTCGGCATCCACCTCGACCTGCGTCTTCGGCAGCAGCGACAGGCCGGCGCTGTCCAGCGGGAGGCCGGCCTCCTCGAGCGCGCTCCGCAGCGCCGGGAAATCGTGCGGCTCCGAGGTGACGACCCACGTGTCGCCGTCCTGGCGCACGTCCTCCGCTCCGCCGTCGGCGGCGGCCAGCGTGATCGTGTCCTCGTCCGCCGCCTCGACCGGCACGGTGATGACGCCCTTGCGCTCGAACATCCAGGCCACCGAGCCGGGGGTGCCCAGCGAGCCGCCGAACTTGCCGAAGGCGAAGCGCACGTCCGCCGCCGTGCGGTTGCGGTTGTCGGTCAGCGCCTCGACGATCAGCGCCGCCCCGCTCGCGCCGTAGCCCTCGTAGGTGACGGCGTCATAGGCCTCGCTGTTGGCGTCGGCGCCCGCTCCGCGCGCGATCGCGCGCTCGATGTTGTCCTTCGGCATCGAGACGGCGCGTGCGCGCTCGACGGCGTTCGCCAGTGCGATGTTCGCGTCGGGGTCGGGACCGCCCTCCTTGGCCGCCACGATGATGGCGCGCGAGAGCTTCGAGAAGAGCTTGCCGCGCTTGGCGTCGGCGGCGCCCTTCTTGTGCTTGATGGAGGACCATTTGGAGTGGCCGGACACGCTTGACTCCTAGACCGCCGTTGCGGCGCCGGCCGTGCGCACGCGCTCGAGGAAGCGCTCGTGGATGCGCGTCTCACCGGCCAGTTCGGGATGGAAGGACGTTGCGATCGCGCGGCCCTGCTCGACGGCCACGGGCTCCCCGTCGAGCTGCGCGAAGACGTGTGCGCCGGGCCCGCGCGCTCGATGCGCGGTGCCCGGATGAAGACGCCGTGGAGCGGCTGCGGATCGCCCTCGAGCTCGATCTCGGCCTCGAACGAGTGCAGCTGCCGGCCGTAGCCGTTGCGCTGCACGACGATGTCGATGACGCCGAGCAGGAGCTGCCCGGGCAAGCCGTCGCTGGCCTCGCGCGCGAGCAGGATCATGCCCGCGCAGGTGCCGAGCAGCGGTCCCGGATACTCACCCAGCGCGGCGTCGAGGCCCGATGACGCGAGCAGCTTGCCGATCGTCGTCGACTCCCCGCCGGGCAGGACGAGCCCCGCACAGCGCTCGAGCTCCTCCGGCGTGCGCACCTCGACCGCATCGGCGCCCAGAGCACGCAGCAGCGAGACGTGCTCGCGGAACGCGCCCTGCAGCGCGAGCACGCCGATGCGGGACGTGCTCACCAGCCGCGCTTGGCCAGCCGCTCGTCGTCATCGAGCTTGTCGAGCCCGATGCCGACCATGGGCGCGCCGAGCCCCTCGGAGACCCGCGCGAGCAGCTTGGCGTCGCGGAAGTGCGTGACGGCCTCGACGATCGCCCGCGCGCGGGGCGCCGGATCGTCGCTCTTGAAGATGCCGGAGCCGACGAAGCAGCCGTCGGCGCCGAGCTGCATCATCATCGCCGCGTCCGCGGGGGTCGCGATGCCGCCGGCGGTGAACATGACGACGGGCAGGCGGCCGAGCTCCGCGGTCGCCTTGACGAGCTCGTAGGGCGCGCGCAGATCCTTGGCACGTGCGTGCAGCTCTTCGGGCGCGAGCGCCGCGAGCTCGGCGATACCGCGGCGGATCGAGCGCATGTGGCGCACGGCCTCCACGACGTCGCCGGTTCCGGCCTCGCCCTTCGAGCGGATCATCGCCGCGCCCTCGGAGATGCGCCGGAGCGCCTCGCCGAGGTCGGTCGCGCCGCACACGAACGGGACCGTGAACTCCCACTTGTCGATGTGGTTGGCCTCGTCGGCGGGCGTCAGCACCTCGGACTCGTCGATGTAGTCGACCTCGAGCGCTTCCAGGATCTGCGCCTCGACGAAGTGGCCGATGCGGGCCTTCGCCATGACCGGCACCGTGACCTCGGCCTGGATCTCCCTGATCTTGCCGGGATCGGACATGCGCGCGACGCCGCCGTCGCGCCGGATGTCGGCCGGCACGCGCTCGAGCGCCATGACGGCGCACGCGCCCGCGTCCTCGGCGATACGCGCCTGCTCGGCGTTCGTGACGTCCATGATGACGCCGCCCTTGAGCATCTCGGCGAGACCGCTCTTGACGCGCATGGTGCCGTGCTCGGCCATGATCACTCCGCTCATCTCGACTCTGCGAACCGGGCCTGCAGCAGGGATTCTACGTGGTCGTGCCGTCTGGCGGCTGCGCAGGGGCCGGCTTGGGCATGGGCTGCGGGCCGCCGGATGACTGGGCGGCCGGCCGCGCCGTGGCGGGTGGAGCCGCCGGCGGGAGGATCTGAACGGGAGGCGGAGGCGCCGGCTGGACGGTCTTGGGCGCCGTCGTCGCCGCCGCAGCGGGCGGGCTCACATCGGTCGGCGCGGCGTGAGGATGTCGCGATGGCCGCGGCGTTCGGCGGTGGTCCGGGCACGACGCGGGGAGCCCGGCGCGGCCCGGTGCGCAGGTGGTGCAGCACGGGAGGTGCGGCCGACGGCGCCGCAGGCGACTGCCGCCCGCCGGCGGCCAGCGACGTGAGGGCGCCCGACCCCGCCGATGCGGTGGCGTGCGCCCCCGGGACGGCCGCGGGCGGCCGCAGGTGCGACGACGTGCCGTCATTCGACTCGCTCTGCCAGGCGGCGATGGTGACTCCGGCTCCGACGACTGCGAGCGCGGCCATGGCGATCGCAGCTCCCGTCTGCCGCCCGCCCGGGCCGGCGACGCTGTCGGGCGAGGTCGCATCCCGGCGCAGCGAGGCCAGACCGACGGCGTCGAGGGCCGAGGCCATACGCGTGCCGAACTCGCCCGGAGGCAGCGGGACGGGCAGCGAGTGGTACCGCAGCTGCGCCTCGCGCAGGGCGAAGAGCGCCGCGCGGCAGTGGGCGCACTCCTCGACGTGCGCTTCGAGAGCCGGGCGCGCCTCGAGGGCCAGTGTTCCGTCGCTATAGGCCGAGAGCTCGGGCAGACGGGCATCGCAGGCGACGAAGGCCTGCGGCAGCTCGAGCTCGGCCCGTAGCCGAAGGCGCGCGCGCGCCACGAGTGCGGGCACGGTCGTCTCGCCGCAGCCGAGCGCGTCGGCGATCTCGTCGTCGGGACGGCCTTCGAGGTCGCGCAACGCGAGCGTCATGCGCTGCCGCGGCGCGATGCGCCGGCCGGCGGCGCCGACGTCGCGCACGGGCCCGGCGGGGCCCTCCAGCTCCGGCGGCCCGCCGTTGGCGCGGCGCTCGTAGGAGAGCGTGCGGGCGGTCGCATACAGATGGCCCGCGACGTCCAGCTCGCCAGATCGCCTTCGGGCAGGTTGGCGAGAGCCCTCGTGAAGGTCGCCTCGACGAGTGCCGCGGCGCTCACCGAGTCGCCCGTCAGCCGGTGAGCGACACGGTAGAGACGCCCCTCGCAGGAGGCGTAGAGGAGCGTGAACGCCTTGCGGTCACCGCGCTGGACGCGGCGTAGGAGCGCGCGTTCGTCGCGCAGTTCGCGCTGGCGCGTCTTGTGCCGGGCGATCGCCATCGCCCGCTGAAGGGTAGTTGAATCGCGCTTCGGGGGCGCGGAGGAGACTCCGCCAGACTGCGCGAGCTTCGCGACGCCTGCGGCGCGTGTCCGTAGTCTGCGCGGATGCCCGCGCTGCCGCAGACCGCCGACACGCTGATCATCGGGGGTGGAACGACCGGCGCAGCGCTTGCCGGCCTCCTCGCAGAGCGTTCGGAGGAGTCGATTCTCGTGCTCGAGGCCGGGCCCGACTTCGGCGCCTATTCCGCCGGCGGCTGGCCCCGGGACGTGCTGGACGCGACCTGGCTCGCAGAGTCGCACCAGCGCGACTACGGGAGCGACGACGGCTACCGGGGCCGGCGCGTCGAGTTTCCCCGCGCCTCCATGATCGGCGGCTGCTCGAGCCACAACGGCTGCGCCGCGATCTGGGGCAGCGCGCTCGACTACGACGCACTCGCGGCGCGCGGGTTCGAGGGCTGGTCGCGCGCGGAGGTCGAGCCGCTGCTGGCCGCGGCCAACGAGCGCATGCGCGTGCGCATCCCCGAGGAGGACGAGCTCGCGCCCTTTCATCGCGCAGCCCTGGCGTCGCTGGTCGCACTCGGCGCGCCCCGGGTGCACGACCTCAACGATCTCGACGCCGACACGGGCGTCGCGCCCTCGCCGGCCAACATCGCCGCCGGCGTGCGCTGGAACGCCGCGCTCGCCTATCTCGATCCCGTGCGCGAGCGCGCCTCGCTGCAGATCTGCGGCGACGCTCCCGTCGAGCGCCTGCTGGTCGCCTCCGGCCGCGCGCACGGCGCGCTCGTGCGGCAGGGCGGCGAGCTGCACGAGGTGCGGGCCGGACGCGTGATCGTGTGCGCCGGTGCGTACGACTCCCCCGCGCTGCTGCTGCGCTCGGGCATCGGGCCGGCGGACGATCTGCGGGCGCTCGGCATCCCCGTGGTCGCCGACCTGCCCGGCGTCGGCGCCAATCTCCACGACCATCCCGCCTTCGAGCTGCCGTTCGCGGGCACGCCCGAGCTGATCCAGGCCTGCACCGACTACGCCGCGAGCGGAGCGTTCGCGCCGGTCGAGGGCGTGATCGCGAAGCTGCGCTCGTCGCTCTGCGGGCCCGCGGGCTTCGACCTGCACGTCTACCCGGTCGGCGGCCTCGTGTCCGGCGGCGTCGAGTTCTGGATCCCCGTCGCCTGCATGACGCCGCGCTCGCGCGGCACGGTGCGCCTCGCGGGTGCCGACGGCTCGCTCGCGCCCCTGCTCGACCACGCCTACTGCAGCGATCCCGAAGGCCACGATCACGCCGTGCTGCGCGACGGGGTCGAGCTGGCGCGGGAGCTCGCGCGGAGCGGCCCGTTCGCAGAGCTGCTCGGCGAGGAGCTCGCGCTCACCGCGGGGCTCTCTCCCCGCGACGCCGTGGATGCCACGGTGGCCCACTACTACCACCCGGCCGGCACCTGCGCGATGGGATCCGTCGTGGATGCGCGCCTGCGGGTGCACGGGATCGAGGGCCTGCACGTCGCCGACTGCTCGATCTTCCCGACGGTGCCGCGCGCGAACACGTGCCTGCCGGCGGTGCTCGTGGCTCACCGGCTGGCCGGCTGGCTCTGAGAAGCTCTATCCCCCCGGCAGGAATCGAACCTGCACCACTCGGGTTATGAGCCCGGTGCTCTACCGTTGAGCTACAGGGGGTGGCAGTGCCCCGGCTGGGGCGGCACGTCGAGCGCGGGGTTGCGATCGAAGAAGCCGACCGGGCGCAGCTGGAAGCCGCAGGAGACGACGGGCATCACGGGCCAGTCCTCGAGGCGAGGCACGTGGTGCGAGCCGAACACGTACCAGAGCACGATATCCGTGTCCTCGAGCGAGCGATCGGCCGCCGTCCAGCGCGGCAGACCCTCGCCGCCGGCGTGCTGGTTGGGGTACTCGCCGGCCGGGTAGCGCTCGTCGCGGCGGTACGGCGTGGCCCACAGGTGCCGGGTCATGAAGCGCGCGCGGCGCGCGAACTCGGAGTCCTCGTCGGCCATCAGTCCGACGTTCTCGCCCGGCACGAGCTCGTACGCGACCGGCTTGCCCATGCGGTTGCGGCGCGCCGGGTTGGAGATCCGCCAGCGCCTGCCCGAGAGCGGGTCGATCATCCGCTGGGCGGAGAGCTCGCTCGCGAGCGGTGTCTCCTGCACGCGGAACGCCTGCCCGTGCGGGTTCGCGGGGCCGGGCGGCTCGGGCACCGACGCGGTCTCGGAGAGGGCGTTGCGCTCGCCATCGACGTCGAGATCGAGCCGTGCGCAGAAGAAATGCTGGTGGTAGCCCGCGCTCACGCCGGGCGCGACGAGCGTGGCCGACGGCGATTCCTCGCCCGCGGCTGCGCCGGCGGTGTGGAGCACGCCCGTGAGCTTGGCCTCGAACGCCACCGAGCCATCGAGCGCGAGGTACCAGTAGAGCCCGTACTCGTAGTTGCCGACGGTGACGATCGTCGAGATCACGAGGCGGCGCGCGCGGCGCACGTCGGTGGCGCCGCTGCGCGAGTCGAAGTGCTTCCAGAGGATCCCGGTGTCCTCCTCGTGCAGGCAGATCGCGTTGCGGATCACCTGCGGATTGCCGCGGCTGTCGTGCATGACGGCGTCGAGGTAGCGGATCTCGCCCAGGCAGTCGCAGCCGAGCTCCAGGGAGTTCGAATAGGGCCCGATCCCGTACTCGCCGATGTCGAAGGCGTTCTTGAAGACGACCGTCGGGTTCGTGTCGGCGTACGGGATCGCGAGCTCGGCGATGGACAGCCGGTGGGCGACCGGGCGCGGGCCGGCGCCGTCGCCCTCGTCGAAGGCGAGTTCGTGCAGCGTGAGCGACTCGCGCGGGTTGAAGCCGACGCGCACGCGCCACGGGCCCCAGCGCAGCAGCCGGCCGTCGAGCACCATGCTCGTGCCCTCCGGCTGCGACACCTCGATCGGGCGGAGGTCGTCGCGATAGGGCCGCCCACCGCCGTTGCGGTAGTCCCCGGGTTCGTCCGGCACCGGCAGGACCCCGTGATCGTCGATGCGCACGACCTGCATCGTGTTGAGGTCGACGAGCGCGATCAGCCCGCCGATCGGCCGCGCGTAGCCGTTGTCGCCGGTCAGGTCGCTGCGCAGCCAGGCCAGGGCGCGCCCGACGCGCTCGCCCTGTCCCTCGAAGAGCCCCACCGACCACGTGTCGACCATGACGAGCTCGAGGTCGTGCACCCCGCGCAGCGCGAGCGCCCGGCGGAAGCCCTCGTCGGCCTTGACGGCCACCTCCGACTCGGCGTACTCGTCGCCGGTGATGGCCGCGTGCACGCCCTCGACATGCTTCCAGTCGACCAGCGTGCCGCTCGCGAGCGAGACGATGGCCTCGTGCGTGCGGCCGTCCGCGAGCACGACGAGAAAGGCTCTCGCGAGCCGGCGCCAGGATCGCCCTTCTCGGGCTCGCGCAGCTCGACGCTGATGAACCGGACGGCGTCGCCGAGCTCGCGCGCGGTGCGCACGCAGGAGACCGCGCGCTCGATCTCCTCGGCGCTCAGCGGATCGAGCGGATGATCCGGGGCGGTCATGGCTGCGGATACTACGGGCGGGCCTGCGCGGCGAGCAGTGCCACGATCACCTGCCGCAGCTGCTCGCGGCCCGCGGCCAGCGAGCTGATCTCGATGTACTCCTCCGGCGTGTGCATCTCGCCGCCCTGCGAGCAGCCGAGGCAGAGCGCGGGGATGCCCGCCGCGAGCGCCGCGTTGGCATCGGTGGACGCAGCCACGAGCTCGTCCGGCAGCGCCAGCTCCTCGCGCACGCCGCGCACGGTCGCGAGCAGCGCCTGACGGCGATCGAGGCGCCCCGCCGCGCGCCGCCCGAGCACCTCGACCTCGAGCGTGAGCGGCGGCTCGACGGCCAGCTGGTGCAGTGCACGGGCGAAGCGTGCCAGCACGGCCTCGTCGAGCGCGCGCTGCTCGATCACGAGCTCGGCGTGGGACGCGATGGCATTGACCGCGGTGCCGCCCTCGATGCGGCCGATGTTGGTGCTGGTCTCGCGCCGGGGCGGACGGCTCAGCGCGCGCGCGATGCGGCACACCTCGTCGATCGCGCTCGGGCGGCCGCGATTGGCCCAGGAGTGGCCGCCCGGCCCGTTCACGGCGATGCGCGCGCGCAGGCTGCCGACCGCATCGACAGCGACGTGCAACAGGCCATGGCCCTCGAGCGCCAGCGCCTGTTCGGGGCGCAGATCCGCGCAGGCCGCACGCGCCCCGATCAGGTTGCCGAGGCCTTCCTCGCCGACGGTGAAGGCGATCGCCAGCCCTGCGAGGTCGCGCTCGTGCGCGAGCTGCTCGACGACCTGGACGGCGCAGATCACCGCCGCGGCGTTGTCCCCGATGCCGGGGCCGACCAGCCGCCCGCCCTCCCGGCGGGGTTCGTGCGGCTCGCTGCGCGCGAAGACGGTGTCCACGTGCGCCAGCACGAGCAGGCGCGGGCGGCCGTCGCCGAACCGCCAGATCAGGTTGCCGGCCGCATCGACGCTGCGCCGGCCCTGGGCATCCGCCAGTCTCCGCTCGAGCCAGGCCACCCGCTCGCCCTCGTCGAACGTCGGCGCCGGAATGCGTGCGAGCGCGAGGAGGTCGTCGAGGGCATCGTCCACGGCGCTCACGCCGCGGGGACGCTATCAGGCAGCGATGCGCCCGGGCTGATCGTCGCCGGAGCGCGCCCGGAAGGCAGCGGCGGCCTCGATGGCGGCATCCACGCTGAAGCCGAGATCGCGCCCCTGGGCGATCAGCATCACGTGCGCGACCGCATCGGCGTCGTACAGCCGCTGCTTGGCGCCGAGCGTCGGGATCGCCGCCCGCACCGTCCAGAGATCGAGCTGCATCTTCGTGATGCCGGCGATCGTGCAGACCTGCCCGACGGTGAAGAGCACGGCTCCGATGCGCGTGGCCACGTCGACCGGGCGCAGCAGATCCGACTTGTCGACCATGTCTCTCTCATCGGCGCCGCGCCGGGACGACTTGAGTCGAGATCGGGTCTAGGCCGTCCTCGACGAATGGGGGGCCGGCGGCCTCGAGCAAACCCTCACCGGCCACCTGAGGGTCAGACCCGAACACCTGGGGTCAGACCCCAGCTGTACGGGTCTGACCCCAACTGTTCGTGCACACCTGCGCACGACGCGGCGCACTTGCACCTGACTGATCGCTTTTCGCGCCATCCCGCGCGTCGCGATTGCGACCACGGCGCGCGCAACGTGCCGCCCGCGACCGTTCTCGCCCCCGGCAGTGCCGAACACCTGGGGTCAGACCCCTCCTGGTCGCGCCAGACCCTGGTTGTTCGCTCTCAGAGCTGGAGGCCTCGCTTGATCAGGGCCAGGCCTTGGGTGTACACGTCCGACTCTTTTCGAAGAGGGGGCGCCAGACTCTTGTTGCTGCTGCCAGGTCGGGGAGGGCGCTGCCGAAGGCTTCGATCGTGATCCAGTCGTCGTAGCCGGCCTCGCGGATTGCGGTGAAGGCTTCCTCGAAGCGCACCTGGCCCGAGCCGGGGACGCCGCGGTCGTTCTCGCTCACGTGGAAATGGGCCATCACCGGTGCGACCGTGCGGATGGCGTCGGCGTGGTGCTTCTCCTCGATGTGCCCGTGGAACGTGTCGTACATCGTGCGCAGCCGGGGGTGGTCGACGCGCTCGACGAAGGAGCGGGCCTGCGCCGCCGTGTTGAGGAAGTAGGCCTCGAAGCGGTTCAGGTACTCGAGCGCGATCGTCACGCCCGCGTCCTCGGCGAGCTCGGCGGCGATGCGCAGCGCATCGGCGGCGCGAGCGAGCTCGTCTTCCGTGGCGCCTGCGCCCGTGAACTCACCGAGCGCCTGGTGCATCGGGCCGCAGATGACCTCGGAGCCGAGGATGGCGCTCATCTCGAGCGCCCAGCGCATGTGCTCGACGAAGGCTGCTCGTACGGCCGGATCGGGGCTCACCGCATTCGCCTCGGGCGAGGCGACCGTCACCGTCGTGCAGCCGAGGCCCGCGCGGTCGAGCTCGGCGCGGAGGCCGCGGTAGTGCGCAGCGTCGCCCTCGAAGAGCGGGATCTCGACGCCATCGAAGCCGGCAGCCGCGAGCTCACCGAGCAAGGGCGCGTGGCTCTCGTCCACGTGCGCCGTCCAGAGCAGGAGATTCATGCCGATTTTCATCGCGGCACTCTCTCAGATGCCGCGACGCGACGTTCCGGCGCTATACGAGCTGGTCGATGCTGCAGCTCGCCGGATCACGGTCGTCGCGCCAGCGCACGACGCGCGTACCGTGCCGGATCCGCCCGCCGCTGACGTGGTCGTAGGAGACCTCGACGACGAGTTCCGGGCGCAGCTCGACCCACTCGAGCTCCCTGCCGGCCGTCCAGCGGCTGGCCTCGCCGGAGCCGTGCTCGCCCGTCTCGTACGGCCGCAGCCGCACCAGGAGCTCGCGCTTCTCCTTGCGCGTGAAGGCCGAGCAGTGCCCGACGACGTGCATCTTGCCCCCCTCGTCGTAGAGGGCCAGGATGAGCGAGCCGACGCTGTCGGGCTCCGTGCCGGGCCGGTAGCCGCAGATCACGGCATCGAGCGTCCGCCGCCGCCGCACCTTGAACATCCCGGTGCGCTTGCCCGGCAGATAGAGCGCATCGGCCTGCTTGGCGATCACGCCCTCGGCCGTGTCGAGCCAGCGCTCGGCGCGCTCCATCGTCAGCTCCTGCGGCGTCAGGCTGACGGGATGCCCGCCGACATCCGCCAGCAGCCGCTCGAGCGCCTCGCGGCGCTCCGAGAACGGCAGCTCCATGAGCACGCGGTCGCCCTCGGCAAGCAGATCGAAGGCGACGATGGACGCGGGCGTCTCGCGCGCCAGCAGCTCCACGCGCGAGGCGGCCGGGTGGATGCGCTGCTGCAGCGCGCCGAAATCCTGGCTGCCGTCGCCGGGATCGACGACGATCTCGCCGTCCAGGACGTAGCGGCCGGGAGGCAGCGAGAGCTCGGGGAAGTAGCGGTCGAGCGGCTTGCCGTTGCGCGACTGGAGGAACACCTCGTCGCCGTCCACGAACGCGATCACGCGGAAGCCGTCCCACTTCGGCTCGTAGCGCCAGTCTCCGCCGGCCGGCAGCTCCGTGGCCGTCTTGGCCAGCTGCGGCTCGATCGTCGGCGAGAGCGGCAGCGTCACTGGGGGAGCGGCTCGGGATCGGGGATGTCGAAGCCGCCCGCCTCCTCGAGGCGGTGGATGCGCTCCTCGAGCGGCGGGTGCGTGTCGAACATGCCGCCCAGGCTCGAGCGCAGGCCGACGTTGTCGCGCAGCGGCGACTCGATGTAGAGGTGGGCCGTGGCGCGCGTGACGTGCTGCAGCGGGGTCCGGTCGTTGCCCAGCTTCGCGAGCGCGAGCGCGAGGCCCTCGGGATCGCCCGTGATCTCCGCGGCCGAGGCGTCGGCCAGATACTCGCGGCGGCGCGAGAGCGCCATCTGCAGGAGCACGGCGGAGATCGGCGCGATGATCACGGCGGCGATCGCGATGATCGTCATGAGCCCGTTGCTCTCGTTGTTGCGGTCGCGCCGGCCGCCGCCGAAGAGGCTCGCGCGCATCAGCATGTCGGCCATCAGCGCGATCACGCCGACGAGCACGGCCGCGAGCGTCATCAGCCGCACGTCGCGGTTGCGGATGTGCGAGATCTCGTGGGCCACGACGCCCTCGAGCTCGCGCTGGTCCATCAGCGCCACGAGGCCCGTCGTGGCCGCCACGTAGGCGTCGGAGGGCTTGCGCCCGGCGGCGAAGGCGTTGGGCGCGGGGTCGTCGATGATGTACACGGGCGGCGTGCGCGTGAGACCGGCGGCGATCGACATGTTCTCGACCGCGCGCACGAGCTCCGGCTGCTCGCCCTTGGTCACGGGTTTGGCATGCGCGACGCTCGCCACCAGCCTGCCGGCGCTGAGGTACGAGAAGACCCCGTAGCTGATGCCGATGATCGCGATGATGAGAGCGATCGACGGGTCGAGCGCGTACCAGATGACCAGCGTGAGCGACGCGACGAGCACGATGAACGCCATGACCACGAGCGCGCTGCGCACGAGGTTCGAGCGGATCTGCTCCTGCAGGCTCACGACAGGTTGACGGCCACGGGCGTGCGCTCCGAATCGTCCTCGATCCGGAAGAACTCGCGCTCGCGGAAGCCGCCGAGCCGGGCGATGATGTTCGTCGGCACGCTCTGGATCAGCGAGTTGAAGCGCCGCACCGTCGTGTTGTAGTAGCGGCGAGCGGCGGCGATCTTGTCCTCGGTGTCGCTCAGCTCGGCCTGCAGGCGCTGGAAGTTCTCCGACGCGCGCAGCTCGGGATAGGCCTCCGCGATGCCGAACAGCCCGGTCAGGGCGGCGGTCATGACGCCCGCGGCGGCAGCAGCCGCTCCCACGCCCCGCGCTGCGAGCGACTGCGCCCGCGCCTCGGCGACGCGCTCGAAGACCTCGCGCTCGTGGGTCGCGTAGGCCTTCACGGTCTCGACCAGGTTCGGAATCAGGTCGGCGCGCCGCTTGAGCTGGACGTCGATGCCCGAGAAGCCCTGCTCGGCCTCGTTGCGCAGCCGCACGAGCTTGTTGTACCCGTACACGAGGTACAGCAGGATCAGGACGACGACGGCGATGACGATCCAGAGGGCCAGCATGACCCGAGACGGTAGCGTCTCGCCTTCGGACACGCGTGCGAGACGCGACCAGGTTGCGAAGACGGGCTTCTCCCGGTTGCTCGAATCGACCAGGCCGCTGCGCCAGTAGCTGGTCGGCGAGACATCGCGCAGCAGGAACCAGACGAGCATCCCCGCATACGGATAGTGCTCGCGCACGAGCGCGACCGACTGCTCCGCCAGCTCGGCCTGCCGCTGCGGCGTGACGCCGCCGGCCGAGGCCTCCGCCGTGCGCCAGGCGAACTCCGTCAGCCAGATGGGGACGGTGTCGCCGTAGGCGGCGGTGAGCGCGTCCTCGAGGCGGTCGAGGTTGCGGATGGTGATCGCGCCGTCCGGCTCCGCCTCGGTACCGCGGAAGACGGGGAGCAGATTCTCGAGATACGGGTTGAGCGCCACGACGTCGGGCCGCGGACCGCCCGCCGCGCGGTAGCGCTTGAGGAATGCGAGCGGTGCGATGCCGCCGAGCCCGCCGCGGCTGGCGAGCGGCCCGAGCGCGACCTGCGCACCGGGCGAAGCGGGGTGGATCGCGCCCGCGCAGGAGCGCATGAGGCCGGCCATCAGCCGCGGCGCCTCGAATCCGTGCGCGCCCTGCGGCTGGAAGAACTGCCCGCGGTTGGGCTCGTTCCAGACGGTGAAGCGCTCGACGCGCGGCAGCGCCGCCGTCGCGCCCGGGGGCACGAAGCTGCCCGAATAGCGCGTCGCGACGGCCCGGCAGAACGTCCCGAAGTCGCCCGCCTCGAGCGGAGCGAAGCGCGGTATGCGGCCGCCGTTCGCCCAGCCCGGCGCCTGCACGAGCGTGAGCAGGACGCTCGCGCCCTGGGCGGACGCGTTCTGGACGATGTGGTCGGTCGCAGCCCAGTCGTAGGCGGGGTCGCCGGGATCGGCCGCACGGGCAGGCTCGGTGCGCGCCACGCTCGACCAGTCGACGTTGTAGCGAATCACGTCGGGGCGCAGGGCGCGCGTCAGAAGCCAGGCGCGGGGATCGGCCGAGCTCAGGTACGCGTCGTCCTGCAGACCCAGCTCGAGCTCGGCCCAGGCCGGAGCCGCCAACGCGCCCAGCGAGCCGAGCACGGCCAGCGCGATGAGCAGCCGCCGCATCCGGGCACCGTAGCCCGGATGCGGCGGAGCGTCGTCCCGGGACTACTTCGGAGCGCGGTGCAGAACGATGTTGCGCCCGAGCGTGCCGCCGTTGCCGTGGCTGTCGCGCGCGACGACGATCAGCGTCGCCTTGCGCCAGGCGCCGGGTGCGAGCGCGATGCGCCCGGAGGCCTGCAGCGGTACCTGCACGACGTGCGCGCGACCGGCCGCCACGCGTACCGGCGCGCGTGCGATGACCGGCCCGCTCGGGCCGCCCAGGCGCAGCGTCGCGACGCCGGTGCAACCGCCCGCCGTGCGGGCGTCACAGCCGATCGTGGCGCGCGCCCTTCCGGCACGCACCTTGAGCGGACCCGCGGCGAGACGCACGACCGGACCCGTGCCGGCGCGCGTGACGCGCACGGTCATCGTGGCGTTCGTCTCGGCGCCGGAGCCGTCGCCGACCTTGATGCCGAACGCATCGAGGCCGCGATAGCCGGGCTTCGGCCGGTAGGTGACCGACCCGCCCTTGAGCGCGAGCAGCGCCCCGTGCGCGGGCTTGGAGGCGATCGAGTAGACGAGCGCGTCGCCGTTCGGATCGGTGCAGGGCATGAGGATCTGCGTCGGCACGCCGACGCCCGCGCGCAGCTCGCGCGAGAGGCAGGCAGGCGGCGCCTGCCGTGCCAGCGCCACGAGCCCGCCGTTGGCCGCGGCGTAGAGCGCGTCACCGGCCGGGGCGATCGCGAGCGCCGTCGTCGCGCCCAGCTGCGCGAGACCCTGGCAACCGGCCGCGGCCGTGGTCGAGATGCAGCCCGCAGGCGCGGGAACGGCCGTGAGCGCGCCGGTGGCTTCGTCGCGATGGAGGGTCAGGATCGCTCCGTCACCGGTCGTCGCCACCGTGAGGCTCGAGCCGTCGGGCCCGAACGCGAGCGCGGCCGGAGCCGTCAGCAGCGGCGCGGCGCCGCAGTCCGCGACGCCCTGGCCGATGCATCCGGCGATGCCGGCGGGCTGCACGAGCAGGCCGGTGGCATCGCGCTGCAGGAGCGAGACGGCGTTCCCGGCCGAGGCCGCGTAGATGTCGCGCCCGCCGGGGGCGATCGCGATCGCCGTCAGCTGTCCGAGCGCGCGGCCCGTGGCGCACGAGAGGCCGCCGCCGAGCCGGATGCAGCCGGTCGGGCCGGGCTGCTGGGAGAGCCCGCCCGTGGTGGCGTCTCGCTGGAAGACCGCGACGGCGTTGGCGTCCTTGGACGCGGCATAGAGCGTCGCGCCGTCCGGGGCGATCGCGAGCGCATCGACGCCCGCGAGCGCACGACCGGAGAGGCACTCACCGGCGTCGGCACCGCCGCGCACGCAGGCCTGGCGGCCGCCCAGCTGGAGCAGAGCGCCGCCGGTCGCGTCGAGCGAGAAGGAGGCGATGGCATCGGCGTCGCGCCCGGCGACGTACAGGCTGCGGCCGTCGGGGGCGATCGCGAGCGAGGTCGCGCCGAGCAGGCCGACGCCCGAGGCGCAGCCACCGCCGCCACCGGGCCGCACGCAGCCGGCGGCGCCGCGCAGCTGCGTCAGGGCACCGGTCTTGACGTCACGCGCGAACGCGGTCACCGAGCCGGAGATGGACGAGACGGCATAGAGGTGACGCCCATCGGGCGAGAGCGCCATCTGCGCGACGCCGTTCAGTGCGAGGGCATGCCCGCAGCCCGCGCCCACCGACGAGACGCAGCCGAGGGCACCGGTCAGCTGCGTGAGCGCTCCGGTCTTGAGGTCGCGCTGGAACGCGGAGATGGACGTGCCGCCACCCGCGTAGAGATTGCGCCCGTCGGCGCTGATCGTCACGGTGCGCGCGCTCTCGAGACCCGGAGCGCTCGTGCACCCGGCCGCCGGTGACTGCGCGAAGCACAGCTGCGGCGTGGCGATGGGGGTCAGCGAGCCCGGCGGGCCCGCTGCGGCGTGCGCGCTGGCCAGCGGCACGAGGGCCGCGAACAGCGACCCGATGAGGAGAGCCCGTGCGTGAACCTTCATGGTGGCGCACTTCGACTCACCTGCCACGAATCCTGTCGTGGCCGAGCTCCCGCTACCCGGTGACGAGGCTGACGCGGCCCTTCACCCCGCTCTGCGGCGCGACCTTGACCTGCGCGCGCGCCGTCACCTTGCCGGCGTTCCCGGCCGTCGCGACGACGACGTTGCTGATCACACCGGCCTTGGCGTCGCCGTCCACGCTCGCGGTGATCTTGAACGTCCTGGTCGAGCCCGCCTTGGCCAGCGCCACGTGCCAGCAGGCCCGCCCCCGGCTGAAGCTGGCTCCGGCGGCCGACTCGAAGACGAGCGCATCCGGCAGCGTGTCGCAGACGTCGACCTGCTTGGCGTCGATCCTGGACGGCACCTTGAGGTGATGGTGAACGTGACCTTCCCGCCCGGCTGGACGGTCGCCGGAGCCGCCGTCTTGCGCAGCGACAGCTTCGAGGGCGGCGCGGCCGTGATCGTGACCGTCGCCGAGTCCTTGTTGTTGGCCGGGTTCGAGTCGGGCGTCGGCGACGAGACGGTCGCCTCGTTCGTGCGCGTCTTGTTCGCGAGCGAGAGCGGGATGCCCGAGACCAGCGTGATCGTCACGCTCTGGCCGCGGCCAGGTCGCCGAGCGCGCAGCGCACCGTGCTGCCGTCGAGTCCGCAGGCCGGTGGCGCGACGGACACGAACGTCATGCCAGGCGGCAGCGGGTCGGCCACGCGGACGTCCTTGGCCGTCGAGGGCCCGTTGTTCGTCACGACCATCGTGTACGTGACCTTGACGCCGGGCGGCGTCGTGGCCGGGACGACCGACTTGACGATCGCCACATCGGCGATCGAGCCGACCGCCACCGGGTCGTCGTCGCGGTTGTTGGCCGTGTTCGTCTCGCCGCCACCGCCGGTGACGCCCGTGTTGATCAGCGAATCCGGCGCGCTCTCGAGCACGTTCACGATCACGCTCACCGGCGCATAGGCCGAGCCGGGCGCGAGCGCGTCGGAGCGCTGGCAGTGCAGCGAGTTCGCGGCGGGGTTGACGCCGCACTCCCAGCCGGCGCCGGCGGCGCTCACGACCGCGAGCCCGGCCGGCAGCGTGTCGTCGATCACGACCGCGCCCTCCGTGGCCCGCCCGCCCACGTTGCTGACGAGCAGCGTGAACGTCCCCTGCGAACCGCGCACGAAGGTCCCGGTGTGCGACTTGTCGATCGTCACGTCGGGCACGCCGCGCACCGTCACCGCGGCGGGCGCGCTCGCAATCGAGGTGTAGTCCGTGCCGGCCGCGTCCTTGCTCGAGAGGATCGCGGTGTTGAGGATCTGCGTGCCATCGGCCGTGCCGGCGCCGACCACGACGTCGAAGCGCACCGTGAACGACTGGCCGGGCGCGATCACCCCGCCGCCGTCGTTCGGGGGCACGAGCGCCCCGGCACCCGTCCCGATGCGGAAGCGCACCGCGTTGGCCGCCCCGTCGAACTCCGCCTGGTCGCCGTCGCTGGGATCGGTCTTCGTCCCGGCGATGCCGCCCGGGCTGTCGACGATCTGCAGCGAGCCCGGCTGGAAGCTCGTGTGCGGCGGGATCGCGTCGTCGATGCGCGCGTCGTAGGCGCTGGAGCGTCCCGTGTTGGTCGAGCTGATCTCGTAGCGCAGCACGTCGCCGGGATTCACGTCGCCGCCGTTGAGGTCGCTGACGGTCTTCTTCAGCACCATCTCCGGGGCGTAGATGTCGGTGCGGAACCAGACGACGCCGGGCAGGTAGCGGTCGCCGGTGGTGGACAGCTTGATCGTCGCGCTCGTGGTGTTGTTCGGGACGACGCCCGCGGGCACGTCGAAGACGCCCGCGTCGAAGCCGAGCTGGTTGGCGTAGTCGGGCGACTTGCCGGTCACGGGTGTGCCGAGGTCGGTGATCCCGGAGTTGAAGAAGTTGATCGGCGAGTGCGCTGCGTCCGACAGCGTGCTGCCGTTGAGCGCCAGCGAGTCGCCGGTCAGGTTGATGTCGCCCTCGTAGGAGACGAAGCCGAGCTGGGTGTTGACGTCGCCGTCGATCGGCGTCCGGAACCCGCTCACGGGAATCGTCGTCGTCGCGCCGTTGGCGACCTGGGCGAAGCCGTCGAAGACCGTCAGGTTGCGAGCCGGCTGCGTGACGTCCTGATAGGCCACGACGAGCGACCAGCCCGCATGGCGGTCGGCGCCGGTCCCGGCCTGCACGTTGCCGATCGTGTAGCTGCCGCCGCCACCCGCCTGCACCAGCGAGGTCACGTCCGCGAAGGCCTGATAGCGGGTGCGCTCGTCGGCGGCGCCGGGATTGCCGCAGCCCAGGTCCTCGGTGTAGGTGTCGAAGGTGGTGGCGTTGACGGGGACGTAGCTGCCGCCCGGCGGCTTCAGCCAGGCCGAGGCGGCTGCGGCGGGATTCGCAGCGGCGTGGCCCGTCCGCTGCGTGTCGTCGCACTGCAGGGGCAGCGTCTCGCCCTGGTCGAAGGCCGCGCCCCAGTAGAGGCCTGCGAACAGCACGGTGGCCCCGGCGGGCACGGCGAGGTTCGCGCTCGACGAGTTGACGGTCGCAGCGACGCCGTCGACATCCACGTAGTCCATCGGGTAGTAGTTGTCGTCCGCCAGGCCGCCGTCCTGCCCGTCCTCGCAGGCCACGCCCGTCTGCGTCTCGGTCGTCCCGGGCGGGCAGGTCATGAGCGTGTTGGCGGCCAGCGCGATGTCGCCATTGGTGTTGATGGCGTAGCGCACCGTGAACGGGCGCGCAACCGAGCCGGGAGTGACCGCCGCCACGGCCTGGGCCGCGGCGAGCAGCCCGATCGCGAACAGCATCAGAACGAGGACTGGCCCCCGAGCCGTACGCGGATGCATCCGGTGTTCCCCCCTGCCCTACTCGTTGCCCGGGCCCGCGGTCCCCCCGTAACCCCGCGACCCCCGGACCGGGGAGGGTGTCAAAGTCAACCCATAGAAGGCAACTATCCGCCGAAATCTACTGATTTCGCCCAAGATCAGATCCGCACTACCCCCTACCCACCCAACCCGATCAGACGTCGTCGATGGCGACGCCGTGCGCCTTCAGCAGGGCTTCGAGCCGCGCCCGCTCGGCGTCGTCGGCGATCGGCCAGCGCGGAACGCCCGGCGCCAGCAGTTGCTGTTCCAGCAGCATCGCCGCGAGCCGCAGCGCCGCGGCGCGCACCTTCGGCGGCGGATCGCCCTCGAGCGCCGTCCGCGCCTGCTCGCCCCGGGCTCGCAGGTACGCCCGCCAGCGCTCGGGCGTCCCCGCCAGCACGAGCCGCTCGACCTCCTGGCGGCGCATGTCCAGCGTGCGCTCGGGCCGAGCGGGATCGTCGAGCAGCGCGAGCAGCGCCGGCGCGTCGCGCTCGATCTCGGGCGGCAGGAAGAGCCACGCGTCGAGCCGGTCCTGGCGCGAGCCGGTCACGCCTCGTCGATGCCCGGCACCATCTCGCGCATGAGGTCGTGGTAATGCGCGATGGCGCGCTCGTTGCGGTTGAGCACGCCGCGCTCGTAGGTACGCGCGCCGAGTCCCTGCTGCACCCCGGCGCAGAGCGTCTTGTCCTCGTCCATGACCCGGTCGTTGAAGCGCCAGTTGATGCGGCGCGCGACGCGGTTGGCGAACGGCTCCTCCTCGGGGGTGAAGACCCAGGTGACGGTGACCGTGCGGTCCGGCGCGACCGGGATCAGCTGCCAGGTGTCGTACTGGTCGGGGTAGAGATCGAGGAAGAGGCCCGGGAACAGGTGCGCGTAGGCCCACGAGCCGTGCAGGTCGGCGGGATAGGCCGCCATGGGCCGCACGAGGCGCTGGTAGAGGCGCTCGCGGCGGACGACGGAGGGCTTGTCCCGCAGCGGCGCGCTGATCCAGGCGTGGCGGCTGCCGAGCTGCGGGTCGTACTTCTTGTAGTCCAGCATCCGCAGGAGCCCGGGATGCCCGACCGGGATGTGGTAGCCCTCGAGGTAGTTGTCGGCCAGGTTCTTCCAGTTGTACGGGTACTCGACGACCAGCGGGCCCTGCGTCTTGAGACCGGCGATGCCGAGCGACTCGAGGCGCTCGCGCGCGTCTCCGAACCACTCGGCGAGTGGCGGCAGATCGGCGTCGAGGGAGACGAAGACGAGGCCCGCCAGCGACTCGACGCGGAACGTCGGCAGCCGCACGCCCTCGCGATCGAGGGCGGCGAAGCCGCGCGCCTCCGGGACCGCGGCCAGCTGGCCGTCCTGGCGGTAGGTCCAGCCGTGGTACGGGCAGCGCAGCACCTTGGGACAGCGCCCGGTGCCCTCGAGGATCTGCATGGCTCGGTGGCGGCAGACGTTCGAGAGCGCCCGCAGCTCTCCGTCGTCGCCGCGCACGACCGCCACGGGCTCGCCCGCGACGTTCGCGGTGGCGAACGAGCCGGGCTCGGCCACCACTCGCTCGGGGCAGACGAAGATCCAGGAACGCGCGAAGACGTTGTCGAGCTCCGACTGGAAGACGTCGCGATCCACGTAGGCGCGGGCGGGAAGGGTGACGCGCTGGTCGTTCGCAACACTCATGTCTGCAGCTCCGAGGCGATGGCGTGGTGCACGAGCGCGCGGGCGCGCGCTCGGCCGATCCCGCCGAGCAGGGCCTGCTGGGCGAGCCCGTCGACGAGCGCACACAGGCGCGCGGCACTCGCCGCATCGTCGACGGGCGGGCCGGCGCAGGCGCGCACGTGCTCGGCGACCTCCGCGACCCACGAGCGATAGGACTCCTCGACATCCGGTCGCAGGGCGGGCTCGTAGAGCGCCGCGCGCAGCATCTCCGACCAGATCCGCCAGCTCTGCTCGACCGCCTCGTCGTCCACGAGGTAGGAGAGGACGGCCATCTCGAGTCGCTCGCGCGGCGTCGCGGCGCCCCGGACGGCGGACTGGATGAACGCGTCGACCTGCTCGTCGGCGTACAGGAACGCGCGCCGCAACAGCTCCGAGCGGGTGTCGAAGTAGTAGTGCACGAGCGCGCTCGAGACGCCCGCTGCCCGCGCCACGTCTCCCATGCGCATGCCGTCGCAGCCGCGCTCCGCGATCACGCGGCAAGCGGCACGGAGGATATCGTTGGTGCGGTCGACGACGGCCATCTTGACTGACTCGTCAGTCAAACATACTTCAGACCCCCGTGTCAAGGCGGCCGCGCGGGGACGCGCGCCGTCCGGGCACTGCCATAGGCTGCCGCCGTGATCCCGTTCCTCCCCGCACGCGGCGGCTCGCTCGACGTCATCTGCGGCCCGATGTTCTCGGGCAAGAGCGAGGAGTTGCTGCGCCGCATGCGGCGCGCGGAGATCGCCCAGCTCTCGCCGCTGCTCTTCAAGCCCAGCCTGGACGATCGCTACGGCGACAGCGATGTCGTCTCGCACGCCGGCAGCCGCCTGCGCTGCGTCTCGATCGGCGGGAGCGACGACATCGAGGCGCATCCCGGGATCGAATCGGCGCTCGTGATCGGCATCGACGAGGTGCAGTTCCTCGACGAGGGCATCGTCGAGGTCGCGCTGCGCCTCGTGCAGCGCGGAGCCCGCGTCCTGGCCGCCGGTCTCGACCGCGACTTCCGGGGCGAGCCGTTCGGGCCGATGCCGCTCCTGCTCGCGCACGCCGACGATGCCGACAAGCTGCACGCGATCTGCCAGATCTGCGCCGGGCCGGCGACGATGACGCAGCGCCTGGTCGACGGGAATCCGGCGCGCGGCGACGATCCCGTGATCCTGGTCGGCGCGAGCGAGCGCTACGAGGCGCGCTGCCGTGGCTGCCACCGGCTCGCAGAGGCGCCTCTGCCGCTCGCCGCCGCCGGCTGAGCGGCAACGAACTGCCTGCAAATCGCCAGATCAGGGGGGAACATGTCACCCCTTGCCGCCTGGCGTAAAGCGGGTGATGCTCGAACTGACTGTGCGGCCGCCAAAGCGGGCCGGGAGCCCGTGGTCGCCAGTTCCTTCGGTCCCTTCCCGGGACACCATCGGCGAGCCGGGGCCACGCGCGCCCGGCTCGCCAGGTGCGACCCTGGCTAGCGCCGCCCGGCCGTCCACTCGCCACGGCCGATCGCGCCCGAACGCACCTCGGCGAAGCCGGCGCGCTTGAGACGCGGCGCGACCAGCGAGCTCGGGAACCAGATCGGCGTGCCGGGACCCATCGGGTAGCAGAAGAGCGCCCAGCCGCCCGGCGCCAGCACGCGATGGAGCTCGGCCTCGAACGGCTGCACCAGCAGGGACACCGCGAGATCGAAGCTCGCGTCCTCGTAGGGCACCTGCCCACCGTCGGCGACCGCGAAGCGCACGCGCTGCAGCTCGGGCTTGGCGCGCGCGAGCTCGATCATCTGCGGGGAGGCGTCGACCGCGTCGATCTCGGCCGCCGGAAAGCGCGCGGCGAGGATGCCCGCCGCCTGCCCGGTGCCCGTGCCGACGTCGAGTATGCGTGCGGGCTCGGTGACCCCGAGTCCCTCCAGCGCGTATTCGAGCATGCGCTGCGAATCGCCGACATCCGAGCGGATCGTGTCCCATTTCGGCGCGAGCTCGTCGAAGCGGCGAGCATGCGAGCGCGTGAGCACGGAGTGCAGCGCCGGCACGCGGCCCTCGAGCCGGGTGAGCAGGCGCATGGGGTGCAGGCGCCGGTCCTTCACGAGAACTGCAGGAGCACCTTGCCGCGCTTGCCGCTGCCGGCCAGGCGGTCGAACGCGTCGCCGGTGCGCTCGTACGGGATGACCGAGTCGATCACGGGCTTCATCCGGCCGCTCGCGAGATGCGGCAGCACCTCGCGTTCGAAGGCGCGCACCGCGAGAGCCTTCTCCTCCAGCGGCCGCGCGCGCAGCATGGTGCCGCGGATGCTCGCGCGCCGCGACATCAGCTGGCGCAGCACGAGCGAGACCTCGGCTCCGGCGCCGAGTCCGACGATCACGATCCGCCCGAGCATCGCGACGGCGCGCAGGTTGTCGGGGAAATGCGGTGCCCCCACGAGCTCGAGGATCACGTTGGCACCCTGTCCGCCGGTGGCGCTCAGCACCCCGTCGGCGAAGCTCGCATCGTCGATCGGCTCGCCGCCCAGCTCGCGCACCAGCGCCCCGGCATTCGCGCTGCGCACGGTGCCGAGCACGCGGGCGCCTCCCGCGAGCCCGATCTGCAGGGCGGCGCTGCCGACTCCTCCCGCGGCGCCGTGCACGAGCAGGGTCTCCCCCGGGCTCAGCAGCGCCTGGCTGCGGATCGCATCGTGCGCCGTGATGAACGCCTCGGGCACCGCGGCCGCGCCCGCCTCGTCGAGGTTGTCCGGCACCGCTGCGACGCAGCGCTGGTGCACGATCACGCGATCGGCCAGCCCGCCGCCGCCGACGAGGCCGAAGACGCGGTCGCCGGGTTTCCAGCCGAGCACCTGCGCACCGCAGGCCTCGACGGTGCCCGCGACCTCGAGGCCGGGTACGTCCTGCGGACTGCCGGGAGGCGCGGGATAGGAGCCCGCGCGCTGCGACAGATCGGCGGGATTGAGGCCCGCGTGCGTCACACCCACGAGCAATTCCTCACTGCCCGGCACCGGATCGGGACGCTCCTCGAGACGGATCACCTCGTTGCCGCCGGCTCCGGCGAAGACCACTGCGCGCACGTCGCTCCCTCGGTTGAATCTCGGCGGCAGCGTAGACCACACCTGCTGCTCCGGCCGCCCGCGATCGGCGTGCCGCTGCGGCGGAAGTAGCATCCGCGCATGAGCGATCTCCCGGCGAGTGCGGACGTCGTGATCATCGGAGGCGGTGCGATGGGCGCCAGCACGGCCTTCCATCTGGCCGTCGCCGGTGTGCGCGATGTCGTCCTGCTGGAGCGCGAGACGCTGGCGAGCGGCTCGACCTCGCGCTCGGCGGGCGGTGCGCGCCTGCAGTTCGCCGACGAGCTCAACGTCCAGCTCTCACTGCGCAGCCTCGAGGAGTTCGAGCACTGGAACTCACTGATCGGCGAGCACGTCTCGTTCGTCCCCGACCTCGCCTTCCGCCAGGTCGGCTACCTCTTCCTGCTCGATACGCCCGAGCTCGTCGAGACGTTCCGGGCGGCGCTGGCCGTGCAGCACGCGCACGGCGTCCCGTCCCGCGAGCTGACGCCCTCGGAGACGCTCGAGATGATCCCGCAGCTCGAGCTCGACGGCGTGCTGGCGGCGACCTTCTGCCCGCGCGACGGGCACATGAGCCCCGAGGCCGTCGTGCAGGGCTACGCGGCCGCCGCCGCCGCGCTCGGCACGCAGGTCGTTCAGGGGTGTCCGGCGACGGGCATCGAGCAGGCGGGCGGGCGGATCACCGGCGTGCGCACCGAGCGCGGGACGATCGCCACCGACACCGTCGTGTGCACCGCCGGGGCCTGGTCGCGTGAAGTCGGGGCGATGCTCGATCTCGAGATTCCCGTGCACGGTGAGCCCCGGCACATGTGGTTCTCGCCCGAGAGCGGCGGGCTGCGCGGCGACCTCCCGCTCACGATCGACTTCAGCACGAGCTTCTACTTCCACAGCGAGGGGCCCGGCATCGTCTTCGGCGGGCGCGAGGCCGAACTCGAAGACGTCGCCGAGCACGCCCTCGCTGCGCATGCCGCTGATCGCCGAGCTCCCCATCCAGAGCAGCTGGTGGGGGTACTACGAGGTGAGCCCCGACCACAACGCGATCGTCGGCGAGTCGTCCGCCGGCCCGGGCCGCTTTCTCTACGCGACGGGGTTCTCGGGTCACGGCTTCCAGCAGTCGCCGGCCATCGGCGAGCACCTCGCGAGGCTCGTCCGCGGCGAGGCGACGGAACTCGATCTCGGCGCCTTCGCCCTCGAGCGCTTCGCGCGCGGCGAGCAGCGCGCCGAGCAGTTCGTGGTCTAGGAGCTGCGCGCGAGAAAACGAGTGACCGGGCGACCGCCGTTTCGTCCACTCCACCGACGTACCGATTTCCCGAAGGAAACTTGTACCTCGGCGAGGCTTCAACCTACTTCGGCGACGCCCGGTGCGCGACGGAAGCTATGTGATCGGCAGGCCCTGGCGCAAGCGGCCGCGAGAGGGGAAAAGCGCAACGAGCGTGAAAGTTCGCTCAGATGACGCGCCTGGGCGGCCGGAGGTCCACTCGATCGACGAATTGGCGCTCCCCGCCGAGGTGTCCTACGCTGGCTGCCTCTCGACTGGAGGCACGGGATGAGCGTTCAGGAGCGGGTGGCGCGCGGCGTACGCTGGCTGGATGGAACCCGGCCGGGGTGGCGTGATGCGCTCGAGCTGCGGAGGCTGGACATCGAGAGCGCCACGCACTGCGTGCTGGGCCAGGTGTTCGCGGAAGGCGCGTGGGTGCTCGGGTCGTCGCCCTCGGACGGGACGGAGTACGAGCCGGACGAGCTCTTCCCGTGCGCGCCGGCGGACTGGTTCGCGGATCATGGCTTCCTGTGCGACTCGCAGGCTGACAAGGAGGCGCTCGAAGACGAGTGGCACCGCGTCATCCACCTCCCGCGGGAAGCTTGCAGAGCGCTCGTGTAGCTCTGTACCGCTCCTGAAGGCGACGCCCCGAGGGCCGACCGGCGCGGTGTGCCGCGCCCGACGGCATACCCTGGCGGTGTGGGCTCCGTAGACCGTCAGGCTGCGGCGACCACGCCGGTCGATCTGCGCGAGGCGCGCCTCGCCGTCACGGCCGTCTTCTTCGTCAACGGCGCGCTGGTCGCTTCCTGGGCGCCGTACATTCCGCGCATCAAGAGCGACCTCGGCCTGAGCACGAGCTCGCTCGGCGTCGTGCTGCTCGCCATGGCCGTGGGCGCCGTCTCGGTCATGCCCGCCGCCGGCGTGATGGTCGAGCGCTACGGCGCGCGCCGCGTCCTGGCGCTGGCCGTCGGCATCTCGTACGTCGCCCTGCCGTTCACGCTGCTGGCGCCGAGCGCGCTCGCGCTGGCGGGCGTGCTGGCCGTGATGGGTGCTGCGAGTGGCGTGACCGACGTCGCGATGAACGCCAACGGTGCCGCGGTGGAGCACCGCTACGGGCGGCCGGTCCTGTCCTCGCTGCACGGGCTCTGGAGCGTCGGCGGATTCGTCGCCGCGGGCACCACCGCGCTCGTGACGGCGCTCGGCGTGCCGGCCGAGCTGCACCTCGTGGTCGCGGCGATCGTCTTCGGCCTGCTCGGCCTGGCGGCCTGCACGCGTCTCATGCCCGCGGCCGAGCGACCCGGCGATCGCCCCGCGGGCTGGTCGCGCCCGACGCGGCTCGTGCTCGGCCTCGCGCTGATCTCGCTCGCGGTCTTCCTGGCCGAGGGCGCGATCAACGACTGGGGCCCGCTCTACCTGCGCAGCTCCCTGGACGAGAGCGCGACCGTCGCCGCGGCCGGCTATGCGGTCTTCGTCGGCTCGATGGCGATCATGCGGCTCACGGGCGACCGTCTCACGGCTCGCGCAGGACGCGTGCCCGTGGTGCGCTTCGGCGCCCTGCTCGCGGGGATCGCGCTGGCCGCCGCGCTGATCCTCGGGCAGCCCGCGGCGACCTTCATCGCGTTCGCCCTCACCGGGCTCGGCCTGGCCAACGTCTTCCCGCTGGTCGTGAGCGCAGCCGGCCGGACGGGCTCTCCGGCGCTGGCGATCGCGACGGTCAGCACCGGCGGCTACGCGGGCATCCTGATCGGCCCGCCGATCATCGGATTCGCCGCCGATCTCTTCTCGCTGCCCATCGCGCTCGGCTTCGTGGTCGGGCTCTGCGCGCTCATCGCGGCGCTCGCCGGACTCGTCCACGGCGATCGTGCACGCGGCGCCGGGACCTGACGCCGATCCCGGCGCGCGCGATCCCTCGACCGGGTACCCACGAGGGGCAGAGCGTCGACTACCTATTGGGTAACGGCTCGGACCTGTGCCGTGCCCGCACCGAAGACCGCTGTTCCGAGGGAACCCCATGGCCCGCAACGCGCTCGTACTCGCCATCTCCGCACTCGCACTCGGCGCCTTCGTCGCCGACGCCGGTGCCGCGTCGCTGAAGCCGTTGCCGAACCTGAACGGCGTGCGCTGCCGCCAGGTCGTCAACTCGAACGGGCTGATGGGCTACTCCTGCGGTCGCGCCAGCGATCCGCGCTCGTACGTCGTGACCATCGAAGTGGCGCAGCGCAGCCCGTACGGCCAGCGGCCCGACGACGTGCGCTCCGGCAACTGGGTGCGCACGACGCGCACCGGCTGGTCCGGCCACGTCTACGTGATGGTCGTGGCCACGCGCACCGACGGCGACGTCAAGCGCGCGCGCAGCGAGGCTTCGTCCTTCGCGAAGCAGCTCGCCAGGCTCAACGCGTCGGGCTAGCTCAGGCGGGCGGCGGGATGCCGATCGAGCGCCCCGCGCGCTCGGGGCGCGGCAATGCTGCGTGCGCCTGCGCGATGCGCTGGACGCGGGCGAGCACGGCGGCGCCGGCGGGCGAGGCGCGCCGCGCGACCACATCGACGTGCAGGGAGAGCTGCTCGGCGGTCGCCAGCAGGGCGCCATCCTCGCTGCGCTCGAGCGAGTGGAAGACGTGCAGGCGGCGAGCGTCGCAGCCGAGCACCTGCGTCGTCACGCGGAGCCGATCGCCGAGCAGCGCCTCGCGCAGGTGCCAGAGGTGCGTCTCGACGGTGAAGTAGCTCCCGCCGGCGAGATAGGCAGCGTCGATCCCGAGGTAGGCGTAGAGGGCGTCGGAGGCGTCGCCGAAGACCTGCAGGTAGCTGCTCTCGTGCGCGTGGCCGTTGTAGTCGACCCACTCGGGCAGGACGCGCGCGGCGTGCAGCGCGAGGGGCTGCGAGAGATCGTCGCCGGCTGCGAGCACGCGCGGGCTCGGCGCGTGCGCGAGCGACTGCTCGTGCCGCGCCAGCACGGCGCCTGCGCCGATAGTCGCGCGTGCGCAGCGCGCGCAGCACCGAGACCAGGCAGTCGTCGCGCAGCCGCTCGAGCTCGCGCACGGTCAGTCCACCGGCCTGCTCGTCGGATTGCGCCACGATCGCGTCGAGCAGCTCGCCGGTCAGCTCCGGCACGTCGGTCAGCTTCGTCCAGGGCCACTCGAGCGCCGGCCCGAACTGCTCCATGAAGTGCCGCATGCCATCTTCGCCGCCGGCGATGCGGTACGTCAGGAACGACCCCATGAAGGCCCAGCGGAGTCCCGCGCCGAGGCGGATCGCGTCATCGATCTCCGAGACGGTCGCGATGCCGTCGTTGACGAGCCAGAGCGCCTCGCGCCAGAGCGCCTCGAGCATCCGGTCGGCGATGAAGCCGTCGATCTCCTTGCGGACGACGAGCGGCGCCATGCCGAGCGAGCGGTACAGCTCCTCGGCGCGCTGCATGGTGTCGGGCGACGTCCGCTCGCCGGCGCACAGCTCGACGAGCGGGAGCAGGTAGACAGGATTGAACGGGTGCGCCACCAGGAAGCGCTCGGGGCTCGCCATCCCGGCCGCCAGCGCCGTCGGACGCAGGCCCGAGGTGGACGATGCGATCAGCACGCCGGGCGCCGCCGCGGCGCAGGCCTCGGCCAGCAGCGCCTGCTTGAGCTCGGTGCGCTCGGGCGCGCTCTCCTGTACGAGCACGACATCCTGCGCGGCAGCGGCGGGCGTGGCGACGACGGTCAACGCGCCCTCGGGCGGCAGCTCCGGCGCCGAGAGGCTGCCCGAGCGCCCTGCGTGCGTTGAGGAGCATCTCGCCGAGCTTGCGCCCGGCTTCGGGATCGGGGTCGTAGAGCAGCACGTCGTGACCGGCCAGCAGGAAGCGCGCCGCCCACCCGCCACCGATGACACCTCCGCCGAGGAGGCCGACGCGGCTCATGTCAGCAGCAGTGCCATCTCGTGGGCCGTCCGCAGCGCGGCCCGGCCCAGCGCCGGCAGGCGCGCGGGCGTCACGCGCAGGCTCGGGCCCCAGATGTTGACGATCGCGACCGGACGGTGGCCCGTGTCGAAGACCGCCGCCGAGACGCCGTTCGAGTAGTCCTCGTATTCGCCCAGGCAGGACGCGTAGCCGTTGCGGCGCACGCCCTCGAGCTCGCGGTCGAGCGCGTCCTGATCGACGATCGTGGCGGCCGTGAAGCGCTCGAGCGCCGAGGGCAGGACGGCCGCGAGCTCATCCGCGGGCAACCAGGCCAGGAAGACCTTGCCCGAGGAGGTCGCGTGCAGCGGCAGGTGCCGGCCGCTCCAGTCGGGCGAGGGCGGCCCCGGCGGGTCGGCCTGGTCGACGTAGACGAGTCCGAAGCGCTTGGCGATCGCGAGCGTCACGATCTCGCCGGTGGCCTCCGCGGTGCGCTCGAGCAGCGGTCGCAGCCGGCGGGCGAGCGCATCGTGATCCTCGGCGTTCGCGACCTGGAACGCGGCGTAGCCGACGACGTAGCGCCCGGTCGCGGCGTCCCGTTCGACCAGCCCGTGCGACTCCAGCGTCGCGAGCAGACGCCAGGCCGTGCTGCGGTTGACGTCGCAGCGCTGGGCGAGCTCCTGCGCGCTGCTCGGAGCATCGGAGGCCGCCACGGCCTTGAGCAGCCGCAGTGCGCGATCGACGGACTGGACGCCGGCGGCGGCGGTGTCTCGCGGCTGGTGAATGCGTGCGCTTTCCGAGCTCATTGTTCGCATTGTGACACGCGACGTGCGGGCGGCGCCCGCCGGGCGAGCGCCACTATACACAGGCGAGATGCGCCTGTGATGCCGGATCCGAGCGCATCCTTGACACGCGTCCGACGCGCTGCCTACCATCGGTCACCCGAGGCACTCCCCTAGGCGCCTGTTCACGATATGAACGCGCAGCTCTTTGCGCCGGGCTGGCTGAAAGGAGCCATCCAGATGGAGCAGCACCCGTTCGACGAGACCGCAGAGGGCAGGGGTCGGGCGCTCTCCCGCCGCGACCTCCTGGCCGCCTCCGGCGGCATCGTCCTGGCAGGCAGCCTGGTCGGCAACGCCGGTACGGCGTTCGCGGCAGGCGGCGCGGCCAAGCCGAAGCGCGGCGGCACGTTCCGCCTCGGCGTCACCGGCGGTGGCGCGAAGGACTTCATCGACGGCCAGTCGATCACGACCAAGCCCGACCAGGCGCGCCTCACCTCCGGGTGGGAGACGCTGCTCAGCTACGACCGCAACTACAAGCTGGGCACCGACGCGCTCGCCGCGGAGGCGACGCAGGACAACGCCAAGCAGTGGACGATCCGGCTCAAGGGCGGCATCGAGTTCCACAATGGCAAGACGCTGAGCGCCGACGACGTCATCTACTCGCTGCGCCGCA
Source organism: uncultured Actinomycetes bacterium (assembly GCA_963713435.1). Classification (GTDB taxonomy): domain Bacteria; phylum Actinomycetota; class Thermoleophilia; order Gaiellales; family JALYLC01; genus JALYLC01. The sequence continues at coordinate 125,391 of CAVQLU010000007.1, forward strand.
TCGCCGATCCGAAGAACAAGCTCTTCGGCAGCGCGGGCCTGGCCTCCATCGACGTCGCGAAGCTCAAGAAGATGGACAAGCTGACCGTGCGCATGCCGCTCAAGACGGCGGACTCCACGATCGGCGAGCAGCTCGGCCAGTACTACAACGGCATCGTCCCCGAGGGCTACTCGCGCACCAACAAGCTGAAGTGGGTCGGCACGGGCCCGTTCTTCACCACGAGCTTCTCCCCCGGTCGCCAGAGCCAGCACAACCGCAACCCGAACTACTGGCGCAGCGGGCAGCCGTACTTCGACACCGTCAGGGTGATCGACTTCGCCGATCCGTCGGCGCAGGTCAACGCACTCTTCTCCGGCGCGATCGACGCGATGACGGACATCCCGTTCGCGCAGCTCGCGACCGCACAGAGCCACGGCAACATCAAGATCCTCGAGTCGCCGGGCGGCGGCTGGCTGCCGCTCTGCATGGCCGTCGACATGCCGCCGTTCGACAACGTCACGTGCGCAAGGCGATGCGGCTGATCGTCGACGCGGCCATGGTGGCCCAGGTGCTCTCGGGCCACGGCCGCGTGGCGAACGACCTGTACGGCCTTCGACGCCGACTACGCCAGGCGCTGCCGCAGCGCCACAGGACATCGACCAGGCCAAGTCGCTGCTCAAGGCGGCCGGCAAGGAGGGCCTGACGGTCGACCTCTGACGACGGACGGCGCGACCGGCATGGTCGACTCGCCAAGGTCTTCGCCGAGCAGGCCAAGGCCGCCGGCGTCACGTCAACGTCAAGAACGGCCCGAACTTCTACGGCGACCAGTACCTCAAGTGGACGTTCTCGGCCGACTTCTGGGGCACGCGCAGCTACCTGCGCAGGCGGCGCGGCAGCATCCAGGGCGCGCCTACAACGAGACCCACTGGCCGCCGAAGGACTCGGACCTCAGCCACTACAAGCAGGCCCTGGCCGAGCCCGACCCGACGAAGCGCCACGAGATCGTCCACCAGATGCAGAAGCTGGAGTACAACACGGGCGGCTACATCATCCCGTTCTTCAAGAACCTGATCGACGCCTACAGCTCCAAGGAGCGGGTTCCAGGAGAACAAGGCACCCTGAACCTCGACGCTTCGGTCATGGCACCGCAAGATCTGGTTCGCCTAGCGACGAACTGTCGCGCCGGCCGGGGCGCCCGCGCGGCGCCCCGGCCGACGCGCGCCCGGAGGCACTGCTGGAGGGCATCACCGGGTTCATCATCCGGCGCGTCCTGCTCGGCATCCTCGCGCTGTTCATCGTCTCCATCATCGTGTTCGGCGCGACGCAGGCGCTCGGCGACCCGGCCCGCGCGATCCTCGGCCGAGGAGCGACGCCCGAGAGCCTCGGCCCTGCGCGAGCAACTGCACCTCGACCACTCGGCCCTCCAGCAGTACTGGACTGGATCGGCGGCCTCCTGCACGGCGACTCGGGCACGTCGTTCGCGGCCCAGGAGCCGGTCAGCACGCTGATCGGCGACCGCATCGCAACTCGGCCTTCCTCGTCTTCGTCTCGGCGATCATCTCGATCCCGCTCGCGATCGCGGTGGGCATCTACGCCGCGCTCAAACGCGACCGCGTCTTCGACAACACGAGCTCGTGCTCACGCTGCTCTTCGCCGCGATGCCCGAGTTCGTCGTCGGGCTCGGGCTCGTCGTGCTGTTCGCTACCACCGTCTTCGGGGCATGTCCCCGCCGTCTCGCTGATCCCGCCCGGCGCGCGCCCCTGCGACGACATGGAGACATGGTGCTGCCGGTGGCTCGCGCTCGTGCTCGCGGTCACGCCCTACGTGGCCCGGATCATGCGCGCCTCGATGATCGAGGTGCTCGAGTCCGACTACGTCGAGATGGCCCGGCTCAAGGGCATCAGCGAGCGACCGTCCTCGTGCGCCACGCACTGCCGAACGCGCTCGGGCCCGACCTTCCAGGTGATCGCGCTGAACCTCGCCTACCTCGCCGGCGGCGTGATCTCGTCGAGAACGTCTTCAACTACCCGGGCATCGGCGCGCGCTCCGCGACGCCGTCCAGAACCGCGACATCCCGGCGTGCAGGCGCTCGCGATGATCATCGCCACCGTCTACGTCGTGCTGAACCTGCTCGCGGACATCGCGACCATCCTCGTCACGCCGCGCCTGCAGGACGCGCCTGTGAGCGCCGCCGCCGACAGCCCGCCGCGATCCGCGGCAGCCCGGCGGCGCACCGGCCGACGCGCGGCCGCTACGCACCGCGCTCGCGGCTCTGGCGCACGCGCATCGGGCTGATCTCGTCGGCTCCTCGTCGCATCGCCTCTTCGGCCGCTCCCTCGCGCCGCACGGCCCGACCGAGTTCGTCGGCGAGCCGAACACCCGGCCGGGCGACGCGCGTTCGGCACCGACCAGCTCGGACAGGACGTCTGGTCGCGGTTCCTCTGGGGCGGCGCGCAGCTGCTCGTCTGGCCACGCTCTCGACGGTGCTCGGGCTCGTCCTCGGCACCTGATCGGCCTGATCGCCGCGTACACCCGCAACGGCCTCGACGACGTCCTGATGCGGGCGATGGACGTCATCCTCGCCTTCCCGCAGATGATGTTCGTGCTGCTCGCGATGGCGACCGTCGGCCCCGAAGGCCTGGCTGGTCGTCGTCGCCGTCGGCCTGACGACGATGCCGCGCGTCGCGCGCGTCACCCGCGGCGCCGCCTGCCGGTCGTCGAGCGCGACTTCGTCGCGGCCGCCGAGGCGCTGGCGAATCGCGGGGCTGCGCATCCTGCTCCGCGAGGTGCTGCCGAACATGCCCCCGCCGCTGCTCGTCGAGACGGGCTGCGCCTGACCTACGCCATCGCCCTGATCGCCGCCCTCGCGTTCCTCGGCTTCACGGCCGACCCGAACGGCGCCGACTGGGGCCTGATGATCAACGAGAACCGTCGCGCTGGTCGCAGCCGTGGGGCGTCGTGCTGCCGGCCATCGCGGTCGGGCTCTTGACCGTCGGCACGGCCTGATCGGCGACGGCCTCGCCCGCGCCTCCATCGGCATCGCGCGGGGCGCGGAATGGCGCGGCGAGCGCGCCCGTCGCGGTCGAGGACCTGCGCATCGTCGTGCGGGACGCGGCGTCGACATCGTCGACGAGATCTCGTTCGCCATCGCGCACGGCCAGGTGCTCGGCCTCGTCGGCGAGTCCGGCTCGGGCAAGACGACCGCCGGCCTCGCGATGCTCGGCCACCGCGGCGCGGCGCCGCGATCACCGGCGGCAGCGTCAGCGTCGGCGACCTCGACATCCTGCAGCTCTCGCACGACGGCGCCGCGCGGGGCGCGCGGCAGCCTGGTCTCGTACGTCCCGCAGGACCCGGCGGCGGCGCTCAACCCCGCGCTGCGGATCGGCAAGCAGCTAATCGAGATGCTCGAGGTCCACGGCTTCGGCTCGGGGCGCGGAGCGCAGCGGAGCGCCTCGCGGAGATGCGCGAGGTGCTGCTGCCCGGCCGACGCCGCGTACCTGCGCCGCTACCCGCACCAGCTCTCGGGCGGGCAGCAGCAGCGCGTCGGCCTCGCGATGGCGTTCGCCTGCCGGCCGCAGGGTGATCGTGCTCGACGAGCCGACGACCGGCCTCGACGTCACGACGCAGGCGCACGTGCTCGACACCGTCCGCGAGCTCGGCGGCCCACCGCGTCGCCGCCCTCTACGTCAGCCACGACCTGGCGGTCGTCGCCACGCTCGCCGACCGCGTCGCGGTGATGTACGCCGGGCGGATCGTCGAGCAGGGCGGGACGAGCGAGCTGTTCGCCCGGCCTCGCACCCGTACACGCGCCGGCTGCTGCAGGCGATCCCGCACATCGCGGGACGCCGCGAGCTGGTCGGCATCCCCGGGCGCGCCCCATCGCCGGGCAGCCGCCCGGCGGGCTGCGCCTTCGCGCCGCGCTGCACCTCGTGATGGACGCCTGCCGAGGTCGAGCTGCCCCCGCTGCGCGAGCTCGCGCCGAGCACTGCGTCCGCTGCCTGCGCGCCGCGGAGGTGCGCGCGAGCGTCGTCTCCCGCCCGGCGTGCTCGGCGAGCCGTCGAGCGGAGCGCGCGCCGCGCAGCCCGTGCTCGCGCTCCAGAACGTGTTCGCCGGCTACGGCTCGGTCGACGGTCGTGCACGACATCGACCTGGAGCTCGCGCCGCGCGAGTGCCTGGCGCTGGTCGGCGAGTCGGGCTGGGGCAAGACGACGCTGGCGCGCTCGATCGCCGGCCTGCACCGCGACCGCGCGGGGCAGATCCTGCTGCGCGGCGAGCCGCTCGCGCTCAGCTCGCGCGGGCGCCCGCGCGAGATCCGGCAGCCGATCCAGTACGTCTTCCAGAACCCGTACGGCTCGCTCAACCCGCGCAGGACGATCGGGCAGATCGTGCGCCAGCCGCTCGACGTCTTCGGCACGGCGACGGGCGGCGAGGCCGACAGCGGGTCGACGAGATGCTCGAGCGCGTGTCGCTCGCGGCCAGCTACGTCGGCCGCTATCCCGACCAGCTCTCCGGCGGCGAGCGCCAGCGCGTCGCCATCGCCCGCGCGCTGGTGTGCGACCCGGACGTGCTGGTCTGCGACGAGGTCACCTCGGCGCTCGACGTCTGCGTGCAGGCGGCGATCGTCGAGCTGCTCGCCGAGCTGCAGCGCGAGCTCGGTCTGGCAATGCTCTTCGTCACCCACAACCTGCCGCTCGTCCGCTCGATCGCACAGCGCGTCGCCGTCATGAGCCAGGGGCGGATCGTCGAGCTCGGCACCGTCGAGCACGTGCTGCAGCAACCCACGGCGAGTACACGAAGCGCCTGCTCTCGGACACGCCCTCGCTCGAGACCGCCACCGCGTGACCGCCGCGAGCGCGGCCCCGGCACCGTCGCGCCCGGCTTCGAAGGCGTGCGCGAGGCGTTCGAGCGCAACCTCGCGGCGCACGGCGAGACGGGAGGCGCGTTCGCCGCGATGGTCGACGGCAAGCTCGTCGTCGACTCCGGGGCGGCAGCGCCGACCGGCGACCGGGAGGCCGTGGGGCGAGCGCACCTGCGCCGTGATCTTCTCGGGCACGAAGGGCGTCGTCGCGACGGCGCTGCTGCTGCTGGTCGAGCGCGGGCAGCTCGACCTCGACGCGCCGGTCGCGAGCGCTGGCCCGAGTTCGCGGCCGCCGGCAAGGGCGAGGTCACGATCGCCCAGCTGTGCAGCCACAGCGGCGGCCTGCCGGGCTCTCCGCGCCGCTTCGACCTCGGCCGATCCCGACGGCGATGGCGCGCGCGCTGGCGGCGCAGGCGCCCGATCGTGCCGATCGGCGCGCCTTCCTACCACGCGATCACGTACGGCTGGCTGGTCGGCGAGATCATCAGGCGCGTCGACGGGCGGCAGCGTCGGCGCGTTCGTCGCGACGAGCTCGCGCTGCCGCTCGGCGATCTCGACATCCGCATCGGGCTCGGCCCGGACGATCCGCTGGCCGCCGAGCGCGCCGATGCGCGTGCTCGGAGAGCTTCGAGCTGGCGGCGTTCGCCGGCGCGGACCCGATCCGCGCCTGCAGCTCGTGTACGGAGGCTCGGGCATCGCGCCGGAGGTCTGGAACGATCCCGCGGTGCTCGCGCGCCGTCATCCCGGCGGCGGCGGCGTCGTGACCGCTCGCGCGCATCGCGACCCTCTACGGTCGCCTGAGCGGCCCGGCGGCCCCATCGACCAGAGCGCGCTCGAGCGCGGCCGGCAGGCCGTCGCAGCGCGGCGACGATCCGCTCACCGGCCGGCCACTGCGCTTCGGTCCCACGGGCTACGAGCTGGCCGGCACGCTCGAGCGCGCTCGGCCCGGCCGCCGACGCATTCGGCCACACGGGCGCCGGCGGCTCGTCGCACGGCGCCTGGCCGTCGCTGCGCACCGGGTTCTCCTACGTCACGGCGGAGCTGCGCAGCGAGGACGAGGATCTGCGCGCGCGCGCGCTGCTCGCGGCGCTCCACGAGGCCCTCGCGCGCGCGTGAGCCGGCCGCCGAACATCCTGCTCGTGATGGCCGACCAGCTGTCCGCGGCGCACCTCCCCGCCTACGGCAACGGCGCCGTGCACGCGCCACGCCTCTCGGCGCTGGCGCGCGAGGGCGTGGTCTTCGAGAGCGCGTACTGCACGTCGCCGCTGTGCGCACCTTCGCGCGCCGCCTGCTGACCGGGCGCAGGCCGTCGGCGACGGCGCCTACGACAACGCCGCCGAGCTGCCCGCCGGCACCCCGACGATCGCGCACGTCCTGCGCGCCGCCGGCTACGACACGGCGCTCGCCGGCAAGATGCACTTCGTCGGCCCGGATCAGCTGCACGGCTTCGAGGAGCGGCTGACGACCGACGTCTACCCCGCCGGCTTCGACTGGACTCCCGACTGGCGCCTGCCGCTGACGGAGCGGCTGGAGTGGTACCACAACACGACCAGCCTGCTCGCCTCGCGCGTCGCCGAGGCGGCCATGCAGACCGACTACGACGACGAGGTCTGCTTCCGCGCCGTCCAGAAGATCCGCGACCTCTCTCTGCGCGACCGCGAGCGGCCGTTCTTCCTGACCGTCTCGTTCACGAACCCCCACGACCCGTGGGAGGTGCGGCAGCGCCACTGGGATCTCTACGACGAGGACGCGATCGAGCTGCCCGCAGTCGGGCCGCTGCCGCGCGCCGAGGCCGATGCCCACAGCCTCCGTCTGCGCGACATGATCGGGCTCGACGCGCGCCCGCTCAGCGAACGCGAGGTGCGCCGCGCGCGGCACGGCTACTACGCCGCGGTCAGCTACCTCGACGAGCGCGTCGGCGAGGTCCTCGATGCGCTCGAGGCGACCGGGCTCGCGCATACACCCTCGTCGTCTTCACGTCGGACCACGGCGAGCTGCTCGGCGAGCGCGGCCTCTGGTACAAGATGTCGTTCCTCGAGGAGTCGGCGCACGTGCCCCTGATCGTGCGCGGTCCGGGTCTGAGGCGCGCCGCGTCGCGGGGCCGGTCTCACAGCTCGACCTCGCCCCCACGTTCGCCGAACTCGCCGGCGCAGGGGCCGGTGACGCCGGCTTCGAGGGCACCAGTCTCGCGGGCGCGCTCGCCGGCACCTCGGCGGGGCCGGGCGAGGCGATCGGCGAGTACCTGGCCGAGGGCGTGCATGCCCCGGCGGTGATGATCCGGCGGGGCGCGCACAAGTACGTGCGCTGCCCGGGCGACCCCGACCTGCTCTACGACCTCGAGTCCGATCCCCACGAGCTGCGCAACCTCGCGGCCGCGCCCGAGGGCGTGCAGGTAGCCGAGCGGTTCCGCGCCGAGAGCGAGGAACGCTGGGATTTCGCCGCGATCGAGCGCGACGTGCTGGCCAGCCAGCGTGCCCGGCGGCTCGTCGCCGGCGCACTGGCGCACGGTGCCTACGCGCCCTGGGATTTCCAGCCGTTCTCCGACGCCTCCGTGCTGTATGTCCGGAGCGAGTCCGCACGCGGCGAACGACCTGGGCGAGCCCGCCCGGAGGGTGGGTTACCACCCTCCAGCTCCTGACCTAGACGAACGTCGAGTTGGCCACCAACTGGCCAGCAGCCTGTGATAGACACCCCGGGTGGGTGGAGCGCGGCCGGCGCCTGCGACGAACGGTGCCAGGCCCAGTCAACCGCACCCCAGGGAGCTCATCTTCGTGTCTCATCCGCAGCATCTACGGCGATTCCGGCGCGCTTGCGCCCTCACTTTGGCAGTTGCCTGTGGGGCCCTCGCCCTGCCGGCCGCGGCACTTGCCGATGGCCAGCTCGACACCACCTTCAACGGCACCGGGGTGCACATCGGCTCGGCTCCGGAGGGCACGATCTTCAACAACATCGAGAACCGCGTGCCCATGGTCATGCAGGCCGACGGCAAGATCGTGATCGGCGGCTCGCGCGGCGGCTTCATGACGCTGGTGCGCTACAACGTCGACGGCTCGATCGACCCGAGCTTCGGCGTCGGCGGGTTCGCGACCCGGCAGTTCTCCGGTACGCCGGCGGGTGCCGTCGGCAACAGCGGCGCGGTCGCCATGACGCAGGACGCGGCCGGCAACATCGTCGTCGCCGGATTCGGCGGCTCGCAGTCGATGGTCGTGGCGCGCTTCACGGCGCGCCGGCGCCTACAACGCCAGCTCCGTCTGCTACGCCCCGCACCTGATCGACTTCACGGCGCGGGGCCTGGCGGTGCTCGGCGACGGCACCGTGGCGGTGGCCGGCTACGCGCGCGACCGCCACGCAGCCGTCGCGACACCGGGTACGCCGGTGGTCCTCTACGGCCAGCGCGCGACCGTGACGCTTCCGGCGAGCGGCGAGAGCACGACGGGCTGCGGCGGCTGCTGCCGCAGGTCGGCGGCTTGCAGCAGGGTTCGGCGGGCGTGACGATCGACGGCCTGCAACACGATGGCTCGGGCGCCGATCCGGCACAGGCGGGGCGCTTCTACGACGCGGTCGTCGCGCTCTCGGGCAATCGCTATGCGGTCGCCAGCACCGTCGGCCCCGACGGAGCGGCCTGGGTGCAGCGCTACACCTCCGCCGGCGTGGCCGACGGCGCGCGAATCGTCGTGCCGGCGACCTCGCTGCATGCACTGGCCGCCCTGGCCGACGGCACGATCCTCGCGGCGGGTGAGTCGGTCGACGCCGCGGTGGCGGCCAATCGGCAGATGTCGCTCGTCCGCATCTCCAGTGCCGGCGCCGTGCTCTCGGTCGCCCGCTCGCGCGTCGCCGGCGGCAACAACACCGGCCAGGCCATCGCCGTGCTGGCAGACGGCAGAGCGTTCGTGGGCGGCTCGGCCAACCTCGGCGGCAAGACGGCATTCGGGCTCACGCGCTTTACCGCCGCCGGCGTGCGGGACGATTCGTTCGGCAGGAGCGGCGAGTGGACGACGCCGTTCGGACTTCCGGCGATCAACGGCTACATCACGGGCATGGCCCTGAGCGCCGACGGCAGCAAGCTCGGCGTCTCGGGACGCCTGACGAACCCCGCCGGGCTCGCCGCAGTCGCGGCGCGCTACTGGGCCACGGGACAGCCGCCGCCGCCGCCGCCCCCGCCTGCGGCCTCGACGGTCGGCGTCACGGGAATCACCACCACGGGCGCACGCGTCACCGGCACCGTGAACGCCAACGGCACGGCATCGAGCTGGTGGGTCGAGTACGGCACGAGCACCGGCTACGGCCTCAAGTCGGCACCCGTGGCGATCGGCGCCACGAACAACGACCTCGACGTCGGGGCCAACCTGACCGGTCTCGGCTCGGGCACGCTCTACCACGCCCGCATCGTGATCTCGAATGGCAACGGCACGACGCCCGGCGACGACGTCACGTTCACGACGGCGGGCACGGCAGGCGCGATTCCGCCGGCCGTGACGCGGCGAAGAAGAGCGCCAAGAAGGTCTGCAGGGTGCCGAAGGTAACCGGCAAGAAGCTCAACAAGGCGCGCAAGAAGGTCGCCGCCGCGGGCTGCAAGACCAAGGTCGTCTACAAGAAGTCGAAGCGGGCCAAGGGCACCGTGCTGAAGCAGTCGCGCAAGGCCGGCAAGAAGCTCTCCTACCGCGCGGTCGTCAAGCTGACGGTGGCCGTCAAGCCGACCGCCAAGAAGCACAAGACCTCCGCCAAGAGCTCGTGACGCGGGCCCGCGTGCGTAGGAACCCGCAGCCCCGGCAGCGCGCATGCACCCATGGCCGCAGGCCCGGGACTTCATAGGCTTGAAGAAACGCCTGGAGGAACCTTGAGCACGTCCGACGACGCACCGATCCTGCTCTGCTACGACCGCTCCGACGGAGCCAAGCACGCCATCGAGACGGCGGGCGCCCTGTTACGCGGCCGCAAGGCCATCGTGGTCCACGTGTGGAGCCCGGTGGCCGTCATCGCCGCGGCCTACGGCGGCATGGGGACGGCGCTTCCGAGCTACGACGACGAGGAGCTGAGGAAGGCCGCAGAGGAACTACGCGGGAGAAGGCGTCGAGGTCGCGGCCGCGGCGGGCTTCGATGCGGCGCCGGACGTCGCAGAGGTCACCTACAACGGGACCTCTCGCACCATCCTCGAAGTCGCGGACACGCACGATGCGGCGCTCATCGTGCTCGGTGCGCGCGGGCTTTCGGGCTTTCGCTCACTGCTCCTGGGCTCCGTCTCGCACGGAGTCGCGCAGCATGCGCATCGCCCCGTGCTGATCGTGCCGCCGCCTGCGAAGAAGGAAGCCTGAGCGCGCCCTCAGAGCCGCTGCTGAAACGGCGTGTCGAGAGGGCAAGCATCAAGGATGCGCCCGCGCCAGTAGACGAAGCGCCCGCCGGGCAGATCCCAGGCAACCTCGGCGCGCGTCGGAATACGGATGCCTCCGAGCTCCCGGTAGTCCGTATACTCGCCCTCCCACGGCGTGGGCACCCAGGTGTCGCCCTGGCGATACGGCCGCGCGGCGCACCCCGCGCGGACGATGTCGCCGTCCGCGCCGAACTCGAGCTCGACCGCCGCGGACGCGCTCCCGACGTGGGTCGCGACCGACACGCGGCGATCGTCAAGCTCCTGCCAGACCAGCTGGTCATTGCCGGCCAGCGCATGCGGCACCAGCGGGAGCTCGGCCAGGTAGCGCAGCGCCTCGCCGAGCGAGGTCTCGTGTCCCTGCTGCCGCTGCAGTGTGCGGCCGAGCAGGCGCACCTCGAGCCGGCCCTCGCCGTCGACGTACTCGTCGACCACCTTGAGAGCGATCAGCGGGATGATCGGGAAGCGCGCCTGCCACGAGAACCCGACCCGGTCGGCCGCAAGCTGCTGCGTGGCCGTGAAGCGCCGCGGAGAGGCGCCCGGCTTGAGCATCATCTCGCCTTCCTGCTCGATCCGCACCTGGCGCACGTCCCGTCGGCCGCCGGGGAGCGCGCGCTCGAGATACGCCGCAACGAGCGGTGGAATCACGCGGCGATGCGGGCGGCCGCGCTGGTCGTCGCCCACGAGAGTCTCTAAGGGCTCGCGGGCTCGCCGCCGGCCAGCGGAGCCGGCGCTTCGGGCGGCTTCTTGCTCGTGACCAGGTCGGTGCCCCCGACCCGGTGGCGGAACACGTGGTACGTCCAGCCCTGGTAGATCAGCACGACCGGCAGGAAGATCACCGCCACGACGGTCATGACCTTGAGCGTGTAGTCGGCGGAAGCCGAGCCATCGACCGTGAGGCTGTTGGAGAAGTCGCCGCTCGAGACCATCACGCGCGGGTAGAGGCTCGTGAAGAGCGTCGCAACCGTCGCGACCGTGCCGACGGCGGTCATCGCAAACGCCCAGGTGCTGCGCCGGCGCAAGGTGAACACGACGGCCAGCAGGAGCGCCGCGATGCCGACGGCGGCGGGCAGGATCGGCGGGAACACGTCCTTGTCGTTGCGGTCGACCGCCGCCGCCACCGTCCAGGCCAGGAAGGCGGCGCCCACGACGGCCGCGATGATCGAGAACCTGCGGGCGGCCGCTGTGGCGCGCTCGAGCAGATCGCCCGTGGTGCGCAGGGTGAGGAACGTGGCGCCGTGGAAGACGAAGAGCAGCACGAACGCGAGACCGCCGAGCACGGTGTAGACGCTGAAGAGATCCCAGAAGTCACCCGAGAAGTCGCCGCTCGAGTTGAGCGGGACGCCGTAGAGCAGGTTGGCCAGCGCGATGCCCCAGAGCAGCGAGGCGCCGAAGCTGCCGATCGCGTTGGCCCAGTGCCAGGTGTGCCGCCAGCGAGGGCTCTGGCTCTTCTCGCGCCATTCGAACGAGACGACGCGGATGATCAGGAACAGGAGCACCAGCAGCAGCGCGATGTAGAAGCCCGAGAACATCGTCGCGTACCAGCGCGGGAAGGCCGCGAACGTCGCGCCCGCGGCGGTGATCAGCCAGGTCTCGTTGCCGTCCCAGACGGGGCCGATGGACTCGAACATCTCGCGCCGCTGCTTCTCGTCGCGCGGCAGGAACGGCAGCAGCATCCCGACGCCGAAGTCGAAGCCCTCGAGCAGGAAGTAGCCGCACCAGAGCACGGCCACGAGGATGAACCAGAGCGTCTGCAGATCCATGCGCGCCGCCCTAGTACCCGACCGCCGGCTGGGGCTCGGGCGCCGCCGTGGGAGATGCGGCGGGATCGGGGTCGGGGTCGCGGCCCGCGAAGCGCCGCATCAGCCACACGTCGACCACGCCGAGGATCAGGTAGAGCGTCACGAAGACGCCCAGGCTGATGCCGATCCAGGTCGAGCTCACCGAGGGGGAGTTCGCGTTGCTGGTCTTGAGCAGGCCCTGCACGATCCATGGCTGGCGCCCGACCTCGGTCAGGATCCAGCCCGCCGAGGTGGCGACGAACGGCAGGAAAGCCGTGAAGACACCCGCCCACAGGAACCAGCGGTACCTCTCGAGTCTGCGTTTCCAGTAGAGGAACGCGCCCAGCACCGCCACCAGCGCGACCAGGCTGCCGGCGTAGGCCATCACGCGCATGCTCCAGTAGATGGCCTCCACCGGCGGCACGTAGTTCCCGCGCCCATACGTCTTCTCGTACTGCTTGTTCAGCTCGTTCAGCCCCACCACCTTGCCATCGAAGGAGCCCGTGGAGAGGTACGAGAGCAGGCCCGGGATCGCGATCGAGAAGCTCGGTGTCTGATCCTCTTCGGTGAAGCCGCCGATCTGGAAGAGCGAGAACGACGCCGGCTGCTCGGTATCCCAGAGCGCCTCGGCAGCCGAGATCTTCATCGGCTGCAACTCGGTCACGAGGATGCCGAAATGACTGCCGAACCACATGTTGAAACACGCGACCGGAACGAGCACGATCAGCGCCAGCTTGGCGGCCGGCCGGAACATCTCCTGGTTGCGGCCGCGCACGAGATGCCAGCAGCAGACGCCGAACACGACCGCCCCACCGCAGGTCAGGCCCGCCAGCATCGTGTGGCCGAAAGCCCAGAACGCCCACCTGTTGGTCACCAGGGCCCAGACGCTCGTCAGCTGGGCCTGGCCGTTCACGATCTTGTAGCCGACCGGGTCCTGCATCCAGGAGTTCGCGACCAGGATGAAGTAGGCCGACAGCCATGTGCCGATGACCGCGATCCACAACGTCGCGAGATGGAGCTTCGGCGAGAGGCGGTTCCAGCCGAAGATCCACAGGCCCAGGAAGGTCGATTCCAGCATGAACGCCGCGATGGCCTCGATCGCCAGCGGGGCGCCGAAGACGTTGCCGACGAAGACCGAATAGATCGACCAGTTCATGCCGAACTCGAACTCCTGCACGATCCCGGTCGCGACGCCGATCGCGAAGTTGATCAGGAAGAGCGTGCCGAAGAAGTGCGTGAGGCGCAGCCAGTTGGAGTTGCCCGTGCGCAGCCAGAGCGTCTGCATCGTGGCCACGATCGGGCCGAGCCCGAGCGTCAACGGCACGAACAGGAAGTGATACAGCGTCGTCGTCGCGAACTGCGCCCGCGCAAGATTCACGGCATTCGAAGCCAGCACGACCATCACGGCGACGGCACCCCCAGCACGGCGAAGACCCTAGCCCAGTTCCCGGGCCGGTGCACCACCTTTGCGCATGCCGAGGGCTTTCGAGCAGCCGCCGGCGGCCTATTCACCCGAAGGGGGTGATGCCCGCCCCCCGGCGCATCGGTAGCGTCGCCACGTCAACGACTGGACCGGAGCGTGAGCATGGCGACAACTGAGTTTGATCAGCGGCAATCGGGATGGGTGACGTTCGCCGCAGTGCTGCTCTTCGCAGTCGGCTTCATGAGGATCATCTCGGCGATCAGCTACCTGGCCAACAGCCATCGGATCAACGACTTCACCAGCGGCGTCTTCACGGGCCACATGTGGGCCTGGGGGATCTGGGACGGGATCATCGCGGCGCTCGCGCTGTACGCCGGCTACTCGCTGCTCAACAACGGCGGCTTCGGGCGCTTCATCGCCTACGCCTGGGCCATCCTCGTGATCGTCCAGAGCTTCCTGATCATCGGCATCGCGCCCTGGTATGCCGCACTCTCGATCCTGATCTCCTGCCTCGTCATCCACGGACTCGCCTCGACGGCCAACTCGCGGGCGGTCTGATGGGCACGCAGCACAAGGTGCTGATCGCCGTCCTTGCGGTCGGCGTAGGGATTGCGGTGCTGATCGGTCTGGCGGGCGCCCGCGGCAGTTCCGGCAACTCGGTCAGCTCGCAGGCCACCCTGTGCAGCAGCCTGAGCGATCTCGACAGCAGCGTGAGTGCGCTCACGGAGCTCGATCCCTCGACGGCCTCCAAGAGCGACTACGAGTCCGCGGTCACGACCATTCAGAACGACTGGATCCAGGTCACGGTCGCGGCTCACGGTGCCGCGAGCTCGACGATGAGCACCCTCGACAGCGCCTGGGACAGCTTCGACTCGGCCGTCAAGGGCGTCCCGAGCGACGCCAGCGCGAGCGACGCGATCTCGAGCGTCAAGCAGAGCGGTCAGGCACTCGTCTCGACCACGAAGTCCACGCTCAGCGGGGTCGGCTGCTCGTAGGCCGGCTGGGGCCGTCTGCTGGTCGGCAAGGGCCGTCCGGATCTCGCATCCGGGCGGCCCTTCGTCTACCGGGATGATCATTTTCCGCCGATCCGGGGAAGGGGGTTTCCGAAGAGAGCGAAACGACGCAAGGAGGAAGACATGCGAAAGCTCACGCTCACACTCGTCCTCGCTGCACTCGGCTTGCTGATGGCGCCCCTGGCTTCACCTGCCGCGACCGCGAACCACGGCCCGGGCTCATTCCCGGAGAAGATCGCGCTGCCGGCCGGATTCGCGCCCGAAGGGCTCGCGATCGGGCACGGCAAGCAGTTCTTCGTCGGCTCCGTCCAGACCGGTGCGATCTACACGGGCGACCTGCGCACGGGCACCGGGCGCATTCTCGTCCCGGGCGCCACGACTGCGGGCACGAACGCCGCGACCGGGGTCGCCTACGACCGCGGCCTGCTGTGGGTCGCCGGCGCCGGCTTCGGCACCGCGAAGCTGTATGACGCGAAGACGGGTGCCCTGCTCCAGACCTACCAGCTCGGAACCCCGCCCGCGACCTTCATCAACGGCATCGCGGTGACGAGGAAGGCCGCGTACTTCAGCGATTCGCAGCAGCCCGTGATCTACCGCGTCTCGCGCTCCAAGCACGGGGCGCCCGGTCAGGTCACGACGATTCCGCTGACCGGCGACTACCAGCACGTCGGCGGTGGAGCGCTCAACCTCAACGGCATCGTCGCCACGGCCGACGGCAAGAAGCTGATCGCCGTGCAGACGGCGGCCAAGAAGCTCTTCGTGATCGATCCGCGCAGCGGCGCGACGACGGCCATCGACACCGGGACGTACGACCTCGCAAACGGCGACGGCCTCCTGCTCGAGGGCCGGACGTTGTTCGTCGTCCAGAACCGCTCGAACACGATCGCCGTCTTCCGCCTCTCGCACGACCTCGCGACGGCGACGTTCGTGAAGGCGATCACCGACCCCGACTTCGACGTCCCGACGTCGATCGACCATGCCGGCAAGCACCTCTACGTCGTGAATGCGCGCTTCGGCACCGCGACGCCGGCCGATCCGCACTACGACGTCGTCAAGGTCGGATAGCCCACCCGGGCGGCGCGCTCCCCGGAGCGCGCCGCCCGAGGCCGAAAACGACCGAGAGCCCCGGTGCGGGGCTCTCGTATCGACTGTCCGGAGTGGAGGCGGCGGGAATCGAACCCGCGTCCACGGACGCGACAGGAAGGGCTTCTCCAAGCTCAGCCTGCGTTCATGTCTCGCCGCGTCGCACCACACAGGCCGGTGCTCCGCTGGCCAGTCCGTCGTTGGAGTCCCCTGCGGTCGGCACGGACCCCCCGGCCGCCGGGCAAGCCTCCTTCTGAAGGACTCCCTCCGCGGAGGCCCGGAGGGGCCACCCGTTACGTAATCAGATTACGCAGCGAGCGCGAGATCCAGATCGGACTTCGCATTTAGGTGTTGCTGGATGATTTACGAGGCCCACCAGCATCCTCGGCTTGCTACCCAACCCATCGGATTCGCCCGCGTCGAAGCCAGGACGCCCCCGAGAGTCCTTCCAGGGTAGCACGCGCAGAGAGCCCATTTGCGGGGTTTTCGAGCGCCTCAGCCGCGCGAGCGGGTCTTCATCTCGCGGTCGATCTCGCGCCGGACATCGCGTTCGGCGAGCGAGCGCCGCTTGTCGATGCCCTCCTTGCCGCGCGCCAGCGCGATCTCGACCTTGACACGGCCGTCCTTGAAATAGAGCCGCAGCGGGACGAGCGTCAGGCCCTTCTCCGCCACCCGCGAGGCGAGCTCGTCGATCTCGCGCCGATGCGCGAGCAGCTTGCGGTCGCGCGTGGGCTCGTGATTCGCGCGATTGCCCTGCGCGTAGGGCTCGATGGTGCACCCGACGAGCCACAGCTCTCCCCCGCGCTCCTGCGCGAACGCCTCGCGCAGCGCGACCTTGCCGGCACGCAGCGACTTGACCTCGGTACCCGTGAGCGCGATGCCGGTCTCGAGGCGCTCGAGAATGTGAAACTCGTGCCGCGCCTTGCGGTTGCTCGCGATCGTGCGTTCGCCCTCGGCCACCGTCGGAGTCTAGGACGTAGCCCAGAATGCGCGTGAGGGTCTGGCGAGTGACGAGCGTCGTGCTGGGACGAGATCGGCCCGCGGCTCGATCAGGACGATCTCGCAAGGGTCGATCTCGTCCCAGACGCCCGCTCGGTGCCGCCAGGCACCACGACGAGTTCTGGGGTACGTCCTAGGTCCGCCTGCGTTTCGGGGGCCTGGGCGGTCGTCGCGGGGTCGTCTTCTTCACCGGGCGCGAACGCGGGCGCGGGGCCTCGTTCTCGGGCAGGACGTCGAGGGTCGCCCGCCCGCGCGGAGGGTCGACGGCCGTGACGACGCAGGAGAGCTCGTCGCCCAGGCGGATGCGTCGCCCCGAGCTGCGGCCCACGAGCGCCACGCCGTGCTCGTCGCTGTCGAAGCGCTCGCGCGCGTCGAGTCGGCGCGCCGGCAGAAAGCCCTCGAAGACGTCTCCGAAGCGCACGAACAGGCCGGCGCGAGATGAGCCCCGTCACGACGCCCTCGAAGGGCTGGTGCCAGCCGTCGCGTCGCAGACGATCCTTGAGCAGGAAGGCCAGGCAGATGGCATCCGCGCGCCGCTCGGCATCGGCCGCCTCGCGCTCGCGCTGCGAGCAGCGCAGGGCGATCTCGGGCAGGTCCCTGGCCTTGGGCGCCGTCTCGCCGAGCCCCGCGAGCGCGCAGGTGGCGCGATGCACGACGATGTCGGGATAGCGCCGGATCGGGGAGGTGAAATGCACGTAGGCCGGCGAGGCGAGCGCGGCGTGGCCCACGTTGACCGGGTCGTAGCGCGCGAGCTCGAGCGTGCGCAGGAGCAGGCTGCCGAAGGCCTCGCGCGTCGCCGGCCGCTCGCGCAGGATCGGCGCGAGCAGCTCCGCCTGCCGGGCCACCGCCTGCGAGGCCTCCGGGCCGCTCGCTCGTTCGGGGAGCGGGACGACCGGGAGCCCGAGCGCCGTCAGGCGAGCGGCGAGCGCGAGCAGCGCCTCGTGTTTCGGATGCTCGTGCACCCGGTAGAGCGCCGGCCGGCGGGCGCGGGCCAGCAGGCCCCCCACGGCCTCGTTGGCCAGCAGCATCAGCTCCTCGACCAGTGCGTGCGCCCGCGGCTCCTCGTCCCAGTGCGCATCCACCACGCGGCCGTCCGCGACCTCGAAGGCGAGCTCGCGCGCCCCGAGCGTGAACGCGCCGCGCGCGTGCCGGCGCTCGCGCAGATCGCGCGCGAGCGCGTCGGCCCGTGCCAGCAGGTCGCCGTTCGGGTGGTGCAGGCGCCCCGCCAGCACGTCGTGCGCCTCGTCGTAGGTCAGCCGAGCACGGCTGCGAATGAGCGCGCGGCGCACGTGCGGCGCGCCCACCTTGCCGTCGGCGCCGACGCGCACCTCGATGCTGACCACCCGGCGTACCTCGCCCGGGCGCAGGCTGCAGGCGTCGGCCGAGAGCTCGAGTGGCAGCATCGGCTCCACGGCCCCGGGCACGTACACGCTGCAGGTGCGGCGCCCGGCCTCGGCATCCAGCTCACCGTCCGGCGCCACATAGCTCGCGACGTCCGCGATGTGCACGAAGGCGCGCACGCCGTCGCCGTCCGGCTCGACGCTGATGGCGTCGTCGAAATCGCGCGCGGTCGGCGGGTCGATCGTGATGGTCTCGAGCTCGAGCAGGTCGGTCCGCTGCCCCTCCGACTCGGGCTTTCCGGAAGCCCTGCGCGCCTCGCGCAGGGCGCCCTGCGGCCACTCGCGTGCGAGACCGCGCTGGAGCAGCAGCGCGCGCAGCACGTTCTCGACGTCGTCGGGCGAGCCCAGCCGCTCGGCGACGCGTGCGCTCGAGCCGGCCGTCTCGACCACCACGAGCTCGCCCGCCTCGACGGCCAGCCCCGAGCGCCGGCCCAGGGCGAGCTGCTGCCCCTCGTCGAAAAACGGCAGCGCGACGAGGAAGCGTCCTCGGCGCTCCACGGTGCAGGCGACGAGACGCGGCCCGTCCGGGTCGCTCACGCAGGCATCTGGCGTGCCACGGCGACCGCGCGCACCATCAGCTGCGTGTGCGCCGGCACATCGGGGCGCACCCCGCGGCCGTGCAGATCGAACCCGTTGGGCGTGCGATACGTGGCCACCGTGAGCTTCACGGCGCCACCGCCCGCCACCGGGACGACGGCCTGGATCGAGGCCTTGCCGAACGTCCGCGTGCCGACGATCTTGGCGCGCTTGTTGTCGCGCAGCGCTGCGGCCACGATCTCGGCCGCGCTGGCGGTCGCGCGGTCGACCACGACGACGAGCGGCATGGCCTTGAGCGCCGAGTGCTCGCGCTGTCACGACCCCGCCGATGGTGTGGGCGCCCGAATACGAGAGGATCCGGCCGTGGTCGAGGAAGACGTCGACCGTGTTGATGGCCTCCTGGATCAGGCCGCCCGGGTTGCCGCGCAGGTCGAGCACGACGATCGGCGCGCCGCGCGCCGCGCGGCGCACAGCCGCCCCCACGCCTTCGGAGAAGCGCGTGATGCGGATCACGCGCACGGCGCCGCCCGCGACGTCGCGCGAGCGGACGGCGGGCTGGACGACGACGCCGCGGCGCACGCGAACCGTCTTGCGCATGACCGCCCCTGCGTTGCATGATCAGGTTCATCGGCCCGCGGTGGGGCGCCTGCAGCGCGGCCAGCGCGGTCTCGATGTGGCCGCGTACCCGCAGCCCGTCGACCGACAGCAACGCGTCCCCGGAGCGCAGACCCGCACGCGCGGCGGGCGAGCGCGGGACGACGCTCACGATCCGCAGCACCCGGCCCTGCTCGCGCACGCGCACGCCCACGCCGTAGAAGCCCTGGGTCGTGTCGGCCCGCAGCGCCGCGTACTGCGCGGAGGTCAGATAGCTCGTGAACGGGTCGCGCAGCTGCTTGATCAGCTGCGGCACCGTTCGTGCCGAGGCCAGCGCGTCGGGGTCGAGATCGCGCACGTAACGCTGTGCGAGCACCTCGCGCACCGAATCCGCCAGCACCGGCTGGCTCGCCGCCGCCGGCGTGACCGGACCCTCGCCCCCGCGCCGCGTCGCGTAGCCAAGTGCGAACGCGAGCACCACAGCTCCAAGTACCGCAATGGGGCGGCGCAGGCGCATGTGTCAGTTTACCGTGTGCGGATTCACACCCGCAAGAAACGGCGCATGGTCACGCCCGACCCGATCGCTCCGAGCAGCGTCCCCGCCAGCAGCAGGAGCGGCGCGAGCAGCCAGAACGCGATCGCATGCGCGCCGTCCTCGTTGAGCGAGGCGGCGGGCAGGTGATCCTTCAGCAGCACGAGGGAGACGCCCAGCAGGGCGATCGAGAGCACCGCTCCGCCCAGGCCGCAGAGCATGCCCTCGAGGACGAACGGCAGGCGCACGAACCAGTTCGACGCGCCCACGAGTTTCATCACCTCGACCTCGCGGCGTCGTGCGAAGATCGACAACCGGATGGTGTTCGCTATCAGCGCCACCGCCGAGATCGCGAGCACGAGTATCAGCCCGCCGATCACCGCCTCGACCACGGCCGCGTTGCGCAGCAGGCGGTCGGCGTCCTTGCCGCCGTAGCGCACGCCGTTGGCGCCGCGCTCGGTGCCGGGCATGCCTCGCACGGAGGCCGCGACGTCCTTGGCGCGGCTCGGGTTCTCGAGCGAGGCCTCCCACGAGGCCGGCAGCGGGTTCGTCAGCACGCTCTCCCAGACCGACTTCGGCACGCGCTCCTTGAGGCGCTGCCAGGCCTCCGCCTTGGAGACGTACTCCACGGCGTCCGGCTTCACGTCCGGGTTCTGGCGCAGGCGGGCACCGATGCGCGGTGATCTGACCCTGCGTGGCGCGCTTGTCCAGGTACACGGTGACGCGGACGCCGCTGCGCTCCTTGTCGACCTTGGCGTAGAGATACGTGCCGAAGAGCACGAAGACGCCGAGGAAATACAGCACGATCAGCACCGTGACGGTGGCGGCGACGGTGGTGGCGAGGTTGTTGCGCAGCGCGCGCACGGCCTCGACGAGGAAGAAGTCTGCGCGTCTCAACTCAGGTCTCCACGTATCCGCCGCGGCGCTCGTCGCGCACCAGCCGCCCGCGCTCGAGCGCGACGACGCGACGGCGCATGCGGTCGACCATCTCGCGATCGTGGGTGGCCATGACGACGGTCGTCCCGGTGCGGTTGATGCGATACAGCAGCTGCATGATGCCGACCGAGGTGTCGGGGTCGAGGTTGCCGGTGGGCTCGTCGCAGATCAGGAGCGGCGGGTGGTTGACGAACGCGCGCGCGATCGACACGCGCTGCTGCTCGCCGCCGGAGAGCTCGTGCGGGAAGCGGTCGAACTTGTCCCCCAGACCCGACCAGCTGGAGGATCTCGGGCACCTTCTCGTCGATCACGTGCCGCGGCTGGCCCTGCACCTCGAGCGCGTAGGCCACGTTCTGGTAGGCGTTGCGGTTGGGCAGCAGCTTGAAGTCCTGGAAGACGCAGCCGATGTTGCGGCGCAGCTGCGCGACGCGCGAGCGCTTGAGCGTGCCGAGCGAGCGGCCGCCGATCAGGATCGAGCCCTCGGTCGGGTCGAGCTCCTTGATCAGCAGGCGGATGAACGTCGACTTGCCCGATCCCGACTGGCCGACGAGGAACACCCACTCGCCCTTGTCGATGCGCAGCGAGACGTCGCGGAGGCCGACCACGCGGCCGTCGTAGACCTTCGTGACGCGCTCCAGCACGATCATCGGCGTGCCGGCCGGAACGGCTACGCGAGGAGCGTTCTCGTCCTCCTCTGCGAGCAGCGCCAGACGCTCGCCGCGCGAGAGGGTGTGAGTCGCACCGTTGCCATTCTCGGCGACGGCGTGCTCGAGCTCGATGTCGTCTCGCTTCAACATGTGATTGATGCTGCGGACGCCCCGCGCAGGTCTCCGCTGCGCCGGCGGCAACCGGCGGCGTGTCGGTCTACGACGCGCGGCACGATGTTCCCTGCCCGTCCCGGTGGCGAAGCGCCAGAATAGCACGGAGCCTTGGGCGGGCCCGTCCGGTCAGCAGCGCGGCTGCTAGACGGAATCGCCGTCGTCGGAGACCTCGCCGAGCGTGCCTGCGGCGGCTCCGAGGAGATAGGCGCTGATGAACGGATCGATGTCGCCGTCCAGCACGCCCTGGGCATTTCCGTCCTTCAGGCCCGAGCGGTGGTCGTTCACCATCGTGTACGGATGCAGGACGTAGGAGCGGATCTGCGAGCCGAACGCGTTGTCGCGCAGCGTGCCGCGCTCGCGCGCCAGCTCGGCCTGCCGCGCCTCCTCCTCGCGCTCCAGCAGGCGGCTCTTGAGCACGCGCATCGCGGTGTCCTTGTTGGCGTGCTGCGAGCGCTCGTTCTGGCACTGCACGACGATGCCGGTCGGCAGGTGCGTGATGCGCACGGCCGAGTCGGTCTTGTTGACGTGCTGGCCGCCTGCGCCCGAGGAGCGGTAGGTGTCGATGCGCAGCTCGCTCTCGTCGATCTCGATGGCCGCGTCCGGCGGCAGCTCGGGGGCGACGTCGACCTGCGCGAAGCTGGTCTGCCGGCGGTGCGCCGAGTCGAACGGGCTGAGGCGCACGAGGCGATGCACGCCGCGCTCGGCGCCGAGCACGCCGTAGGCGTTGTCGCCGCGCACCTGGAACGTCGCCGACTTGAGGCCCGCTTCCTCGCCCGGCGTCGCATCGAGCACCTCGAACTTGAAGCTTGCGCCCCTCGGCCCAGCGCTCGTACATGCGCAGCAGCATCGCCGCCCAGTCCTGCGCGTCGGTCCCGCCCGCGCCGGCGCTCAGCGTCACGATGGCGTCGCCGCCGTCGTACTCGCCCGAGAAGAGCGCCTGCTCCTGCAGCAGCGCGATCTCCGACTCGAGCGCGGCGATCGACGCATCCGCCTCGGGCAGGAGCGCATCGTCCTCCCCCACCATCTCGAGCAGGGCCGGCAGGTCGCGGATCTCGGCCTCGAGGCGGTTGTAGGTGTCGAGCTTGCGCTGCGAGCGCGACTGCTCGGCACTGATCGCGGCGGCGCGCCTCGGGTCGTCCCAGAAGCCCGGCGCCGAGAGCTGTGCGTTCAGCTCCTCGACGCGCCGTGCGAGCGCCGCCGGGTCAAAGGTAGTCACGGACCCACGCCAGGCGGGCCCTCAACTCCTCGGTCGCGGTTTCGAGCTCGGACTGCGTGCGCATCTAGGCCGCGCGCCCGTGGCAGCGCTTGTACTTCTGTCCCGAGCCGCACGGGCACGGGTCGTTGCGCCCGATGGCCTGCGAGCCGTTGCTCGGCGCCTGCACGGTGGAGCTCGAGGAGCCGCCGGTGCCCGAGGTGCTGGAGCCGGCCGCCGTCATCGTCGACGTCGACGAGCCGCCGTCGTCGTAGATCAGGTGCTCGGGCTCGTGGTGCTCGAGCTCGGCGTCCTGGGGCGTGACCTCGACGTGGAAGAGCATCGAGACGACTTCCTCGCGGACGCCGCCCATCATCTGCTCGAACATGCCGTGGCCCTCGACGCGGTACTCGACGAGCGGATCCTTCTGCGCCATCGAGCGCAGGTGGATGCCCTCGCGCAGGTAGTCCATCGAGTCGAGATGCTCGCGCCAGTGCGAGTCGATGACCTGCAGCAGGAAGAAGCGCTCCAGCTGGCGCATGATGTCGTCGTCGAGGCCCTCGGTCGCGACGAGCTCCTTCTCCTTGCGCTCGTAGGCGAGGTGGGCATCCGCGATGCAGCGGGTGATCAGCTCCTCGCGGTCGATGTCGGAGGCCGGGCCGAGCGCCTCGCGGTCGAAGGAGACGGGGAACACCTGGTGCAGCCCCGCGAAGAGGCCTTCGAAATCCCACTCCTCGGGGAAGTTCGAGTCGGTGTGCGCCATCACGATGTCCTCGACGACCTCGTCGATCCATTCGAGGATCGACTCGCTCAGGTCCTCGCCCTCGAGCACGCCGCGGCGCTCCGCGTAGATGACCTCGCGCTGCTTGTTGAGGACGTCGTCGTACTTGAGCACCTGTTTGCGCATGTCGAAGTGCATTTCCTCGACGCGCTTCTGGGCGCCCTCGATGCGCTTCGTGAGCATCTTGTGCTCGATCGGCTGATCCTCGCCCGGGCCGAGCTTGTCGAGGATCGTGAAGATGCGGTCGCCGGCGAAGAGGCGCACGAGCTGATCCTCGGCCGAGAGGAAGAAGCGCGTCTCGCCGGGGTCGCCCTGACGACCGGAGCGGCCGCGCAGCTGGTTGTCGATGCGGCGCGACTCGTGACGCTCGGTGCCGATCACGTAGAGACCGCCGAGGTCGAGCACGCCGTCGCCCAGCTTGATGTCGACGCCGCGGCCCGCCATGTTGGTGGCGATGGTGACCGCGCCGCGCGCGCCCGCGTCCTTGATGATCTGGGCCTCCTGGCCCTCCTGGCCCGTCTTCGCGTTGAGGACGTTGTGCTTGATGCCCTCGCGCTCGAGCAGGTTCGCGACGCGCTCCGAGACCTCGACCGAGATCGTGCCCACGAGCACCGGCTGGCCGTGCTCGTTGCGCTCCTTGATGTCGTTGACCACGGCGCGGAACTTCTCGTCCTCGGTCTTGTAGATCAGATCGTTCGCGTCGATGCGCGTGACCGGCACGTTGGTCGGGATCGGGACGACCTCGAGGCCGTAGATCTCGTGGAACTCGTTGGCCTCGGTGAGCGCGGTGCCGGTCATGCCGGCGAGCTTCTCGTAGAGGCGGAAGTAGTTCTGGATCGTGACGGTCGCGACGGTCACGTTCTCCGCCTCGATCTTGACGCCCTCCTTGGCCTCGACGGCCTGGTGCAGGCCCTCCGACCAGCGGCGGCCTTCCATGATGCGGCCGGTGAACTCGTCGACGATCTTGACCTCGCCGTCGACGACCAGGTACTCGACGCCGATGCTGTAGAGCGACTCGGCCCGCAGCGCCTGGATCAGGTGGTTGACCATCTGACTCGAGCCGGGCGCATAGAGGTTCTCGATCCCGAGCGCCTTCTCGGTCTTCGAGACGCCCGATTCGGTCGGCGCCGCGGTCTTGCGCTTCTCGTCGACCTCGTAGTCCTCGCCCTGCACGAAGCCCTTCACGATCTTGGCGAACGTGTAGTAGATGTCGGCGGCCTCTTCGGGCTGGCCCGCGATGATCAGCGGCGTGCGCGCCTCGTCGATCAGGATGGAGTCGACCTCGTCCACGATCGCGAAGGAATGCCCGCGCTGGACGGTCTCCGCGATGTCCGTCGCGAGGTTGTCGCGCAGGTAGTCGAAGCCGAACTCGGAGTTCGTGCCGTAGGTGATGTCGCACTCGTAGGCGGCCTTGCGCGCCTCCGGGTCCATCTGCGCCTCGATCACGCCGACGGTCATGCCGAGCGCCTCGTAGACCGGCCGCATCCACTCGGCGTCGCGGCGGGCGAGGTAGTCGTTGACCGTGACGAGGTGCGCGCCATTGCCCTCGAGGGCGTTGAGATAGAGCGGCAGCGTGGCCACGAGCGTCTTGCCCTCGCCGGTCTTCATCTCGGCGATCGCGCCCTCGTTGAGGACCGCGCCGCCGACCAGCTGAACGTCGAAATGGCGCATCGCGAGCGTGCGCTTGGAGGCCTCGCGCACGCACGCGAAGGCCTCGGGGAGAATGTCGTCGAGCTCCTCGCCCTCGTCCAGGCGCTCGCGGAACTCGACGGTCTTGGCGCGGAGCGCCTCGTCGTCGAGCTCCTCGATCGTCGGCTCCCAGGCGGTCGTCTCCTCGGCGACGAGCTCGAGGCGACGCAGCAGGCGTCCTTCGCCGGCGCGGAGCAGCTTGTTGAGAAAGTCGACCATAGCCTCTACAGACGGTGATACGCCGCCGCAACGGGCGACGGAAGCGCGTGGCGCTTCTGAGTGAACGGTAGCAGGCGCCTGCTGCGCGGCCCGGCCGTCCCCAGGCCGCTCGGGCGCTCAGCCCTGGACGGGTTCGATCACGCCGAGATTGCCGTCGCGGCGGCGGTAGATGACCGCCACGGCGTCGGTTTCGGCGTTCAGGAAGACGTAGAACTCGTGGCCGACGAGCTCGAGCTGGAGCGCCGCCTCGTCGGGGTGCATGGGCTTCATGTTGAAACGCTTGGTCTTCACGATGGTGGGAATCGGCAGCGCCGGTTCGGCTCCGTTGGCCTCCGAGAGGGAGGCCGCCTCATCTGCGTCGGAGAGCGGAATGCAGCGCCTCGACGTCGCGCGCCTGATGGTGCGGCCGCCAGTGGCGCCGTCGCTCGCGGTAGCGCCGCACCTGCCGGTCGAGCTTGTCGACGGCCAGGTCGATCGCCGCGTACATGTCCTCCGCGTACTCGTGCGCCCGCAGCACCGGCCCTTTGGTCCAGACGGTGAGCTCCGCGTGCTGGTTGGCGCTGATCGAGCGGTTGCGCTCGATCGCGAGCTCGAGGTCGACGCGCGTGTCCTCGGTCAGGTGCCGCTCGATGCGCGCGAGCTTGCGCTCCGCGTACTCGCGAATCGGCTCCGTGACGTCCAGGTTCCTACCGCTCACCTGAAGTTGCATCGCGTGCCTCCCCGCTCGGGTACGTCGTAGCTTGGAGTCTGCCATGAGGCGGCGCGCGCGCAAAGGTCCGATCGAGGGGCGTGCGCGCGAAGGTGATCACGTGCACCTCCCGGGCGCCGGCGGCTCGCAGCGCGCGAGCGCATTCGTCCACCGTGGCGCCGGTGGTGTAGACGTCGTCGACCAGCACCAGGCGGGCGGGACCCGCACGAGCGGCGAACGCGCCGCGCACGTTCCGCCGGCGGGCGCTCGCGTCGAGGCCGCGCTGCGGACGAACGTCCCGCGTTCGCGTCATGAGCGGGACGACCGGCAGCTCCCACCAGTGCCCGAGCTCGACCGCCAGCTCTGCGGGCGGGTCGGCTCCGCGTCGCAGGTGCCGGTCGCGCACCGCAGGCACCGAGACGAGGGCGTCGACCTCGGGTTGCGCCAGCTCGTGCGCAACCAGGGCGGCGGCCAGGCGCCGCGGAGAGATGTCGCCGCGCTTCCAGCCCGCGACGAGGCTCGGCACGGGGCCGCTGAGCCAGAGCGCCGAGCGCGCGCTCGTGAACCAGCGCAGCCTCTTGCACGCGCGGCAGGCCGGAACCGCCAGCTCCGTCGGCGCGCCGCAGCGCGCGCACAGCGGCCGCGCCAGCGCGCGCATCTGCGGGCCGCACTCGTCGCACATCCACTCCCCGGGCCGCCGGCAGGCGGCGCAGCGGCGCGGCAGGGCGAGGCGGATGAGCGAGGCGAGCGACGGCATGGGGCCAGGCTAGGGCCGTGGCTCGTGCCGTGTCTGTGCCGAGCTGTGACGAGGGCGTGTCAGGCCGCCGCGGCGGGCAGGCTCTGCTCGAACGGCGCGCGGTGCACGCCCGCCTCGGTCACGATCGCCGTGATGTTGGCCGCCGGCGTCACATCGAAGGCCGGATTCGAGACGGGAGTGCCTGCGGGGGCCAGCTCGCGCCCGGCGATGCGGGCGACCTCGTCCGCGGCGCGCTCCTCGATCGGGATCTCCGCGCCGCTCGCGATCGCGTGATCGATCGTCGAGGACGGCGCGACGACGTAACAGGGCACGTCGTGGGCGACGGCGAGCACCGAGAGCGTGTACGAGCCGATCTTGTTGGCGGCGTCGCCGTTGTGCGCGATGCGATCCGCGCCGAAGACGACGGCGTCGACGAGCCCGCGTGCGAACAACTGCCCTGCCGCCGAGTCAGCGATCAGGGTGTGCGGAATGCCGTCCTGCGAGAGCTCCCACGCCGTCAGGCGCGCGCCCTGCAGCAGGGGGCGCGTCTCGTCCACCCACACATGCAGCCCGGGATCGCGCGCATGGGCCGCGCGCACCACGCCGAGCGCCGAGCCATATCCGCCCGTCGCGAGCGCGCCCGCGTTGCAGTGGGTGAGCACCTGCGCGCCCGGTGAGAGCAGCTGGGCGCCGTGCCGGCCCATGGCCAGGCAGCGGGCGACCTCGTCGTCGTGGATGCGGCGCGCGAGCGCGGCCAGAGCGGCGCTCAGCTCGTCCGGCGGCCCGGTGGTCGCCGCGATGACCTCATCGCAGCGATCGAGCGCCCAGCCGAGATTGATCGCCGTGGGGCGCGAGCCCGCGAGCTGCGCGCGCGCCTCCGCGAGCTCCCGCCGCAGAGCCGGCGTATCGGCTGCGGCCGAGCTGCGGGCGACCTGCGCCATCCCCATCGCCGCCGCGATGCCGATCGCCGGGGCGCCGCGGATGGCGAGCTCGCGAATCGCCGCGCACACCTCCGCCACCGTCGTGCAACGGCGGTCGACGCGCTCGCCGGGCAGCCGCGTCTGGTCGAGCAGCACGACGGCGTCGCGCTCGAGTCGGATCACATCTGCCGGTGCGAGCACCCGTGCCGCCCGATCAGGCGCGGGCGACGATCAGGTGCCCTCGTCCCAGCTCGTGAGATAGCGCTGCTGCTCGTCGCTGAGGGTGTCGACGTGGACGCCGAGCGCCTCCAGCTTGAGGCGCGCAACTTCCTGATCGATGTCGTGCGGGACGTCGTAGACGTGCTTGCCGAGCGTGTCCCGGTTGCCGAGCGCGTACTCCGCGGAGAGCGCCTGGTTGGCGAAGGACATGTCCATGACCGCGGCCGGGTGACCCTCGGCGGCGGCGAGGTTGACGAGCCGCCCCTCGGCGATCAGGTAGACGATGCGACCGTCGCTGAGCGTGAAGCGCTCCACGTTCGGCCGCGTCTCCGCGCGCTCGACCGTGAGGGCCTCGAGCGCCGGAATGTCGATCTCGACGTTGAAGTGACCCGTGTTGGAGAGGATCGCGCCGTCCTTCATCTGCTCGATGTGCTCGCCGCGGATCACGTGCTTGTCCCCGGTGGCCGTGCAGAAGATGTCGCCGCGCGGAGCCGCCTCGGCCATCGGCATCACGTCGAAGCCGTCCATCGTGGCCTCGAGCGCACGCAGCGGATCGACCTCGGTGACGATCACGCGGGCGCCCATGCCGCGCGCTCGGCTCGCCAGACCGCGGCCGCACCAGCCGTAGCCGCCGACCACGAAGACCCGGCCGGCCAGCAGCACGTTGGTCGCGCGGATGATGCCGTCGAGCGTGGACTGCCCGGTGCCGTAGCGGTTGTCGAAGAGGTGCTTCGTCTGCGCGTCGTTGACGGCGATGACCGGGAACGCCAGCCTGCCCTGCGCCTCGAGGGCGCGCAGGCGGATGACGCCCGTCGTCGTCTCCTCGGAGGCCGCCATCATCTCGCCCAGCGCGTCGTCGCGGGTGGAGTGCATGAGCCCGATGACGTCGGCGCCGTCGTCGATGCAGAAATTCGGCTTGGTGTCGATGGCGGCGTCGAGGTGACGGTAGTAGCCGTCCGAATCGATGCCGCGGATGGCGAAGACGCCGATGCCGTAGTGCGCGACCATGGCGGCGGCGACCTCATCCTGCGTGGAGAGCGGGTTCGATGCGCACAGCACGACGTCCGCCCCGGCCGCCTTGAGCGTGCGCATGAGATTGGCCGTCTCGGTCGTGACGTGCTGACACGACGCGATCCGCAGACCCTCGAGCGGACGCTCCTGCTCGAAGCGCGCGCGAATCGCCGCCAGCACCGGCATCTGTCGATCGGCCCACTCGATCTTGCGACGACCTGCATCGGCCAGATCGAGCGACTTGATGTCGTGGGCAACAGGGCTCACGGATGTCATTCGGAACGTCCCCTCGTTTCGTCGAAGCCGACGCAGTCTAGACGGCTGCCGGTGGTGGGCTGCGCGTGCCAAATGACACTCGCCGCGTGTGCCACTTGGCCGACCGCACTCACGTCGCCGACTCCCAGGAACCTCTTGCGAGGCCAGGAGCGTGCTGCCCGGGAGGCTGCGAGAGGCCAAGTGACACTCGCCGCGCGTGTCACTTGGCCGACCCCGCCGACGCCACGCTCGGCGAACAGGCGCCCTACCCGGCTGCGGCGAGTGCCTGTTTGAGCTCGGCGATGCGGTCGATCTCGAATGGATCGACGCCTGCTGCGCGTGCCGTGTAGACCGAGGCGTGGTCGAGGAGGGCGAGCAGCCAGAAGGCTCGTGCGGTGCGGGTCTGGCCCTGGCCGGTGAGGACGCGGTGGAGGGTTGCGTCGTCGCCGATCAGGCGGGGGGATGTGGCGATGCTGGCGCGGATCGTGGGCGGGTCGTCCGGGTCGGCCAGGTGGATGGCCGCGTGGCGGCCCGCGGTGCGGTGCGTGCCGGCCCAGCCGACGATCTCGTTGTGGTCGGCTTCGGGGAGCTCGCCGAAGGACGGCGGCCGACTTGGCGTTCTCGTTCAGCTGGCACTTGAAGCGTCGTGCGACGGCGGACAGCGGGCCGTGGCCGTAGACCCATGTGGTGCTGGTTGCGACCGCCTCGCCGAGCTCGCTCGCCACGCCGCCGCCGCGGTCTCCGGCGACGGCGTCGCAGGCGTGGGCCGCAGCCCGGATGTCCGGCGCGGTGGGCCCGGTCACGCCCGCGTATTCCAGCACTGCCGCCAGGGCACCGAAGAGCGAGCCGAGCGCGGCGCGCGGCGGCAGGCCGGCGGGGACGCGCACGACCCGTCCGCCCCCGGCCTCGACGAGCTGCGCCGAGCGGATCGCCCGCCGTCACCGCGATGACGTCGGCGCCGCGCTCCAGTGCGCTCCTCGCAGCCGCGACCGTCTCGGCCGTCGCTCCGCTGTAGGACACGGGCACGACGAGATGGCCCGGCCCGACCCAGCCGGGCAGCCCCGCAGCGCGGTTCACGACGGTGGGCGCGCGCAGCGAGTCGCGCCACAGCGCCTCGGCCAGGCTGCCTCCGATGGCCGACCCGCCCAGCGCGCTGATCGTCGCCGAATGCGGCGGCACCGCGCGCGGCGCTCCCAGTGCGGCCTGGGCCGCGGCGTGCCCGTCGCGCAGCTGCGCTCCGAGCTGAGCGACCAGCGCGAACATCTCCTCGTAGCGACTCATCGCGCTCCCTCCGGGAAAACCCGCTCGCCGGGCGCAACCTCGGCGCCCTCCGCAATCGTGACGCCCGGTCCCACGACGGCGCCCGATCCGATCCGGGCGCCTGCGCCGATCCGTGCACGAGGGCCGACGATCGCGTCCGCCACGAGCGCCGACTCCCCCACGCTGGCCCGCTCCTGCACGACGGCGCCGAGCAGCTGCGCACCGTCTTCGATCCGCCCATCGAGCGCCACCGAGCTGCCGGCTCCGACGCGTGCTCCCGCCTCGATGACCGCCCCCGCCGCAACGTGGCACGGGGCCTCGCAGGCAGCCGCGGGCGAGACCGTCGCGGCGTCGTCGATCCAGCGCGCGCCCGGGCTGAGGCCGGGCAACTGCGAGCGGATGCGGCCCGCGAGCAGGTCGTGATGCGCCGCGATGTAGCTCTCCGGCGTGCCGACGTCCGACCAGTACCCCGGCTGTGCCAGCGCATGCAGGCCCGCGCCGATCAGGGAGGGGAAGATCTCGCGCTCGATCGAGACCGCGCGGCCCTCCTCGATGAGGTCGAGCACGGATGGCTCGAGCACGTAGGCGCCCGCGTTGATCAGGTCGGTGTCGATCTCCTCGGGCTCCGGCTTCTCGAGAAATGCGAGCACGCGGCCGTCACCGTCGATGCGTACGAGTCCGTAGCGACTGGGGTCGTCGACGCGCGAGAGCGCGATCGTGGCCGACGCCCCCCGCTCTCGATGCATCGCAACCAGGTCTGCGAGCGGTGCATCGGCGAGCACGTCGCCGTTGAGCGCGAGGAACGTGCCGGAGATGCGGCCGCGAGCAGCGTGCCGGATGCCGCCTGCGGTGCCCATCGGCCGTGGCTCGACCACGTATTCGAGCGCCAGGCCGAGCGCGCGCTCGCCGAAGCAGGCCTGAATGGGGTCCGGGAGGTAGCCGCAGCCGAAGATGACGCGCGTGACGCCGGCCCGGGCGAGCCGCTCGAGCACGTATTCGAGCAACGGGCGGCCAAGCAGCGGGAGAACGGGCTTCGGGCGCTCGAGCGTGAGCGGCCGAAGCCGTGTGCCCTCCCCTCCGACGAGCACGACGGCGTCCACGGAGCGACTCTAGCCGCGTTCGCGCCCCGCGAGGCGGACGTGCTACTCGGCACGCCCGACGCCTTCGTAGGTGAAGCCGGCAGCGCGGACGGCGAGTGGGTCGAGCTGGTTGCGACCGTCGATCACGAGCGGCGTGCGCATCACCGAGAGCAGCGAGCCGTCCGCAAACGGAGCCACGAACTCCGGCCATTCGGTCACGATCACGACCGCATCGGCGCCGCGCGCCGCGTCCAGCGCGCTGTCGGCGAGCTCGATGCCGCGCGGCATCACGCCCGCGGCCTGCACGTGCGAGACCACCGGGTCGTAGCCGGCCACGTCGGCGCCCTCGGCGACCAGCCGCGCGGCGAGCACGACGCTGGAGGCCTCGCGCATGTCGTCGGTGTCGGGCTTGAAGGCCAGGCCCCAGAGCGCGATGCGGCGATCGCGCAACGACCCGAGGTGGCGCTTGAGCTTCGCCACGGCACGCCGCTTCTGCAGCTCGTTGACCTCGATCACCGCGCTCAGCAGCTGGAAGTGGTATCCGCTGTTGCCGGCCAGCTGCTTGAGGGCGGCCACGTCCTTGGGGAAGCAGGAGCCGCCGAAGCCGAGGCCGGGTCGCAGGAAGCTCGCGCCGATGCGGGCGTCGAGTCCCATGCCGCGCGCCACCAGATCGACGTTCGCGCCCACCTCCTCGCAGACGTTCGCGATCTCGTTGATGAACGAGATCTTGGTGGCCAGGAAGGCGTTCGAGGCGTGCTTGATCATCTCGGCCGAGGTGATGTCGGTGATCAGCTCGGAGCCGCCGAAGGGGCGGTAGAGATTCGCGATGCGCTCCCCCACCTCGGCCCTGTCCACGCCCACGACGACGCGGTCGGGGTGCGCGAAATCGGCGATCGCGCTGCCCTCGCGCAGGAACTCGGGATTCGAGGCGTAGGCCACGCCCGCGAGGCCGCGCTCGTCGAGCGTGCGGCGCAGCCGCGCCCCCGTGCCGGGCGGCACGGTCGACTTCATCACGAGGACGGAGTCGCTCGTGCCGGCGGGAATGGCGTCGAGCACGGCTTCGACGCGGCTCAGATCGGCGTCGCCCGAGGCGCTCGGCGGCGTGTCGACGCACACGAATGCGATGTCGGTCTGTGCGAAGAGCTCGGACGCCGACGAGGTGAAGCTCAGCCGCTCCCGGTTGCCGGCCAGCAGCTGCTCGACGCCCGGCTCGTGAATCGGCGCATGGCCGGCGCGCAGGCGCTCCAGCTTCGCCTCGTCGATGTCGAGGCAGACCAGCTCGTGGCCGGCCTCGGCGAAGCACGCGGCCGTGACGAGACCGACGTAGCCAACGCCGATGACGCCCAGCCGCTCTTTCGTCATGCCCCCTGCCCTGTGCGGATCAGGCCGGCGCCCGGCGCGCGGGCTTGAGGCTCTTCGCGATCGAGATCATCGTCTCGGGCGACAGCTTGTCGTCGAGGGAGTTGTCGATCCAGACGACCACGCCGCCCGTGGCCTTGCAGCGCTTGCCGCCGTAGAAGACGGCGATGCGGTGGATGGCCGCACCGTTCGAGTACAGGCGCACCTGCCGCCCGTCCCAGCAGACCTGCCTGGTCGGCTGCTCGAGGATCGGCGCATCGATCCAGGTCGTGTAGCGCAGGCCCCAGGCATGCGAGGAGTCGAGCGCGGTGTGCGCGTCGACCGACAGGGCCTTGCCGTGCTTGCCGAGCTTGTACACGCGGTACTGGTTCTCGCCCGTCTCGACGGCCTCGCCGTACGAGGAGCCGAGCGGCACCCGCGTCGGGTAGAGCAGCTGGTAGTGAGTGCGCTTCTGCAGGAGGAAGAAGTTGCCCGAATCGCTCTGCCGCGCGCAGATTGCACGAGCGGCCGGGAGGGCGGCGGCGCGGCCTGCTCGGCCACCTTCTCCGGCGGCGGCGTCACGCCCGAGAACGACTTGCCGATCGCCACGACGACATCGGCGCCGAGCCCGAAGTCGCTCAGCTCCGCCGGCAGGCGGACGGAGGCATTGGTGTCGCCCAGCGACCGCCGCAGGCGCTCGGCCGAGAGACGGGCCCGCGGGCTCGTGTAATAGACCGACGTCGAGAAGAGGCTCTGCTCGGGCAGGTTGCCCGCGACACCCGTGTGCGGCCAGCCCGCCTTCTGGAGCTCGACCTTCGCCACGGTGGCGACGCCCTGCACGCCGGAGCCGTTGACCGTCACGACGCGCAGCTTGGAGGGCGCGATGGGCTTCGGCCCACGCGCCTTCTTGACCGTCGTCTTGGCGCCGCCCTCGACCGTGCCGCCGAAACGGCTCGTGACGGCCTGCATCAGCCCGGGGTTCGGGTTGTTGAACTGGTTGACGGCGTCGCGGATCGTCGAGGGGCTGGCCTCCACGACGGAGGCGCCGTTGATCATGCCGGTCGTGCCGACGATGCGGACCTGCACCATGTTGCCGCGCTTGATCTGCGAGAGCAGCTTGAGGTAGCGCAGGATCGTCTTCGGTCCGACCGACTGGCCCTTGGCCGAGCCGCGCACCTTGAGGTCGTTGGGCAGCGAGTCGAGCAGGCCGAACAGGTTCGTGCCCGCCGACCACACGTCGAGGCGCCGCTTGAACTCGCGCACGAAGGCCTGCTGACGCGCGGTGCGGATGAAGTCGGAGTCGAGATGGCGGTAGCGGACGTACTGCAGCGCCTGCAGGCCGGAGAGCTTCTGATAGCCGGGCTGGAGGTTGATCTCGGAGTAGTCGCCGTAGCCGTTGTTGACGTGCAGGTAACGCCGGTCGACATCGATGTAGACGCCGTGGAAGGTGTCCACCGTCTTGCGGAAGAGGTGGAAGTTGACCGGCACGTAGTAGTTGATCTTGACGCCCAGCAACTGACTGACCGTCTTGATCGCGAGCGGCGCTCCCCCGTAGGCGTAGGCGTCGTTGATCTTGCGCGTGCCGAGGCCGTCGATGTTGACCCACAGATCGCGCGGCAGCGAGAGCAGCGAGAGCGCCTTCGTGCGCGGGTCGACGCGCATCAGCATGAGCGTGTCGGAATGGCCGCGCTGGCCCTTCTCGCCGTAGCGCTTGTCGTATCCGAGCACGAGCGCGACCGCGGGCTGCGTGGCGGGGTCGACCACCTCTGCCAGCTGCTTGTCGGCCGCCTTCAGGTTGGGGTCGCTGGTCGTCGTGATGCGCTCGAGGCGGTTCCAGACGTAGTAGGCGACCGCGCCTCCGACCGTGACGCCGGAGATCAGCACCACCGCGAGCGTCCAGCGCAGGATGCGCCAGAACGTCCAGCGCTTCTGCGGCCGCCGCGCCGTGTAGACGTTGATCGGCGAGGGCGGGCGGAGCATGCCGCCGCCGAACTGCGAATCAACGCTCACGCGCAGGCCTCGCCAGGCCGTCGCAAGAGCGTGACGGCGTGCGTGTGCTGGAGCTCTCGGAGACGGGTTCCCACCATGCGGAGCGCAGGTCGAGGTGCGACGCGCGGCTCGGGCAAGTCTAGACGATCATCCGGCCGCTGCCCGACGCCCCGGGCGCGACGGCGTGCAACCCTGAAGGCATCAGCGGCGCTCACCCCCATCGTCCCACCCCATGAGTGCTCCGCTCGCCGACGCCCTACGTCGGCTGGGATTGCCGCTCGACGAGACCGTTGACGAGGGTGAGCTCGGGGAGGCCTATCGCCGCGCCGCGAGGGAAAATCACCCCGACGGTGCACCCGACGAGGAGCGCGAGCAGCGCGGCGAGACGATGCGCGCGATCAACGCGGCGCGCGACCTCGTGCGTCGCTCGCTGGAGCTGCTCTCCGAGCGCGCCTACACCGAGCTCAGCGAGCGGGAGAACGGCAGCCCGGCGCCCGCCTGGTGGGAGGACGCGATCTTCGAGGATCCGGCGGGCCTGGGCGTCCGCTGGAACCCGGGAGCGGCGCGGATCCCGTGGCGCCAGCGCTTCGAGCAGGCGCGCCTCGCGCTCTGCCTGGCGGTCGGTGACACGGTCACGGTCGAGAGCGACGGCGTGCTCACGCTCGGGCGCGTGGAGGCCTTCGACAGCTCGGTGCGCGTGAGCCGCCGCACCGTCTGGGGCGGGCTTCCCGTCGAGCTGCGGCGCATCGGCGTCGAGGTGCGCTTCCCCGATGCGAGCGTCGTCACCGTCGACGCCGCCGATTGCCGCGCGGCCGGCTGGCACTGCCCCGTGTGCGGCCGCACGAGCACGCTCGGCGAGCCGCGCGAGCGCCCGTGCCCGCGCTGCATCCGCCGCTCGCGCATCGATTACGACCGCTGGGACGACCTCGGCCGCCGCTGGCGCCGCCTGCACCGCAAGCTGCGCGACCTCGACCGCGCGGCCACTGCGTTCTCGCCGCGGCGCTCGCCCGCGTTCCGGGACGTCGACGACGGCGTCACCGACGCGCGCAGGCGCGTCGAGTCGCTCAACGCGACGATCGCGGCACTCGACGCGGCGCTCGCCGCCGCCGAGGCCGGCGTGGCCGAATCCGAGCTCCGCGTCCAGCGCACCCGCACCCCGGGCGGAGCCGAGCGCCGCCGCAAGGAGCGCGCCCGCCACGCCGCCGAGGCCAAGCGCGTCCGTACGGCCCGGGATCGCACCGCCGCCCTGCTCGACGAGCAGCGCCGGCGCGTGGTCGAGCTCGACCGTGAGCGCACGCGCCTCGAACGCGAGCTCCGGGCGCGCCACGAGAGCAGCGAGCGAGCCCGCCGCCACGGCCAGGCCAAGCGCGACGCCGACCGCGCCGCGGCGCTGCGCGAACTGCGCACGATCGAGATCGAGCTGAACGCGGTGGCCCCGGACGCGATCGCGTTGCTGGGCGGCTTCGAGAGCTGGCGGCAGGCCCCGGACAAGTGGCTGGTCGAGAGCGCAGGAGTCAAGTAGCCGGAGTCTGACCAGCGGGCCGTCAAGTTTCCCCCGGCGGCATCCGATGGGAGAACGTGGCCGCGTTGCCGGACGGGATGAGCGACGAGGATCCCTCGGCCGGGCGCCGAGCGCTGCATGCCGTCCCGCCGCCCTCTTCGAACGGCCTGTGGATGGCCTTTCGGAGACTCGGCCCGCTCGCGCTCTTCGGCCTGATCCCGCTTGCCCTGGCCGCGGTCTTCCTGGGCGCTGCGGTCTTCAATCACGTGCTCGGCTTCGATTTCCACGAGGCGTTCTGGCCGGCGGGACGTGCGCTCCTGGACGGGCAATCGCCCTATCCGCCGGTGGACGCGAGCGTGATCGCGCGCCGGACCTCGTTCGTGTATCCGCCGATCGTCGCGATCGCCCTCGCGCCCGTCGCCCTGCTGCCGCTGTGGCTCGCGACGCTGCTCGCGGTCGTCGCGACAGCCGCTGCACTCGCCGGCACGCTGTGGGTGCTCGGCGTTCGCGACCTGCGCTGCTACGGCGTCGCGCTGGCGTCCGCGCCGGTCCTGAACTGCATCCAGACCGCCTCGATGACCGCGCTCTTCGCCTTCGCGATCGCGCTGGCATGGCGCTGGCGGGCACGCGGCCTCGCGATGCCGCTCCTGATCTGCGCCGTGATCGTGGCGAAGCTCTTCCTCTGGCCGCTGCTGCTGTGGCTGCTGCTCGTACGAGGGTTCCGCACCGCGATCGCCGCCGCCGTCGGCGTGGTCGTCATCGTGCTCGCGCCCTGGGCGTTCGGATTCCCGGGCTTCTCGCAGTACCCGCGCCTGCTGCTCATGCTCACCGACGTCGAGGGCCCCGACGCCATCACACCGCGCGCGCTCGTGCTCTCGGCGGGCGGCGGCGCCCGGCTCGCCGAGGTGCTCACGCTGGCCGTCGGAGGGTGCGTGCTGGCCGTCGCGGGCGCCGAGGTGTACCGCCGCGGCTCGCAGCTGCGCGTCCTCTCGCTGACGCTGCTCGCCGCGCTGCTCCTGTCACCGATCGTCTGGCCGAACTACTTCGTGGTGCTGCTGCCCGTGATCGCGATCGCGAGCCCGCGGCTCGGCTGGCCGTGGTTCGTCTTCCTCGCCCTGTGGCTCGGCGGCGGAGCGCCGGACGCGTCGGGCGGCGCGCACCAGATCATCCTCGGGCTCGCGGTGATCTTCGCGGCGGTCTGGGCGGGCGTCAGCGTGCCTCGCATGCGCGCCGCGCCGGGGCTGCGGGCTGCGCTTCCCGGGTAGCGGGAGGCGGGCGCCGGTGCTTCCAAATGACACTCGCCGCGGGTGTCACTTGGACGAAGTCACGAACCCGTACGCAGCCGTCACAGTCTCGTCTCACCGCTCCGTGGCACGCTCGGGCCATGACGCGCTTGCCCTCGCTCTACAAGGCCCGTGGGGTCCCGGTGAAGATGCCCGTGTGCGCGATCTGCCTTGATCGCACCCGTGGGAGGACGCTCGAGCGGGAGCTGACGCACGGTGTGCGGATCTGGCTCTGTGAGGGGCATCATTCGGTCGCGTTCATGCGGGCGAATGCCGGCCGGGATTTCGCGGTGACGCTTCTGCGGATCTGGCGTGCTCAGGGGTGTCTGACGCGTTCGCGGTCCCGCGCGCTGGATGTCCATCTCAAGACCGTCCGGGCACTTGGGAGGTCTTCGGCGCGGCGGCGGCCGGGGTCCTATGCGTGGCCGCGCTTGCGGCGCGAGGCTGAGGAGTGCTTTGCGCGCGGCGATCGGGTCCTGAGCACGATCGCCCGCCTGCGAGAGCGGCACGCGCGGGATCACGCGACCGTGCCGAGCGTACGCACGATGCAGCGCTGGTTTGCCGATGGCAGGTGGCTTGGCTTACCCGGAAGGGGCCGGCGTGCGGGCTGCCGCCTGAGCGGAGCGCTAGCCGGAGCTGGAGCCGCCGCCCGCCACCTTGAGGCGGTTCTCGGCGTCGGCGATGTCGCGCTGTACGCGCCTGAGGTCGGGGCTCTCCTCGCCCGAGGCCTGGAGCTCGGCCAGGCGCGCCTGGGC
Source organism: uncultured Actinomycetes bacterium (assembly GCA_963713435.1). Taxonomy (GTDB): domain Bacteria; phylum Actinomycetota; class Thermoleophilia; order Gaiellales; family JALYLC01; genus JALYLC01. The sequence continues at coordinate 163,627 of CAVQLU010000007.1, forward strand.
CGCTTCGAGGTCGCTGCGGGCGCGGTCGGCGTCGATGGATGCGGCCGGAAGCGCGCTCTCGACGAGGACCGAGGCGCGGTCGTGCTGCACCTTGAAGTAGCCGGCGCCCGTGGCGAACGTGAGCCACTGGTCGTCGACCGTGCGCACGCGTGTCTCGCCGGGCTTGAGCTGCGCGATCAGCGGGATGTGGCGCGGCAGCACGCCGAGCTCGCCGGCCTTGCCGGGCACCACCACCATGCGCGCGTCATCGACGAAGACCGGGCCTTCGGGGGTGATCAGCTCGACGCGGAGCCGCTTGGGCTCTTCGACGGCGCTCATGCGCTCGCGCCGGCCGCCAGCTCCTCGGCCGCCGCCAGCACGTCACTGATGTCGCCCTGGAGGTAGAACGCCTGCTCGGGCAGATCGTCGTGCTTGCCCTCGAGCACCTCCCGGAACGAGCGGATCGTGTCCTCGAGCTTGACGAACTTGCCGGGCCGGCCGGTGAAGACCTGGGCGACGAAGAACGGCTGCGAGAGGAAGCGCTCGACCTTGCGCGCGCGCTGCACGACGACCTTGTCCTCGTCGGACAGCTCGTCCATGCCGAGGATCGCGATGATGTCCTGCAGATCCTTGTAGCGCTGCAGCAGCTGCTGCACGCGCGTCGCGACGTCGTAGTGCTCGTCGGAGACGACGCCTGGCTGGAGGATCCGCGACGACGAGTCGAGCGGGTCGACGGCCGGGTAGATGCCCTTCTCCGAGATCGAGCGCGAGAGCACGGTGGTCGCGTCGAGATGCGCGAAGGTGTTCGCAGGGGCCGGGTCGGTGAGGTCGTCGGCGGGCACGTAGATGGCCTGCACCGAGGTGATCGAGCCCTTGGTGGTGGAGGTGATGCGCTCCTGCAGCTCGCCCATCTCCGTCGCGAGCGTCGGCTGGTAGCCCACGGCGCTCGGCATGCGGCCGAGGAGCGCGGAGACCTCCGAGCCCGCCTGCACGAAGCGGAAGATGTTGTCGATGAAGAGCAGGACGTCCTGCCCGCCCTCGTCGCGGAAGTACTCGGCCATCGTGAGACCGCTCAGGCCGACGCGCAGGCGGGCGCCGGGCGGCTCGTTCATCTGCCCGTAGACGAGCGCGGTCTTCTCGATCACGCCGGACTCGGTCATCTCGCGCCAGAGGTCGTTGCCCTCGCGTGTGCGCTCGCCCACGCCGGCGAACACCGAGAGGCCGCCGTGCTGCGTGGCGATGTTGTTGATGAGCTCCTGGATGAGCACGGTCTTGCCCACGCCTGCGCCGCCGAAGAGGCCGACCTTGCCGCCCTTCACGTACGGGGCGAGCAGGTCGATCACCTTGATGCCGGTCTCGAAGATCTCGGCCGTCGGCGAGAGCCGGTCGAAGTCCGGCGGCTCGCGGTGGATCTCCCAGCGCGGGGCGGCGTCGATCGCGGTGTCGTCGCCCTTGTCGATGGTCTGACCGAGGACGTTGAAGATGCGGCCGAGCGTGGCCTCGCCGACAGGGACGCTGATCGAGGCGCCCGTGTCGTAGGCGGCGGTGCCGCGCGCGAGGCCGTCGGTCGCATCCATGGCGACCGCGCGCACGCGATCGTCGCCAAGGTGCTGCTGCACTTCGGCCACAAGGATGCGGCCATCAGGCATCGTGATCTCGAGCGCGTTGTAGATCGCCGGCAGATGGCCGTCGAACACTGCGTCGAGCACGACGCCCTTGATCTCGATGATCCTCCCGACGGGACGGTCCTCAGCGGGCACGCGCGCTCCTTCATCAGCTCTCGCGGGGCGCACGAACTCTACCGGAGGCGCCCACCCGCCGCGTCGATCTCGCCAGCAGGCATGCCGCATCGCGCCGCACCAGCCCAAAGGCGAGCGGCGTTACAAAGTCAGGGCGACGGCCGCGTCGGGCCGAGGTGCACGCTGGACAGCGGGCGGCCGTCCAGGGTGTCGCTCGTATTCCACCCGACGACGATCTCGGACGGGCGCACGACGCCCGAAGGCGTCGTCACGTGCGGCGGCGACGAATTCCAGCCCGCGACCGCGACGCCGAGCACCGCGGCGGCAGCAGCGGCAGCGACGACGCCGGCGGCGCGCACCGTCAGTCCGCGGCGCCGCGCGCGCTTGGGCTGCAGGTCGGGCAGCAGACCGGCGGGCACCGGGCTGGGCGGGGTCGTGCGCACGTGCAGCACGACCGCCTCTGCGAGCGCGCGCCACTCGGTGCACTCGTCGCAGTGCTCGAGGTGCTCGTCCAGCGCAGCGCGCTCCACCTCGCCGCATTCGCCGTCCGCGGCCATGGAGATCCAGAGCCGTGCCATCTCGCACAGCGGCGGGAGCTGATTATGGGGTCGGGGGGCAGTCATGGTCGTGTGGAGAGCAGCGAGAGGTCGATGTCGAACACCGGGTGGGTGCCTCTACCCACCAGCATGGACGAGACCGGCGTAGAAAAGTTTGCACGCAGCAGCGGAATCGCGCCAAGTCCTCCTGCGCCGAGTCTCTCATCGAGGCGCCGGAAGGCCGCGCGCCGGGCATCTCCGGCCAGCCGTGCGACGCCTCTGACCCGCGCCGCGACCCCAGCTTGCGGGCCGTCGGCGAGGGCATCGGCGAGCGGCATGAAGATCGCAGCGGGGTCGCCGTAGGCCGGGCGACAGCCACTGGATCCAGGCCTGCGCGCCGCCGGGTGCGCGCCCGCGGACGCGGACGGTGACCTGCACGCCGACCGCGGCGAGCTGCCTGGCGATCGAGCGCGCGACGCGCGCCTGCGCGCCCGGCTCCGCCCACAGATCGAGGCGCGTGTTCTCGGCCCCGGCGCTGCGCAGGAGCGCGCGAGCGCGCGAGGGATCGGCGGGCAGGGCGGCACGGCGCCTGCGGGTCGAGCAGCAGCGAGCGCGCCGGCACCACGTCCCCGCCGTCGGAGACGCGCCAGCGCGTGCCGGTCGAGCGCCAGCGACAAGCGCATGCCGCACGTCGCTCGTCGGAGAGCGGCTGGCTCCTCCGGATCGAGGCGCAGGACGGCGAGCGCCGCCGACGGCACTGCGAGGGCGGGCGACGACTGCCCGGGAGGTCATCGAGCGAGACGTCGGCGGATCCCGAGCCGATCGCCGTCTGCAGCGCCGCCGCATCGGGCAGCCGCGTGATCGAGATGCGTGCCGCGGCACCGGGAGTCCCGCCGCTCGGCACCGGGGTCTTCGTTGTCGCGCGCTGCAGGTCGATCACCGCGGAGGAGTGCTCGAGTACGCGGTAGCGACCGGTCGCGCCTCGTGCCAGCAGGCCGGGCACCGCACGGTGGGGCGTGCCACTCGGGACGATGCACGCGAGCGGCATCGCGAGGCGCGCGAGGAAGGCCGGATCCGAGCGTTTGAGCGTGAACGTCACCTGTCCCCGATTGGCCTGCACCCCACGCAGATGCGGGGGCGGACCCCGCCGCGAAGGCCTCGGAGCCCAGCAGATCGCTGAAGAGCGCGGCGCCCGGAGAGTGCGTCGCCGGATCGAGCAGGCGCTCGAACGTCGCGCGCACGTCGAGCGTCGTCAGCGTCCTCCCGTCCGCGAATTTCAGGCCGGAGAGCAACTGCACGCGGAACGTGCGGCTGCCGCGGGACACGACGGGCAGATCCCGGGCCAGCCCGGGCACGAGCACGGTCCCCGGCAGGCCCTGCGCATCGGCGTAGCGCACGAGCGGCGTGCAGAGCGCGTTCGCGATCGCCCGCGACTGGCGCGTATCGGCGAACGCCGGATCGAGCAGCGGCAGCGGCTGGGCGGTGACGGCGCGCACCGTGCCGGACGGCAGCCGTGGTCGTGCCGACGGGGCTCGGCACGGTGGTCGCGCTGTCATAGCGCCCGCCGAGACTGCCGCAGCCGGCGGCGATCATGCGCCAGCGCGCCCAGCGGCAAGGCGAGCCAGAGCCCCCGCGCAGCACGGCGAGCGCAGGCGAAACCCGCGCGCTCTGTCGGGAATCGGGCACGCCCGCAGCCTAAATGACGTTGCCTGAAATCTGCCGCTCTTGTCCGGTTTGGCCGGCAGGTCGCCGGAGCGGCCAAGTGGCACACGCGGCGAGTGTCATTTGGAAGCCCACCGCACGCTCTCGCTCTTGTCCTCGCAAGAGGTTCATCTGAGTCGGCGACGTGAGTGCGGTTCAAGGCCAAGTGGCACACGCGGCGGATGTCATTTGGCCTCTCCACCACCCACACCCCAGGCCCTCCTGCGGGTGCTCCGCCGCTCGCCCGGCCGTCCCTCCAGCGGGTCCCAGGGCTCTCCGAGCGTCGGGTCCCTGGTCGAGAAGGGTCGCTTGGGGCTTCCCACCGGGGGCGAGTGCGCGTAACCTCGTGGCTGTGAGCGCTGAAAATGTCTCCGCCATGGCGGATGTGCCGCGCGTGCGTGTGGCTGGGACGCGGATGCGTTGGCTGCAGCTTGCAGCGGTTTTCATCATTCCGGTGGCTGCTGTTGCGCTTGCTCTCACGTTCCGGGGCGGTGATTCCAAGCCGCCGATCGCCGTCTCGGCGCAGTCCGGTTCGTACGAGGCGCACGTCGGCACGCCCCTCAGCGTGACTGCCTTCGTGATCGTCAACCGCTCGAAGTCGACCGTCACGGTCACGCGCGTGCGCTATCTCCAGACCGATCCGGGGCTCAGCGTCATCGGCGCGCTGGCCTACCGCGGGTGCCGCGATTGCGTGGCCGACAGCGCGGTGCCGCCGAAGGTGACGCCTGCCACGCCGGACGCCGCCACACCGGCGCTGCTCACGGTCAAGAACATCGCGCTCAAGCCCGGTGAGCAGATCACGCTCCTGCTCTCGGTCACCGTCTCGCGCGAGGGCCGCGTGCACGTTCCGCCGGCTCCGCATCGATGTCGACACGGGCTCCGGTGTGCGCTCGGTCGAGACGCTGCAGGGCCCCGCGCTGTGCGCGGGCAAGAACTGCTGAGCAGTCCTACTCGCCGCGCAGCTTGCCGTAGACGCACACGTCGTGCCAGGCGCCGGCGCGCCACTGAGCGTGCCGCAGCACGCCCTCGCGCGTGAAGCCCGCGCGCTCGATCGCGCGCTGGGCGCCGATGTTCTCGACGTCGATCGAGGCCTCCACACGCTCGACCGTGTGGGCCTCGAAGAGGTAGCGGGCGAGCAGCGCCAGACCATCGCTCGCGTAGCCGCGCCGGCGGTGCGCCGCGTCGATGACGATGCCGATGTTGTAGACGACGTTCGCCGACGACGGGCCGTGGAAGACCGCGACGTACGAGACGTCGCCCACCGTCTCGCCGCTCTTGTCGACGACCACCAGGCGGCCGTGATCGTCGCTGATGAACCCGTCCTGCTCGAAGCGGCGCCGCACGCTGCCGACGCCCTCGAAGGCGAAGGTGCCGAACGTGCCGTTGTGGTCGGGCTCGTTGGCGAGGCGCTCGGCGCGCTCGACGTCTGCGGGCCAGAACGGCCGCAGGTCGACCAACTCGCCGCGGATCATGAGGCAGCGAGTGGGCGCAGCTCGTCGAGGGTCGAGAGCGGGTGCCAGCACGCGGCTTGGTGGCCGCCCAGGCCGTTTTCGCCGCCGGCGAGCTGCGGCACGTCCTCCTGACAGTCCAGCGGCACCCCTTCGCCGCCCGTCATCAGGCGCGCTTTCGGGCAGCGGGGGTGGAACGCGCAGCCCGATGGCGGCGCGACCGGCGACGGGACGTCGCCCCTCAGGACGATCCGCTCCCTGCGACCCGTGCCGGTACGCGGCACGGCCGAGAGCAAGCTCGCCGTGTACGGATGCCGCGGCAGCTCGTAGAGCGCCTCCGACGGAGCCAGCTCGACGACGCGGCCGAGGTACATGACGGCGATCCGATCGGCGATGTGGCGAATCACCGAGAGGTCGTGCGAGATGAAGACGTAGGTCAGGTCGAACTCGTTCTGAAGGCTCTCGAGCAGGTTGAGGATCTGCGCCTGGATGGACACGTCCAGCGCCGAGACCGGCTCGTCGCAGACGATCAGCTTGGGCCTGCAGGGCCAGCGCGCGCGCCACCCCGATGCGCTGCCGCTGACCGCCCGAGAACTCGTGCGGGTAGCGGTTGTAGTGCTCCGGGTTCATGCCGCAGCGATCCATCAGATCGCGCACCATCGCTCGCGTGTCGCCCTTGGTCTTGTGGATCGAATACGGCTGGCCGATGATCTGGCCGACCGTGTGGCGGGGGTTGAGCGACGAGTACGGGTCCTGGAAGACCATCTGCATCTCGCGCCGCAGCGGCCGCATGTCCTTGCGGGCTCAGGCGCGTGATGTCGCGGCCCTCGAAGCGGATCGTCCCGGCCGTCGGCTCGAGCAGCTTCAGCATCAGCCGTGCGGTCGTCGACTTGCCGCAGCCCGACTCGCCGACGATGCCGAGCGTCTCACCGCGCTTGACGCTGAGCGTGACGCTCTCGACGGCGTGCACCTGGCCCGCATTGCGGGCGAAGACGCCGGAGGCGACGGGGAAGCGCTTGGTCAGCCCCTCGACTTCGATCAGGGCCTCGGAGCTCGAGCTCATGCGCCGATCCCGAGACGGGCGGCCTCGCGTTCGGCCCAGAGCCGCCGCTTGCTGTCCGGATCGAGGTGACAGGCGTCCAGGTGCCCGCCTTCCATGGGCAGGAGCGAAGGACGCTCGAGCATGCAGCGCTCGAAACGGTGCGGACAGCGCGGATGGAACGCGCAACCGGCGGGCAGGTGGATGACCGAGGGCGGAGAGCCTTCGATCGCGCGAAGTTGCGTGGACTTGGCCTCGATGCTCGGCATCGACTGCAGCAGGCCCCAGGTGTACGGATGCTGCGGATTCTCGAAGACCTCGTGCGCCGGACCGTGCTCGACCGCCCGGCCGGCGTACATGACCATGACGGTCTGTGCCGTTTCGGAGACGACGCCGAGATCGTGCGTGATCAGGATGACGCCGATGTCGAAGTCGCGCTTGACCTTGTCGATCAGTTCCAGGATCTGCGCCTGCACGGTCACGTCGAGCGCTGTGGTCGGCTCGTCGGCGATCAGAACGGCGGGGTTGTGCACCAGTGCCATCGCGATCATCGCGCGCTGGCGCATGCCCCCGGAGAACTGGTGCGGAAAGTCATCGGCGCGCGAGCGCGCATTCGGAATGCCGACGGCGTCGAGCACCTCGACCGCGCGGTCCATCGCCTGGCGCTTCGAGACCTTCGCGTGCGCCTGCACCGCTTCGGCGATCTGCTTTCCCACCCGGTACATCGGGTGCAGACAGGCGAACGGGTCCTGGAAGATCATCGCGACGTCCTTGCCGCGGACGTCGCGCAACTCGGCCGGGGTCGCCCTGAGCAGGTCCTTGCCCTGCAGCAGGATCTCACCTGTGATCCTGGAGCGCTCGGCGTTGAGCAGGCCGAGGATGGCGAGATTGGTGACGCTCTTGCCGGAGCCGGATTCGCCCACGATCCCGAGCGTCTCACCGCGTCGCAACGTGAACGAGAGCCCGGAGACGGCGTTGACCACACCATCCTCGGTCGGGAACTGCACCGCAAGGTCGCGGACGTCGAGAAGCAACTCGCCGTTCACGAGTAGCGCACGCGCGGGTCGAGGAAGGCGTAGGCGATGTCCACGATCAGATTCATCATCACAACGGCGAACGTTGCCACCAAGACGACGCCGAGCGTCGCGGGGAGGTCCTGCCGGAAAACCGAGTCGACGGCCATGAAGCCGAGGCCATCGAGGTTGAAGACGCTCTCGGTGATGATGGCGCCGCCGACCAGGAGCGCGATGTCGAGGCCGAACATGGTCACGATCGGCGCCAGGCTGGCGCGCAACCCGTGCTTGAAGATGACGTCTCGCTCGGACAGGCCCTTGGCGCGGGCCGTGCGTATGTAGTCCTCACCCATCGTGTCCAGCAGGCTGCCGCGCACCATGCGCGCATAGATCGCCGCGTAGAGCAGGGCGAGCACGGTCCACGGCAGGATCAGATGGGATGCCCATTGCTCGGGATTCGCCGTCAGCGACGTGTAGCCCGTGCCGGCCGTCAGGTTGAGCTTGTTCCAGAAGATGAAGAGCGCCATCAGGCCGAGCCAGAAGACCGGCGCAGAGATGCCGAAGAGCGCGAAGCCCATCACGAAGCGGTCGGCGAACGAGCGCCGCTTGATGGCCGAGATCACGCCGATCAGGATGCCGACCGTGAGCCAGATGATCGCCGCACCGATGATCAGCGAGAGTGTTCGCGGGCCTCGATCGATGATCTTGTCCCGGATCGGGACGTTGGAGTCGTAGGAGTATCCGAGTCCCGGCCAGCCGTACTTGTCGCCGGTCACGATGTTCTTGACGAACTTGAGGTACTGGACGTACCACGGGTTGTCCAGGCCGAGGTTGTGCCGTACGAGGGCGAGGTTCTCCGGCGTCGGCTGCTTGCCGACGAAGCGCAGCGCAGGATCGCCGGGTGGCAGCAGATAGAAGATCGCGAACGTGATGGCCGTCACGGCGAGCATGACGACCATGGCCCAGACGATCCGGCGTGCGAGATAGGCGAACATCGTGGTAACGCGAGGGGCGGGCGCCCCGGCCGGATTATGGCCGGGGCGCCCGCGGTGCGCGTTAGATCACTTCACCGCCACGTGGGCGTAGGCGATCGTCCCGCCGAACTGATCGAACTCGAACTTGGTGACGTTCTTGCTCGCGACGCTCTGGGCGTACGACCAGAGGTACGGCACCCACGGCACGATCTGCGTCGTCAGCTTCTTGTCGAGCGCTGCGTAGCAGCTGACGTGCGCGTTGCCGCTGAGGGCACTGCACTTGTCGATGTCGGCGTTGATGCTCGGCACGCCGGCGATGTTGCCCTTCACGCCAACCTTCTTGGCCATGCCGGGCGTGATCCCCAGGAGCGAGTAGTTCGTGTTACCCGCCGGGATGATGTTGCGGCCGTCGAAGAGCGGGCCGTAGAACGTCTTGGCGTCGGCGTAGTCCTTGCCCCAGCCAGGCCGCGTCGAGAACGGGGTGTTCAGGCGCGGGGTCTGGATCGGCGTGTAGGCGTCCTTGAGCACGCGATCCTTGATGTTCAGGCCGATCGACTTCATGTTCTGCGTGAGGGCCGGGATGAAGCCGACCTCGACCGCACGGTCGCCGGTGATGGTGAAGATGCTCTTGCACGAGGGGGCATCGCAGATGCCGTCCTTGTTGCTGTCGTACTTCGACAGCTTCATCTCCGCCTTGGCCTTGGCGAGGTCGCCCCGGCCGTCCTTGCCGTAGGGCGCGTAGCCCTTGAGCTTGTTGTTGAGGATGGCATCGGGCGCGATGTGCGTCGCGATGGCACCGGCCGAAGCGCCGCCCCAGGCTTTGCGCAGAGCCTCGCGGTTGACGACGAAGTTGACGGCACGACGGACGTGCACATCGTCGAACGGCGCCTGCGTGAGGTTCATGGTGAGGTACCAGGTGCGGTCGCCGTCGTTCGTCTTGAGCTGCGGCGAGCCCTTGTACTGGCGCAGGACCGACGGCGTCTCGCCGGCGATCTCTTCCTCGATGTCACCACGGCCGACCTTCGCGTAGATGTCGTCGGCGTTCGAGTTGACGGTGAACGTGAACTCGTCGGGGTAGTTCTCACGAGCGGCCTTGCTGTCCGTGGCCGGGTTGTAGGCGGGGTTGCGGACGAGGTCCAGGACCTTCTCGCCGTCGAAGCCCGAGATTCCACCGGAGGCCTTGATCGTGTCGCAACTGGACGCGTTGAGCTTGTCCGAACCGGCGATCATGTACGGGCCGGAGGCGATGACGTAGCGGCCGTACTCGAAGGGCTTCGTAAAGCAGCTCGCGACTTCCTGCGGCTGCGGGCCGGTGGCCGGCATGCCGAGCGTCAGGAGGAAGTCACCCTGGGGCTTGTTGAGCGTGAAGCTGATGGTGCTCAGGTCGGGCGTCTTGATGCCCGAGATGACCTTGGCCTCACCGGCCGAGAACGCGCTCATGCCCTTGATGTTGGTGTAGTAGAAGGCGTACTCCGCGCCCAGCGACGGCGTGCCGAGCTTCTGGAACGCGTACAACACGTCCTTGGATGTGATGGCGCGGTTCAGCGGCGGGCCGAACTTGACACCCGGCTTGAGCTTGAAGGTGTACGTCTTGCCGCCGTTCGACACGACGCCGGTGTTCGTCGCCAGGTCGGGCACGATCTTGTTGCCGGCTGCACCGGCGACATGGTTGTAGCCGACCAGCGTGCGGACGAGCAGGTTCGAGTAAATACCGAACGCCTCGGCGAGGTACTCCGCGGTGGGGTCGAATCCACCGGTGAAGTCGAAGGACGACTCCCACTCGACGCGGAACACGCCGCCGGCGGCTGCCTTGTGTGCCTTCGGGGTGCTGGAGTTCTGCTGATGTGCGGCTGCGGTTGCGGCAACGGTCAAGCCTGCCACCGCTAGGGCCAGCACAAAGCCGACTATCCGTCGGTTTCTCACGGGTCGCTCCTCCTTGGTTGGGGCCGGGGGTGGCCCTTCTCTCTCACACAGCGCTTAGACGTACGGCGCTGCTTCTTGACAGTGGGGTTCGTTAACGATCTGTACGGGGATCGAGTGCATCTCGCAATCCGTCGCCGAGCAGGTTGAACGCGAGTGTCGTGACCACAAGGAAGACCCCGGGGAAGATCATCATCCAGGGAGCATCGCGGTAGAGACCGCCGGCCGCGGCTTCCGAGAGCGCCGAGCCCCAGGACGGCGTCGTCACCGGGACGCCGAGGCCCAGGAACGAGAGCGCCGCCTCAAAGAGGATGTTGCTCGGGATCAGCAGCGTCGCCCAGATGGTGATCGGGGCGACGAGGTTCGGCAGGATCTCGCGGAAGATGATGCGCCTGTTGCTTGCACCGAGCGAGCGGGAGGCCTCGACGAACTCCTTCTCGCGCAGCGAGAGCGTCGTCGAGCGCACGATGCGCGCGATGTAGGGCCAGGTGAAGGCGGAGATGATGAAGATGACCAGGAAGAGCCCGGGCTGGATCAGGCCTCCCGCACATCCGGCGGCAGTCGTGCCGCACGAGGCCGCGATGCCGATTGCCAGAAGCAGCTGCGGCAGCGCCAGGACGACGTCGCTCGTGCGCGAGAGCACCGTGTCGGTGAAGCCGCGGTAGTAGCCCGCGATGATCCCCACCGTGGTGCCGACTGTCATCGAGATGGTCGTGGCGATGAAGGCCACCAGCAACGAGGTGCGCGCACCGTAGGAGACGCGCACGAAGAGGTCGCGGCCCGAGCCGTCGGCGCCGAACCAGAACGACGAGCTCGGCCCCTTGGGAATGCCGAAATCATCGGTCATGTCGAGGTAGGGCTCGTTCGGCGGGTGTCCGACCAGATGGGCGATCAGGCCCGCGGAGAGGGCCAGCAGCAGCAGCAGGATGACCACGACGCCGCCGACCATGGCCGCCTTGTCCTTGCGGAAACGCGCCCAGAAAATCTGGCGCGGGCTCCGGCCCTCGACCGACGTCGTGAGACTGCCGGTCTCGACTGCTCCCGCGACAGTACTCACGACCGGCTCAATTCTCGCGCGTTACAGCCCATCGGCGCGGAAGTATAGCGTGCATAACCAGAGCCCCCCACCGAGCGCGGGCGCGCGTGTACGCGCGCGCACAAGGCGCTACTGCAGGGCGTCCGCGCCGGCCACGACCTCGAGAATCTCCTGCGTGATCTCGGCCTGGCGCGCGCGGTTCATGGCCAGCGTGTAGGCGCTGATGAGATCGCTGGCGTTCTCGGAGGCGTTGCGCATGGCGGTCATGCGAGCGCCGTGCTCGGAGGCGGTCGACTCGAGCAGAGCGCGGAAGACGGTCACCTCGAGCGAGGAGACGAGCAGCTCGCCGAGCATGTCCTCGGCATCCGGCTCGAACAGCATCTCGCCCTGGTGGGCGCGCTCCTTGGAGTCCATCTCCGCCAGCTCGCCCTCGGGCACCGGCAGCAGCTGGACGTCGTCGACATGCTGCTGGAGCGCCGTGATGAAGCGGTTGTAGACCATCACGACGAGGTCGAGGTCACCGTCGATGAAGGCCTTCGCGGCGGCCGCGCGCGATCGACTCGGCGTCGGCGTAGGCCGGCCGGTCGGAGAAGCCGCTCCACGAGGTCATCACGTCCCGCCGCCGGAAGCGCAGCGTGCCGAGGCCCTTGCGGCCCGCGGGCAGGTAGACGACCTCGTGGCCGAGCGCCGTGTGCTCGGCGCCGATCTGCAGCGCCCGGCGCACGACCTGGCCGTTGAAGGCGCCCGCGAGACCGCGGTCGCCGGTCAGGACGATGATGCCCACACGGCCGGGCTCCCGGCGTGCCAGCATCGGCTCGCCCTGCACGTTCGCGCGCGAGGCGGCCTCCATCATCAGCTCACGCGTGCGATCGGCGAAGGGGCGGAGCGCCTCGATGCGCAGCTGCGCACGCCGGAGCTTGGAGGCCGAGACGAGCTCGAGCGCCTTCGTGATCTTGCGCGTGTTGCGGACGGACTGGATCCGCCGCTTGATGTCTTGCTGGCTTGCCACGAGCTACGACGCCGAGCCCACCAGGCCGGTGTCCTCTCGTACCTCGAAGCCCTGGGCGAACTCCTCGACGGCCTTCGTCAGCTTCTCCACGGTCTCGTCGCCGAGGTCGCCGCTGTCGCGGATCGCCGCGATGGCGCCCTGCTCGGCGCGCAGCGACGTGCGCAGCTCGTCGTGGAAGCGCGAGACCTGCGGCGACCGGGATCTCGTCGAGGTAGCCGTTGAGCGCCACCCACAGCGCGACGACCTGCTCCTCGACCGGCCACGGTGCGTACTGCGGCTGGTTGAGCGTCGCGACCATGCGCGCACCGCGCGAGAGCTGCTGCTGGGTGGCCGCGTCGAGGTCGGAGCCGAACTGGGCGAAGGCCTCCACCTCGCGGTACTGCGCGAGGTCGAGCTTGAGGCGACCTGCGACCTTCTTCATCGACTTGAGCTGGGCGTTGGAACCCACGCGGGAGACCGAGATGCCGACGTTGATGGCCGGCCGCGTGCCCGCGAAGAAGAGGCTCGACTCGAGGAAGATCTGGCCGTCCGTGATCGAGATCACGTTGGTCGGGATGTAGGCCGACACGTCGCCGGCCTGCGTCTCGATGATCGGCAGCGCCGTGAGCGAGCCGCCGCCGAGCTCGTCGGACAGCTTGACGCTGCGCTCCAGCAGGCGCGAGTGCAGGTAGAAGACGTCGCCCGGGAAGGCCTCGCGGCCGGGCGGGCGGCGGATCAGCAGCGACATCTGGCGGTAGGCGTCGGCCTGCTTGGAGAGGTCGTCGTAGACGCACAGGGCGGCGCGCTCCGAGTAGCAGAAGTACTCGCCCATGGCGCACGCCGCATACGGCGCGATGTACTTGATCGGCGCGGCCTCGGCGGCGTTCGCGGCGACCACGATGGTGTGCTCCATGGCGCCGTGCTCGCGCAGCTTCTGGACGACCTGGGCGACGGTCGAGGCCTTCTGACCGATCGCGCAGTAGATGCAGATGACGCCGGTGCCCTTCTGGTTGATGATCGTGTCGATCGCGACGGCGGTCTTGCCCGTGCCGCGGTCGCCGATGATCAGCTCGCGCTGTCCGCGGCCGATCGGGATCATCCCGTCGATGGCCTTGATGCCGGTCTGCAGCGGCTCGGTGACCGGCTGGCGGTCGACCACGCCGGGCGCCTTGAACTCCAGCGGCAGCGTCTTGTCGGTCTCGATCGGGGGCCCGCCGTCGATCGGCGTCCCGAGCGGATCCACGACGCGCCCGATCAGGGCCTCGCCGACCGGCACGCTCATGACCTTGCCGGTGCGCTTGGCGGTGTCGCCCTCGGAAAGCAACTGCCAGTGGCCGAACAGCACCACGGCGACGTTGTCCTCCTCGAGGTTCAGCGCGAGGCCCGTGACACCGTGCGGGAACTCGATCATCTCGAGCGCGACACAGCTCTCGAGCCCGTAGACGCGCGCGATGCCGTCCGAGAGCTGGATGATGGTGCCGACCTCTTCCACGCCGGTCGGAACCTCGTATTTCTCGATCTGCTCGCGCAAGATCGAGGCGATCTCGTTCGGCTGGAGCCTCAACTCTCTCCTCCGGTGGAGCCCAGACGGGCATTGCGTAGCGACAGGCGCAGGCTTTCCAGGCGGCCGCGCACGGACATGTCGATCATGCGGTCGCGCACGCGCACGACCACACCGCCCAGGATCGAGGCGTCGACGGAGCGCTGCAGCGTGACCTCGTGGCCGCTGGCCTGCGCCAGGTTCGCGCGGATCTGCTCGGCCTCGGCGTCGTCGATGGGCACGGCGGTCGTGAGCGAGAGCTCGAGCTGCCGGCGCGCGCGCCGGTCGGCCTCGCGCACGACCTCGGTGACGTCGGCCAGCGCGTGCAGGCGCTTGTTGTCGACGAGCACGAAGCAGCGCGTTGCGCACGAGCGGGTCGGCGCCCTCGCTCATCTGCGCCAGGATCTGCTTCTTGGCGGCATCGGGGAAGGCCGGGTTGAAGAGCGCGCCGGAGAGGTCCCGGCGCTCGGCCACGGCGGCGCTCAGAGCGCCCAGGTCGCGTGCGACCGCCTCCAGGCGCCCCGCGGCCTGCGCGGACTCCGCCAGCGCGGTGCCGTAGACCCTTCCCCCTGCTGCCTGAGCCACGGTGCTACTCCGCTCCGAGCTGCGAGAAGTCGACCTCGGACAGCGCCTCTTCGACGAGGCGTCGTCCCTCGGCCTCGTCGAGCGCCCGGCCGACGACCTTCTCGGTCGCGAGCAGCGTGAGATCGGCGACCTGGTTCTTGATCTGATCCATGGCCTGCCGGGTCTCCGCGGCGATGGCGGCCTTCGCGGCGGCGACGTCGCGCTCGCGCTGCGCCGTCGCCTCCTCGCGCATCTGCCGCTCGAGCTCGGCGCTCGTGCGGCGCGCTCGCTCGACGATCTCCCCCGCCTCGTGGCGGGCCTGCGCGAGCTGCTGCTTGTACTCGGCCAGCAGCGTCTCGGCCTCCTCGCGCGAGCGCTCGGAGGCCTCGAGGTTCTCGCGCACGATCGTGCGCCGCTTCTCGACCAGTGCGGCGAGCGGCCCGAAGGCGTACTTGCGCAGCACGAGGAAGGCGATGAAGAAGACGACCAGCGTCCAGATCATCAGCCCCGGGAAGGGCTTGACGAGATCGCTGGAGTTGTCGGCCTTCTCGGCCGCGAATACGAGCGCCCCGATCACTTGCCGATGAAGAACGCCACGAACGACATGAGCAGTGCGTAGAACGTGATCGCCTCGGTCAGCGCGAGGCCCAGGAACATCATGCCCTGGAGCTCGCCGCGCATCTCGGGCTGGCGCGAGACGCCCTCGATCGTCTTACCGATCAGGTAGCCCACGCCCATGCCCGGCCCGATGGCGCCGATGGCGGTGCCGATGCCGAGCGCAAGGTTTTGCGCGGCTTCGTTGACATTACCTTCGAGTGGCATGGATCGCGTCTCCTCCTGGGTCAGTGATTCGGTTCGGCAGCCGCGCCGATGTAGATGCCGGACAGCAGGGCGAAGATGAACGCCTGCAGGTTGGCGACGAGTACGAGCTCGAAGCAGTAGAAGAACACCGCCACCGGGATGCTGAGCACGGCCACGAAGACGTTCCCGATGATGATGATCAGCGAGACGCACATCAGGACGAGCAGGTGGCCCGCCAGCATGTTCGCAAACAGCCGGACGCTGAGCGAGACCAGCCGCAGCAGCTGCGAGAGGATCTCGAGCGGCACGATCAGGATCCTGATCGGGCCCGAGACGGGCGGGAACCAGCTCTTGAAGTAGGGCACCGTGCCGTTCTGCTTGATGCCGACGTAGTGCGTGGCGAAGAACGTCACGAGCGTCAGCGCGAGCGTGACCGAGAGGTTCGAGGTCGCCGCGTAGAAGCTCGGCGTCGGGATCACGCCCCAGATCTTGTGCTCGGTGTCCACCGGCAGCGGCAGGTACGAGATGATGTTGTTGACCCAGATGAAGAGGAACAGCGTGGCCAGGTACGGGAACCACGTGGTGTACGTCTTGGGCGGCAGGGACGCGCGCCCGATCTGGGTCTCGCTGAAGTCGTAGACGATCTCGACGAAGGCCTGCAGGCGCTTGGGGTTGAGCTTGAGGCTGCGCACGACGAGCAGCGTGCCGACGAGCAGGATCGTGGTCGAGAGGATGAGGTAGAAGACGGCCTTCGTGATCGAGAGGTCGAACGGCCCGATCTTCGGGATCTCGATCCACGGCTCGAGCAGGAACTCCTTGGTGGGATCGGTCTTGGGCTCGTCTGCGCCGAAGGCCTGCATCGGCGCCGCGAGCGCGAGCGCGAGCACGCCGGCCAGCCAGTAGAGACGACGGATCACGCCTGACCCTCCCGCGGTTCGCGCTTGGACTCGGCCCAGGCCATCCCGCGCGCCATCACGTCGATCGTGTAGAGCACGGTGAACAGGATGGCAGCAGGGATGGCCACCGCGGTGCCCCAGAAGTGCTCGGCCAGCAGCAGCACGATGATCGTGCCCCAGGCGCGCGTCAGGAAGGCGAAGCCGGCCACGCCGACGGCGGGCGTCGGCGGGAGGTCGAGCACGTAGCGGTTGACGCCGCTCTGGATCAGCTTCTGCACGGTCCAGAGACCCGCGCAGAGCAGCCACCCGCCGGTGTCCCAGCCGGCCCAGATGAAGACCGGCAGGGCCAGCAGCAGGATCAGCCACGTGATCCAGCGGAAGGCCAGGAACCAGTGCGCGCGCGTCGGGCGCTCGGGCGGCGCCGCTGGCACGCCCTCGGTCACCGCACTCACCGGGTCACCGTCGACGGAACCAACGAACCCACACGAGATAGAAGCCCAGCACGATGCCGGCCGCCGCGCCGGCCAGTGCCAGCGGCAACGGGATGCCCAGGGGCCAGCCGATCAGCGCACCGATCGCCGCGCAGGCGATGATGGCGCTGAGCAGCAAGAACCCGGCCACCATGCCCGACGCATCGGCCTCTCCAGGTCGCTGCGGGCGCATGCTCGTCGATCCCTGCCTCCCGTGGGTCATGACGCTGCCTGCCGCCCTCTCCTCCCGTGCTGCCTCCGGGTGGGCGACCACCCCGCAGGCACGCGGAACATAGCAGATGCAACGGCGAGTTCGTGACAGGTGCGCGCTCGCGGGGAATCAGCCGAAAACCGCACGCGCAAGCCGAATCGACGCCACCGGCGGACCTCGCAACGGGAGTCGCTTGTGCGCCGTGACGCGCGGCTCGCACAGCGGCTGCTACGGTCGCCGCATGCTGCATCATGTTGTCACCTTTCAGCTCAGCTCCGACGCGCCCGCCGGTCAGGCCGAGCGCATCTGCGAGGCCATCAACGCGCTGGCCGCGACGCTGCCCGAGGTTCGCTCCGGCGCCGCCGGCGTCGATCTCGGCCTGCGCGAGGGCAACGCGAGCTTCGCGGTCGCCCTGGAGTTCGACGACGTGGACGCCTTCAAGGTGTACGCGGATCATCCCGAGCACGTGCGCATCATCAAGGAGATGATCGCCCCGAACATCGACTCGCGCAGCCCGGTGCAGTTCACGGCCTGACCAGTCGCTCGAGCGTGCCGTCGGGGGCGCCCAGCAGCGCCGCCTCGGCCTGCTCGAGGAAGAGGCCGTGCTCGACGACGCCCGTCACGGCCTTGATGGCGGCGGCCAGCTCGGTCAGGTCGGCTCCGGCCGGCAGCGCGCAGTCCAGGAGGTAGTGGCCCTCGTCGGTCACGAAGGGCGAGCCGTCGGGCGCGCTGCGCCGCTCGGCATCGGCGAGCAGGCGCAGAAGGCGTCCGCGCGTGCCCTCCCAGCCGAAGCGGACGACCTCGACCGGCAGGCGCCAGCCCTCGCCGAGGTGCCCGACGAGCTTGCGCGCCTCGGCCACGATCACGCAGCGCGCTGCGGATTCGATCACGAGCTTCTCGCGCAGCAGCGCCCCTCCCCGCCCTTCAGCACGGTCAGCTCGCGCGTGACCTCGTCGGCCCCGTCGAGCGCGAGATCGAGCTCGGGCGCCTCGTCCGGCGAGGCCACGGGAATCCCCGCCGCCTCCACCAGGCGCGCCGTCTCGGGCGAGGCGCAGACCACGAGCTCGGGGCGCGCGCCGCTCGCGCCGAGCCCCCGCGCCACGCCCCAGACGGCCCGGCCCGAGCCGAGGCCCAGTCGCATGCCCGGCTCGACCAGCTCGAGCGCCGCCCGCACCGCTGCGGCCCGCGCCGCATCGGTGCTCAGCGCTTGACCTCCGCCGCGGCGCGGCGACGGCGCCAGGCCTCGATCACGGGCATGTCGGCCGGCACGTCGGTGTGCCGCGCGAGCCCGAACAGCTGCAGATGGCGCTGCTTGACGACCTCCAGCACGACGACGATCCAGATGGTGGCGATCAGGACGCAGACGGCGAGCCCCGCCAGGATCAGCGTCGCTCCGACGTTCACGTCGTTGTGCGTGTGCCAGGGCAGGAAGCGCACGGCCAGCGCGCAGACGGCCAGCAGCGCGGACCAGGCGTAGATCGCAAGCGCGGCCCGTCTCTGCCCGAAGCCGACGCGCACGAAGCGGTGGTGCAGGTGATTGGCATCGGCCGACCAGGGCGCGCGTCCGTACTTGAGGCGGTGCAGCAGGACGAACGAGGTGTCGAAGATCGGCACGAGCAGGACGAGCGTCGGGAACACCAGGGCCACGGCAGCCGCCGTCTTGAGCACGCCCTGCACCGCGATCACCGCCAGCAGGTAGCCGAGCGTGAGCGACCCGGCATCGCCCATGAAGACGCGCGCCGGATGGAAGTTGAAGCGCAGGAAGCCGAGGCACGCGCCCGCCAGCGCCGCTGCCAGCACGGCCGCGCCCCCGCGGTTGAGCGAGAGCGCGAGGATCGCGAACGTCGAGGCGGTGATCGCACCGACGCCCGCCGCCAGTCCGTCCATGCCGTCGATGAAGTTGAAGCTGTTCATCAGCGCCACGATCCAGAGCATCGTGACCGGGTACTGCAGCGGGCCGAGGTCGAGCGGCTGGAGCAGCGGCAGCGTGAGGTGGTCGATCGTCGCCCCGGCGCTCACGGCGATGGCCGCGGCGGCGACCTCGCCGACGAGCTTGGCGATCGGATGGATCTCGAAGCGATCGTCGAGCAGCCCGACCGCAGCGCACACGCAGGCCCCGAGCAGGATGGCGTGGGCGCGTCCGCCCAGCGAGGGCTGCAGCAGCAGCACCGGAACCGCCACCGCGACGAACATCGCGATGCCGCCGCCGAACGGGATCGGGCGCGTGTGCAGGCGGCGCTCGGACGTGCGCCGGTCGACCAGCCCGGCGCGGAGCGCGAGCCGGGCCGCGAGCGGCGTCAGCCACAGGGCCAGCACCGCGGCGAGACCGAACGCGACCAGCGCGTCGAGGCGGGCCTGCGTCACGGAGCCGCCTTGCGGTTGAGCACGCGAAGGGCGTCGCCGCCCGGCCCCGAGGCGCGGATGCGGATCACGAGCGGGCCGCGCCGCGGCGTTGCGAGCTTCAGCAGGACTCCCGAGCGCGCGGAGCCCGCGTGCAGCTTCGTTGCCACGACGCGGCCGCGCACGAGCGCCGTCACGGAGAAGCGCGTGGCGTTGCTCGTGCGCACGCGGACGGTGGTCGTGCGCGCCCGGCGCACCACGCGCAGCGAGAGGAAGCGCGCGCGTGCCTTCGTCTTCGCCGGCGGCGCGGCCGGTGCCGGCCCGGCACCGAGCTCGACGGCCCCGATATCCGGCGAACCCGACGGTGCGCGCGTACCCGAAGAAGTCGAGCGGAGGCGTGACGGAGGCATCGGCGCGGTTGACCAGCAGCGTGCTCGCCGCCGTGGGATAGCCGTTCGCGTCGAGGTTCGGATTGCCGATCGCGTCCGTCGGGGTGCAGGCCTCGCCGAAGCCGAAGACGTTGTGCCCGCTGCGGATCCGATCGCACATGCCGACCAGCCGCTCGCCCGTGTTGTTGACGACGAGCGGCCGCTGCTCGAGCGGCAGCGTCGCGTAGGCCTGGCCGAAGCGCAGCGAGTTCGAGAGACCCGAGATGACGGTGTTGTTGATCACGCTGATGTTGCGCGGCAGGAGCTCGGCCGAAGTGCCGTCGCCGCCCACGAAGATGCCGACGTACTGCCCGGTCTCGTGACCGGTGACGATGTTGTTGGAGATCACGGCGTCGTGGATCAGCCCGCCGTTGATCGGGTCGAGCCAGATGGAGGCCGCACCGCCCGTGCGCACGCCGAACCAGTTGGCGTCGATCGTCCACGGCCCGCCGGCGCCGATCTGGATGAAATCGTTGTGGTTGCCCTCGCCGTGCGGCAGCGCGTGATCCATGCGGTTCCCGCGGATGATGCCGCCGCCGAAGCCGTGCACGGCGTCGGTGTCGTCGAGCGCATCGAAGGTGTTGTGCTGGATCACGGCGTCGGGTGCGGACGTGCGGATGCAGTACGGCGAGGAGCAGTGCAGGAACGTCGAGTCGATGATGACGACACCGGTCGCGGTCGCGGCCAGGTCGATCGCCGCGCCGAGCCCGCCCGCGCCGCCGTCGACGCTGATGCCGCGGAACGTCACGTTGCTCGACGTCGCGACGCTGATGAACGCGCGCGCCGCCGCCGGAGCCACGGCGAGGCCGCTCACGACGATCCTCTGCGAACCCGTGATCGTCATGCCGGCGATGCTCGCACCGGGCTCCCCCTGCAGCGTGAGATCGCCGCCCGGGCCACCGCGCCCTGCGATCGTCACGGCCGCGTAGGCGGCGGGCGCGAGCTGGATCACGTCGCCCGGCTTCGCGGCCGCCAGGGCCGCGCTCAGCTCGGCGTCGCTCGTCACGCGCACCGTGCCTGCCCAGGCCTGGGCCGGCACGAGCGCCGCCAGCGCGAGCAGCAGGGCGATGAGGCCCGCGCGCGTCACAGCGTCCCGTACATCCGATCTCCCGCGTCGCCCAGCCCGGGCACGATGAAGCCGACGTCGTTGAGGCGCTCGTCGAGCGCCGCCACGCAGAGGTGCGCGTCCGGCTGCTCGGCGCGCACGCGGGCGATGCCCTCGGGCGCGGCGATCAGCGCCGCCAGGGTGATGTCGAGCGCGCCCGCCTCGCGGCAGAGGCCGATGGCATGGGCGGCCGAGCCGCCGGTCGCGAGCATCGGGTCGAGCACGAGCACGCTTCGGCCGGTGAGACCATCCGGCAGCTTGAGGTAGTACGGAACCGGCCGCAGCGTCTCCTCGTCCCGCGTCACGCCCACGAAGCCGACCGGGGCGTGCGGCAGCAGCTCGAGCGCGGCGTCGAGCATGCCGAGACCCGCGCGCAGCACCGGCACGATCGCGAGCCGCGAGCCGGGCACCCGCGCGCCCGCGTAGGGCGCCATCGGGGTCTGCACCTCGTAGGGCTCGGTCTGCAGCAGACGCGTCGCCTCGTACAGCACGAACAGCGAGATCTCGTGCACGAGCGCGCGGAAGAGGCGCATGTCGGTGTCCACGCTGCGCAGGAGCGTGGTCTTGTGGCGCACGACGGGGTGGTCCAGCACGACCACGCGACCGCTCATGTGCGGCTCGCCAGTGCCAGCGCGCCGTGCTGCAGCTCGCGGTAGAGCGGGCGCCGCACCAGAATCGCCTCGATGCGGGCGCGCAGGGCGCCCAGGTCGGCGTCGGGTGCGATGGCGTCGCCGATCACGCTGCCGACCTCCCGCGCGTCGGCCTCGTCGAGACCGCGCATGGTCGCCGCCGGCGTGCCGATGCGCACGCCCGAGGCGATGGTCGGGGGGCGCTCGTCGAACGGCACGGTGTTGCGATTGACCGTCATCAGGATGTCGTGCAGCCGCTCCTCCATGTCCTTGCCGGAGAGCGCGCTGTTGCGCAGGTCGAGCTGCACGAGGTGCGTGTCGGTGCCTCCCGTGAGGAGCTCGCCGCCCTGCGCCGTCACGCCCTCGGCGAGCGCGGCCGCGTTGGCCTTGACCGCACGCTGGTAGTCGCGGTAGGGCTCGGTCATCGCGATCGCGAAGCAGACCGCCTTGGCGGCCGTGACGTGGCAGAGCGGCCCGCCCTGCAGGCCGGGGAAGACGGCGCGGTCGATGCGCTGCGCCAGCTCCTCGCGGCACAGGATGAATCCCGCGCGCGGCCCGGCGAGGGTCTTGTGCGTGGTCGAGCAGACGATGTCGGCCGACTCGACCGGGTTCTGGTGCAGCCCGGCGGCGACGAGGCCCGAGAAGTGCGCCATGTCGACCATCAGCAGCGCCCCGGCCTCGTCGGCGATCTCGCGGAAGGCGCGCGCGTCGATCTCGCGGGGGTAGGCCGAGCCGCCCGCGACGATCAGCTTCGGCCGGTGCTCGAGCGCCAGCGCGCGCACCTCGTCGAGATCGATGCGCCCGTCCTCGCGGCGCACCGAGTAGCCGTGGAACCGGTAATAGCGGCCGGAGAAGTTGACCTTGAGGCCGTGCGTGAGATGGCCGCCGTGGTCGAGGCGCAGGCCGAGCACCGAATCGCCCGGGTCGAGCACGGCGTAGTAGGCGGCCATGTTCGCGCTCGCACCGGAATGCGGCTGGACGTTGGCGTGCTCGGCGCCGAAGAGCGCCTTGGCGCGTGCGATGGCGAGCTCCTCGACCTCGTCCACGACCTCGCAGCCGCCGTAGTAGCGCTTCCCGGGCAGGCCCTCGGCGTACTTGTTGGTCAGCACCGAGCCGACGGCCTGGAGCACGGCCGGCCAGGTGAAGTTCTCCGACGCGATCAGCTCGAGCTGATCGCGCTGGCGCGCGAGCTCCGCATCGCAGAGGCGAGCGATCTCGGGGTCGATCTCGGCCAGGCCGAGGTTGCGCAGGTCGTCGAGCGTGTGCGTCACGTGGGCTCTTTCCGGCGTGGCATCAGGCGATGAGCGCGAGTGCGTCCGCCGTGGCGAGCGCCCCCTCGCGCAGGATGACGGGTCGGGTGGCGGACAGGTCGAGCACGGTCGAGGAACGGCCGGCCGCCGCGGGGCCGCCGTCGACGAGGACGGCGCAGGCCGCCGCCAGCGCTTCGGGGACTCGGCCAGCGTGCGCGGGTCGGCCCCGCCGTGCAGGTTGGCCGACGTGGCGAGGATCGGCCCGGCGCTCGCCAGCGCGCTCGCGAGCACCGGCGGAAACGCCGACACGCGCAATCCGATGCGCTCCGGATGATCGCCGCAGAGGTGGAGATAGCGCCCGTCCGGATTGGGCACGAGCACGGTCGCCCCGCGCGCCACGAGCGCGCGCGCCCGTCCCGCCAGCGCCGGCTCGAGCGGCGCGAGCAGCACCTCCGCAGCCTCCGTGCCCGCGAACATGACCGTGGAGGCCTGCGCCGGATCGCGCCCCTTGAGCGCACTCAGGCGCGCACACGCTTCGGGCAGCCCGGCGGCGCAGACCAGCCCGTAGACGGTGTCCGTCGGGATGACGGCGCAAGCGCCCTCGGCGAGCGCGGCGACAAGCGGCGCGAGGTCGACGCGCGGCTCGGCGAGGTCGAGGCGCAGCGGCACGGGGTCAGGATACCCCCGGGCGCCGGGTTCATAGCGGGGCCGGTATGGCCAAATGACACTCGCCGCGTGTGTCACTTGGACGCTCGAACGCCTTCAGCACCCGCACCCGCGACGGTCAGGCAGGCCGCTGCGCCTCGACCACGCGCTCGATGCCGCGCAGGTCGGGTGTGATCCGGGCGCCGCGGTAGCCGAGCGATCCGAGGTGCTCGGCGAACCACGGCGCCTGGCCCTCGCCGACCTCTGCGACCAGGTACCCGCCCGCTCGCAGGACGCCCGGGGCGTCCGTGGCGAGGCGCTCGAGGATCGCGCGGCCGCCGTGCTCGGCGTACACGGCCAGCGCGGGCTCGTAGTCGGCGACCTCCGGGTCGACGTCTTCGCCGGGGGCGACATAGGGCGGGTTCGACACGACCAGGTCGAACTGCCGCCCGGCGACGGGCTGCAGCAGATCGCCCTCGAGCAGCTCCACGCGCCCCTCCAGATCGTTGGCGGCGGCGTTCTCGGCGGCCAGGGCGAGCGCGCCGGGCGAGAGATCGACTGCGGTGACCGCCGCGCCCGGAATGCGCGCCGCGAGTGCGAGTGCGATCGCGCCCGTCCCGGTGCCGACGTCGACGATCGCGGGGTGCTCCTGTCCCTCGAGCAGCGCGAGGCAGCGCTCGACGAGCACCTCGGTCTCGGGCCGGGGGACGAGCGCGCGCGCATCGCAGTGCAATTCGAGCCCGTAGAAGCTCCAGCTCCCCAGCACGTAGGCCAGGGGCTCGCGCTTGCCGCGGCGCCGCACCAGCTCCCGCAGGCGATCCACCTCGGCGGGCTCGAGCGGGCTGTCGTGGTCGAGGTAGAGGTCGAGTCGCTTGACCGAGAGCACGTGAGCCAGCAGATACTCGGCGTCGAGGCGCGGCGAGGGCACGCCCTTGCCCTCCAGGTACTCCCGCGCGGGCCCGAGCAGCTCGCGGACCGTGCTCACGCGCTGCTCGCGACCTCGAGCTTCCGCCGGCGATCCTCGTCCTGGAGCGCCTGGGTGAAGGCCGAGAGATCGCCGGCCATGCACGGCGTCCAGATTGTGCGACGTGAACTTGACGCGATGGTCGGTGACACGCCGCTCGGGATAGTTGTAGGTGCGGATCTTCTCGGAGCGCTCGCCGGTTCCGATCTGTGACAGCCGCTCGGCCGCCTCGGCCGCGTTGCGCTCCTCGAGCGCACGCTCGTAGAGGCGGGCGCGCAGGATCTTGAGCGCGCGCTCGCGGTTCTGGATCTGCGAGCGCTCGTCCTGGCAGGCCACGACGATGCCCGTCGGCAGATGCGTCACGCGCACCGCGGAGTCGGTGGTGTTGACCGACTGGCCGCCGGGGCCCGTCGAGCGCATGACGTCGATCTTGATGTCCTTGGCCGGCAGATCCACCTCCACCTCCTCGGCCTCCGGCAGCACCGCGACGGTCATCGTCGAGGTGTGGATACGACCCTGCGACTCGGTCTCGGGCACGCGCTGGACGCGGTGCACACCCGACTCCCACTTGAAGATCGAGTAGGCGCCGTCCCCGCGTCACCTCGAACGTGACCTCGCGAAATCCGCCCTGCTCGCTGCCCGTCGACGAGAGCGTCTCGGTCTTGAAGCCGAGCCGCGCGGCGTACTCGGTCAGCATCTTGTAGATGTCGCCCGTGAAGAGCGCGGCCTCGTCACCGCCCGCGCCGGGGCGCAGCTCGATGATGACGTCGCGACCGTCGTTGGGGTCGCGCTCGACCAGCGCCAGCCGCAACTCCTCCTCGACGGCGCCCAGCGCCTCCTCGCTGGAAGCGAGCTCGGCCTCGAGATAGGAGCGCATCTCGGGATCGCTCTCGCTCTCCAGCAGTCCGCGCGCATCGGCGATTCCCTGGCTGGCGGCACGCCAGCGCTGCCCGAGCGCAGCCTGCTCGCTCAGCTCCTTGTGCCGCCGCCCGAGTTGCGCCATCCGCTGCAGGTCGGACGAAACCGCGGCGTCCGAGAGCTCGCGCTCGACCTCCGCGAGCGCCTGCTCGATCTGCGTGACCAGCTCTTCCATCGGCCTCAAGCGTAGGCGAGCCGCCAAATGACACTCGCCGCGTGTGTCACTTGGCCGTACGAACGGCCTCCGGCCCGTACGAACGGGGTCTGGCCCGAACAGTCCGGGTCTGACCCCAGGTGTACGGGTCTGACCCCTGGGTGTCCATCCCAGTGTCCATGCCGTTTCTTACGACTTCGCCGGGCTCAGGCGCCCACGCCCCTCGTACGCATACGCCGCGCCACGAGCGGGCCTTTCGGCATGCCTAGTGGCGTCGGCGCCGAAACGAACAGCTGGGGTCAGACCCGTACACCTGGGGTCAGACCCCACCTGTACGGGCCAGACCCCGAGTGTTCGGAAGCCCAGGGTTGCGCGGCGCGGCCAACGACACTCGCCGCGGGTGACACTTGGCCTCTACGCGGGGTCGAGCACGCCGTGCGCGCGGAACCAGGCGAGCTTGCGCTCGAGCATGTCGATGCGGCGGTCGGGGCGGGCGATCGACTGCATCAGGTGGGTCTCCTCGGGGTAGAGGACGTACTCCACCGGCTTGCCGAGGGCGCGCAGGGCGACGAAGAGCTGCTCGTTGTCGGCGGGCGGGCAGCGCAGGTCGGCCTCGCCCTGCAGCATCAGGAGCGGTGTCGTGATGCGATCCGCATGGGCCAGCGGCGACTGCTGCCAGAGGCGCTCCGTGTCGGCCGGCGGGCGCTCCCAGCCCAGGCGCGGCGTCCACAGCGCGCCCTGGTCGCAGTTGCCGGCGGCAGAGATCTGGTTGGCCACGCCGTTGACCGCCACCGCGGCGCGGAAGCGTTCGTCCTGGCCGATCAGCCACTGCGTCATGAAGCCGCCGTAGGAGAGCCCCGTCACGCCCAGACGGGCAGGATCGGCGAGCCCCTCCCCCACCGCCCAGTCGATGCAGGCGAGGTCGTCGGCCGCGTCCGCGTCCCCCCACGCTCCGCTGATCGCCTCCAGCCAGGCGCGGCCGTAACTGCCCGAGCCGCGCGGGTCGGGGCAGATCACCCGCGCTCCGGCCTCCGCGAGCACCCAGTCGGGAAGCCACGGCTCGGGGCCCCAGCTGGAGCCTGGCCCGCCGACGATCGAGAGCACCAGCGGGAGGGCCTTGCGACCGGCGCCGCGGAGCGCGACGGCCGTGGCGCGGATCGGCCCCGCCGGACCTGGCACCGTGACGTCCTCGTAGGCGACGCCCGCCAGCGGGCGCTGCCAGGCCGTGCCATCGCGCGTCAGTCGGCGGGGCGCCGCGCCGGGCCGCTCGGCGTGCAACTCGATCGCGCCCGCCCCGGCGGCGCGGAACGTGACCAGCCGGCCGCCGCCGGCCGCGTAGCCGTGGACGTGCCCAGGTGCGGTGTGCGGTGCCGGCTCGCCCGCGAGCGGAAAGCTCCAGACGGCCGTGTGCCCGGACAGCGTGAGCGGTGACAGCACCGCGCCGTTGCCGTCCCAGGTGAGGCCGCTCCCGCCGTCGACGTCGTAGTCGATGAGGTCGGAGCCGTACACCAGGGCCAGATGGAGATGGCGGCCGGGCGCGAGATCGCGCGGCGCCTCGCCACCGGCCGACCGCACGACCCAGAGCGACGCCTCGGACCCGTACGGCTCGCCCGCCTCGTCGATGCCCAGGAAGGCGACGTGCTCGCCGTCGGGCGACCAGGCGACGTCGCTGCACGAGCCGGCCAGACGAGCGAGCTCGACCGGCTCTCCACCCTGCGCGGCCACGGCGTAGACGGCAGGCGCGGCGGCGAGGTCGGCGCACTCGCGCGGATCCGCCGTGAAGGCGAGCCGTTTCCCGTCGGGCGACCAGGCAAAGCTCTCGACCGACCAGTCGCCTCGCGTCACGCGCCGCGCCCGCGCACCGGCGCGGGCCGTCTGGACGAAGAGATGCGTGTGGCGGTCGAGGTACCCGTCGCCGTCGAGCCGCCAATCGACGCGGTCGATCACGCGCGCCAGCGGCTCGCCTGCGGTAGGCAGAGGCCCGACCGCGAAGCGCGTCTCCGGCGCCCCCGCGGCCAGCGCGAGGCGCTTGCCGTCGGCCG
Source organism: uncultured Actinomycetes bacterium (assembly GCA_963713435.1). Taxonomy (GTDB): domain Bacteria; phylum Actinomycetota; class Thermoleophilia; order Gaiellales; family JALYLC01; genus JALYLC01. The sequence goes on from CAVQLU010000007.1 coordinate 190,957, forward strand.
AGAGCGCGAATGCGCTCACGCCGTGCGGCAGCGCCGTCAGCTGCTCGGCATCGCCTCCGGCGAGCGGCAGCGCCCAGACCTGCTTGCCGCGCAGGAAGAGCACGCGGTCGCCCTGCGGCGCGAGCCTGGCCGCGGAGTCGCGCACGTCGCCGTCTGTCAGCGCGCGCGCCCGGCCGCCATCCAGCGGGACGGTCCAGAGGTGGCGCCGGTAACCGCTCGGCTGCGCGATCCGGCGTGTGTAGAAGCGCGTGCCGCCCATCGGGGCTGACAGCCGGCGAACCCAGCAGTACCTGGGCCAGGACGAGCTTGCGAATGTTCGTCGCCATCCGGCCGGGCAGCATACTGCCGGGTATCGCCCTGATCGTCTCCATCCTGCTCGCGCTCTTCATCCTGCCTTCGCCCTGGGGGCTGATCGTCGTGATCTGCGGTGCGCTGATCGAGATCGTGGAGATCACCTGGGGCCTGAAGCTGGCGCGCAAGCGCTCCACGATCGGCTCGCACACGCTGATCGGCCGCGAGGCCATCGTCGTGCGCGAGCTCGACCCGGTCGGTCAGGTGACGATCGACGGCGAGCGCTGGAAGGCGCGCTGCGCAACCGGCGCAGCGCTCAATGCACGCGTCGTGATCGAGAAGATCGAGGGCCTGACGCTCGAGGTCAGGGTCTACAGCGACGTGAGCGCCGCCGACACCGGCGGCGCCGCGCGCAGCGTCTGAAGCACGACGCAGTAGCGCTCCGTGAGCTTGAGGAGCTGATCGAGTTGCTCCTGCGAGGCGTCGCTCACGACGTCGAAGCGCAGGCGGATGTCGCTGAAGCCCACCGGCGCCTCGCGATCGACGCCGAGCGTGCCGCGGAAGTCCAGGTCGCCCTCGGCGCGCAGGTGCGCTGACGTGAGTTCGACGCCGATCGCCGTCGCGACCGCCTTGAGCGTCACGCCCGCGCAGGCCACGAGCGCCTCCAGCAGCATGTCGCCCGAACAGGCCTCGAGGCCGCTGCCGCCGGTCGCCGGATGGAGACCGGCCGTCACGAGCGCACGGCCCGTCTCGACCTTGCAGGCGATGCCCGCATCGTCGATGTCGCCCTCCGCGGTGAGCGTGAGGACCGCGGCGTCGGGATCGTCCCGGTACTGCTGCTTGAGGGGCGCCTGCACGGCGCGGAGTGCGTCGGCGTCCACGGCCCGCCCTACCTCAGGCCATGACCTCGACGCGGCTTGCGCCCGGGGCGGTCGACCGGCCCTCGGCGGCCAGCACGCTCTCGAGCGCGCGGATCGAGACCGCGACCTGATCGAGCGTCGGCTCCCGCGTCGTCAGGCGCTGCAGCCAGAGACCGGGCGCGAGCACGGCGCGCACGAGGGCGAAGCGCTGGAAGCGCGCCGCGAGGCGGATGACCTCGTAGGCGATGCCGGCGATCAGCGGCAGCAGCGCGATGCGCGAGATCAGCAGCCACATGAGCGGCGGCCGCGCCCAGGAAGGAGAAGACGAGGATCGCGATGATCATCACCCAGAGCAGGAAGGCGGTGCCGCAGCGGACGTGGATGAGGCTGTAGCTCTGCACGACCTCGGGCTCGAGGGCGGCGCCGTCCTCGTAGGCATTGATCGCCTTGTGCTCGGCGGCGTGGTACTGGAAGACGCGCCGCAGCTCGCCGAAGCATCCGATCAGCGCCAGGTAGGCCACGAGGATCCCGACGCGGATGGCGCCCTCCAGCAAGCAGGAAGATCCAGGTGTTGTCCGGGTTGATCCAGTTCGTGACGAGCGCGGGCGAGACCTTGAAGAGCACGAGCGAGAAGCCGATCGCGAACACGAACGCGCCGACCATGGCCCAGCGGCTCAGCTCCTCGGAGGCGTCGTCCTGGTCCTCGTCCGTGACGGAGTAGCGCGCGGAGACCGACAGCGCCCGCATGCCGATCGCGAGCGACTCGCCGAGCGCGACGACGCCGCGGATGATCGGCAGGCGCAGCCAGCGGCGGTGCACGGCGACGGACTCGACGTCGTGCGCGACCTCGGAGATGCGGCCGTCGGGACGGCGCACGGCCACGGCCCAGCTCGACGGGCCGCGCATCATCACGCCCTCGAGAACCGCCTGTCCGCCAATCGACGCCATATCAGGCGGCGATCAACTGGGTCACGTGATTCCTGCGGCTTCGGCGGCCGCTGCCTCGGCCTCCGCCGCCTGCGCACGAGCCTGGCGCTGGCGGAACCGCTCCACGCGCCCACCGCTGTCGATCAGCTTCTGCTTGCCCGTGTAGAACGGGTGGCATTCGCTGCAGATCTCGACGTGGATCTCCGACTTCGTCGCACGCGTCATGAACTCATTGCCGCAGGAGCAACGGACATGAGCGGCTTCATAGGTCGGGTGAATCTCGGGGCGCATTGGGCTCAGGTTAGCACGCGGGCGGCGATCTCCCCCGCCCTTGCCAGCCCCTCGTCATCGACGTCGAGATGGGTCACGAAGCGCAGCGTGCGGCGGTCGAGCGTGATGCACAGCAGGCCCGCGGCGGCCAACTCGTCGACGACTCCCTGAGCGGATTCGTCGCGGCGCAGCTCGGCCCGGACGATGTTGGTCTCGACCGTCGCGGGATCGACCGATACGCGCGGGCAATCGGCCAGGGCAGTCGCCAGCGCGCGCGCCCGTGCGTGGTCCTCCGCCAGGCGCTCGATGTTGTTGTCGAGCGCGTAGAGACCGGCGGCGGCGAGCACTCCGGCCTGGCGCATGCCGCCGCCGAGCAGCTTGCGCAGCCGGCGCGCGCGGGCGATCGCCTCCGCGGAGGAGACCAGGATCGACCCGACCGGCGCGCCCAGCCCCTTCGAGAAGCAGAACGACACGCTGTCGGCACCGGCGCTCGCCTCGGCCAGGCTGCAGCCGCGCGCGACCGCGGCGTTGGCCAGGCGCGCGCCGTCCATGTGCACGCGCAGCCCGAGCTCGTGCGCGCGCCCGATCACGTTCGCCTGCACCTGCGGATCCCAGACGCGCCCACCCGAGACCGCGTGCGTGTTCTCGATGCAGAGGAGCCGCGCCACCGGGCGATGGACGTCGCTCGGATCCTCCGGCACGGCATCCAGCAACTCATCGACGTCGAGCGCGGAGCCCGTGCCCTGCAGCCAGCGCGTCTGCGCCCCCCAGAGCGCGGCCACGCCGCCGGCCTCGTCGAGCAGCACGTGCGAATTGCGAGTGCGAGAAGACCTCGTCCCCGCGTCCGGCCCAGAGGCCGACGCCGATCTGGTTGGCCATCGTCCCCGAGGGCACGAAGACCGCCGCCTCGCGGCCGCACATCTCGGCGGCCCGGCGCTCCAGCTCGTTGACGGTCTCGTCCTCGCCATAGACGTCGTCGCCGAGCGGCGCGCGCGCCATCGCCTCGCGCATCGCGGGGCGTCGGGCGCGTGACCGTGTCGGAGCGGAGGTCGATCGGCATCGCGCTGAGAGTAGACGGGACTCCGGTCGGCCAAGTGGCACTCGCGGCGAGTGTCAATTGGCATCCGCCGCGAGTGTCACTTGGCCCGTCCGAAGCCCCCCGAGCACCGCTCTGAGTAGGATGGCCGCGATGCCGATCGCGCCCGCTGACTACCCGCCGCCGTTCGCGGTGTCCGAGGTCGTCGCCGCGCCGGAGGCGCCGGCCGACGAGCAACTCGAGGTCGGGCGTCGCGATCGTCGGGGGCGGGCCGGCCGGGCTGGCCTGCGCGGTGCGGCTGGCGCAGTTGCTGGAGGCCGACCCGGCGCTCGGCGAGTCGCTCGGCGAGGTGCCGATCGCGCTCGTCGACAAGGGGCGCGCCGTCGGCGCGCATCAGCTCTCGGGCGCCGTCGTGCAGCCGGCGCCGCTGCTCGAGCTGTTCCCGGGCATCCCGCTCTCGGAGATGACGAGCTACGGGCCGGTCGAGCGCGAGGCCGTGTACCTGCTCACGCGCTCGCACGCCGCGCGGCTGCCGCTCGTGCCGCCGCCGATGCACAACAAGGGCAACCACGTCTTCTCGCTGGCCCGGCTCGCGCGCTTCATGGCCGAGCAGGCCGAGGCGCTCGGCGTGATGGTGCTGCCCGAGACCGATGCGCAGCGACTGCTCGTGGCCGACGGCGCCGTGCGCGGCATCCGCACCGGCGACAAGGGGCGCGGCCGGCGAGGGCGAGGAGCTGCCCACGTTCGAGCCCGGCGCCGAGCTGACCGCCCGGGCCACGGTGCTCGCCGACGGCGTGCAGGGGATGCTCTCGGCGGCGGCCGTCGAGCACTTCGGCCTGCAGCCCGAGAATCCGCAGATCTACGCGCTCGGCGTCAAGGAGGTGTGGCGCGTCGAGCGCCCGCTCGACCGCGTGGTGCACACGCTCGGCTGGCCGCTCAAGCGGCAGGCGCGCTATCCGCGAGTTCGGCGGCACGTTCGCCTACCCGATGGGGCCCGACACGCTCTGCCTCGGGCTCGTCGTCGGCCTCGACTACGCCGACGCCTCGCTCTCGGTGCACGACCTGCTGCAGGACGTCAAGCAGCACCCGCTCTTCCGCAAGATGCTCGAGGGCGGCGAGCGCGTCGCCTGGGGCGCCAAGGCGATCCCCGAGGGCGGCTTCTGGTCGCTGCCCGCGAGCGTGTCGCCGCCCGGCGCCGTGATCCTCGGCGACGCCGCGGGGTTCGTCAACGTCCCGCGCCTGAAGGGCGTCCACTACGCCCTGCGCAGCGGCATCCTGGCGGCCGAGACGATCTACCGGGCGCTCGCCGCGGGCGTCGATCTGTCGGCTGCCGGAGCGCTCTCGCAGTACGACGCGCAGGTGCGCAACTCCGAGATCTACCACGACCTGCACCGCTACCGGAACATGCGCCAGGCGTTCCGGCACGGCCTCATCATCGGCGGCGCCTGGGGCGGCGCGATGGACACGCTGCGCGGCGATCTACCGCCCTGGCGGCTGGCCACGCACCCCGACGCCGAGCAGCCGCTCATCGACAGCGGCCGGACGTACGGCGAGCGCGACGGACAGCTGACGTTCGACAAGCTCTCGTCGGTCTTCGCCAGCGGCAACCGCAGCCGCGACGACCAGCCCGACCACCTGCGCATCCAGCGCCGGGTGCCGCGCGAGCTCGCCACCGCCTGGGCCAACCTCTGCCCGGCGCAGGTCTACGAGGTCGGCGCAGAGGGCGAGGACGGCCTCGTCGAGCTCGAGGTGACGCCGTCCAACTGCGTCCAGTGCGGGGCGATCACCGCCAAGGGCGGGCGCCTGACGCCGCCCGAGGGCGGCTCGGGGCCCGAGTACACGCTGACCTGAGCCTCCTGACCGGTCAGGCCGCGGCGATCTCCGGCGGCAGGCGCAGGTGATGCTCGATCGCCGCCGCGGCTTCCGCGGCGGCCATCAGGTTGCCCTGCGCGACGTCGACGCCGAGCTCCGCAGCAGCGCCAGCTGGCCCTCGGTCTCGACGCCCTCGGCCGCGACCGTGAGACCCAGGACGCGCCCGAGCTCGACGATCACGCGCACGAACTCGCGCTCGCCGGGACGCGTCTCGAGCGCGTCGACGAACGGCTTGGCCAGCTTGAGCACGTCGACGGGCAGGTTGCGCAGCTCGGCCAGCGACGACGTGCCGGTGCCGAAGTCGTCCACGGCCAGGCGCACGCCGAGCTCGCGCAGCGCCCAGCAGCGCTCGACCACGGCGTCGGCGTCGGAGGCGACCGCGCTCTCGGTCAGCTCCAGCATGAGCGCCTGCGCGGGCAGGTTCTCCCACTCCAGCGTCTCGGCGACGACATCGGCGAAGCGCACGTCCTCGAGCTCGTGCCGCGAGACGTTGACCGCGACCACGAGCTCCTCGGCGCCGGGAATCGTGGCGCGCCAGAGCGCGGCCTGCCTGCAGGCCGCGCGCAGCATGCCGCGGCCGAGCTCGTTGATCAGGTCCGTCTCCTCCGCGAGCTCGATGAAGCGCTCGGGCAGCAGCAAGCCGAGGCGCGGATGGTGCCAGCGTGCGAGCGCCTCGACCGCCCAGCTGCGGCCGCTGCCGAGATCGAGCAGCGGCTGGAAGTAGGGCTGGATGAGTCCGTGTGCGATGCCCTCGCGCAGGTCGTCGACGAGCGCGTGCCGCGCCAGCTCGGCGTCGTGCATGCCGGGCGAGAAGATCGCGATGCGCGACCGGCCCCCCGCCTTGGCCGTGTACATCGCGAGATCGGCGTTGCGCAGCAGCTCGTCGGCCGAGGAGGCGCCCACGCTCGCCAGCGCCACGCCGATGCTGGCACGCACGCGGATGGCGCGCCCCTCGACCGTGAGCGGCTCGAGCAGCGCACCCAGGACGCGCTCGGCGGCCCGTTCGGCCTCGACGGTCGTCGGAGCGTGCTCGAGCAGCACCGCGAACTCGTCGCCGCCCAGGCGCGCGGCCAGGTCCTCCTCGCGCAGCGAGCGCCCGCAGGCGCTCGGCGACCGTGACGAGCAGCGCATCGCCCGCCGCGTGCCCGAGCGTGTCGTTGACGCTCTTGAAGTCGTCCAGATCGAGGAACAGCACGGCGGGCGCGGTGCCCTCGCGGGTGAGCGCCGCCTCGACGCGCAGCGAGAAGAGCGAGCGGTTGGCGAGACCCGTGAGCGGGTCGTGCCGCGCCTCGTGCGCCAGGCGCTCCTTGAGCTCCGTCACGGCCGCCAGCGCGCGCGCCGTCTGACCGCTCTCGAGCGCGCTGCCCGCGTGCGACGCCGACCGTCTCGAGCAGGCGGCGCTCGCGCGGCCCGAACGCATCGCTGCGCTCGACGGCGAGCATGCCGACGACGCGCTTCTCCCCGCGCAACGCGACGACGATCGCGGCGGGCAGGCCGAGGCCGGTGAGTCCCATGCGGCGCTCGGGCCGGGTGTGCGAGAGGTCGATCACCGAGGCGTGCGCGAGCTCGTCGAGCAGCGTGCGCTCGGGCAGCGTGGTCTCGCCCGTGAGCGAGCGGCGCGCCCGCTCGCGGCCGTCCACCTGCGCGCGCAGCACGCGCCCCTCGGCGGTGTGCAGCACGAGCGCGGCGCCGTCGGCGCCGACCAGCGAGCGCACGTGCTCCAGCAGCACTCCCGCCGCAGCCTCGGTGCCGGCCGCCGCATGCACGTCGCGCATGATCGCGAGCAGCGCCTCGACCTCCGAGCGCTGGCGCCCGGCCCGCGCGAAGGCGCGCCAGGCGAGCGCGAGCGCGGCGGCGGGCACCAGGAGCGAGCATCGCCCCGAAGAGCACGAGAGCGGGCAGGTCGAGCGCCTGCAGCGAGTCCGTGCGGGTGGCGAGCACCCCCACGCAGAGCGCGATCGCCGCGCTGGCGATGATGGCCGCCGCAAGCCAGAGGGCGAGGGTGCGGCGATGGGCCGCCACCCGCGCCTTCACCGACCGCTCCGGCAGACTCCGGTGGGGGTAGTTACGGAATTCAGCATGAAAGTGATAGCTGATATGTGTTTTACAGGAGCCCCCGACCGGGTGCCTGAAGATCCCCCGATCGGGTCAACGCGCATCTACGCGCCGCGCTGGGCGCGCACGAGCTCGGTCAGGCGCGGCAGCACCTGATGCACGTCGCCCGACGACGCCCGAGGTCGCAGAAGTCGAAGATCGGCGCGTTCGCGTCCTTGTTGATGGCGACGATCGTCTCGGCGCCCGCCATGCCGACCTTGTGCTGGATCGCGCCCGAGATGCCGCAGGCGACGTAGAGGCGCGGCGAGACCGTCTTGCCGGTCTGCCCGACCTGCGCCGCGTACGGGTACCAGCCGGCGTCCACGACGGCCCGCGTCGCGGCGACCTCGCCGCCCGAGCGCCTTGGCGAGCTCCTCGCAGAGCGCGAAGTTCTCGGGCCCGCCGAGGCCGCGCCCGCCGGCCACGAGCACCTCGGCCTCGGAGATGTCGACCGCGGAGGCCTCGGCGGCCTCGTGGCCCGTGACGCGCGCCGCGCTCGACCAGGCCTGCGTCGTCACCGGCACGCGCTGCACCGCGGCCGAGCCGCCCGCGCCGTCGCCGGGCGCATACGTGTTGGCGCGCGCGACGATCACGCCGCGGTCGCCGACGAGCGCGCAGTGCGCGAGCACGGAATCGCCGAGCCCTGGCCGGCGCGTGACGAGGCGGCCGCCCTCGGCGTGCAGCTCGATCGCGTCCACGATGATGCCGACGCCCAGGCGCGCCGCGAGCCCCGCGGCCACGTCGGAGGCGAGCACGCTCGCGCTCAGCAGCACCAGATCGTGCGGCTGCGCGTCGAGCACGCCGGCCAGCGCGTCGACCATCGGCTGCGGCAGCGACTGCGCCAGCGCGGCGTCGTCGCAGACGTAGACGGTGCTCGCGCCGTGCCCGCCGAGCGCGGCCATCTGCGCGTCGTCCAGGCCCTGTCCGCAGACGACCGCGGCGACGCCGGCACCGAGCTCCGGGCGCGATCCGCGCAGCCTCCTCGAGCAGCCCGAGCGAGCTGGCGCCGACCGTCGCCGTCGCGCTGCTCGCAGAAGACAAGGATGTCGGCCATCAGATCGCCTTCCGCTCGAGCAGGAACGCCAGGATCTCCTCGGCCGAGGAGCCGCCCTCGTCCTCGATGCGCCGGCCGCCCTCCTTGGCGGGCGGAGGCGTCAGCTCGAGCACCTCGGTGCCCGGTTCCGGCGGCCACGCCGAGATCGGCGAGCGCGATCTGCGTCTGCGGCTTCTTGCGCGCGCCCATGATCGCCTTGAGCGACGCGTAGCGCGGCTCGTTGATCGCGTCGGAGACGGAGATCACGGCCGGCAGCGGCGCCTCGACGACGTCGTAGCCCGTCTCGGTCTGGCGCTTGGCGCTGATGCCGTCGCCCGTCAGCTCGAGCCGCGCGACCTGCGTCACGAGCGGAAGCTGCAGGTGCTCGGCGACGGCCGCGGCCATCACGTAGGAGTCGGAGTCCGAGGCCTGCTGCCCGAGCAGCACGAGATCGGCGCCGAGGTGCTTGGCCGCGGCGGCGAGCACCCGCGCGGTCGCGGCGATGTCCGCGCCCTCGAGCGCCGGATCGCTGATCAGCAGCGCATCGTCGGCGCCCAGCGAGAGCGCCTTGTGCAGCGTGCGCAGCGCGCCCTCCGGGCCCATGCAGAGCGCCGTGATCTGGCTGTCCTCGCCCGCCGCGCCCTCCTTCAGCCGCACGGCCTCCTCGAGGGCGTGCGAGTCGTACGGGTTCATCGTCTTCTCGCCGGAGCGGTCGAGCCTCTTGGTGCCCGCATCGATCCGCTTGGGAGCGGTCGCGTCCGGCACCTCCTTGACGCATACGGCGATCTTCAACGCACCCGGCTCCTCATTGCTCCACGCGGACGCCCACCGCCCGCGCAACGGTCGTGAGGATACCGATCGGCGGGCCTCGAGCGGCCAAGTGGCACACGCGGCGAGTGTCACTTGGCCGCCCTGCCGCGAAGACTCCCTGCATGCAGGCACCAACGACCCGGGTGCAGCCTGGATCGGCCACCACGGTGCGACGCCGCGCCGGCCGATCTGCACCCTCGCCGGTGGCGCGCTCCTGACCTCGAATGAGGTTCGGTCGGGTCGGCGACGTGAGTGCGGTCGGCCAAGTGGCACTCGCGGCGAGTGTCATTTGGCCGCCCCGAACCCCGGCTCCGCGCCGATCGTGTGCTATGCCCTGAGCATGGCGCTGCTCTCACGGCCGGCCGTTCTGGCGGCATCTGGCGCTCGCGCTCGTGCCTGCGTCGCGAGTGCCGACACGTCCAACATCGTGTTTCCCGTTGCCGGGCCGGTGCTCGCCTGGCATGACGATTACGGGACGCTGCGCGGCAGCCTGCGGCAGCGCGGGAACTCGATCGCCGTGGCTCCGGGCACGCCCGTCGTGGCCTCCGTGCCGGGGCGCGTGCGGATGCTCTGGCGCGGCAGCGGCGGCTGGAGCGTCGTGCTGACCACCGCCGACGGCAATCAGTTCGTCTACCTGCACCTCGGGCGCGACGGCAATCGCAAGAGCGCCTACCTGCCGTCCATTCGCGACGGCCAGCGCGTCAAGCAGGGGCAGCCGATCGGCAAGAGCGGCTTCTCCGGGTCGGCGACCGCCAAGCGCCCGCAACTCGGCTTCGTCTACCGGCCGGGCGGCGGCGCGCCGGTCGATCCCTACGAGCTGCTGGCGAGCGCGCGCCGGCTGCCCGCGGCCGCGCAGGCCCGCGACCGCGCGTGCCGGGCAAGCTGCGCCTGACGGGCGTCGTGACCTGGAGCGCCCGCGGCGACAAGGCCGCGGCTCGTGCGCGTGCGCACCGCGAGCATCGTCAGGGGCGGCCACACCGAGCGCGTGCAGCAGTCGCTGATGCTGACCCTGGCCGACGACGCGGCGATCGCGCAGGGCACGGGCAAGGTCGGCGGGGACGCGCTCGTCGCCGGCCTCAACGTGACGGTCTGGGCGACGGCGGGCAAGGGCGGCGCGCTCGTCGCGAACCGCGTCCGCATCGAGGACGACTGACCGCCGTCAGCTGCCGACGAAGCGCGCAGGGCGCTTCTCGGTGAAGGCCGTCAGGCCCTCGCGAGCATCGTCGGTCGAGAAGAGGATCGCGAACAGATCGGCCTCGTGCACGAGATTCGCGCCCAGATCGCCGTGCAGCGAGCGATTGGTCGCCTCCTTGGCATAGGCCAGCGCGATCGGGCTCTTGGCGGCGATCTCCTGCGCGATCTCGAGCGTGCGCGGCAGCAGCTCGTCGGGCTCGAAGACCGCGTTCACGAGCCCGCGATCGAGCGCCTCGTCGGCCTCGACCATGCGACCCGTGAGCACGAGCTCCTTGGCGAAGCTGATCGTCGCCGTGCGCGCCAGGCGCTGCGTGCCGCCCCAGCCCGGGAATGATGCCGAGGTTGATCTCGGGCTGGCCGAAGCGCGCCGTCGTCGAGGCGAAGCGCAGGTCGCAGGCCAGCGCCATCTCGCAGCCGCCGCCCAGCGCATAGCCATTGACGGCGGCGATCGTCGGCTTGCGCATCGTCTCGAGCAGGTGCGAGAGATCCTGCCCGTGCTCGGAGTACTTGCGCGCCATCAGCGGCGTCTTCGTGGCCAGCTCGGCGATGTCGGCGCCCGCGATGAAGGCGCGATCGCCGGCGCCCGTGAGCACGGCGACTCCGCACTCGTCGTCGTCGGCCAGTCCGCGGAAGGCCGCGAGCAGCTCCTCGAGCAGCTCGGTGGAGAGCGCGTTGAGCACGGCCGGGCGGTTCACGGTCACGACCGAGACGCGGCCGTGCGTGCTGACGTCGATCGACGTCACCCGGCGACCGCGTGCTCTTGCAGGTAGTCGACGATGGCCGTCGTAGGCGTCCCGGGAGTGAAGACCGCACCGACACCCTGCGCGCGCAGCGCCTCGGCGTCCGGGCCGGGAATCGTCCCTCCGACGAGCACCAGCACGTCGTCGGCGCCCTCGTTCGCGCAACAGCTCGAGAATGCGCGGGACGAGCGTCATGTGCGCGCCCGAGAGGATCGAGATGCCGATGGCGTCCGCGTCCTCCTGGACGACCGTTTCGACGATCTGCTCGGGGGTCTGATGCAGGCCCGTGTAGATGACCTCCATGCCCGCATCGCGGAGCGCACGGGCGATCACCTTGGCTCCGCGATCGTGGCCATCGAGCCCGGGCTTTGCAATGACCACGCGGATCCTGCCTGTCATCGCTCCGATTGTATGTCGCATCCTCCCCAATCGGGGCCAGCGACGGCCTATTCATCCTCTACGCTTTCTATCCGGTGACCGATCGTACTGACCCGTACGAGATCATCGGCGTGCGCCGCGACGCGTCGCTGGCCGAGATCCGTATCTCCTACCGCCGCAGCACGCAGATCCTCGCGCCGGAGCGCTTCGCGAGCGCCAGCGAGACCGTGCGGTCGGAGGCTGCGCGCCGTCTGGCCGCCCTCAACGGCGCGATGGAGACGATCGAGGCCGAGCGCGCCGCCGAGAGCGGCTCCGCGCTCGGCTCGCTCAGCTTCGGCGGCCCGGCCGTCTCGTCCGCGGCGGAGCCGTCGCTGCGCTCGACCGTCGTCGTCGACGAGCCGCCGCCCCTGGCGCCGCCGGCCGCGGAGCCGGAGGTCGAGCGGATCGAGAACAACATCGAGGCGCCGGAGGTCATCCACATGATCGCCTGCGCCGCCGGTCGAGGAAGCCGCACCGCCCGAACCGGAGGCGCCGGCCGAGCCGGAGGCGGAAGCCGCAGCAGTGACGGAGCCGGAGGCCGAAGCCGAGCCGGAGGAGCCCGTCGCCGCCGCAGCGCCGCCGGTCGCCGCAGAGCCCGAAGCGGCCGTGGTGCAGAAGAGCGTCGAAGAGGAGCCCGTGGCCCCGGTCGCCGCCGAGCCCGAGGCGCCCGAGGAGCCCGTGGCACCGCCGGCCGAGCCCGTCGCCGAGGAGCCCGTCGCCGACGACCCGACGGTCGAGGACAGCCGCCGTGGTCACGACGGCCGACACCGAGGACGGCCTGCCCGCCCTGACGGGCGAGGACACGGCCGAGGTGCCGATCGTCGCGGAGCCCGAGCGGAGCCGCGGCGGAACCTGCGCCCGAGGCGGAACCTGCGCCCGAGCTCGTCCCGGTGGCCATGGCAGCGCCCGCCCCGCCCCCGCGCCGGCCGGAGCGCGATCGCGGCACGAGCGGCCCTGGCACACGCGAGCGCTCCATCCTGCCGCGCGTGCTCGCCGCCGGAGCCGTCGTGCTCGCCCTGGCCGCGGTCGGCGTGTACTTCCTCGTCGGCAACGGCTCGAGCGGCGGCGATTCGAGCGGCGGGCAGTTCCAGAGCGCGACCGCGCCCGTGAGCTTCACCTACCCGACCGATCTCGTGACCCGCAAGCCCCCGCAGGGCGGGCTGCTCAAGCCCACGTTCTCGACGGCCGTGGGCCTCGACGCCGGCAACTACGTGGTCGTCGCGACGTACCGCATCTCCGCCGACGTCCAGGCCGACGGCTCCGCCGTCGGCACCGGCGGCACGCGCCTGACGGCCGACCGCTTCGACCAGTCGGTCGACCGCGCCGCCGAGCGCATCGCAGCGGCGCAGAAGCTCACGGCCAAGGGCCCCGTGCAGCCCGGCAAGGCCGGCGACCTGATCGCCCGCGTCTACACCTACACGCGCCCGGGCGGCAACACGGCTCTCTACGCGTTCGCCTTCCGCGGCCACACCGAGTACTCGGTCGCCTGCTTCTGGGATCCCGCGCACGCCGAGACGATGCAGGCGGCCTGCCAGCAGGTCATGACGAGCCTGCAGCGCACCCCGAGCTAGTTCCTGAGTCGGGGGTTCCCCGACTCAGGGCACTAGAAGACCGGCGTCTCCCGGTAGACGCCCCAGACGGCGCGCAGCACGTCGCACATCTCGCCCAGCGAGGCGTAGACGTCACTGCACTCCACCAGCGCGGGCATGACGTTGCGCCCGGCCTCGGCGTCGGCCCGCAGGCGCGCCAGCGTGGCCTCGACGGCTGCCGCGTCGCGCCGTGCCCGCACCGCGGCGAGGCGCGCGACCTGGCGTTCCTCGACGATCGGATCGACGTGCAGCAGCTCGGGCTCCTGCTCGTCGGCCAGGGCATAGCGATTGACGCCGACGATCACGCGCTCGCCGCGCTCGACCTGCTGCTGGTAGCGGAAGGCCGAATCGGCCAGCTCGCGCTGGAAGTAGCCGGCGTCGATGGCCGGGACCACGCCGCCGAGCCCGTCGATGCGGGCGAAGATCTCGTAGGCCTCGCTGCTCGAGGCGGTCGGTGAGCGCCTCGACGTACCAGGAGCCGCCCAGCGGATCGGCCGTCGAGGTCACGCCGACCTCGTGCGCGAGCACCTGCTGCGTGCGCAGCGCCAGCGTCGCGGCGGCCTCGGTGGGCAGCGCGAGCGCCTCGTCGAAGGAGTTCGTGTGCAGGCTCTGGCAGCCGCCGAGCACCGCCGCGAGCGCCTCGACGGCCGTGCGCACGACGTTGATCTCGGGCTGCTGTGCCGTCAGCGACACGCCGGCGGTCTGCGCGTGGAAGCGCATCAGGAGCGAGCGCTCCTCGCGCGCCCCGAAGCGGTCGCGCAACTCGCGCGCCCAGATGCGCCGCGCCGCGCGGTACTTGGCGATCTCCTCGAAGAAGTCGAGATGCGCGTTGAAGAAGAACGAGAGGCGCGGCGCGAAGCGGTCGACCGGCAGGCCGCGCTCGATGCAGGCCTCGACGTAGGCGAAGCCGTCCGCGAGCGTGAACGCGAGCTCCTGCGCGGCAGTCGCACCCGCTTCGCGGATGTGGTACCCGCTGATCGAGACCGGGTGCCAGCGAGGCATCTCGTCGCAGCACCACTCGATCATGTCGACGACGAGGCCGACCGACGGCTCGGGCGGGAAGATCCACTCCTTCTGCGCGATGAACTCCTTGAGGATGTCGGTCTGGATCGTGCCGCCGAGCGCCGTCAGCGGGATGCCGCGCCGCCGCGCCATGCAGGCGTACATCGCGAGCACCATCGCGGCCGGAGCGTTGACCGTCATCGAGACCGTGACCTCGTCCAGCGGGATGCCCGCGAACAGATCCTCCATGTCGGCCAGCGTGTCGATCGCGACGCCCTCGCGCCCGACCTCGCCGAGCGAGCGCGCGGCGTCCGAGTCGTAGCCCATGAGCGTCGGCATGTCGAAGGCCGTCGAGAGGCCCGTCTGGCCCTGCTCGAGCAGGTAGCGGAAGCGCTCGTTCGTCTCGTCGGCCGTGCCGAAGCCCGCGAACATCCGCATCGTCCACAGCTGACCGCGGTGCATCGAGCCGTACGGGCCGCGCGTGTACGGGATAGGTGCCGGGATCGCCGAGCGACGACGCGTAGTCGAGCGGCGTCGTCTGCGGCGAGTAGAGCGGGTCGACCGGAATCCCCGAGAGCGTCTCGTGCAGCGCCTCGCGCTCGCGTTTGCGGCCATCAGGCGCGCTCCCCGCCGGGTACCCAGAGCACCTCGCCGCCCTCGGCGTTCGCCGCGCGGGCGAGCAGGAAGAGCAGATCGGAGAGGCGGTTGAGGTACTGCACCGCGGTTGCGCCGACGGGCTCGCTCGCGGCCAGCGCGACGGTCTCGCGCTCGGCGCGCCGGCAGACGGTGCGCGCCAGGTGCAGCACCGCGGCGCCCGGCGTGCCGCCGGCGAGCACGAACGAGGTCAGCGGCGGCAGCGTCTCGTTGATCTCGTCGCAGCGCCCCTCGAGCCACGCGACCTGCTCCGGCGTCACGCGCAGCCGCGTGCGCTCGCGCGTCGACTGGCGGTCATCGCGCTCCTGCCTCGGGCACGCAGAGATCGGCCCCCAGGTCGAAGAGGTCGTTCTGGATGCGGCCGAGCCAGGCATCCATGCCCGTGGGCAGCGGGTGCGTGCGCGCCAGCCCGATCACGGCGCCGAGCTCGTCGACCGTGCCGTAGGCGGCGATGCGCGGAGCGGCCTTCGAGACGCGCCGGCCGTCGCCGAGGCTGGTCTCCCCGGCGTCGCCGCCGCGGGTGTAGATGCGGTCGAGCCGCACGACGTCGTCGCTCACGCGGACTAGCGTACGCGAAGCGTCTGCAGCTTCACGCGGCCGAGCTCGTCGCGCAGCGAGAGCGTCACGGGCTTCTTGCCCCTGGCCCGCAGGCTGACCGCGAACGCGCCGCTCGGCGCAGCCTTGCAGGGCGCGCCACGGGCCGCCGGCGACGCGCACGCGGCACACGGCCTGGGCATCGGAGACGATGCCCCGGACGCGCACGAGCTTGCGCTTGCCGCTACTGGCGCGCACGGCCTTCAGGTGCGAGGCTCCGAGGGCGCGCAGCAGGGCTGCGCGCAGCGGCGGGCGCGGTGCCGGGCTGGCTCGTCGTCGCCGGCGATGTCGACGGCGACGACCGCGTAGGTGACCCGGGAGCTCCGCGCCCGGCTGCGGCGTCCTGTCGACGTAGGCCGTGGAGCTCGTATTCGCGATCACCCGTCCGTCCGCGCAGGACGCGGTAGCCCGAGATGCCGAACATGCCGGCCGACGCCCGCCAGGCCAGCAGCACCTCGCCGTCCTTCGTGGGCTTCGCGCTCACGTCCGCCGGCGGGGTCGGGGGGGCCGGGGCGGTGGGCGTCGCGCTTCCGCTCGCGGGGGGCGTCGCGGAGCCTCCGCCGTCCGTCGTCCCCGGCGGGGCGACCGGCGGCGGGCCCGGCACGGTGATCAGGAGCGTGGCGTCGGTCGGCGTCTCGGCGATGTCCTGGATCAGGATGCCGCTGAGCGGGTCGGTGAAGACTGCTGGGAACCCATCTTGGCGTCCGCCCACGTCGGCGAGGATGCGGATCCGGGATGCAGTCGATCAAGCCGGTGTCGGCGTTCGGCGAGCCGGCGCCCTGCATGACCTCCGGCGACTCCGTGCGGATGTACACGCCCGCTGATGTCCGGCGTCTGGAAATCGAAATAGCCGATCGGCTGGCGGTATTCGACGAAGTAGTTGCCGCCACCGGGCCTGGGGATCCGCAGCACCTCGGGCGTCGTGGGCGTGAGCTCCATCGGCGCCAGGTGGTACGTCCCGGACGCGCTGACCACCTGCACGCCGGCGGCGGGCAGCAGGTTGAGCTCCAGCTTGTGCTCCATGCTCATCTGGCGCAACACCGGGGCATTGCCCATGGCGTCGAACGGATCGGCGTACTCCAGACCCGTGGTGCTGCAGCTTGCGCCCATCGCAACGGCGGTCGTGGCGTTCACGGTGTCCTTGCACAGCAGACCCGCGGCGTGAGCAAGCCCGAGGTTGTGGCCCAGCTCGTGGGCGACGACCGGCAACCTGGAACGCGCCGTTGATCCAGACGTACGAGCCGGCCACCGTCGCGAGTCCCGACCAGCCGCCGCAGGCGCTGACATACGGGAAGACGAAGACGTAGTGCTGGTAGGAGCGCTGTCGGCTGCGCTGCCGAAATCGCCTGGTTGGCCCAATCCCAGACGCTGCCACTCCCGCCGCTCAGGCTGCACGTTCGGAGGTCCGGCGATGTCGAACGGCCCGAACACGTCCCCGGAGAATCCGAGCTGGTTGTAGGTCTGCTCCAGGTAGTAGGAGTTCAGCGAGCTCGGCGCGCTCGCCGAACATGAGCGTGCCCGCGTCGGCGTTCGCGCTCGGGCCGAAGGCGCTGCTGGTCGGGCCGCCCGTGAATCCGAACAGGATCACGGCCGTGTCGTGCATCACCGGGCCGGAAGCCGGCGACCGGTGGATCGGCCGCAAGCGGCGAGGGGCCGATGCCGCTCGACGGCGCTCAGCGAATCTGCCAGCACGAGCTCGCCGTCGCGCATCGTGCCCTCGAGGCGCACGCGCGTCCCCGGCTCGATCCAGACGTCGCCGGGCGCGCGCACGCGCACCTGGTCGCGAGCCGTCGACGAGCATCCACTGCTGCGTCGAGGAGCCGCCCGGGCGGTCGGCGTGGAGCACGACGAGACGCCCGCTGCGCTGCACGAGCTCCGGCCCGCTCCCGGGATTGGCTCCGGCGAGCGCGGGCAGGGCGAGCAGGGCGAAGGTCGCGACACCGGCGGCGAGCGCGAATCGCTTCCTCGAGAACACCATGCTCCACCCCTGCCTTCGACGGCAGGAGAAGGCGGGCGTAGCCCCCGAACGAAGGAGATCGCTTGTGTGATGGACTAGCGGACGCGCAGCGTCTGCAGCTTGACCCGGCCGATGCGCATCGCGCAGCGAGAGCGTCACCGGCGTCCGGCCCGCGGCCGGGATGCTGGCGCTGAAGTCGCCGCCGGCCCTGGGCCTGCAGACGTGCCAGGGGCCCGTGCCGACGCGCAGGCGGCAGCGCGCCTCGGCATCGGAGAGCCGTGCCCCTGACGCGCAGCAGCGGGCGCCTGCCGACCGTGACGCGCGCGACCGCGAGACCGGAGGCGCGCAGCTTGCGCAGGAGTGCCGCGCGCACCGCCCTCGCCTTGCCGGGCGGGCCGGCGTTTCCGGCCAGATCGACCGCCACGATCGAGTAGTTGACCGCCGACCCCTTGCCGGGCCTGGCCGACTTGTCGACGAACGCCTGGCCCAGGCCCGAGGCGATCAGCTTGCCGTTGCGGCGCACGCGGTAGAGCGCGATCTGGCCGTTGTCGGTCGCCATGCCCCAGGCGAGGTGCACGCTGCCGTCCTTCGTGACCGCAGCCGTGACGCGCCCGGGCGCGCTCGGGGGCGTCGGAGTCGGGAATCTCCAGGTCCGCGCTCGACGTAGGGGCCGGCGTTCCCGCCGGCGTCGACCGCCGCGACCCTGTAGGTGACGGTCGTGCCCGGCACGAGGCCCGTGTCGGTGAAGTCGGTCGCGGTGGGCGCTCCGACCGAGCACGCCGTCGCGCTCGACGCGGTAGTAGTCGACGGAGTAATCGTCACTCGCAGCCGTCCAGTGCAGCACCGCGCTCGTGCCGCCGGCGACGGCGGTCAGCCCGCCCGGCGCGCTCGGCGGCACGGTGTCGAGCGGGACGTTGAGCAGCAGCGTCGCCCCGCTCGCGTCCTGGCCGACGTTCTGGATCGTGACGTTGCTGAGCGGGTCGCTGAAGGCCTGGCCGACGTCCATCGCCGCGTCGCCCCAGCCGGGCGTCGCCGGGTGCATGTCGATGAGCGCCGTGTCGGCGTCGTTGGCGGCCGCTGACCGGCGCTTCCGTGCGGATGAGCACGCCCTGCAGCAGCGGCGCCTGGCTGTCGAAGAAGCCGATCGGCGAGCGGTACTCGACGTAGTAGTTGCCTCCGCCGGGCTTCGGGATCCGCAGGACCTCCGGCGATCCCGTGAGCGTCTCCATGGGCGCCAGGCGGTACGTGCCGGACGCGCCGACGACCTTCACCGCCGAGGCCGGGAGCAGGTGCAGCTGCGAGCTTGTGCTGCATGCTCATCTGCCGCAGGACGGGCGCGCGCCCCATTGCGTCGAACGGGTCGTCGTACGGGTGGAGCGCGGCTGGATCGCACGTGCTGCTGACCGGGACCGCCACCCCGCCGCTCTGGCAGAGCAGCCCGCCCGCATGCGGCGAGCCCGAGGTTGTGGCCGAGCTCGTGCGCGAGCGACGTAGGTCTTGAAGGCATCGCGCCGTTGATCCAGACGTGCGCCCGCCGATCTCCGCCTGCCCTGTCCAGGACACACGCCGCGATCTTCGGAAAGACGAAGACGTAGTGCTGGTAGGCCTGATCGCTGACGCCGGCCTCGTGCTCGGCGAGCGCCGACCAGTTGTAGATGTCGTTCATCGTGCAGGTCGTCGTCGGGCTCGCGATCGTCACCGTCGCGAACACCGTGCATTGGTGAATGCGATCTGCCCGTAGGTCTGTTCCTGGTAGTAGGACGTCACCGAATCGGCCATCACCTGGTCGAACATGAGACTCGTGGCCGACTGCACGGTCGGATCCACGCCCGCCGTTCGGGCGGGACCGCCCGGCAGAGAGAATCCGATCAGGATGACCTGCGGTCGAGTGCAGCGCCGGCGCCGCGGCCGTCGCGAGCGGAGCGGCAGCCGGCGGCGCTGCGCCCTCCTGCTGCACGGCGCTGAGCGAGTCGGCGAGCACGAGCGCGCCGTCCTGCATCTGCCCTCGAGCCGCACGCGCGTGCCGGGGTCGACCCAGGTGTCGCCCGGGAGTCGCACGGGCACGGGGCGCGTACCGCTGACGAGCGTCCACTGCCTGCGTCGACGTCCCGTCGGGCCGGTCCGCGTGCAGGACGACCAGTCGCCCGCTGCGCTGCACGAGGCCGGGCGCGGTGCCCGGGCGTGCACTCGCAAGCGACGGCAGCGCGAGCAGAGCCAGGGCGGCCGCCCCGGCTGCGAGCGTGAATCGCCTCCTCAAGCTCACAATGGTCGCGTCTCGGCCAGCCTCGGCGCAAGGCCGCGGGGCAACCCACCGAGGCCCGCGCGGGCTGCCGCTGTGCGAGCGCGACCCCGCCGATCACGAGCGCGCCGCCGAGCAGCAGCCACGCGGTCACGGGCTCGCCCAGCGCCAGGGCGCCGATCGCGACGGCCAGCGGCGGCACGCAGTAGAGATAGGACATCGCGCGCGAGGGCTCGAGGCCCCGCAGCGCGATGCTCCACGTGACGTAGCCGGCGAGCGTGGCACCGAGGCCGAGCGCGACGAGCGAGATCCAGTCGCCCGCGTCGAGCGCCCCGAAGCGATCGACCGCGCCCGCATCCTCGAAGGGGAGGAACAGCAGCGCGCCCACGAGACCGCCGGCCGCGGTCAGGGCGAGCAGGTCGTAGCGGGCCAGGAGCGGCTTGAAGAGGACGTTGTAGACCGCGAACATGCAGCGGGGCGAGGAGCACGAGCAGCGGGCCGCGCAGCCCGTCCAGCGAGAAGCTCGCGCCGGAGCCCAGCACGACGACGACCACGACGCCCGCGAACGCCAGCGCGATGCCCGCCAGGCGGCGCGGGGCGTACGACTCGAGCCCGACGGCGAGCGCGAGGGCGAGCGTCGCGGCGGGTGCGAGCGCGACGATCAGCGCCGCGACGCCCGAGGCGGTCGTGCGCTCGCCGGCGTTGAGCGCGAGGTGGTAGATCGTGACGCCGCCGAACACGGCCACGAGGATCCGCAGCGCCTCGCCGCGGCGGAGGCCCGGCAGGCCGCCGGCGCGCCAGAGCAGGAAGGCGAACCCGGGCGCGGCCACGAGATAGCGACCGAGCGCGACGTCGGGCGCAGCCAGTCCCGCGTCCACGAGGTGCTTGATGAGCGCGAACGACGCGCACCACAGCGCCACCGTCGCGAGCGCCCCGAACTGCCCGCTCCGGCTAGCGGTATTCGTGGAAGCCACGCCCGGCCTTGCGGCCGAGTCGCCCCGCCTCGACGTACTGGCGCCACAACGGGCAGGGCCGGAACTTCGGATCGCCGAAGCCGTCGTGCAGCACCTCGAGGATCGCCAGGCAGGTGTCGAGGCCGATCAGGTCGGCCAGCGCGAGCGGGCCGAGCGGATGGTTCATGCCGAGGCGCATGACCGTGTCGATGGCCTCGGCATCGCCGACGCCCTCGTAGAGGCAGAAGGCCGCCTCGTTGAGCATCGGCAGCAGCATGCGGTTGGCCAGGAAGCCCGGGCACGTCGCGCGCCTCGGCCACGGTCTTGCCCATGGCCTCGGCGGCCGCGCGGACGCGCGCGACGGTGGCGTCGCTCGTCTCCAGGCCGCGGATCAGCTCGACCAGCGGCATCAGCGCGGGCGGGTTCATGAAGTGCATGCCGCAGACCTGCGCGGGCCGCCCCGTGGCCGCCGCAAGTCGCCCGATCGGGATCGACGAGGTGTTCGAAGCCAGCACGGCCTGCGGCGCCGAGCGCCTCGTCGAGCTGCCGGAAGATCGCCAGCTTGAGCTCGACGTCCTCGCTGGCGGCCTCGATCGCGAGCTCGGCATCGGCCGCCCCGGCCAGGCCGGTCGCCGTCGAGATGCGCGCGAGCACGCGCGGCCGGGTCGTCGCACTGGCCCTTCGAGGCGAGCTTGTCGAGTGACGCGCCGATGCCCGTGAGCGCGCGCTCGAGCTGCGCCT
This sequence comes from uncultured Actinomycetes bacterium, assembly GCA_963713435.1. Taxonomy (GTDB): domain Bacteria; phylum Actinomycetota; class Thermoleophilia; order Gaiellales; family JALYLC01; genus JALYLC01. The sequence continues at coordinate 212,230 of CAVQLU010000007.1, forward strand.
CCCCCACGTCGACGAGCGTCACGCTCCATGCCCGCCGCGGCGGCCACCTGTGCGATGCCGGCGCCCATCTGCCCGGCGCCGACGACGACCACGCTCCCGGCGGTCACGCTCCGTCGACCTCGATCACGATCGCGTCGCCCTGCCCGCCGCCCGAGCAGATGGCGGCCAGGCCGCGGCCGCCGCCGCGGCGGCGCAGCTCGTACAGCGAGCGTCCCCACGAGCCGCGCGCCGGACGCGCCCACCGGGTGGCCGAGCGCGACGGCGCCGCCGTTGACGTTGACGATCTCCGGTGACGACGCCGAGATCGCGCGACGACTGCAGCGCGACCGAGGCGAACGCCTCGTTGATCTCGATGACGTCCATGTCGGCTGCCGTGAGGCCGGCGCGCTCGAGCGCGATCTGCGCGGCCCTGGCGGGCACGCGCGCGAGCGAGTCGTGGCGATTGGCCGTGCAGCCGGTCGCGAGGATGCGCGCCAGCGGCTCGAGCTCGCGCTCCTGCGCCAGATCGGCGTCGGCGACGACGAGCATCGCCGCGCCGTCGTTGACGCCGGGCGAGTTGCCCGCCGTGTGCGTCGGATGCTCGGGGTCGAGCGGCTTGAGCGAGGCGAGGCGCTCGAGCGTGGTGTCGCGGCGCGGCGCCTCGTCGGTGTCGACCAGCGTCGGTCCGCCGCGCCCCGGCACCTCGACGGCGACGATCTCCTCGGCCATGCGCCCGGCGTCGATGGCCGCGATCGCGCGCTCGTGCGAGCGCAGCGCCCACTCGTCGAGGTCGGCGCGGGCGAGCCCGAGCTCGTCGGCCACGGCGCTCGCCTGCTCGTACATCAGCTTGTGGCTCCAGGGGTCGCGCAGGCCGTCGCTGAGGTTGGCGTCGATCAGCTCGCCGTCGCCGAAGCGGTAGCCCGAGCGCGCGCGCAGGAGCAGGTACGGGCGCGTTCGACATCGACTCCATGCCGCCCGCGAGCATCAGCCGCCGGTCGCCCGCGCGCACCATCAGGTCGGCCAGCGCGACGGCTCGCATGCCGGATGCGCAGACCTTGTTGACCGTGTCGGAGCCGACCTCTTCCGGCACGCCGGCGGCCAGCGTGACCTGGCGCGACGGGATGTGGCCCGCGCCCGCCTGCACGACCTGGCCGATCACGGCGTAGTCGATGTCGCCGGGGTCGACCCCGGCGCGCTGGAAGGCGGCGGAGGCTGCGATCGACGCCGAGCTCGACGGCCGTGTGCGGCGCGAGCGCGCCGCCCAGGCGGCCGAACGGGGTGCGGGCGGAGGCGAGGATGACGGTGTCGGGACACGGCGTCAGGGTATCGCGCGCCCCCGGGACGGGGACGCGGACGACTGATAGCCTGCATAACCGATGCAATTCGCCTTCAACGGCACGGTGCCCGACGTGCTCGAATCCTTCGCCACCGGGTTGCGCTCTGCGCTTCTCGAACGTGGCTACGAGGAACTCGACGACGGGAAACGAGCCCGCCTCGTCATCAACTTCATCGACCGTGCCGACCCGCGCCCCTTCCGGCGCGTGGCCAAGTCGACGTTCGTGGCTTCGATCTGGGCCGAGAACGACATTCCCGAGGACTTCCTCTCGCACGCCTACCCGGTGCTCGTGCGCGCGCTCTCGAACCTCGCGGTGTGCGTCGTCCCCGGGCGCGAGGCGCGCTTCCTGACGCCCGAGCAGGGCAACTACTCGGTCATGTACGAGGGCGACGACGACACCTTCCGCCACGCGGTCGCCGCGCGCCTCGCGCCGCTCGCCGAGTCGACGCTCGTCGTCGACAACGTCTTCACGCCCGACCTCGAGCCCGAGCTCTGGGGCGGCGACGAGCAGACCGCCGCGCTGCGCCGCGCCGGCGAGCGCCTCGATGCGCTCGACCTCCTGCCCGCGCCGTTCCCGATCGAGAAGATCCTGCCGGAGCGCGACCTGCGCCACGTCATGCGCCTCTACTCGCTGGGCGGGCTCTCCTACGGCAACATGTCGGCGCGCAAGGACGAGACGCGCTTCTGGATGAGCGCCTCGGGCGTCGACAAGTCGCGGCTGATCGACATCGGGCGCGACGTGATGCTCGTGACCGACTACGACGTCGAGGCGCGCGCCATGAAGATCTCGATCCCGCCGGGCATCGAGCCGCGGCGCGTCTCGGTCGACGCGATCGAGCACTGGATGATCTACCGCGAGCACCCCGACGTCGGCGCCATCCTGCACGTGCACGCCTGGGTCGACGGCGTCGAGGCCACGCAGGTCAACTTCCCCTGCGGCACGGCCGAGCTGGCGGAGTCGGTGGCCGAACTGGTGCGCGAGGCGCCCGATCCGGCCCACGCGATCATCGGCCTCAAGAACCACGGCCTCACGATCACCGGCTCCGACCTGGACGAGATCTTCGAGCGCGTCGAGCCGCACATCGAGCGGCACGTCCCGATGTCCTAGCGAACTACCGCTGGTAGGACTTGCGCGACTTGAGTCCCGCGTCGCGCAGGTAGCGGACGGTCGCCTCCATGCCCTCGCGCACCGGGCGCGGGCGGAAGCCGAGCTCGCTCATCGCCCGGGCCGGCGTGACGTACCAGTAGTGGCACGCGGCCTCGATCTCCTCGGGACTGAGCGGCGACCGGCAGCCGCAGCGCGTGCCCGATGCGCGCGCCGGCGCTGAGCAGCGCAGGCGGCAGCTCGAACGTGCGCCGGGGCTTGCCGTCGACCTCGCCCGCCAGCGCGAAGAACTCGCGGTGGGTGAGATTGCCGTCCTCGCTCGTGAGGATGTAGCGCTGCCCGCTCACGCCGCGGCTCTCGACGGCCAGCAGCCCGTCGGCCACGTCGCGCACGTCGACGGACGAGATGCCTCCCGCGACCGTCGTGCGCAGGAGGCCGCGCAGGTACTCCTCGACCACGAACGTGTTGATGCGGTTGACGTCGCCGGGCCCGAGCAGGAAGCCGGGACAGGCCACGACGACGTCCTGCCCGTCGGCGGCGGCGCGAAAGGCGATCTCCTCGCCCAGCCGCTTCGTGCGGGCGTAGCGGTTGTGCCAGGCGCCCTGGGGGAAGGGCGAGTCCTCGCTCAGCGGGCGCGGCGGATCCTCGGTGAAGCCCACGGCGGCGACGCTCGAGACGTGTACCACGCGCCCGCTCCCCGCCTCCCGCGCCGCGGCCAGCACGTTCGCGAGGCCGTCGACGTTCACCGCCTGCAGGCTCGCCTCGTCCTTGGCGTCGTAGGAGAGCACGCCCGCGAGATTGAACACGGCCTCGGCGCCCGCGCAGGCGGCGGCCAGCGTCTCGGGCTGCGTCACGTCGCCCGTCACGCGCTCGACGGCCAGCCCCTCGAAGGCGTCGCTCGGGCGGCGCTCGAGCACGCGCACGGCCCGGCCCTCCTCCAGCAGGCGCGCCACGAGGACGCGTCCCATGAAGCCGGTGGCGCCGGTGACGAGGACGGGACTCATGGCGGCGCAGCCTAGCGTCCACGGCACCCGTCTTGACATCGCAGGCGCGCCAGCCGAGACTACGGCGGATGCACCTCGCAGCCCACCGTGCCGCCGACAGCCCCCTCTGGGGCTGGTGGCGCTGGTCCCGGCAGCGGGGCGCTCACGCCTAGTCGCGGCACGTGGCCGCGCCAGACGCCCCGCCGAGCCTCCCCGAGAGGTTCGTCGTCCTGCACCCATGACACACCCAGCCCTTCACCCCGACCGTCTCCGCCGCCCGCCGGCAACCGGCGGGCGCGGCCGACCGTGCGCGAGCTGCCCGCCGACCTGCTCACGCCCGTCGCGGCCTTCCTGCGCGTCCGTCACCGCGGGCCCGGGCTTCCTGCTCGAGTCGGTGGAGCGCGGCCAGCAGGTCGGCCGCTACTCGTTCATGGCGGCCGGCTGCGAGCCGCTCGAGCTGTCTGCGGCGAGCGGCTTCGAGCCGCTCCGCGACGCACTCGCCCGCCACGGCGACGCCGATCTCTCCGGCTTGCCGCCGTTCTGCGGCGGCGTCGTCGGCTATCTCGCCTACGACGCCGCCACGACGTTCGAGCCGAGCGTGCCGCTGCCGCCCGCGCGCGAGGGCGACGACGGCGCCCTCGGGCGCTTCCTCTTCGCACCCGTCGTGGTCGCGTTCGACCACGTCCGCCAGACCCTCCAGGTCGTGGCCCAGCCCGGCTACGGCCGCCTCGCCGACGACCTCTGCGCCGACCTCATGGGCCCGCTGCCCGCGGGCGTCGAGCCGGTGCCGGCGCTCAGCGGCGCCGGGCACAGCCTACCCCGAGCGCAGCCAGGCCGACTACGAGGCGATGGTGCGCGCCGGGCAGGTGCACATCGAGCGCGGCGACGTCTTCCAGCTCGTGCCGTCGCAGCTGATCGCCCGGCCGACGGCTGCGAGCCCGTTCTCGCTCTACCGCGCGCTGCGAGCCGTCAACCCGTCGCCGTACATGGTCTTCTGCGACCTCGGCGACCGGCAGATCGTGTCCGCCTCGCCCGAGACGCACGTCTCGCTCTCGCGCGAGGGCATCGCCACGCTCAAGCCGATCGCCGGCACCCGGCGGCGCGATGCCGACGGCGCAGCCGACGACGCCCTGGCCCACGAGCTCGAGGCCGACGAGAAGGAGCGCGCCGAGCACCTGATGCTGGTCGACCTCGCCCGCAACGACCTCGGGCGCGTCTGCCGGCCGGGCAGCGTGCGCGTCTCGAAGCTGCTCGAGGTCGAGCGCTACTCGCACGTCATGCACCTCGTGTCGCAGGTGGACGGGCGGCTGCGCGCGGGCGAGGACGCGCTCTCGCTGCTGCAGGCGACCTTCCCGGCCGGCACCGTCAGCGGCGCCCCGAAGGTGCGCGCGATGCAGCTCATCTCGGCCATCGAGGGCACGCGCCGCGGCGTCTACGCGGGCGCGCTCGGCTACGTCGGCTTCGACGGCGCGCTCGACACGTGCATCGCCCTGCGCACCATCGTGATGCGCGACGGCGTGGCGCTGCTGCAGGCGGGCGCGGGCGTCGTGGCCGACTCCGACCCCGCCAGCGAGTACGTCGAGTGCCTCAACAAGCTGGCGGCGCTGTCGGCCGCGATCGACCTGGCCGAGACGGGACGGTACGGGCGATGACCGTCATCGCGCCACCCGCTGCCGCCGCCGACGCGCCGCGCGTCCTGCTGATCGACAACTACGACTCGTTCACCTACAACCTCGCGCACCTGCTGTGCGAGTCGGGCGCCGTCGTGGACGTGCGCCGCCACGACGCCGTGACGCCCGAGGAGGCCGACGCGCTCGCGCCGACGCACCTCGTCGTCTCGCCCGGGCCGGGCCGGCCGGCCGAGGCGGGCGTCTCGGCGGCGCTGATCGAGCGCTTCGCCGGGCGGGTGCCGGTGCTCGGCGTGTGCCTCGGGCACCAGTGCATCGTCGAGGTGCTACGGCGGCGTGGTCGAGCGCGCCCGGCGGCTGATGCACGGCAAGGTCGGCACCGTCGACCGCATCGAGGCCGACGACCTGCTGGACGGCCTGCCCGAGTTCTTCGAGGCGGGCCGCTACCACTCGCTGGCGGCCATCGAGCCGCTGCCGGAGGTGCTGATCGCCACGGCGCGCGACCGCGACGGCGAGGTCATGGCGCTGCGCCACCGCGACATCGCCGACCTGCACGGCGTGCAGTTCCACCCGGAGTCGGTGCTCACGCCCGCGGGCGACGTGATCGCGCGTAACTTCCTGCGCATGGGGAGCGCGCGCATGATCCCGGAGACGATCGACCGCCTGCTCGCCGGGCGACGCTCTGAGCGCCGGCGACACCGAGGAGGTGATCGGGCTCGTGATGCGCGGCGAGGCCGACCCCGCCCAGATCGCGGGGCTGCTGGTCGCGCTGCGGGCCAAGGGCGAGACCGTCGACGAGCTCGTCGGCTCGGCGCGCGCCATGCGCGCGCACGTCGTCCCCGTGACGCCCGCGCGCGACGACCTGGTCGACACCGCGGGCACCGGCGGCGACGGCTCCGGCACGTTCAACATCTCCACGACGGCGGCCCTCGTCGCGGCCGCCTGCGGCTGTGCGGTGGCCAAGCACGGGAACCGCGCGGCCTCGTCGCGCTCGGGATCGGCCGACATGCTCGAGGCGCTCGGCGTGCCGCATCGACCTCACGCCCGAGCAGGCCGCGGAGATGATCGAGCGCTACGGCTTCGGCTACCTGCACGCGCCCGCCCACCACCCCGCCATGCGCTACGCGGGCCCTGTGCGGCGCTCGCTGGGCGTGCGCACGGTCTTCAACCTGCTCGGCCCGCTGACCAACCCGGCCGGCGCGCGGCGGCAGCTGATCGGCGTGTACGCGCGGCAGTGGGTCGAGCCCATGGCGCAGGCGCTCGCCGCGCTCGGCTGCGAGCACGGCATGGTGGTGCACGGCGAGCCCGGCATCGACGAGCTCTCGCCCTGCGGCGCGACGACGGTGGCGATCGTGCGCGACGGAGCGGTCGTCGCTGACCGAGCTGGACGCGCGCGAACTGGGCGATCGAGCTGTGCGCGCTCTCCGACCTGGCGGGCGGCGATCCGCAGCGCAACGCGGAGATCACGCTCGCCGTGCTGGGCGGCGAGCAGGGGCCCGCCGCCGACGCCACGGCGCTCAACGCGGCCGCGACGCTCGTGGTCGCGGGGCGCGCGGCCGATCTCGGCGCGGGCCTGGAGGCGGCGCGCGAGGCGCTGCGCTCGGGTGCCGCGATGGCGACGTTGTCGGCGCTCCGCGCCGCGGGGAAGGATCTGGCATGAGCTATCTGGAAGGCATCGGAGCGTGGACGCGCGAGCGGCTCGAGGAGCGGCGCGAGACGCGCTCGCTGGCCGCGGCGCTGCTGGAGCGCGGCTCGGCGTCCGTGATCGCCGAGGTCAAGCGCTCGTCGCCCTCGCAGGGCGAGATCGCACCGGACGCCGATCCCGTGCGCGGTCGCCCGGCAGTACGTGCGAGGACGGCGCCGCCGCGATCTCCGTCCTCACCTCGGCGCGCGACTTCGGCGGCTCCTACGCCGACCTCGCCGCCGTGCGCGCCGTCGTCGACGTGCCGCTCCTGTGCAAGGACTTCTTCGTCGACGTCTGGCAGGTCACCGAGGCGCGCGTGCACGGCGCCGACGCGATCCTGGTGCTGCTCTCGCTGGTCGAGGACAGCCTCGCGGCCGACCTCATCCAGGCTGCGGAGGACCTCGAGATGGAGGCGCTCGTCGAGGTGCACTCCGGGCACGAGCTGGAGCGGGCGCTCGACCTCGGAACGCCCATCATCGGCGTCAACGCCCGCGACCTCACGACGCTCGAGATCGATCGCGGGCGCCAGATCGAGCTGCTGCGCCGCCTGCCCCGCGGGCTCCTGCGCGTCGCCGAGTCGGGCATCGAGACGCCCGACCACGCGCGCGCGGTGCGCGACGCCGGCGCCGATGCGCTGCTCGTCGGCACCGCGCTCATGCGCGATCCGAGCCTGCTCCCGGCGCTGGTGCGGGACTGACCGTGACGCTCGTCAAGATCTGCGGCGTGACGCGCCCGGAGGACGCCGCGGTGGCCGTCGAGGCGGGCGCCGACATGATCGGCGTGATCTTCTGGGCGGGCAGCCCGCGCTGCGCGAGCGAGGCAGCAGGCGCGCGCCGTGCGCGAGGCCGTGCCCGCGGGCGTGCGCCTGGTCGGCGTGTTCGTCGACGAGCGCCCGCAGCGGATCGACGAGCTGATCGAGAGCATCGGCCTCGACCGCGTGCAGCTGCACGGCAAGGAGCCGCGCGCGCTGGTGGAGCGCTACGGCGAGCGCGCCATCCGCGGCGTGCGCGACGGCGACCTCTCGGTCGTGCCGCCGGGCGTGCCGGTCATCTACGACCGGCCCTGGGGCGAGACGCGCGACGTCGAGGCGCTGTACGCGCACTGGCGCGCCGCCAGCGGCCTCGTCGACGACTGGAACCTCCTGCTGGCGGGCCGGCTCGACCCGGGCAACGTCGCGCAGGCGGTGCGGGAGGTGCGGCCCTACGGCGTCGACTGCGCGAGCGGCGTCGAGAGCTCGGCGGGCATCAAGGACCACGAGAAGCGTGCGGCGACTGGTCGCCGCGGCCAAGGAGGCGGGATGAGCACGGCACAGCGAGGACTCGACGTGCAGCACGCGCCGGATGCGCTCGGGCGCTTCGGGCGCTTCGGCGGGCGCTTCGTGCCCGAGACGGTCATGGCGGCGCTCGACGAGCTCGAGGCGGCGCTCGCGGCCGCGCTCGTCGACCCGGCCTTCGCGACCGAGCTCGCCGCCCTGGGACGCGACTACGTCGGCCGCCAGACGCCGCTCTACCTCGCCGAGCGGCTCACCGCGGAGGTCGGCGGCGCGCGCATCTGGCTCAAGCGCGAGGATCTCGCGCACACGGGCGCGCACAAGATCAACAACGCCGTCGGCCAGGCGCTGCTCGCGCAGCGGCTCGGCAAGCGGCGCATCGTGGCCGAGACGGGCGCGGGCCAGCACGGCGTCGCGAGCGCGACCGTGTGCGCGCGCTTCGGCATGGAGTGCATCGTCTACATGGGCGAGGAGGACACGCGGCGCCAGGCGCCCAACGTCACGCGCATGCACCTGCTGGGCGCCACCGTCGTGCCCGTCACGTCCGGCACGGCGACGCTCAAGGAGGCCATGAACGAGGCCATCCGCGACTGGATCGCGAACGTCGAGACGACGCACTACCTGATCGGATCCGCCGCCGGCCCGCACCCCTACCCCACGCTCGTGCGCGAGCTGCAGTCGGTGATCGGGCGCGAGGCGCGCGCCCAGATGCTGGCGCAGGCGGGGCGGCTGCCGGACGCCGTCGTGGCCTGCGTCGGCGGCGGCTCGAACGCGATCGGGACGTTCCACGCGTTCCGCGACGACGCCGTGCGGCTGATCGGCGCCGAGGCGGGCGGCGACGGCGCCGACCTGCACGCCGCGTCGATCGGCGGCGGGCACGTCTCGGTGCTGCACGGCTCGCGCTCGTACGTGCTCTGCGACGAGTGGGGACAGGTCTCCGAGAGCCATTCCATCTCGGCGGGCCTCGACTACCCGGGCGTCGGCCCCGAGCACGCGCAGCTGGCCGAGAGCGGGCGCGCCGAGTACGTGCGCGTGAGCGACGACGAGGCGCTCGAGTCGTTCCACCGCCTCTGCCGTGCGGAGGGCATCATCCCGGCGCTCGAGTCGTCGCACGCGCTGTATGCCGCCGAGCGCCTGGCGCGCGAGCTCGGGCCGGACGCCGACGTGATGGTCTGCCTCTCGGGCCGCGGCGACAAGGACATCGACACGGTGCTCGCCCGGAGCGCCGGATGAAGCTGCGCACGCCCGCGCTGGCGATCTACCTGATGGCGGGCGACGGCCTGCCCGAGGCGGCGGCCGCCGCGGTCGAGGCGGGCGCGACCGCGATCGAGGTCGGCATCCCGTTCTCGGATCCGCTGGCCGACGGGCCGACCATCCAGCGCGCCGCCGAGGCCGCCCTGGCCGCCGGGATGACGCCGCCGCGCTGCCTCGAGGCGATCGCGGCCACGCGCGCCCGCCTCGGCGACGAGGTGCCGCTGATCCCGATGACCTACGCGGCGATCGTCGAGCGCTACGGCATCCCGGGCTTCTGCGCCGATGCCGCGGCTGCCGGGGCGACCGGGCTGATCGTGGCCGACGTGCCGCCCGACGACAACGACGAGCTGGCGGCCGAGAGCGCGCGCAACGGCATCGACCTCGTGCAGCTCGTGGCGCTCACGAGCGGCGAGCAGCGGCTCGCGCTCGCCTGCCGCGCGAGCCGCGGCTTCATCTACGTCGTCTCGGCGATCGGCACCACCGGAGCGCGCGACGAGCTCGACGTGGAGCGGCTGCGCGGACTGCTGGCCCGCGTGCGCTCGCACGCGGGCGAGCTGCCCCTGCTGTGCGGCTTCGGCGTCTCGCGGCCCGCCCACGTGCGCGACCTGCGCGCCGCCGGGGCCGACGGCGTGATCGTGGGCTCGGCTGCGATCGCGGCGCTCGAGAGCGGCGGCGTGCCCGGGCCTGGCCGAGCTGGTCTCGTCGCTCGCCGGCGCGCTCTGACGCCGATCGCGACGCCCGACCGGGGCAGATGACCCCGGGACGCCCGATCTAGACTCGAATCAGTGGGTCGCCTGACCAGCCACCTGGATCCGCGCAGCGAGACGTTCGTGCGCGGCGAGGAGCGCATGCGCGCGCTCTGCGACGAGCTGCGCGCGCGCCTGGCGCAGGCGCGCGAGGGCGGCGGCGCGGGCGCGCTCGAGCGCCACCGCGGCCGCGGCAAGCTGCCGGTGCGCGAGCGCATCGACCTCCTGCTCGACCCCGACACCGCGTGGCTCGAGCTCTCGCCGCTGGCGGCCTTCGGCATGTACGAGGACGAGGCGCCCGGCGCGGGCATCGTCACCGGCATCGGCACGGTGCACGGCCGCGAGTGCGTGATCGTCGCCAACGACGCCACGGTCAAGGGCGGCACGTACTTCCCGCTGACCGTCAAGAAGCACCTGCGCGCACAGGAGATCGCCCTCGAGAACCGCCTGCCGTGCATCTACCTGGTCGATTCCGGCGGCGCCTACCTGCCGCTGCAGGCCGAGGTCTTCCCCGACCGCGACCATTTCGGGCGCATCTTCTACAACCAGGCGCGCATGTCGGCCGACGGCATTCCGCAGCTGGCGGCCGTGATGGGCTCGTGCACGGCCGGGGGCGCCTACGTCCCCGCGATGTGCGACCAGAGCGTGATCGTGCAGGGCACCGGCACGATCTTCCTGGCCGGTCCGCCGCTCGTGAAGGCCGCGACGGGCGAGGAGGTGACCGCCGAGGAGCTCGGCGGGGGCGACGTCCACGCGCGCATCTCGGGCGTGGCCGACGCGCTCGCGAGCTCGGACGAGCACGCCCTCGCACTGCTGCGCGAGGCGGTCGCGGGCCTCCGGCAGCCGGGCCCTCCCTCGCTCGACGCGCTCGCGCCCGAGGAGCCCGCCTACGATCCCGGAGCAGCTGGCGGGCGTCATCCCGGCCGACGAGCGCACGCCCTTCGACGTGCGCGAGGTCATCGCCCGGCTGGTCGACGGCTCGCGCTTCGCCGAGTTCAAGCCGCTCTACGGCGACACGCTCGTGTGCGGCTTCGCGCACATCTGGGGCTATCCGGTCGCGATCGTCGCGAACAACGGCATCCTCTTCTCCGAATCCGCGCTCAAGGGCGCGCACTTCGTGCAGCTCGCGTGCCAGCGCAAGATCCCGCTGCTCTTCCTGCAGAACATCACCGGCTTCATGGTCGGCAAGGCCTACGAGCACGGCGGCATCGCCAAGGACGGCGCCAAGCTCGTGATGGCCGTGGCCTGCGCCCAGGTGCCCAAGCTGACCGTCGTGATCGGCGGCTCCTACGGCGCCGGCAACTACGGCATGTGCGGCCGCGCGTTCGGGCCGCGGCTGCTCTTCATGTGGCCGAACGCGCGCATCTCGGTGATGGGCGCGCGCCAGGCGGCCGAGACGCTGCTCACGGTGCGCCTCGACGCCCTGCGCGCGCGAGGCGAGGACATGGACGAGCAGGCGCGCGCTGCCTTCACGAAGCCCATCCTGGAGCGCTACGAGGAGGAGAGCGACGCGAGCTACTCGACTGCCCGCCTGTGGGACGACGGCGTGATCGACCCGCGCGAGACCCGGCGCGTGCTCGCGCTCGGCCTCGCCGCCGCGGCACGCGCACCCATCCCCGAGCCGCGCTTCGGCGTGTTCCGCATGTGAGCGGGCTCGCCATCGAGCGCGACGGCGGCGTCGCGCGCGTCTGGCTCGACCGGCCGGAGCGCCGCAACGCCTTCGACGCCGAGCTGATCGCGCGCGCTCCACGAGGCGTTCTCGGCGCTTCGCGGGCGATGACGCCCTGCGCGCGGTCGTCGTCGCAGGGCGCGGCCGCTCGTTCTGCGCGGGCGCCGATCTCGAGTGGATGCGCGCGGCGGCCGGGCTCACGCACGAGCGCAACGTGGCCGACGCCGAGGCGGCCGCCGCCATGTTCTCCGCGGTCGACAGCTGCCCCGTGCCGGTGATCGCCCGCGTGCAGGGCGCGGCGCTCGGCGGCGGCACCGGGCTCGCCTGCTGCTGCGACATCGTGCTCGCGCGCGAGGACGCGCGCTTCGGCTTCACCGAGGTGCGCCTCGGACTGGTGCCCGCCACGATCTCCCCGTTCGCCTTCGCGCGCATCGGCCGCTCGCAGGCGCGCGCGCTGTTCCTCACGGGCGAGCTGTTCGACGCGGCGCACGCCCTGCGGATCGGCCTCGTCCACGAGGTGCACCCCGACGACGCAGCGCTCGATGCCGCGGTCGAGCGCGTCCTGGCCGCAGTGCTGCGCGCCGGGCCCGAGGCCGTGCGCGCCTCCAAGGCGCTGGTCGCCGGTCTGCGCGACGGCGATCCCGGCGCCGCAGTCGGCGCGCGCCGCCGAGCTGATCGCCGAGCGGCGCGTCTCGGCGGAGGGCCGCGAGGGCATCGCCGCGTTCCTCGAGCGCCGGGAGCCCGACTGGTGACTCCGCCATTCGCGTGCGTGGCGATCGCCTGCCGCGGCGAGATCGCGCTGCGCATCATCCGCGCCTGCCGCGAGCTCGGCTCGCAGCAGCCTCGCGCTGGTCGCCGCCGACGAGCGCGGCGGCATCGCCGAGCGCGAGGCCGACGCCGCGCTCGAGGTCGACGTCCTACCTCGACGCCGCGACGCTCGCCGTGACCGCCGCGGCCGGCGGCGCGCAGGCCCTCCACCCCGGCTACGGCTTTCTCTCCGAGTCGCCGGAGCTGGCCGAGGCCTGCCGCGCCGCCGGCCTCGTGTTCGTCGGCCCTCCCTCGCAGGCGCTCGCCACGCTCGGGCGCAAGGACGCCGCGCGCGAGCTGGCGCAGCGGGCGGGCGTGCCGGTCGTGCCCGGCGGCGCGGATGCCGCCGAGATCGGCTACCCGCTGCTCGTCAAGGCGCGCGCCGGCGGCGGTGGGCGCGGCATGCGCGTCGTGCGCGAGGCCGGTCGAGCTCGCGGAGGCGACCGAGGCCGCGGCGCGCGAGGCCGGGGCGGCGTTCGGCGACCGCGGGCTCGTGTACGAGCGCTACATCGAGGGCGCACGGCACGTCGAGGTGCAGATCCTGCGCGATGCGCACGGCTCCGGCCTGCACCTCGGCGAGCGCGACTGCTCCGTGCAGCGGCGCCACCAGAAGGTGATCGAGGAGGCGCCCGCCCCGGGCGTCGGCCGCGAGCTGCGCGGCGAGCTCGGCACGGCCGCGCTGCGCCTCGCCGACGAGGTCGGCTACGTCGGCGCCGGGCACGGCCGAGTTCCTGCTCGCGCCCGACGGCAGCTGGTACTTCCTCGAGATGAACGCCCGCATCCAGGTCGAGCACCCGGTGACCGAGCTCGTGACGAGCATCGATCTCGTCCGCCGCCAGCTCGAGATCGCCGCCGGCCTGCCGCTCGAGCTGGAGCAGGGCGACGTGCTGCTGCGCGGCCACGCGATCGAGGCGCGCATCTACGCCGAGGACGCCGACCACGGCTTCCTGCCGACCGCCGGCGACGTCCTCGCCGTGCGCTGGCCGCGCGGGCCCGGCGTGCGCATCGACGCCGGCGTCGACGGCGGCGATGTCGTCGGCACGCGCTACGACGGCCTGCTGGCCAAGCTGTGCGTGCACGGCGAGACGCGCGCGCGGGCGCTGGCGCGCCTGCGCGCGGCGCTCGACGACGTCGTCGTGCTCGGCCTGACGACGAATCTCCCGCTGCTGCGCAGCGTCGCCTCGAACCCCGAGTTCGAGCGCGGCGGCGTCGACACGGGCTGGCTCGAGCGCACCTGGCAGCCGCAGCCCGGCGGGCGCGGCGCCGCCGGAGGCGCTGGCCGCTGCCGACGCCTACGCCGCGAGCGAGCACGGCGAGAGCCCCTGGCAGGGGCGCTGGCGCGCGGGTGCGCCGGTCTCGCGCGGCCGGCTGCACCGGTGGCGCGCGCCGAGGACGGCTCGCTGCACGTCTGGCTGGACGGGCGCGACGTCCGCGTCGAGCGCGAGCGCGCTGCGGCGAGCCCGAGCAGCACGCGCGGCGCGGCCCGGGCGCCGCGGCGGGCGGCGCGGCGCGCAGATCGCGGCGCCGATGCCCGGCGCGGTGCTGCGGCTCGAGGTCGCCGAGGGCGACGAGGTCGAGGAGCGCGCGGTGCTGCTCGTGCTCGAGGCGATGAAGATGGAGCACCCGGTGTGGGCGCCGTTCGCCGGGCGCGTCGACGCACCTGGCCTGCCGCGAGGGACAGCAGGTGGCCGCCGGCGAGCTGCTGATCGAGCTCGCCGCCGGGCCGGCGGCGGCGCCTGATCAGGCGGCGAGCGCGCGTGTGCGCAGCACGATCACGAGCGCGATCAGCCCGTTCGCGGCGAAGAAGTAGAGCGGGTAGAGCAGCAGCGCGAACTCGAGCGCTCCGACCGCCAGCGTGCTCAGGAATCCCGACGCACTCGCGAGCGCGTACGTCGAGACGGTCTCCGAGCCCGGATCGCGCCAGGTCTTGGGGAGCATCAGGCACACCCCGAGCGTGTCGGCGACGACGACGCAGATCGTGGCGAGGACCGGCTCGGAGAAGGCCGACCAGCCGACGACGCCGAGCGCGGCAACCGCCAGCACCGTCAGATCGCCGCGCGACAGGCCCCGACGCCGCGCGGGATCGAGAACGCGAAGATCGTGGTCGTGACGACGGCCTGAGCCGCCACCATCACGATGCTCCACTCGGCTCCGTCGGCCAGCTGCGAGGTGAGCGCGACGATCGTGAGGACGCTCCAGATCAGCCAGGCGCCGCGATGCGGCTGCGTCGTCCTGCGCAGCACGTCGCGGATGTAGGGCGCGCCGTCGAGCACGCTGAGCACTCCAGCGAGCACCCCGAAGACGGCGGTGAGTGCCACGGCGCGTCTCGGTGTAGGCCCGCTAGAGGCCCGCCGGCGAAGAGGCCGCCGGAGATCAGCGTGACGTTGCGGCCGCGGGCGTCGACGGCCTCGACGTCCATCTCGGGCGCGCCGATCATGACGTCGAGGTGGATGCCGGAGCGGTTGACGGCCTGCGCGCCGGGCTCGCGCGTGTCGCCGAAGCCGAGGCCGAAGGCGATGTGCGCGGCGGCGTTCTCGTCGAGCAGCGTCGTGAAGTACGGCCGGCCGGCCGCGCCGACGCGCGAGGAGCTGTCGACGAGCGCCAGCTCGCCCAGCCGGCCGGCGCCGCGGTCGCGCGCGAGGTAGGCGGCGAGGAACTCGCGATCGTCCTCGGCCGCGGCCTCGATGCGCACGAGCCGCCCGCGCCGGAACTCGCCGGCGATGCCCTCGATCACGCGGCCCGCGAGCGCCAGCGGCCGCGTGCAGCGGAACGACGCCGCTCGTCGCCGACGGTCGCCGGGCTCGTGAACACCTCCTCGGTGGGGATGTTCGGCGTGATGCGATGGCCGCGCACGTCGTTGACTCCCCCGCGCCAGCTCGTGCCGGCGGGCAGCGCCAGATGGAGGTCGGTGCCCGGCGCCGTCAGCCGGATCTCGCGCAGGTCGAGCGCGGTCAGGCGCGCGGCGCGCTCGGCGAGGTGCTCGGCGTGCACGCCGCCAGCCGTCGGCGGGATCGTCCGCGCCGAGCCGGGCGAAGCGCAGCAGGTCGTCGCCGAGCGCGGCGACGCCGGCGTCGCGCGTCGAGCTCGGGGTAGACCTGGGCGGCCCAGGCGGGCGTCGGCCAGGCCACGACGACGAAGCGCGCGTCGGCGCGGCCCGACGGCGCGGCGGTAGGCCGGGAGGCCCGGGCGATCGATGACGCGGCGCGCGGAGCGCGCCGGGCGGCACGTCGGCGAGCGCCTGCGGGTCCTCGCTGCCGGCGATCCAGACGATGCCCGCGCCCTCGCGCACGAGCTCGCGCATGCGCGCGTCCTCCCAGGCCGGGCGCCAGTCGAGCGTGTCCTCGGGCGCGGCCAGCGCGCGTGCGCGCGTGACGCGCGGATCGGTCTCGAGCACGTCGACGTAGCGCGCGCCGGCGCGGTAGCCGGCCTCGGTCAGCGCGACGGCGAGCTCGCGCTGGATCGGCTCGGGGTGCACGGCGAGCACGTCGCCGGGGCCGATCAGCAGCCCGTCGCGCACGATCGCGTCGGCGTAGCGGGCGAGCGAGGCCGTCGTTCACGCCGGGCATCGTACGCGGCCGGTATCGTGCCGAGAGTGGATCTCGACCTCTCGGACGAGCACCGGCTGTTCCGCGACACGGTGCGCGGATTCGCCGAGGGCGTGGTCGCGCCCGGTCGCCGAGGAACTGGACGCGCACGGGCGCTTCCCGCTCGCCGAGCTGCGTCAGGCGGCGGAGCTCGGCCTGCTCGGCGTGCCCATCGCCGAGGCCGACGGCGGCGCCGGCGGGGACACGCTCGCCTACGCGCTCTGCATCGAGGAGCTGGCGCGCGTCGACTCGTCCTTCGCGATCACCGTCGCGGCGCACACCTCGCTCGGCACCATGCCGATCAACCTCTTCGGCGACGAGCGGCAGCGCGCCGAGTGGCTCCCGCAGCTGGCCTCGGGCGAGCGCCTGGCGGCCTTCGGCCTGACGGAGCCCGAGGCCGGCTCGGATGCCGGCGCGACGCGCACGACGGCGCGCGCCGAGGACGGCGAGTGGGTGATCGACGGCTCCAAGATGTTCATCACGAACGCCGGCACCGAGATCAGCGGCTGCGTCACGATCACGGCGCGCACCGGCGAGGACGAGATCTCGAACTTCATCGTGCCGAACGGCACGCCCGGCTACGACGTCGGGCCGCCGCTCAAGAAGATGGGCTGGAAGTCGTCCGACACGCGTCCGCTCGCGTTCTCCGGACTGCCGCGTCCCGAGCGACAACCTGCTCGGGCCGCGCGGCGAGGGGCTGCACCAGTTCCTCACGATCCTCGACGGCGGGCGCATCTCGGTCGCCGCGCTCGGGCTCGGGCTGGCGCAGGGCGCCTACGAGCTCGCGCTCGCCTACGCGCGCACGCGGCGGCAGTTCGGGCGCGCGATCGCGCGCTTCCAGGCGGTGCAGTTCAAGCTCGCCGACATGGCCACGGAGATCGCCGCCGGCGCGCGCGCTCGTCTACCGCGCGGCCTGGCTCAAGGATCGCGGCCGGCCGTTCGCGCACGAGGCGTCGATGGCGAAGCTGTACACGGCCGAGCTGGCCTGCCGCGTGGCCGACGAGGCGGTGCAGATCCACGGCGGCTACGGCTACATGGACGAGTTCGCCGTCTCGCGCTTCTACCGCGACGCCAAGATTCTCGAGATCGGCGAGGGCACGAACGAGATCCAGCGCCTCGTCATCGCACGTGGATTGGGGCTGGACGAATGATCTTCGAGCAGATCGTGTGGCGCGACCTCGGCTGCGCCTCCTACCTCGTGGGCTGCCAGGTCGCCGGCGAGGCCGTCGTCGTCGATCCGCCGCTGGACGTGCGCGAGGTGCTCGCGCTGTGCAAGCGCCACGACGCGCAGGCTGGTCGGGCGTGATCGAGACCCATACGCACGCCGATCACGTCTCGGGGCACGGCGTCCTGGCCGCAGCAGCACGGCTGCTGGATCGCGATCCACGAGATCGCGAACGCCGTCTACGAGCACCGGCCGCTGCGCGACGGCGATCGCATCGAGGTCGGCAACATCGCGCTCGACGTCTTCCACACGCCCGGGCACCGCCCGGAGCACTGCTGCATCGTCGTCTCCGACCGCACGCGCGGCGACGAGCCCTGGCTCGTGCTCTCCGGCGACGCGCTGTTCGTCGGCGACAGCGGCCGGCCCGACCTCGCGGTCGCGGGCGACGAGGGCGCGGCCGCGCTCTACCGCTCGCTGCACGAGCGCCTGGGCGCGCTCGACAACGGCGTCGAGCTCTTCCCCGGTCACGTCGCCGGCTCGCTCTGCGGCCGCGGCATGTCGGCCAAGACCTCGTCCACGCTCGGCTTCGAGCGCCGCTTCAACCCGATGCTCGCCGAGATGACGGTCGACGCAGTTCGTGAAGCTCGCGAATGCCGACCTCGCGCCCAAGCCGCCGACGATGGCGCGGATCGTCGAGCTCAACCGCGGGCCGCTGCTGGGCGAGGCGCCCGCGGCGCGCACGGTCGCGCTGCCCGCGGCCGACGCCCAGGTGCTCGACGTGCGCGACGGCGCGAGCTTCGCCGGCGGCCACATGGCGGGGTCGTTCAACGACTCGGTCGCGGTCTCGGGCTTCGGCAACCGCTGCGGGTTCGCGCTCGATCCCGAGCGCGAGGTCGTGATCGTGGCCGAGACGCACGAGCAGGCCGAGGAGGCCGCGCGCAAGCTCGCGGCCGTCGGCTTCACGCAGCTCGCCGAGGTGGGCTTCGGCATCGACTCGGCGCATGCGCACGCGCGCTTCGAGCCGGTCGGCCTGGCCGAGATGGGCGCGCTCGCCGATCGCGGCGAGCTGCAGGTCGTCGACGTGCGCGAGGCCTCCGAGCAGACCGAGCTGGCGGCCGGCGCGCTCGCCGGTGCCCTACCGCCTGCTGGCCGAGGCCGATCTCTCGGCGCTCGACCCCGAGAAGCCGACCGCGGTCGTCTGCCACACCGGCACGCGCTCGCCGCTGGCGGCCTCGCTGCTGGCGCGCCGCGGCTTCACGCACGTGCGGCCGGTGCTGGGCGAGGGCATGGGCGGCTGGGGGCGCGCGACCAGCGAGGCGCGCCGCGGCCGCGGCGAAGTCGGCGGCGAGGGCGGCCGCCAAGGCCAGGGCGCAAGGCCAGGCGCGGAGCGCCGAGCACGGGCCTGCCTCTGCGCCGCCGAGGCGCGCGCCCGAGCCGATCGAGCCGCTGAATGGCTGATCCGGCGCGCCGAGCGCGAGCGGCTGACCTGGCAGGAGCTCGGCGACGGCACGCGAGCGCTCGCCGAGATGGTGCACGCGAGCGGCTACGCGCCCGACATGGTGCTCGCGATCGCGCGCGGCGGCCTGCTCGTGGCCGGCGCGCTCGGCTACGCGCTCGGCGTCAAGAACGTCTTCACGGTCAACGTCGAGTTCTACACCGGGCGTGGACGAGCGCCTCGAGCTGCCGATCCTGCTGCCGCCGGTGCCGGATCCGAGCGAGCTCGCGCAGCGCCGCGTGCTGATCTGCGACGACGTCGCCGACACGGGCGAGACGCTCGCGCTCGTGCAGCGCTTCTGCGAGCGCCACGTGGCCGAGGCGCGCACGGCCGTGCTCTACGAGAAGCCGCGCTCGGTCGTGCGCTGCGACTACGTCTGGCGCCGCACCGATCGCTGGATCACGTTCGCCTGGAGCGCGCTGCCGCCGGTCGGCGCCGACGCCGCCGCGCACGCGGGCTGAGATGTTCCGACTCAGACGCCGGCGGGCGCCGCCGGGAAGTCTGCGATCGCCGCGAGCGCGCGGTCGCGCTCGTCCTCGGGCATCGCGTGATCCTGCAGGCGGCCGGCCAGGTAGTCGTCGTAGGCCTGCATGTCGAAGTGGCCGTGCCCGCACAGGTTGAAGAGGATGACCTGCTCCTTCCCCGCCGCCTCGGCGCGGCGCGCGGCCTCGATCACGCCCTTGATGGCGTGCGTCGGCTCGGGCGCCGGGCAGGATGCCCTCGGCCTTCGCGAACTGCGATGCCCGCCGCGAAGCAGTCGAGCTGGCCGTAGGCCTCGGCGCGGATCAGGCCCTGGTTCAGGGCGTGCGAGACGAGCGGCGCCATGCCGTGGTAGCGCAGGCCGCCGGCGTGGATGCCCGGGCGGCATGAAGTCGTGGCCCAGCGTGTGCATGGGCACGAGCGGCGCCATGCCGACGGCGTCGCCGTAGTCGTAGGCGTAGACGCCGCGCGTGAGCGTCGGGCAGGACGCCGGCTCGACGGCGATGATCTCGATGTCCGCGCCGGCGATCTTGTCGCGCAGGAACGGGAACGAGATGCCGGCGAAGTTCGAGCCGCCGCCGGCGCAGCCGATCACGACGTCCGGGCCCTTCTCGCCGAACGCGGCCGAGCTGCTCCTTGGCCTCGATGCCGATCACGGTCTGGTGCATGAGCACGTGGTTGAGCACGGAGCCGAGCGAGTAGGCGGCCTCGGGATCGGTGGCGGCGCGCTCGACGGCCTCGGAGATCGCGAGGCCGAGCGAGCCGAGCGAGTCGGGGCTCGGCCTCGAGCGCGGCGCGGCCCGCGTTCGTCACGTCCGACGGGCTGGAGTGCACGGTCGCGCCGAACGTCTCCATCATGATCGCGCCGGTAGGGCTTCTGCCGGTAGGAGATGCCGACCATGAAGACCTCGCACTCGAGCCCGTAGAGCTGCGTCGCGTAGGAGAGCGCCGAGCCCCACTGGCCGGCGCCGGTCTCGGTCGCGATGCGCTTGCGCCCGTCCTGCGCGCAGTAGAACGCCTGCGGCACGGCCGTGTTGGGCTTGTGCGAGCCGGACGGGCTGACGCCCTCGTACTTGTAGTAGATGCGCACGCCCTTGAGCCCGAGCGCGCGCTCGAAGCGATCGGCGCGCATGAGCGGCGTCGGCCGCCAGATGCGATAGGCCTCGCGCACCTCGGCGGGGATCTCGTGCTCGGCCTCGCCCGAGACCTCCTGCAGGATGATCGACATCGGGAAGAGCGGCGCCAGATCCTCGGGCCCGACGGGCTGGTGCGTGCCGGGTGCAGGGGCGGCGCCGGCAGCGGCAGGTCGGCGCCGAGGTTGTACCAGTGGGTCGGCAGCGAGTCCTCGTCGAGGATGATCTTGTGACGGCTCATGCGCGGGAGTCTATGCCTCGCGCGCGGACCGGCTCGGGCCTACAGACGCTCGGCCGGATACCCCGCCGCGCGGATCAGCTCGACCACGCGCTCGCCGTGCTCGAAGTCGCGCGTCTCGATCGAGATCAGCACGCGCACGTCGTTGACGCCGAGCTCGATCGCGCCGTCGCGGTGGTAGTCGATGTCGAGGATGTTGACGCGGTGCTCGGCGAACAGGTCGGTCAGCCGCTTGAGCGCGCCCGGCCGGTCGGGCATCTGCGTGCGCAGGCGCAGGAAGCGGCCGTTGCGCGTCAGGCCGAAGCGCACGATCACCTGCAGCATGCCCGCGTCGAGGTTGCCGCCCGAGAGCAGGCAGACCGCCTGGCGCGCCTGCACCTTGCCCGCCAGCACCGCGGCGAGCCCGACCGCGCCGGCGCCCTCGACCATCAGCTTCGAGCGCTCCAGCAGCACCACGACGGCGCGGCAGATCTCGTCCTCGCTGACCTCGACGACCTCGTCGACGAACTGCTGGACGAGCGGGAACGTGAGGTCGCCCGGGCGCTGCACGGCGATGCCGTCGGCGACCGTCGTGCCGCGCTCGATCTCGACCGGATGGCCGGCCGCGAGCGAGGGCGTCCAGGAGGCGCAGCCCGCGGCCTGCACGCCGATCACGCGGATGTCGGGGCGCAGCGCCTTGACCGCGATGGCGATGCCCGAGAGCAGGCCGCCGCCGCCGAGCGGGACGACGATCACGTCGGCCTCCGGCGCCTGCTCGAGCATCTCCAGCCCGATCGTGCCCTGCCCGGCGATGATCGCCGGGTCGTTGAACGGCGGCACGAGCACGCGGCCCTCGCGGATCGGCGAGCGCGGCGGCGTAGCTCTCCTCGAACGTCTCGCCCGCGAGCACGACCTCGGCGCCGTAGTCGGCCGTCGCGACCTGCTTGGCGAGCGGCGCGTCGACCGGCATGTAGACGCGCGAGGAGACCCCGAGCGCCGTCGCCGCGAGCGCGACGCCCTGCGCGTGGTTGCCGGCGCTCGCAGCGACGACGCCGCGCGCGCGCTCGTCGTCGCTCAGCGTGGACATGCGGTTGGTCGCCCCGCGCAGCTTGAAGGAGCCGGTGCGCTGCAGGTTCTCGGCCTTGAGCAGCACGTGCGTGCCCGTCCAGCGCGAGATCGCGCCGGCCGAGAGCACCGGCGTCGGCGAGATCACGCCGTCGATGACGGTGCGTGCGCGCTGGATGTCCTCGAGGCCGACCACGGCGGCCATGGTAGTGCCTAGCGCTCGGCGACGCAGGGCCAGCACGCCGGTCAGGTCGTCGGCGTAGTGGCGCGCCTCCGGGATGCGGCCGGCGCACGAGCAGCGCCTGCATGCCCGCGCGCTCGGGGCCGGCGACGTCGGCCTCGTAGGTGTCGCCGACGAAGAGGATCTCGCCCGGCGCGCAGCCCGCTGCCGCGATCGCCGCGGCATAGGTCTCGGGGTGCGGCTTCTCGACGCCCAGGCGGGCGGAGGTCAGCACCTCGGTGAGCGGCGGCACGAGGTCGTGCGCGCCGGCAGATCTCGGGCAGCTCCCAGACGTGGTTGGAGAGCACGAGCTGGCGGATGCCGAGCTCGTCGACCGCGCGTCAGCACGGCCCGCGTCTCCGGGTAGGGCACGTGGCTGTCGGGGTGGATGATGCTCGCGTAGGCCGCGCCGGCCGCCTCCGCGCGCGGGCGCGCGGGCAACGCCGCCCGCGACGGCGCTGGCCGCCAGGAGGCCTACGAAGAAGCTGCGCGCCTCGTCCTGCGAGGCGTGCTCGCGCCGCGCCTCCGGCGCCTCCCACGGGAAGCTCGCGTTGAGCACGCGCGCCAGCGCGTCCTCGTCGGCCGTCGCGCCGCGCGCAGCGAGCGCCTCGAGCAGCGACCGGCGCCAGACCGTGCCGCCGGGCGGCAGCGCGAGCGTGCGGTGGAAGTCGTAGACGACCGCGCGGATCGTCATGCGTGCTCGAGCAGGCGCTGCACGGCGGTGAGCGGGTCGATGCGGCGCTCGGCCAGCGCGTCGACGAGCCCGGCGAGCTCGGGGCTCCTGTCCAGCATGTCGCCGAGCCTGCGCGCGGTGCGGGCGGCGGCGAGCGCGAGCAGCTCGGAGCGCAGCTGCGCCTTGCGGCGCTCGGCGAGATCGCCCGCCGTCGGCCAGCGCGCGCTGGTGCGCCTCGACGGCGGCCCACAGCTCGTCGATGCCGCTCGGCGCGGTGGCGACGGTCTCGACGACGACGGGGCGCCGCTCGGGATCGGCCAGCGAGAGCACCTGCGCCAGCTCCGCGCGCGTGCGCTCGATCGCCGGGTGATCGGCCTTGTTGACGACGATCACGTCGGGGATCTCCATCACGCCGGCCTTGAGCGCCTGGATCGAGTCGCCCGAGCCGGGCATCAGCACGAGCGCGACGGTGTCGGCCAGCGCAGCGACCTCGACCTCGCTCTGCCCCACGCCGACCGTCTCGTAGAGCAGCACGTCGCGGCCCGAGGCGTCCACGATCACGCCCGCCAGCAGCGTCGCCTCGGCGACGCCGCCGAGGTGGCCGCGCGTGCCCATGGAGCGGATGTAGACGCCGCTGTCGAGGAAGTGCTCGACCAGGCGGATGCGATCGCCGAGCAGCGCGCCCTGCGTGATGTGGCTGGACGGGTCGACCGTGATCACGCCGACGGTCTGCCCGCGCGCGCGCAGGAGCGTGCAGAGCGCTGCGATCAGGCTCGACTTGCCGACGCCCGGCGGCCCGGTGATGCCGAGCGTGCGCGCCTTGCCCGCGTGCGGGTAGAGAAGCTCGAGCAGGCGCGGGGCGCCGGGGTGCTCGTCCTCGGCCAGCGAGATCGCACGCGCGACAGCCCGCCGGTCGCCGGCCAGGACGCGCTCGGCGAGCGCGTCCGGGTCTTCCTCGCGTCGCCTGCGCGCACTGCTCATCGGCACTGGAGGCTAGATGATCGCTTGCGCGACACGGATAGGCTGCCGCGCGATGGCGCGGCTCTCCGACCTCCCCGTGTTCCCGCTGCCGCTCGTGCTGCTGCCCGGCGAACTGCTGCCGCTGCACATCTTCGAGCCGCGCTACCGCGAGCTCGTCGCGCGCTGCCTGGCAGGGCCCGAGCCGTTCTGCGTCGTGCTCGAGGACGACGCCGGCGTGCGCGAGGTCGGGTGCCTGGCGCGCGACCTGACCGTGCTCGAGCGACTCGCCGACGGGCGGCTCAACATCGTCGTCAGCGGCGGCGAGCCGGTGCGGCTCGGACCGATCGACGATGAGGCGCACTCCTACCTGAGCGCCGATGCCACCGTGCTCGAGGACGACGACGAGACCGTCGGCGAGGACGAGACCGAGGCCGCGCTGGCCGCCTATCGCGCGATCCTGAGCGAGATCGGGCGCGAGGATTCCGAGCCGCTCTCGGCACAGTCCGCGCCTCTCCTACGCGCTCGGCGCGCGCATCGACGTGGGCGTCCAGGTCGGGCAGGCGCTGCTCGAGTCCCGCTCCGAGCGCGCCCGCCTCGTGCTCATCACGGAAGCGCTCGAACAGGGCCGCCACAGCCTGCGCGTCGCGGCCGAGCGAGAGGCCCGCGCGGTGCGCAACGGCAAGGTCGAACCGGGCGCCTGAAACAACTCTGTAACTGTCGTCGCCGAGTCGCTTGTGAGCGGCCCGGGCGTCGGATAGTGTTTCGGCAGGCGCACCTGCGGTCGCCTACTCGGTCAGCCGGCCCCTCAAGCCCGGAAGCCGACGATCGCAGGCCGGGGGTCGAGCCGGAAGCGTCGGGAGGGTAGAGCGGACGCGCGGATGCTCCAATAGGCGCGTACGGTTTTCGCAACGGCTTCTTAGACAGTCCGAGCGTCCGCTCCCCACCCTCTCCTCTCAGGCCGTGACGACGATGCCCGCGCCGCCGCGCCGCGGATCGCCGGCAGCCGCGAAGCCGGCGCGCGTGTGCGCCACGACCTGCGCGCCGCCGTAGTAGATGTTGAGGTCGGGCCAGCGCACGATCTGATCGCCCGCCGCCTCGAGCGCATCCAGCGTCGCGGCCGGGATCCCGCCCTCGCAGTCGAGCACGTCGCCCTCGGGGTGCACCCGCGGCAACTCGACGGCCTCCTGCAGCGGCAGCCCGAGATCGAGCGCTGCGACGACGACCTGCACGATCGCGGAGCGGATGCGCGCCGACCCCGACGACCCGAGCACGAGCTCGACGCGCCCATCCCGCAGCACGATCGACGGCGCCATCATGCTCGTCAGCCGCATGCCCGGCACGAGCTCGAGCGAATCCACTGCGAGGTCGGTCTCGCCGAGCATGTTGTTGAGGTGGACGCCCGTGCCCGGGCACGACGACTCCCGAGCCGCAGCCGGTCGAGCACGTCAGCGAGGCCGCGTTTCCGTCGGCGTCGAGCACGCTGATCTGGGTTGTCCAGGGCGATTGCGAGGGCCAATTGACATCTCGCCGCGTGTGTCACTTGGCCGCTCGGCCGCCGCCGCCAGCACCCGCCGGACCGCGCCGCCGCGGTAGAGCGCGCGCTCGAAAGCGGGCGTGCGCTGTGCGTTCGCAGAGCGCAGCGCCGCGGCGACGCGCGCCACCGCGGGCGCCGAGAGCGGGCCGCGTCAGCTGCGGGCCGCCGGCGAGCACGGCGAGCGCGTGGGCGATGAGCGCCCCGCCCGAGGACGGCGGCGGGTTCGTGACGAACGTGCGCTCGCGGTACGGGAGCGACCAGCGGCCGGCGGCGGATGGCGCGGTAGGACGGCCAGGTCGGCGGCGGTCAGGCAGCCCGCCGTTGGCGGCCTGGTGCGCGACGAGCGCGCGAGCCGTCTCGCCGTCGGCCAGCTCGCGCGCGCCGTTCACGGCGATGCGCTCGAGCGTGTCGGCGAGCGGCGGGTTGCTGGTGCGGTCGCCGGCCCGGAAGGCGTTGCCGGGCGGGCCGAAGATGCGCGCGCCCTCGGGCGAGGCGCCGAGGAAGCCCTCGAGCAGCGCGATCACGTCGGCGTGCGCCGGAGTCAGCTCCACGCCGGCGCGCGCGAGTGCGATGGCCGGGCGCGTCAGCTCGGCCCAGGGCAGGCGCCCGAGCCGGCGGTGCGCGGCCTCGAGCCCGGCGGTGACGCCCGGCACGGCGCACGATCCCGGGCCCGACGAGGAACGTCTGCTGCCCGGTGCCGAAGTCGACGATGTACGGCTCGAGCGGAGCGACCGGCCCGCTCGTGCCCCGCGCCGGGCACGGCCACGAACGCGTCGAATGCGAGCGGGCGCCGGCGCGCCGCGTCGTAGCCGACGAGGAAGCCGCCGCCGCCCGGGCCGGTCAGGGCCGGCTCGGCGATCCAGGAGGCGAACGCGGCGGCGACGCAGGCGTCGACGGCCGATCCGCCCGCGCGCAGCACCTCGGCTCCGGCCTCGGCCGTGACCGGATGCCCTGCGGCGATCGCGCCCCGCGCGGCGGCCAGCGTGTGTTCCTAGTCGCGCAGGAAGGACGGGACGTCGAGGTCGTCGTCGACCTCGAGCTCGCGCAGCGGCGAGCGGTCGCGCGAGCGCTCGGGCTCGCCGCCCTTGGCCGCGCTGCGCTCGAACCCCGTCGCGATCACGGTCACCCAGAGCTGATCGCCGAGCGCCTCGTCGACCGACGTGCCGAAGATGATGTTGGCGCCGCCTGCGGCAGCCTCGCGCACGGCCTCGGCCGCCTCGGTGACCTCCTGCAGCGTCAGCTCCGGCGGGCCCATGATCGAGAGCAGCACGCCGGTCGCGCCGCGGATGCGCTGGCCGATCAGCGGCGAGTCGAGCGCGCGGCGCGCGGCCTCGCGGCCACGTCCGGCGCCGGTCGCCATGCCGATGCCCATGAGCGCCGAGCCGGAATCGGCCATGACCGTGCGCACGTCGGCGAAGTCGAGGTTGATGACGCCGGGCCGCGTGATCAGGTCGCAGATGCCCTGCACGCCCTGGCGCAGGACGTCGTCGGCCATGCGGAAGGCGTCGATCATCGAGACGCCGCGCTCGAGCACCTCGAGCAGGCGGTCGTTCGGGCACGACGATGAGCGTGTCGACGCTGCCCTGCAGCGCTTCGAGACCCGCCTGGGCGGCCTCCGTGCGGCGCTTGCCCTCGAAGCCGAACGGCATCGTCACGATGCCGACGGTCAGCGCGCCGAGCTCGCGCGCGGCGCGGGCGATGACGGGAGCGGCGCCGGTGCCGGTGCCGCCGCCCTCGCCGGCGGTCACGAACACGAGATCGGACCCGCGCAGCACCTGGCGCAGGCGGTCGATCGAGTCCTCGGCGGCCTTGCGGCCGAGATCGGGATCGGCGCCGGAGCCGAGACCGCTCGTCAGCTCGCGGCCGATCTGCAGCTTGACGCTCGCATCCGACATCGCGAGCTGCTGGGCATCGGTGTTGATGGCCACGAACTCGACGCCGTGGATGTCGGCGTCGATCATGCGCTGGAGCGCGTTCAGGCCACCGCCGCCGACGCCGACGACGCGGATCGAGGCGAGGTAGGCGGACGCCTCGCCGCGCGCGCGCAGCGCGGCGGGCAGCGCGGGCATGCTCTCACTGGGATCGCCGGGATCGGGCACCGCGCGCAGCCGCGGCTGCTCGGCGGGCTCGGCCTCGGCCGCCACCTCGGGCTCGGGTTCGGACTCGGGCTCGACGGGCTTCTCGGGGCGCTCGGGGAGGCGGCGGCTGTGCCGCGACGGGCTCGGGCGGCGGTTCGACCGCGGCGGGCTCCTCGGCCGGCGGCTCCGTGGGGAGCTGCGCCTGCGGTCCGTGCTCCTGCGATCCCTCGGTCTGGCGGAAGAGGTCGGCCAGCGGCCCCTCGCGCATGCTGGCTCTACGTTTGCTCACGCTCGAGCACCTCCTCGGCGAGCGACCGATAGGCCTCGGCCGCCAGACCCTTGGGTTCGTAGCGGAGCACCGATTGACCCTTCACCGGCGCCTCGGCGTAGCGAATCGTCTTGCGGATGCGAGTCCTGAACACGAGCGACCCGAAGTTCTCCTCGAGGATCTCCACCGCCTCGCGCACGTGCAGCGAGCGCGCGTCGTACATCGTCGGCAGGATCCCGATGATCTTCACGCGGGGGTTCAGGTTCTCGCGGATAGCCGACAGCGTATGTTCAAGTTGCACGAGACCGCGGAGCGAGAGGTACTCGCACTGCACGGGCACGATCACGCCGTCGGACGCCGTGAGGGCGTTGACGGTGATCAGTCCGAGCGACGGGGGCGTGTCGACGAGGATGAAGTCGTAGTCGCCCTGCACCGGCAGGAGCGCCTTCTCGAGCGCGCGCTCACGGCCGATCATCGAGGCCAGCGCAAGCTCCGCGCCGGCCAGCTCGATGGATGCGACGGCGACGTCGACCTCGGCATGCTGGATGATCTGCTCGATCGGCATGCGCTGCACGAGCACGTCGAACATCGACTGCTCGAGCTTCTCGGGGTCGAACCCCTGCGACATCGTCAGGTTGGACTGCGGGTCCAGGTCGACGATGAGGACACGGCGGCCCTTCTCGGAGAGCGCAACGGCCAGGTTGACCGTGCTGGTCGTCTTGGCGACCCCGCCCTTCTGATTGGCCAGCGAGATGACTCGCGCCACGCCGGTTCCCTGTTTCCCTTCTGCCCGGGACGACGATGCACGGGCATAGACGCGCCCGATCCTTTCGAGCACTGCATTCACAGCGCTCCGTTCGCTCCCGGGGTGGGATTCTCCTTCCCGCGCGATCGCGCACGTGCGATGCGCTCGTACGGCGGCGGATGGCTCGCGCCGAGCCAGTGCTCGAGCCGCGGCGGCCGCAGCTCGGCGAGATTGGTCGCGCAGAGGTGCTCGAGCGCGCGCGCGAACGGCTCGCCGTCGCCCACCAGGCGACGCCGTAGGCGTCGGCCGCGCGCTCGCGGCGGCGGCTGTAGGCGCCCAGGGCGATGCTCCGCTGAAGATCTGCACGACCGCAGCGCAGAGCGCGAGCGCAGGCAGCATCGCGAACGCGCCGTCGCTGCGGTGCACGAGCGCCTCGGGCAGGCGCAGCAGCGCGGCTGCGGTCACGCCGAGCACGACCGCCGTGGCCAGCGCGGAGGCCGCGGCCAGGCGCCAGAGATCGCGGCTCGCGTGGTGGCCGAACTCGTGCGCGAGCACCGCGCGCGTCTCGGCCAGCTGCGCGTCGGCCTCGGGGTCGATCGCCCAGGAGCGTGTCGAACAGGACGATGCGCCGGGTCGGCCCGTAGCCGGCGACGAACGCGTTCGAGGCGGACGTCTTCTCGCTCGCCTCGAGCACGCGCAGCGCGCGCACGCTCACGCCGCCGCGCTCGGCGAGCGCGATGCAGGTCGTCCGCCAGCGGGCCGGGCGGCAGCGGGTGCGAGCGCAGGAAGAGCGGCAGGATCAGGACCGGGGCGACGACCGAGAGCAAGCAGCTCGAGCGCGATCGAGCCGGCGGTCACCGGCACCCACCAGCCGCGCGGCCAGGTGCGCAGCGCCCACGACGAGGAACGTCAGCGCGATCGGCCCGAGCACGGCGCCGATCGCGAGCGACTTGCCCTGATCGGCGAACCAGCCGGGCAGGCTCTGGCGCGAGAGACCGGCGCGGCGACTCGCGCGCCAGCCGAGCAGGGCGAACGGCAGTCCGGCGAGCCAGAGCGCGACGAGCGCCGCCCAGGCGTACGCGGTTGCGTCCAGCACGAGCCCGCCCGGCGTGTTCAGCGCATCCGCGATGCGCGCGCCGGCGAGTGCGGCCAGCACCGCCAGCACCGCCGTGACCACGCGGGCGCACCCGCGCGCGCCTGCGGGCGGCGCGCCGGTAGGACGTGCGCCTCGGCCTGCCGCAGCGGGTCGGCGGCAGCGCGCGTCGACGGCCACGCCCATGACGGCAGTCTAGGATCCCGTCCGGCGCGTCCTCCCCGTCCCAGTAGCCGAGCAGCTCGACGCGCCCGATCACGCCGACGCCCGCCAGGAAGAACTTGCCGGAGTCGGGGTAGTAGACGATGTCGTTGTTCTCGCGCTGGCCGTAGGAGAGGTACTCGAGGCCCTCCGGGTCCCGCGCGGAACGAGTGTGCGATCCCCGTGCCCGACGGGCGCGAGACCACGTGCCCGGCGCGCACGGGCGCCTCCTCGTCGCCGATGCGCACGGTCCCCGTGCCGCTGAGGATCACGAACAGCTCCTCCTCGGACGCGTGACAGTGGCGAGGCCAGCCGTGGTGATCGGGCGCGATCGCGACGTGCCGGAGGCCGCTCGTGACTCCGCCCGCGGCCACGCCGAGCCGGCGGCAGCGGTAGCGGCGGCCCGGCCGGTCGACGTCCTCCGGCTCGACGTCGTCGAGGTGCACGATCCAGCCGGGCCGCGGCGAGACCTCCGCGGGCAGCTTCAGCTTGCCCGGCCTTCGCCTCCCGCTGCCAGGGGTGCCCGGCCGCGACCGGCGTCGTCGACCCACGCCGCTCCTGCCCAGAGCACGCCCGCGCGCGGCAGGTGCGTGATCTCGGCGAAGCGCCGCTCGCCGAACGCCAGCACGTCCAGCGGCTCGGATCCCGGCGACGAGCGTGTGCGCGCCCCGCTCGGGCCGGTAGACGAGGCAGTCCCCGGCGCGCACCTCGTGCGTCTCCCCCGCCCGCCAGGACAGCCCGCTGCCCGCGAGCACGTAGAAGATCTCCTCCTCCGCGCCGTGATCGTGCGCGGGCGTGGGCCGCCGGCCGGGCTCGCAGCGAATCCGGTTGAGCCCGATGTCGACGCGAACCCGCGGCGCGGCCGAGGTCCTGCCAGAGCGCATCGATGTCGCTGCCCTTGACCGTCTGGCGCTCGAAGCTGCGTGTCGTCGGAGTGGACGAGGTGCTGCACCAGCCGCCTAGAACAGCGTCAGGTAGCGATCGACTTCCCACTGGGACACGTGCGAGTGCCACTCCTGGAACTCGCTCAGCTTCGTGTCGGCGAAGTAGTCGCTGTAGTGCTCGGTGCCCGTGTGGCCGAACCAGTCGCGCAGCACGGCGTCCTTGCGCAGCGCCACGGTCGCGTCGACGAGCGTCGTCGGCAGGCTCTTGATGCGCTTGCGGCGGATCTCCTGCGGCGACGCCGTGTACAGGTTGGCCGTGTTCTGCGGCGCCCGGGTCGAGCTTGCGCTCGATGCCGTCGAGGCCGGCGGCCAGGATCGCCGTGGCCGCGAGGTACGGGTTGGCGGAGCCGTCGATGCCGCGGTGCTCGATGCGCGGAGCGCCCGGGACGCGGATCATCTGCGTGCGGTTGTTGCCGCCCCAGGCCGCATAGGCCGGCGACCAGGTCGCGCCCGAGTCGGGCGCGCCGACGCCGATGCGCTTGTAGGAGTTGACGGTCGGCGCGACGATCGCCGAGACCGCGTCGGCGTGCTGGATGAGGCCGCCGATGAAGTGGTACGCGGTCGTCGGAGAGCCCGTAGCCGTTGGGGTCCTTGGCCGACTCGAAGAGGTTCTTCTTGCCGGCCTTGTCCCACAGCGAGAGGTGGAAGTGGCAGCCGTTGCCGGTCAGGTGGCCGAACGGCTTGGGCATGAACGTGGCCAGCTTGCCGCGCTGCTGCGCCATGACGTGGACCATGTAGCGGAAGAAGATGGCGCGATCGCAGGTGACGAGCGCGTCGTCGTAGGAGAAGTTGGACTCGAACTGGCCGTTCGCGTCCTCGTGGTCGTTCGCGTAGTTGCCGTAGCCGAGCTCGTTCGCGTAGCGCGAGAGCGTCGTCAGGAACTCGTAGTTGCGGTACAGCGCCTTGGCGTCGTAGCAGGGCTGCTCGCTCGTATCGAGCGGATCGTCGACGACCAGCCGGCCGTCCTCGTCCTTGCGCACGAGGAAGAACTCGGCCTCGAGGCCCATCTTGAGACGGAAGCCGAGCTTCTGCGGCACGCGCCACGGCGTTGCGCAGGATGGTGCGCGGGCAGTACGGCCAGGGCTCGCCCTCGACCGTCACGTCGCAGGCGAAGCGCACGAGCTCGGGCTGCCACGGCACGCGCGTGTAGGACGACGTGTCGGGCACGGCCAGCATGTCGGGCGAGGCCGGGCGTCTGCCCGATCGGGCCGGCGGCGAAGCCGGCGAAGCCCGCCCCCTCCTCGAGCAGGTCGTCGATCGCCTGCACCGGCATCAGCTTGGCGTTCGGCTTGCCGTTCATCTCGACGAACTGCGCAAGGAAGAACTCGATCCCCTCGGCCTTCGCGCGCTTGCGGACCTCGTCGTGCGTCATGGCCTGCCTCCATCTCTGCGGGTTCGCGCCGGCGAGCATACCTATTGGTTGAAGTGCAGATCGCTACGTGCGAGACTCGCGCCCGGTCGGTTCCCATCCGAGGCAGGAGGTGGCGAATGTCGGAGACATCGCACGAGACAGGCACGCTCTCGCGGGAGACCAACTGGTGGGGAGCGTTCGTCATCGGCCTGGCCGGGACGATCCTCATCATCGGCCTCGTCGGCTACGCGCTCGTCGCGCTCGGCGGGGCTTCGATCCCGATGTTCGCGATCCTCACCGGTGTCGGCGTCGTGCTCTGCTTCTGCCTCGCCGAGCTGGCCGCGATGATGCCCGACCGCGCGGGCGGGCTGCCGTCCTACGCCTTCGAGACGTTCCGTCCGCTGGGCGACTGGTGGGGCAGGCACGTCGGCGGTCTGAGCTCCTGGGCCTACTGGCTCGGCTGGTTCACCGTGGCGCCGATCAACGCCATCCTCGCGGCCAACTACATCATCGCCCTCTTCGACATCAACGCGGGCTCGGGCACCACGTTCGGCCCGATCTCGAACGGCTTCGGCGCCGAGGTCTCGCTCACGCAGTTCACGGTGGGCGCGCTGATCCTGCTCGTGATGTTCATCCCGTGCATACTCGGCATCCGGCTGGGCGCGACGTTCGCGACCGTGCTCGGCATCGCGTCGATGGTGCCGCTCGTGCTTCTCCCGCTGCTGCCGCTGCTCAAGCCCAGCAAGATCGACTTCGGCAACCTCGACGGCTTCGGCCTGCCCGCGGGCGTCAACGGAAGCTGGCAGCTGATCATCGGCTGGGCGTTCATCTTCACCTGGTCGGTGCTCGCCATGGAGGCGGCGGCCTGTTATATCGGCGAATGCCGCGATCCGGCACGCGATGCCAAGATCGCGATGACCGCCGAGGGGCTGTTCGGTTTCTTCATCTACGTCTCGATCCCGACCATGGTGCTGGCCGTGCTCGGCATGGGCATCATCGGCAAGCAGTCCGGCGACGCGCAGGAGCTCTTCATCTCGTACACGACCAAGCTCTTCGGGGTGAGCGAGTTCTGGAAGTGGACCGTCGGGCTGATGCTGATCCTGGCGCTCATGCTCTCGGTCATCAACGCCATCGCGGGCTGCGCGCGCGGGCTCTGGCAGAACTCGCACGACGGTGTGCTGCCGCGCTGGTTCGGGCACGTCAACCGCCACGGCGTGCCCGACTGGGCGATGACGTTCAACGTCATCTGCTCGCTGCTCGTGCTGCTGATCGGCTCGCCGTTGCAGATCTACGTGTTCTCGAACATCGGCTACCTGTTCGCACTCGCGGTCTCGCTGATCGGCTTCTCGCTCTACCGCATGAAGCGTCCCGAGCTCGCGCGGCCCGTGCGCATGCCCAACTGGATGAGCCCTGTTGCCATGGTGCTGGGAATCGGCCTGCTGATCATCTGGGCGATCGGCGGCTACCTCGCACCGCAATACGTGGTGGGTACGCACGAGAAGTGGCTGTGGCTGGTCGGCCTGCTCCTGCTCGTGCTCTACGTCCCGCTCTACTGGTGGCGCATGGCCGAGGACAAGCGCATGGGCGGCGCGGCCTACACCCGTGAGAGCGTCGGCGCCGAGAAGCTGGCCGAGTAGCGCTTGCCGCCGCTCTTCCGGCGCAGACGAACCGACCCGCAGCCGGTCGAGCCGCGCACGGTACTGCTCGCGACCGACGGCCGCGAGCCATTCAGCCCGGAGGCGATCGAGCGCGCGGCGGCGCTCGCGTCTCCGGGCGGCGTGGCGGTGCTCGCGATCGCGAAGATCTACGGCACGCAGTTCGGCCTCCCCCACCCCGGCCTGATGCCGACCAAGGACGAGGTCGACCTGCGGCGCGGCTGGATCGCCGACGCCATCGCGGAGCTCGAGCGCGCGGGCGTCGACGCCGACGGCCAGCTGGCGGCGACGCGCAAGGCGATCAAGCTGATCGCCCGCGTCGCCGTCGCCCGCTCGGTGGAGCACGTCGTCGTCGACGAGGGGACGTCGCGCGGGGTGCGGCTGATGATCGAGGGCGACACGGGCAAGGACGTGCAGCGCCGCCTGCGCCGGCTGAAGGGCTCGGCCGAACGTCATCGTGATCCCGCGAACGTGACGCGGGCACTCCTCAATCCAGCCCCGGCGCCCGAGCGCGTCGCGCCCCCGGGCGGCAGCGACGTGCTCGCGTTCCACCGCGGGCTCGCCGGCTACGCCCCGACGCCGCTGCGCGCCCTGGCCGACGAGGCGGCGGCGCTCGGGCTGGGCGCCGCTCTGGCTGAAGGACGAGAACGGCCGCTTCGGGCCTTCCGGCGTTCAAGATCAGCGGCGCGTCCTGGGCGCTCGAGCGCCTGCTGGCAGCGCAACCCGGGCCTGCGCAGCGTGTGGGCCGCGAGCGAGGGCAACCACGGCCGCGCGGTCGCGCGCGCCGCGGCGCAGCGCGGACTGGCGGCGCGGATCTTCCTGCCCGCCGCCACCAGCGCGTCGCGCGCCGAGGCGATCGCCTCGGAGGGCGCGGAGGTCGTGCGCGTCGCGGGTCGCTACGAGGACGCCGTCGCGGCGGCGGCGCGGCGCGGCCGCCGAGCCGGGCGCCGCGATGCTCGCCGACGTCGCCTACGACGCGTCGGATCCGGTCTCGCAGTGGGTCTCGGACGGGTACTCGACGATCTTCGCGGAGGCGGCCGAGCAGGCCGGCGAGCCCTTCGACGTCGTGCTCTGCCAGATCGGCGTCGGCGCCTTCGCATCGGCGGCGATCCGCTTCGCCTGCCACCAGACCCCGCCCGCGCTCGCGATCGGCGTCGAGCCGGCGAACGCGGCCTGCGCCACCGCGTCGCTCGCCGCGGGCCGGCCCGTCGTGGTCGACGCTCCCGGCACGAGCATGGCGGGGCTCAACTGCGCCACGCCCTCCCATACCGCCTGGCCGACGCTGCGCGACGGCCTGCTCGGCTGCGTCGTGATCTCCGACGAGGAGTCGCGCGCGGCCATGCGCGACCTGGCCGGGTATGGGCGTCGTCGCCGGCGACTGCGGCGCCGCGCCGCTGGCCGCGCTGCGCGCGCTGATGCGCGACCCGGAGTGCGCCGAGCTCGCGCGCAGCGCCGGGCTCGGGCCGGACAGCCGCGTGCTGCTCGATCTCGACCGAGGGCGCCACCGACCCCGTCAGCTACGCCGAAGCCATGGA
This sequence comes from uncultured Actinomycetes bacterium, assembly GCA_963713435.1. Taxonomy (GTDB): domain Bacteria; phylum Actinomycetota; class Thermoleophilia; order Gaiellales; family JALYLC01; genus JALYLC01. The sequence continues at coordinate 247,087 of CAVQLU010000007.1, forward strand.
GCGCAGATGAGACTGGACGACGCCTCGCAGCTGGCCGAGAGCCTGGCCTCCGCGGCGCCCGAGCCCGCCGCCGGAATCGCCCTGTGCTCCACCGGAGCGCTGGCGGCCGCGCTTGATCGAGAAGGCCTGCGCGCTCTCGCCGGATGCCTCGCTGGGCGCCGAGCGGGCCCGCGCGCGCGATCTGCGCGCCGAGCTGCTGTCGACCGCCGAGCGCGACGTCGCGGCGTTCTACGCCATCCTCGAGACGCGCCGCAGCGGCGGCGACGAGCGCGAGGCGTGGCGCATCGCGGCGCTCGTCCTGCGCGACGCGGCCGCGCTGCTCGAGGAGACGCGGTTCCTGGCCGAGGACGTCGCGGCGCGCTGTCGCCCCGCGCTGAGCGGCGAGCCGCTCGCGGCGGCACTGCTCGCGGCCGGCGCCGAGCGCGCCGCCCTGGCGCTGGCCGAGCTGGACGAATCCGGCGGCTGAGCGGTCAGGCGGCGATCGTGAGCTTGGTCGTCGCGCGAGCCGGCAAGCGCGCCGAGTGGCCGATCCCGCGGCGCAGGAACGCCTCGACCAGGATCGGGTCGAACTGGGTGCCGGCTCCGGCTTCGAGCTCGCGGCTCGCTTCCTTCACGGTCATCGAGTTGCGGTAGGGCCGGTCGGCCAGCATCGCGTCGTAGGCGTCGGCGATCGCGAGCACGCGGGAGACGAGCGGGATGCTCTCGCCCGAGAGCCCGTACGGGTAGCCGGCGCCGTCCCAGCGCTCGTGGTGATGGCGCAGGATGCGCGCGATGCCGGGCAGCGCTGCCCGCTCGGCGAGCTGGGCGCTCGCGGTCGGGTGGCGCTTGATGGTGTCGTACTCGCTCGCGTCGAGGCGGCCCGGCTTGAGCAGCACCGCGCGCGGCACGATGATCTTGCCGATGTCGTGCAGCAGCCCGGCGAGCGTCGTCTGCGCGACGCCGGCGCCGTCGAGGCCCGCCGCATCGGCCAGCTCGATGGCGACCCGCGAGACCCGGCTCGAATGCTCCGCATCCGTCGAGATCTGAGGGTCGAGCCAACGCGCCAGCTCGAGCAGGCGAGAGAGGTCGATGCGCTCTGCACGGTCCACAGACGGATGATTGAACAGGTATACGGGGCTTTGCGTCCCCCACGGGGGTGAGCTTGCCGCCGAAAGCTGCCGGAACCGCCGAGCAGCTAGAACAGCCCGACCGTCCGGCCCTGATCGTCGATGTCGATGTTGAGGCCCGCGGGCGTCTTGCCGAGGCCCGGCATCTGCACGATCGTGCCGCAGAGCGCCGTCACGAAACCGGCGCCGGTGTAGACGCGCAGGTCGCGGATCGGCACCGTGAAGCCGGTCGGCGCGCCCTGGACGCTCGGGTCGTGCGAGATCGAGAGATGCGTCTTGGCCATGCAGATCGGCAGCCGGCCGTAGCCGAGCTCCTCGAAGCGCTTGAGCTTGGCGCGCGCCTCGGGCAGGAACTCGACGCCGTCGGCGCCGTAGACCTTGGTCGCGATCGCGGCGATCTTCTCCTCGATCGAGGCCTCGTCCGGGTACGTGAGCTTGAAGTCGCTGGGCGAGTTGGCGGCCTTGACGACCGCGCGCGCCAGGTCGGCGGCGCCCGCGCCGCCGTCGGCGACCGCGGTGTTGTGCTGGGCATCGATCGCGCCGGCCTCGAGGGCCAGCGTGCGCACGAGCTCGCACTCCTCGTCGGTGTCGGTCGGGAAGCGGTTGACCGCGACGACGCACGGCACGCCGTAGCCCTGGACGGTGCGGATGTGCGCCGCCAGGTTCGCGATGCCGGCGCGCAGCTGCGTCAGCGACTCCTCCGGCGAGCTCGCCGTGCCGTCGGGCGAGCCGCCGTGCACGCGCAGCGCCTTGACCGTCGCGACGACGACGACCGCGGCCGGGCGGATGCCGCCCTGGCGGCAGACGATGTCCATGAACTTCTGCATGCCCATGTCCGCGCCGAAGCCCGACTCCGTGATCACGTAGTCGGCCATCTTGAGCGCGATGCGGTCGGCGATCAGCGACGAGTTGCCGTGCGCGATGTTCGCGAACGGGCCGCAGTGCACGAACGCCGGCTGGCCCTCGAGCGTCTGCACGAGGTTCGGCATGATCGCGTCCTTGAGCAGGACGGTCATCGAGCCCGCGCAGCCGATGTCCTCGGCGGTGACGGGATCGCCCGCGTGGCTGTAGGCCACGGTGATCGAGCCGAGCCGCTGGCGCAGGTCGGTGAGATCGCGCGCGAGCGCGAGGATCGCCATGACCTCGGAGGCGGCCGTGATGTCGAAGCCCGTCTCGCGCGGCGAGCCGTTGGTGGCGCCGCCGAGGCCGGTGATGATCTGGCGCAGCCCGCGGTCGTTCATGTCGACGCAGCGACGCCACGAGATCGAGTGCGGGTCGATGTCGAGCTCGTTGCCGTGCATCACGTGCGCGTCGAGGAAGGCCGCCAGCAGGTTGTTGGCGGCCGAGATCGCATGCATGTCGCCGGTGAAGTGGAGGTTGAGGTCCTCCATCGGCACGACCTGCGCGTAGCCGGCGCCGGCCGCGCCGCCCTTGATGCCGAAGACGGGGCCGAGCGAGGCCTCGCGGAGGCACAGCAGCGCCTGCTCGCCGATCGCGCCCATGCCCTGCGTGAGCGAGACCGACGTCGTCGTCTTGCCCTCTCCGGCCTTGGTCGGCGTGATCGCGGTGACGCAGATGATCTTGCCGTCCGGCTTGTCCTTGAGCCGGTCGAGCACCGAGAGGCTGACCTTCGCCTTGTAGCGGCCGTAGGGCTCGACTTCATTGTCTTCCAGGCCGGCGGCCGCGGCGATCTCCTGGATCGGGCGGAGCTCGGCCTCCTGGGCGATCTCGAGACTGCTCTTCACGCTCGTCGTACTCCCGTCCGGAGGGTCGATTTCGGAGGTTCGGGCGGCTGCGCCCGCGCCGGAGGATACGCGCGCGGGGAGCACGGGGCGACGGTCGCTGCGAGACTACGAGCGGTGGACGACCCGGAGAGCGAGGCGCGGCCGCCCGGCGAGGGCGCGCTGCAGGAGGCCATCGGCCGGCAGATCCGGGAGTTCCGCACGGCGCTCGGCATGACGGTGGCCGAGCTCGGCCGCCAGAGCGACCTCTCGCCCGGCGCGATCTCGAAGATCGAGCGCGGGCTGACGCCGCCCTCGCTGGCCAGCCTGAGCGCCATCGCCGGTGCGCTGGCCGTCCCCGTGACCGCCCTCTTCCGCAAGCACGAGGAGCAGCGGGACGCCTCCTACGTCGAGGCCGGCAAGGGCCTCGTGATCGAGCGCCGCGGCACCCGCGTCGGCCACCGCTACGAGCTGCTCGGCCACACGATTTCCGGCCGCGTGGCCATCGAGCCCTACCTCGTCACGCTGACCGAGGAGTCCGAGGTCTTCCCCCTCTTCCAGCACGCGGGCATCGAGTTCATCCACCTGCTCTCCGGCGAAGTCGTCTACCGGGCAGCCGACACGACCTACCACCTCCGCCCGGGCGACTCCCTCCTCTTCGACGGAGACGTCGCCCACGGCCCCGAAAAACTGATCGAGCTCCCGATCCGCATGCTGGCGATCATCTCGAGGCCGGCCGACCAGCGCTGATCTGCACGCTCGGGGTCTGGCCCGCAACGTGCGGGTCTGACCCCATCCGTGCGGACCTGGCACCGACCCGTGCACGCGGCCGCAACGCCACTAGGCATGCCGAATTGCATCGGTCATGAACCCGGGCTCGGGTGCGGCGCAAGACGAGCCGTTCCACACGACGACGCCGCAATCGCGCATGGCTAGGCGTCTGCACGCCCCGTGCCAGGTCCGCACGCTCGGGGTCAGACCCGCAACGTGCGGGCCAGACCCCGAGCGTGCGGACCCGGGTTTCCTGAGAGGAAACAAGGATTCCTGATAGGTTCTCCCGGACCAACGACTGAGGGGTGATTCGCGCGCATGTGCGGAATCGTCGGCCTGTTCGCCAAGTCGCCCGCGATCGAGGATCGCCTGGGTGAGCACCTCGCGGCCATGCTGCGCCAGATGAGCGACCGCGGGCCTGATTCCGCAGGCGTTGCCGTCTACCGGGATCCGGTTGCGCACGGGCACGCCAAGCTCGTGCTGTGCACTCCGAGCGCGCATGAGGATTGGCAGGCCGTCGGGCACCTGCTGGGCGCCGTCGGTGAGCCGGCGGTGCGGCACAACCACGCGCTGCTGACGCTGCCCTGCTCGCCCGACGACTGCGCAGGCTCGCGCCGAGGAGCACCGTCCCGACCTGCGCGTGATGAGCGCCGGCGAGGTCATCGAGATCTACAAGGAGACGGGCCGGCCGGAGCGCTTCGCCGAGCTGTTCGCACTCGGCGACGTGCGGGGCACGCACGCGATCGGCCACACGCGCATGGCGACCGAGAGCAAGGTCACGACGGAGGGCTCGCACCCGTTCTCGACGGGCGAGGATCTCTGCCTCGTGCACAACGGCTCGCTCTCCAACCACAACCGCCTGCGCGAGAACCTGCGGCGCGAGGGCATTCGCTTCGTGAGCGAGAACGACACCGAGGTCGCGGCCGGCTACCTGGCCTGGCGCCTGCGCGAGGGCGCCAGCCTGCAGGAGGCGCTCGAGGGCTGCCTCGACGATCTCGACGGCTTCTACACCTTCGCGGTCGGCACGAGGGACGGCTTCGCGGTGATGCGCGACCCGATCGCCTGCAAGCCGGCCGTCATGGCCGAGACCGACGACTGGGTCGCGATGGCCTCCGAGTACCGCGCGATCGCGGTGCTGCCCGGCGCCGACGGCGCCCGCTCGTGGGAGCCCGAGCCCGCGCGCGTGTACGTGTGGGAGCGGGAGCGCGTGGCGTGAGCACCGCGGTCGAGACGTTCGACCTCGCCGAGACGTCGCTGCGCTCGCTCAACCAGCACCTGCACGACCTCGCCGGACAGAGCGGCGGGCGCGTGCGTCGTGACCAACCCGAGCGGCGCGCACGCCGTCGCCTGCGGCATCGACGCCGAGATCGAGGTCGACGTCGAGGGGCACGTCGGCTACTACTGCGCCGGCATGAACAAGCTGGCGACCGTGCGCGTGCACGGGAACGCCGGCTCGGGGCTGGCCGAGAACATGATGAGCGGGCGCGTCGAGGTGGACGGCAGCGCCAGCCAGTACTGCGGGGCGACCGCCCACGGCGGCCTCATCGTCGTGCGCGGCGACACCTCGCTGCGCTGCGGCATCTCGCTCAAGGGCGGCGAGATCGTGGTGCGCGGATCGGTCGGCGGCAGCTCGATGTTCATGGCGCAGGCGGGCGCGCTCGTGGTGTGCGAGGACGCCGGCGACGGCGCTGGGCGACTCGCTCTACGAGGCGCGCATCTACGTGCGCGGCTCGGTCGCGGGACTGGGCGCCGACTGCATCGAGAAGGAGATGCGCCCCGAGCACCTGGCGCAGGTGGGCGAGCTGCTGGAGCGCGCGGGGATCGACGACGTCGAGCCCGGGCAGTTCCGGCGCTACGGCTCGGCGCGCGCAGCTCTACACCTTCAAGATCGACAACGCCGGGGCGTACTGAGATGACCTGGGAAGACAAGGCGATCAAGGCCGGCTGGACGCCGCCCGGCGCGGGCTGGCACCCGGGGCTGCGCGAGTCGTACCTCTACGACCGCAACGTCATCGCCGAGATCCAGCGCGCCGCGCGCGAGGGCATCTACGACATCCGCGGCTTCGGCGCCAAGCGGCGGCTCCCCCACTTCGACGACCTGCTGTTCCTCGGCGCGAGCATGTCGCGCTACCCGCTCGAGGGCTACCGCGAGCGCTGCGACACGACCGTCACGCTGGGGGCGCGCCACGCCGAGAAGCCGCTCGAGCTGAAGATCCCGATCACGATCGCGGGCATGAGCTTCGGCGCGCTCTCGGCGCCGGCCAAGGAGGCGCTCGGCCGCGGGGCGAGCGAGGTCGGCACCTCGACCACCACGGGCGACGGCGGCATGACGCCGGAGGAGCGCGGCCACTCCGACCTGCTCGTCTACCAGCTGCTCCCGTCGCGCTACGGCATGAACCCCGACGACCTGCGGCGCGCGGACGCCATCGAGATCGTCGTCGGCCAGGGCGCGAAGCCGGGCGGCGGCGGGATGCTGCTCGGCCACAAGATCTCCGACCGCGTGGCCGAGATGCGCACGCTGCCGCAGGGCATCGACCAGCGCAGCGCCTGCCGCCACCCCGACTGGAACGGGCCCGACGACCTCGAGATCAAGATCGGCGAGCTGCGCGAGCTGACCGACTGGCAGAAGCCGATCTTCGTCAAGGTCGGGGCCACGCGCACCTACTACGACGTCGCGCTGGCGGTCAAGTCCGGCGCGGACGTCGTGGTCGTCGACGGCATGCAGGGCGGCACCGCCGCCACCCAGGACGTCTTCATCGAGCACGTCGGCATCCCGACGCTGCCCGCGGTGCGGCTCGCCGTCGAGGCGCTGCAGGAGCTCGACATGCACCGCAAGGTGCAGCTCATCGTGTCGGGGGGCATCCGCTCGGGCGCGGACGTCGCGAAGGCGCTCGCGCTCGGAGCCGACGCGGTCTCGATCGGCGTCGCCGCGCTGATCGCGCTGGGCGACAACGCACCCGAGCTGGAAGCCGACTACGAGCGCATCGGCAGCTCGGCCGGCTACTACGACGACTGGCAGGCGGGCCGCGACCCGGCGGGCATCTCCACCCAGGAGCCCGAGCTGGCGGCGCGCTTCGATCCCGAGCTGGGCGGCCGCCGCCTCGCCAACTACCTGCGCTGCATGACGCTCGAGTGCCAGACGCTGGCGCGCGCCTGCGGGAAGTCGCACGTGCACAATCTGGAGCCGGAGGACCTCGTCGCGCTCACGGTCGAGGCCGCCGCGATGGCGCGCGTCCCGCTCGCCGGCACGAGCTGGATCCCCGGCTCGAGCGACTGAAATTTCACTGCGGAGAGCCCGTTCTATGTGCACCTTCCACAGAACTCGGCATGCCTCGACGCCGTCGCGTGCCCTTCCGCTGGACGCCGACATGTGCAGACGGCACACTCCCGTCATGCTCTCGATCGCAGCAGCCACTGCACGCCCGCGGAGCCGCCGGTGAGCTTCCTCATCGACTGCCCGAACTGCGGGCCGCGCCCGTCCACCGACTTCCGCTACGGCGGTGAGACGCGCCCCGTCGAAGACCCGTCGTCGAGCGAGCTCGACGAGATCAAGCGCCTCTGGATGCGCCGCAACGTCGCCGGCGACCAGACCGAGCGCTGGTTCCACCGCGACGGCTGCCGCCGCTGGCTGACGATCACGCGCAACACGGTCACGAATCAGGTGCTGAATGGCTAGCACCGAGAAGACCCTCGGCTTCGACGGCCGCGAGATCCCGATCCACGAGGGCGACACGATCGGCTCCGCGCTCTACCGCGCCGGGGTCGACACCGTCTCGCGCTCGTTCAAGTACCACCGCCGCCGCGGCTTCCTGTGCATGAGCGGCGACTGCCCGAACTGCCTGGTGCAGGTCGACGGCGAGACCGGCGTGCGCTGCTGCACGCGCGAGGCGGTCGACGGCATGAAGGTCGAGCCGCAGAACGTGATGGGCTCGGTCGAGCACGACCGGCTGGCGATCAACGACACGAAGCTCGCGCACAAGTTCCTGCCGGTCGGCTTCTACTACAAGACGCTGATCAAGCCGAAGCTGGCTGTGGCCGCGCGTCGAGCCGATGATCCGCAAGGTCGCCGGGCCTGGGCCGTGTCGACACGAACGACCGCCCGCGGCACCTCGAGCGCGTCTACCGCCACCCCGACGTCGTCGTGCTCGGCGGCGGACCCGCCGGCCTGGCCGCCGCGCTCGGCGCCGCCGAGGCGGGCGCGTCGGTGATCATCGCCGACGAGGCCGAGCCCGGCAGCCGCCTGGGCGCAGGCGCTGCGCGCGACGCCGTCGCACGAGCTGCTGCCCCAGGTCGAGGCGCACGAGAGCATCGAGCTGCTGCGCGACCACCGCGCGTTCGGCCTCTACGAAGGCCCCGAGGTGCCGCTGATCGGCCCGGACCTGCTCGTGATGACGCAGCCCAAGGCGATCGTCGTCGCGACCGGCGCGTTCGAGTCGATGGAGGTCTTCCCCGGCAACGACGTTCCCGGCGTGATGCTCGGGCGCGGCGCGGTGCGCCTCGCCACGCAGCACTCGATCAAGCCGGGCAACGTCGCCGTCGTCCTGGGCGGCACGCACGAGGTGCCCGAGCACGTCGCGGCGCTGCAGGCGGCCGGCACCCAGGTCGCGGCCGTCATCCTGCCGAACGGCGCGACGAGCGCGCCCGAGCTGCCGCCGGGCATGCGCACGGTCGTGGGCGAGATCGAGCGCGTGCACGGCAAGAAGCGCGTGAGCGCCGTGAGCGTGCGCTTCACGGGCGGCACGGAGAAGATCGCCTGCGACCTGCTCTGCCTCTCGGGCGACTTCACGCCGCAGGAGAATCTGCTGCGCCAGGGCACGGCGATGCCCGTGCACGCGGCCGGCGACCTGCTCGCTCCCGCACCCGTGGCCGAGTCCGTCGCCAACGCGCGCGAGGTCGGCGCGCGGGCCGCGCGCGGCGAGGGCGCCGAGCTCCCCGAGCTCGGGCAGAAGGCGCCGCGCTGCGGCGACGGCGGCTACGTCTGCCTGTGCGAGGACGTCTCCGTGCAGGACGTGCGCAACGCCGTCACCGAGGGCTTCGCGTCGACCGAGCTGCTCAAGCGCTACACGACGATCACGATGGGGCCCTGCCAGGGCCGCATGTGCCACGGCCAGATGCGCACGCTCGCCGAGCGCCTCTCGCCCGGCGCCGAGCCGCGCGTGTCTCGGGGACGACGACCGCCCGTCCGCCGGCCCGCACCGTGATGCTCGACGAGGTCACCGCCGGCGCCTACGCGCACCTCGAGCGGCGCACGGCGCTGCACGACGTCCACCTCGGCCTCGGCGCGTCGTTCCTGTGGGCCGGCCAGTGGAAGCGCGTCGACAATTACGGCTCGATCGAGCAGGAGTACCGCGCGGTGCGCGAGGGCGTCGGCATCATCGACGTCGGCACGCTCGGCAAGTTCCGCGTCTCCGGGCCTGACGTCGTCGCCTTCCTCGAGAGGCTCTACCCGAACCACGTGGGCGACATCCAGCCCGGGCGGCTGCGCTACGGGCTGCTGCTCGACGAGCACGGGGTGATCCACGACGACGGCACGATCTGCCGCATCGACGACGAGACGTTCTACCTCACGGTCACGACCTCGGGCGCCGAGGAGGCCGAGGCGCTGATGATCGACTGGCGCGACACCTGGGGCATGACGGTGCACATCGTCAACCAGACCTCCGCGCTCGGCGCGATCAACATCGCCGGCCCGAAGGCGCGCGAGGTGCTCGCGACGCTGACCGAGGACGACATCTCGCAAGGAGGGCTTCCCGTACCTCCGCCAGCGCACGATCACGGTGGCCGGGATCCCCTGCCTCGCGATCCGCCTCGGCTTCGTGGGCGAGGTCGGCTGGGAGCTGCACCACGCGGCCTCGCGCTCCGAGGAGCTGTGGGCGGCGCTGCTGAAGGCAGGAGAGGCGGCACGGCGTGCAGCCGTTCGGCATCCAGGCCCAGCGGCTGCTGCGGCTCGAGAAGGGCCACATCATCGTCTCGCAGGACACCGACTTCGAGACGACGCCGTGGCGCGTCGACATGGGCTGGGCCGTCAAGCTCGAGAAGGACTGGTTCGTCGGCAAGCGCGCGCTCGTGCGCAAGCAGGAGACCTCGACCGAGAAGCTGATCGCCTACCGCGGCGAGGCCGGGTCGCGCAAGGCGCCCTGGGAGGGCGCCGCGGTCAAGGTCGACGGCAAGCTCGTCGGCCGCGTCACGAGCTCGTGGTACTCGTGGTCGCTCGGCCACTCCATCGGCCTGGCGTGGGTGCGCCCCGAGTTCGCGGACGAGGGCCAGCGCCTGCTGATCGGCAAGGACAACATGAGCGCAAGCGTCGTCAAGGGCGCCTTCTACGACCCGGAGGGGGCGAAGCTCCGTGCCTGAGCTCTGGGAGGTCACGGGCGCGACGAAGGTGCGCGCATTCGGCCCGCCGGAGGCGCTCGACGGCCTCGCAGCCGCCGGCCGGCGTGCGCGCCGGCCGCGTGGCGGGCGACGAGGTGCTCTGGGTGGCCGACCCCGGGCGCGCCGATGAGCTGCTGAAGGCGCTCGCCGCGCAGCTCGGCGCGCTCGGCAATCGCGCCGCCTACGTCGATCACAGCGACGGCTACGCGCTCTTCACGCTCACCGGCGAACGGAGCGCGAGGAGCTCTTCGCGCGGCTCTCGAGCATCCGCATCCCTGCGGCGGGCGGCTTCGTCCAGGGCAACTTCGCGGGCGTCCCGGCGCGCATCTTCTGCGGCGCGGATCGCCTCGAGGTGATCGTGACGAGCGACGTCGCCTGGTTCGTGGGCGGACGGCTCGAGCACGCCGGGCACAGCCTCGCACCGGCGGGAGACGCGGCATGAGCGGCCTCTTCTCGTTCAAGCCCTTCTGGCGCGAGCGCGACCTCGCCTCCTCCTACGACGTGGTCATCATCGGCGGCGGCGCGCACGGTCTCGCGACGGCCTACGAGCTGACCAAGCGCGGCATCAAGAACGTCGCGGTGCTCGAGATGAACTACATCGGCGCCGGGCGGCTCGGGCCGCAACACGACGATCCTGCGCGCCAACTACAAGACGCCCGAGGGCATCGCGTTCTACGGCGAGAGCATGAAGATCTACAGCCAGCTCTCGCAGGAGCTCGACTTCAACCTGCTGATCTCGACGCACGGGCATCTCACGCTCGCGCACTCCGAGCGCTCCGTGGCGGTGCAGCGCGAGCGCGCCGAGGCCAACCAGCTGATGGGCGTCGACTCGCGCTGGGTCGAGCCCGACGAGGTCGGCCGGCTCTGCCCGCAGCTCAACATGTCGCGCGACGTGGCCTATCCGATCCAGGGCGCGCTCTACCACCCGCCCGGCGCGGTGATCCGCCACGACGCGGTGGTGTGGGGCTACGCGCGCAAGGCCGACGCCGGCGGCGTGCACATCCACCAGGGCGTCGAGGTGACCGGGCCTGAAGATCGAGAACGGCCGCTGCGTCGGCGTCGAGACCAACCGCGGCCCGATCGCGGCCGGCACGGTGATGTCGGCGGTGGCCGGCTGGACGTCGATGATCACCGACATGGCCGGCATCGAGATGCCGCTCACGAACCACCCGCTGCAGGCCTTCGTGACGGAGCCCGTGAAGCCGCTGCTGTCGAAGATCATCGTCTCGGCCGGCCTGCACGTGTACGTCTCGCAGACCGACCGCGGCGAGTTCCTGATCGGCGCCGAGATCGAGCCGTACACGACGTACAACACGCGCTCGACCTTCACGTTCCTGGAGCACGGAGCGCACAACGCGCTCGAGCTGATGCCGTTCCTGGCGCGCCTCAAGATCCTGCGGCAGTGGACGGGCTACTGCGACATGACGCCCGACTACAGCCCGGTCATGGGCCTGACGGAGGTCGACGGCTTCCTGGTCGACGCCGGCTGGGGCACCTGGGGCTTCAAGGCCTCCCCCATCTGCGGCGTGACGATGGCCGAGCTGATCGCGACCGGCAAGACGCCGGCCCTGATCGAGCCGTTCGCGCTCGAGCGCTTCCACAAGGACACGGTCGTGCCCGAAAAGGGCGCCGCCGCCGTCTCGCACTAGAGCACGGCCGCCACCCTCACGACCGTCCCCGGTCTCCCCGGCGCAGCCGCGTGCCATCCAGCCACAGGCACCGCAATTGCGGCACGCCGCGCTGCGCGCTGACACGCACATATGGGGTCTGGCCCGTACAGGTGGGGTCTGACCCCGCCTGTACGGGTCTGGCACCAGGTGTCCGTTTCGGTCGGAATACCACTAGGCATCGGGAAGATCGGACATCGACGGCGACGAGCCGAGAACCTTGCATGCCAGCGGCGGGAGCGCCCACGTGCCAGGAACGGCATGGTTATGCCTCCGTACACCTGGGGTCAGACCCGTACAGGCGGGGTCAGACCCGACCTGGGCGCGCCAGACCCCGGATGGAGCACAGACCCCGTGGGAGCAGACCCGGGGAGCTTCAGCGCGGCAGGTCGGCGATGCCCGCGGGCACCAGGTTCGGGCGCGGGCGCGCGCCCAGGAGCACCTGGTCGGCCGAGGCTGCGAGGGCTTCCGCGTCTTGCTCGTCGAGGATGACGGCCAGGAGGACGTTGCGGGTGGCGGCGGCCAGGGCGTCGTCGTGGACGATGTCGCCGGCGACGATGTCGCGGATGCGCTGGCGCTCGCCGGCGTCGCGGCCCGCGAGCGCGCCGGCGCGCAGCGCCGTGAGTGACAGGGAGCGCTCCGAGCGGAGCGCGATGCCCAGCGCGTCGCGCAGCACGTCGGCCCGCAGGCGGACGTCGAGCGTGAGCGCCCGCTCGAAGAGGCCGAGAGCCTCGCGGCGCGGATCGCGGGGGTCGAGCGCTCCGATGCGCTGCGCGGTGGCGCGGGCGACGACGAGCAGGTGGCTGTCGAAGCGGTAGTAGGCGCCCTCCACGTGGCGTGACGAATCCGAGCTGAGCGCGACCGGCGGGCGGGGACCGCCGTCGATGCGCTCGAAGCCGACACGGATCCGGTCGCCACCGCGGTGCCGGAGACGAGGCGGAGCGCGCGCACCGCATCCTCGACGAGGTCGGCCAGGCGCGGGGGCCGCTGGCCGGGATCGAGCTCGAGCGTGACGGCGAGGGCGCAGCGGCGATCGGGCTCGCCGCCGAAACCCGGCGGCACGAGCAGGCTCGCCTCGGGCCAGCCTGCCGCGATGTCGCGAACGTCGGCGCGCACGAGCGAGACGCCGCGGCCGAGGTCGACGGGCGGCTCGCTCACGAGCACGCCGACGAGCGGCGCCATGGCGTCGTACAGGTGGCGGCTGCCGGCGACGCCCCGGTCGAGCGGGCCGAAGATGGCGTCGAACGCCTCGTCCGGGCATTCGAAGCCGTCCTCGCGCTCGGCGATCTGCACGGCCAGCGGCCACATCACGGCGGCCCGCAGCGCCTCGCGGTCGTCGACCCCCTCGCCGACGTGCAGCCGGGCATACTCGACCGCCCCCGGCGTGGCCTCGAGCAGCGCCAGCGCACGGCGCGCGTCGGGCAGGGCGAGGATCAGCGCGCGCCGCTCGTCGAGGAACGCGCTGTAGAGCGGCCGGTAGCTGTAGAGCGACGATTCGCGGCCCTCGTGCGCATCGAGCACGAACGGCACCTCACCGCCGTTCGCGAGATCGCGTGCGGCCAGGGCGAAGGCGGCCTGCACGAAGCGCAGGAGCGGCTCGCGCAGCTCCCCATCGAGCACTCCGGCGGGCGGGACGAGGACGCTGTTCATGCCGATGCGGTTCGCGCTCGCGCGGCGCGTTCCTGCCGCCGCGCCCCCGCGGTGCGCAGCAGGTGGAGGCTCGCGAGCCCCGCCCAATCGCCGTAGCGCTCGAGCAGCGCCGAGGTGTCCTCGGCCTCCGCCCGGCGGCCCAGCAGCTCCCCGCACAGCCGGATCAGCCCGAGATCGCCGACGAGGCCGCGGTCGTAGCGTCCGAGGCCGTGCAGGAAGAACGTGCCGATCGACCACGGCCCGAGCTGCCGCTCGCGCGCGAGGCGCGCCGCGGCGGCCTCGGGGGCGACCGCTGCCAGGCGCTCGAGGTCGAGCGTCGCGGAGATGTGCACGAGCGCAGCGGCGCGGCGCGAGGCGAGGCCGCTCGCGGCGACCTGCGCCGCCGAGAGCCGCGCGAGGTCGGCGCGGGTCGGCGAGAGCACGAGACCTGCGTGCGGATGCCCCGCGCGGCGCACCAGCGCGCGCTCGATGCGCCGCGCCTCCTCCCACGTCACGAGCTGCCCGGCGAAGGCGCGCAGCAGCGCGTGCACGCAGGTCCCGGTGCGCGCGGCGCGCAGCCCACGGGCGCGCGCCACGGGCGCCGCCAGCAACTCGTCTCGCTCGGCCAGCGCGAGGAACTCCGCGATGTCGTCGTCGAGCCCGAGCAAGAAGCGCAGGCGGTCGAGCGCCGCCTCGTCGTCGGGGGCGTCGAGCGGCGATCTGCAGGTCGCCGCCGGAGCGCTGGGCGACCCGTGCGTGCGCCGGCCCGGCAGCCGTCGCGAACACGAGCTCGGCAGCGTCCCCGTTCACGCGCAGCGTGCCGTCGCGCACGCCCGAGAGGGTCATGCGGAGGTGGTAGGCCTGCCGCGGGCGCAGCTCGACGAGCCGGCTCAGGGCAGCAACTCCAGCGCGGGCGGAGGCGACCGGGCGAATCCGGGCGCGACCTCGTCGAGCGTCACGATGCGCTGGAGCCGCCTGCGCAGGCGCTCCTCCTGGTCGCGCGGCAGCCCCAGCGCCGCGGCCACGTCGAGCCGCGGCACGTCGACGTAGGCCGCCGCCTGCAGGAGCGCGGCACCGCCACGCCGCCGCTGCGCGAGGCCGAGGAGCTTGCGCCCGTCGCTGCGTGTCAGCAGCTCGTACGTCCCGGTGCCCGCGAAGCACGCCAGGCGCGCCGCCGCGCGGTCCTCGACGGGCAGCGCGGCAGCCTCGCGCGGGAGCACGGCGCGCAGCTCGGCGCCGAACGCCTCCAGCGCCGCCAGGAGCGCGCGGGCCAGCCACCCGTAGGAGCGGCCGACGTCGTCGATCACCAGCGGGTGGCCGCGCGGCAGGACGATGTCGAGCATCAGGTAGCGATCGTCGCAGGAGACGGCTCCGCCGCCCGTCGAGCGCCGGAGGGCCGTCCCGGGCACGGCCAGGCGCTGCGCCGAGCCCAGCACGATCGCGGCATCCGTCGGCAGCGACCAGCCCGCGCGCAGCTCGCCGTCGGCCCGCGTCTCCTCGAGCCACGCGTCGGCGCGCGCGAGCAGCTCCGCCACCGTCGCACGCACGACGGTCACGGGTCCACCTCGACCACGACCTCCTCGAGCTCGTCCAGTTCGGCGCGCACGGCCTCCTCCACCTTCCCTGCCAACGCATGAGCGTCGTTGACGGACTGCCCGGGCACTGCTCGCACGCGCAGGACGACGACGAAGCGGCCTTCGTGATCGAAGACGAGCAGCTCGTCCGGCTCGCCGGCGACCGGCCGCACCGCATTGGCCACGCGCTCGCACAGATCGGCACGGCGACGGGTGACGTCGAAGGCCGCGGCGACGCCCGGCGCGTGCGGCTCGAGGTGGATGTAGACGTCCTCGGCGCCGGTCTCGCGGCGGATCTCCGTGCGCAGCCGCTGCGTGATGGCGGCCGCCTGCTCGAGCGGCAGACCGGCATCCACGCGCGCGTGCAGCGTGATGGCGCGGCCTCCCGGGCGCAGCAGCACCGTCGCGTTGTGCACCTCGATCACGCCGGGCACGCGCAGCGCCGCCGCGACGACCCGCTCGCTCGGCCGCTCGTCCGCGGCCAGCGGCTCGGCGTGCACCGACGACCTCGGCCGGGCCGCCGAGCTCCTGCTCCACCACGCGCTCGACCTCGTCCATGACCGCGTGGCTGCGCTCCAGGCCCGCCAGCCGGTCGACGCCGATCACGACCTCTGCGAAGTACTTGCCGCCCGAGGAACGCACGCGCACGGCGCGCACCTCGGTGACGCCCGGTAGCGACGAGACGACCTCGCGCAGGTGCGCCTCCGCGCCGGCCGGCGCGCTGTCCATGAGCGCGTTGACGTTGGAGCGCGCCAGCCCGACAGCGCCCAGCACGACGAGCCCCGCCACGAAGAGCGCGGCGATGGCATCGGCGTCGGGATAGCCGAGCGCCGTCAGCGCGAGCCCGGCCATCACGGCCAGCGTGCCGACGAAATCGGCGGCGAAGTGCACGGCGTTGGCGCCGAGGGCGGCGTTCCCCTCGCTCCGGGCGACCCGCGCCGATGTCGTGGCGCGCGCAGCGTCCACGCACAACACGCCCGCGAGCATCGCGGCCGCGTACCAGGTGGGGTCGACCTCGCCGCCGCCGCCCTGCAGCCGCAGGATGGCCGCCAGCGCGATCCAGGCCGCGGCAATCACGAGGATCGCAGCCTCGCCGAGAGC
The DNA here is from genome assembly GCA_963713435.1 of uncultured Actinomycetes bacterium. Taxonomy (GTDB): domain Bacteria; phylum Actinomycetota; class Thermoleophilia; order Gaiellales; family JALYLC01; genus JALYLC01. Next base: position 263,028 of record CAVQLU010000007.1, read on the forward strand.
CGCGAGGTTCTGCGCCTTGCCGTGCCCGTAGGGGTGCTCGTGATCGGCGGGGCGCTCGGCGACACCCACCGCGTAGAGGGTCAGGAGGGCGGCCGCGGCGTCGACGCCGGAGTGCACCGCCTCGGCGAGGATCCCGAGACTGCCTGTGAGAAAGCCGACGAGCAGCTTGACAGCGACGAGGGCCAGCGCCGCGCCGAGCGAGAAGAGCGCGGTGCGCCGTGCCAGAGACACGGGCGTGATCGTACTCGGCCGGTCAGTGTGCCCCGTGACGGCTAGGCTGGCAGCGGTGAGGACGGACGTGGAAATCCGGCCGGCGGTGCGCGCGGATGCCGGAGACGTCGCAGCGCTCTTCGCCGCCCAGCGGGAGCACCTCGCGCCGTGGGATCCGCGCCGCGAGCCGGGCTTCTTCTCGCGCGCCGGTCAGTGCGCGCGCCTGACGGCGGTCGAGCGCGACCGCGAGGCGGGCACCGCCTACCGCTTCCTGATCGTCGAGGGCGGCGAGCTCGCCGGCGAGGTGGCGATCACCAACGTCGTGCGCCGCGCGTTCCAGAGCGCCAACCTCGGCTACTGGGTCGCGGGCGAGCGCTGCGGCCGGGGAATCGCCACTGCCGCGGTCGCCGCGATCTGCGCGTTCGCGTTCGACGAGCTCGAGCTGCACCGCCTCGAGGCCGGCACCCTGCGGCACAACGTCGGCTCCCAGATCGTGCTCGATCGCAACGGCTTCGTCCCGTTCGGCGTGGCTCCGGAGTACCTGCGCATCGCCGGCGCCTGGAGCGATCACGTGCTCTTCCAGCGCATCGCCGATCGCGCGAGCGAGCCGCTCGGCGCCTCGGATCTGGCGCGCAGGATCGCGCTGCTCGCCGATCCGCAGTAGAAGCTGCGCCGGGCGCGCGTACCCCGTCCGAGGGGTTCTCGCGAATGAACAACTTTCCGATCCGAGAAGCGTCTCTACTGACACACCCTTTTCGAGTGATTCACAACCAAATTACAGAATTGTCTTGAAATCTCTACTGTTTGCCGCGATGCTGAGGGTACGGCGTCCGGCACGCCACCCCTTTCATGCCTGAAGTCCTCCGCAGCATCGACGAGCTCGAACACGACCGCCAGGAGCACCTGGCGAGCGGCGATGCCCGTGCCGCGGCAGCCTGCGATCGCGAGATCGGAATCGCACTCGCCGAGGCCGGGCACCTCGCTCCGGCGCTCGCACGGCTCCAGGTCGCCCGCGCTGCCCTCGAGGAGACCGACCGCCCGGGCGACATCGCGATCTGCGATCACTGCCTCGGCATCGTGCTGGCGCGCATGGGCCGCGAGCACGAGGCGCTCGAGCGCCTCGAAGAGGCCCGCACCGTGTACACGTCGCTGCACCGGTACCTCGCGGTCGCCGACTGCGAGGAGCACATCGGCTACGCGCTGCTGGCCCTCGACCGGCCCGGCGCCGCCGTCGAGCACCTGAGCCACGCCCGCACCCTGCACGACGAGGCGGGCCGCACCGATCACGTGGCCGCCTGCGAGGCCGGGCTCAGCGCCGCCAGCGGCAAGCGCGAGCGGCCGCGGCCGGCGCTCGACCTCCCGCGCGTCGCCCTGCCGCTGCGCGCGCGCCTCAGCGGCTGACGGTCAGACCGTCTCGAGCGCCCAGGCGGGCTCGCTCAGAAGCCGGGCGATCGTCGCGAGGAAGCGCGCCCCGGGTGCGCCGTCCACGGCGCGGTGATCGAACGACGCCGAGAGGCTGACGGTCTCGCGCAACGAGCCGACGGCCAGGATCGCGGCCTGCGGAGGCAGCACCAGCGCGACGAAGCGGTCGACGCCCAGCGGCCCCAGGTTCGAGATGCTGAACGTCCCGGCGAAGATCTCCGCCGCCCGCAACTCGCGCGTGCGCGCGGCCTCGGCCAGACGCAGCCGCTCGACCGCGAGCCCCTCGAGCGAGAGCACGTCCGCGTCCATGATGACGGGCACCGTGAGCCCGTCATCGAGCGCCAGCGCGAGCCCGATGTTGACGCGCTCGTGCTCGATCACGCAGTCCTCGCCGTAGCTCGCGTTGACGCCCGGGTGCTCGCGTAGCGCGCGGGCGCAGGCCATCGTGATCACGTCGGTGAGCGTGGCGCGGTGCTCGCCGCTCTTGAGCGCCTTGCGCACCTCGCGCAGGCCGGCCGTCGAGATGTCGCGCTGCAGCGTGAACTGCGGCACGACGGCGCTCATGCTCATCGAGCGCACGGTCCCGCGGCGCAGACCGCTGAGCTCGACGCGCTTGCCGGCACCGCGTGCCATGTCGCTCATGCCGTCACCGCACTCGATCGTACCGCCGATTCTCGGCACCCGGCGCCGAGCGCGGCTGCGATTCGCCAGCACGCGGCGCGCCGACCGGATAGCGTCGCACGCGCGACGCGGCACGTCAGGCAAGGGGAGGTCGCGGTGAAGATCGAGGTGATCGAGGGCATCGGCGCGGGGAACGCGTCGGCACTCTCGCGGGCCGGCGTCACGCATGTGCGCCATCTGCTGCAGCGCGGCTCGACGCGCAGCGGACGCGAGGCTCTGGCGCGCGAGACCGGCCTGAGCACCGCGCAGCTGCTCGAGTGGCTCAATCACATCGACCTGATGCGCATTCGCGGCGTGGGCGCCGAATACTCCGACCTGCTCGAGGCGGCCGGCGTCGACTCGCCGGTCGAGCTCGCCCAGCGCAGCCCGGCTCGCCTCGCGACATTGCTCGCGGAGACCAACGCGCAGCACCCCCTGGTGCGCCGTGTGCCGTCCGAGAAGGTGCTGGCCGGCTGGATCTCGGAGGCGCGAACACTGCCGCGCCTGATCACCTACTGACTGGAGTTGCGATGGCCGAGCATGTCTTCGACGCGTCCGTCTACCACCACGCCTGGGATCGCGATCTCGAGCCCGCGCTCGCGATCGCGCCGGGCGACGTCGTGCACTTCGACCTGCTCATGGCCGGTGACCGCCAGGTGCAGGAGGGTGCGTCGTTCGAGGCCTGCGCGTTCGACTTCGACACGCTCTACAACCTGGCCGGGCCGGTACACGTCGAGGGGGCGAGCCCCGGCGACACGCTCTCGGTCGAGATCCTCTCGCTGGAGGCCGGCGATTGGGGCTGGTGCGTGATCCTGCCCGAGCTGGGCTTGTTGCCCGACGACTTCCCCGAGGGCTTCGTGCGGACGTTCGACCTGCGCGGGGGCTCGACGACGACGCTCGTGCCCGGCGTCGAGATCCCGATCGTGCCGTTCTGCGGCACGATGGGCAACTGCCCCGATCGCGACGGCTCGTTCATCCCGTTCCCGCCGCACGAGGGCGCCGGCAACGTCGACACCCGCCACCTCACGGCGGGAACGACGTTCCACATCCCCGTCCACCTGCCGGGAGCGCGCTTCTCGGTCGGCGATCCGCACGCCGCACAGGGCGACGGCGAGGTCTGCGTGGCGGCGATCGAGTGCCCGATGCGCGCGAGCCTGCGCTTCGACGTGGTGCGCAGCCCCTCCCCCGGCCCGTGGTTCGTCACCCCTCCCGGCTCGCTCACGCCGCGCGTGGACGCCGGCGGGTTCTACGGCACCATGGGCATCGCCGACGATCTCATGGAGGGCTCGCGGATCGCCGTGCGCAACATGGTCGCGCTGCTCGGCGAGCGCCACGGCCTGGAGCCGCGCGACGCGTACATGCTCTGCAGCCTGGCCGGCGATCTCAAGATCCTCGAGATCGTCGACGCCGGCATGTGGAACGTCGGCATGCTCGTGCCGCGCTCCGTGTTCGTCTAGACAGTCGGAACGTCTTTGAGCGCGGCGATCCAGTCGCCGACGACCTGGTTGAAGCGCTCGGGCTCCTCCCACATCGGGCAGTGTCCCGACTGCTCGAAGACGACGAGCTCGGCGTCGGTCTGCGCGGCCTCGAGCCAGGGGCCGTTGGCGGCCGCCACGAACTTCTCGTCGGCGCCCCACGTGAGCAGGGTCGGCAGGGCGTAGCTCGTGACCAACTCGCGGTAATCCTGGAGAGTCTGGTCGAGCAGGATGCAGGTGCCCGCATTGGCCCCGACGCGCATGATCTCCGAGAGCAACAGCGCGTGCTCCTCGGCGGTCGGCTCGTGCATGAACATCAGGGGAATCAGCTCGCCGGCGAATCCCTGGAAGTCGTCCTGGATGGCGGCGAGCGCCTCGAACAGCGCCTCCAGGGAGAAGCTGGCAAGCTCCCACCCCTCCTTGGCGAGGTCGGTCGGGCCCTGCGAGACGTTGACGTGACCCGCGATCCCGTCGCTGCCGAACTGGCGCAGGAGATCCCAGGTCACGAAGGTGCCCATCGACCAGCCCACCAGCACGGCGCCTTCGAGCTCGAGCGTGTCGAGCAGGTGCTTCACGTCCTGGGCGTACTGCGCGACCGTGTGGCCCCCCTCGCAGGCCGGCGACTCGCCGTGCCCACGAAGATCGACGTTGACGACGCGGAAGCGCTCGGCGAGCGCCGCCGTGTTGCGCTCGAAGAAGCGGCGCGACATGCAAACGCCGTGAATCAGGACGACCGGCCGGCCCTTCCCGCTGTCGTCATAGGCGAGGCGGGCACCGTCGGGAAGCTCGTGGAAGCGGGTCATGGCCGACGATTGTGTCAGCCCACGCCCACCGCCATGGCACCGACCGCCACCCCCACGATGGCGATGCCCACGATCTGGCGCCGGCGCAGGTGCTCGCCGAAGAACGCCACGGCCACGATTGCGCCGACCGTGCCGAACTGCGCGGCGAGCACTCCGGCGACCGAGGCCGGGCCGCGATCGGCGGCCACCACGAAGGCGAAGTAGGCGAACGCATCGCACACGCCCCAGATCGCGATGCGCCACCACTCGAGCAGCGCGGCCCGCCCCGAGCCGAGCACGAGTGCGATCGGGAGGCAGACGACCACGGCGCTGCCGCGCACGAGCAGGAACGCCCAGCCGGCGCCCAGGTCGCGGGCGATCGGCGCCGACAGCGCGAGCACGCCGCCCCAGACGACGGCGGCGACGATCGCCGGCACGACTCCCGCGCTGCTGCTCTCGCCCTCGCCGCGCGAGACGAGCACGACGCCGACCACCGCGAGCGGCAGCCCGAGCAGCACCAGGCGGTCGACCTGCTCGCCCCCGGCCAGGGAGAAGAGCGCGGCCACGCCGCCCTCGCAGGCGATGATCGGGGCCACGACGGAGACCGCGCCCTCACGGAACGACATGAACCCGGCCTGGAATCCGACCACCGTCAGGATGCCGACGAGCGGCGCCAGGACGAGCGCGCGCTCCGTCCACTCGGGCGGGTCGAGGAACAGCGCGAGCGGTGCGACCAGGAACGTGCCGAGCAGGATCGACCCGAAGACGACCGCAAAGGCGCCGACGCGTCGCACCGCCTGCGCGAGCACCGGGTCGGGCGCGCCCCAGCCGATAGCCGCCGCGAGCCCGAAGACGATCGTCAGCACGCGGCGAGGCTACGGGAAGCGCGCACCCTGCGTCGCGCCGTGCTGCGTCGCCGCGTCGTAGGACACGTCGTGCTTGCGGATGAGCGCCAGTTGCGCCTGCGCGGCGGCGGCGGCCGAGCGGCACGTCCCGCCCTTGATCGCGCGCACGACGGCCGGGTAGTGCGCGACGGCGTAGTCCACATGCCCCTGTTCGTGGCGCGCCAGCGCGCGGGCGTAACGCGCCCAGGCGGCCGCCAACCCAGGGGCGGCCGCGCTGGGGTGCGTCCAGCGGGGGAACACCACGTCGACGTGGAGCGAGACGACGGCCTTGCTCAGCCGGCAATCGGCGCTCCCGTAGCCGGGCCAGCTCCAGCGGAAGCGCCAGCGGGTGAAGGCGTCGCAGCGGCAGCCGTCGGGCGAGCTCGGAGCCCGCGTGTTCAGGCGCGCCCGCACCTGGGCGGCGGTCGTGCCGCCGACCGCGTAGTAGATCATCGTGGCGTGGGCGACCCGGGGGCTCGGCGGCGCTGCGTGCGCCCCCGGCAGCGCCACCGTTGCGAGGATCAGCGCCGCGAGAAGGGCGATTCGGGCCTGCACCACCCGAAAAGGGTAGCCGTGAGGGCCTTTGGCTGCAGGTTCGGGGGCTTGACGGAACCACCCAACTAGAAGATGCTGATTCCGCTGCAAGAACGCGCGCTGTTTATTCGAAGCGCGCCGGATCTGACTGCGAGTCTCAGATCTGAGCTGCGTCCCCTGGCCGGAACGCCCGACTGCTCCAGCCGTCACAGCCCATCGAAGGACTTTGGACCCACCCATCGTGGGTGGCTTATAACCCCTCTTGAAACTAACGAAACCTACACCTACGCTCGTCAACGGGAGGCTCCGGGTCAACGTCCGTACTCAACGGACCCCGCAGCAGCGTAATCACAGTATGAGACGACTCCGTCCTAGCCGGAATGGTCGCCCCTGCGCGCCTGCTCACAGCAGGCCGTACGCACGTCCGACCGTCTCCACCTTCGACGGCTCGCAGCACACATCGGACGTCGCCATGACGCCCGGTACGACTGTCACTGTCCCTCTGCCGTTGTCGCTGTTGAGTCTCTAGATGCGCGTACTTCTCGTAACCGAGGGCACCTACCCCTACTCCAAGGGCGGCGTCAGCACGTGGTGCCACGAGCTCGTACACGCGCTAGAAGACGTCGAGTTCGACCTCGTCGCGCTGACGGGTGATCCCACGCTGGCACCGCTCTTCAAGGTGCCGGCCAACGTGAACCTGCGCAATGTCGCCATGTGGGGCACGCGCAGCGCTTGGGAGACTCGGGCGCCCGAGTCGCTCAAGAAGGAGCGGCAGCGCGTGCGCGGCGGGGAGACCCCGCCGCCCGAGATGCTCTCCGCGCTGCGCATCCTGCTGCGCGAGACGCTCGGCGCACAGCACGACGACAAGGTGCTCTGCGATGCGATCGAGACGCTGCACCGCACGTTCCTCGAGCACGACATGGACATGCTGCTGCGTTCCGCGGAGACCTGGGAGCTCGTACGCAGCGAGCTGCTCGAGCTCCTCCCCGCCGCGGCGCGCCGCAACGGCTACGAGGCACCGGGTGTCACGCTCGAAGAGGTCGCCGAGGTGCGGCGCTGGTTCGCCCACTGGCTCACGCCGCTCGCCGCGCCGCTGCCCAAGACCGACGTCGTCCACGCCGCCATGGCCGGCACGTGCACGCTCGTCGCGGTCGCGGCCAATCGCGTGCACGGCGCGGCCTCGGTGCTCTCGGAGCACGGCATCTACCTGCGCGAGGTCTACCTGGCCGAGCAGCGCGCGGCCGACGGACTGACCGGCAAGCTCGTGCGCGTCGGGTTCGCACGGCGCATGACCGAGCTGCACTACGCCACGGCCGACCGCGTCGCCCCCGTCTGCAAGGACCACCGCCGCTGGGAGACGCGCTACGGCGTCGACGCCGAGCGGCTCCGCACGGTCTACCTGGGCCTGGACGCCGAGCGCTTCCCGGTCGTCGAGCGTGGACTGCGCGAGGCGCCGATCGTCGCCTGGGCCGGCCGCATCGATCCGCTCAAGGACGTCGAGACGCTGCTGCACGCCGCCGCTCTCGTGGTCGCCGAGCGGCCCGAGGTCATCTTCAAGCTCTACGGCTCGGCGCATCCGAGCGTGCGCGAGTACGAGCAGAAGTGCCTGCAGCTCTGGCGCGAGCTGGAGCTCGAGTCGAACGTGCTCTTCGAGGGCTGGACGTCGAGCACGGCCGAGGCCTTCGCCGATGCGGACGTCGTGGCCCTCACGAGCATCTCCGAGGGCTTCCCGTTCTCGACGCTCGAGGCGCTCTTCACGGGGCGCCCCGTCGTGGCGACGGCCGTCGGCGGCGTCCCCGAGCAGGTCATCGAGTCGTGCGGCAAGGTCGTGCCGCCGCGCGATGCCAAGGCCTTCGCAGACGCCGTGCTCGAGCTGATCGACGATCCCGAGCGCTGGCAGGAGCGCAGTGACGCCGCTCGCAGCTGGGCGCTCGAGAACTTCGGCATCGAGCAGTTCGAGCTCGAGCACCGCTCGCTCTACGAGGACGCCCAGACCTTCGCCGCCGACGTGGCCGTGAGCAACGGCCACGGAGGCCGCCAGTCGCGCATCGCCGCGACCGGCAACGGACACGGCGTCGGGCAGGGCAACGGCCACACCAACGGCCATCTCGTCCCGGTCGCGAACGGCAACGGCCACCGCAACGGGCGTCTCGCCCCCGCGGCCGCCGGCAACGGCCACGCCAACGGCCGCCTTGTGGCGGTCGGCGCCCACTCGATCGGCAGCTCGCCCGCCAACGGCCACAGCAACATCGACATCGCCGCCATGAGCGACGGCGGCGGCGGTACGGCCGTGCTCGAGCGCCCGGCCGAGCTGGAGACGGGCGCGGGGATGCTGCTGGTCGATCCCTCCGAGGAGCGCCGCGAGCGCCTGCGCGCCCCGCTGGCCGACCTGGCGGAGCAGATTGCCGGGCGGCTGCGCATGCCGCTCCACGCCGACGAGGCCACCGCCACGCTCGAGTCGCTCGGCGTCACGGACGCCGTGGCCGAGCGCAACTACGGGAGCACCGACACCTTCGCGCTCGCGCACTCGCTGTGGCCGCGCATCTGCGAGATCGCCGCCGAGCGCACCGCATTCGGCAAGCCCGCACCGACCGTGCGGCGCGCGCCGGTCATCGACGCCGCGCTGCGCGGCGCGACGGCCCTCGCGCCGCTCGCCGCGCTGCTCGCCGTGATCGGGATGTTCGCGGAGGCCGGCTGGCCCGTCACGCAGCTGCTCTGCCTCTCGACCGGGATCACGCTCGCGCTCGTGCTGAGCGCCGGCCCGGCCACGGCCATGGTCTTCCGCGCCTCGGTGCTCATCGGCGTGGGCCACGTGCACGCTGCCGATCGCTTCCTGCTGCGAACCTGCGGATTGTTCTTCGCCGCATCGGTCGCGGTCATGCTCGCGATCCTGCCGCTGACATTCCTGCTCGACATCTCGAACACCGATCGCGTCACGTTCTGCGGCGCGCTCGTCGCCAGCTCGGCCGTATGGCTGCTGACCGCCCGGCTCGTGGCCGGCGGGCGCGCGGGCATCGCTGCGCTCTGCATCGTCGGCGGCCTCGCCGCCGGCGTCGGCTACGCCCAGCTGACCGGCGGCGCCGCCCATGCCGCATTCGCCGGCGCTGCGGGCGCAGGCGTCGCCTGCTCGCTCGCACTGGCAGCCGGCGGCGCGCCGCCAGGCGCCCCCCGCCGCCTGTTCTTCGTGCCGCGCGTGCGCCTGGCCCTGGAGCTGGCGCCCTTCTACCGCTATGGCGCGCTGGCGCTGCTGGTCCTGATCGCGCCGCACCTGGCCGCATGGATCGCCGCCGGCCGTGAGTCGCACGCCGTGATGGCAGTCGGCGACTTCGAGATCGGCACGACGCTGGCCCTGCTGCCGGCGATGATCACCGCGGCGCTCGTGGCGGTCGTGAACCGCCGCGTCTGGCAGATCGCAGTGGACATGCAGCACAGGACGCGCGCCGAGCGCCCTGCGGCGCTCGAGCACGCCCTTCGCACCCATCACACCGCGAGCGTACGCAAGTTCGTGTTGGCGGTGACCGGCCTCTCCCTGGCGCTGACGGTCATTCTCGGCATCGCGGTGCCGATGGGTGCGATCAACGGATTCGCGACGATTCAGGATCCCGCGGCCGTGGCTGCGATCTTCTGCGTCTCGCTGGTGGGCTACGCGGCACTCGGCGTCGGACAGTTGAGCGCCGGCTACGCGATGGGCCTCGCCGCTCCCAAGGGCCCCGCCCGCGCGGCCACCGGCGGCGTCGTCATCGGACTCACCGTCGGCCTCGCGCTCGCTCTCGCGCTCGGGCCCGGCTGGGCGGTCGGCGGCCTCGTGGCCGGCACGATCACGTTTGCGGTGCTTGCGATCCGCGCCACCGACCGGCTGCTCGATTCCGCCGCGTTCCACTACGCGACGGTCTTCTGAGTCACGGGTGCCGGGCGCCTCGCGCCCACATCGGTCGACGTCGACGGCTCTGGCTGCCGGTCGCCTTGCGCTCGCCTGAGCGCGGCCTGACGTCAGGCCGCCCGCACCAGGGGCCCTACGGATAACCGCACCGGAGGACACCTGTCCTCCGCACGCCTGTGATGGGCGCGGAATCCGATGCTTGGGGTGTTCCTTCCCCGAGCACAAGAGAGGCCCATCATGGCGACGACAATCACCACTTCGAGCACTGAGATCGCGGCGCTCCGCGCTGCAGTGCGCGGCTCGGTCCTGGCTCCCGGAGACGAAGGCTGGGACGAGGCGCGCACGCCCTGGAACGTCCACTTCGACCAGCAGCCCGCCCTCATCGTCGTGCCGGCCAACTCGGCCGACGTTCAGGCGACCGTCCGCTTCGCCATGGCCAACGGCCTGCGCGTCGCTCCGCAGGGCACGGGTCACGGCGTCGCTACGCTCGGTGACCTGTCCGATGCCGTCTTGGTTCGCATGCACGCTCTCCGCGACGTCCAGATCGACGTCGAGGCACAGCAGGCCCGCGTCGGCGCGGGTGTGATTTGGGAAGAGGTCGTCAACCCCGCGGCCGAGCATGGCCTGGTCGCCCTGCACGGCTCGTCGCCGGACGTCGGCGTCGCCGGCTACACGCTCGGCGGCGGCATGGGCTGGCTCGCGCGCAAGTACGGCCTGGCCGCGAACTCCGTCACCGCCATCGAGGTCGTGACCGCCGACGGCGAGTTCCACCGCGTCGACCACACCCACGAGCGCGACCTCTTCTTCGCGCTGCGCGGAGGCGGCGGCAACTTCGGCGTCGTGACGGCGTTCGAGTTCAAGCTCTACCCGCTGGAAGAGGTCTACGCGGGCTGGCTGATGTGGCCGTGGGAGGAGGGCGAGCGCGTCCTCTCGACCTGGCGCGACTGGACCGAGACGACGCCCGACGAGGTCACCTCCGTCGCGCGCATCTTCCAGTTCCCGCCGATCGACCTGATCCCGGAGCCGCTGCGCGGCCGCAACCTGATGGTCGTCGAGGTCGCCTACATGGGCGACGAGGAGAGCGGCCGCGAGCTGCTGCAGCCGCTGCTCGACCTCGAGCCCGAGATGTCGACGCTGGCGACGATGCCCGCCGCCGGCCTCGTGCGCCTGCACGCCGACCCCGAGGGCAACACGCCCGCGATCGGTGACGGAGCGATGCTGCACAGCCTGCCCGACGAGGCCATCGAGTCCTTCCTCGGCGCCGTCGGCCCGGGCTCCGGCTCGCCCTTCATCGCGGTCGAGCTGCGCCAGCTCGGCGGCGCCCTCGGGCGCTCGGCAACGGGTGCCGGCGCGGCTTCCCACCTGGAAGCGGCCTTCCTGCTCTTCTCCGTCGGCCTCCCCTTCACGCCCGAGATGGCAGAGGCGCTCGAAGCGCACCTCGAGGTCGTCGACGAGGCCCTGGAGCCGTGGATGAGCTTCCAGCGCTACTTCAACTTCGCAGAGCGCTCGACCGACAGCGACACGTTCTACGCCGGGACGACCCACGACCGCCTGCGCGAGATCCGCGAGCGCTTCGACCCCACCGAGCTGTTCCGCGCGAACAACCGCATCCAGCCCGCCGGCTCGGACTGGTAGAGCACCGCCGTACGACGACAACACGCCGCCGGTGCGGGTTCCGCACCGGCGGCGTTTCCTGTTTTCGGCCTGGCCTGGGCGATCGGGGCGGCCAAATGACACTCGCCGCGTGTGCCACTTGGCCGCTCTACAGTGTCCCCATGCCCCGCCCCCTGCGCATCGGAGTCCAGCTTCCCGAAGTCGAGCGCGAGGTGCGCTGGCCGGAATACCGCGCGATGGCCCGCGCCGCCGAGGAGGTCGGGTTCGACTCGATCTGGCTCGGCGACCATCTGCTCTATCGCGACGAAGGGCAGGAGGAGCGCGGCCCGTGGGATGCCTGGACGCTGCTCGCCGGGCTTGCCGCTGCGACCGAGCGGGTCGTGCTCGGGCCGCTCGTGGCCTGCCTCGGGTTTCACTCGCCGGGTCTGATCGCACGCATGGCGGCAGGCGTCGACGAGATCAGCGGCGGGCGCTTCGTGCTCGGCGTCGGGTCGGGCTGGAACGAGCCGGAGTTCCGTGCGTTCGGGCTGCCGTTCGATCACCGCGCTTCGCGCTTCATCGAGAGCTTCGAGATCATCCGCCGGCTGCTCGCGGGCGAGCACGTGACGAGCCACGGCACGTTCTGGCAGGTCGAGGACGCCGTGCTGCTCCCGCCGCCGGCTCGCACGGCGCCGATCATGGTCGGCAGCATCGGCCCGCGGCAGCTGGCGGCCACGCTGCCCCACGCGCAGAGCTGGAACACCTGGTGGGACTGGTACGGCAACACGCCCGAGGGCTTTGCCGGGCGCAACGCCGAGATCAGCGCCGCTGCCCGCTCGGCGGGTCGCGATCCGGCCGAGATCGAGCGCAGCGCCTGCGTGCTCGTCGCCTTCGACGGCGGAAGGACGCGAGCGCCCGAACCCCGAGGTGCCGCCGCTCACGGGCAGCCCGGATCACATGGCGGCGGCGCTCCGCGAGCTCGCGGAGGCAGGCGCCGACGAGGCGATCCTCGTGCTCGATCCGATCACCGAGGAGAGCGTGCGGAAGTGCGCCGCCGTGCTCGCGGCGCTCGACGCCTGAGAGGGCGGCTACTTGCCGATGCCGGCCGTGAGGCCGCGCACGAAGAAGCGCTGGCCCGACAGGTAGAGCAGCACGATCGGCAGGATCGAGACGAGCGCACCGGCCATCACGAGCGGCTGGTTGGTCGCGTAGCGGCCCTGGAACTGCGACATGCCCGCCATCAGCGTGCGGGCATTCTCGTCCTGCAGGAACACGAGGGCGATCAGGAGCTCGTTCCAGACCCAGATGGCCTGCACGACGATCAGCGTGAAGGCCGCCGCGCCCGAGAGGGGCATGACGACGCGCCGCAGCACGGTGAACGGCCCGGCGCCCTCCACCGAGGCCGCCTCGATCAGCTCCTGCGGGACGGTGCGGAAGAAGTTCGTCAGGAAGAAGATCCCGAACGGCACGAGCAGGCCCGTGTAGAAGATGATCACCGACTGCAGGTGGTTGACCCAGCCGGAGTCGACCATGAAGACGAACATCGGCACGAGCAGGGTCACCGGGCGGCACGACCATCAGCGCGACGCTGGTCGAGAGGAAGACGCTGTGGCCGCGGAAGCGCCCGAAGATCACCGCGTAGGCCGCGAAGAGCGCCATCAGCGTCGAGACCGCCACCGACGACAGGGTGACCAGGAAGCTGTTCCACATCCAGCGCGGCACGGGCTGATCGGTGATGACCGAGCGCAGCGAGCTGAACGTCGGATGCGTCGGGAAGCCCGTCGGGTCGAGCTGGTAGGCCGCATTGCTCTTCATCGCCGTGGAGACGATGAACCAGAGCGGATAGAGCGCCGCCACGCAGATGATCGCGAGGAACGCATGGCGCGCCACCAGCCCGACGAAGCGCCCGCCCGACGCAGATTTCGTCGCGCCGCTCATCGCGCCTCCGCCACGCGGTTGCGCACCCAGAGGGACGCGAAGATGAGAACGCTCGCCATGCCGAGCAGCATCACCGCGACCGCCGCCGCCGTCCCGTTGGCGCCGTTCGAGAAGCTGCGCCAGATGTAGAGCTCCATCACGCTCGACGAGTAGCCCGGGCCGCCGGCGGTGAGCACGTAGACGTAGTTGAAGACCCACGAGAGCACCGTGATCACCTGGATCACGGTCAGGAGCTCGATGATCGGGCGGATCTGCGGCACGAGCACGCGGAACTGCAGACTCCACCAGCCGGCGCCGTCGATGCGCGCCGCCTCGGCGGTCTCGGGCGGCAGGCCGAGCAGCGCGGCCGTGAACACGACGACGCCGAAGCCGAGCTGCTGCCACACCACCAGTCCGCCCACCGAGACGATGGCGAGGTGCGAGTTGCCCAGCCAGTCGTGTGCGAGAAAGCCCAGGTGCGCGTCGCGCAGCGCCGTGTTGAGCACGCCGTTCCCCTGCAAGAGGAACGAGAACGCGATGCCGATCGCGACGGCCGGCAGGACGTAGGGCAGGAAGATGACCGACTGGTAGTGGCGACCGCCGCGGATGCGGTCGTTGAGCACGAGCGCGATGGCGAGCCCCAGCCCGAGCATGACGGGCACGGCCAGCATCAGCTTGATGTTGTTGAAGAGGCTGGCGCGGAACTCGGGGTCGTCGATGACGCCCTTGTAGTTGTCGAGCCCGACCCAGATCGGCGAGGCGAACGAGCCGGCGTAGAAGCTGTCGCGCACGACCTGCACGAGCGGGAACGCGAACGCGAAGCCCATCGCGCAGAGCGCCGGCAGGGCGTAGAGATAGGGCCACAGCACCCGCCGCCGGCGCCGCCGACGGCGGGTGCTCACGTGAATCGCCACGCGTGGCCCTCGAGACCGTGCTTCCTCCCCGGGCCTCAGCCCGACACGGCCCACTTGGTGTAGTTCTGGTACTCGTCCGGGTGCTGCTGCTTCCACTTCTTGAGCTCGCGCTGCCACAGCGCGACGGCGTCGGCAGGCGAGCCCGAGCCCGACGTGATGAGCTCACCGGCCGCCAGGTCGGCGTTGCCGTCGACTTGCGGCGGCACGAAGTTCTCGGGCCAGACCGAGACGCGCCGACTGGTCGAGCTTGAGCTGGATCTTCGCCACCGGATCGGTCACGAGGTGCGCCGGGAAGCGCTTGTCGGCCGGGAACACGCCCGTCGCCTTGTACCAGGCGGCGAGCGCCTTCGGCGTATGCAGGAACGTCAGGAACTGCGCCGCAGCGGCGGGATGCTTCGACCACTTCGTGATGAACGCCGACGACGACTGCGTGGTGTCGTAGCTGCTCGCGAGCTTGCCGGTGCCCCACTTCGGGATGGCGCTCACGCCCATCGCCTTGAGGCCGCCGAGCGTCTTGGCCGCGGCCGCGACGTTGCCGTCGGTGCCCCAGGCCATCGCGACCTTCTTCTGGCCGAACAGCTGCAGGCCCTGCTCGAAGGTGATCGAGGCCACGTCGGAGTTCAGGAAGCCGGCCTTCTTGAGGTTGGCGAGCGCCTGGTAGAAGCCCGAGAACTTCGGGTTCGCGAAGTCGGCCTTGCCGATCATCGCCGCCTTGAGCTCGTTGATCGAGTTCAGGTTCTGCTTGCCGATCAGCGAGAAGAACCAGGCGCCGCCGTAGCCGTCCTTGTTGCCGAAGCCGAACGGCGTGAAGCCGGCGGCCTTGAGCTTCTTGGCGTCGACGAGGAACTCCGCCCACGTCTTCGGGCCCTTGTTCGGGTTCAGGCCGGCCTTCTTGAACATGGCCTTGTTCCACATGAACGGAATGCCGAGCAGGTACTGCGGCATCGCCCAGATCTTGCCGTCCGAGACGTTCTCGGAGGTGCCGATCCAGTTCTTCATCTCCTTGGCGGAGACATAGTCGGAGATCGGCACCGAGGCGCCGCTCCAGGCCGGGGTGAGCACCGGGAGCGTCGCCCACTGCGTCGCGATGTCCGGCCCGCTCTTGGTCTGGGCGGCCGTCGTGAAGGCCGAGGTCAGCGTGTCGGTCGACTGGATGACGACGTTCACCTTCACCTTGGGATGGAGCTTCTGGTACGCGGCCACCTGGCCCTTGAGCCAGGCGTTCGCGCCGGGCGCATCGGGCTCGGCCCAGTACCAGTAGGTCAGATTCGCGTTTTCCGGGTCGTCCGCGATGGGCCGCGTCTGCTGGGATGCAGCACCGGTTGCGAACACGGTCGCGCCGAGCGCGAGCGCCGCCCCGACCACTGCCAGAACGTGCTTCCTCGCCATCGTTCCTCGCTTCCCCGTCACATCGACTTTGGAATGAACGGCAGCATGCCTGTTCTCAAGGACGTGTCAAGGCGCCGTTTGTCAGGCGGAGTCAGGCGGAAGTGGCGGCGCCTCGGGCAGAACCTGCCCGCCGTCGACGATCAGCGTCTGCCCCGTGACGTATCCGGCCTCGCGCGAGACCAGGAAGCGCACGGCCCAGCCGACGTCCTCCGGCGTCCCGAACGCGCCCATCGGGATGGACGAGAGCATCAGGCGCCGGTGAGCCTCGCCCGTCTCCCCCAGCCCCTCGGTCTCGATATTGCCGGGCATCACGGCGTTCACCGTGACGCCGCTCGTGGCCAGCTCGATGGCAGCCGAGCGCATCAGCCCGAGCATCGCGGCCTTGGACGCCCCGTAGTGCGCGTAGCCCTTCTGGCCCGTGATCGGGCCCGTGATCGAGGACGTCAGGACGACGCGTCCGTAGCCACGCTCGATCATGGCCGGCGTGCAGGCCTGGATGGCGTGCAGCGCGCCCTTGACGTTGATGCCCATGACGTGGTCCCAGAGCGCGTCGTCGATGGCGGCCAGCTCGGTGCTCGGATAGATGCCCGCATTGGCCGCGAGGATGTCGATGCGCCCGTAGGCGGCCAGCGCGGAGGCGGCCAGCGCCTCGACCGAGGCCCGATCGGTGACATCGGCCCTCACCGCGAGGGCCTGGCCTCCGCCGCCGGCGAGCTCGGCGACGACCCGCTCGGCCGCCGCTCCGTCGATGTCCGCGATGACGACGCAGGCGCCCTCGGCGGACAGCACGGTGGCGATACCGCGCCCGATGCCGCGCGCGGCGCCCGTCACGACGGCGACCTGGTCGGTGAGTGGCTGCATGACCGCCCGACTATAGTCGCGGCGTGATGCAGCGCTTCCTCGCGCGCGACGCGAAGTACTCCTACAGCCCGGGGCACGCCTCGATCGGGACCGTCCAGCCGGGCGAGCGCTTCGAGGTCGAGTCGGTCGAGGGCTTCTCGAACTACTTCTCCTCGGCGGCCGACTTCACGCCCGAGCGGTATGCCGAGGCCGAGGCGGTCAAGTGGGCCGTGACGGGCCCGATCACCGTCGCCGGCACCGAGCAGGGCGGCGCCGTCGCCGTGACGATCCACTCGGTCGAGGTCACGACGCCCGGCGTGGTCGTCTACGGCGGCTACACGGCCGAGGATCCGTTCGAGTGGTGGGACGACGAGAGCGCCTGCGCCGTCTATCCGGCCGAGGGCGGCGTCATCCGGTTCGACGAGCGCACGAGCCTCCCGACCCGGCCGCTGATCGGCTGCCTGGCGACGAGACCGGCCGAGGGCGAGCTGCACGCGAAGCTCCAGGGGCGCTACGGCGGCAACCTCGACTGCCGCGAGATCCGCGCGGGCGCGACCGTCGTCCTGCCGTCGGCCCACGCCGGCGGCGGCCTCTACTTCGGCGACTGCAAGGCGCTCATGGGCGATGGCGAGATCGTCGGGCCGCCCGAGGTTGGAGCTCTCGTCACGGCCACCGCCGAGCCGCGCAAGCGGCCCGCGTCGATGACCTGGCCGCGCATCGAGACACCCGAGAGCATGACGACGCTCGTCTCGGGCAAGCCGCTCGAGTGGAGCGCGCGCCAGGCCTACCGCGAGCTGCTCGAGTGGGTCCTCGAAGACTTCGAGATCGCCCGGTCCCAGGCCGCGCTGCTGCTCGCGATGGTCGCCCAGGCCGGCATCTGCCAGATCAGCAACACCGACTACACGGCCTACTGCGTCGCGCCGCGCGAGGCCTTCGAGGCCTACCGGAGCTAACGCACCAGGCCGCGCGCGTTGACGGTGATCACGCGATTGACGACGCCGTCCCGCACGGCCAGCAGGCCGTCGTGGAGGTTGACGCAGCCACAGGCGTGGTTCGGCACCACGCTCAGGCGATCTCCCAGGGCCGGCCGCTCGTCCAGCGACGAGACGTCGACGTAGCCGTGCTCCTCGTTGATCGTGTGCAGATCGGCTCCCGGATGCCCGACGATCGCGCCGTGCCCGCCGTCCGGGTGCGTGTCGGAGGTGAGCGTCTTGGAGCCCGCGTCGATCACGATCTGCCCCGGCACGGAGTCGGAGACGACCGTGACCTCGACCGTCAGCGCGCATCTCCCGAGCGCCCCGTCGACCCGGTCGAGCAGCGCGTAGGTGCCCGACCGGAGCTCGTTCACGCAGGTCTCGTGCGTCAGGTAGCGCGTCGGGGTCGACCCGCCCGAGATGCGGTCGCAGCGGATGCCCGCCGCCGTCAACGCCTCGCGCGTCTCGAGCAGCAGCGCGTCGACGTCCGCGACGCGCGCGCGCACCGTGTCGGCATCGCCGCGGCAGTGGCCCGGGTAGCAGCTGATGCCGGCCACCTCGACCGCCGGCAGCCGCGAGAGCGACTCGGCGAGCGTGCGCGCGCCCGCAGCCGTCGTCTGGCCGGTGCGATGCAGTCCGACGTCCATCTCCACCAGGAGGGTTGCCGTAGCGCCCTTCCGTGCGAGGGCTGCCGAGAGGCCCTCGGCCGGCGCGAGGCTGTCGACGGCGACCGTGAGGTCGACTCCTTCCGCCGCGATGCGCGCCAGGCGCTCCCACTTGTCGACGCCGAAGGGCGGGTAGTGCACGAGGATGCGCGGCGCTCCGGCCTCCTGGAAGACCTCCGCCTCGCCGGTCTTCGCGACCGTCAGGCCGCCTGCGCCGAGCTCGAGCTGACGGAGCCCGATCTCGGGCGACTTGTGCGTCTTGGTGTGCGGCCAGAGCGCGATTCCGTGGCCGTTCGCATAGGACTGCAGATCCTGCAGATTGGCTTCGAGACGGTCGAGATCGACGACCGCGACGGGCGTCTCCACCTCGGCCAGCGGCCGCCCGACCTGCGCGGCGAGGAGTTCGAGCGTGCGATCGGCTCCGGTGCGCATCGCGCCGCAGCATAGAGAAACGATCGTGCGCGCGGTAAGCTCCGTCCGTGGGCCTCGAGAATCCTCTTCATCTGCTCGTGCTCGCCGTGATCATCCTGCTGGTCTTCGGCTCGAGCCAGCTGCCCAAGATCGCCCGCTCGGCGGGCAAGCACGCGCGCGAGGCCAAGGACGGCGTCGCAGCGTTCAAGGGCGAGTTCGACAACGCCCTGGGCGGCGACGACAACCCGATCACGCAGGTCACGGACACGATCCGCTCCGCGAATCCGAAGAACGTCGCGAAGCGACACGGTCAGCAAGACCGTCAATCCCACCAAGAAGCCGCCGGCCCCGCCTCCGGCGGCTCCGCCCTCGGCCTAGACCTCTCAGCCTCGGGTCACGGACTGCATGGCGGCGCCGGTCGCGCCGTCGATGCGCAGGGTCGCGCCGTTGATGTGCGCCGCCTCCGCCGAGGCGAGGAAGGCCACCGACGCAGCGACGTCGTGTGCGGTCGCGAATGCCCCGCTCGCGGTCGGGCGCCAGCCGCCGGATCGTCGCCCGCCATCCCGGGCAGCGTGTTGCCCGGGCAGACGGCGTTGGCGCGGATGCCGTAGGCCGCGCCCTCGGCGCCGAGCAACTCGGCGATCGCGACCACGCCCGCCTTGACGGCCGAGTAGGCCGGGATGCGGTGCGAGCCGCGGATGGCCGAGTCGGACGCGACCAGCACCATCACGCCGCTGCCCTGCCGCCGCATCGGGGCGAAGAGCGCCCGCGCGTAGCGGAAGGTCGAGGTGAGGTTCGTCTCGACGAGCCGCTCGAACTCCTCGTCGCTCGTGCCGGCCAGCGGGCCCTCGGCGAGCACGCCCGCGTTCGCGACCAGCAGGTCAACCCTGCCGAGACGCTCAAGCGCGAACGCCACCGACGCATCGCAGGCCGCGCGATCGGTCGCATCGGCGCGCCTGAAGAGCGCGCCGGTGGCGCCGCTCGAGCGCTGCGCCGCGCGCCTCGTCGCGGCCGCAGAAGACGACGTCGTAGCCGTCCGCCCGCAGCCGGCGGACGATCGCCGAGCCGATTCCCCCGGTGCCGCCCGTGACGAGCGCCGAGCGCGCCATCAGGCGCTGCCCGGCCGCGACCGTGTTGGCGCGCAGCGCTGCCCGCATGCCGCCGTCGACGAGCAGGTCGACGCCGGTGATCGTGCGCGCCTCGTCGCCTGCCAGGAACGAGACCGCCGCCGCGACGTCACGGGCGTGCACGAGCCGGCCCGAGCGGCGGGCGCGTCCAATCGGCCGTGTCGGGCAGCGCTGTCGCGGCCGGCGACGGTCGTGACCATGCCCGGCTCGGTGTCGCCAGGGCAGACCGCGTTCACGCGGACGCCGTCGGGTCCCGTCTCCACGGCGAGCATGCGCGTGAGCATGATCAGCGAGCGCTTCGAGACCGAATACGCGCCGATCGGCGTCTCGCCCCATACGCCGGCGTCGGAGGCGACGAGGATCATGCGAGCCCTGCGTCTCGCGCAGCGCAGGCAGCACCTCCCGGGCGTAGCGGAACGGGGCGACGAAGTTCGTCGAGATGACGCTGTCCCACTGCTCGTCCGTCGTCTCCGAGAGCAGCGCCTCGCACAGCACGCCGGCGTTGAGCACGACGATGTCGAGGCCGCCGAGCCGCTCCACGGCGGCGTGCGACCGAAGCCGTGACCGCAGCCGGAGTCGCGCGCGTCGGCGCGCACGAAGCTGCGCGCCCGTGGCGCGCCGCCACGCGCGCTCCGCGCGTCTCGTCGCGCCCCGTGAAGACGACGCTCGGCGCCCTCCTCGCGCAGCCGCGTGACGATCGCCTCGCCGATGCCCGACGTGCCGCCGGTGACGAGAGCGCGCTTGTCGGCAGTGCCGGGGCATGCCGGCAATTGAAGCACGCCCGGCGGTCGCGCTACCGCGGCGGCAGCTCGGCGCGGCAGGCCGAAGCTCGGGAAGATCTCGGGCGTGACGAACGCCGGTCACGCTCGCGATGCGGTCGCCTCTCAGCGTGAGCACGTCGAGGACGCCGGGAGTAGCAGCCGCCGCTCGGCGACTCCAGGATGTAGCAGCCGACCGCCAGCTGGCCGTTGGCGTGCGTCGGCGCGTGCCGCCAGCTCGGCACCAGGGCGCCGCTCGCGCAGGAAGACGCGCGATGTCGTCGAGCCCGCCGTACCAGCTCGCGATCGGCGGCATCGACCAGGTGGCGTCCTCGGTCAGCATGGCGACGACGGCCGGTATGTCGGCGCGCTCCATCGCGTCCATGTAGCCGTCGCACGATGGCCCGCAGCTCGCGTCTCGCCGAGCGCGCGCAGCGTCGCCTGCTGGCTCTGCTCGGGCAGCTGGTCGGCGATCGCCTTGCGCGCGCGCTGCAGCGAGCTGTTGACCGAGGCGACCGTGGTATCGAGCGAATCCGCCACCTCGCGCGCCGAGAAGCCGAGCACCTCGCGCATGATCGAGCGCCGCGCGCTGGCGCGGCCGGCAGCAGCTGGAGCGCCGCGACGAAGGCCAGCTCGACGCTCTCGCGCTGCTCGTAGCGCGCGGCGGGCGCCGCGAATCCATCGGCGAGCCCGAGCTGCGCGTCCGGGTACGGCTCGATCCAGGGCGCGCTCGACGAACGGCGGGTCGTAGGCTGTGCGGATCGTCGGGCGGGCCGTACGCGATGCGGCAGGAGCCGCGCGGGCCGGCGCTCGATCATGTTGAGGCAGGCGTTCGTCGCGATGCGGAAGAGCCACGAGCGCAGCGAGCTGCGCTCCTCGAACGCCGCCAGGCCGCGCCAGGCGCGCAGCAGCGTCTCCTGCAGCGCGTCCTCGGCGTCGTGCACCGATCCGAGCATGCGGTAGCAGTGCGCGTGCAGCTCGCGGCGGTGCGGCTCGACCAGCTGCGCGAAGGCGTCCTCGTCGCCGCGCCGCGCGCGGCGAGCAGCGCTCGCGGCCCGGTCGGTCGTCCGTGGCGGGAGTCGTGGTCATCCTCGACGACGGTAGACCGGCGCGGGCGGCGAAAACTCATCGCCGCGGGTCCGCGATGAGTCTGCGCAGCTCGCCCGGGTCTCCCTCTGGGAAGCACCCGACAGTCAGGAGACGCCATGCTGCCGCCCAGCTCGTTCACGCTGCTCGACCGCACTCGCCCGGCCGGCCGAGGAGGTCCACGACATCCCGCCCGTCGATCACGCGCACGGCCGGCCTGCGGTCTGCGCGCTCGGCGCCTCCGCGCACGCTTGCCGGTCGCGCGCTGCCCTATAGTCAGCGCGTGCAAGGCAGCCGTCTGCCACGGCTTCGGCGAGCCGCTCGTCATCGAGGAGACTCGAGCTCGCCCCGCCGCGCGCCGACGAGGTCCGGGTGCGGGTCAGCGCCTGCGCGATCTGCCACAGCGACGTCGCCTACGCCTCGGGCGCCTGGGGCGGCAGCCTGCCCGCGGTCTACGGGCACGAGGCGGCCGGGATCGTCGAGGAGGCCGGGTCGGCGAGCGGGCGGACTGGCTCCGGGCGATCACGTCGTCGTCACGCTGGTGCGCTCCTGCGGCGCGCTGCCACACCTGCCTGCCGCGGCCAGCCGGCGCTCTGCGAGGCGACCTTCGCGCTCGACGCGCAGAGCCCGCTGCGCGACGCGAGCGGCGCCGAGATCGCGCAGGGCCTGCGCACCGCGGCGTTCGCCGAGCAGGTGCTCGTCCACCACTCCCAGGCGGTGGCGATCCGGCCCGAGATGCCGCTCGACCGCGCCTGCCTGCTGGCCTGCGGCGTCGCGACCGGCTACGGCGCGGTCGTCAACACGCGCAGGCGTGGCCGCCGGGTGACAGCGTGGCGGTGATCGGCGCGGGCGGCGTCGGGCTGAACTGCATCCAGGGCGCCGCGCTGGCCGGCGCAGCGGCGATCGTCGGCGCTCGACCTGGCCGCCGGCCGGCCGGACGAGCGCTGCGGCGTTCGGAGCGACGCACGTGATCGATCCGGCGGGCGAGGACGCGCGGCGCGCCGTGCGCGACCTGACCGACGGTCGCGGCGTCGACTGCGCGATCGTGGCCGCCGGGCGCCACCGCCGCGGTCGAGCTCGGCCTGCAGGCTCGTGCGGCGCGGCGGCACCGTCGTCATCGTCGGCATGCCCCCCTCGGGAGCGACTGGTGCAGTTCGAGCCGGCAGCGCTCGCCCACGACGGCATCCGCATCCTCGGCAGCAAGCTCGGCTCGGCGCGGCCCGCGGTCGACCTGCCCGCCCTCGCCGACCTCTACCTCGACGGGCGGCTGCGGCTCGACGAGCTGATCTCGCGCGCTTCCCCCTGGCCGAGATCAACGATGCGCTCGAATCCGCGGCGCGCGGCGAGGCGCTGCGCGCCCTGATCGACGTTCTGAGTCGAGCGTCACGTCGGCGCTCGAGCTCCGCCGCCGTCGAAAGCGCATCGACGGTCGAGTCGAGCGAGAGGCTCGGCGGCGGCACCGTCATGTCGGCCTCGCCGGCGCAGTCGCCCGCTTCGATCAGCTCGCCGTGGCTGCGGATGAACGCGCACAGGCCGACGAGCAGGCGCTGGTACTCATCCTCGCGCACCTCGTCGACGGCCAGGGCGACCGCGTTGTCGAGTACCCGAATCTCGGACTCGGCGCCGCTCGGCAGCAACCATCTCCCCTCCCCGGCGATGCGGACGATCAAGCGGCCCCCTCTCCAGCCGACCGTATGCCCGCAAGAGCATATCCGCACGAGCGAGTGGCTAAACCGGACCCACCGCCGCGACGCTCGGACCCGGAGGCGTGGGCCGCATGGTCAAGGCCGCCACGACGGCGCCGATGAGCACGACGACGGCCGCCACGGCATAGGCGATGTGCAGCGCGTCGACGTACTCGACCTGGAACGCGGCGAACGCCGATCCCGTCACGTCGCTCGCAGGCGTGAGCAGATCGGGCACGCGCCCGTTCACGATGGCGCCGAGCACGGCGATGCCGAACACGATGCCCACGTTGCGGCCGGCGCTGGCGAGCCCGGCCGCGACGCCCGCCTGCTCGAGCGGCATGCTCGACACCGCGACCGTGCTGACCGGGGCGCTCAGCACCGCGTAGCCGATGCCCACGACGAGATAGGCGGTGACCAGCCAGCCGATCGGTGCGTCGACGGCCAGGAACGTGAGGCTGCCCACACCCCCGGTCAGCGCGAGCATGCCGCCCACCAGCACGCCGCGGGGGCCGCGCGTGCCCACGAGGTGGCCGGAGATCGGGCCGCCGATCAAGCGCGGGCACCGCCGCCGGCAGCGTCAGAAACGCCCGCCGCGAGCGCCGAGTAGCCGCGCACGTCCTGCAGGTAGAGCGCGTTGAGGTAGATGAACCCGCCGTAGGTGAAGAACGTCGCGACGCACAGGAAGATCGCGCCGGCGAACTGGCGATCGCGGAAGAACCCCAGATCGACCAGCGGCTCGGCGACCCGCAGCTCGACGACCACGAACGCGATCAGCATCGCGACGGCCGCGGCGGTGAACACGATGATCCGCGGCGAGAAGAAGCCGTAGCGCGGCGCCTCGATCAGCGCGTAGGTCAGCGTCGCCAGGAACCCGGTCACCAGCAGCTGGCCGGCCACGTCGATGCGGCGGGCGATCGCGCTGCGCGAGCGCGGCACCACCCGGATCACGATGACGAGCGCGATGGCACCGGCGATCGCGTTGAAGGCGAAGACCGAGCGCCAGCCCAGCCACTCGGTGAGCGCGCCGCCGACGATCGGCCCGAGCCCGGTGCCGAGACCCGAGGAGACGCCCCAGAGGCCGATGGCGCGGGCGCGCTCGCGCGGGTCGGGATAGAGGTTCGCGACGATCGAGAGGCTCGTCGGCGTGAGCGCCGTGCCGCCGAGCGCCTGCACCACCCGGAAGACGATCAGCAGCCCGCCGCTCGGGGCCAGCGCGCACAGGAACGCGCCGCCGGTGAAGAGCGCGTAGCCGGTGCAGAGCATCCGCTTGCGGCCGAAGCGATCGGCCAGGAATCCGGCACTCAGCAGCAGGCTGGCGCCGACCAGGTTGTAGGCGTCGATCACCCACGCCGCCTGATCCGAGGGCATGCCCAGGTCGGCCTGCAGCGACGGCAGCGCGACGATCACGATCGTGACGTTGAGCGTCACGAGGAAGACGCCGAGCGTCAGCGCGAAGAGCGCGATCGACCGGTGCTCCGAGTTGAACCGGGGAGCGCGCTCCATCAGCGGGCACCGTAGCCTGCGCAGCTCGGCGCCCGCGCCCCTTGACAGCGCGCGCCGAGAGGCGTAGAGCACGCTCATGGGTACGGACCCGGATCGCGGGCACGTGCGCCTCGCCGAGCTCGTCGCCGCGCTCTCGCTCGGCATCGACCTCGGCTTCGGGCAGCCGATGGAGCACGTCCTGCGGCAGTGCCTGATCGCCCTCCGGCTGGCGGAGCGGCTGGGAGCCGAGCAGGGGACGCGCGCGGTCGTCTACTACACCGGCCTGCTCGTCAACGTCGGCTGCCACACGGACGCCCACGAGCAGGCCAAGTGGTTCGGCGACGACATCGCGCTGCGTGCGACCAAGTACGACCACGAGCCGACGAGCGTGCGCGCACGGGCCTCGGCGATGCGCCGGCTCGGATCGGGCAGTCCTCCGCTGCAGCGCCTGCGCGTGGGGTTCGCGTTCGCGACCTTCGGGCACAAGGACCTCGACGACATGTTCGCTTCGCACGCCGAGCTGGCGGCGCGCCTGGCCGATGAGCTCGGGCTGCCCGAGGGGGTCGGCGAGAGCCTGCGCAGCGCGTACGAGGCCTGGGACGGCCGCGGCTGGCCGAGCGGGCTCGCGGGCGAGGCGATCCCGCTGGCCTCGCGCATCGTCGCCCTGGCGGAGTACTGCGAGGTGGCGCATCGCGCGGGCGGGCTCGCGGGCGCCACGTCGCTGGCGCGCCGGCGCTCGGGCACGCAGTTCGATCCTGCGCTCGTCGCGCTCCTGTGCGCGAACGCCGCGACGATCTTCGGCGATCTCGACTCCGTCGGCACGTGGGACGCCGTGATCGACGCCGAGCCGGCGCTCAACCGGCAGCTCACCGGCGAGCGCTTCGACGCCGCCCTCGAGGCGGTCGCCAACTACGTCGACATGAAGTCGCCCTACTTCCTCGGCCATTCGCGCGCCGTCGCGGACCTCGCAGCCGAGGCGGCGACCGGGCTCGGGATGTCTGCAGGCGAGGTCCGCAACATCCGCCGCGCGGGCCTCGTGCACGACGTCGGCCGCCTCGGCATCTCGAACGCGATCTGGGACAAGCGCGGCCCGCTCGGCGCGGGCGAGTGGGAGCGCGTGTGGCTGCACCCGTACCTCACGGGGCGCATCCTGCGCGCCTCGCGACTGCTCGCGCCACTCGGCGCGATCGCCGCCCAGCACTGCGAGCGCCTCGACGGCTCCGGCTATCCGCGCGGCGATTCCGGCCCTGCGATCTCACACGCGGCGCGCCTCCTGGGAGCGGCCGACGCCTACCAGGCGATGCGCGAGCCCCGCCCGCACCGTCCGGCGCGCTCGCCCGAGGATGCTGCCGCGGCGCTGCGCGCCGAGGTGCGCGCAGGCCGTCTCGACGCCGACGCCGCCGACGCCGTGCTCGGCGCCATCGGCCACCGGGTGCCCCGGCGCCGCGAGGGGCCCGCGGGGCTCACGGCGCGCGAGGTCGAGGTGCTGCGCCTGCTCGCGCAGGGCCTCTCCAACAAGGAGATCGCGGCACGGCTCGTGATCTCGCCCAAGACGGCCGGCAACCACGTCGAGCACATCTACGCGAAGATCGACGCCTCGAGCCGGGCGACCGCGAGCCTGTTCGCGATGCAGCACGGCCTGCTGCGCGACGCCGAGCCCGCGGCGGCCGGCGTTCCCTGACGGCCACCGGCGTCCCGCGACGCCCCGCGTCCGCGGGCCGGTGAGCGCCCCTGCGATACTCGCGCGATCGGCGGCCTCCTCCTCCAACTCGTGCCGCTCGCAATCGTGTGCGCGCTCTCGCCGTGGGCGATCGTCGCGGTGATCCTGATGCTGGCCTCCGACCGGCCGTCGAACGCCGTCTGGTGGCTGCTCGGCTGGACGCTCTCGACGTTCGGGCTCGGCCTGCTGATCATCCTCTTCCTGGGCGGCTACGACTTCTCGGACAACACGACGCCGTCCAGGACCGCGTGCATCGTCCAGGTGGTGCTGGGCGTCGTCCTGCTGCTCGCCGCCGCCCGCTTCTGGTCGCGCCGTCCCGCCCGCACGGGGGTGACGCCGAGCGAGCCCAAGTGGATGGAGCGGATCGACCGCTTGAGTCCCGCTCTGGGCCTTCCTGATCGGCGCCTTCTGGATCAACACCGCGCTGGTGGTCGCGGCGGGCATCGACACGCTGCGCGCCGAGCTCTCCAACTCGCAGTCGATCGCCGTGTTCGCGCTCTTCACTCTGATTACCCTGTCGGTGCAGGGAGCCCTGATCCTGTACGCCTACCTGATGCCCGCTCGAGCGGAGATCGGCCTGCAGCGGATCCGCGAATGGATCTCGCGCAACCAGCAGGCCGCCCTCGCAGTCGTCGCGCTCGTGCTCGCCGTCTGGCTCGGCGCCCAGGGAATCAGCGGCCTGTGGGGATGACGAAAGGAGACCGGATGACAGCCAAGAGCGACTTCACCGAAGACGAATGGGACCTCATCGCGGGCGCTCCGCCGACCGCCGGGATGATGGTCATCACGGCCCAGCGCGGAGGCACGTTCCGCGAGACGTACTCGATCGCCAAGTCCTACAGCGAGACGCGCAAGAGCCACGGTGCGAGCGAGCTGCTCGACGCGATCGTCTCGTCGAAGCCCGAGATCGACCACAAGCGCTACCACACCTACGACGAGCTCAAGCAGCACACGCTGCAGATGCTGCGGGACGCCGTGGCGCTGCTGGACGCCAAGGCCACGGCCGAGGAGGTCGAGGACTACAAGCACTTCGCGGTCAGCCTCGCCGAGCGCGTCGCCAAGGCCCATCACGAGCGCGGCAACGAGGACAACGTCAGCGAGTCCGAGCGCGCTGCGATCGACGAGATCGCGGGCACCCTCGGCGTCGCCGCCCCCTGACGCCCTGGACTGACGAGCCGCTGCGCGCGGAGCTGCTCGCACTGGCCGAGGCCGATCAGGCGTTTCGCCGCAGGCCGCTCGAGCGCATGAGCCGGGACGAGGTGCGCGAGCAGATGGAGCTCGAATACGCGCGCTCGGCGCGCATCGCCGAGATCATCGCTGCGAACGGCTGGCCGGGCAACTCGCTGGTCGGCGAGGACGGCTCGGCCGCCGCCTGGCTGCTGGTGCAGCATGCCGACCACGACGTCGATCTCCAGGAGCGCGCGCTGATGCTGCTCGAAGCCGCCGTCGCCGCGGGCGAGGCCTCCGCCGGCCACTACGCGTACCTCACCGATCGCGTGTGCGTGAACCTCGACCGGCGGCAGGTGTACGGCACGCAGTTCCACGGCAGCGGCGCATCCTTCGCCCCGCTCCCGATCACCGACCGCCCGCGTCTCGACAAGCGACGCGCCCGCATGGGGCTCGAGCCGTTCGCCGACTACGAGCGCTTCATGCGCGCCCGCGAGGCCGAGCGCGAGACTTGACATGTGACTTATTAGTCACATATCGTCGAGATCTCAAGCAGCGATTGGAGAACCCCATGGAGAAGGTCTTCGAGATCTACATCCGCACCTCGCCCGAGCGCCTCTGGGAGGCGATCACCGACACCGAGATGCGGGCCAAGTACAACTTCGGCGCGCGCATCACCTCCGACTGGAGGCCCGGATCGCGCTACGAGATGAGCAGCCCGACCGGGCTCCTCGGCGAGGGCGAGAATCTCGAGGTCGAGCCCCCGCGCCGCCTCGTGCAGAGCATGATCGCTCTCTGGGGCGACGACGTGAAGAGCGAGGGCACCTCGCGCATCACCTGGGAGATCGAGCCGATCGGCGACGACTCCTGCCGGCTGACGGTGACGCACGATCAACTCCGCGACGGCGCGAACGAGCAGCTCTACGGTGGCTGGCCGATGATCCTCTCCGGCCTCAAGACATGGCTCGAGACGGGCGAGGTGCTCACCACGCCGGGTTCGCTGCGCTACACCTGAGCCGCCTTGACAGCGCCTCCAGCATATTGGATTCTGCATCCAGTGTGAGGGAGGCGCTGTCGATCGGGCTCAACGACCGCATCGCTCTGCGCGTGCGCGACCTGCGCGCCGCTCGGGGCCTCTCGCTGGACGCCCTCGCGCAGCGCTGCGGCGTCAGCCGCTCGATGATCTCGCTGATCGAGCGCGGTGAGACGAGCCCCACCGCGGTCGTGCTCGACAAGCTCGCCGTGGGCCTGGACGTCTCGACGGCGTCGCTCTTCGACGACCCGCAGCCCCGCTCGGGCGCGGTCGCGCGCGGCGCCGATCAGCAGCCCTGGCGTGATCCCGGATCGGGCTACGTGCGACGCAACGTGTCGCCCAGCGGAACCGCCTTCGCCGATTCAGATCGTCGACGTCAGCTTCCCTGCGGGCGCTCGCGTGACCTACGAGGCGGGCTTCCGCGACTCCCCCATGCACCAGCAGGTCTGGGTGCTGGAGGGAACCATCGAGGTCGCCGTGGGCGGCGACGTCCACCTCCTCGCAGCCGGCGACTGCCTCGCGCTCGTGCTCGAAGCGCCGGTCGTCTACCACAACCCGGCAGGCGCGCCGGCCCGCTATGCCGTCGTGATCGCAAGCGAAGCCGCGCTCCGGAGGTGAGATGACCGCGCCCCCCACACCGGCCGTGCGACGGCTGACCGAGGTCTCCGACGAGCAGGTGCGCGGGCTCGCCGAGCTGCTGATCGACTGCATCGCCGGCGGCGCCGGGGTGAGCTTCATGCACCCGCTCGCTCCGGCCACGGCCGAGGCGTTCTGGCATGAGGTCGCCGCGGACGTTGCGGGCGGGAAACGCGCGCTGCTCGTGGCCGAGGACGCGAGCGGCATCGCCGGCACCGTGCAGCTGCTGCTGGCGCAGCCCGAGAACCAGCCGCATCGCGCCGATCTCGCGAAGATGCTCGTGCACCGCCGCGCGCGCCGGCGGGGTCTCGGCACGGCGCTCATGCGCGCGGCCGAGCGCGTGGCCCTCGAGTGCGGCAAGACGCTGCTCGTGCTCGACACGGCCACGGACAGCGACGCCGATCGGCTCTACGCGCGTCTCGGCTGGGAGCCGGTCGGTGTGATCCCGGGGTACTCGCTCATGCCGCACGGCGGCCTGACCGGAACGCGTTACTACTACCGCGATCTGAACGGCTGAAAACGCACGACGGGCCGGAACTCGCGTGGAGTTCCGGCCCGTCGGAGCGTTGCTGTCTAGAGCTTGACGATCGTGAAGGTCAAGGTCTTCACGGCGGAGCGTTGTGCGCCGGCCGTTGCGGTGGCGATGATGCGGTAGGTGCCCTTGGAGACCTTGCGGCTCCCGAGCTTGCCGGTGAACGTCACCTGCGTCTTGCCGACCTTGGCGTTCTTCTTGGTGATCGTGCCCATCGTCAGCCAGGTGGCCTTCTTGCCCTTGACGACCATCTTCCGCTGGACGACGAGGCGGACGGTCGCGACGCGGTTGAGCTTCCAGGTGATCTTCGAGCTCGACCGGCTCACCTTGAGCCCCTTGCGGGCGGCCGCGAACTTGCGGGTGCTCATCTTGAGCTGGCTCAGCGCCGGGCGCACGCCCTGCTTGGCCTTCGGGATGGGCTTGGAGGCGACCGGGGCCGCGATCGGCTTCGGCAGCGTCACGACCGGCACGTCGACGGTGACCGGCGCGGTCGGATTGACGATCGGATTCTTGAGGTTCAGGATCGTCTCGCCGGCGGCCACCGGGAGCCACGTCGACTTGTTGCCGGCGTAGGCGTCACCCTGCGTCGTGCCGGTCACCGGGACGCTCATCGCCGTCGTGGTGATGATGTGCATCTTGTCGTCCTGGATGTAGCCGGAGACCCTGCCCGCTGCCACGTTGGCCGCCCAGGTCTGCTGCTGGGTGAGCGCCGCGCTGATGCCGGTGGGCGACAGCTGCGTGATCGGCGCGTTGTCGGCGTAGAGGCTGCGGTAGTAGCCGAGGATGCTGCCGAGGTACGGGTAGAGGATTCCGCCCTGCGCCGGATTTGTCTCGCCGATCGCCGGATCGGGATTCCAGGATGCGAGGTTGCTCTGGTGGGCGTAGTGCGGACGCGGGTCGTTGCCGGTGACGTGGCCGAACACGATGTTCCGCTCGGATGCGAGGAACTGATCCCACGTCACGGGCGCCGCGTTGCAGGTCGTGACGTTCGGGATGTCCACGCAGCCACCGCCGCCGGCGGGCGTCGTGTAGATCCAGTTGTACTCGTCGAGCTCCTGGCCCTGCGTGGACGCGTTGTAGTACACGTTGGTCGGGTAGCGCGGGACGGTGTGGATGACCGTGCCGCCCGGAGCCAGCAGGTTGAACGCCGCGCCGGCCGGATTCTGCGGCATGACCGTGACCGCGGTCGGGATGGCTGCGTTGGTCTCGATCGGGTAGGCCTTCGAGGCATCCGTCGCCGTCGCCGTCACACCGGCAGCCGCAAGGGCCGCGGTGAAGTGCGAGTTCATGGCGTAAGGATCCATGGTCGCCGTGTCGCCGGTCGGCGGTGCTGCCGCGACGTTGGCGGCCGGGACGACTGGCGCGCCCGTGTCAGTGAGCGTCACCGGCTGAGCGGCCGTCCCGCCGTTGTCGGTCTGCGTGGTGGCGGCCTGCGTGACCTGCGCCGCCAGCGTCCACGGGCCGGCGGGCGCAGCGACCGGAAGCGTGGTCGCGGAAGTCCTGCGGTAGAGCGCGTACGTCGTGCCCTGGCAGATCATCGAGGCCGTGATCCTGACCGACTGCCCGAGCGTGAGCGGTGCGGGCGTGCTGATCGGCTCCGGGGTGGACGTCTGCCCGTGGGCATTGCTCACCGTCACGGCGTAGTCGTAGCTGCCGGCGGGGATGGTGCCGCCCGTCGGGAGCACGGTGAGGTCGTTGAAGCTCGGCGGATCGAGCACGCCGGGATTGCCGGGCCTGGTGTTCGCCAGACCGGAGTGCTCGCCCGTGATCAGCTCGGCCGGGTTGACCGGCAGGCCGATGGCGGTACCGGCCTGGACGTTCTGGGTGATCTCCGAGGTGATGTAGTTCTGCGAGGAGCAGCCCAGGAACGCGTGATCGTAGGTGTGGTTGATGAAGCCGAAGCCGCTGCGGTACTGCGCGCCGTTGGCGAAGGCGCTCCAGAGCGTGTCGGTGCCGGCGCCGTGCTCGGTTTCGTACTCCACGTGCCCGCCGGCGTTGTAGGCGAAGTCGAGGCGGAAGCTGTTGGCCTGCGACCAGGACAGTGCCTGGCTGAGATCCGAGGGCACCATGCGACTCGCTGCGGCCGGGTCGTAGTTGTTGGAATGCGTCGTCGGATCCCAGGCGTCATCGCCGAGGAAGAGGTCGTCGACCTGCACCTCGAAGTAGTTGCGCCAGTAGCCGAGGTAGACACCGCGGGTGACCCAGTTGAGCATGCCGAAGCGCAGCAGCTGGTAGTGGCTCTGCTGACCGTTGCCCGGGATGCCGTCGACGAGCTGCTCGGTGCCGTTCGGGCGCTTCCACACGCCGATGTACGAGCTGCCGTCGGGCGCGTTCACGAGGGACGTGAAGCTCGGGCCTGGAGTGCCGGAGGCCGCGAAGGACGGGCCGCCCAGGGGGATGGAGCCCTTGAGGTACGGGAACACGGTCTTGCCGGCGTCCGTCAGGGTGCCGGTGATGTTGGGCGTGGCCGTCGTGACCCCGCCGCCGACGAGCGTGGCGCCGTGCGCGGAGTCGGGATTCGTGTTGTCGGAGATCTCGCGCACGCCGAACGTCGTCTCGAGCTTGTCCAGCGCGGTGCGCTCGGCCGCGGTCAGAGACACGGCGCTCGAGGCCATGATGACGGCCTGGTAGTTGGCGCGGCCCGTCGTGTAGTCGGCGAGCGTCGCATCCGAGATGTCCTGCGGCTGCCCGGCGACGTACGTGTCGTACGAGACGCCCAGCTTGCTGAGCGTGTCCTGCCAGGCGGCGAACACGCCGTCCGAGGTGGCCGGCGTGAGCAGGAGCACCTTGAGGTTGATTCGCTGGCCCGCGCTGGGACCCTCGGGCGCGGCGAGCGCCACCATGGGGACGAGCATCCAGGTGGCGGCGGCGATTGCGATTAGCGCACGGATAATGTGTCTACGGCGCGTCATGGCCGTGCCTCCTCAAGTGGTTTGCGACCGGTTCCCCGTCCCGATCAGCCATCGCCGCTCGGTGGTCGGGCCCGCCAGGAACGGGTGGGTTGACCAAAAGTGTTCTGCGACGAGCGTAAGCACAGATTTCTTTAGGTTCAAGGGTGGTTTCCGGATACTCGCCTTTCGGGTAGGTGACTGGCCGTCTTCGGCTTGAACATGCGGAATGACAGCCGTGTTAGCAGTCCGTAAAGGGCCTGGAAACACAACAGATCTGGGTTGGGAATCCCCCCGGTGGGGGAGGCCGCTGCGGGTGGTATAGGACTCGCGTTTCACTCGGACGACCCCCACCCGGTCCCGTTCACGCGCTCGCGAGGCACCCCCAGAGCCGCCGATCGTGGAGTGCGGGCCTGGACCTCCGTCAAGACAACGCCCGCGTCTCGCGGTGATCCGCTAACACCGGAGGGCATTCGTCGTCGGAGTCATCACGATGCAGGCCCCAGAGACTCCGCAGCCGACCACGGCCCTCGCGCCCAAGCACGATGGCGTCGCGATGCGGGGATCCGGATCGGTCCTGGCCGATGCGCTCGCGTCGATGACGCTCGCGCGCATCATCTCGCTCAACCTCGTGCTCCTGACCATCGACGTGATCGGCCACGTCAGCCTCAACCTCTGACGTCCCCGGCCTCCATGCGCCGAGCGGCGTGATCGAGCCTGAGCCGGCGGAGCGCGAGCGCGAAGGCCGCGCGCGAGTCGGGGTCACCGCGCTCCAGTTGCGCCAGGCAGGCGACCAGCAACTGGGCATCGGCCAGCGTCGCGAACGAGCGCTCGAGACACGCCCGGCCGAGGAAGCGCACCGCCGCGGCGTCCAGTTGCTCCGGATTGCCGGCTGCGATCAGCAGGAGCAGTCCCGCGGCCTCGTCGAGCTCGATGTGCTCGAGCGAGGCTGCCGCCGAGCGCGCCGCCAGGAGGTCGCCGCCGGCGAT
Source organism: uncultured Actinomycetes bacterium (assembly GCA_963713435.1). Taxonomy (GTDB): domain Bacteria; phylum Actinomycetota; class Thermoleophilia; order Gaiellales; family JALYLC01; genus JALYLC01. Next base: position 296,684 of record CAVQLU010000007.1, read on the forward strand.
CGCACGACGCAGCCGCGTCAACGGGGAGCCCTGAGCGGTCACGAACATATGTTCGCATTAACGGGAGTTACGAGGGAATGCCGACCTCGGCGTGCGTCACCTCGTCGAACACGCGTGCCTGGACGCCCGGTGCGAGCGACCGCCCGTCGTCGACCGTCCAGTCCGGCGGCACCGCGACCGTCAGCTGCGCCTGCTCCTGGCTCTCGATCGCGTGCGCCGCCGAGGCGGCCCTCGGCGCCTGCTGCGCGTCGTCCTTCCACACCTCGAGCCGCGTGACGGCCGCGCTGCAGGAGCCGAAGTTCGTGACCACCGCCTTGAACACCGGCCGGCCGTCGCTGCGGTCGTCGCACCCGAAGGAGTCGAGGCGCAGCCACGGCACGTCATCGCCACGCTCGCGCTCGAGGCGTTCGATCTCGCGCGCCTCGGCGAGCTCGGCGCGCGCCTCGGCACGCATCGCGTGCGTCTCGGCCTGCAACGCGCGGGCGGCCGAGGCCACGTCGCGCGCCTCGGCGCGCTTGCGACCGCGCCGCTCGCCTGCGCCGACCAGCAGGCCGCCGGCGCCGACCAGCACCCCGACGGTTCCGTAGATGGCCTCGTTGTCCACGCGCCTAGTGGTGCCCGCCGACGAGCGAGACGCCGAATTCCGGGTGCCGGGAGACCGGGACGGACAACACGTGCGGAATGCTACGGAGACGCTCGGATGAACCCTCAGGGCGCACCTGAGCTCTCTAGGTGGCTCGCGCCTTCGCGACTAGCATGGACCTGCGCGCGCCACCCTGACCCAGAGCCCGTCTCTGTGGAGTCCGCCATCAGCCTCGGGTGTGCGGCCACGCTCCGGGGACGCGGTCACATCGAGGTCACATGACACCGCAGGACGCCCACTCCACGACACCTCCGGCACTGGAGGTGGACTTCGGCAGGCCCGGCATCGCCGTCGTCAGGCTGCGAGGCGGTCCGACGTCGAGACGCCTTGCCCGGCGCGCCGGCGCGAGGCACGTCGATCAGGAGCAACTCGCAACCACGAGCCCAGAACACTCGGGAGACAGGGTGCTCGTCCCGTAGCGCGATCTCGAGGCTCGCCGCCCAACCGCCGCGCGCGAGCACTCGCTCAACCCAGACACCGTTGACGCCGCGAGGCCCGCCGAGCGACCCCCCGGCGGGCCTCGTTGCGTTCGCCCGCAGAAGGGTTACGCTGATTTGTACGGACTCGCGGCCCAGCCGCCCGTCGCGAGCTCCTCGCTCAACCCCAGACCACCGGTTGACACACGAGGCCGTCCCTCCTTCTCCCCAGGGGCGGCCTCGTTCCTTTTCCAGAAGGTCTAACCGGCACGCCAATTCGGCGTCCAAGCATCTTGGCAGCGGGGCCCGCCTCTCCCCAGGAGCGCGGCGGGCCTCGCTGCCGCCTTGCACACGACGCGTCCCAGGGCGCCGGAGCTCAGCATGCATCCATTCGACAGATCGCCACCTCCCGGCGCGGACGCGCCGCACTACTGCATCATCGTCGAAGGCGAGCTCGGTCTCGCCTACGCCAGGACGTTCCCGGGCATGAAGCTCACGCCGGCCGACGGAATGACGACGATCGTCGGCCCCATCGTCGACCAGGCCCAACTGCAGGGGATCCTCGGCCGCATCCTGGCGCTCGACCTCGTCCTCCTGGGCGTCGACGTCGTCGAGGAGTAGAACACCGTGGGCGCGCGGCGGTTTGCTCCCGGGAGCGCGTGGTAGAGCAGGTCGCGGAGCGGCCGTCCTCTCCTATCGGCGGCGAGCCGCTCCGCAACCTTCGCCGCAGACCCGGGTGGACAGCGTGCGAGCGGCGTATTCTCCCGGCATGAACGACCGACGCGCTTTCTCGTGGGTGCTGCTTGCGATTCTCGTCGTCCTCGCCATCGCCGTGATCGGCTGGTCGGGCTGGTCGTTCTGGGGGATCATCGAGGGGCTCGTCGTGATCGCAGTCGTGATCGGTCTCTTCCACTGGCTCGACCGGCGCAACCAGGCGCGGCAGCAGTAGGCGATCAGGGGCCGGCGGCGACCCGCGGCCTGGCCTTGCGGAATCCGACGAAGCCTTCGCCGGCGTTGCTCGCGGCGGTCCGCGCCGCCTGTCCGCCGCGCTCGAGCGTGGCGGAGGTGGTCCGTCCGACCGCCCCCTGGGTGACCTGGACGCTCACGGGCGCGAGGTCCGCCGGTGCGGCGCTGTGCGCCACGATCGTGGTCGGGAATGCCACCTGCGTGCCGGAGGGGCCGACGAGCAGCCCGTAGGCCACGCTGACCAGGCAGACGGCAACCGCCACCGCCAGCATCCCCCGCATCCCCTGGCCATCATCCCCGCTCTCCATATCTCAGATCGAGCCTACAGCGCGAGAGCGGCGCGATTGTAACGATCTCTGCAATCCCTACGTCTTCTCGGCGACGAACGCGAGCTTGCGCACCCGCCCGTCCCGCAGCCAGTCGCTCCAGAGCCGGTGGGCGGCCAGCAGCTCCTCCAGGGCCCGACGACCGATCTGCGCCGAGATAGCCGTCGCATCGGCGGAGAACGCGGCGATCAGCGAATCCGCCACCGCACGGTGCGACCGGCTGCAGTCCTCCTGCCGGCGGACGGTCAGCCCGGCACCTTCCAGGTAGGCGAGCATCTCCGCCAGCGGCGTGAGCCAGACCGTGTCGGCGTCCGGCATGCGCTCGCGCTCGGCCGGCGTGAGGGGCGCGCCCTCCTCCAGCGTGAATGCGAAGCGCCCGCCGGCGTGCAGCGCCGCGGAGATCTCCTGCAGCAGCGACCGCTTTGTCGGGAAAGGCGAGCATGGTCTCGAGCAGGAGCACGACGTCGAAGGGTCCCGGAGGGATCGGGGGGATCCGCGCGACCTCGAAGCGGCAGGGCAGCTCGCCGGCGCTCTCGCGTGCGATCTCGATGGCGCTCGCGCTGAAGTCGACGCCCAGGTAGCTGCAACCGAGCTCCCGGGTGATGAACCGCCCGGGCCCGGCGATGCCGCAGCACAGATCCAGCACGGAGACCCCGGGTGCGATGCCGGCCTGACAGGCCAGGGCGAGGATCTCGCCGGCCGGCATGAAGCTCTCCTGTCCGACGAATTCGCCGGAGGCGTAGGCCGACACGCGGGCTCGCTGCAGCGCCTGGACGAACGGAGCGCGCTCGTCCTGCTTCATGGCTTCTCCACCCTCTCTACGATCTCCGCCCTCGCTTTCTCAGCGGCCCCGGAATCAAAACCGGACCGCGGTATTGCCCGTACTGCCCACGTACCTACTACCACGGAGGAACGGTGCGAACGGTTCAGGCCGGCCCACTGAGCGGGCTGATCGCCCAGCTGCTGCTGCTCGCCGCGCTCGCGGGGACGGTCGGGCTGAGCGCTGCCGGCTGGGTCGTCGGGGTCGCCTGCGCCGTGGTCATGTGCGCGGTGCTGGCGCGCGGCGTCGTGCGCTACGGCTGCAAGCGGTTCGGGCCGGCCGACTGGGTGACGCTGACGCGCGCCTCGCTCGCCGTCGGCGTCGCGGCGCTGACCGCGGACTCGTTCGCCGGGGCGACGCCCGTCGCGACGCTGGTGACGCTCGCGACCGTCGCGCTCGTGCTCGACTTCGTCGACGGCTGGATCGTCCGGCGCACGGGAACCGCGACGGCGCTGGGCGGGCAGTTCGACGGCGAGGTGGACGCATTCCTGATCGCCGTCCTGAGCGTGTACGTCGCGTCGTCGGTCGGCGCGTGGGTGCTCGCCATCGGCGCGATGCGCTACGCCTTCCTCGTCGCCGGGTGGTTCCTGCCGTGGCTGCAGGAGCCGCTGCCGACGCGCTACTGGGCCAAGGTCGTCGCCGCGACGCAGGGCATCGTGCTGACGATCGCGGCCGCAGACATCCTGCCGCTCGCACTCACGCAGGCCATGCTCGTCATCTCGCTCGCGCTGCTCGCCGAGTCGTTCGGCCACGGCATCGCGTGGCTGTGGGTGCGCCGGGGCGCCTCGCGCAGCCGCAGGGCCGCGGCCGAACGGAGCCGGCCCGCGCCGCCCGCCCCCGCCGCGGCCCCGTGCGAACGGCGATCGGGGTGGTGCTGACGATCCTCGCCGTTGCGGTCGTGTGGGCCGCCCTCGTCACGCCGGATCAGCTCAGTCGCCTCACGCCCGGCGCCTACGCGAGGCTCCCCCTCGAGGGCATCCTCGTGATCGCCCTCGCGCTCGTCGTACCCGCCCCGACCCGGCGCCTGGTGGCCTGCGTCGTCGGGCCGCTGCTCGGTCTCCTGCTGATCGTGAGGATCCTCGACATGGGGTTCTTCGAGGCCTTCGACCGGCCGTTCGACCCCATCGCCGACGGCAGCTCCACGGGGATCGGCATCGAGACGCTGCGCGACTCGATCGGGCGGACGGAGGCCAACCTGGTCGTCATCGGGGTGGCGACGCTCGCCGTCGGCCTGCTCGTCGTCACGACGCTGGCAGTGCTGCAGCTGATGCGGGTCGCGGCCGGCAACCGCCGCTGGGCGTTCAATGCCGTCACGGCGCTCGGCGTCGTCTGGGTGCTCTCCTGGCTGTTCGGCGCGCAGCTCGTCTCCAACGCTCCCATCGCCTCCACGAGCGCCGCCGGCCTGGTCGTCCAGGAGGCGCGTGCGGTGCAGGCCGGTGTCGACGATCCCGCGGTCTTCGCCGAACCAGATACGCGCCGACCGCTACCGCAACACGCCCGGCAAGGAAGCTGCTGACCGGCCTGCGCGGCAAGGACGTCCTGCTCGTGTTCGTCGAGAGCTACGGCAAGGTCGCGGTGCAGGACTCCTCGTTCTCGCGCAAGGTCGACGCCGTGGTCAACAAGGGAACCAAGCAGCTGCAGGCCGCCGGCTTCTCCGCCAGGAGCGCCTTCCTCACCTCGTCGACGTTCGGCGGCCTCAGCTGGCTGGCGCATTCCACCATGCAGTCGGGCACCTGGGTCAACAGCCAGCGGCGCTACGACCAGCTCGTCAAGAGCAAGCGCCTCACGCTCAGCCAGGCCTTCAAGCGGGCCGGCTGGCGGACCGTCGGCGACGTGCCGTCGAACGACAGGGCCTGGCCGGAGGGCACGTCCTTCTACGGCTACGACAAGCTCTACGACCGCCGCAACGTCGGCTACCTCGGCCCGAAGTTCTCCTATGCCTCGATGCCCGACCAGTACGTCTTCCTGGCGCTGCAGCGCCTCGAGATCGCGAAGCCGCACCGCCGTCCGCTCTTCGCGGAGGTCGACCTGGTGTCGAGTCACACGCCCTGGAACCGCATCCCGACGCTGATCGGCTGGAACGAGGTCGGCGACGGCTCGATCTTCAAGCGCCTGCCGGTCGACCAGGTGACGCGCGCCGAGCTCTTCAGCCACCCCGAGGAGGTGCGCGCGGCCTACGGGCGGACGATCGAGTACACGATGAGCGCCCTCGTCTCCTTCGTGCAGCACTACGGCAACGACAACCTCGTGCTGATCGTGCTGGGCGACCACCAGCCCGCCAAGGTCGTCACCGGCGAAGGCCCGACTCACGACGTCCCGATCTCCGTGATCGCCCACGACCCGGCGGTCATGGATCAGATCTCCGGTTGGGGCTGGGAGAAGGGCCTGCTGCCCAGTCCGCAGGCGCCGCTCTGGCGCATGAGCGCCTTCCGCGACCAGTTCCTGAGCGCATTCGGCTCGCAGCCGACGGCCCCTTAGACCGTCCCTCACCCGACCGACAGCGGGACGTCGAGCGTGTGCGCGCCCCTGCGCGCCTTCGTCACCAGGTAGCGCTCGTTGGCGGCCGACAGGTGCACGCCCGTCGGCACCCGCGAGGCGACGGTCATCCCGAAGCGCCGCAGCTGCCGGGCCTTGTCCGGGTTGTTGCTGAGCAGGGCGATCCTCGAAACCCCCAGCGCCCGCAACATCTGCGCCGCGACCAGGTAGCTGCGCTCGTCCTCGCCGTGGCCGAGCGCCAGGTTCGCCTCGTAGGTGTCCATCCCGGTGTCCTGCAGCGCGTAGGCGTCGAGCTTGGCGTAGAGGCCGATGCCGCGCCCCTCCTGCCGCAGGTAGAGCAGGAAACCGCCGCAGTCGGCGATGCGCTCGACGGCCTCGCGCAGCTGCGCCCCGCAGTCGCAGCGCTGGCTCCCGAAGGTGTCGCCGGTGAGGCATTCGCTGTGCGGCCGCACGAGCGGCGCCGGCCCACGGCTGCCCGAGGAGACCGCGGCGGGTCGATCGCCGAGCCCGAAGGCGAGGTGCTCCCGGCCGTCGACGAGCCCGTCGAAGCTGAAGACCCGGGCGGCCGTCGAGTACCCGTCGGCGAACCGCAGCGGCACGGACACCTGGGTGCGGATCGTCGCGATGGGCAGTGGCAACGGCGTCATCGATCTCCTCGGTCAGTCGGTGCAGAAGCGGGACGAGAGCGCGTAGCGCAGGAGCACCACGTCGCCGATCTGGCGGACATCGGCGAGCGTCGCGCGCCGGTCGGGGTTCCAGGGGAAGCGGCCGTCGCTCACGAAGCGCGTCGCGCGGGAGTCGCCCACGAAGAACGGCGCGACGACCAGCTGCAGCTCGTCGGCCAGGTTGTCGGCCAGGAACTGCGTGTGCACCTTGCCGCCGCCCTCGACCATCAGCCGCTCGATGCCGCGGGAGCCGAGGTCCTCGCTGATCCTGCGCATCTCCACCGGCCTGCCGGCGTCGACCACGGTGGCCACCGGCCCGAGTCGCGAGCGTGCGGCTGCCACGCGCGGGCTCGGGCAGTAGACGAGCTTCTCGGCGTCGCCGGTGGTGAAGAAATCGGAGCAGGCGTCGAGCTCGACGCGCTCGGTCACGGTCACCTTGATCGGGGACGGTGCCAGCCCGCGGGCCGTCCGCTCGTCGCGGCGGATCTGCGAGCGAATCAGCAGCCGCGGGTTGTCGTTGCGGACGGTGCCCGCGCCCACCATGATCGCGTCGCAGGAGGCGCGCACGGCGTCGACCCGGTCGAAGTCGGCGTCGTTGGAGAGCGCCAGGCGCTGCGGCGCCGCGCTGCCGAGGTAGCCGTCGATCGACATCCCGCAGCTCAGCAGCGTGTACGGGCGGTCAGGCATGCGGCGCTCCATCGGGCCGTACGCCCGCCGGCACCCGCCAGGGGAGCGACGCCTCGGCGCGCTCCGGCGAGCGCGTGCGACGGAACCAGGCGACCACGAGGACGGCGGCGCCCGGCAGGCTCGCGACCAGCAGCATGACGCCGTACACGACGGCGGTGGCGACCCCGAGGTCGGCGCCGAGACCGGCTGCGCCGAAGGCCCAGGCCGTCACGCCCTCACGCGGGCCCCAGCCGCCGATGCTGGGCAGCACCATGGCCAGCATCACGAGCAGTGCGATCGGCAGCATGCGCGACGGTCCAGCGGTGGCGCCCGCCGTCCGCGCGGCGATCATGAAGGTGGCCGCGTATCCGATGAGCGCCAGGGCGGACGCGATCGCGATGCCGAGCCACGCCTTGCGTGCCAGCAGCCCGTCGTGGATGTCGCCGGCCACCGCCCGCCGGACGCGCGCCAGCGGGGAGCTCCCTCCCGTGCGCCGTGCGCGGACGACCAGCACGAGGCCGACGACTGCGACGACGGCTGCGATCGCGACCAGCGGCATCGAGGAGCGCACGGGCGACGGCAGCGCGAGCAGGACGATGACGGTCAGGATGGCCTGCACGAACTGCCCGGCGGAGCGTTCCCACGCGACGGCCCGCAGGCCGCGGCCGACGTCGCTGACGTCACGGCCGTGGCTGACCCCGCGATGGACATCGCCCACGACGCCGCCTGGAAGCGTGACGTTGAGGAACTGCGACCGGTAGTAGGCCGCCACCGCACTGCGCAACGGCAGATCGATGCCGAGACCGCGGGCCACGATCTTCCAGCGCCAGGCGCAGCACAGCGTGGTCAGGGCCGCGAGGACCAGCGCGGCGACCAGCGCCCGGGCGTCGATGGTGCGGATGCCGTCGAGGAACGGGCCCGTGCCGAGGCGCCAGACCAGGACGGCGAGCGTCAGCGCGGCGCCGCCGAGGCGGATGCAGGTCCACGCCCTGCGGCTCATCCTGCCGCCCGTCCCCGGGGCAGGATCAGCAGATCGGCGTGATGCACGCTGACGCCGAGCCGTCCCGCCGCCGCTTGCGCCAGACGCCGGCGCGCGTAGGCGCCGGTCTCGCCGAGCAACTCGGTCCGCTGCTCGCACGCGGCGCCGACCCAGCCGCTGAACCACTCGGCCGCCAGCTCGGACTGCGAGGCGCCGAGGCGCCACGGGCTGGGCCGGACGATGACCTCGGCCCCCAGCCGCTCGAAGCCCTCCACGGCCGCCGCGACGGCGTCCGGGCCGAGCAGGCGGCCCCTCGCCGTCGTGCGGCGCTGGTGGGCGTTGAATGCAGCGGCCACGCGGGAGTCGAGTGGATCGGCGGGGTTCAGCTCGACGCGACCGACGACCGACAGGGTCAGCAGCACCGGGCAGCCTGCGCCGGCGCAGGCCTCGATCAGCGCGGTGAGCTCCGCTCCGGTCAGCATGTCCAGGAGCGCCGAGGCCGTGATCAGGGTCGCGCCGGCGAGCTCGCCCGGGGGGAGCCGGGTGATGTCGTCCTCTCTCGCTTCTGCGGTGACGGCGGTCCCGTCGGCGGCCGGGCCGGGGAGATCGGCGCCGACGAGCTCGAGCAGGTCGGCGTCCCGGTCGTGCACGACCCAGTGCTGCGGGCCGGGCAGCAGCGGCGCGAGCCAGCGGCCCATCGCCCCGCTGCCGCCGCCGAGGTCGTGGATCACCGCGCGGTCGTTGGGCGGGAGGTGGTGCAGGAGGTGCTCGACGAGATCCGTGGCACGGGCCGCGGCATCCGCGGGCTCGCGCAGGGCGAGCCATCCCGTACTGACCCGGACGGTCGTCTCGACGGTCATCGCGACGCCCCGGCCAGGACGCCTGCGAGCACGGACGTGGTGGCAGACCAGCGGGAGAGGGACTCGCGCCGCTCGCGGGCCGCCCGGCGCAGCCGGCTTCGCAGCTCGGCGTCGCCGAGCCAGGCGCGGAGCGCGACGCCCAGTGCCGCAGAGTCTCCGGGCGGGACAAGCAGCCCGGGCCGCACGCCGCCGGCGCCGTGCCCGAGGGCCTCCGTCAGCCCACCGACGTCGGCCGCCACGACCGGTACGCCCCGAGCGAGAGCCTCGGTCACGACCATGCCGTAGGTCTCGGCGCGGGATGCCAGCACGAGCAGATCCGCGTCGGCATAGCTGCGCTCGAGGTCCGCTCCCGTTCGCGGTCCCGGGAAGCGCACGCGGTCCTCCAGTCCGCCGTCCAGCGAGCGGCGCCGGAGACCCTCGGCGAAGTCCGGATCGCGCTCCAGACTGCCGACGCACACGCACTCCCAGGGCAGGTCCGCCGTCGCCGCGAGCGCATCGAGCAGGACGTCGTGCCCCTTGTCGGGGGTCACTGCCGCAACGCACAGGAGCGCCCCGCCGCTCGCGCTCCCGGGTGCCAGATCGGCCGCTTCGACACCCGGTGCGGCGACGTGCACGCGCTCGGCCGGCAGCCGGTACAGCTCCAGCAGACGGCGCCGGGTCCAGGCGCTGGTCGTGACGACGGCGGCGGCCGCCGCGACGACCGCTCGCTCCCTCGTCCGGGTCTCGGCCTCGTCGTCCGCCGGACGGTGGCCGAGCGGCATGTGCACGAGCACGACCAGCCGCAGCCGGCTCGCGTGCGGCACGAGCACCTCGGGGACCGCCGAGGCGATCAGCCCGTCGAGCAGCACGACGGCGTCGTCGGGGATCCCCTGGACGACGCCGGCGAGTGCTTCACGCGAGTCCGCGCCGGGTCGCGGCCAGCTGCCCGGCACCGCGTGCTCGTGCACCGACCAGCCGATCTCGGCGAGCCCGCGACAGACCTGGCGGTCGTAGGCGTTCCCTCCGCTCGGCCGGGCCGGGTCGTCGATGCCGTCGGGTACGACGACGTGCACCGCCGTCACAGCGGCCGCTCGTAGCTCGCCCACGCGATGTGCGACTCGTGCAGCGTGACCACGAGTCCGTCGAGCTCCCGCGCGGCCTCGCCCAGGGCGCCGGCGTGCACGCGGTCGGCGAGTCGATCTGCGACCACCTGGGCGAGCGCCTCGGTGGAGGTGTTCATGCCCGCGAAGACGATCTCGTCGTCGAGGTTGCGGAAGCTGAGCTCGGCCAGCACCGCATGCAGCTGCTCGGCCGCGCGGCCGATGTCGACCACGATGTTGTCGGCATCGAGAGCCTCGCGGCGGAAGCTGGCGTCGACGACGTAGGTCGCGCCGTGCAGCCGCTGCGCGGGCCCGAACACCTCGCCGTGGAAGCTGTGGGCGATCATCATGTGATCGCGCACGGTCACGCTGAACACGCTCCACCCCCCTCGTAGGTGATGGTGTGGCAGAGCGCCGGCAGGCTTCCCGAGGCGAGCCGCGCCATCACGCCGGGGAGTTCGCCGAAGCGCGATTGCCCGGTCACGAGCACGTCGAAGGCGGGGTCGCGCAGCAGGTCGAGTGCGAGCGCCAGCCGATCGGCCGTCGTGCGCCGCCCGCTGCGCGCCGGGGAGAGCGTTCCGACCTGGCTGGCGCGGATCCCGAGGCGACCCGAGTGGAACGCTCCACCCAGCGAGAGCCGCACCTCGACGTCCCCGTACCAGCTGAGATCGATGACCGTGCCCTCGGGCGCGAGCAGGTCGAGCGACTGCTGAAGCCCGGCCGATGTCGCACTGGTGTGCACCACCAGGTCGCGCCCGTCGGCTGCATCCGCCGGTAGCGCGAAGTCGACGCCGAGAGCGGCCGCTACGGCAGCCCGGCCCGCGTCGATGTCCACGAGCGTGACCTGCAGCGCCGGGAACCGGCTCAGCAGCCGTGCGACGCAGCAGCCGACCATCCCGGCACCGACGACGGTCACCCGGTCGCCGAGCAGGGGCGCGGCGTCCCAGAGGGCGTTCACAGCGGTCTCGACCGTGCCCGCCAGCACCGCGCGAGCGGGCGGCACATCCTCGGGTACGAGCGTCACGGCCCCGGCCGGGACCACGTAGGCAGTCTGGTGCGGGTACAGGCAGAAGACCGTGCGGCCGCACAACTCGGGCGGGCCTTGCTCCACCGCGCCCACGCTGAGATAGCCGTACTTGACCGGCCCTGGGAAGTCCCCCTCCTGGAACGGCGCCCGCATCGCGGCGTACTGGCCCGGCGGCACGCCGCCCCGGAACACCAGCGTCTCGGTGCCGCGACTGACGCCCGAGCGCATGGTGCGCACGACGACGTCGTCCCGCCCGGGCGCGGGTAGCGTGACCGGCCGGATCTCTCCGCAGCCCGGCTCGCGCAGCCAGAAGGCCTGCGCGTCGTCCAGGGAGCGGCTCACCGTGCGCGGCCTGGCGGCCCGCCGAATCCGGACGCTCTGCGCAGCCCGACGGCGCTCTTCTCAACCTCTCGACAATTCACAGAACCAGGCCCCCTCCTGGAACGGGACGCGAAGTCTACGCATGGCGTACCAGCAGCGGTTTTGCCGCCGCTGGGACGCGCCGCCCGCTCGCCGGCGCACGATCGGCGAGCGGGCTCCGTCAGTGCACGCCTACGGAATCTTGTGGGGGCCGTACTTGACGATCTTCACGCTGCCGAGGCTGACCGGCTGCGCGTTCGGCGGCGCGACGTCGGAGACGACCCCCGTCTTGAAGTTCATGACGAAGATGTCCGTCGACCAGCGCGTGCCGGTCTGGACGAACCAGGAGACCATCAGCATCTTGTGGCCGACCGGCAGCGCCGTGTAGTCGCTCACGAAGTGCCCGCCGCCGACGAACGGGCCGCCGATCGCGAACGCGTCGACGCTCGTGGCCGCGTAGTCCTGCTGGAACGTGCTGCCCGTGTTGTTCCCGAGCGTGTAGTCCGTGACGATCGTGTAGCCGGACAGGTCGACCGTCCTGATCTCGTTCGGATAGCCCGTGATCGAGCCGCGGTGGTGCCCTGCCTTCGAATGCTTCGCAGGCTTGTCGGCGCTCGCGGTGGCGGCGGTGATCACGCCTACGGCGATGGCGGCTGCCAGCGCGGCAGCGAGCATCTTCGTGCGCACCTTCATGTTCGTCCCCCTCCTCGACATGGGCGCCGGGCGACACGGGCCGGCTCGCCCGGCACAGGTGCGCCGACTCTACGCCGCTCCGGGGCAGGCGTGCGGGCGCTGATGGCGGCGCGATCTTTGCGAGACTGGAGCGGACGATTCCGAGAAGGAGCAAGCCCCGATGCCCGAAACCCCGCCTGCCAAGGAGTGGGACGCAGCCGGCTACCAGCGGATCTCGGTTCCGCACGAGGAGTGGGCGCACGCGCTCATGGAGCGCCTGCCGCTGAGCGGCGGCGAGACCGTGCTCGACGCCGGCTGTGGCACCGGCCGCGTCACGCGCATGCTGGTCGAGCGGCTGCCCGAGGGCCGGGTCGTCGCTGTCGACGGCTCCGCGGCGATGGTCGCCAAGGTGCGCGAGGTGCTGCGCCCGCGTGACGAGGCGTTCGTGGCCGACCTCACCCGGCTCGAGCTCGCCGAGCCGGTCGACGCCGCCGTCTCCAGCGCGGTCTTCCACTGGATCACCGACCACGACGCGCTCTTCGCTCGGATGCGCGGCGCGTTGCGGCCGGGTGCGAGCCTGGAGGCGCAGTGCGGCGGGGAGGGCAACATCGACGACTTCCGCGTGCGCTCCGAGGAGATCGCCGCGCGCGAGCCCTATGCCGTGCACCTGACCGAGTTCGAGACGCCCTGGTACTACGCGGGCCCCGAGGAGACCGAGCAGCGGCTGCGCGCCGCCGGCTTCGACCAGGTCAGGGCCTGGCTGCAGCCCTGGGACGTCGTGCCGCCCGACCCTCGCGGATTCCTGCGCACGCTGATCCTCAAGCCGTACCTCGACCTGCTGCCGGCCGAGCTCCACGAGCGCTTCATCGACGAGGCGCTGGCGATGGCCGGCGAGCCGCTCACTCTGGGCTACGTGCGGCTCAACATCTCCGCCGTCGCCGCCTGAGCGCGCGCCCGCCCGTGCCGGACTTCGACACCGAGCAGGTTCGGCGCTACTACGACCGCAACACCTCGTCGTTCGTCGCGCTCGGTCAGGGCGGCAGCGTCGGCGCCATCCATCGGGCCGTGTGGGGTCCCGGCGCCACGACGCGCGAGCAGGCGTTTCACTTCGTCGAGGATCGCATCGCCGCTGTCGTGCGCCGGGTGGTGGCCGGGACTGTCGCGGAGGCGCCGCATGTCATCGACCTCGGCTGCGGTGTCGGCGCGAGCCTCTGCTACCTGGCCGGGGTGCTGCCGATCACCGGCACGGGCGTCACGCTGAGCCCGGTTCAGGTTCGGACGGCGAGGCAGCGCATCGCTGCTGCGGGTCTGTCCGACCGCGTGACCTGCGTCGAGGGCGACTTCGGCGATCTCCCCGCCGGCCTGGAGACCGCCGACGTGGCCTACGCGATCGAGTCGTTCGTCCACGGGCCCGACCCGGCGCGCTTCTTTGCAGAGGCCGCCCGGCTCGTGCGGCCTGGAGGCGCGCTTGTGATCTGCGACGACGTCCGGCGCCGCGGGGGCGGTCGCAAGGCCGAGCGGGCGATCCATCGCTTCAAGCGCGGCTGGCACATCAACTCGCTGCTCGAGGCCGGCGAGCTGCAGTCGCTTGCCGGCGAGGCCGGGTTCGACCACTCCTCGACGGAGGATCTCTCGCCGTACCTCGAGCTGCGGCGCGCGCGCGACCGAGCCATCGGCGCCGCGGTGGCGATCTTCGGCCGGCTGCCGCTGGAGGACACCCGGTTCGGCCCGCTGGTCGGCGGCAGCGCCCTGCAGCAGGGCCTGGCCGGCGGGTGGATCGGATACGACCTCATGGTGTTCACGCGCCGGGTTTGAAAGCGCTGGATTTCGGCACAGTTTCGGCACACTTTGGTGGCCGGGCAGCTGGTAGGATCGAACGTATGTTCGCTACGTTGGATGGGACGGTCGACCACTCGCTCGAGCGGCGTCGTGACGCGCGTCGCTGTGAGGTGCGCGCGATCTGCGAGCAGCAGGCGCGTCTGGCGCAGCGGTTGACGGAGATCGTGCGCGAGGCCGACGACGAGGAGGATTGGCGCGCGGCGGGCTGCTCCTCCAGCGCGCAGTGGCTGGCGCAGATCGCAAGCAGCGACTACCGCAGCGCCAAGCGCATCACCAGCACCAGCGAGGCGCTGCGCAGCCTGCCCGCGCTCGACCACGCGCTCGGCGCCGGCGCGCTGACGCTCGACCAGGTCGCAGCCGCCGCCGAGTTCGCCACGCCGGCCAGCGATGCCGAGCTCGCGCGCGTGGCGGTCGGCAAGCCGCCCAGCGAGATCGCAGTGGCTGCGCGCACGCTCGCCCCGCCCAAGCTCGAAGACGACCACGCGCTCTACGAGCGGCGCTCGCTTGAGCATGACCTGGACACGCGGCAGGCGCGAACTCGCCATCAGCGGCCGCCTGCCGCTGGAGCAAGGCGCCGCCTTCGAACAGGCCATCTGGAACATCGCCAAGACCCAACGCGCCGCCGACAAGCAGGCAGGCACGGTGCTGGAGTGGCAGCAGTCGGCCGCCGACGCGCTCATCACCCTCGCCCGCCACGCCGGCCACGACGAGCGCGAGGGCGGAGTTCGGCGCAGTCCCACCACCCTGATCGTGCACCTCAGCAACGACGCGCCCCCGCTACTGGAAGGCGCCGGGCCGATCAGCCCCGAAACCGCCCAGCGACTCACCTGCGACGCACGCCACCTCACCATCAAGCCGCACGGCCGCGACCTCCTGCACTCACGCATCGGACGCTGCGCCTCCTACCCCCAGCAACGCGCCCTGCACAAACGCTCAGCGCACTGCCAATACCCCGGCTGCAGCGCCACCCGCGAACTCGAAGCACACCACCTCACCCCCGTCGAACACGGCGGCAAGACCGAACTCCACAACCTCATCCTGCTCTGCCCCCGCCACCACAAACTCCTCCACGACCACCACATCCACACCAACGGCCACGGCGACCAGCCCGCCTTCACAGACGCAGGCCGGACGCGCCATCACCACCAACCAGCCACACGCACCACCCCGCTGACCGGGCTCCTACCCTTCGAAGCGACTCGTCTCGTCGCGATTGCGCTCGTAGCGCCTCGTCAGCGGAAACGGCGGCAACCAGGCCTCGCGACGGATGATCCAGCTCTCGTAGGTCGGCGTCAGCTGGTCAGGGGCATCCAGCGATCCGAGGTTCACCTCGATCTCGTCGTCGGTGCGTCCGAAAACCGACGAGCCGCAGCGGGGACAGAAGAACCGCCCTTCGTACTCGCGAGTCTCGCCGGCGATCGTCACCGCATCCTGCGGGAACACGGCGGAAGCGTGAAAGAGCGCGCCGTGATGCTTGCGACAGTCCAGGCAGTGACAGACGCCGACCCGGTACGGGAGTCCCGACGCCACGATTCGGACGTTGCCGCACAGGCAGCCGCCCGTGAAAGCGGTGGCCATCGTCACAGCCCGACGACCAGGTCGCAGACGGCAGCGGGCTGGGAGAGGAACGGGTGGTGGCCGGCGTCGAATTCGACAACGCTGCCTGCTCGACCGGCGAACTCGCGTTGCCGGGCGGCCGGTGTGCCCCGGTCATGCGCGCAGACGAGGTAGGTCGACGGCACATGCTGCCAGGCGGCTGACTGCACCGGTTGCTCGATGATCGCCAGGCTCTGCCTGGCCGTCTTGTCCATGGCCTGGCGCTGGATCTCCGGATCGCAATCCTGCAGGAACGTCTCGGCCAGAGTCTCCGGCCGTACGGTGAACGTACCGCCCTCGGGATCGATGTCGAGAAACGGGGCGGGCTCCTCGCCACCGAACGAGGACAGGCTCTGCCCGACCTCGGGCAGGTAGCTCGAAACGAGCAGCAGATGGCGCACGGCGTCGACGCCCGCCGCTGCCTCCGCGGTGACGATGCCGCCGTAGCTGTGGGCGACCACGACGGTCGGCTCATCGCTCGCCGTCAGGACGTCCCGGACAGAGGCGACATCCTCGGCAAGCCCGGGTCCTCGCACATCCGGCGCCATCCCCGTCTCGCCACAGCTGGGCAGGGCAGGCGCCTCGCTGACGATGCCCCGCTCGGCCAGTAGCTCGCCGGTTGGATGCCACCACCATGATCCGTCCTTGACGCATGCCCCATGTACGAAAACGACCCTCACGATGACCTCCCGTCCCGCCGCCACAGGGAGCATCTCATGCCCTACGAGTTCAAGGCCCGCTCCTTGCCCTCTCGCCGAGCGTCGCAGGGCTCCCGACCGCCTCAGCGACTAGTATCCGACGCGAGCATGCAGCCCTAGCCGCCGGAGGCTTGCTCGCGTCTTTCCCCAGAGACCCGGTTAGACCAGGCCCGTCGCTCTCCCGCCGAAGGAGAGCGGCGGGCCCCGTTGTCTCCGCGAGCGCAACGTCTACGCCATCCCCGGGGGTGGTCGAGAGGCGGTCAGATGCAGGCTTTTCGCATGGTGGCGCGAGAAGCGGACGACGAGGCTCGAACTCGCGACCCTCAGCTTGGGAAGCTGATGCTCTACCAACTGAGCTACGTCCGCAGGGTGATTTGGAATCTAGCACCCGTCCGATCAGGCCGGGATGACGCCCCCGAGTCCTCGCAGCCGGTCGCTCAGCGGCCGGCGGGAAGATGAGGCGCGACGTCACGGACGAACTGGACGATGCGCCGGGCGTCCTTCCGTCCGGGATCTTGATCGGGGTCGTAGATCGCGATGCTCCAGCCTCGACAGCCGCCCACGTCGAGTGCCGCCGTCACGGCGAGGGTCAGCTGTGCCCAGGTCAATCCGTTCGTCGTCTCCTCGTCGCCGGGCACCCGTTGAGCGGCGAGCTCGGCCGACGCCAGGACGTCGACATCGAGGTGCAGCCACCAACCCGCACTGTGGGTGGCGGCCTTCCCGGCTGCCAGACGGCCCACCGCTGCGGGATCCGAGGCGACCTCGTCAAGCGTGCGGAGCAGGACGCCGCGGTCGGCGAGCGAGGCGACATTGAGCTCGCGGCGCAGAGGACGGTCATTCATGCCGAGCATCCCGAGCGCATCCGGCTCGAGTGCGGGCAGTCGCCGTCGCAGAGGCTCAGGCGCAAGCTGCCCGGTCAGCCCGAGCAGCAGGCCGATCTCCATGTTGGCGGCCTCTCCGTCCGGCGAGACGTCGAGCGACGTCGTGTCCTCGTGCGCATCGACGAATACCAGCCCCGCTCGGCCGATGGCATCGCGCAGCGCAGGCACCGCCCCCAGCAGCAGCGTGCAGTCGGCGCCGTAGAGGACCGGAAACCGCTCCTCGCCGATCGCCGCCCCGACGCTCTCATGCACCGACTCGACCATGGCGAGCAGGGCCGCCTCGTTCATCAGCCCGGAGCCGGCGGCGCGGACGGGCGTCGCAGCGCCGAACGAGGCGTCCGGCCGCACCACCACCTCGCCCTCGAAGGCGTCGGCCAGGCCGGCCTCGCGCAGAGCCGAGGCAGCCCGCGCTTGCGCCCCACTGCGGCCCCAACCGTCGAACGGCACGCCGATGAGCTCGACACTACCGGGGCGGGCGAGCCGCAATGCGACTACATCTCCTCGGGAGCGCTCACACCGACGAGGTCGAGCGAGCGCGCCAGTACCTGCCGCGTGGCATCGCAGATCGCGAGCCGCGAGGAGCGAACGGGCTCCTCCGCGTCGATCACCGGGCAGTCGCGGTAGAACGCGCTGAACGACGAGGCCAGCTCGCGCGCGTAGGCCACCACGCGATGTGGCGCGCGCAGCTCGGCGGCAGCGCGGCACGTGTCGGGGAAGTCGACGAGCGCGCGCACGAGGGCTGCCTCGCTCGGCTCGGGTGCCAGCGAGCTGTCGGGAGCCGCCGCGGCAGCCGCATCGCCCGCCCGGCGCAGGATCGAGCAGATCCGGGCGTGCGCGTACTGCACGTAGTAGACGGGATTCTCGGGGCCCTGCTCGACCGCCTGGGCGAGGTCGATGTCGATCGTGGCGTCGTGCGAGCGCTGCACGAGGTAGAAGCGCGAGGCGTCCACGCCGATGGCGTCCATCAAGTCGTCCAGCAGCACGACATCGCCACGCCGCTTGGACATGCGCTTCTGCTCGCCGCCCTCGATCAGGTTCACCATCTGGTAGAGCGCGATCTCGATGCGCTGCGAGTCGTATCCGAGCGCCTGCGCGGCTGCTTTCAGCCGCGCGGAGTAGCCGTGGTGGTCGGCGCCGAGCACGTAGATCGCCAGGTCGAACCCACGCTCCAGCTTGTCCACCAGATAGGCGAGGTCGCCCGCGAAGTACGTGGGCGAGCCATCGGCCTTGATCAGCACACGATCCTTGTCGTCGCCGAACTCGCTGGCCCGCAGCCACGAGGCGCCCTCGGACTCGAACACGTGACCGCCCGCATCCGCCCGGGCGAGCGCACGCTCGACACCGCCCGAGCGGTGCAGGTCGACCTCGTTCGTGAACACGTCCATGTGCACGCGGAAACGCTCGAGCGTGGCGCGGATCGCGGCGAACATGAGCGTCACGCCGGCGCGCCCGAACTCCTCGGCACTCGCGTCGGGCGACAGCCCGGTCTGCTCGGCCAGCGCGATCAGGTTCTCGCCCTGGTACCCGTCCTCGGGCACCGGCTCGCCGCGGGCGCGCGCACGCAGCGAGAGGCCGAAGCGCTCGATCTGCGCGCCGGAGTCGTTGAAGTAGTACTCGCGCGTCACCTCATGCCCCGCGAATGCGAGCACGCGCGCCAGCGAATCGCCGTAGGCAGCGTTGCGCCCGGCCGAGACCGGCAGCGCGCCGGTCGGGTTGGCCGACACGTACTCCACGTTGACCTTGCTGGGCACCGCCGTGCCGCCGCCGAATCCGGCCTCGCGAGCGGCGCGCACCGCCTCCGCATACCAGGCGGGAGACACGCGCACGTTGACGAAGCCCGGGCCGGCCACGTCGGCGCTCGCGACCCATTCGCTCGCGCGTGCGGCTGCCGCAAGCTCCTCGGCGATCTCGCGGGGAGGTCGCCGCAACGGCTTGGCGAGCCGCAGGGCGAGCGTCGTCGCATAGTCGCCGTGATCGGGATCGGCGGGACGCTCCAGCACGGCGTCCAGCTCGGACGCGCCGAGGCGGCCCGCTTCATCGATCAGCGGAGCGGCGAGCAGCGAGAGCGCATCGGACATGCGATCGAGAATAGCGTCAGCGGTGATACGGCTCGCCGCGCAGAATCGTGAACGAGCGGTACAACTGCTCGAGCACGACCACCCGCGCCAGCTGATGCGGCAGCGTGCCCTTGCCCAGGCTCCAGGAGAGGTCAGCGTCGGCAAGCAGCGTCTCGTCGAGGCCGTGCGGGCCTCCGATCACGAAGGCCGTGCGCTGCGGTGCGCGCTCCTCGCGGTCGCGCACGAGGTCGGCCAGCTGCTTGGACGACTTCTGCACGCCGTTGCGGTCGAGGGCGACGACCCAGAAGCCGGCCAGCTGAGGCTCGATGCGCGCGGCCTCGCGCAGCATCGCCTCGCGTGGCTCGAGCGAGGGCGTGCCTTCCTCGCGCAGCTCGACGAGGTCGAACTTGCAGACCCGCGCGAGCCGCTCCTGATACTCGGCCGAGGCATCGGCCAGCGGGCCGCGGGCCCGGCCGACGCAGATCACGCGAATCACATGCGCAGTCTGCCGTATGGGGTGCTCAGACTAGACTCCGGACTCGTCGAGGAAACGAGGAGCGCGCGTGGACCCGCAGCAACCTGAACGGCACTTCAATATCCAGATCGAGCCCCAGGCGCTGGCCGGCGTGTACGCGAACTTCGCCAACGTCAGCCACTCCGACTACGAGTTCACGATCACGTTCGCACGCGTCGATCACGATGTGGAAGGCCCCGACGTGCCCGGGGTCGCAGTCGTCCGCGTCAATCTCGCTCCGCTCTTCATGCGCCAGCTGATCGACGCGCTGCAGGACAACTACTCGAAGTGGTCGACCCGGCAGGGCATCAAGCTCCTGCCGGAGTACGACGGCGAAGACGACCCCGACGCCGCGTAGTCCAGCGGCTCTTGCGCGTCGCGGTCATATCGGACGTCCACAGCAACCTGCAGGCGCTGGAGGCGGTGCTCGAGCACGCCGACGGCGAGGGCATCGAGGAGCTCTGGTGCCTCGGTGATGTGGTCGGCTACGGCGGCAAGCCGAGCGAGTGCCTGGCCCTGGTGCGGGAGCGATCCGCCATCTGCCTGGGCGGCAACCACGATCTCGTGGTCGCGGGCGTGCTCGACATCGATCAGTTCACCTCCGACGCCGGCGTCGCGGCGCGCTGGACGCGCAGCGTGCTCACGCCGGACGAACTCGAAGCGCTCGCCCTGCTCTCGCCCAGGGGCGAGCGGGCCGGCATCTCGCTCTTCCACGGCTCCATCCGCGATCCGATCTGGGAGTACGTGCTGACCGCCGATGTGGCCGACGCGTCGCTGCGCATGCAGAAGACCCCCATCGCGTTCGTCGGGCACAGCCACGTCCAGCTCTCGCTCGCGCTCGGCAAGACCGGGCTCCAGGGCGGCAAGGCGGAGCCGGATCAGGAGGTGAAGCTCGAGGGCACGCAGCTCTTCAATCCGGGCTCGGTCGGACAGCCGCGCGATCGCGACCCGCGCGCGGCCTGGCTGCTGCTCGACACCGACGCGGGCTGGGCGCGCTTCAAGCGCAGCGAGTACGAGATCGAGAGCGCGCAGGCCGACATCCGCGCTGCCGGACTGCCGGCGCGGCTCGCCGACCGGCTCGCGCGCGGTCTCTAGGCTCTAGCTCGCGAGCGAAGTCGTCGTGCTGGGCGGCGTGAGCACGCCCTCGGCGACCAGGCGCGCGGCGGTCAGCTCGCGTGCCTTGAAGATGCGCCACTTGGTCGTCGCGAGCGAGATCTCGAGCGCCTCGGCGATCTCGTTGTAGGAGAGCCCGACCACATCGCGCAGCAGGAGCGCGGCGCGCATGTCGGTGTTGAGCTCGCCGATCGCGCGGAAGACGGCGTCCATCTGCTCGAATCCGACCTCGGGCGCGGCGGCGATCGCGGCGGGCGGAACGCGATCGAGCTCGATCGGCGTCTGCACCCGGCGCTCGCGGGCCCGCAGCTCGTCGAGCACGCGGTACTTGGCGATCTGGAAGAGCCAGGTCGTGAAGCGGCACTGCATGTTGAAGCCCGCAAGGCCCTGGTGGACCTTCATGAAGATCTCCTGGCAGAGATCCTCTGCGAGCGCGGCGTCGCCGCCCACGAGCCGGAGCACGTAGTTGTAGATAGGAGCTTGGTAGGTGCCCATCAGCTGTCGGAATGCTTCCGGGTCGCCCCGGCGCGCTCGTCTCAGCTGTTCGGGATCCGGCTGTGGGATCGCCATAAGATGCTGATGATACACAACCTATCCCGCCGATTTATTGAGTTCCGATAGGGCAATGGAGTCGTCTATGCGTAGATCTCTAATGTCCCTGTTAAGGACGAACACGAGTGCGAGCAGGAATGCGGCGACCGCGACGCCGACGAGCGTCGCGCGGGTGCCGACCGCGCCCACGACCAGCCCCGTGAGCGCGTAGCCGAGCGGCATCCCGCCGATCGTGCCGAGCCAGTCCCAGGCCCCGACGCGCGCGAGCATCTCGCGCGGGATGTGGTGCTGGATCGCGGTCTCCCAGGCGGTCACGAAGATGCCGACGGCGAAGCCCTCGCCCACGTAGGCGAGCGCGATCACCCAGGCCGGCGCCGGCAGCGCCAGCAGCAGCGGCGCGCCGCAGGCCGCGAAGAACAGCACGCCCGCGACGAACATCGGGCGCCGGAAGCGCACACGCAGCATCACGAGTCCGCCCAGCAGCGTGCCGACCGAGAAGCCCGTGAGGATCACGCCCCAGGCGAAGGCCCCGCCGAGGTCGTCCCTCGAGACGATCGGCCCGATCACCTCGAAGGGCGCCACGACCAGCATCAGGAACAGGAACGCATTGCTCAGTCCGATCCACAGCCAGCGGTGCCTGCGCACCTCGTCGAAGCCCGTGCGCAGCTCCGAGAGGAAGCTCCCTTCTCCCCCGCCCGGCGCCGAGCGATCGCTGAGCGCCGCGAGGCAGAGGGCGCTCACGACGAACGTGCAAGCGTCCAGCGCAACCGCGCCGCCGGTCGAGACCAGGCTCACGAAGATGCCGCCGAGCGCCGCCCCGATCCCGAACGCGATGCTCCGCGTGATGCCGAGCAGCGCGTTGGCCTGCTGCAGGTGCTCGTGCGGCGTGACCTGCGGAACGATGGCCGTCGAGGCGGGCATGAAGAACGCCGAGGCCGTCGCGCTCAGGGCATAGAGGGCGACGAGCTGCCAGATCTCGGCGCGTCCGCTCAGCAGGAGGGCAGCCGTGACCGCCTGGATGACTGCGCGCGCCGCGTCCGCCGAGAGCATGATCGTCCGCCGCGGCAGGCGGTCGGCCCAGACGCCCCCGATCAGGACGAACAGCGTCTGCGGCAGGATGCCCGCCATCAGCACGATGCCGAGGTCGGTCGGCGACCCACCGAGGTCGAGCACCGCGAAGGCCAGCGCGATCGGGAAGATGCCGTCGCCCAGCACCGAGACCGCCTGGCCCCAGAAGAAGAGCGAGAACTCGCGTTCGCGCAGTACCGCCAGCTCGCCGTCACCCCGCACCGGGCGAGACTAGCGCCGGGCTAGGGCAGCAGCAGCGACTGCCCCGTCATCTCCGGCGGAGCGGGCACGCCCAGCAGCTCGAGCACCGTCGGCGCGAGGTCGCCCAGCTTGCCGCCATCGCGCAGGTGGGCGCCCTCGAGCGTGACGATCAGCGGCACCGGATTGGTGGTGTGCGCCGTGTGCGGCGAGCCGTCGGGCTCCAGCATCTGCTCGGCATTGCCGTGGTCGGCGGTCACGAGGGCGATTCCTCCCGCCCGCTCGACAGCCGCCAGGATGACGCCGAGCGCCGCGTCGGACGCCTCGACGGCCTCGATCACGGCGGGCAACACGCCGCTGTGCCCCACCATGTCGGGGTTCGCGAGGTTGACGACGGCGAACGCGTAGCCGTTCGGAAAGCGCTCCGCGAAGTGCGCGGCGACGCCCGCGGCAGCCATCCCGGGCGCGAGGTCGTAGGTCGGCACGTCCCGTCGCGAGGGCACGAGCTCCCAGTCCTCGCCGGCGTGGTGCTCCTCGCGGCCGCCGCCGAAGAAGTACGTCACGTGCGCGTACTTCTCGGTCTCTGCGACGTGCAGCTGGCGCAGACCGGCGGACTCCAGCGCGTCGGCGAGCGTGCCGTGCAGGGGCTCGTCGTCGAACATCACGCGTGCGTCGAGCGTCGCGTCGTAGCGCGTCATCGTGACGAGGAGCCCGACCGTGGGCGCCAGCGCGTGGCACATCTGCCGCGCGCGGTCGGGCCGGAAGTTGAAGAACACGAGCGGATCGCCCGGCCTCGTATGCGGTCGCCGAGAATGATCGGCGTCACGAACTCGTCGGTCACCCCGCGCGCATAGCTCGCCTCGACCGCGGCGGCCGCCTCCTCGGCGTGCTCTCCCACGCCGTCGACGAGCGCCGCGCGCGCCAGCTCGGTGCGCTCGGCGCGGTGATCGCGATCCATGGCGTAGAAACGGCCGACGACGGTCGCGATCGCCGCACCCGTGCCGGCCCACTCCCGTTCCAGGCCGGCCAGCAGCCCCGCCGCCTGATGCGGCGAGACGTCACGGCCGTCCGTGAAGGCGTGCACGGCGACGCGCGGCACCCCCGCGGCGAGGGCGCCGCCGACGATCGCGCGCAGGTGGTCGACGTGGGAGTGCACGCCGCCGTCCGATGCCAGGCCCGCGACGTGCAGCACGCCGCGTCCGTCCCTGGCCGCCGCGAAGGCCGCCTGCAGCGCGGGATTCGACGCCAGCGAGCCGTCGGCGACGGCGTCGGAGATGCGCACGAGGTCCTGCGCGACGATGCGCCCGGCGCCGATGTTGAGATGCCCGACCTCGGAGTTGCCCATCTGTCCCTCGGGCAGTCCGACCGCGCGCCCCGCGGCGATCAGCCGCGTGTGCGGGAAGCGCTCCCAGAGCGCATCGAAGACCGGCGTGCTCGCGAGTGCGACGGCGTTCCCCGGCCCATCGGGAGCGAGACCGAAGCCGTCCAGCACGACCAGCGCGACCGGTCTCGGCATCAGCCTGCCGCGCGGGCGATCGCGGCGAAGCCCTGCGGGTCGAGGCTCGCACCGCCCACGAGCGCGCCGTCGACGTCCGGCTGCCCGAGCAGCGCACCCGCGTTGTCGGGCTTGACGGAGCCGCCGTAGAGGATGCGGATCGCCGCCGCGCACTCCTCCCCGTGCCGGCTCGCAATCGCCCCGCGGATGAACGCGTGCGTCTCCTGCGCGATCTCGGGCGTGGCGCTGCGGCCGGTGCCGATGGCCCACACGGGCTCGTAGGCGATGGTGACCTGCAGCACCTGCGAGCCGCTGAGAGCGGCCATTGCACCGTCGAGCTGCGTGCTCAGGCGCCGCTCGGTCTCGCCGCCGTCGCGCTCGGCCTCGCTCTCGCCGATGCAGAGCACGGGCTCGAGTCCGCCGGCCAGCGCCGCCGCCAGCTTGCGTGCCAGCGCCTCGTCCGTCTCGCCGAAGAGCGCGCGGCGCTCGGAGTGCCCGAGCAGCACGCCGGTCGCGCCGGCGTCGATCAGCATGGCGCACGAGATCTCGCCCGTGAACGCGCCCTCGGGGGCATCGTGGACGTTCTGGCCCCAGACTCCGATGCCGGCGTCGCCGATGCGCTCGGCGACGATGTCGAGCGCCGTGTAGGGCGGGCAGATCGCAATGTCGACCTCGTCGAGCTCGTCGACCAGGGGCAGGAGCGCGCTGCAGAAGCCGGCGGCCTCCGCACGCGTCTTGAACATCTTCCAGTTGCCGGCCACAAGCGGCGTGCGCTCCATCAGGATCCCTCCGCGGGAATCGCGGCCACGCCCGGCAGGACGTGTCCCTCGAGTAGCTCCAGCCCGGCCCCGCCGCCGGTCGAGACATGGTCGATGCGATCGGCCAGGCCCGCCTGCGTGACCGCTGCGACGGAGTCGCCGCCGCCGACGACGGTGTGGCCTGGACAGGCGGCGACCGCCTCCGCCACGGCGCGCGTGCCGGCGGCGAACGGCGCGAGCTCGAAGGCGCCCATCGGGCCGTTCCAGAAGACGGTGCGCGCCCCGGCGATGCGCCGCGCATACGCCGCCGAGGTCTGCGGGCCGATGTCGAGCCCCATCCAGCCCGGTGAGATCCAAGCGAACGGCTGC
Source organism: uncultured Actinomycetes bacterium (assembly GCA_963713435.1). Classification (GTDB taxonomy): domain Bacteria; phylum Actinomycetota; class Thermoleophilia; order Gaiellales; family JALYLC01; genus JALYLC01. The sequence goes on from CAVQLU010000007.1 coordinate 321,797, forward strand.
ACCTGGACCTCGCTGTCGGCCGAGAACTCGCGCGCGGCGACGACATCGACCGGGAGTGCGAGCTCGCAGCCGTGCTCGGCAGCGGCCGCGCGCGCCCGACGCGCCTCGGCCTGCCCTTCCTCGCCCTCGTGCAGCGAGTCGCCGATCGCCAGGTCGTCGGCCGCGGCGAACGTGAACGCCATCGCGCCGCCGATCAGGATCGAGTCCGCACTCGCCGCGAGCGACTCCAGCACGCCGATCTTGTCGGCGACCTTGACGCCTCCGGCGATCACGACGAACGGCCGCTCGGGCGCGTCCAGGAGGCCGCCGAGCGCCTCCAGCTCGCGCCGCAGCAGCAGTCCCGCCGCCGCGGGCAGCAGATGCGCGACGCCCTCCGTCGAGGCGTGCGCGCGATGGGCCGCGCCGAAGGCGTCGTTCACGTAGAGCTCGCCGAGGCGCGCCAGCGCGGCTGCGAAGGCCGGGTCGTTGGCCGTCTCGCCGGCGTGGAAGCGCACGTTCTCGAGCAGCAGGACATCGCCGTCGCGCAAGCTCCGCAGCGGCGCGCTCGGCGCCTCGCCGATGCAGTCGCCGCACCAGGCGACCGGCGCGCCCAGCAGCTCGGACAGGCGCTCCCGCACGGGCGCCAGCGAGGCGGCCGGGTCGGGCGCCCCCTTGGGGCGCCCCAGATGCGAGCAGAGGATCACGCGCGCGCCGCGCTCGCGCAGCGCGGCGATCGTCGGCAGCGCCGCGCGGATGCGCGTGTCGTCGCTGATCGCGCCGTCCTGCAGCGGAACGTTGAAGTCGACGCGGCAGAGCACGCGCCGGCCCGCGACCTCCAGCGAATCCAGGCCGCGCGGCAGCTTCACAGAACCTTGGTGATCAGATCGACGAGCCGGTTGGAGAAGCCCCACTCGTTGTCGTACCAGGAGATGACCTTGGCCTGGCGGCCGTGGGCCATCGTCAGCTTGGAGTCGAAGATCGACGAGAACGGGTTGCCCACGATGTCCTGCGAGACGATCTCGTCCTCGGTGTAGGCCAGGATGCCCGCCAGGCGGCCCTTGTCGGCCTTCGCCTTCACGGCGGCGTTGATCTCGTCGATGCTCGCCTCGCGGCCGAGCGTGCAGACGAGGTCGACGACCGAGCCGTCCGGCACCGGGACGCGCATCGAGATGCCGTCCAGCTTGCCCAGCATCTCGGGGATCACGAGCCCGATCGCACGCGCGGCGCCGGTCGAGGTCGGGATGATCGAGAGCGCGGCGGCGCGCGCGCGACGCAGGTCGCTGTGCGGCGCGTCGTGCAGTCGCTGGTCGCCCGTGTAGGCGTGGGTCGTCGTCATGAAGCCCGACTCGATGCCGAACTCGTCCAGCAGCACGCGCACGACGGGCGCGAGGCAGTTGGTGGTGCACGACGCCATCGAGATCAGCTGATGCTTGTCGCGATCGTAGGTCTCCTCGTTGACGCCGAGCACGAGCGTCACGTCGGGGTCCTTGGCGGGCGCAGAGATCACGACCTTCTTGGCGCCGGCCGTGATGTGCGCCTCGGCGCGGCGGTCGGCGAAGAAGCCGGTCGACTCCAGCACGACGTCGGCGCCGAGATCGGCCCACGGCAGGTCGGCCGGATCGCGGTGCGAGACGACCTTGAGCGCCTCTCCGTCGACGATCATGCCGTCCTCGGAGGCCTCGACGACGCCCTTGTAGCGGCCCAGCACCGAGTCGTACTTGAGCAGGTGCGCGAGCGTGGCGGGGTCGGTCAGATCGTTGACCGCGACGACGTCGATGTCGGCGCCGGATTCCTTCGCGGCGCGGAAGAAGTTGCGGCCGATGCGGCCGAAGCCGTTGATGCCGACGCGAACGGGCATGCTCTCCCCTCGTCTGTCCATGCCGCGGCGCAGCGAACGCGCTTCGGCCCTGCTCGATTCTACCGACACGGACAATCGCGTCGACGGACGCGCACGGTCGCCGCCGGCGGCGTACTGTGGTTCCGCTCCATGACCGGTTCCGCACAAGCGCACCAGAGGAGAAAGCACTGTGGCACTCGGCTTCTACTTCACTCCGCCCGGATTCACGCCGGCCATCTACGACGAGACCGTCAAGCAGCTCGAGGCGGCCGGCGCCGGCTCCCCGCAGGGCCGGCTGTACCACGTCGCGCTCGAGAGCGGCGGCCTGATCCAGGTCTTCGACGTCTGGGAGTCTCAGGAAACATTCGAGGCCTTCGGCGCAACGCTCGTTCCGATCATGACAGCGGCCGGCGTCGACCCGGGCCAGCCGATGGTCGCGTCGGTGCACAACGTCATCCAGGGCTGAGGTCATCGTCCTCGGCGCGCTCGACGATACGCCGCAGGCGCGAGGCGACAGCAGACTTGCTGAGGCGCGGCCTGGCTGCTTCGCCGAGCTCGGCGAGCGTGGCGTCCGGTAGCCGTAGCCGCAACTCGGCCACGGTCTTCAGCTCCGGTGGAAGCGCGTCCGGCCCGCCGACCAGCTCGATCGCGTCGGTGTGCCTGGCCGAGGCCGCTGCCTGCCGGCGCAGATTCCCGGAGTCGGCGTTGGCCAGGCGGTTGGCCTCCTCGCGCGCCCAGGCGAAGACTCCCTCCTCCTCGAGCCGCAGCTCCGCACCGTGGGCGCCGAGCGCCGCCAGCAGGCCGCGGATCGTCTCGCGGCTCTTGGCGTAGACCATCCAATACCGAGCAGTCTCGTGCGTGCCCAACGCGAAGCCCTCGGCCTCGGCCAGCTCGCGCAGCTGCAGCGCCGCCTCCTCGCTCGAGACGCGCCATTCCAGATGCGCAGGACTGCGCGGGCGCGAGAGCGAGCCGCAGCCCAGAAAGGCCCCGCGCAGGTACGAGCGGCGGCAGCAGCCGCGCGCGACGATGCGCTCGGGCACGCGCTCCGTCGGAGCCAGGCTCGGGCCGAGCACGCCCGCCTCGTGCAGCGCCTGGAGCGAGCGCGCATCGCCTCCGACGACGATCAGGAAGCGCGTCGCGCGCTCGAAGCGATGCTCGCGGTAGGTGCGGATCTCGCACGTGGCGCCTCGGGTGCGCAGGAGCTCGACCGTGCGGCGCGCCGCGAGCGGCGAGATGAGGTCGACGTGCACCTCGACCGCCCCGCCCGCCAGCAGGTGGAACGTCCCGGCATGGCGCACGACGCCGGCCAGCTGGGCCAGGCGGCAGTGCTGCTGAACCGGCAGGACCTCGGCGAGCTCGGCCCGGACGTCCTCAGAGAAGGGCACGGCCGCCGCGCACGCGCCGCTGCGCTGCGCGCACGAGCGCGCGCGCAAGCGCCTCGGGGTCGTGGTGGTAGCCGTCCTCGGCCACGATCTGGGCCGCCACGACGCCCACGCCGAGCTCGCTCAGCCGGCGCCGGTCGAACTCGACCGGGATCTTCTCGGTCACGAGCGCGCGCCTCGGCACCATCACGCTGTCGACCACCTTCGCGCCGACGTGCTGGTGCAGGCGCTCGACATGGTGGGACGCGTTGTAGCCGATCGTCTCGCCGGGTTGCTGGAGCAGGTTGCAGACGTAGACGCGCAGGCCGCGCGCCTTCAGCACCGCGCGCCCCAGGCCGGGCACGAGCAGCGGAGGCAGCGTCGAGGTGAAGAGCGACCCCGGGCCCATCACGATCAGATCGGCGCGCTCCACCGCGGCCAGCGCCTGCGGGTTGGCGACGGCGTCGGCGGGGCTCAGGAAGAGCCGCCGCACGCCCTGCCGATCGCGCGCCACCGCGGTCTCTCCCGCCACGTAGCGGCCGTCGTCCATCTCGGCCAGGAGCGCGGCAGGGTGCGTCGTCGCCGGCACCACGCTGCCCTCGACCGCCAGCACCCGCCCCACCTCGGCGACCGCGGCATCGAACGAGCCGACCACCTCGGTCAGCGCGGCCAGGAAGATGTTGCCGAAGGCGTGCCCGGCCAGCTCGCCGCGGTCGAAGCGGTGCCGGAAGAGCCGGTTCATGAGCGACTCGTCCTCTGCCAGCGCGATCAGGCAGTTGCGGATGTCGCCCGGCGGCGGCATCGCGAGGTCGCGGCGCAGGCGGCCGCTCGAGCCGCCGTCGTCGGTCAGCGTGACGATCGCCGTGATCTGCGAGCCGGTGAGCTTGAGACCGCGCAGGAGCATCGACATGCCCGTGCCCCCGCCGAGGCAGACGATGCGCAGCTGGCGGCGAGGGCTCACGCCGAGCCCTCGAGCGCCAGCAGCTTCGCCTTGGTGCGCACGCCATGCGAGCCGTACTCGCCCAGCGAGCCGTCGGCGCGGACGACCCGGTGCGCGGGCAGGAGGAGGTCGAGCGGGCAACGTGCGCAGAACGCGCCCGCGGCACGCGGCGCGCTCGGCCGCCCGGCGCGTGCGGCCAGCTCGCCGTAGGACACCCGCTCGCCCCATCTGACGCGCGCCAGGGCGAAGGCGATGGCGCGCTCGAGGTCGGTCACGCCCAGCTCGTCGCACGTCTCGCCGAGACCGAACGACTCGGGCTCGAAGTTCACGCGCTTCCCCCGGAGATAGCGCACGAACGCCTTGACGTAGCGTTCGGCGGCATCGCGCGGGCGGCGGCCGTCGAGCTCGCCGGCCTCGATGTGGCGCGTGCTCGAGGGCACGGTCGCAGGCCACGGGAGCTCGTGGTGGATCGGCCGGTCCCCGCGCAGCACGAGTTCACCCGTGCCCCAGCCCGCAAGGCCGTAGGACACCTGCGTGAGGCGCGCGGGTGGGGTGCTGACCGCCACGCGATGAGCTTACCCATCTCCGGGTTCGGCGAAGCCTGGATCGAGCCGGCGGCGCCAGCGCGCGAAGGCGTCCGCGAGGTCGGGGCGCGGGACGGCCGCGAGGCGCGCGACGTGATCGTCGAGATAGTGGCGATAGAGCGGGATGACCTCCCGCGCGAGCAGGGTCGCTGCCTGACCATGGTCCGGCGGGTCGGCGCGCCAGGCGAGCGCGGCGGCGACCAGGCCCGCGCTCGGCCTCCCGTCGGTCGCCGCCAGGTAGTGCGCCGCCGCGGCGTGGTTGGTCCCCACGAGCCCGGTCTCGGCCGTGTAGAGGAAGCGCACGGGGAAGAGCACGACCTTCGTGACGTGGCGCACTCCTTCGCCGAGCAGCACGTCCGGCCGGCGGAGCTGCTCGACAGCCGCGTCTGCGGCCAGCGAGCCGAGAGCGAACTCGGCGCCGGCCACCAGCAGGTCGGCTCGGCTCGGCTGCGGGAGGCCGGCGCGGGCATCTACCCCGCTCAGGAGCCGCCCGTGCTGCAGCAGATCGAGGCGATCGAGCGGAGGGAACCGCCCTCCGGGTTGGGTGCCCGCGAGCGTTTGCGGAGTGCCCCAGAAGACCGAGAGACGCGCGTGCAGCTCCGTCCCCCTCGCCCTCAGCGCGTCGCCGATCGACTGCACCGTGCTGCCGTCCGACGTGCGCAGAGGGTCGGCGACGATCAGGCCGAGGTCGACGTCGCTGACGAGCGGGCTGAACCCGCCGTGCGCGAGACTCCCGAGCGCGTACGCGGCCAGCAGCCGTGCACCGAAGGCCTCCCGGTAGGCACGGACTGCCTCCTCGAGCACGGCCTCCAATGGCTACTCGCCCGCCGGGCCGTCTCCCCCGACCCTGTGCAGGTGGTCGTAGACGGCGCGCCCGACGGCCGCCGGCAGTCCCGGGACGGCCTCGAGCTCGGAGCGCGAGGCCTCCAGCAAGCGGCCCACGTCGCCGAAGTGCGCCACCAGGGCCTTGCGCCGGGCAGGACCGACTCCGGGCAGGGTGTCCAGCAGCGATGCGGTCTGGCCCGCCGCGCGGCGCGTGCGGTGACCGCGCAGCGCGAAGCGGTGCGCCTCGTCGCGCACCTGCTGCAGCAGCTGGAGGCCGGGCGACTCGCGCGGCAGCCAGACCGACTGGGAGCGCCCGGGCAGGAACACCTCCTCGTCGCGCTTGGCGAGCGAAACCACCGCGACGCGGGGCAGATCGAAACCGCGCATCGCGTCGAGCGCCGCGCCCAGCTGACCCTTGCCGCCGTCGATCACGAGCAGGTTCGGGAGCGTCGCGAAGCTGCGGTCGTAGCCGTCGTCGTCGACGCGCCGGTGCCGCTCGAAGCGCCGGGTGACGGCCTCCGCGAGCGAGCGGAAGTCGTCCTGTCCCCGGCCGTGCCGGATGCCGAAGCGCCGGTACTCCGAGCGCTTGGACATGCCGTCCTCGAAGACCACCATCGAGGCGACGGCGTTCGTGTCCTGCAGATTGGAGATGTCGAAGCACTCGATGCGGATCGGCAGCGCCTCGAGGTTGAGCGCCTCGCGCAGCTCCTCGAGCGCCTCGATGCGGCGCGTGCGCGTGCGCTGCGCCCGCAGCACGTCGTGGCGCACGCCCAGCTCGGCGTTGCGCAGCGCCATGGCGACCACGCGGCGCTTGTCGCCGCGCTCCGCGACGCGCAGCTCGACGGCCGCCCCGCGGCGCTGGCACAGGAAGCCCGCGATCAGATCGGCGTCGGCGACCTCGGTGTGGACGCACACGAGCGGCGGAATGCCCACCTGCGCGTCGTAGTAGTCGAGCAGGAAGCGGGCCAGCAGCTCGTCCTCGCCCTCCCCTGCAGCGTTCTCGAGGTAGTGCGAGCGGCGTTCCTCGATGCGCCCCGCGCGCACCGCGAGCAGCTGCACGTTGGCGACATCGCCCTCGACCGCGAGCGCGACGGCGTCATAGGTGCCCGTACCGACGGCGACGGCCTGGCGCTCGCTCAGGTGGCGCACCGCCATCAGCCGGTTGCGGGTGCGCGCCGCCTCCTCGAAGAGATGCCGCTCGGAGGCTTCGCGCATGCGCTGCTCCAGGTCGCGCTCGATCTTGTTCGTCCGGCCCTCGAGGAACGCGATCACATCGTCGATCACGGCGCGGTATTCCTCCCGCGAGATGTATCCCACGCACGGTGCTCCGCAGCGGCCGATGTGGTAATCGAGGCAGGGCACACCCGAGCGCCGGCCGGGCGACGGGCCCTCGCAGGGGCGGTACGGGAAGATCTTGTTGAGCGTCTCGAGCGTCGTCCGCACCTTCTGCGCCGATGCGTACGGCCCGAAGTAGCGCACGCCGGTCCGGTGGCGCTCGCGCGTGAACAGCACGCGCGGGTACTCGTCGGCCAGCGTGACGGCGATGTACGGATACGACTTGTCGTCGCGCAGGCGCGCGTTGAGCGGCGGCCGGTGGCGCTTGATCAGCTGCTGCTCGAGCAGCAGCGCCTCGCTCGCGCTGGCGACCACGATCGGCTCGATCGACGCCGCGCGGGCGACCAGCTCCTCGCTCTTGCGATCGCGGTTGACGCTCGCGAAGTACGACGCCACGCGCTTGCGCAGCGAGGCGGCCTTGCCCACGTAGAGCACCGTGCCGTCCTCCGTGCGCCAGACGTACACGCCCGGCGCGTCGGGAAGCGCCCGCGCCTGATCGCGCAGGTCGCCGGCTGGAGCGTTGATGGCCACGGCTGCAGGGTACGAGAGGGTCAGGTCAGATTCGCGGCTTCCCCTCGATACCGGTTGAGGCGCTGCAGCTGCCAGCGGTGCTCGCGCTCGCGCAACGCTCCCGCCGACGTCACCGAGGCGCAATTCGCGGCCGAGATGGCGGCTTCGAGCGGCGTCGGAGCGCACACGGCGCAGTAGGCAGCTGCCGCCGCGTCGTCGACCAGTTCGAGCACCGCGGGATCGCCGCGCCCGTGTGTCAGGTTGTCTGTCGTCCGCGTGAGCGTCGTGCCGGCTCCACCGAACGCGGCCTTCAGCTGCCAGCCTCTGAGCTCTCCGCCGGCTCGCTCCCGGGCGTGCTCGATGGCGGCCGTGACGAGGCCGTGCGCCTTGCGTCCCGCGTCCTCCCTGGCGGGCAGCGCGTGCTCCGCGCAGTCGGCCGCAAAGTCGCGCAACCGTCGATCTCCCGGGCCTTCGAATCCCTTCTGGAAGTCGAAAACCGCCGGCGGCAGGCCGCTCGCGTCCCAGGAGGTCGCTTCAGTGAAGATCCGCCTTGCCTGCCATCTCCAGTCCTTCGGCGCCCCGGGAGCCTCGGCCTCGGGATCTTCCTCCTGGCTGGGCCGCACGCGGCGGTGAACCTCGCGGAAGCCGAGCCCGCACCACCACCACGCGAAGACCGTGAGCAGCGCGACGTACGGCAGGCCCCACCACGAATCCCAGGAGAACGCCCACCACAACATCCCCAGCGTCCAGGCGATGCCGCCGGCCAGGACGAGAGCCCAGGCCGCCAGGTGTGGCACCCTCCCCCGCTGCCGCCACCAGTACGTGGCGGCGCTCCAGCCGGGGTACAACTCCGGGCCGAGGAAGTACCGCTCCCAGCGCCCACCCGCGCGCCGCACCTGCAGCAGGATGAGCAGGTAGAAGAGCCGCGCAACGGCGACGGGCGCCACCAGTGCGAAGACGACGTTCTCGCCGCCGCGGCTCGCCTCGACGAGCGCCGCCGCCAGGATCCAGAAAGCGACTTCCACCGGCACCGGAATGCCTTCCTGCCGCACGACCCAGAACGACAGGATGAGGCTCGCGAGCAGCGCATCGCCGTGGTACAGCGCCAGACCGGCACCCGCCCAGAAGGCGATCTCCATCGCGGTCGTCGTCCACCAGACCCATCTGCGCACGCGTTCAACCGTACGCGGGCGTCCAAGTGGCACGCGCGGCGAGTGTCATTTGGCCGTTGGCGGATTCCTTGACTTCAAGTGCACTTGAGCTTGTAGCGTCGAGTCATGGCAAGGACGCAGACAGCGAGCGAGCAGATCACCGAAGAGCTCACCTCCTGGCCGGGCGTCACCGCCGGCCCCGGGGACCGCGGATCGTTCTCCTTCAAGCTCGGCCGTCGCGAGCTCGGCCACCTGCACGGCGACCGCGTTCTCCACCTGGGCTTCCCGAAGCACGTCTGGCATGAGCTGTACGCCGCCGGGCGGATCGACTATCACCCGGTCTTCCCCGGCAAGCCCGGCTTCGCCGCCCGCCAGATCGAGGACGCCGAGGACGTACGCGACGTGATCGCGCTGCTGCGCCTCAACTACGACCGAGCGATCGCCCAGCACGGCCTGCCCAGCTGAGGGCTCCGCGGCGTGCATACGGGGTCTGGCCCGTACAGGCGGGGTCTGACCCCAGGTGTACGGGCCTGACCCTCGGTGTCCATCCCAGTATCCATGCCGTTTGTGGCGTCCCGGCGCTCGAACGCACTCCTGGCCGTCCAACGCATCAGCCGCCCCAAGAGCAGGCGTTTTCGGCTTGGCTAGTGGCCTCAGCACCGAAACGAACACCTGGGGTCAGACCCGTACACCTGGGGTCAGACCCCGCCTGTACGGGCCAGACCCCGTTCGTACGGCCCAGACCCCGTTCAAACGGCCAAGTGACACACGCGGCGAGTGTCATTTGGCGCTGCAGGCCCTAGGCTCTCCCGCGTTGCAGCCAACGCCCGTGCAGAGATTCGAGCCGCTTTGAACGTCGCACTCGTCGAGCCGATCGTCGTCAACGTCCCGTACAGCCACCGCGAGGTCAGCTCGATCGTGGCGCGCGACGGCGTGACCGACATCCTCGTTCGCATCACGACCGACGACGGGCTCGTCGGATGGGGCGAGGCGACGAGCGGTCCCGATGCAGCCTCGGTCGAGGCCGCCATCCGCGCCATGGCGCCCTTCGTGATCGGACGCGATCCCTGGAATCGCGATGCCATGCGGGCGGACGCATTCGGCTTCGGGCTCTGGAAGTTCCTCGCCGGGACGGGCAACTTCGCCTGGGCCGGCATCGACATGGCGCTCGCCGACATCTGCGGCAAGGCGGTCGGCCAGCCGCTCTGGCGGCTCCTGGGGGGCGCGCTGCGCGACGAGGTGACGTACTTCTCGTACCTCGCGCGCGGGGACGACGACGAGCTCCGCACGCAGGCGAAGGACGGACTGGCGGCCGGCTACGACGTCTTCTATCTCAAGGTCGGAGTCGACGACCGCGCGGACGAGCACATGGTCGCGACCCTGCGCGAGGCCCTCGGCGAAGGGCCGCGCATCCGCATCGACGTCAACTCGAGCTGGTCCGTTCCGCAGGCGGTGCGCATGCTCGAGCGGCTGGCCGCCTACGACATCGATTTCGTCGAGCAGCCCGTGCGCGAGACCCCGCGCGGTCAGCTCGGCGAGCTCCGCCGCCGCTCACCCGTGGCCGTCTGCGCGAACGAGGGCCTGTGGTCGGAGGACGACGCCTACGCGCGCATCCGCGCGCGCGAGGCCGACGTGTACTGCTTCTCGCCTTCCTGGGTCGGCTCGCTGTCGGCGTTCTCGCGGCTGGCACACGTCGCCGAGCTGGAGGGCCTGCAGATCTGCAAGCACACCCACGGCGAGCTCGGCATCACCGCGGCCGCCTGCCAGCACGTGCTGCTGACGCTGCCGAACGGTGTCGACGGGCACCAGCAGACCGCGCAGATGATGGTGCACGACGTGCTGAGCGAGGAGATCCCGATCACGACCGGCCCGCGCTGGGGGCGCATCGACGGCCCCGGGCTCGGCGTCGAGGTCGACGCCGACGCGGTCGCGGAGGCCGCCGGGCGCTACCGCAGCGAAGGTCAGTACCTGCCCTGGCAGGGATTCCAGATCGGACGGGAGGGGCGAGCATGAGCGGACGCCTGGACGGACTTGCCGCGCTGGTGGTCGGAGGCGGCTCGGGCATGGGCCGCGCCGGCGCCGTCGCGATGGCGAGCGAAGGCGCGCGCGTGGCGGTCGCCGACATCGACCTCGGGCGCGCCGAGACCGTTGCAGAGAGCTGCGGCGGCCTCGCGGTCTCGGTCGACGTGTGCGACACCGCGAGCGTCGAGCGCATGGTCGCGACGGCGGTCGAGCGCTTCGGGCGGCTCGACGTCGTCTACCACTGCGCCGTGGACGTGCCGTTCGTGAACACGCAGGACCGCCGCCTGACCGAGCTCGACGAGGCCGTCTGGACGCGCATGATCGACCTCGTGCTGACGGGCGTCTTCCGCGTCGTCAAGTACGCCGGGCGCCAGATGCTGACACAGGGCTCGGGCTCGATCATCCTCTCCAGCACCGTCGACGCGCTCGTCGGCTGCGCGGGCCTGGATTCGTACACCGCGGCCAAGGGCGGCGTCACGGCGCTCACGCGCTCGCTGGCCGCAGGACTCGCGCCCGACGGCATCCGCGTGAATGCGATCGCTCCGAGCTTCGTCTCCAGCGAGCCGCAGAAGGTGTGGCTCGAGGACGACGCCTCGCGCACGACGATCGAGCAGCTGCACCTGCTCGAGATCCCGACCCCGGAGGAGATCGCGCCGCTCGTCGTCTACCTTGCGAGCGACGAGTCGCGCCGGATGACCGGAGCCGTCATCCCGCTCGACTCCGGCTACATGGCCTTCAAGGCGCGCCTCGACGTGATGGGCGCCATGCAGGCCAACGCCGACCAGGCCTGACACGACGATCGGAGTGCCGAATGGGACGCATCGTGGTGGGAACCGACGGCTCGAAGAGCGCCTGCGCCGCGGTCGCCTGGGCTGCTCGCGAGGCCAAGTTGCGCGACGCCGAGCTGCACGTGATCCACGCCTGGACGCCGGGGCTCGCCGCCTACCCCTCGCCCTGGTACACGCCCAGCGACGTCGGCGTCGAGGCCTCGTTCGAGGCCTCGCAGACGATCGCGGGACGCATCTGCGAGGCGGCCCGCGAGCAGGCCACGGCAGCGGCGCCCGGGGTCGACGTGCGCTCCGAGGCGATCGAGGGCGGCAGCACAAAGGTGCTCCTCGACCAGGCCGCGGGCGCAGACCTCCTCGTCGTGGGCGCGCGGGGGCACGGGGGTTTCATCGGACTCGTCCTCGGCTCGGTGAGCGACCAGTGCACGCGGCACGCGCACATCCCCGTCGTCGTCGTGCCCGCGCCCGAGACGAAGGGCGACGAGTAGCCGCATGCCGGCGCCGTTCGGCTCGTTCGCGCTGGTCTGGGCGCTGCCGGAGGAACACCGCCGCGAGGTCGCCTGGATCGAGCTCGGAGCCGGCGGCACGCTCGCGGCGCGCGGCCGCCAGGTCTGCACGGGCGCAGACCCCTACGTGCTCGAGTACGAGCTCGAGACGAGCGCGGGCTACGTCACGGAGCGCCTGCGCGCGACCATCGCCGGCGGTCCGGAAGTGACGCTCCAGCGCGGTCGCAGCCCCGAGCTCGACGGCGTTGCCGACTGCGATCTCGGCTTCTCCCCGCTGACCAACGCGATGCCCGTGCTGCGCGACCGCCTGCACGAGGGCGGCACGGCGCGCGCAGTCGACGTCGCCTGGGTCTCCGTGCCCGATCTGACCGTGCACCGCGATCACCAGATCTACGAGCCGCTGGCTGCCGGCCGCCTGCGCTTCTCCAGCCCCGGGGCCGACTTCGAGCGCGTCATCGAGCTCACCGACGCCGGCTTCGTGCACGACTATCCCGGCATCGCCCGCCTCGTCGGCACCGTGATCCGAGCGGGTCATGCGGGGCCGATGCGCGAGCCGGTAGCCTGATGTCGCACGCGACGAGCCACGACGACGAAGAGAGGCGGGCGCATGCCTGACGCAGACGTCGACACCGAAGCCGAATATCGCAGCAGGCTGACGCCCGAGCAGTACGACATCCTGCGGCGGCGCGGCACCGAGGCGCCGTTCAGCGGCGAGTACGTGTACGCCAAGGAGAAGGGCACCTATCAGTGCGCCGCCTGCGGCGCCGACCTGTTCTCCTCGGACACCAAGTTCGACTCCGGCACGGGCTGGCCGAGCTTCACCGAGCCCGCGACGGCCGCGAGCGTGGACCTGCACGAGGACCGCTCTCACGGCATGCTGCGGACCGAGGTCACGTGCAAGCGCTGCGGATCGCACCTCGGGCACGTCTTCCCCGACGGGCCGCGCGAAGCCGGCGGCCAGCGCTACTGCATCAACTCGCTCTCTCTCCACCTCGAGCCCGAGGGCGAGAGCTCATAGCCAGGAAAGGACACTGGCAGCTCGTCGTCACGGCGGCGGCGAGCTTCGGCGTCCTGATCGCGACCGTGCTGCTGTCGCCACATTCGGGCGGCGCAGTCGGCACGACCACGCCCGCGATCGTGTACCTGCTGCTCGTGCTCGCCGCCTCTCTCGCCGGGGGCCGCAACGCGGGGCTCGTCACGGCTGCGTTGGCGCTGCTCGCCCACTGGTACTACTTCGTGCCGCCGGATCACGCCTTCGACGTCGACGGGACCAGGAATGCGATCAGCCTGGTCGCGTTCGCGGTCGCCGAGGTGACCGTCTGCTTCGTCGGCGCCTCGCAGGCCGAGGCCCGCAGGCGCGCCGTGCGCTCGGGCGAGCGGGCCGCACGGCTACAGCACTTCACGGCCTCCCTCTCGCGCGCTCTCACCGCCGATGCCGTCTACGACGTCACGCTCGGAGAGGGGCGCGCCCTGCTCGGGGCCGACGGCGGGATGATCGCGCTCCCCAGCGAAGACGGCACGGCCGTCGAGATGGTCGCGACGGCCGGCTTCAGCGAGGAGGAGATCGGCAGCTGGCGCCGCTTTCCGCTGACACGGCGCACGCCGATCGGGGAGGCGATCGAGCAAGGCGCCCCGGTCTTCCTGGGCGAGGGCGAGCGCGAGACCCGCTTCCCCGAGAGCGGAGGCCGCGGCGCACCCACCGCATCGGTGCCGCTGCGCATCGAGGACCGCATACTGGGAGCGCTCGGGCTCCGCTTCGAGCGCGGGCACGTCTTCGACGACGAGGAGCGTGCCTTCGCCGTCACGCTCGGCGAGCAGTGCGCCTCTGCACTCGAGCGTGCGCGTGTCTACGACGCCGAGCGCCGCGGGCGCGGCGCGCTCGGCCTGCTGGCCGCCATCGGTGAGCAACTCGCGCGCTCGCTCGAGCCCGACGCGGCATTGCGCACGTTGGCCGACCTCGTCGTGCCCGACCTGGCCGACCAGTGCGTCGTCGACATCATGGAGGACGACGGCGTGCGCCGGCTCGTGGTCGTCAATGCCGACCCCGAGGTGCACGAGGCGGCGCGCGTGATGGAGCAGTACGCCCCCGATCTCTCGAGCGAGACGCCGGTGGCGGTTGCCATCCGCACCGGCGAGCCTCAGGTCGTGGCGTCCACCGCGGAGCTCCCGGACGGCGCCTACCGCAACCAGGAACACCGCCTCGCGGTCGCCCGGGTCGGCATCCGCACGATGCTCTCGGTGCCGATGATCGTGCGCGGCCGCACGCTCGGGGCTCTCACCTTCGGCTGGCAGCGCAGCACGCCGCCGGATGCCGATCAGACGCAGCTGGCCGCGCAGATCGCCCGGCGCGTTGGCCTCGCACTCGACAACAGCGCGCTCTACCAGGAGGCGCACGGCGAGCACGAGCGGCTGTCCGCCCTCGTGCGCCAGCTGCCGCTCGGCGTGATCATCGCGGAGACCTCGTCGCGCAAGCTGCTGTTCGCGAACCAGCGCGCCCAGGAACTGCTCGGGCACGGCGCCTCCGAGCGTTCGATCGCCGGCCCCCACGCCGAGCTCATCCATCGCGCTCTGGCGGGCGAGTCGACCTCCGGCAGCGAGATCGCCGTCGTCCGGGCCGACGGCTCGCACGGCATCGTGTCGCTCAGCGCCGAGCCCGTCCGTGACGCGGGCGGCGAGATCGTCGCGGCGGTCGCGACGCTCTTCGACCTGACCGAGCACCGGCAGCGCGAGGACGCGCTCGCCTTCCTCGCCGAGGCGAGCGTCGTGCTGACCGGGTCGCTCGACCTGCAGCAGACGCTCACCAAGCTCGTCGAGCTCGCGGTTCCGCGCCTGGCCGACTGGTGCACGATCGACATGCTCGACCACGGCGAGATCCGCAACGTGGGCGTCGCACATGCCAACCCCGAGACGGCACGCCTGGCACGGCGGCTCCACGCACGTCGGCCCATCAGGGCGCGCGCCTCCAGCGGTGTCTCCGGGGCGCTCGCCACGGGCCGCTCGCAGCTGATCAGGGACGTGCCCGCCTGGCTCGCAGAGCAGGACACGCCCGACGAGGAGCTGCTCCGGCTGTCGCGCGTGCTCGGCGTGCGGTCGTCGATCGTGGCGCCGCTCGCGGGCCGCGGGCGCGTGTTCGGAGCCCTGACGCTGGCAACGGCCGAATCGGGGCGGCACTTCTCCGAGGACGATCTGGCCGTCGCCGAGGATCTGGCGCGCCGTGCGGCGCTCGCGATCGACAACGCCCGGCTCTACGGAGCGGAGCACGACATCGCGCACGCGCTCCAGCAGAGCCTGCTGCCCGGTTCGCTGACCCAGCCGCCTGGAGCCGAGGTCGCCGCCCGCTATCGCCCCGCGGGCGAGGGCGCCGAGGTCGGTGGCGACTTCTACGACGCCTGGCAGACCGGTGACACGTATTTCCTCGCGATCGGCGATGTCGCCGGCCACGGCCCCGCCGCAGCCGCCTTGACGAGCCTGACGCGCCAGGCGATGCGCGTCGTCAGCCGCTACGAGCTCTCCCCCGGACGCATCCTGGCGGTCGTCAACGACACGATCGGCGCTCAGAGCGCGCCCGAGCAGTTCTGCACCGCGGCGCTCGCCGCCCTGCGCCAGACCGATCGACGGCTATTCGCTGACGGTGGCCTGCGCAGGGCACCCGCCGCCCGCGGTCGTGCGGGCCGAGACGGGCGCCGTCGAGGAGATCGGCGTGTGCGGCGCGCTGCTCGGGGTGCTCCCGCAGCGCGGCTACGACGACCGCGAGTGCCTGCTCGGGCTCGGCGACCTCGTGACGTTCTGGACGGACGGCGTGACCGAGCGGCGCCACCCGGGTGGCATGTTCGGCGAAGAGCGTCTGCTCGCGCTCCTCGGGGGCCTGGCCAATCGTTCTGCGAGCGACGTCGTGCTCGCGGTCGACGAAGCGGTCGTGGATTTCGCCCCCGGGTTGCCTGACGACGACGTGGCCATCCTCGTCGCGCGCGTGACCTGCGTGGCCGTCGACACTCCCGAGCCGGCGCGGCTGATCGGAAGCCCGGACGAAGCGCGGGCGTTTCCGTCGGCCTGACGATCCGCGACCCGGTTTGAACGCGCGTGCGACACTCGCGCGATGCGTTTCGTGTGTCTCGCGGATCTGCACGGCTTCCTGCCGGTCGTCCCTCCCTGCGACGTCCTGCTCGTGGCCGGCGACATCTGCCCGACCGCGGACGAGCGCCCGGAGGCGCAGCGGCGCTGGCTGAGCTCGGAGTTCGCGTCCTGGCTGGCGGACGTCCCCGCCGAGGTCGTGGTCGGCGTCGCGGGCAATCACGACTTCGTGGGCGAGACCGATCCCGGCGCCCTGCGGGAGCTCGACTGGCACTACCTCCAGGACGAGACGGCGGTGATCGAGGGCCTGTCGTTTTTCGGCTCCCCGTGGACCTCGCGCTTCCAGGACTGGGCCTTCATGCTCAGCGAGGAGGAGCTGAAACAGCGCTGGGCGCTCATCCCCGAGGGGATCGACGTGCTCTGCGTGCACTCACCGCCACTCGGCTACGGCGACTGGATCAGCGGACAGACGATCGGCTCGCCCTCCCTGCTGGCCGCCATCGACGACCGCACGCCCAGGCTGTGCGTCTTCGGACACGTCCACCAGGGCTACGGGCGCTGGCAGCGCGGGCCGTCAACGCTCGTGAACGCGGCCTACACCGGCATGGATTACCTGCCGGCTCACGAGCCCGTCGTCGTCGACCTTCCCTAGGCAGTCGCATGCGTGCCCAGGCGCTCGCTCACGAGCGCATGCGCAGCCTGGGCGGCCGGAGCGTGACCCGTCACGACGGTGAGGAACGGCTCCTTCTCGAGCGCGTAGAGGCGTACGTGGGTGAGAGCGGTCACCGTCGCCGTGCGCGGCACATCCACGAGCAGCGCGATCTCGCCGAATCCGGCACCACGGCCCAGGCGTGCGAGAGCCTCGCTGCCGCGGGTCACCTCGACCTCGCCCTCGGCGATCGCATAGAAGCGGTCGCCCTCGTCGCCCATCCGGATGATCACCGTGCCGGCGGGCACCTCGACGTGCTCGAGCGCCCGCGCCACGCCCTCGAGCACCGGCGGCGGCAGCGATGCGAAGAGCGGGATCGTGCGCAGCAGCGCGATCTCGACGATCGGCACCTTCGCACCTCGGTCGACCCGGATCAGCGGTCGCGCCAGAACCAGACCGAGGACCGGGAGCAACAGCCCCACGCCGATCAGCGCGGCGGTCGAGCCGCCCAGTGCGACGAGCGGCGGAATGACGAAGCGCGCCCAGCGCGAGTCCGGCCATCATGACCCCCTCGAGCACGCCGAAGACCCGGCCGAGCACCTCGGCCGGCGTGGTGCGCTGAAGCAGCGTGCGGCAGGCGACGTCGACCAGCGTGCGCCCCGTGCCGCAGAGCGCAAGCAGGAGCACCACGACGAGCGATCGACGGCCACACGCGCGATGACGACGAACGAGACGCCGCACATGAGAACGCCGAGCGCGATCGGGCGGCGCGAGGTAGCGCCGCCCGACGAGTGCCATGGCCCCGAAGCTGCCGATCAGGCCGCCTGCGCCGAAGGCGGCGTTGAAGTACGCGGGCCAGCCCTGGCCGATGTGGAGCACGTCGATCGCGAGCAGGACGAACAGGATGTCCAGTGCGCCGACGAGCAGGAACTCGCCCATCAGCAGCCCGACGAGGACGCGCAGGTGCGAATGCCCACCCAGCGCCCGGAAGCCGCCCGAGTGCCTCGTCGAGCGACACCTGCGCCGTCCGGCACGACGGGCTTGACCCCGCTCACCCGCACGACCAGCAGCGCCGATGCGAACGCGACGACCGCCATCACGGCGAACACGGCGTCGACCCCGGACACGGTCAGCAGCACGCCCGCGATCATGCTCGCGACCAGCACGCCGCCGTTCTCGACCCAGCTCGTCACGACGTTGGTCGCCGTCAGCTCCTCGGCCGACCGCGCGAGTGACGGGCACGATCACCGCCTGTGCCGGCCGCGTGATCGTGACGGCGGTGGACGCCACGACCGCGCCTGCGTAGATGAGCGGCGATCGGCGCGTCGGCGTAGATCGCGATCGCCGTCACGCCCATGCCCACCGCCTGGGCCAGGTAGCCGGCGGCGAGCACGCGCGCGGGCCGATGCCGGTCGGCGAGGAGCGCGAGGAACGGAGCGCAGATGGCAGCGGGAACCAGCTGGAGCACGGCCACGAAGCTGGCCTCCGAGGCGCCGCCGCGCTCGTAGGCGAACACGAGCAGCGCGATCCAGACCGAGTACTCGGACGCCGTGAAGCCGGCGAACGCGAGCTCCACGCGGCGCAGGTCCCGGTTCAGCAGGACAGCGCGGAAGACACGCAGCCTTCCCATGCTCAGCCCGGCGTCGTCACGGAGGCGATGGTCTCGAGCGGACGCGAGCGCCGGCGATGGCGCCGCGCGGCTTCGCCCTCGACCCGCTCGATCAGCTGCTGCGAGTCCGCCGCGACGCCGCCTGCCGCCCGCTCGAGCTCGCGGCAAGCGAGCGCGAGGTCGTCGCACCCGAACGTGGCGGCGTTCGACTTGAGCGTGTGCGCGATCCGATGCACCTGCTCCGCGTCCGCCCGAAACGCCGGCTGCGCGCAAGGCCGCAAGCTGACCGGGGAGCCCGTCGAGGAAGTCGCCGATCAGCTCGGCCACGAACTCCGGGATCGCCGACCGACTGCTCGAGCCGCGCGAGCGCAGCGTCGATCGACCGCGTCGCGGCCGCATCAGAATCGTGAGCCGACGCCTCCAACCTGCCCTTCGACCTCCGTGCCGCGAGGAGGCGACTCTGCCATGCCGCACAGACGGGCGCAAGAGGCCGTGCGGACCGGCCGTGCCGGCCGGCCCGCACGGTGTCATCAGCCGGTGATGAAACCCGTGCCCGTGACGATCTTGAGCACCTGCTTCTTCGAGAGCGCCGGATCGAACGCCGACGGCGCGGGCAGCGGCATGCCGCCCTTGCCGATGATGTCGCGCACCCAGGCTGCGTGACGAGCCTCGACCGAGTGCACCGAGAGCGCGGCCGCGAGCGTCTTCTTGTCCGCGATCATCGGTGCGGCGCCGGCGTAGGCCGACACGCCCGTGTCCTCGAGCGCCATGGCCGTCTTGAGGAACGTCGCCTGCTTGCCCGTGGTGCCCTTGAAGTCGAACATCGGCTGCTTGACGGCCTTGGAGCCGAGCGCGCCCTTGAGGAAGCCGACATGGGCGGCCTCGTCCTTGGCGACCACCGCGGCGAACTTCGCAGCCTCGCCGGTGAGCTTGCCCATGCCGACCGCCTGGGCGTAGAAGGCGGCCTCGAGGAACTCGAGCGTGAGGGCGAAGTTGAGGATGTCGACGTCACCCGCCGAGGCACGTCCTGCGCGCGTGGTCGCGCCCAGTGCGGTCCCCTGCATCCCGCCGAGCAGCGCCGATCCGGCGAGCAGCGCGCCACCGCCGAGCACGGCGCGGCGCAATGCATCGCCGCGCGTGACTCCGGCCCGCTCGGCGGTCTCCTGCAGCGCTCCGTCCACGTCGATCTCGCCCAGCGTGAGGGCATGGTCATTCGTCATGGTGATCCTTTCGCAACCGAGGAGGTGCTCGCGTTCGGCCGCTCGAGGCAGCCGCGGCGAGACTCGTTGCGGGTTGTTCGCGACGAGTCCGCGAGCGGTTCGGTTGCGTCAGATCACGCCTTATGCGTCGGACGCCATCGCGAGGATCCGCTCGCGCGACAGCTCGCTCGCCATCTCCGGGTGCTTGTCGCGCACGTGCGCCTCGACGTTGGCGACGAACTCATCCTCGTCTTCCCCGCGCACGACCTGACCGCACGGGCACTCGACTTGCTTCGCCATCCTGCCCTCCTTTCGTGTCAGACGACACTAGGAGGTTCGAGAGGCCGCGTCAACGCCGGGAAAACGACGCGAGCCGGGCTGGGGAGCCCGGCTCGCGTGGGTGCGGAACAACAACGCTCTGGGGAGAGAGTGGCGCTCCCGGGGAGAGAGGGAGTGCTAGTCGTCGTTCCCGTGGTGACCGCTCGAGTCGTCGTCGCCGCCCTTGCCGGGGCCACTGTTGCCGTGGTTGTCCTCGTTGGCGTCGTGGGCGGCGGGGTCGACGCCGTTGTCGTCGTTGACGTCATGGCCGGCCACGCCGGGATCGTTGGCGGGCTTGGTGGGATCCACGACGGGCTTGGTGGGATCGGTGACCGGCTTGGCCGGGATCGTCACGGTCGCCGTGCAGGTCTCGGCCTTCTGCGACGCGGAGGCCGCGAGCGTGGCGGTGGCGGCGATCACGCCCGACTTGGCGCCCTTGATGCGACGCTCGACGCTGAACGAGCCGCTCGGGTCGCTCGTGGTGCGCTGGCCCTGCCACACGATCGTGCCGTCCTTCGTCACGGTGACGTCCCAGACGGCGCCGACGACGTTCTGGTCGACCTCGAACTCGAACTTGAGACGACCGTCATCGCGCTTGACCTTGAGCTTGGACGTCGTATTCGGGTTGTCGCAGGTACCGGCGACGCGGACGGCGCGGCCGTGACCGTGCTTCGCAGAGGCCGTAGGGACCGCCACGACTGCAAGCGCGGCGACGACGGTACAGGTTGCTCCGATGGCCTTGATTGTCTTGCTGATCACGCTGGGCTCCCTTGGCTTCGGTTGGTGATTCCATCCTCCCAACCGACCGGTTAGCTGCCGGTTAGCTGCGGCCCAGCGGTTCGTCAGGCTTAGTCATCGCTGCTCGAGCCGCCGGAGTCGCCCGACCCGCCCGAGTCGCCCGAGCCGCCGGAATCCCCGGGACCGCCGGAGCTGCCCGACCCGCCGTCGCCCTTGCCCTTGCCCGACTGGCCCCCGGAGTCACCCGGGGAGTCCCCATCTCCGCCGTGGTCGTCGGGGGCCGTGGTGGCCGGCACCGGCGCGGTGGTCACGGGGGCCGGCTCAGTGACCGGCTTCGGCGTCGTCGTCGGCTTCGGCTGCGCGCTCGTCGTGCCCGACTTCGGCTTCGACGTGCCCGACTTGGCCTTCGACGTGGACTTCGCGTGCACCGGCTTCGCAGTCGTCGCCGGCTTGGTCGTCGTCGCCGGCTTGGTGGACGTCGCAGGCTTCGGCGCGGCAATGGGAACCGGGGTGATCACGGGCTTCGCGGTCGTGGCGGGCTTCGCGACCCGCACCACCGTCACGACGCGCACGGCCTGTGCCCCTCGAGCCGGCAGCGACACCTTCACGGCGCGGACCGCGGGCTCGGCCGGCGCGGGTGCCGGCGCCAGGCTGCCTGCCGACGGCAATGCATCGGCGCCCGGCGTGAACGACCGGCTGCCGATCGCATTTGCCGTGAATCCGACCGCGACAGCGACCAGGAGGCCCGCAGCCGCGAGCATGACAGTGCTTATCCGCGCGCGCATCTACAGATCAGACTAGGGCTGCGAAGGTAAGGGGACGGTAAAGCCGGCGTTGTCCGCCACGGGGTGCGCAGGCAGGCGTATCTCGGCACGAGTACCACCCTCCTCGCGGGGGCGCAGCGAGGCGGAGCCGCCCCACCGCTCGGCGAGCGCTCCGACGATGGCGAGGCCGAGCCCGGTTCCGCCGCGCCCGACGGGCCGGGCGGCGCCGCGCTGGAAGCGCTCGAACGCCACGGCCGCATCCTCCGGTGAGATGCCAGGACCCTCGTCGAGGACGGCGATGAAGGCCTCGTCGCCATCGGCGCCCCAGGTGATCGTCACGTTGCCGCCGGACGGCGAATGCTCGAGCGCGTTCTCGATCAGGTTGTCGAGGCTCGTCGCCAGATCGTCGCTGCTGCCGACAGCGGTCGCCGGCTCATCGGGCGCACACGCGACGTGACGTCCGTCCTGCTCCGCGCGGCCGCTCCAGCGCGCCTGAGCCTCGCGCGCCGCGGCTGCGAGATCGACCGGCTCGCTGGGCGGTGCGGGCGCGTCCGCCGAGGCCAGCCTCAGCAGATTGCTGACGAGCCGGGCCAGGCGCACCGTCTCGGCGTCCGCCGCCGCCAGTTGCTCGCGCACGGCCGGGTCGTCGGTTGCCATGTCGGCCGCCTCGATGCGCAGGCGGAGGCCCGTCAGCGGCGTGCGCAGCTGATGCGACGCATTGGCCACGAATGCGCGCTGTGCCTCGAGCGCGTTGGTGAGCCGATCGGCCATCGTGTTGAACGCCCGGGCGACCTCGCGCTGCTCGGCCGACCCCTCGATCACGGCACGCGCCTCGAGATCACCGCCGCCGACCCGTTGCGCGGTGACGGCGAGACGGCGCAGCGGCCGCGTCAGGGATCCCGCGACGAACCACGCGACGACCAGCCCGAACGCCAGCGCCAGCAGGCCCACGCCGATCAGCGCGTACTGGTCTCGCCGGATCTCCCGGTCGATCGCGTCCACGCTCTGGGTCACGCGGACGGCACCGACGGTCTTGCCGGCCTGGATCACGGGTACGGCGGTGTAGAGCAGTTCCTGGTCGAGCGTCTCGGAGCGCCGCCTGCCCTGCACCGTGCGGCCCGTGAGCGCCTCAGCGATCTCGGGCCGGTCGCCGTAGGCGACGCCGCGCGTGCCCGGCCGCGACGAGTCCGCCAGCAGCCCGCCCTTGGGCCCGACGATGATCACCCGGGCGCCCAGGTTGCGAGCGACCCTGGCCGAGAGCGCATCGAGATCGCCCAGCCGCTTGAGCCGTCCCGAGGCGCTCGCCGCGACGAGCTGCGCGCCGTCCGCCGCCTGTGCGCGCACCTCGCGGTCGAGCCGGCGGTCGGTGGACAGCGCGAGCGGCACCGCGAGCGCCACGATCACGAGCACGAGCACGTACGCGAAGGCCGCGAGCAGTCGGCGGCGGTAGGTCATCCGGCAGGTGAGTCGAGCGCCGCGAAGCGAAAGCCGACGCCGCGCACGGTGTGGAGATAGTGCGAATCCACTGCGTCGTCGCCGAGCTTGCGGCGCAGGCTGGACACGTGGACGTCCAGCGTCTTGGTCGAGCCGTACCAGTTCGTGTCCCAGACCTCGTCGATCAGCCGCTCGCGCGTGATGACCGTGCCGGCGTTGCTCACGAGCAGCGCCAGCAGGTCGAACTCGCGGCGGGTCAGCGAGAGCTCCTCGCCGTTCAGCACCGACCGGCGCATCGCGGTGTCCACGACCAGCTCGCCCACGCGGTACTCGCTGCCCACCGTCGCGCCGGGCAGGGCCGTGACCGTTTCGTCAGGCACCCGCCGCAGCACGGCGCGGATGCGCGCCACCAGCTCTCGCGCCGAGAAGGGCTTGACGACGTAGTCGTCGGCCCCGAGCTCCAGCCCGACGACGCGGTCGGTCTCGTCGCCGCGAGCGGTGAGCATGATGATCGGGACGGCCGAGTGACGCCTGACCTCGCGGCAGACGTCGAGCCCCGAGCCGTCGGCGAGCATCACGTCGAGCAGCAGCAGGTCCGGCTGAAGCTCCGCCGCGAGCGCAATCGCCTCGGGCGCGGAGCCGGTGATGCGCGTCGCATAGCCCTCGCGCTCGAGCGCAGCCGCAAGCGGCAGCGCAATCGAGTCCTCATCCTCGACGAGCAGGATTGTGCGGGCGGCTCCACTCACCTCGTTCTGATCATCCCAGGAACCGCGGCGAATTGCGCGTTCCGGCTCTGGCTCTGCCGTTCGCTGCGACCTCGTCTACGGTGACGACATGACGGGAAGCACGACTGGCGGCTGCCTCTGCGGCGGCATCCGCTTCGAGCTGTCGGAGCCCGCACGCGCCGACTCGGCCGGTTACTGCCACTGCACCCGCTGCCAGCGCCGCACCGGGACGGCAGCATCGCCCCAGGCGCGCATCGACGGCCGCACGTTCCGCCTGCTCCAGGGCGAGGATCTCCTGGAGGCCTACCGGCCGGAGGGCGGATTCGAGAAGTGCTTCTGCCGCATCTGCGGATCGCACCTCTTCAGCCGCAATCCGGATGATCCGGCGGAGATGAGCATCCGGCTCGGCGCCTTCGACGGCGACCCGGGCGTGCGCCCGAGCTGGCGGACATACGTCGCGTATGCGGCGCCCTGGGAGCCGATCCCGGACGACGGCAGCGAGCGCTTTCCGGAGGCCAAGGCCCGCTAGCCGAGTAGCATCGACGGCGTGGGCACGCCGCGCCGGCACGCCGAACGACATCTCGGCAAGCGCACGGGCTGGCTGCGCGCCGCGGTGCTCGGTGCAAACGACGGGATCGTCTCCGTCGCGGCCATCATCGTGGGCGTGGCGGCTGCCGACTCCGGCCGCGCCGCGATCCTCACGGCAGGCGTGGCCGGCTGGGTGGCCGGAGCGGCATCGATGGCTGCGGGCGAGTACGTCTCGGTCAGCTCGCAGGCCGACTCCGAGCGTGCGGAT
This sequence comes from uncultured Actinomycetes bacterium, assembly GCA_963713435.1. Classification (GTDB taxonomy): domain Bacteria; phylum Actinomycetota; class Thermoleophilia; order Gaiellales; family JALYLC01; genus JALYLC01. The sequence continues at coordinate 345,935 of CAVQLU010000007.1, forward strand.
CTGGCCGTCGAGCAGCGCGAGCTGACGCGCGATCCGGTCGGCGAGCGCGACGAGCTCGCCGCGATCTATCGCGAGCGCGGGCTCTCCGAGGCGCTCGCCGAACAGGTGGCGGACGAGCTGAGCGCCGGCAAGGACGTCCTCGCGGTGCACGCCCGGGACGAGCTGGGCATGACGGAGCTGTCCCACGCCCGGCCCTTCCAGGCGGCCGGCGCCTCGGCGGCCGCGTTCACGGTGGGCGCTGCATTGCCGCTCGTGGCGGTGATCCTGGCGCCGAACTCGCTGCAGACGGAGCTGACCGTCGGCGCGACCGTCGTCGCACTGGCGCTGACCGGCTTCTTCGGCGCGCGCCTGGGCGGCGCGCCACCGGCGCGCGGGACGCTGCGGGTCGTGATCTGGGGCGTCGCGGCGATGGCGCTGACGATGGTGGTCGGGCGGCTCGTCGGGACCGCCGTGTGACGCGGTCCACTTCGGGACGCCGTCCTGAACGCCCGTGCACGCCCTGGGGTTGCGTCACGGCGGCGTATTCCGGAAAACCCATCCGCGCGCGGTTCGTAGCGCATGATGACGGATTCCGGTGAGCGGCGGGCGTCCTCGTAGGACACGGTCACGGGCTGCTGCACGGCTCGTCCGACGAGCCGCATCAATTCGCATACGGCATCCAGGGCTCGCTGGCCGGCGACTTCCTTGGGGTCGAACGTGAACTCGATCTCTGCTTCGTCGAAGAAGAAACAGTCGGCACGGACGCCGGGCACCAGTTCGACGCTCCACGCAGTCGCGCGGACGGCGCGGGTAGCGAGGATCTCCTTGACCTGGGATGGCATGGCGATGGGTTCGCCGTCCTCTTCGTAGGTCGAAGGCCAGCCGCGCGCAAGCACGGCGTCAACTACGCGCTGCCAGTCGTCAGCCGTCGTTTGCGTGACCAGCATGTCTCGCAACGCGCCGTCCGGTTCCCAGTCCGCCTGAACGTCTTCCCAACGAATGCGCGGCATCGTAGCGAGACGTAGCTACGTTCCTGCATCGGGCCACGGGTAACGATCCCAGGGGGCTCCCTCGTCCGGGCGCTCGGCAGCCCAGCCACACGGCAGATCAGCGAGTACGCGTACTTCCGGGAAGTCATCGAAGAGGTGGTGCGTGTGGAGGGCGGCCCCTTCGTCCACGTTGAAGTTGCCACCGTCCAGGAACTGCCAGCTGTCATCTTCCTCGTGGATGACCAGCAGGATCGGCCGCTCGCGTCGCAGCACAGGATGAGTCGAGATCGCGAGCGGCGGCTGTTTCCGGCTCCAACGCCACACGCGGCAACCGTAGCCGTTGTGTGCGCGAGCGCGACGACATTCTGCGCCGCTCGGGCAGGCGCGCAGCACGCGGATCATGGCGTTGTACGCGCTCCATCCTGTTCGGACTGGCGCTCCTCGCGATGGTCGCATCGGGCCGGCGAGCTCACCTTGATATCGCTTGCTCGCCGCCGCGGGCAGTTCGTCAGATCGTGACGAGCTCCCGGCACATGTGCCTTATTCTGCTCGGCGCTCGCGACGGTTCCGTGTGCCTCGACGGCGGTGATTCGCTGGCCGATCAGGCAGAGGCCGTCGAAGCCTGATCGCCCAGGCGGCGTTCGGGGAGTCCTCGACCCAGCCGCATGCGCGCGGGCCTGCAGGCGGCGTTACAGCGCGCCGCGTCCGCGCGGGCCCACGTTAGCGTCGCAGCGCATGAACCAACAGTGCGGCCCACCGTCTGGCGGATCCCCGTCGAAGACTGTGCGGAAGCCGAAGCGCTCGTAGTACCCAACATTCCGGGGCTGAGCCGCGACCAAGAACGCCGGTGCACCCGTCTCGCGGGCCTGTTGGAGGCCGACCTCGACGAGGGCGGCTCCCAGGCCGTGACCTTGATGTGCCGGATCAACAGCGACGTGGCTGAGGTACCAGTGCGGCTCAGCGAGATGGTGGGACTCCACCCACGCCCAGAAGCGGTCCCAGCGCGCTCCGCCATCATCGCAGAGCGCATGAAAGGTCTCTAGGCTCGCCTCGTCCGCCCGAGCGCCGGCGTCGCTTCCTGGGGGAATCCAGACGGCGCAGCCGACCCCATTCCCGGCCTCGTACATCACTCCAAGCCTGATGAAGGTCTCCTCCACCGCTGCAAAGGCGACCCGGAGTCGTTGCAAATGATCGGCTTCCGAGTCTCCGAACGGCCATCGCATGGCGGGCTCGACCATGAAGGCGCGAGCAACCACCTCGACGAGCACGGGAAGACGCTCTGGCGTCGCGCGCGTTACAGGTATCTGCATGCTGGCCCTTCGAACTGGCTCAGGGGCGCGATTCAGCAGGCATCGACACCAGAGAACCGAGCACACAGTCGGCATTGCGCGAGAAAGTGAGCACATTCGCGCGATCGTGAAGATGGGGTCGGCCGCGAGGCGCGCGAGCTAGCGCGACCGCGGGCTGCGTGCCGGGCAGAGTCAGGTGGTCTGCGACCTTGAGGGTCATGCCTTTCTCCCCCTCCGGGATTCGACCAGGATAGTAATAGTCGTTGCAATCTCATGTCAAACCTGGCATCCCGCCACGAGCGCTGCGGCGCAGCGGGAGGTGAGCACATTCGCGCGATCGCAAAGAAGGGGGGTGCCGCCCCGCCCCACGTTCACGCGGTCGCGCGGCTGCCTGCGACGCCGCACCGGCCAGCGGTCGAGATCGCTTCGGGGGCCGTGAGCGCAGGCTGCCGGGGTAGCACCTGGGGTAGCACCGCACGCGCTTCCTGGGCATTTCTGGCACGCATGACCCATGGAGAAATGCTGCCTTCGCGCACGGCTCCACGGGTCAGGATGCGCCCGGTAGGAATCGAACCTACGACCTTGCGCTCCGGAGGCGCACGCTCTATCCCCTGAGCTACGGGCGCGACTCGCAGGACCGTAGCATCCCCCGGGTCAGGCAGCGAAGGCCGCCGCGGTAACGGTTTCCATACAGATCACGCTGGATCGTTCACAAGTACGGCGCGAATGCTAACGCGCAGCCCCTTGATCCCTCACGTCCTGGTGCGAGCGTGGGAACTGGGCACGGAAACGTGCACCAGACCTCTGGGAAAGGGAGACCCATGATCCGCACGATCCGTTTGACCGCAGCGGCTCTCGCAGTCGCCGTTGCCGGCCTCGCCCTCGCAGGCTCGGCCAGCGCTCATGCTCGAGGCGTCCCGTACGAGTTCCGGGGTACCGCCGTCGTCGCGCCGGGCACCGGCGCAACGCAGATCCAGGTGCAGGTGACCGGCGGCGACCGCGTCGCGCTCAAGGCACTGCTCGGCGCCGCGCAGCCGACCACGTTCACTGCCGACGCCAAGACCCGCTGGCTCGCCGTGCAGGGCAACACGCCCGTGCTCGCCGCCTCCGACACCGTGCTCGCCGGCGACCTCGTTCGCGTCGTCGTCCGCGCCCCGCGGCACACGGCCATCGGCACCCTCGCCGCGACGCCGGCCGCGAGCGTGACCGACCTCTCGGCCAGGACGCGCCCCAGCGGCCGGCTGTTCCTGTTCGGCGCAACCGCATCGGCCATCGACACGACCGCGCACACGATCACCGTCGACGTGAACTTCGGGAACTGGCGCGGGCTCTTCGCCCTGCTCGGCCAGCCCGTGCACCAGACGTTCACCTACGACTCGAACACCGTCTTCCTGAAGTGGCGCCACGGCGTGCCGATCGGCGTCGCGCCGAGCGTCATCCACGCCGGTGACCCGCTCACGCTGCGTGTCTTCGGGCCCGTCTGGAACGCGCCGCTCGCCGGCCTTCTCACCACGCCGCTCTGGCGGGTCAAGCTCGGCGAGCCGATGCGCCTCGCGCTGCGCGACGGCGCCGAGGTGCCCGCCACCTGATCACCACCCGCGGGGTCCCCTCACCCCGCACCTCACAAGCCGCGGCCCCCAAGCAGCCGCGCATCCCCCCACCCCCGCGGGGCCGGCATCACCGCCGGCCCCGCGGTCGTTGGAGGGGCATGTAGCCTCCTCGCATGGAGCGACTGTGGGCACCGTGGCGCCTGACCTACCTCGAGGGCCCGAAGGATGACGACGGCGCCTGCGTCTTCTGCACCAAGCCCGAGTTGAGCGATGAGGATGCGCTGATCGTGCATCGCGGCGAGCACTGCTACGTCGTCCTCAACCTCTACCCGTACACCAACGGGCACCTCATGGTCCTGCCCTACCGCCACGTCGCGACGCCCGGAGAGCTCGACGGCGCGGAGCGGACGGAGCTGTGGGAGCTGCTCGACCGCTCGCTCGGAGCGCTGTCTGCGGCACTCAGTGCGCAGGGTCACAACGTCGGTCTCAACCTGGGCGCCGCCGCGGGCGCCGGCATCGCCGATCACCTGCACCTGCACGTCGTGCCGCGCTGGCGCGGCGACGTCAACTTCATGCCGGCGCTGGCAGACGTCCGCGTCATGCCGCAACTGCTCGAGGAGACGCGCCTTGCGCTCGTCGCCGGCTGGCCTGCCCAGGGCTAGGATTGCGGCCATGACGCTCGATCCCTCGGTCTTCAAGGCCTACGACGTACGGGGCCTCGTGCCCGACGAGCTGGATGCCGACGGCGTGTACCGCATCGTGCGCGCCTACGTGGACGAGTTCGAGCCGCGCACGATGGCGATCGGACGCGACATGCGCCTGACCTCCGGCGAGTTGTGCGAGTCGGCCATCCGCGCCGCGCTCGACTCGGGTTGCGACGTGGACGACATCGGGCTCGTCGGCACCGAGATGCTCTATTTCGCGGTCTGCGAGTACGGCTACGAGGGCGGTCTGATCGTCACCGCCTCGCACAATCCCAAGCAGTACAACGGCATGAAGATCGTGCGGCGCGGGGCGCTCCCGCTGGGCGGCGACGGCGGCATCGAGAAGGTGCGCGACCGCGCCCTGAAGGGCGAGTTCCGGGCGCCGAAGGCCGCAGGGCAGCGTGGACAACGCGACGTGCTGCAGGGCTTCGCCGAGCGCTGCCTGTCGATCGTGGACGCCTCTGCCATCGCGCCGCTGCAGGTCGTCCTCGACGGCGCCAACGGCATGGCGGGGACGATGATGGAGCCGATCCTCGAGCGCCTCCCGCTGCGCGCCGAGCGCTGCCATTTCGATCCGGACGGGTCGTTCCCGCACTACCAGCCGAACCCGCTGCTCGAGGAGAACCGCCAGTTCATCATCAGCGAGGTGAAGCGGGTCGGTGCCGACCTCGGCATCGCCTGGGACGGCGACGCCGATCGCTGCTTCTTCATCGACGACACCGGCGAGTTCGTGCCGGGCGACTTCATCACGGCGCTCGTCGCCGAGTCGATGCTCGCCAAGCACCCCGGCGAGACGATCCTCTACGACCTGCGCGCCTCGCGCGCCGTGCCCGACATCGTCGAGCGCGCCGGCGGCCGCGCGATCGCGAGCCGCGTCGGGCACGCCTTCATCAAGCACCGCATGCGCAAGGAGAACGCGATCTTCGCCGGTGAGGTCTCGGGGCATTACTACTTCCGCGACTTCTACGGCGTGGACACCGGCATCGTGCCCGCGCTCGTCGTGCTCGAGCTCGTCTCGCGCTCGGGGAAGAAGCTGTCCGAGCTGCTCGCACCGCTGCACGAGCGCTACCACCTCTCCGGCGAGATCAACTCGACCGTGAAGGACGTGCCGCTCAAGCTGCAGGAGCTCAAGGAGCGCTACGGCGCGCGCGGCGAGGGCGGGACGATCACGCATCTGGACGGCGTCTCGGTCGACTTCCCCGACTGGCACTTCAACGTCCGCCCATCCAACACCGAACCGCTCCTGCGTCTCAACCTGGAGGCCTACACGGCCGCCGAGATGGAGAGCCGGCGCGACGAGGTCCTGGCCCTGATCCGCTCGTGAGCGCCGGGCCGACCAGCGCACGCCCGCCGTACAGGTTCTCGAGCCGGATGCGCGTCGGCTTCGACGAGACCGACGCCCAGGCCGTCGTCTACTACGGCCGCTACTTCCCGTACTGCGATCGCGCGCGCGTCGAGTACCAGCGGCACCTGGGACTGCTGCACACGCTCCCTCAGGGCCAGGAGTTCGTCATGCGCCGCACACAGTGCGAGTACGAGGCGCCCGCGCGCTTCGACGACGAGCTCGAGGTGTTCGTGCGCACCGCGTCGATCGGCCGCACGTCGTGGCGCATGGAGTACGCCGTGCACCACTGCGAGTCGGGCGAGCTGCTCGCGCGCGCCGAGCAGGTGATGGTGCTGATCGACCGCGCCGCGCGGCAGCCGACGCCGGTGCCCGACGAATGGCGCCTGCCGATCCAGGCCTTCGAGGCCGACGCGTGAGCATCGCCGCCCAGGTCAAGGCGATCGTCGACGGCGGCGAGGAGGCCGACGACATCCTGCGCGCGTCGCTGGCCGCGCTGCACGGGGCCGTGGGCGCGGCCTGGAGCGCGATCGCGTTCGTCGAGGAGGGCCAGATGGCCATCGGGCCGCTCATCGGCGAGTCCGACGGCGCTCCCGAGCCGGCCCTCGCCGTCCCGATCGTGTACCGCGGCGACACGGTCGCCGCGCTCTGGTTCGGGGGCTACGCCCCCGCCCGCGGTCGCGGCCGAGCTCGACAAGGTGGCGGCGCTGCTCGCTCCCTACTGCCTGGTCGGCTGGGACACCGGCGGCGAGGAGTGGGTCCCTTAGACGTTCTCACTGAATGAGCTGGCGTCTGGCGCACCCCAGCCACTCACGCACAGTTCAGTTCGAACGTTCAAAGCCCCTGCTGCGTGTGCAGACCGTGGGTCTGCACCGCGACCCGTTGCAGCTCGGCAATCTGCTTGGCGAGCTTCGCGGGATGCTCCACGCCGTTGAACTTGAAGTCGTAGTCGTCGCCGGCAGCGGTGTCGAAGTCGACCATGCCGACCTTGAGCATCCGCTCGACCAGCGTCTGGTAGGTGTTGACGTTCTGCAGGCGCTCGTACGACGTGGCGTGGTCGGCACGCGAGAAGATGCCGTGGCGGATGTTGATGCGCTGCGTCGTCACGGTGTACATCGTGTCGATCCGCTTGATCCAGCCGACGACGAGCGTGACGATCGCGAGGACGACGGCCAGCAGCCAGAACCACCAGACGTGCGCGTCGTAGCTCGTCAGGTAGTCGATCACCTGGGCCGAGACCCCGATCGCGAGCGCCAGCAGCATCCACTTGATGTAGAAGGCGAGCATCGAGCGCCACGACGGCCTCCCGCTCCATACGATCTCCTCGCCCGCCAGTAGCTCCATGCCGCGACAGTACCAGCGGGATCCGCGGTCGTCAGCCCGAGACGGCGCGGTTGAAGGCTCTCGTGGCCAGCGGGAGGAAGATCGCGCCGACGATCAGCGAGGCCAGGAGCGCGCCTCCGATGGCGTGCCAGTCCCAGCGCGTCGACATCAGGGCCCGGTCGGCCAGGATCAGGTAGTTGACCGGGTTGAAGACGTTGAACCACTGCAGCCAGGGCGGCAGCAGGTCGTAGGGCATGAACGCGGTCGAGCCGAAATAGAGCGGAAAGGTCAGGATGCCGGCCGCGGCGGTGACCTCGGGGTTGCGCGTGCGCAGCGCGACGTTGAGCGAGATCCCCGACCAGGCCGCTCCGAAGATCGCGGCCAGCAGCAGCATGCCGATCAGCCCCGGGACGCCCGTCGCGATGTGCGCGCCGAGCAGCAATGCCAGCACGATCACGACGAGCGACTGGGCCGCCAGCCGCGTCGCGTCGGTGAGGAGCAGGCCGAGCACGATCGCCGAGCGGCTGATGGGCGCCACCCGGAGCTTGTCGAAGAAGCCGGTGTCGATGTCCTGCACCATCTGAAAGCCGGCTCCGCCGGCACCTGCGAGCACCGTCAGCGCGAGCACGCCTGCCGTCATGAATTGCACCGACGAGCGCGCCGGATACCCGGGCAGCTGCGTCACGCTCGAGAGCACGGCGGTCAGCAGCACGAGCTGCATGACCGGGCCGATCACGGGGAAGGCGATGCGCGTCGGCACGCGCGGGATTTCCCGCAGCGCGCGCTGGAAGAGCACCGAGGTCTCGATCGCGAGCCGCATCAACGCCGCACCGCCGCCTCGACCTGCTCGTCGCTCTCCTCGATCGTCGCGCCCGTGTAGCGCAGGAAGACGTCGTCCAGCGTCGGCCGGGCGACGGTGATCGTGATCGGCACGATGCCCGCGCCGCGCAGGCGCTCGACGATTCCCGCGACCGCCGCGGCGCCGTCGGTGAGCTCGAGCGCGACGGCGCGCCCACCGCCCGCGACGCGAACGCGGCCGAGCGCAGCGAGCGCCTCGCCGGCCTGCGAGCCGTCGTCGCCGTCGCCCAGGCCGATGGTCACCACGTCCGCGCCCACCTCGGCCTTGAGCTCGTCGGGCGTGCCGCGGGCGACGATCACGCCGCGATCGACGATCGCGAGGCGGTCGCACAGCCGGTCGGCCTCCTCGAGGTAGTGCGTCGTCAGGAAGAGCGAGACGCCCTCGCCCTGCAACCGGCGCAGCTCGTCCCAGAGCGCTGCGCGCGAGGTCGGGTCGACGCCCGTCGTCGGCTCGTCCAGGAACAGGAGGCGAGGCCGGTGCACGAGCCCGCAGGCCAGGTCGATGCGCCTGCGCATCCCGCCCGAATAGGTGCGCACCTGCCGGTCGGCCGCCTCCTCGAGCCCGAACAGGACCAGCAGCTCGTCGCTGCGCGCCCGCGCCTGGGCCTTCGAGAGCCCGTACAGGCGCCCCATCATGACCAGGTGCTCGCGGCCGGTCGCATAGCGGGCGAGCCCGGCCTCCTGCATCGCGAAGCCGATCGCACGGCGCACGGCGCCGGGCTCCCGCACGACGTCGTGCCCGGCCACGCTGGCGCGTCCCCCGGTCGGCGTGAGCAGCGTCCCCAGCATGCGCATGGTGGTGGTCTTGCCGGCGCCGTTCGGCCCCAGGAGGCCGTAGGCCTCACCCTCCCGGATGTCGAAGGTGACACCGCGCACGGCCTCGAAACCGCCTGCGAAGGTCTTGCGCAGGTCGTCGCACTCGAGGATCGGCACGCGTCAGTCGACCGGGCCTGCGCGCGGCGTGACGCGATAGGCGTCGAACACCGCCTCTACGTTGCGCAGGGCCGAGAGCACGCTCTTCAGATCCTTCACGTCGCCGACCTCGGCGACGTACCAGTTCTTGCACATCTGGTCTTGTGTGACACCGCCGTACTCGACGATGTTGCAGCCGTTCTCGGCGAACGTCCGGCCGATGTCCTCGAGCAGGCGCGGGCGATCCCAGGCGTCGATCGCGACCTCGACCCGGAACGACTGGCTCGACTCGCCATCCCAGCTGACCGGGCAGAAGCGCTCGGGCGAACGCATCAGCGCGCGCACGTTGGGGCAGTCCTCGCGATGGATCGTGATGCCGCGCCCGACCGAGATGTAGCCGGTGATCGGATCGCCCGGCACCGGCGTGCAGCACTTCGCCATGCGCACCAGGACGTTGGGATCGGTCGTGCCGTCGACGACCACGCCGTACTGCGAGGACGAGCCGACGCGCGCCCGCGTGTGGCGGCGCGTCGCGGGCGACTGCTCCTCGGCCACCTCGGTCGTCTTGAGGCGCTGCAGCACCTTGTTGACGACCTGGCTGACCGGCACCTTGCCGCCGCCGATGGCGACGTAGAAGTCGTCTGCCTTCTTGAAGCCCATCTCGCGGATCAGCTGTGCGAGCAGCGGGGCGGACGAGAGCTTCTGGCTCGGCAGGCCGTTCGAGCGGAAGGCCTGCGCGAGCGAGTCGCGGCCCTTCTGCTCGAGATCCTCGCGCTGCTGGTGCGCGAACCACTGGCGGATCTTGTTGCGGGCGCGCGAGGTGCGCACGAGCGTCAGCCAGTCGCGCGACGGCCCCCGCTCGCGGTTCGAGGTGAGGATCTCGACGATGTCGCCCGAGGCGAGCTCGGAATGCAGCGGCACGATGCGCCCGTTGACCTTGGCGCCCACGCAGCGGTGGCCGACGTCGGTGTGCACGGCGTAGGCGAAGTCGAGCGGCGTCGCGCCGCTCGGCAGGGCCTTGACCTCGCCCTGCGGCGTGAACACGAAGACCTCGTCGTCGAACATCTCGCCCATCAGCGAGTCCATGAACTCGGCCGGATCGGCCAGGCCCGCGGCATCGACGACGCGCCCGAGCCAGGCCAGCTGCCGCTGCTCGCCGCGGTGCTTGTAGATCCAGTGCGCGGCCACGCCGTACTCGGCGGTCTGGTGCATCGCGTGCGTGCGCACCTGGATCTCGAGCGGCTGGCCCTTGGGCCCGATCACGGTCGTGTGCAGCGACTGGTAGCCGTTCGACTTCGGCATCGCGACGTAGTCCTTGAAGCGACCCGGGATGGGCTTCCAGAGCGCGTGCAGGACGCCGATGGCGCCGTAGCAGTCCTTGACGGAGTCGACCAGGACGCGCATCGCGGTCAGGTCGAGGATCTCGTTGAACTCCTTGCCGCCGCGCGCCATCTTCTGGTAGATCGAATAGAAGTGCTTGGCGCGCCCGAGGATCTCGGCGCTGATCGCGACCTCGCGCAGCGCCTCGTCGAGGATGCGGCCGGCCTCCTCGACGTCTTCCTGGCGATCGGCGCGGCGCTGCGCGACGAGCGCCTCGATCTCGGCGTAGCGCCGCGGATGGAGCGTCATGAAGGCCAGGTCCTCGAGCTCCCACTTCATCTGGTGGATGCCCAGGCGATGTGCGATCGGTGCGTACACCTCGAGCGTCTCGCGCGCGTTCTGGAGCTGCTTCTGCTTGGCCAGCGGGCTGAGCGTGCGCATGTTGTGCAGCCGGTCGGCCAGCTTGACGATCACGACGCGCACGTCGCGCGCCATCGACAGCACCATCTTGCGGTAGCTCTCGGCCTGCGCCTGCTCGCGCGAGTCGAAGTGGATGCGCGAGAGCTTCGTGACGCCGTCGACGAGCAGCGCGACGTCATCGCCGAACTCGACGGCGATCTCCTCGAGCGTCGTCTCGGTGTCCTCGACGGTGTCGTGCAGCAGCGCCGCCACGATCACCGGCGTCTCGGCGCGCAGCCCCGCGCAGATGCGGGCCACGCCGAGCGGATGGACGACGTAGGGCTCGCCCGACTTGCGCACCTGGCCGGCGTGCCGTTCGGCGGCGAACACGTAGGCCCGCTCGATGGCGCCGGTGTCGGCGTCGTCGCCGGCTTCTTGCAGCGTCGCGACAAGCTCGTCGACCAGTGGCCGGAGCAGCTCGTCGTGCTGAAGGTGGGTTCGTGCCGGAGTCGACATCGGACCTCCCATGGTACCGCCGACTCGGAAGGCCTCTACGCAGCCGCAGCCCGCTGAGCCGAGCAGCCGGCCAGCAGGGCGTCGAGTCGAGCGAGCGCCTGTGCCCGCCTTCCCTCGTAGAGCGCGTAGGCCGGCGAGGCCGCGAGATCGCTCTTGCCGGCCACGGCGAGCTGTCGCAGGGCGCCGTCGGTCAGCTCCACGACCCCGCTCTCGGCCAGTGCGGCGACCGCGGCGGCGACGAGATCGGCGGGCGGCGGCACGTCGGGCCATGCGGCCCGCGCGCGCAGCTCCTCGAGCGGCGTGGCGCTGTCCTGCGAGGCCGCGCGCCAGAGCACGGCCATGACGGCGCGCAGCGCGTCGGCCTCGACGCACGCTCGCGCGAACACGGCCTCGGGCTCGGACGCCGCGATCTGCACCGGGCCGCTGGCCGCGGCCAGCGCGGCGAACTCCTCGGGGTGCGCCGGCGGATCGAGCACGAGCACGTGCGCCGAGCGCTCGCGAAGGGCAGCCAGGCGCGCGAAGCTGTGGTGGTCGGCGACCGCCACGACGCCGTCGCCGAAGCCCTCCATCGCCGCCTCGAGCACCGCCGGATCGCCACGGCGCGAGCAGACGAGCAGCGCCTTCGCGCCGTAGCGCCGCGGATCGGGCAGCGTTGCGAGGCGCCGCTCGACGTCGGCCACGAGCACGACGACCGGCAGGCCGGAGCCCGCGAGCGCGGCCAGCGCGGCCTCTCCGCGGCCGGGGCGCTCGGCCAGGGCGACGGGGACGGGCTCGCCCGCTGCGACCGCAGGCCAGGCGGCGCCGAGCCTCGCGGCGGGAGCGGGCTCGACGGGCTCGCGCTCGGGCCAAGGGACGACGTCGCGCAGCACGAGCCGCGGCGCGAGCGCTCCTCGCCAGTCGTTGACCTCGAGGCGGCAGACGACGTCGTGGCGCGCACCGACGCGCAGCGTCTCGGCATCGCCGCCTCGCCCCCACGCCACCGCTCCGCAATGCGCCGAGGCGTCGGCCACCTGCAGCCGCAGATGCTTGCCGCCCTCGCCCATGCCCTGCAGACCCATCAGCTGCGCGCCGGGGATCAGCAGGTTGACGCCGGGATTGCCGTACCCGCACGGCTCGAAGCGGGCCAGCTCGCGGGCCAGGTCGAGCGAGACCTCGCCGACCGCGACGACGGCGTCCACGACCGAGCTGCGCACGCAGTCGCCCTCGGGCAGGTGCACCTCGGCATGCGCGCGCAGTGCCGCGGCGAAGGCCTCCACCGAGCCCGCCGTGATGCTGAGACCGGCTGCGGCCCGATGGCCGCCGAAGCGCTCCAGGTGCTCGCTCGAGGCCGCCAGGCCCGCGTGCAGGTCGTAGGCCGAGACCGACCGCCCGCTGCCCTTGCCGCGCTCGCCGTCGAGCGCGATCAGCACGACGGGGCGTGCGTGCCGTTCGACGAGACGCGATGCCACGATGCCGATCACGCCCTCGTGCCAGCCCTCGCCCGCGGCCACGAGCACGCGGTCGCCGCGGCCGACCGCACCGCTCCGCTCGAGCTCGGCCCCCGCGGCGCGCAGGATCGTGTCCTCCACGCGCTGGCGCTCGCGGTTGCGCTCCTCGAGCTGCTCGGCCAGCGGCTGGGCTTCCGCGCGCGAGCTGGAGAGCAGGAGGTCGAGCGCGAGCCCGGGGTCGCCGAGGCGGCCGGCGGCGTTGATACGCGGTGCCAGGCGGAAGCTGAGATCGGACGCGCGGATGCGCGCGGGATCGATCCCCGCGCTCGACATCAGCGCGCGCAGGCCCGGGCGCTCGGCCTCGGCCAGGCGCCGCAGGCCGCGGCGCACGAGCGTGCGGTTCTCGTCGCTCAGCGGGACGACGTCGGCGACCGTAGCGAGCGCCACGAGATCGGAGAGCTGATCGAGCGCGGGCGGCAGCGCCGCCGGGTCGCCCCCGTGCCGCCGCGCCCAGAGCGCCTGCGCGAGCTTGAGCACGACGCCCGTGCCGCACAGGTCGGCGAACGGATACGCGGCCCCTGCGGGCGTGCGCGAGGCGACGATCGGCGCATCGGGCAGGAGCTCGCCGGGGCGGTGGTGATCGGTCACCACGACGGCGAGACCGAGCTCACGGGCACGCGCCACCGCTTCGGGCGCCGCGATGCCGCAGTCGACCGTGAGCAGCAGCCCCGCGCCGGCGGCGGCGAACTCCTCGACGCTGGCGATCGCCACGCCGTAGCCGTGCTCGAAACGGCTCGGCAGGAACGGCTCGACCTGGGCGCCGAGCAGGCGCAGCACCTCGACCGCGAGCGCGGTCGCGCACACGCCGTCGACGTCGTAGTCGCCGTGCACGACGATCGTGCGCCCGGCCTCGATCGCGCCCTCGATCAGCGAGCAGGCCTCCGCCATGTCGCCCAGCGCGAACGGATCGTGGAGCGGCCCGTCGCTCTCGAGGAACGCGCGAGCGGCGCTCGCATCGGTCAGCCCGCGCCGCAGCAGGATCTCGGCCGTGACCCGCTGGACGCCCAGCTCGGCGGCCAGCTCGCGCACGCGCTCGGGCGAGCAGGCAGGGATCGAGAACGTCGCGGGCATCCAGCCAATCTAGGCATCGGGCCGGACGCCGCCCCTCGGCGCAGGCTGATCTAGACGGACTGGTTCAGGACGTGCCGGATGCGGCCGAGCTCCTCGCGGAGCTCGACGGCGGGGCCGCGGTAGAGCGGCGAGGTCGCGCCCTCCCGGATGAGGCTCGTGACCAGCGCGACGCCGCGTGCCTGCACGGTCGGCTGCTCGCGCAGGAGCGACGCGATCTCGCGCAACTCGCTCTCGGCTGCGCGCACCGCGTCGTGGTCGGCGTAGACCGGCGACCACCACTCGCGCGAGACGGGCTGCACCGTGATGACGTCCAGCGTGCGCGCCAGGCGGCGGCGGTTGCGGTGATCAAGCAGGCGCGAGCGCTCGCTCGCGACGACCGGCAGCGGAAGCTCCTCACGGCCGTCGGCGATCAGCTCGAAGGCCCGTCCGCGCACGCGGCTGCGTGCGATCAGGACGCCGACGACGAGCAGCCCCGAGACCGCGACTGCGCCGAGCGCGAGATGCCGGGCGGGCGTGCCCAGGAGCGGCGAGAGCGCCGCGATCAGCAGGCCGAAGACCACCGTCACCGCCAGCTGGGCGCGCAGCGTGCGCATCTGCGACTCCGCGCGCGTCAGCGGATGATCCTTTCCGAGCAGCGTGGACGCCCCCATAGAGCGCAAGAGTGCCAGGCGCGGGCTCAATGCCGCATCAAGGAGCCGCGGAGCGCCGTCAAGAAGTCGGCAAGGCGGACTCGCGCTGCTCAGGCTCGCGCGGCTCGGGCTCGCGGATGCGATAGCCGACGCCCGTGACCGTCTCGATCAGCTCGGGGTTGCGCGGATCGCGCTCGATCTTGCGACGCAGGGCAGCGATGTGCACCCGGAGCAGGTGGCTCTCGCCGTAGCCGGGACCCCACACCTCCTGGATGATCGCCTTGTGCGTGAGCACCTTGCCCGGATGGGCGACGAGCGTCCGCAGCAGGTCGTACTCGATCGGCGTGAGGTGGATCTCGTCGTTCTCGCGGCTGACGCGGCGGCGCGCCAGGTCGACGCGCAGGTCGCCGAGCTCGACCACCGCATCGGGGCGCGGACGGTCGACGGCCCTGCGCAGCATGGCGCGCACGCGTGCCAGCAGCTCGTCGATCCCGAACGGCTTGGTGACGTAGTCGTCCGCGCCGGCATCGAGCGCCTTGACCTTCTCGCGCTCGTCGCCGACGGCCGAGACGAGCAGGATCGGCACGTTCGACCAGGTGCGGATCTCGCGCGCCACCTCGTCGCCGGTGCCGTCCGGGAGCAGCAGGTCGAGCAGCACGAGATCGGGCGGCTTGAGCGCCACCTGGGCGAGCGCGTCCGCGCAGGTGCCCACGACGTCGACCCGGTAGCCGGCCGCCTCCAGCGTGGCCTTGAGCGCGCGCTGAATCGCTCGCTCGTCATCGACCACCAGCACGCGCGCGCCATCGGCAGTCACGCTGGAACCTCCTCGCTGACCTTCAGGCTGGGCAGCACGATGCGCATGCACGTGCCTCCCCCGGGAGCATCGTCGATCGTCAGCGTGCCCGCGTTGGCCTCGACGAAGCCGCGCGCGATCGCGAGACCGAGCCCGGTGCCTCCGACCCCTCCTGCGCGGCCACGGAAGAACGGCTCGAAGACGCGTTCGCGCTGATCGAGCGCGATGCCGGGGCCGTGGTCGATGACCGAGATCTCCACGTGGTCGTCTTCCGTCTTGCGCGCGCGCAGCAGGACCGGCTCACCCGGCGGCGAGAACTTGGCGGCGTTCTCGATCAGGTTGACGAGCACGCGCTCGATCTGGGTCGCGTCGCAGCGCACGAGCGGCAGCGCCTCGTCGGTCTCCGTCTCGATCGTGGTGCCGGCTGCGCGCGAGCGCGCCGCGGCCACGGCGCCGCGCACGAGATCCTCCACCTCGCACCAGTCGAGCGCCGTCGACGCGCTCCCCGCCTGCAGGCGCGAGACGTCGAGCAGGTCGGAGACGAGCCGGTCGAGCCGGTCGGTCTCGATGCTCACGTCCTCCAGCAGCTCGCGCACCGCCTCCTCGCCGAGCTGCACCTGATCGCCCCGCAGCGCGCCGACGGCGGCCTTGATCGCGGTCAGCGGCGTGCGCAGCTCGTGCGAGACGGCGCGCAGGAGCGCCGTCTTGAGCGCGTCGGAGTGCCGCAGCGCCTCGGCCTCGACGTCGGCGTGGGCCAGTCGCTCGCGCTCCTGTGCGAGCGCCAGCACGCCCGCCAGCGAGCGGGCGACGCGCAGGGCGTTCTCGTCCTTCATGACCGCCTCGGACGCGCCCATCAGCTCGAGCCGCCCGATCACGCGCCCGTCGACGTCCAGCGGCAAGGCGACCTGGCCCGCGAGCGGACCGCGGCCGAGCACGATGCGCGCCGCCGGCGCTCCGATCGCGGCGGCGGCCACGCGCGCTGCATCCACCTGCGCCAGCTCGAGGCTCGCGCCGCCCACCAGCGCGCTCGAGAGACCCGCCAGCAGCGCCGCCTCGCGCTCGCGCTCGTAGGCCTGCTCCGATCGCCTGCGCTCGCGCAGCGACAGCTCGGCCACGGCGGCGGCCGAGAGCAGCAGCGCCGCGAACAGCAGCCAGACGCGGGAGTCCGGCGTCTTCGGGCCCACGGGCCGCAGCAGCACCGCGTCGAAGATGGCGACTGCGGCAACCGCCGTCAGCACCCCGGCGCGCAGGCCGAAGAGGAACGCCACGCCGATGACCGCCGGCAGGTACACCAGCCCGAGCGCCTGGTAGTCGGCGCCCAGCGAGCCGTGCAGCACCGCGATGATGCTCGAGCAGAGCGCGACGGCCATCACGCCCAGCACGGATGCCGCCAGCGCGTCTCCACCTGTGCGAATCCGGGACCCGTCGCGCGGGGCGAGACCGGGCACCCGACGGCGTGCCAAGGGCATGTACCAAGCCTACAGCGCCGGAAACCTGCCGGAATCCGCCTGATCGTGGACGCGAACCTGCCTTGGGCTCCGGCAGGCGGGCGCCGATATCCATTGCATGAGGCGAACAGCCGCGCTCGTCACCGCCACGGTGGCTCTTGCGGCAGGCGCCTCGGCCGCCGGGGCCCACGGCGTCCGGGCCGAGCGCTCGGTCGAGGCGTCGATCAACGCGGCGCGCGCCCGACACGGCTGCGGGCCGCTGCGGGTGCACCCGGGCCTGACGCGCGTCGCCGGCAGTCAGGCGCGCTTGCTGCTGTCGGGCGGCCAACTCGACCACGACGCGGGCACTCCTTTCGGCGAGCGGCTGCACCGCGCCGCGCCGAGCATGCGGCTCCTGGGCGAGGATCTCGCCTGGAGCGCCGGCCGTCACACGGCGCCGGGAACGATCGTCCGGGCCTGGATGCACAGCCCGGCGCACCGGGCCGTGCTGCTCGACTGCCGCTTCTCGCGCGTCGGCATCGGCATCGCCGGTGGGCGCTTCGGGCACCACGGGCGCGCCACCGTGTACGCGGCCGACCTCGCCGCTTAGACGGCCTGCGGCCGCCTAGGTGCGGCGGCCGTGGCCCTTGCCCTGCTTGCGGCGGCGCTCGTCGCGCCGGCGGCGGGCGGCTTCCTGTGCGGCACGCTCTTCGTCACTGAGCTCGGGCACCGGCACGGTCTCCGTGACGCCCTCGGCGGTCTTCGTGATCGGCGCCGTGGTCGTGACGGCGCTGCCGCCGCCCGTGCCGCCCGCCATGCCGGGCTTGACGTCGCCCAGCGTGGCCTTCTCGATGCCGACCGCGTCGCGGCGCTTGAACTCGCTCTCGGAGCCCTTCCACATGCTCAGGATGGGAGCCGCGATGAAGATCGACGAGTAGGCGCCGGCGGCGATGCCGATGAGCAGCGCGAACGCGAAGTCCTTGAGCGTCGCGCCACCGAAGAGCAGCAGGCAGAGGATCGGGAAGAGCGTGATCAGCGACGTGTTCAGCGAGCGCGTGAGCGTCTCCCAGATGGACACGTTGACGATCTGCGCGAACGAGTTCTTGCGCAGGAGCGGCGTGTTCTCACGCACGCGGTCGAACACGATGATCGTGTCGTAGAGCGAGTAACCGAGCACGGTGAGGACCGCGGCGACGGTCGCAGCCGTGACCACCCGCCCCGTCAGCGAGTACACGCCGATCGTGATGACCACGTCGTGGAACAGCGCGACGATCGTCGGCAGCGCGTACTTGAACTCGAAGCGGAAGGTGAGGTACGCGACGATCAGGAAGATCGAGAAGATGATCGCGTAGAGCGCGCCTATCAGGATCGTACGCCCGAAGGACGCCGAGACGGACTTGGAGTCGAAGAGCTGCGTGTTGTCGGCCTTGTCGACCGATATGCCGAATTTCTGGTCGAGTATCTGCTCGACCTTGGTGATCGCCTTCGGCTGCAGCGCCTTGGCGGGCGCCTTGATCTCGAAGCGGCGGAACCTGTCGCCCTGAGCGGGCGCGTCGGCGTCGCTGCGGCCCTGGACGACGGCGTCCTTGCGCAGGTCGCCGTTGACCGATGCGAGTACCGAGATGACCTGCTCGCGCGTCGCGGCCTTGTCGAACGTGGCCTCGATCGCCGTGCCGCCCTTGAAGTCGATGCCGAGGTTGAGGCCCTTCGTGGCCAGCGAGCCGAGGGCGATCAGGACGATCGTGCCCGAGATCGCGAACCAGACGTTGCGGCGGCCGGTGATGTCGGCGCGCCAGCGCACCTTCTGTCCCGAGGCGCCCATCAGCGCGGCGTTGTTGAACCACTTGAAGTTCGACAGCACGCCGAGCATGGCGCGGGTCGCCAGGACGGCGGTGAACATCGAGACGAGCACGCCGACGGCCAGCGTGAAGGCGAAGCCCTTGACGCTTCCGGTGCCGGCCATGAAGAGCACGCCCGCGGTGATCAGCGTCACGACGTTGGCGTCCACGATCGTGTGGAAGCCCTTCGTGTAGCCGGACGAGATCGCGGCGCGCACGGTCTTCCCGAGGCGCACCTCTTCCTTTATGCGCTCGAATATGACGACGTTCGCGTCGGCTGCGACGCCGATCGTGAGGATCATGCCCGCGATGCCCGGCAGCGTCAGCGTGATCGGTATGAGCAGGATCAGCGCGTAGAAGAAGGCGGCGTAGATGATCAGCGCGATGTCGGCGATCAATCCCAGCAGCCGGTAGAAGAAGGCCAGGTAGATCATCACGACCAGGAGGCCGATCAGACCCGCGATCAGGCCCTGGCGCAGCGAGTCCTTACCGAGCGTCGCGGAGACCTGCGACTGCGAGAGCGTGTTGAACGTCACCGGCAGTGAGCCGGACTGCAGCACGAGCGCGATGCGGTTGGCCTCGCCGCTCGTCAGCCCGGTGATCTGGGCGTTGCCGTCGATGCCGTGCGGCGTGCGCACGTAGGAGATCGTTGGAGTGGCCTCGATCTTGTTGTCGAGGATCACCGCGAACGGCACTTCCTGGTCCTGCGTCAGCCGGCCGCGCTCCGCGAGGGAGTTGGTGATGTTGCCGAAGGCCTTCGTCCCGGTACCCGAGAAGCCCATGGTCACGTCGGGGCCGCTCTGCGGGTCGTAGTCGGACTTCGCGTCGCGCACGTCCTTGCCGAAGACGACCAGGTTCTTGTCGTTCGGCATGCGGAACATCACGAAGCGGTGCTGCGCCGGCGTGCCGTTGCTGGCCGGCACCTCGTCGTCGGCCCAGATCGTGCCCGCGGGGGCGCGCAGGAGCACGGCGCCCTTGGCCTTCTCCTTGAGGTCCTCGGTCAGCTGCTTCTTCGACGCGCCGGCCGGGAAGGGCTGGCCGATGCTGTTGAGGACGCGCTTGTGGGTCTTGGCGTCGAACGCGAACCACTGCTCGGGCGTCGCGCCCGCGAACGGATGGGTGTTGGGGCGATTCTTGGCGGCGTTGAGCAGCGCGTACAGCGACGGGCGGTACGTGGCGGTGCCCGTCGCGCTCTTCGAGACGGTGGGCTCGAGCGTTCCCGTGTAGTCGAGCATCCAGAGCTGGCCGGTCGAGCCGATGATGCTGGCGGCGGCGCGCGGATCCTTGATGCCGGCCAGGGCGATCGAGACCTGGTTGCCGGCCTCCTTGCGGATCTCCGGCTCACTCACGCCGAGCTTGTCGACGCGCGAGCGGATGATCGAGATCGCCTGGTTGATCTGATCCTCGGTCGGCGGATTCTTCGGATCGTTCGGCACGGCCTTGAGGACGACCTCGAGGCCGCCCTTGAGGTCGAGGCCGAGCACGGGGGATTTCGCCCACGCCACGACACCGGTCAGCCCGATCAGCACGAGCATGGCCAGGAGGATCAGATGATTTCTCGTTCTATCGGTCACAACGACCCGCATACTAGTCGCCCAGCAGCGGACATTTGTGCGCTTCGCGAAAGCTTAAAGGGCGCTCACAGAATCAGAATGACGGCGCAATCGGACGTACGCAGAAGCCCGCTACTCCGCTGGTTCCGGCGCCTCTGCAGGGTCTTCCGCCGCTGGGCCGACCCTCCCCGCGATCGCGCGGCGGGCGATCCTGACCACCACCTCGGGGGCGATCTCGAGCCGCACCTCGTCGCCGTCGAGGGCCACGACGGTGCCGTACATGCCTCCGGCCGTCACGACCTGATCGCCCTCCGAGAGCGTGCTGAAGAGGTCACGCTGGCGCGCCACCATGCGCCGGCGGGGGCGGATGAACAGGAACCAGGCCAGCAGCGCGATGCCGCCGACCCAGATCACCGTGATCCCCGCTTCCCCCACTACGCCTCCCGTAGCTCGCCCGGCGCCCTCTGCGCCGTCCCCGAGCCAAGTCGCCCGAGTGCCTCCTCCGCGAACGCCCGGAAGCGGTGCTCGATGATGGCACGGCGTGCTGCACGGCACAACTCGAGCAGGAACGAGAGGTTGTGCAGCGTCAGCAGGCGGAGGCCGAGCAGCTCGTCCTGCGTCACGAGATGGCGCAGATAGGCGCGCGAGAAGCGCGTGCAGGCCGGGCAGGGGCACCCCTCCTGCAGCGGGCGCTCGTCGCGGGCGAAGCGCGCGTTGCGCAGATTGAGGCGACCCTCCCAGGTCGTGGCCGAGCCCGTGCGCCCGAGGCGCGTCGGCAGCACGCAGTCGAACATGTCGATCCCGGCGCCGATCACGCGCAGGATGCCCTCGGGATCGCCGATGCCCATGAAGTAGCGGGGCCGGCCGGCGGGCAGCAGCTGCGCGGTCGAGGCGGTGACGTCGAACATCTCCTCGCGCTCCTCTCCCACGCTCAGCCCGCCGATCGCATAGCCGTCGAAGGGGAGGCTCGCGAGGTGGCCGGCCGAGCGGGCGCGCAGCTCGCGGTCGACGCCGCCCTGCGCGATGCCGAAGCGCAGCTGCCCCTCGGGCCGCGGGGCGGCCACGCAGCGCTCGGCCCAGCGGGCGGTGCGCTCGACCGCGGTCTCGAGGTCGCGACGCGGGGCGCCTGCGGGCGGGCACTCGTCGAAGGCCATGGCGATGTCGGAGCCGAGGGAGGCCTGGACCGCCATCGCGAGCTCGGGCGTGAAGCGGGCGACCGAGCCGTCGTAGACCGAGCGGAACGTCACGCCGTCGGCGTCGATGCGGCGCGTCTCGGCGAGTGAGAATACCTGGAAACCCCCGGAATCGGTGAGCAGCGAGCGATCCCATCCCATGAAGCGGTGCAGGCCGCCGAGCTCCTCGATCAGCTCCGCGCCGGGGCGGAAGTGCAGGTGGTAGGTGTTGCCGAGGATGACCTGGGCGCCGAGCTGCTCGAGCTCGCTCGGATCGACTCCCTTGACGGTCGCGCGCGTCCCGACGGGCATGAAGACGGGCGTCTCCACCACCCCGTGCGCCGTCGCCAGGAGCCCGGCGCGCGCAGGGCCGTCGCTGCCTGCGAGCGTGAACTCCCCGGGGGCCATCAGGAGAGCGGGCGCAGCGCGGCGGCCAGGCGCTCGAGGTCGCCGTCCGAGACCCAGTAGCCGAGCGAGACGCGCACCCAGTCGAGCCCGGGCAGCGAACGCGCGAGCACGGCCTTCTCCTCGAGCGCCTTGACGACGTCCTCCGCCGAGTGGCCGTCGACCGTGAACGCGACGAGCGGCGCGGCCCCCTCGCTCTCGGCCTGCAGCGTCACGCCGGGGACCTCGCGGAGCAACGCGACGCAGCGCGCCCGCACGCCCGCCATCTCCGCGGCGCCCTCCGACCAGCCCACGAGCTCGCGGCGGAACGAGACCGCCGCGGCCAGCCCGGCCAGCCCGGCCGTGGCGAGCGATGCTCCGTCGTGGCGCCGCGCGCCCGCCCAGAACGGCTGGCCCTCGCTGCGGAAGTCGCGCGTGTAATAGCTCGGCGCCGCGACCTCGAAGCGATCCTCGAAACCGTCGGCGACCCACAGGAAGCCGACGCCGTTCGGCCCGCAGAGCCACTTCTGGCCCGGCCCCGCATACGCGTCGGCGCCGAGCGCGACCGGGTCGACATCGATTGCTCCGACGCCCTGGGCGCCGTCGATGAGCAGCGGCGCACCGACCGCATGCGCGGCCTCGGAGATCTCGCGCAGCGGCAGGATGCGCCCGTTGGCCCAGAGCACGTGGGAGATCGCGACCGCGCGCGTGCGCGGCCCGATGAGCGCGGTGATGGCACCGAGCGGATCCGGGTTGTGCAGCGCCTCGGCCACACGCACCTCGACGCCGTAGCGCCGCCCGAGGGCCGCGAGCGGCTCGAGCAGGCCCGCGTGCTCGTTGTCCGTGGTGACGATCTCATCGCCCGGGGCGAACGTCATGCCGCCGAGCACGAGGTTGAGGCCGCCGCTCGAGGAGTGCGTGAGCGCGATGCGCTCCGGCTCACTGCTCAGCGCCTCTGCGAAGGCGGCGCGCGCGGCGTCGCGGATGCGCCCGAACTCCTCGTAGCCCGTCGTGCCGATCCGGCCGCGCGTCTCGACGTCGTCGATGCGCGCGCGCATGGCGTCCGCCGCGCGCGTCGGCAGCGGTCCCCAGGTGCCGGCGTTGAGGTACACGGCCTGGCGCGCCGACGGCATGCCGGAGCGGACGGTCTCGAGAGCATGCAGCATGAAACGGCATGCTACGGTGACTCGCGGGTGATGGGGTGAGCGAAACCGGCGCGGCCGCGCCGTCTGCGTGGCGCAGCCGCCGGCGCACCTACGTGATCGCCGCGCTCGTGGTGCTGGTGCTCGCGGTGCTGGCGTGGGCCTACCTCCACTACGAGCCGAGCATCTCGCTCGAGCGCCTGCTCGACCTCTTCTCGCGCTACGGCTACATCGTCATCTTCGTGCCCGTGATGCTCGAGACGGCGGGGCTGCCCGTGCCCGGCGAGACGACGCTCCTGCTGGCCGGCGTGGCAGCCTCCACCGGTCGCCTCGATCCCTGGATCGCAATCGCCGTCGGCTCGGCCGCCGCCATCATCGGCGACAACATCGGCTATGCGATCGGGCGCTACGGCGGTCGCCGCGTGGTGCTCCGCCTGGCCGGCATCGGCGGCGTCGTGGGCTCCCTGGCCTGGGGCGAGCGCTTCTTCGCCCGCCACGGAGGCAAGACGGTCTTCATCGCCCGCTGGCTCCCGGGCCTGCGCATCTTCGGCGCCTGGATCGCCGGGATGGTGCACATGCCCTGGCGCGAGTTCTTCCTCTGGAACGCCCTGGGCGGCATCACCTGGTGCGCCACGGTCGTGGGCCTCGGCTACTTCTTCGGCCACTCCCTCCACCTGATCGAGCGTGTCCTCGGCGTGGGCGGAGCAATCGCACTCGTGGCAGCCGCAGTCGCAGCAGTCGTGATCTGGCGCCGCTTCGAAAAGCAGAAACTGCACGAAGAAGGCAGCGACCCACCCCCCGAAATCCTGCCCTAGCAGGGCAAAGGCCTCGCGCCACACCCCGGCGCGTACACCTGGGGTCTGGCACGTCCAGAACGGGCCTGACCCCGCCTGTACGGGTCTGACCCCAGGTGTCCGTTTTCAGGTGCAACGCCACTAGGCATGGGGAATGTCGACGCTCGGCCCGGCGAGCCGGCAACACGGTGAGCGGACGGCGAGAGCCTCCGAAGTGCCAGAAACGGCTTGGTTGCGTGCCCGTACACGTGGGGTCAGACCCGTACAGGCGGGGTCAGACCCCACCTGGGCGCGCCAGACCCCGTCTGTTCTAGGAGATTGCGATGATTCGGGCTCTGTTCTCCTGGGGCTCTGCTTGGGCCACGATGTCGACTGCGTCTACCTGGGCGCAGGTTCGGACGTCTTCGGTCAGGTTGGCGGAGGCCAGGTCTCTTGCGCTCTGGGAGGCTGTCAGGGCTGCGTAGGCGGAGGAGAAGGTCTCCGCGCTCGTTCGGGCGAGCTCGGCTGCGTCGCCTACGGGCCACTCGGGGAGGTAGGCGGCCAGCGCGTCGACCAGGCGGCCTGCCGTGTAGGTGTCGTCGAGGGCCACTGCTCCTCGCACGCCGGCGCAGCGGACTGCCACCCGGCCGCGGCCGGCTCGGGTCAGGCGGGCGGCGTGGGCTGCGGTGGCCGAGAGGTTGGCGAGGGCCGCGACGAGGACGATCGGCGCCTCGGACTGGGCCTGCAGGACGGCTTTCGTGCCGTTCGTCGTCGTCAGGACGAGCACGTCGCCGAGCGGCTGGCCGGCGTCGAACTCTCGCGGCGAGTTGCCGAGGTGGAAGCCCTCGATGCGGACGCACTGGCGCTCACCGGCCAGGATCGCCCCGGCTCCGATCGCCTTGGCGGCTGCTCGCGCGTCGTCGACGTCGCCGCAGCAGATGACTTCCGAATAGCCCTGCCGGAGGGCATAGAGGGCCGTCGTCGTGGCGCGGATCGTGTCGACCACGATCGCGACGTCGCAGGGCTCGAGCGCCTCACCGGGCGTGAGGGCCGCGTCGATGGCGGGCTCACTCACCCCGCACCGAGCGCTGCGCGCGCCGCCGCCAGGCGGGCGATCGGGACGCGGAAGGGGGAGCAGGAGACGTAATCCAGACCGACCGAGTGGAAGAACGCCACCGAGGCCGGGTCGCCGCCGTGCTCGCCGCAGATGCCCAGCTTGATGCCCGGCCGGGCTGCGGAGCCGCGCTCCGCGCCGATGCGGACGAGCTCGCCGACGCCGTCGATGTCGATGCTCGCGAACGGATTGCGCTCGATCACGCCCGCCTCCAGATAGGTGGCGAGGAACGCCGATTCGGCATCGTCGCGCGAGAACCCGAGGGTCGTCTGGGTGAGGTCATTCGTCCCGAACGAGAAGAAGTCGGCGTACTCGGCGATCTCGCCCGCGCGCAGCGCGGCGCGCGGCAGCTCGATCATCGTCCCGATCGAGATCGCGAGCTCGCGGCCCGCGCGCTCGAGCTCTTCTGCGATGACCTCCTCGACCAGCTCGCGCATGCGCCGCAGCTCCTCCGCGTAGGCCACGAGCGGGATCATGATCTCGATCTCGGCCGCCTCGTCGCGAGCGGCCGCGGCCAGCCCTCCGCGCACGATCGCGCGCACCTGCATGGCGTAGATGTCGGGATACAGCAGGGCGAGCCGGCAGCCGCGGGTGCCGAGCATCGGGTTCTGCTCGGAGAGCTGCCGCACGCGCTCGGCCAGTCGCTCGAGGCTCTTGCGCTCGGGCCCCGGCTCGGTCTGCGCGAGCTCCACCGCGAGCGCCGTGCGATCGGGCAGGAACTCGTGCAGCGGCGGGTCGAGCAGCCGCACCGTGACGGGCAGGCCGGCCATGGCCGCGAAGATCGCCTCGAAGTCGGATTGCTGCATCGGGAGCAGCTGCGCGAGCGCCGTGCTGCGCTGCTCGTCCTGCGTCGCGAGGATCATCTCCCGCACGACCGGCAGCCGCTCGGCGGACATGAACATGTGCTCGGTGCGGCACAGCCCGATGCCCTCCGCGCCCAGTTCGCGTGCCCGGCGGGCGTCCTGCGGCGTGTCGGCATTCGCGCGCACGCGCAGTCGCCGGCGCTCGTCGGCCCAGGCGGCGATGGCCGCGAAGTCCTCGCCCAGCTCGGCCGAGACCAGCGGCAACGCGCCCAGCATCAGCGTGCCCGCCGCACCGTCGATCGTGATGATGTCGCCCTCGCGCACGACGGTTTCACCGACCGTCAGCGTGCGCGCGGCCTCGTCGATCTGCGCGCTCTCGACGCCCGCGACGCAGGGCTTGCCCATGCCGCGCGCGACGACCGCGGCGTGCGACGTCATGCCGCCGTGCGACGTGACGACGCCCTGGGCCTGGATGAGGCCGTGGATGTCGTCGGGCGTGGTCTCCCAGCGCACGAGCACGACCGCTTCCCCCGCCGCGCCGCGCGCGGCGGCGCTGTCGGCGTCGAAGACGGCGGCGCCGACGGCCGCGCCCGGCGAGGCGCCCAGCCCCTGGGCGATCGGATGGGCCTGAACGGAGGAGTCGAGCCGCGGGTGCAGCAACTGGTCGAGCTGTGCCGGGTCGATGCTCAGCACCGCCTCATCGGCCGTGATCACGCCCTCGGCGACCATCTCCCGCGCGATGCGCAGCGCGGCCTGCGCCGTGCGCTTCGCGCTGCGCGTCTGCAGCATGTAGAGGCGGCCCTGCTCGACGGTGAACTCGATGTCCTGCACGTCGCGGTGGTGCCGCTCGAGGCGCTCGACCGTGGCGACGAGCTCGTCGTAGGCCTGCGGCAGCAGCTCGCGCATGCGCTCGATGGGCTCGGGCGTGCGGATGCCCGCGACGACGTCCTCGCCCTGGGCGTTCTGCAGGAACTCGCCGTAGAGCACGTGCTCGCCGGTCGACGGGTCGCGGGAGAAGCAGACGCCGGTTCCCGAGCTCTCGCCGCGGTTGCCGAACACCATCTGGCAGATGTTGGCGGCCGTGCCGAGCTCGTCGGAGATGTCGTGCGCGCGCCGGTAGACGTGTGCGCGCGGCGCTCCCCAGGAGCGGAACACCGCGGAGATCGCCAGCCGCAGCTGCTCGCGCGGGTCCTGCGGAAACTCGTCGCCGGAGCCCTCCCGGTAGAGGCGCTTGAACTCGGTGCAGAGCCCGCGCAGATCGTCGCCCGTGAGATCGGTGTCGAGCTTCGCGCCCTGCTCGGACTTGCGCCGCGTGAGCGAGTCCTCGAAGACGTGCATCGGCACTCCGGCCACGACGTCGCCGAACATCTGCAACAGGCGCCGGTAGGAGTCGTAGGCGAAGCGCGGATCGCCTGTCTCCTCGGCCAGGGCCGCAGCGGCCTCGTCGTTCAACCCGAGGTTGAGGATCGACTCCATCATCCCCGGCATGGAGACTGCGGCGCCCGAGCGGACGGACACGAGCAGGGGCTCTCGCGAGTCCCCGAGCCGGCGGCCGCAGCGCCCCTCGAGCGATGCGACGGCGGCGTCGATCTCCTCCGCGAGCCCGCTCGGCCAGGCGCCGTCGGAGTGCATGGCGTGCACACACGCGGCGGTCGTGATGGTGAAGCCGTCGGGCACGGGCAGGCCGAGCTGCGTCATGTCGGCGAGCCCGGCGCCCTTGCCTCCGAGCAGATTGCGCGGGACCTCCGCCGCGTCGGCGAAGGCGTAGACGTAGGTGTCCGTCATGCGGCGCGGGCCTCGACGAGCTCGATCACGCGCACCGCGGCCTCCTCGACCGCGAGGTTCGAGACGTCGAGGACCGGGCAGCCGAGGCGCCGCTGCAGCGCGTTCGCCTGGTCGAGCTCCTCGTGGATCCGGTTCAGCTCGGCGTAGCCGTCGCGCGAGTGCGCGCCGGCCAGGGCGCCGATGCGCCGGCCCCTGATCTGCGCGAGCCGCTCGGCGTCGATGGTCAGCCCGACGATGTGCTCGCGGCCGATCTGGAAGAGCTTGCCGGGCGGCTCGATGCCGCGCACGAGCGGCACGTTGGCGGTCTTGTAACCCTGAAAGCCGAGATACATGGAGAGCGGCGTCTTGCCCGTGCGCGAGACGCCGATCAGCACGATGTCGGCGTCCTCGAGGCCTTCGCCGTTGAGCCCGTCGTCGTGCTTGACCACGAACTCCATGGCCGCGATGCGGCGGAAGTAGTCGGCATCGAGCCCGATCGGCCGGCCGGGCGCCAGGTCGGCCTCGTGGCCGGCCGCCGCGGCCAGCGCCTCGAGCGGCGGGCCGAGCAGGTCACAGCACGGCATGCCGTCGCGCTGGCAGAGCTCTTCGAGCGCGCGCCGGAGGTCGCGGTCGACGAGCGTGTAGAAGATCACGACGCCGCTGCGCGAGGCCACGCGGCCGTAGTGAGAGGCGAGATCGTCGACGGTCGTCACGCGCGGATGCCGCACGACCGTCGTGCGGTGACCCGAGAACTGCGTCTGGGCGGCCCGCGCCACGCGCGCGGCCGTATCGCCCGTGGAGTCGGAGATGAGGTGGATCTCGATCGGCGTTCCGGGCGCTGCCATGGCTGTCATCGTCTCCGACTGGACGGTCGTCGTCAACGCCGGTCGGCGGCGTCGCTCAACCGCTCGACGAGCAGCCTGCGAACGTCCCCGAGCGGCACGCGGATCTGCTCGAGCGTGTCGCGATCGCGCACCGTGACGGCATCGTCGACGAACGACTCGTGGTCGATCGTCACGGCCCAGGGCGTGCCGATCTCGTCCTGCCTGCGGTAGCGGCGGCCGATGGCGCCGCTGGAGTCGAGCTCGACCTGGAAGTGCGGGCGCAGCTCGGCGGCCAGAGCAGCGGCGCGCTCGCCCTGCGCCGCATCGTTGCCGAGCAGCGGCAGGATGGCCGCCTTGACCGGCGCGATGGACGGGTGCAGTCGCAGCAGCACGCGCTCGCGGCCGGCGACCTCCTCCTCGTCGTAGGCGTCGCAGAGGAAGGCCAGGAAGGCGCGGTCGGCGCCGGCCGCCGGCTCGATCACGTGCGGCACGTAGCGCTCGCCGTCCTGCTCCACGTACTCGAGCTTGGCGCCCGAGAACTCGGTGTGCTGCTTGAGGTCGTAGTCGCCGCGGTTGGCGACGCCCTCGAGCTCGGCCCAGCCGATCGGATACTGGTACTCCAGGTCGCTGGTGGCGCTCGAGTAGTGCGACAGCTCGGACGCCTCGTGCACCCGCACGCGCAGGTTCTCGGCCTTGATGCCGTAGCGGCGATACCACGCGACGCGCTCGTCGACCCAGTAGCGGAACCAGGTCTCGGCCTCGGCCGGCGGGACGAAGAACTCCATCTCCATCTGCTCGAACTCGCGCGTGCGGAAGAGGAAGTTGCCGGGCGTGATCTCGTTGCGGAACGACTTGCCGACCTGCGCGATGCCGAACGGCGGCTTGCGGCGTGCGATCTGCAGCACGTTCTTGAAGTTGATGAAGATGCCCTGCGCGGTCTCGGGGCGGAGGAAGACCGTCGTGCCGCTCTCCTTGACGGGCCCGATCGTCGTCTCGAACATGAGGTTGAAGTCGCGCGCCTCGGTGAGATCGCAGTTCGGGCCCTGCCCGGGCCGCTTGCTCGGCTTCTGCGGGCAGGTCGCGTTGTCGAGATCGTCCGCGCGGAAGCGGTGCTTGCAGACGCGGCAGTCGACCATCGGATCGGAGAATCCGCCGACGTGGCCGGAGGCCTCCCACACGCGCGGGTGGAGCATGAGCGCGGAGTCGAGCGCCACGATGTCGTCGCGCTCCTGCACCATGGCCCGCAGCCAGGCCGCCTTGACGTTGCCCTTCATGAGCACGCCGTAGTGCGCGTAGTCGTAGGCCGAGCCGAGCCCGCCGTAGATCTCCGACGACGGGAACACGAATCCGCGGCGACGGCAGAGGGAGACGATGGTGTCCATCGTCACGGCCTTCCCCTTCTGCGCCTCCTCGCCCACAGCGGCAGCGTACAGAGCGCTTCGCCGAGCAAGCTCAGGTGGTGCAGGGGCGAATGCGCACGCCGGCGCGCCAGTCGTGCGTGAGCGCCACCTGGCGCATCCAGCGCGGCAGTCTCCCGTCGGACGGCACGATCAGCGCGGCGACCTGGCACTGCGGCACCTCGTGGTCGATCGCGCGCGCGGGGATGAAGTTGCTGCGCGGGCGGTTCCAGGACAGTGCCAGCTGGCCTTGCCATTGCCGCGGCAGCGCCACGTAGCCCTGCGGCGCCTCGCGCTCCAGCGCGGGGGCGACGACGTCCTCCAGCGCACGCGCCTGACGCGCCTGGTCGCGCACGTCGTGCACGGCTCCGAGCAGCCAGGGCGCAGCGGCCAGCGGCACCGCCGCGACCGCGATGAGGGCAAGCGAGCCGCGCAGCATCCCGGAGCTGTACCGGGCAAGCGCGACCGCGGCTCCAGCAGCGGCGAACACGGCGAGCGCCGTGAGCATCCGCCCGACGTCGTCGGCGGAGATCTGCCCGCGGGCCACGACGAGCGCGAGCGCGAAGACGAGCGCGACCGGGAAGACGATGGCCGCGTCGTTGGGCCGCTTGCCGAGGCCGATGACGATCGACGCGAGGCCGAGCAGCGCAACCGGCCAGGTGGCCACGTCCCCCACCCGCTCGACGACGGCTCCGGGCAGATCGACGAGATGCAGGAGCGGCGGGCTGAAGCGGTCGTTGTAGGCATCGACGATGTTGCTCGACCACCACCAGTCCCCCGTGAAGACCCGGTCGAGCGTCACCCACAGGAGCGGCGGGACGATGGCCGAGACGAGCGAGAGCACGCGCGTCGTGAGCGTCGCCACGCGCCAGCCGAGCACGGCGTTGATGACCGCGAGACCCCAGGCCTCGGGCCGCAGGGTGCCCGCGACGGTGAGCATCACCGCGCACCAGGGCGTGCCGATCCCCGCGGCCGCGGCGCCGACGACGAGCGCCGCGTAGGGCACGTTGGAATCGCCCAGCGGCCCGCCGCGCCAGAGCACCGGGAGGCACAGCGCGAAGAGCGCGGCGAGGGACGCGGCCGGGGGCGGCGCGAGCCGGCGCGCCAGCGCGGCTGCGGCGGCCGCGCAGGCGAACGCCGCCGCGAGCGACGACCACTCGAACACGAGGGTCGGCGCTCCGAGCTTCGTCCCGAGCACGGCGATGCCCTGCGCGAACGGCTTGGGAACGGTGTAGTCGAAGGGAGCGTGCGACGTGACGCCGTCGCGCACCGCGTCGCGCGCCCACAGGAGGTGGGAGTACGCATCGCTGCCGAGCGCCTCGCCGGCCAGCGCGCGCACGAGCACCGTTGCCAGCGTCGCGGCGGCGGCGACGAGGACGAGCTGGCCGAACCGGCTCACCCGCCGGCCGTCAGCGCCAGCGAGCGCAGGCGGAACCCGCCGTGCTCGGCATTGAGGTCGGAGGCGCAGCGGGCAACGACCGCGGCCGCCTGAGGAGTGAGCTCGGGCAGCTCGGCGAGCGGCGCCCGCAGCAGGGCGGCCAGCGCCGCGAGGGCGGCCGGCGGGAGCGGCAGTCCGCCGGGGCAGGAGCCGCAGACGGCACCGCCCGCGGCGGCCGAGAAGCGCACCAGCGGCACATCCTCGGCGGCGCACGAGGAGCAGGCCGAGAGGCGCGGAGCGAACCCCGCGAGCCCGTGCAGCTTGAGCTGGAAGGCCAGCAGCAGCGGATCGAGAGCGACATCGCCGCGCGCCGGCGTGTAGTCGTCGAGCACGTCGAGCAGCCGGCAGAGGGCGGCGAACACGCGCGGCGACGGATCGCCCTCGGCGAACATCCTCAACAGCGCCTCGCCGCAGGCGCTGGCGATGCGGGCTCGCTCGGGCTGCTCGCGCACGGCATGGTGCGTCGCGACGGTGTCGACGCCGGAGATCGTGTGCAGCTCGCCCCGCCCTTCGTGCAGGACGAGCGCGACGCTGCTGAACGGCTCGAGTCGCGCGCCGACGCGCGAGCGCGTGCGGCGTACGCCCTTGGCGACCGCGCCGACGCGTCCGCGGGTGGGCGTGTAGAGGTGCAAGACGCGGTCGGCCTCGCCGAGACGCAACGAGCGCAGCACCACTGCCTCGGTCTTGTAGGAACCGTGCATCTGCGGCGCTCAGGGTAGTTGATGCATTCCATGCAGAACCGCCCGCAGGGAATGCCGGGAGCCCTTGGTACGTTTATCGGTCCAATGACTCCAGTAATTGTCTACTCCACGACTTGGTGCCCCTGGTGCGATCGTGCCAAGGCACTCTTGAAGACCCGCGGCATTGCCTACGACGACGTCAACATCGAGACGCAGCCGGACTTCCGGCAGAAGCTCCTCGAGCTCACGGGCGGCTACACCGTGCCGCAGATCGTGATCGGCGAGAAGCCGATCGGCGGCTTCCGCGAATTGCGTGCGCTCGATGCGAGCGGCGAGCTCGCCGAGCTGCTCGCTGCCTAGAACTCAGAACCGCTGACAGCGCGGGCAATAGACCGTCCCGCGCTGCGCGATGACCGTGCGCCGCAGGATGGTTCCGCAGCGCTCGCACGGCTCGCCGCCCCGGCCGTAGGCGGCGAAGCGCTCCTGCGCCGAGCCGTAGCCGCCGTCGGGCGTGCGGAAGTCGCGGATCGAGGCGCCCTGAGCGTCGATGCCGGCCTGCAGTGCGTCGCGCACCGCTCCGTGCAGGCGCGCCACGCGTACGCGTGAGAGCCGTCCGGCGGGCGACGCCGGGTGGATCCGGGCGGCATACAGCGCCTCGTCGGCGTAGATGTTGCCGACGCCCGCCACCACCCGCTGATCGAGCAAGGCTGCCTTGACGGCCGCCTTGCGGCCCGCCAGGGCTCTGCCGAGCTCGGCGGCCGACCAGTCGCCGAGCGGCTCGGGCCCGAGCTTGCCCGCCAGCCAGGCCTCAGCGCCGTCCTCGGCGACGCGCCACGTGCCGAAGCGGCGAACGTCGGTGTAGGCCAGGTACGAGCCGTCGTCCAGCAGCGCGCGGGCGCGCAGGAACGGAGGCGGGACGTCCGGCTCCGACGGCAGCCACAGCAGGTTGCCGGTCATGCGCAGGTGCACCGCGAGCGCGGCTCCGTCGGCCAGCTCGATCAGGAGGTACTTGCCGCGCCGGTCGAGTCGCTCGATCTGCGCGCCGCCGAGCCGCGCGGCGACCGCCTCCGGCGGCTCGGGCGCGGTCAGCCGGTAGTCGAGGATCTCGACCTCGGCGAGCGCCCGGCCCGTCAGGTGCGGCACGAGCCGACGTCTGACCGTCTCTACCTCGGGGAGCTCGGGCACGCGATCAGCCGATCGTCTCGAGCAGCAGCGGCGGGCGCTCGACCGGACCGTCGACGAGCTCGTAGGCGGCCAGCACCTCGGCCTCGGCGATCTGAGCGCCCTCGGCGTCGCGCGCATGCACGTGCGCCATCGGCTGACCGGCGACCACCGTGTCGCCGGGCTTCGCGTGCAGCGTGATTCCGACCGCGTGGTCGATCGCATCCTCCTTGCGCTCGCGGCCGGCGCCCAGCTTCATCGCGGCACGGCCGATGGCGAGCGCGCCGCAGCGCGCGATCGAGCCCGTGCGCGGCGCGGGCACCGCCAGAGTGACCGGCGCCGCCTCCAGCACGTCCCACGGTCGCTCGGCGAGACGTGGGTCGCCACCCTGGGCCTCCAGGAGGCGCTCGAGCGCCCGCAGCGCGGCGCCCGAGGCGATCGCCTCCTCGGCCAGGCGGCGCCCGGCCTCGAGCGCGACGCCGAGATCGGACAGCACCGCCATCCGCGCGGCCGATCCGAGCACCAGCTCGCGGAAGTCGGCGGGCCCCTCCCCGGCCAGCATCTCGCAGGCCTCGGCCACCTCGAGCGCGTTGCCGACGGCCGCTCCGAGGGGCGAGTCCATCGCCGTCAGCTCGCACACGGTCGGACGGCCGGCGCGGACCCCGATGCCGCGCATGCGCTCGGCGAGCTCGCGCGCCGAAGCGACGTCGGGCATGAACGCGCCCTCCCCCACCTTGACGTCCAGGAGGATCGCGTCGGCCCCCGCGGCGAGCTTCTTCGACATGACCGACGCCGCGATCAGGCCGGGCGAGGGCACGGTGCCGGTGACGTCCCGCAGCGCGTAGAGCAGGCGGTCGGCCGGCACCAGGTCGGCCGACTGCGCTGCGAGCGCGCAGCCGATGCGCCCGACTTGCGCGACGAGCTCCTCGACGCTCAGGCCGACGCGGAAGCCCGGGATCGACTCGAGCTTGTCGAGCGTGCCGCCCGTGTGCGCGAGCCCGCGGCCGGAGAGCTTGGCGACCGGCATGCCCATGGCCGCTGCGAGCGGGGCGAGCGCGATCGTCGTCTTGTCGCCCACGCCGCCCGTCGAGTGCTTGTCGACGACCGTGCGCCCGAGCGACGAGAGGTCGATCGTCGCTCCCGATTCGATCATGGCCTGCGTCAGCTCGCTCGTCTCGGTCTCGGAGAGCCCGCGGAAGACGACCGCCATCGACCAGGCGCTCATCTGCTCGGGCGCCACGCGCCCGGCTACGAAGCCCTCCACGAGCCACGTGATCTCGCCCGGCGCGTGCACGGCGCCGTCGCGCTTGCGCTCGATCAGCTCGACCGCTCTCACAGCGACAGGGCGGTGCCCGGCAAGCCGTCGCCCGCTCGCGCCCCGAGCCAGGCCGCCGCGGTCGCGCCCACGTCGGCGAACTCGCCGTCGTGCCGCGCGCCCGGCCCACGGCCCGGCACATGAGCGAGCAGCAGCGCGTACTCGCGCGAATGATCGGTCGAGGCCGTCGTCGGATCGCAGCCGTGATCCGAGGTCAGCAGCAGCAGGTCGTCCGGGCCGAGGGCGGCGAGCAGATCGGGGATCGCGGCGTCGATCTCCTGCAGGCAGCGGTGAAAGCCCTCGGGATCGTTGCGGTGCCCGTAGGTCATGTCGGTCTCGACGAGGTTCACGAAGACGAGCCCCGCTCCGCCCCCGCGGGCCAGCGCGATCGTCTGCGCCAGGCCCTCGGCGTTGGAGCGCGTCGGGTGCGACTCGTCGACGTCGCAGCCGGCGAAGACATCGCTGATCTTGCCGACGCCCGTCACCCGCTCGCCGGCCTCGCGGATGCGCGAGAGGTAGTTCGGCCGCGGCGGCTCGAGCGAGAAGTCGTGGCGATTGGCCGTGCGGACGTACGCGCCAGGCTCGCCCTCGAACGGGCGGGCGATCACGCGGCCGACGGCGTGCTCGCCCGTGAGCAGAGCGCGCGCCGTGCGACAGGCCGCGTACAGCTCCTCGAGCGGCACCGTCGTCTCGTGCGCGGCGATCTGGAAGACCGAGTCGGCGGACGTGTAGACGATCCACTTTCCCGTGCGCTGGTGTTCCTCCCCCAGCCGCTCGATGATCTCGGTGCCGGAGGCGGGCACGTTGCCGATCACCCCGCGTCCGGTCGCCTGCGAGAAGGCGGCGAGCAGATCGGTGGGGAAGCCGTGCGGGTAGGTCGGGAAGGCGCGCTCGGTGACCACGCCCGCGAGCTCCCAGTGGCCCACCGTCGTGTCCTTGCCCAGCGAGCGCTCGAGCAGACGGCCGGCGACCGAGGGGGCCGAGGCCTCCGGCGGGCAGCCCGCGAGCGGCATCACGTTGCCGAGCCCGAGCGCCCCCAGGTGCGGTAGCTGCAACCCTCCGACCGCCTCCGCGACGTGCGCGAGCGTGTTCGAGCCCTCGTCGCCGAAGGCCGCGGCGTCGGGCAGCTCCCCCGCTCCCACGGCGTCGAGCACCACGA
Organism: uncultured Actinomycetes bacterium; assembly: GCA_963713435.1. Lineage (GTDB taxonomy): Bacteria > Actinomycetota > Thermoleophilia > Gaiellales > JALYLC01 > JALYLC01. The sequence continues at coordinate 381,040 of CAVQLU010000007.1, forward strand.
TGAAGGCGCGCCGGGCCACGCCGGGAGCCTATCCCCCGCCGAGATCGCGCCGCGCCCGTGGGTGCGCGCCCTCGAACGCCCTGCGCAGGGCCCCGTCGCCGAGGTGCGTGTAGATCTCCGTCGTCGCCACCGAGGCGTGGCCGAGCAGCTCCTGCACGACGCGCAGGTCGGCGCCGCTCTCGAGCATGTGCGTCGCGAACGAGTGCCGCAGGACGTGCGGTGTGACCGATTGTTCGATCCCGGCCTCGGCGGCGTGCGCGCGCACGATGCGGAACACGCCCTGCCGCGAGATGCGACGGCCGCGCGCGTTGAGCAGGAACGCCGCCGGCTCCTGGGTCTTGCCGAGGAACGGCCGGCCGCGCGCGAGATAGCGACGCGACGCATCGACAGCCTCGCGGCCGGTCGGAACGATGCGCTGGCGCCCGCCCTTGCCCTCCACACGCACGATGCCGCGCTCCAGGTCGAGGTCGCCCGGCCGCAGCCCGGTGAGCTCGGAGACGCGCAGACCGGCGCCGTACAGCAGCTCCAGCGCCGCCCGGTCGCGCAGCCCGAGCGGCGTGGCGTCGGGGTGCTCGACGAGCCTCGTGCACTCCTCGGCCGAGAGCACGCGCGGGAGGCGCTGCGGAAGGCGCGGCAGGGGCACGACGGCGCGAACGTCCACCGGCCGGGCGCCGATGCGGCTGCGGTGGCGCAGCAGCGAGCGCGCCGCCGCGAGGCGCCGGCGGCGCGTTGCGGGCGACAGCCCGGCTCGCTCGAGCGAGCCCGCGAAGGCCTCGAGATCGGCGGAGGACACGTCGTCGATCTCGACGTGCCGCTCGACCAGGAAGCCCTGAAGCTGCGTCAGGTCGCCGCGGTAGGCCGAAACCGTGTGCCGCGAGGCCCCGCGCTCGAGTGCGAGGTGCGAGAGGAAGTCCGCAACCGCATCCACCCTGGACCCTTCGCCCGCTGCCGCCGGTACCCTCCCAGCGATGCGGGCCGCTGCATGAGCACCCACGCCGGCGGCAGCCGCACGGGGCCGGTCGACGCCATCATCTGGCTCGATGGCGAGCCCCTGGCGATGCGGGTCTCCCCCGGCGTGCACACGCCCTCGCCGTTTACGCAAGCGCTGATCGCGGCACTGCCGCGCGTCGACGGGCTGGACGTGATCGACGCGGGCTGCGGCGCCGGTTCCGTGACCGTTGCGCTGCTGCGCCGCGGGGCAGGACACGTGAGCCCATGGGACATCATGCCCGCGGCGATCGCCGATACGCTCGAGAACGTGAGGCGCCATGCCGATCCCGAGCGCGTGACTCCGCACCTGGAGTCGTTCGACGGACTCGCGCACGCCACGGCCGACCTGCTCGTGACCAATCCACCGCAGCGGCCGCGCGTCGTCTGGGAGCAGCAGGCGGCCGATGCGCGAGGCGTCGGCGCGGGCGGCGAGGACGGCCTCGAGATGCTCGAGATCATCCTCGCCGGCACGCGTGCGCCGAGGGTCATCACGTCGATCTCGACGCTCGTGACGCCCGATCTCGGCCCGCTCGCCGGCCGCTACGGCTTCACGCGCGCGACGGTGCTGGCCGACGAGCGCATCGCGCATGACCCCGTCTGGCGCTACGCGGGTCCCCTCGAGGACGCGCGCGTGCGCGTCTGGGATCTGCAGCGGGCATGAGTGAGATCGCGCTGCGCCGTGCACGCACGCCCGACGTGCCGGCCATCCACGACCTGATCGAGCTGTATGCGCGCGATCGCATCCTGCTCGCCAAGGAGCGCGTGCAGCTCTACGAGGACGTCCAGGACTTCTGGGTCGCCGACGCCGCGGGACGGGTCGTCGGCTGTGGCGCCGTCCACCCCCTGTGGGAGGACATCGCCGAGATCCGCACCGTGGCGGTCGACCCCGTGGTGCGCGGCCGGGGTGTCGGGCGGATGCTCGTCGAACGCCTCATCGCGACGGTCGCCGAGCTCGGCATCGCCCGGGTCTTCGTGCTGACGTTCGAGCGCGACTTCTTCGCCTCGTTCGGCTTTCGCGAGATCGAGGGCACGCCGGTGACCGCGGAGGTCTACGCCGAGCTGCGCAGCTCGTTCGACGAGGGCGTGGCGGAGTTCCTCGATCTCGAGCGCGTCAAGCCCAACACGCTGGGCAATCACCGCATGCTGCTGGAGCTGTAGAGCGCTCTCAGATCACGGGCGAGACCGGCGTCTTGGTCCCGAGCGTGAGGTGGTAGGTGTTGAGCGGCGACTTGCCGGAGCCGACGTCGATGGTGCCGCGCGCGTGGGCATAGCGGCCGGTGCCGCCGACGACGCTGAAGCTCAGGGTTCCGTTGCGGATCACGCCGTGCAGGCGCAGCGTTCCGCCTGGGAGCGTCGTCAGGCCCTCGAAGGTGCCCGAGTTGGGACCCGTCAGGAGGATCACGCCCTCGTCACGGCCGACGACCGCGCCGGGCGGCTTGCCGAACTGCCTCGCCACGTTGACGAGGCGGTCGCGCAGCAGCAGGCGGTCACCCTTGCTCGCGCCCTTCGGGGGCTTGTCGCTCGGGATCGTCGCCGTTGTCACCGACCTGACCGTGATCACGGTCGTGGCCGGGGCGGCGCCGGAGGCGACCGACCCGCCCATCGCCGTGAGGCACGCGGCGACGGCGGCGAGCGCGAGTGTCGAGGCGAGTCGGGTCATCAGCCGGATTCTCACACGCCGAGCCGATCCCTCGCCCCGTGTCCTAGACGAGCCGGTGCTGCGTCGCCCAGCGTGTGAGCTCGTGGCGAGTGGAGAGCTGCGAGCTTGCGCAGAACGCTCGAGACGTGGCTCTCCACGGTCTTGACGGAGATGTGCAGGCGCGCGGCGATCTCCTTGTACATGTAGCCGCGCGCGATCAGCTGCAGCACCTCGCGCTCGCGTGGCGTCAGCTCATCCAGCTCGGCGCTGCTGGTGAGGCGGTCGCCGCTGCGGAAGGCGTCGAGGACGAAGCCCGCGAGCCGCGGTGAGAAGACCGCATCGCCCTGGGCCACGCGCCCGATCGCCGACGTCAGGTCGTCGGCGGCGATCGTCTTCGTCACGTAGCCGCGGGCGCCGGCGCGGATGACGGCGATGACGTCCTCCGCCGCGTCGGACACCGACAACGCCAGGAACTTGACTCCGGGACGCTCGGGCGCGACGGCGTTGATGATCGCGTCTCCCTTGCCGTCGGGGAGGTGAACGTCGAGGAGAACGACGTCCGGGTCGAGCCGCTTGATCAGCGGGACGGCCTCGGCGACCGTCCCGGCCTCTCCCACGACTTCCACCTCGTCGCCCAGCTGGGAGCGGACGCCGGCGAGGAAGAGCCCGTGATCGTCGACGAGTACGACTCGCCATGTCATCGCGGCAACCTCAGCTCGACCTCGGTGCCGGTGCCCGGCGCGCTCGTCACGACCGCGCTGCCGCCTGCCCGCTCCAGCCGGCCCCTGATCGAGTCGCGGATGCCCTGCCTGTCCCCCGGCACGGCCGCCGGATCGAAGCCGGCGCCGCGATCGCGCACGAAGACGGCGATCTCGTCGGGCAGCACGTCCACGTAGACGTCGATCTCCTCGACGCCGGCGAACTTGGCGGCGTTCGTCATGGCCTCGCGTGCAGCGAGCACCAGCGCGGTCTCCGGCGCGGCATCGCCCGCGTGCGCGAGCTCGATGCGGACGCCATGGAGCTCCTCGACGTCGGCCGCTGCGGCCGAGAGCGCGGCGACGAGCGAGGTCCCGTCGTCCCCGAGCGGCCGCGCGCCGTAAAGCCAGCCGCGCAGCTCCCGCTCCTGACGCCGGGCGAGCGTGGCGACGCGGCGGGGCTCCTCCGCGTGCCGCTGGATGAGCGCGAGCGTCTGCAGAACGGAGTCGTGGACGCGCGCAGCGACGTCGGCACGCTCGTCCGTCCGGATTCGCGCGGAGCGCTCGGCATCGCGCTCGAGCGCGAGCCGCCACAGCAGGGGTCCGCAGACGAGCACCAGAGCGCCGGCCACGGCGCCCGGGGCGAGCAGCCGCGTGGGCGCGCTTCCGTTCTGCAGTAGCAGGATCGTGCCGAGACCCGCAAGCGCGACGCCGCCGTAGGAGAGCGGCGCGTCGGGACGGAAGCTCCCACCCTGACGAAGTGCCAGCGCAAGACCGGCCGCGACGAGCACGATTCCCGCCACGCCCCGCTCGGAGACGCCCAGAGCGCCCAGCAGGAGCGAGCCGGCCAGCAGGAGCAGCACGATCGCCCAGCGCGGATGATCAGCCGCCGACCAGACCCAGAGGGCGAGGTAGAGCACGATGCCGGCGCCACCCGCGAGCGCGAGCAGCGCGAAGATCAGCCGGACGAGCGTGACGTCCACGCCGAGGGCCTGCGCGATTCCCGCGCAGACCCCGGCGAGGGCACGGCCGTCGGCACTCGCACTGAAAGAGCGCAGCGGCATCCGCGCTCACTGCACGGCGCGCGTGACGCGCACCTGGCCGATGCCGACGTGCGTGTCGAGGACGAGCACGTGCTTGCCCGTCTGGACGACCGACGTCGTGGCGTTGCGCCCGTCATCCGACCTGCCGAGGATCTGGACATCCCCGAGCTGTGCATCTCCCCGCACCCGCAAGGCGACGTTCTGCGGGACGATCACGCGCAGGCTTCCGATGTCGACGCGAGCCTTGACGTGCGTCTCCGCGCTCGTGAAGCGGACGTCGCGCAGGTCGAGCGTCAGGTCGCCGATTCCCAGCTTGTAGGAGCTGCGGAGGTCTTGGGTTCCGGCGACGACGTAGCTGCGGTCACCGACGCCGTTGCCGAGGTGGACGTTGAACGTGGCTGCGACGATCGCAGCGCCCACGAGCAGGAGCGCGAACAGCGTGCCGAGCGCGATCGCGACGCGCTTGAAGAGACGCCGGATGCGGCGCGAGTCCTCGGTGGCGAGCGCGGCGGCGTCGGGCGTCGCCGCCTTGCTCTGGTGCGTGATCCAGAGGATCGCGGCACCCGCGATCAGGAGCAGGATCCACGCGTCGCCGTGCGGCCAGAGCGTGGCACGCGAGAGCAGCAACGCCAGCGCAACGGCGACGAGCCCGAGGCCGATCAGCGGCCAGGGCCGATCGCGACGGTTGCGGAGGGCAGCGGTGGCGAAGGAATCCTCGTGCCCCTCCTCGGGCATGACGAGCGCCGCCGTGAGGTAGATGATGATCCCCGCGCCGCCGAGCAGCGTGAGGACGACGAAGCCGACGCGGTAGACGGCCGGATGGATGTCGAAGTAGCGCGCGAGCCCGCCGCAGACGCCGGCGAGCTTGCGGTCTGAGCGACTGCGCTCCAGGCGCTTCGTCGCTCCATTACCGAGTGTGTGGGTGCTGGTTTCTGTCATGGGTGTAGCGTGACCCGCGGGCGCCGATCCGGCTATCCGGAATGACCCTGGTCTGACCCTGATCTGCCCCTCATGCTTGCTCTCGCGACGGCCGCGGGGGACGATCTCGGCCGACCGCCCCGTGACTAGACCGGCGCTCCGTCGACGATCTCGGAGAGCGGGATGTACGGGTGTCCGAGATCGCGCGCGACGGGCTCGTAGGTGACCCTGCCTGCGATCACGTTGACGCCGCGCGCCAGCGCGCGGTCGCTCCGCACCGCGTCGGCGAGTCCACGGCCCGCGATCGCCTCGACGTAGGGAAGCGTGGCGTTCGTCAGCGCGCGCGTCGAGGTCATCGGCACCGCGCCCGGCATGTTCGCGACGCAGTAGTGGACGATGCCGTCGACCTCGTAGGTTGGCTCCGAATGCGTGGTCGGGCGCGATGTCTCGAAACAGCCGCCCTGGTCGATGGCGACGTCGACGAGCACCGAGCCCGGCTTCATGAGGCCGAGCATGTCGCGCGTCACGAGCTTGGGAGCCCGCGCACCGTGCACGAGCACCGCGCCGATCACGAGATCGGCCTCGCTGATGGCCTCCTCGACCTGCAGCGTGTTGGACATCGCCACGGTCGCGCGGCCGTCCAGCATCGGGTCGAGCTCGCGCATGCGGTCGATCGAGCGGTCGAGCACCCAGACGTCGGCCTGCATGCCGACCGCGATGAGCGCGGCGTTGTAGCCGACGATGCCGCCGCCCAGCACCGCGACCTTGCCCGGCGGGACACCCGCGACTCCGCCCAGCAGGACGCCGCGGCCGCCGTGCGCCTTTTCGAGCGCGTGGGCGCCCATCTGCGGCGCGAGCCGTCCGGCCACCTCCGACATCGGCGCGAGCAGCGGGAGCCGGTGGTCGTCGGTCTCGACGGTCTCGTAGGCCACACAGGTCGCACCGGAGTCGATCAGCGCCTGCGTGAGATCGGGCGCCGGCGCGAGATGCAGGTACGTGAAGAGGACGAGGCCCGGGCGCAGCCGCGGGTATTCCGCGGCGAGGGGCTCCTTCACCTTGAGCAGGAGCTCGCTCGACTCCCACACCTCGTCGCAGGGCGCGAGGGCGGCGCCTGCCGAGACGTAGGCCTCGTCGGCAAAGCCGGAACCCACACCGGCCCCGGCCTCCACGACGACGTCGTGACCTCGCGCCACCAGCTCGCGGGCGCCGGCCGGCGTCAGCGCGATGCGCGCCTCCTGGGGCTTGATCTCCTTCACAACGCCGATCTTCACGCCTACCCCCGCGGTCGGATACCGGGCGCCAGTCTAGATGCCGGGGACCGGCGCGAGAACCCCTAGGCGAGGCCGCGCGCGCCCTCGACGAGCGCGAGCGTGACGTCGACCATCGCCTCGACGTCGGCGACCGCGATGCGCTCATCCGGGGTGTGGATCAGGTCCATGCCGTTCGCGATGTTGACGCAGGGGATGCCGCGCTCGTTGAAGAGGTGCGAGTCGGCTCCGCCCCCGGTGGCGAGCAGGCCGGGCTCGAAGCCGCACTGCTCGAGCGCCGTCCAGGCGACCTGCACGACGGGATCCGTGCGGCGCAGCTTGTAGGCGCGGTACTCGAGGGTCGTCTTGGTCTCGAGCTCGCACTCGGCGGCGTTGGCGGCGTGCGCGAGGGCGTCGAGCATCATCTGGCTCTCCTTGAGCGCGCGCTCGTGATCGCGCGAGCGCACCTCCAGGCGCACGTCGCAGCGGTCGGCCACGATGTTCCGCGCCACGCCGCCCGCGATGGTGCCGACGTTGGCGGTCGTCTCGTCGTCGAGCCTGCCGAAGCGCATCTCTGCCAGCGCGCGGGCGGCGGCCGCGATCGCGTTGCGGCCCTCCTCGGGCACGATGCCCGCGTGCGCCGAGCGGCCGAGGAACGTCGCATCGATCGAGTACTGCGACGGGCACGACGTCACGAGGCCGCCGATCGGCGCGGCGTGGTCGTAGACGTAGCCGATGCGCGCCTCGAACTGCGAGCAATCGAGGGCCTTGACGCCTTGCAGCCCCGTCTCCTCCTGCACGCTCAGGACGAGCTCGATGCCGGCATGCGGGCGGTTCTCCGCGACGATGCGGCGCACGCCCTCGAGCATCGCCGCCACCGCGGCCTTGTTGTCGCCTCCGAGGATCGTCTCCAGCCGGTTGCTGACGACGCCGTCGACCACGACCGGCTCGATGGCCGCCGTCGGCTCGACGGTGTCGACGTGCGCGCAGAGCAGGATCGTCGTCCCCGTCTCCCCCGCGGTCGCAGGGAGGCGGCAGATCACGTTGCCCGCCTCGTCGCCGGGCTCCGGCGGGGGATCTTCCACCGGCTCCAGTCCGAGGTCGCGCAGATAGGCGATGCAGACGTCGGTGACCGTGCGCTCACGGCGCGACGGGCTCGAGATCGCGGCCAGCTCGAGGAACAGGCCGAGGGCGCCCTCGGCCTCGACCGCTGCGTTCATGCCGTGCGCTCGCGCCCCGCCTGCACCCGGATCGCCGCGCCGACGAACTCACGGAAGAGCGGATGCGGCCTCGTCGGCCGCGACTTGAACTCGGGGTGGAACTGCGAGGCGACGAACCACGGGTGGTCGTCGAGCTCGATCACCTCGACCAGGTCCTTGGCCGCGAACACGCCGGAGACCCGCAGACCCGCGGCTTCGAGTCGCGGGCGCAGGTGGTTGTTGACCTCGTAGCGGTGCCGGTGGCGCTCGTACACGAGCGTCTCGCCGTAGGCGTCGTGGGCGCGCGTGCCGCTGCGCAGCTCCACGGGCTCGGCGCCCAGGCGCATGGTGCCGCCCATGTCCTCGATGTCCTGCTGCTCGGGCAGCAGCGCGACGACCGGATAGAGCGTGTCGGGATCGAACTCGCTCGAGTTGGCGCCGTGCATGTCGCACACGTTGCGGGCGAACTCGACGACCGCGCACTGCATGCCCAGGCAGATGCCGAGGAACGGCGTGCCCGACTCGCGGGCATAGCGCACCGCGGCGACCTTGCCCTCGATCGCGCGCGGGCCGAACCCGCCGGGGATGAGGATGCCGTCGACGCCGCGCAGCTGCGCCTCGGCCTCGTCGGGATCGAGCGTCTCGGCGTCGACCCAGTCGATCTCGAGGTGCGAGCCGTGATGGATCGACGAGTGCTTGAGCGCCTCGACGACCGAGAGGTAGGCGTCCTGCAGCTGCACGTACTTGCCCACGATGGCGATGCGGACGCTGCCCTCGAGATCGTCGATGCGGTGGCAGAGCGCCTCCCACTCGTCGAGCCGGCTCGGAGTCACCTCGAGGCCGAAGTGCCGCAGCACGAGCTCGTCGAGGTGCTGCTCGCGCAGGCGCAGCGGCACGGTGTAGAGGTGCGGCACGTCCTCGGCCGCGATCACGGCCTTCTCGTCGAGATCGGCGAAGAGCGCGATCTTGGCGCGCAGCTCGTTGGGCAGCGGGCTCGAGGAGCGCGCCACGACGACGTCGGGAGAGATACCGATGCGGCGCAGCTCGTTGACCGAGTGCTGCGTGGGCTTGGTCTTGAGCTCACCCGCGGCCTCGATCATCGGCACGAGCGTCACGTGCAGGTAGAGCACGTTGTCGCGGCCGAGCTGCGTGCGCAGCTGGCGGATGGCCTCGAGGAACGGCAGGCTCTCGATGTCGCCCACCGTGCCGCCGATCTCGACGAGCACGATGTCGACGTCGCTCGACGACGAGACGCGCAGGATGCGGCTCTTGATCTCGTCGGTGATGTGCGGGATCACCTGCACCGTCGAGCCGAGGTACTCGCCCTTGCGCTCGCGGCGGATGACGGTGTTGTAGACGCTGCCGGCCGTCGAGTTGGAGGCGCGCGAGGTGTTCTCGTCGATGAAGCGCTCGTAGTGGCCGAGGTCGAGATCGGTCTCGGCGCCGTCCTCGGTCACGAAGACCTCGCCGTGCTGGTACGGCGACATCGTGCCCGGATCGACGTTCATGTACGGATCGAGCTTCTGCACGCCGACCTTGAGGCCGCGCGCCTTGAGCAGCGTGCCGAGCGAGGCGGCCGTGATGCCCTTGCCGAGCGAGGAGACCACTCCGCCCGTGATGAAGATGTACTTGGCGGACTTCGACTCCACGCTGCGTCCTCCCCGACGACCCTTCGACCCTGACCCGAAGGCATCCTAGATGGTCGGTCGGCAGGGCACGAATCGCGCGCCGCCGGGAGCCCGCCCCTCTGTACGCTTGCCCGCGTGACTGACTCGATGGAGACCACGCTCGCGGCCCGCCTGGCCCACTACCGCACCCTGCGCCGCGCAGTCGAGACGAACGTGCTGGCGCTCGCCACGTCGATCGACGGGCGCGACTTCCGCTTTCAGGCGCCCCTGGAGACGCTCGATCTGGAGGTCGGCGGCTACGTCGTGCTGGAGACCGGCGCCGGCCCGCGGCTCGGCCAGGTACTCGCGCTCGAGTCGGCCCACACCGACATCGGCGAGATCGGCTGGCCGGGCGACATCTCGATGTCGAGCCGCGTGATCATCCGCCACGCCCAGGGTGCGGGCACGTTGCTCGAAGGCCCGCCCGTGCCGTTCCACGACGCCGTCGTGCGACTGGCCGAGGACCAGGAGGTGCGCGCCTGGGCGCAGGCCACGGCCCGCAAGCGCGCCGAGCTCTCGGCCGGCGACCTGCGGCTGGCGGCCGGCCTGCGGCACAACCTCGACGCGGGGGGCTTCGATCGCCACACCTTCCTGTGCGGCCAGTCGGGATCGGGCAAGACCTACGCGCTCGGCGTCCTGCTCGAGCAGCTGCTGCTCGAGACCAGCCTGCGCATCGTCGTGCTCGACCCGAACTCCGACTTCGTCCGCATCGGCGATCTGCGCCCGGGCGTCGACCCCGAGCTCGCCGCTCGCCACGCCGCGGCCACGCGCGGCGTGGTCGTCCACCGCGCCGGAGCGAGCGGCGCCGATCGCCTGCGCCTGCGCTTCGGCGAGCTCAGCACGGCCGGTCGGGCCGCAGCCCTGCGGCTCGACCCCATTCGCGATCGCGACGAGTACGGCGAGCTGGCGGCGGTGCTCGACGACGCTCGCCCGGTTTCAATCGAGGAGCTCTTCCGGGTCGACCGCGCCGAGGCCTCGGCACTGGCCCAGCGCGCGCGCAATCTCGGAGTGGACCGGTGGGGCGTGTGGGCACGCGACGACCCGGGCTCGACGCTCGACGCGCTCGAGGATCCGGCAGTGCGCGCGCTCGTCGTCGATCTCGGCTCGCTCGAGACCCGCCAGGAGCAGGCGCTCGTCGCGGAGGCGGTGCTCGAGCGCCTCTGGGATCTGCGCTCGCGGCGCGAGCCGATGCTGATCGTGATCGACGAGGCCCACAACGTCTGCCCCGCCGGGCCCGAGGACGCGCTCACGGCACTCGCCACCGAGCACGCGGTGCGCATCGCCGCCGAGGGCCGCAAGTTCGGGCTGTACCTGCTGACCTCCACGCAGCGCCCGCAGAAGGTGCATCCGAACGTGGTCTCGCAGTGCGACAACCTCATCCTGATGCGCATGAACTCGGCCGCCGACCTGGCCTATGCCAGCGAGATCTTCTCGTTCGTGCCGGCCGGCCTGCTGGCGCGCGCCCGCAGCTTCGGACTCGGGGAGGCACTCGTGGCGGGCAAGCTCTCATCGCACCCCGCGCTCGTGCGCATGGGGCCGCGCATCACCGAGGAAGGCGGCGCCGACGTGCCGTCGACCTGGGCGCAGACCACCTAGGGGTCGGTCCCGGGCGCAACGCCGGGGGCCAGGCGGAGTTCTGTGCGTCTCCCGGGTAGCCGCCGCGTGAACCACAGCGAGAGCACCGCGAGCAGCGCGACTGCGAGCATCGCCGTTTTCAGCGCGCTGAGCTGGGCGTCGCCGTAGTCGGCGGTGACGGCGTCTGCCTCGGCGGGCGCGAGCCCGGCATCGAGCAGCGCCTTGTGCGCTTCTTCGGTCGTGATGATGGGGATGCCGGCCTCCGTCGCGGCCGCGATCTGCGTCTTCACGTCGGACGGCACTGCGGGGTTCGCCTGGATCCTGTCGTTGAATCCGTTGAGGAGCCCGAGCAGCAGCACGGAGCCGATGAGCGCCGTGCCGAGCGACGCGCCGAGGTTCTGAGCCGTCCCCTGCAGGCCACCCGCCTCGTTCGTGTCCTCCGGGGGAACGGAAGACATGATGACGTTGCCGAGTTGCGACATGAGGAGCCCGGCGCCGATCCCGAAGAAGATGAGCGAGAGGGCGAAAGCCGTGCCGTTCAGGCTCACGTCGATCGTCCCGACGAGCACGAGTGCCGCGATCGCCATCGCCGCGAGTCCGAACTGGACGACGGTGCGCGGGCCGAGCCGCACCGCCACCCTGGGCCCCAGAAGTGCGGCGGCCAGCATCGAGACCGACATCGGGAAGAGGCGCTTGCCCGTCTCGAACGCGTCGAAGCCGAGCACGACCTGCAGGTACACCGGCAGGACGAAGAACGTGCCCATCACGACCAGCTGCTGGGCGCACAGCGACGACAGTCCGCCCCGCAGCGCCTCGACCTTCAGGAGCGCGCGGTTCAGGAGCGTGCTCTGGCCGAGCCGCTCGCGGCGCTCCTCCCAGGCCAGGAAGCAGCCGAGCACGACGAAGCCGCCGACGATCAGGAACGGCACCAGCGAAAATCCGAGCGGCGTGATCTCGTGCCCGCCGATCGTGGGCGCGGCGATCGGCTTGATCCATCCCCAGGTGCTGCTCTTCAGAATCCCGAACACGATCAGCCCGAGCGCAACCGCCGAAAGCGCCGCACCCCGAAATCGAGCTTCGGGGGCTGCTCGGGCTTGGTCGCGCGCTTCATGCGACGGTGCACGAGCAGCACGGCGATGACCACCACGACCTCGCCGACGAAGACGTACCGCCAGCTCCAGGTGGTGGTCACGTAGCCGCCGATGAGCGGGCCGGCGGCGATCGCCGCGCCTGCGGCGCCGCCGATCATGCCGTAGGCGAAGGCACGATCCTTGCCCTCGTAGTTGGCGGCCGTCAGGGCCGCGATGGCCGGGATCACGAGCACGGCGCCGAGCCCTTCGATCCCCGACCAGCCGATCAGCAGCACCGTGAGGTTGGGGCTGAGCGAGGTGATCAGCGAGCCGAGCCCGTACACCGCCAAGCCGATGGCGAAGGCGCGGTCACGACCGAGGATGTCGCCGAGCTTCGCACCGACCAGCATGAACGCGGCCATCACGAGCGTGTACATCGTGATGGCGCTCTGCACGCCGGTGACCGTCGTGTCGAGGTCGGCCACGATCTGCGAGATCGAGACGTTCATGACGCTCGAATCCAGCACCATGATGAACTGCGCCGACGCCAGGATCATCAGCGGGAGCCACTTGCGCATGACGCGACTCTACGGGCCGGTGGCCGGTGCGACGTTCATCAGAGCCCGTCCTGCTTCGAGGTCTCGCGCAAGCGGGCAGCCGCGAGGAAATCGTCGACGCCCACGACGTCGTCGTTGAGCACCTGCGCGAACGCCCGCTCCTCCTCGCCACGCGGGTCGGGCTCGGGTGCGGGACGGGGCGCCGCGCTCGCGCGATGCCCGTTCAGGACGCCGATGGCCACGCGGATGAACGCCAAGGCGACGATCACGAGCGCACTGGCCGGATAGCCGGCCGCCGCAGTGGCCACCGCCAGGAGCAGGATCCCCCCGGCCACGGCCAGTTTCGTCTTCGACATCCTGAATCTGATGGTCCCGCTCCTCCGTTCGCAACCGACCGTACCAAGCCCACGCGGACCCGCGCGCCGCGGACGCCCTCGACGCACGAACAGAATGGGCGCGCGGGTCTTAGGCTTGCGCGCGTGGCCCCGCTCGCGCTCGCGCTCGTGCTCGTCGCCGCCTTCGGCCATGCGGGCTGGAACGCGCTCGCCAAGCGCGCGCCGGGCGGCGCGGCCTTCGTCTGGTCGCAGACGCTCGTCGGCCTGGTCTGCCTGCTGCCGTTCGCGCTCGCGGCGGCCGTGCTCGACGACTCCGCGCACGTCTCGCTCGTCATCGTCGGGCTGGCGGTCGTGAGCGGCTTCCTGCACTCGGGCTACTTCGTCCTGTTGCAGCGCGGCTACGCGACGGGCGACCTCTCGCTCGTCTACCCGCTCGCGCGCGGCACCGGGCCGATCTTCGCCACCGCGGGCGCCATCGTGCTCCTGGGCGAGCACCCCGGGCCGCTCGCGCTGGCGGGTACGGCGGCGATCACCGTCGGCGTCGTCCTGCTGCTCGTGACGCGCGGCCTGGCCCGCGGGCGGGCGCTCGCCTATGCGCTCCTGACCGGCCTGCTGATCGGCGTCTACACGGTCTGGGATGGCCACGCCGTGCGCGGATCGCACGCGGAGCCGCTCGTCTACCTGCTCATCGCGTCGCTCACGATCGCCCTCGTGCTCACGCCTGCGGCGCTGCGCAACCGCGGCGACGTGCAGCTGCTGAGACGCGATCACCTGCGGGTCGTCGCGATCGTGGGCGTGCTCGTGACGCTCTCCTACGCGCTCGTCCTCTTCGCCACCCGCATCGCGGGCGTGGCCTACGTGGCGCCGGTGCGTGAGGTCTCGATCCTGATCGGCGCCGCGATCGGCACCTACTACTACGCCGAGCGCGGCGGCTGGCAGCGGCTGGCCGGGGCGGCGGCGATCGTCGGCGGCGTGATCGCGCTCGCGCTCAGCTAGCGGCGCGGGCGCGCACGTCGAAGCCGAGCTCGCCCGAGCACGCCTCGCCCCTGGCGCTGCTCGAGGCGTGCAGGCTCACGTGTCCCGCTGCGCCGCGCAGCTGCAGCGAGAGGTAGACCTCGGGCTGGCGGCGATCGTCGTCGACGATGAACGAGACGTTCGCGCTGCCGTCGGCCGGCAGCGAGATGCGAGCGTAGGTGTTGGGGCGCTGCCGGCCCGTCGAGGCGCTGAAGGCGAGCGTCGGGACGCTGCGGGCGCCGGTGCGCGTGTTCTTGCAGGCCAGCGGCATGCGCACCTGCAGCCGGGTGATCTGCGAGCGCTCCACCACGAAGCTGAGGGAGCCGCCGGCACCCAGAGCCGCGTAGCGCCCGCTCTGGAAGAGCGGCGGCCGCGGGCTGGCCACGGCGGTGGCCACGCCGGCGGTGAGCAGGAGGACGGCGAGGAAGCCGCTGCGAAGGCCGCGCATTGGTCCGCCATCGGTACCCCCGGATCCGCGGGCATCCCCCGTTCGGGTCAGGCCGGGTGCGCGCTGCCGCGCAGGCTGACGGCGAGCGCGTGCGCGTCGCTGTCCCCGGCATCGGCGCCGAGCATGCGCACGAGCTCCTCGAGCGCCTCGTCCGGCGAGAGCTCGGCCACGTGCGCCTCGCTCGTCGCGCCCTGGGTCTTCTCGACCAGGAAATGGCGATCCGCAGCCGCGGCGATCTGCGGGAGGTGCGTGATGCAGAGCACCTGCGCCGTCGCGGCCAGCTCGCGCAGCTTGTCGGTCAGGACGCGCGCCGTACGGCCGCCGATGCCCGCGTCGACCTCGTCGAAGACGAGCATCTCCGTCGCCCCGCCGTCGCGTGCTGCCAGACGCACGGCCAGCGCGATGCGCGAGAGCTCCCCGCCCGAGGCCACGCTCCCGAGCGGCCCCGCGGGCAGGCCCGGGTTGGCGGCCAGGCGCAGCTCGACGGCGTCGCGGCCGCGCGCGCCGAGCGCTGCAGCGGCGATCGACACCTCGAGGCGGGCACCGTCCATGCCCATGTCCGCCAGATGGCCCTCGACGCCCCGCGCGAACGGCTTGGCGGCCTTCTCCCGGCCCTTGTGCAGCGCGTCGGCGATCCGCTCCGACGCCGCCTCGGCCGCGGCGACGGCAGCCGTGGCGCGGGCGATGCGCTCGTCGGCGCGCTCGCCCTCGGCCAGCTCGGCCGCAGCCGCCTCCGCGCGGGGTCGCAGCTCGGCCGCCTCGTCGACGCCGCCGAAGCGCCGGCGCAGCTCGGCCAGCTGCTCCAGGCGGTCCTCGATGCGATCGAGCGCGGCGGGATCGGCATCGAGCCCGGTCAGGTACGAGCGCAGCTCGACGGAGGCCTCGCGCAGCTCCTCGGCGATGCGCGCCAGCTCATCGCCCGGGCCGGCGAGGGCCGCGTCGTGCTCGCGTACGCGAGCGAGCGCGTGCGCGGCCTCGCCCGCGAGCGCCACGGCGCCTGCGCCCTCCTCCGGGTTGAGCAGCTCCGCGGCCTCCTGCGCGGCCTCCCGCAGGACGTCGAGGTGGCGCAGGCGGCTGCGCTCGCGCCCGAGGTCGTCCTCCTCGCCCGCTTGCGGATCGACTTCGGCGACGCCGTCGGCGAGCGCTCGCAGCTCGGCCAGGCGCCCCTGCTCGTCTGCCGCGCCGGCCTCGGCATCGGCGAGCGCTCGCCGCGCCGCGACGAGCGTGCGCCAGGCGTCCGCCATCTCCGCCCGCCGGGCGGCGAGGCGCTCCCCGCCCGAGGCGTCCAGCAGGTCGAGCTGCACTGCGGGGCGCACGAGCCTGCGCGCCTCGTGCTGGGAGACCATCTCGATCAGCGACTGGCCGATGCGCTCGAGATCGTCGCGCGTGCAGCTGCGCCCGTAGAGCAGCGCGCGCGAGCGGCCCTCGCGGCCGACGCGGCGCGCCACGGTGACGCCCTCGGCGCCCTCCGGAGCGAGCTCGCTCAGCTCCTCCGGCAGCTCCGCGTCCGAGAACGTCGCCTCGACGTAGGCCTCGTTGGCCGCGGGACCGACCAGCGATGCGTCCGCGCGGCCGCCGAGCAGCAGGCCGACGGCCTCCGCCAGGATCGTCTTGCCGGCTCCCGTCTCGCCGGTCAGCACGTTGAGCCCCGGATGCAGCGAGAGGCGCGCCGAGCGCACGAGCACGAGATTCTCGACGACGAGCTCCTCGAGCATCAGCGGGTGAAGGCGTCGCGATAGCGCTGCAGGAACGCGACCTCGGGCAGCAGCCCCAGGGCGGTGCGCTCCGGCGCGAGTGAGATCGTCACCGAGTCGCCGGGCGCCAGCACGCGATCGCTCTGCACGCCGTCGAGGATCACGCGCACGGGCAGCTCGCGCGCGCGGTTGGCGACCTCCACGCGCGCCCCGCGCGGCAGCACGAGCGGACGCGCGGTGAGCGTGTGCGGGGCCACGAACGTCACGCCGAGACCCTCCACGCCCCAGTCCAGCACCGGACCTCCGGCCGAGAGCCCGTAGCCCGTCGACCCGGCGGGCGTGCAGACGATGACCGCGTCGCAGGCCAGCTCGCCGAGATCGACGCCGTCGACATTCCAGCCCAGCCGTGCGATGCGCCCCTGCATGTCGCTCGCGACCACGACGTCGTTGACCGCCAGGCCCCGGCCGTGCCCCGCTCGCTCGACCTGCACGGTCGCGAGCTCCACGGTGCGCAGCTCGCCCGCCAGCGCACGGCGCACGGCGGTCTCCAGCTCATCGGGCTCCGCGGTGGTGAGAAAGCCGACGCGCCCGAAGTT
The DNA here is from genome assembly GCA_963713435.1 of uncultured Actinomycetes bacterium. Classification (GTDB taxonomy): domain Bacteria; phylum Actinomycetota; class Thermoleophilia; order Gaiellales; family JALYLC01; genus JALYLC01. Next base: position 397,727 of record CAVQLU010000007.1, read on the forward strand.
GACGCCGAAGACGGGGACGCCGCTGCCGGACACCTGCTGCAGGGCGCGCAGCACGGAGCCGTCGCCGCCCAGCACGATCACCAGGTCGGCCTCGCCGACGTCGCTGCCCGCCGGCAGCAGCTCGACGCCCGCCTCGTCGGCCAGGCGCGCGACGACCGCCGCGGCATCGCCCGCCGTACGGCGGGCCTGCAGGGCCACACGGCGCACGCTGAGGCGGTCAGCCGACGGCATCGCGCAGCAGCGGTAGCGGATCGGCCGGGGCGCCGACGGCCTCCGGGTGGTCGCTCGAGACGATGTGGAGGAAGAACTCGCGGTTGCCCGCCGGGCCGGGGTGACCGCTCTCGCAGGCGCCGAGCACGACGCCGCCGGCCTCCACGGCGACGCTCGCGATCCGCTCGAGCACCGCGACGTGCACGCCCGCGTCGCGCACGACGCCGCGGCGCGCGTCGTTGCGCCCGGCCTCGAATTGCGGCTTGACGAGTGGCAGCAGGCGATAGGGACGCGCCAGGCAGCCGACGACCGGCGGCAGCACGAGCGCCAGGGAGATGAACGAGACGTCGACGACCGCCAGGGACGCCGGCGGGCCCGGGAGGTCGCCGGGAGCCAGCAGGCGGGCGTTGACGCCCTCCAGCAGCGTCACGCGGTCGTCGGCGAGCAGCCGCTGGTGCATCTGACCGCGACCGACGTCCAGCGCGACCACGTGCGCCGCACCCGCCTGCAGCAGGCAATCCGTGAAGCCGCCGGTCGAGGCGCCGACGTCGAGGCACGCGAGCCCCGAGACGTCGATCCCGAACCGCTCGAGCGCCGTCGCCAGCTTGTCGCCGCCACGCGAGACGAAGGCCGGGCCGCGCTCGACCTCGAGCACCGCGACGCCGGGGATCGACGTCCCCGCCTTGGTGACCAGGCGCCCGTCCACGCGCACGCGGCCGGCCATGACCAGGGCCTGTGCCCGGCTGCGCGTTTCGGCGAGCCCGCGTTCGCAGAGCAGCTGATCGAGTCGAGTCACGGCGTCATTCTCCGTCATGGGTGCCCGGAGCGCGCGACGCGGGCGGCGCCGCACCTGATTCGGCACATCCGGGCCTCTCACGACCCACATCCTCCCAGAGACCTGGCTAGCATCGCTCGCATGGAGCGCATCGGGGCGATGCTCGGCGGGCGGGTCTTCCAGATCGGGATCGTCGTCTCCGATCTGGATGGCGCGCTGCGGCGCCACGCGGGCATCTTCGGCGGCTCGAGCTGGCGCTGCTACACGTTCGGCCCTGTGGGCGAGCATCTCTACCACGGCGAGCCCACGAGCTTCCGCGCGCGCGTCGCGCTCAACGACGGGACGCCGCAGATGGAGTTGATCGAGCCGCTCGAGGGAGCGACGCATCCATCGCGACTGGCTGGCCGAGCGGGGCGAGGGGCTCCACCACATCGGCGTGATCGTGCCGTCGGTCGCCGAGGCGACCGCCGCCATGCAGACGCTGGGCTGCCCCGTGATCCAGTCAGGCTCGGGCTTCGGCGCCGAGGGTGACGGCGAATTCGCCTACTACGACGCGAGCACGAGCCTCGGGATGATCGTGGAGGCAGTCGTGCCGCCGGCCAGCGGCCTGGGCGACCCGGACTCGCTGTTTCCCTAGCTCCAGGCACGAGAGCGCGAGCCCCCAAGCTCGCCGAAAACCTCCCACCCGTACATCTGGGGTCTGGCGCGAACAGTTGGGGTCTGACCCCAGGTGTATGGGGTCGGCGCGAACAGTTGGGGTCTGACCCCAGATGTACGGGTCTGACCCCGGGTGTACGGTCCTAGCCCCGGCGCGCTCGAACGAGGGCACGCGTTATCGCCCCGCAGCTGACCCCGAGGTGTCTCGCGATCACCGCCTTGTGGTAGCCGTGGCGGAAATGAGCGACGGCGATCGCGGCGTCGGCTGGCTTGAACAAGAGCTCGGCGAGACTGGGCTGCACCGGCAGACGGGGTACGCCGAACTCGTCGAGGGTGGTTCCCAGCACGCCCTCGGAGACCCACGATTTGTATGCGCTCGGAGAGCCGAGCATGTCGAGCAGCGGGCCGGCGTCGAGGAACCAGGGCGCTGGGCTCAGGCCCGCGGTGGCGGCGTAACTCGACCACGGCCAGTGCTCGGGCCCGCGGCAGAGCTCGGCCCTCACGGGATTGAGCGGGACGTAGCGAGCGAGCTCGAGCAAGTAGCCGTCGTCCTGGATCAGCCGCGATCCGAATCGTCCCTGGTACAGGTGGCCCGCTCGCTCGTGCCGCTGGTTGAACCGCTGCGCCGTGCACGTTCCGAGCCAGTGCATGGCCTTCGACAGGTTCCCGAGTTTCGACGTTACGAGCAGGTGCGAGTGGTTCGGGAGGAAGCACCAGGCGTGGCATTGCAGCTCGAACCTCGTCGCGACTCCCTCGAGAAGTCGTAGCCCACGTTCATAGTCGACAGCATCGACTGCGACCGTCGTCCGTGCCACGCCGCGCACGAATACGTGATGCGTGGCTCCTGCGTAATCCCGCCTCAGTTGTCTCATTCAGCGAGGTTCGTGCATCGCCCTCACACGGTAAAACGCCTGCGTGTGACGGTATTGCACCACCTCGCGTACATCTGGGGTCAGACCCGTACACCTGGGGTCAGACCCGTGCTGTACGGGTCAGACCCCATATGTACGGGCCGCGGTTAGCGGTCGCGGGTTGCGACGAGGCTCACGAGGGCCTCCAGCGGTGGGTGCGCGGCGGCGGGCAACTCGGCGAGGAGGGCGCGTGCGGCGCGCTCGCTCTCGTCTGCGCGCTCGCGCGCTCCGGCCAGGCCGAGCTCGCTCGCGAACGTGCGGCGGCCGCGGCGGGCGTCGGCGCCCGCCTGCTTGCCGAGCGCCTCGTCGCTGCCCGTCTCGTCGAGGACGTCGTCGACGATCTGGAACAGCAGCCCGAGCTCGGTGCCGAACGCGCGCGCGGTGTCCACCCCGCTCGCTCCGCGCCCGCGACGATCGCGCCGCAGGCGGCCGAGGCGCCCAGCAGCGCGCCCGTCTTGAGCCGCGAGGTGCGCTCCAGACCGCGCGCGTCCATGTTCTCGGCGGGCCGGACGTCGCGATACTGGCCGCCGATCATGCCGAGCAGGCCGACCGCGGAGACGAGCTCGCTGAGCGCCGCCAGGCGACGCGCGTCCGGTCCCGCCTGCCGATCGCAGACGAGCGCGAAGGCGTGGTTGAGGAGGGCGTCGCCGGCCAGCACGGCGATGTCCTCGCCGAAGCGCACGTGCGCCGTCGGCCGCCCGCGCCGCAGGTCGTCGTCATCGATGGCCGGCAGGTCGTCGTGCACGAGCGAGAACGTGTGCACCAGCTCGAGGGCCATCGCCGTCGGCAGGGCCTCGGCCGCCGCGAGCCCGAAGCCCTCCGCCGTGGCCAGGCAGAGCACCGGCCGCACGCGCTTGCCGCCCGCCAGCAGCGAGTAGCGCATGGCCTCGGCGAGCGGTGCGACGTCGCCGGGCTCGCCGAAGCCGAGGGCGGCCAGCGCGTCGTCGGTCAGGGCGCGCAGCCGCTCGAGCCCGGCCGCTCCGTCAGTCATCGACGCGGGCATCGCGCACGGCACGTCGCTGCCGCTCGATCTCCTCGCTGGCGGCCAGCGGCGAGCTCGTTGATCTCCGTCAGCGCAGCCACCGCCTGCATCGGGGTCGCCGCCCGCGTCGCCCAGGCGGACGCGCGCCGCATCGAGGCGCGCGAGCAGGTCGGCCAGGGCCGGGCTGGCGCTCACTGCGCCTCCTGCGCCGTGCGGGCGACCGAGCCGAGGACGCCGTTCACGAACGGCGCGGCCTCTGCCCCCGCGTAGCGCTTGACCAGCTCGACCGCCTCGTCGATCACGACCGCGGGCGGCACCTCGCCGCTGCGCAGCTCCCAGGTCGCGAGCCGCAGGATCGCGCGCTCGACGGCGCCCATGCGATCGGCCGTCCAGCCGGCCGCCGCCGCATCGACTGCCGCGTCGATCGCCTCCTGATCGCGCTGCACGCCCTCGACAACCTCGCGCGTGTAGGGCGGAACATCCATCCCGGTGTCGGCCAGGTAGCGCGCGGCGAGCTCGTCGAGATCGGCGCCGGCGCGCACGTCGAGCTGGTAGATGAGGACGAAGGCGGCTCGCCGCGCCTGGCGGCGCGAGACCGCCCGAGGTGGGGTCTCGGTCATCACGCGGACAGCGAGGATAGCCGTCCCACCGCCTCGTCGAGATAGGCGGTCGTGTACTGACCCGAGCGGAAGACGGGGTCCGTGACCATCTCGCGGAAGAGCGGGATCGTCGTCGAGATGCCCTCGACCTCGAACTCCGCCAGCGCCTGCGCGGCCCGCGCCAGCGCGGTGGTGCGATCGTCGATCGAACACGATCAGCTTCGCCACCAGCGAGTCGTACGTGGGCGGCACGGTGTAGCCCTCGTAGCCGTGCGTGTCGACGCGCACGCCGCGGCCGAGCGGCGGCCGGAAGCGGCGCAGCGGCCCGGGCGAGGGCATGAACCCGCGCGACGGGTCCTCGGCGTTGATGCGGAACTCGATCGCGTGCCCGCGGGTCGGCGCGATGCCCTGCTGGGGCAGCGGCTCCCCCATGGCCAGGCGCAGCTGCGTGCGCACGAGGTCGATGCCGGTGACCTCCTCGCTGACGGGGTGCTCGACCTGCAGCCGGGTGTTCATCTCCATGAAGTAGAAGGACTGATCGCCGCCGAGCAGGCACTCGATGGTGCCCGCGTTGCGGTAGTTCGTCGCGCGCACGGCGCCGAGCGCGGCGTCGTAGAGCTCGCGCCGCGCGTCCTCGCTGAGGAAGGGGGACGGCGACTCCTCGAGCAGCTTCTGGTGCCTGCGCTGGACGCTGCACTCGCGCTCGCCGACGACCAGCGCTCCGCCCGCCCCGTCTCCGACCACCTGCACCTCGACGTGGTGGGCGTCGACGACGATCTTCTCCAGGTAGAGACCGCCGTCGCTGAAGGCGGCCTCGGCCTCCGCCGTGGCCGTCGCGTAGGCCGCTTCGAGCTCGGCCGGCTCAGCGACGGGGCGCATGCCGCGCCCGCCGCCGCCCGAGGCGGCCTTGAGCAGCACCGGGTAGCCGACCTCTCCCGCCACCTTCCGGGCCTCCTCCACGCCGCTCAGGCGGCCCTCCGACCCGGGCACGAGCGGCATCCCGGCGGCGCGCATGGCGCCCTTGGCGAGCGACTTGTCGCCCAGGACCTCCATCGACTCGGCCGTCGGGCCGATGAAGATCAGGTCGTTCTCCTCGCAGGTGCGCACGAACGACGGGCTCTCCGAGAGGAAGCCGTAGCCCGGGTGCAGCGCATCGCAGCCGGTCGTCTCGGCCGCTGCGATCACGCTCGTCTGGTTGAGATAGCTGTCGCGCGCGGCGGGCGGCCCGATGCAGACCGAGCGGTCGGCGAGCGAGACCCACGCGCCCTCGCGATCCGCGGTCGAGTAGACGGCCACCGCCTCCAGCCCGAGCTCGTGGCAGGCGCGGATCACGCGCACCGCGATCTCGCCCCGGTTGGCGACGAGGATTCGTTTCACAGGGGAGCGAGCTCGAACAGCGGCTGGCCGAACTCGACCGGCTGCGCGTCGTCCACGAGCACCTTGCGCACCGTGCCGGCGTGATCGCTCTTGAACTCGTTGAAGAGCTTCATCGCCTCGAGGATGCAGAGCGTCTGGCCCACCTCGACGCGGTCGCCCTCCTGCACGAACGGATCGGCATCGGGCGATGACGAGCGGTAGAAGTTGCCCACCATCGGGCTCTCGACGAGCACGACGTCCGACGGCGGCGGCGCGGGCGCGACCGGTGCCGGCGCGGCGGCCGGCGGCGCGGCCAGCAGCGGCTGCGCCTGGGACGGGCCGGATTCGCGGCGGCGCACCGTGATGCGCACGCCGTCCTCCTCGACCGTGAGCTCGCCCGCGTCGGACTCCTCCAACAGGCGCACGAGGCGGCGCACGCGCCGGGCCTCGTCATCGTCGAGATTGTCCTCGTCGCCGATGTCGGCCTCGCGGCCGCGCAGGCGCTGGAGCAGCGGCAGCGCCCGCTCGCCGAACAGCGCGACCAGGCAGAGATCCTCCTCCGACGCGGCCAGGCTGCCGGCCTCCTCGCGCGCCTCCTCCAGCGACGGCTCACTGGCCGTCGAGGCGGGTGCGCGCTCGGCCGCCGCCAGCGCGACCGGGTCGACCGGCGCCGGGGCGTGGCCCCACTCGCCGAGCAGCAGGCTGCGCATGTCGCCCTCGACCTCGGTCCAGCGGCGCGCGTGCAACACGTGGCGGATCGCCTGCCCCGCGAGGATGCGTCCGACCGGCGAGGCGGGCGGCGGATAGCCGCTCTCGGCGCGCACGAGCAGCAGCTCGTCGAGGACCTCGTCGAGCCGGTCCTCGGCGCCGGCGGCGCGCAGGCTGCGCTCGATGCCGGCGACCACGCCGATCGGCACGGTCGCGAGCGCGGCGCGCAGCGCGACGTGCGGCGAGACGGCCGGGGCATTCGAGGCGGCGTCTCCGAGGGCGGCCTCGATCTCCCGGGCCGCGACCCAGGCCTTCTCGCGATCGAGGCCGGCATCGAAGCCCAGGCCCGTGAGCGCCTGGCCGAGCAGCTCCGCGGCCGGGCGCGTGGTCAGCATCGCGACGGGATAGGACGCGGTCGCGATCGGGTCGGCTCCGGCGCGCGCGGCCTCGATGGCGACTGCCATGGCGGTCCCGCCCGGTCCCTGCGCGTAGAGGCCGACGGGCACGCCGGCGGCCGCGATCAGCTGGCGGATCAGCTCACCCGCGGCCGCGGGGTCGAGCGCGCCGGCGGGATCCTGCAGCAGGATGCGGTCGGCGCCCATGTCCGACAGGCGGCGGGCGTGCTCCAGCAGGTAGTCGTGACCCTCGGGCCCGTCGGAGTAGACGAGGCCCGCATAGAGGCGGGCGCCCGCCTCGCGCACGGCCGCGGCCGGCACCGCCAGGTCGTCGATGTCGTTGAGCGGGTCGTGCATGCGGAAGACGTCGATGCCCGACTCGGCCGCGCACAGCACGAAGCGGCGCACGAGATCGTCGGCGGCGGGACGGCCGCCCACGAGGAACGTCCCGCGCAGCGCCATGGCGAGCGGCGTGCGCGTGCGCCCGCGCACGGCGCGGATGCGCTCCCACGGGCTCTCGAGGCCGCGCTCGACGGCAGTCGTGAAGCAGCCGCCGCCCGAGACCTCGAGCGCGCTGTACCCCACCTCGTCGAGCGACTCGGCCAGGCGCAGGATGCTCGCGCCCGAGAGCATGCGCGCGAGCGGATCCTGGGAGAGCAGGCGCAGCGTGGTGTCGACGAAGCGGGTCATGGAGACTCAGGCACGCCCGAGGTAGCGGCCGTCGCGCGTGTCGACGCGGACGCGCTCACCCTCGTTCACGAAGAGGGGCACCTGCACGGTCGCGCCCGTCTCGAGCACTGCCGGCTTGGTCACGTTGGAGACGGTGTCGCCCTTGACGCCGGGCTCGGTCGACTGCACGAGCAGCTCGACGGCGGCGGGCAGCTGCAGGGAGGCCGGCCGGCCGTCCAGGGAGAGCAGCTGCACGACGTCGCCCTCCTTGAGGTACTGCAACTCGTCGGCCACGCCGTCGCGGGGCAGGCCCAGCTGCTCGTAGGTGTCGGTGTTCATGAGCACGACGTTCGCGCCGTCGTCGAACAGGAACTGCATGTCCTGCACGGTCGTGTGCACGCGTGGCATCGACTCGCCCGCGCGGAAGGTCTTGTCGACGACCTTGCCGCCCTCCATCTGCTTGAGACGGGTGCGGACGAACGCGCCGCCCTTGCCCGGCTTGACGTGCTGGAACTCGATGATCTTCCAGACCACGCCGTCGAGCTCGATGCACATGCCGTTCTTGAACTGGTTCGTGTTGATCGTCTCAGCCATGTCCCACTACACCGAAAGAAGAGATTTGGGGAACTGCGTGAGCACTTCGTGACCGTCGTCCGTGACGAGCACGAGGTCCTCGATGCGCACGCCGAAGCGACCTGGAAGGTACACGCCCGGCTCGACCGTGACGACGTTGCCCGGCTCGAGCGTGCCGCCGAAGCCGCTGCGGAAGCGCGGTTCCTCGTGGATCGCGATGCCGACGCCGTGGCCCGTGCCGTGATTGAAGTACTCGCCGTAGCCCGCCTCGCCGATCACGCGCCGGGCGGTCTCGTGCACCTCGGGGCAGCTCGCGCCCGGGCCGACGAGCTGCAGCGCGGCCTCCTGGGCCGCGAGCACGGCCTCGTAGACGTCCATCATCTGGGCATCGCTCGGGCCGGTGGCGAACGTGCGCGTGCAATCCGAGCAGTAGCCGTCGACGAGCGCCCCGAGATCGAGCACCACGAGCGTCGAGCGGTCGATCTCGAGCGCTCCCGGGACGGCGTGCGGCAGCGCGCCGTTGGCACCGGAGGCCACGACGGGCGGGAAGGAGGCTCCCTCGGCGCCGAGGTCGCGCGCGCGCTGCTCGATGGCCCAGGCCACCTCGCGCTCCTCGCGACCGGCCAGGCCCGCCTCGGCCAGCCAGGCGTAGATCGCATCGCACAGCTCGCCGCCGCGGCGGATCAGCGCGATCTCGTCGGCGTCCTTGACGGCGCGGAGATCCTCGACGACCTGGTCGCAGGGCACGAGCTCGGCACCGGCCGCCCTGGCGGCCTCGTCCAGCGACTGCCAGGCCGCGTAGGAGAGCGCCGAGGACTCGAAGCCGATGCGCTCGGCGCCGAACACCTCTCCGAAGCGGCCGGCGACATCGGTCAGCAGGGCCTGCTCGGCGATATCGACCTCCCAGTGCTCGGCCAGCGGCGCGACGGAGGTCGCGTAGCGGAAATCGGTCATGAACCGGTCCGCCGTGCCGAGGCAGACGAGCCCGTTGGAGCCGGTGTACCCGGTCAGGTAGCGCACGTTGGGCGGGGAGCTGACCAGGAACCCGGCCAGCTCGCGCTCGGCGAGCACCGCCTTGAGCCGATCGCGGCGGGCGACGAAGTTCACGCCGCACACTCCTGCAGCCAGTCGAGCGCCGCGCGGTAGCCGTCGGCGCCCATGCCCGCAAAGCGCGCGGAGGCGACGTCGCTGACGACCGAGTGATGGCGCCAGGGCTCACGCTCGAGCGGCTCCGAGAGGTGCACCTCGACGACGGGCACGGGCAGGATCGCCAGGGCGTCGCGGATCGCCCAGGAGTAGTGCGTCCAGGCACCCGGATTGACGATCACCGCATCGGCCTCACCACAGGCCGCATGAATCGCTCGCACGTACTCCCCTTCGCAGTCGGTCTGCCGCACCTCGGCGCGCTGCCCGCGTTCTCCGGCCCAGGCCTGGATGCGCTGCGTCAGCTCCGCGTGCGTCAATGTGCCGTACACCTCCGGCTCCCGGGCGCCCAGCATCCCGAGGTTCACGCCGTTCAGCACGGTGACGCGCACCGAATCAGTCTAGTGGCGCGGCGGTGGCCACGCGTACTGCGTCGGCGAGCGCGTTGTCGTCGACCTCGACGCCGAACACGGGGCGCCCGACGGCCTCGAGCAGGACCATGCGATGCGTGCCGGCCGTCCGCTTCTTGTCGTGGCGCATCGCGGCGAGCACCGCAGCGGGATCGAGCCCGGGCGCGCGTACGGGCAAGCCGTGGCTTGCCAGCAGCGCCGCGCTACGCTCGGCTGTCCCGGCCTCGAGGCCGCTCAGCTGCTCGGACAGGTGCAGCGCGGCCACCAGTCCGATCGAGACGCATTCGCCGTGCGAGAGGCCGCCGTAGCCCGCCACCGACTCGATCCCGTGGCCGATCGTGTGCCCCAGGTTGAGGATCGCTCGCCGCCCCCGCTCCTCGGGATCGACCGCGACGACGAGCGTCTTCACGCCCGCACAGCGCTGCACGAGCTCGGTGCGCGCGGCGCGATCGCCGATGCCGGGCTCCCAGCCCTCGACGAGCTCCCACAGCCGGCCGCCCGCGAGCAGCGCCGTCTTGACCACCTCGGCCATGCCGCCGGCCCACTCGCGCGCGGGCAGCGTCTCGAGCAGCTCGGGGTCGCACAGCACCCCGCTCGGCTGCCAGAAGGCCCCGACGTCGTTCTTGGCCGCCACGTTGATCGCCGTCTTGCCGCCGATCGCCGCATCCACCTGGCCGACCAGCGTGGATGGCACCGCGAGCCAGGCGAGGCCCCGCCGGAAGGTCGCGGCGGCCAGTCCGGCCACGTCGGTCACCGAGCCGCCGCCGGCGCACACGACCACGTCTCGGCGCTCGAGCTCGAGATCGGCCAGCTCCCGCCACAGTCGCTCGAGGGCGCGCACCGACTTGGCGTCCTCACCGCCGTCCAACTCGATCACGGGACGCTCGTAGACGAACGAGAGCGCACGGTCGACGATCGCCACCGAACCCTCGCGCAGCGCGATCTCGGCGATCCCGGTGCGGGTCCAGACCTGCTGCGCCAGCGCACCGGCCACGTCTTCCGGCGCTTCCTCGGCTGCCACGATCGCATCGGCGGTCCTGACGTACAGCGCGGCGCGCTGCGCGCCGAGCGCCTCGAAGGTGGCGCGGTCTCCGGCCAGCGGGCGCGCGCCCGGAGCGCCCTCGACCCGCTCCCAGGCGACCCCCAACGGCACGTCCAGCCAGGCGCAGAAGGCTCGCTCGCGCACGAGCGCCTGAATCTCGGGGGTCATCAGCGCGCCGCCGCCGAGCGCGATCACGGGCGCGTCGTCGCGCTGCAGGAGCTCGCGCGTCACCTCGAGCTCGAGCGCCGCGGAAGGCCGCCTCGCCGTCGCGCTCCCAGAGTGCACGCACGGAGCAGCCGGCACGCCGCTCGCACTCGGCGTCACCGTCGGCGAAGTGCCGTCCCAGGCGATGGGCGAGCAGCCGGCCGACGGTGCTCTTGCCCGCCGCCATGAAGCCGGCGAGCACGATCGGTCGGTTGAGCGGCGCCGGAGGGAGCCGAGCCGGCTTCAGCGAGCCCACGGGATGCGCTCGAGATAGTGAGCGTGCGCGGCGAGCAGGTCGCCCGTCGAGTCGCCGCCGAACTTCTCGCGCACGCAGCGCGCGAGCTCGAAGGCGACGACGGCCTCGCCCACCACTGCCGCTGCCGCGATCGCGGTGGTGTCGCTGCGCTCGACGAGCGCGTCGGCGGGCTCGTGCGTGTCGAGACGGGCCGAGCGCAACGGCTTCATCAGCGTCGGCAGCGGCTTCATCGCGACGCGCACGACGATCGGCTCGCCATTCGACATGCCGCCCTCGATGCCGCCGGCGCGGTTGCTCTCGCGCCAGTAGCCGCGCGCCTCGTCGAAGAGGAGCTCGTCGTGCACCGCCGATCCCGGCCGGTGCGCGTTGGCGAACGCATCGCCGATCTCGACGCCCTTCATGGCCTGGATGCTGACTGCCGCGGCCGCCAGGCGCGCATCGAGACGCAGGCGCGGCTCCGTGTGGGAGCCGAGGCCGGGCGGGCAGCCGAAGGCCCGGATCTCGACGATGCCGCCGAGCGTGTCGCGATCGGCTGCGGCCTTGTCGATCGCCGCGAGCATCTGCGCCTCGGCCTCGGGATCGGAGCAGCCGATCTCGCTCTCTCGCGCCCGGGCGAAGGCCGCCTCGTCGCCCTCGTCCGGCTCGGCCCGGACGTCTCCGACGGCGAGCACGCGACCGAAGACGCCGATGCCGAGCAGCGCGAGCAGGCCCTTGCTGATCGCCCCGACCGCGACCCGCGCGGAGGTCTCGCGCGCCGAGGCGCGCTCGAGCACGTTGCGCACGTCGTCCAGCTCGTACTTCATGACACCGGAGAGGTCGGCGTGACCGGGCCGCGGCAGCTGCACCTTGCGGCTGCGCCGGGCGGCGACCTCGGCCAGCTCCTCCTCGCTGACCGGCCAGGCGCTCATGGCGGCCCCCCAGTTGGCGTGATCGCGATTGCGCACGATCAGCGCCAGCGGCCCGCCCAGCGTGAGCCCGTGCCGCACCCCGCCCAGGATCTCGATGTCGTCCTGCTCGATCTTCTGACGCGGGCTGCGACCGTACCCCGCCTGGCGGCGCGCCAGATCGGTGCGGATCGCCTCGCGATCGAGCGCCAGGCCGGCGGGCAGGCCCGAGATGACCGCCGTGATGCCGGGACCGTGCGACTCCCCCGATGTGACGTACGTCAGCTCCACCGCGCTGAGCGTAGCGAGGAGCTAGGGCTGCAGGCGGCGAGCTTCGAGCATCGCCTCGCGCAATGCGGGCAGCGGCTCGGATTGCGGCTCGCCGTCGCTCGGCGAGTGGCGCAGGCGGTCGACCAGCGCCTCGAGCCGCTGAGCGCCGTCGTCGGCAACGGCGACGATGCGGGCCCTGGCGACTCCGCCGGCCTCGTCGGCGATCAGGTCGACGACCTCGAGCCGCGCGCTGATCACCGAACCCGTGCCGTCGTCCAGGTCGACGTCGATCAGGTCGCCACCGCCGTAGACCACGCCGGCGCGCAGCGCCAGACCGCCCTGGGAGACGTTCACGACGGTCGCCCAGACGGATGCCTCGGCTTCGCCCGCACGCCTGGCGGTGGCCGCCAGGCGACAGGGGACGCGCGGCAGCCCGCGCTCCTCGCCGAGCAGCACGCGATCGTCCAGGTGGAGTGCCAGCCGCGCCTGTCCGGGCACGAGCTCGTGCCGCTCGCCGACGCGGAAGGTGAGGTGCCAGACGCGCTCGCCGTCGTAGATCCGGGTGCTCGCCCTGGCGCCCTCGTGCAGACCGGGTCCAGCGCTCAGCACCACGACGTCGCCCTCGATGCTCTCGACCACGAGCGCCTCGGCCGCGCCAAGCAGCGTGGCGAGCGTGAGGTGCGACCCCGGTACCGGCATGCCGACCGCTGCTCGTGGCACTGCGCTCATGCTCCCAGGATGCTTCCAGACACCCCTCAGCCCCATCCCCCCTCCGGGTGACGGAGCCGGGCTAGCCCGTGTACCAGGCGATGACGTCATCGCCCGCGAGCAGCGCGACCATGCCGCCGAACGCCAGGAACGGCCCCAGCGCGAGGTGCATCTTGCGCGCCTTGCGGCCGTGGATGAGCATCAGCAGGATGGCCGGGATGGCCGAGCTGATGAGGCCCACGACGATCGCCACGGTGACCGAGCGCCCCAGGAAGATGCCGAGCACGAACGCGAGCTTGACGTCGCCCATGCCGAGGCCCGAGGGCGAGAGCAGCGCCGCGATGAGCAGGAATCCGCCTGCGGCGAAGGCGGCGATCAGGAGCTCGGGCAGGTCGGAGGGGTCGCGCACGGCGGCGATCGCGAGGCCCGCGACGCCGAGCGGCAGCGTGATGCGGTCGGGGAGGATGCGGTAGCGCAGGTCGATCGAGGTGAGTCCGACGAGCGCGAACGCCAGGAGCAGCGCCGAGATCAGCCCGCCGCTACCGCCGTACTTCCAACCCGTGGCACCGCAGGCGAGCGCCGAGACCAGCACCAGGATGGGCCGGGCCGTGACGCGGCGCGTCCACTCCGGCTGCTCGACGGCCTCCCCCGAGCTGCCGGATCAGATACGGCTCGAGCGGCTCCCAGCCGAGCGCTGCGACTCCACCGCCGACGGCGGTGAGCGCGGCGACGGAGGCGCTCACCCGCCGCGGACCGCGCGACGCATGACGTCGAGCGGCGGTTCGACACCCGTCCAGAGCTGGAAGGACAGGGCGCCCTGCCGCACGAGCAGCTCGAGCCCGTCGACCACCGGCAGGCCCGCCGCGAGCGCGGCGGAGGCGAGCGGCGTCGGCGAGCCGTCGGCGCGGTATGCGAAATCGGCCACAGCGTCCATCCGCTCGATCACATCGGCAGACACGGGAAGCCCCTTGAGGTCGGCGATGCCGCCGGTGGGCGTGCAGTGCACGAGCAAGCCGCCCCGCTCCTCCGGTGCCGCCGTCAGCGCCTCGAGCTCGGCCCCGGGCGCGAGCGGCGCCAGCGCACGCGCGAGCTCCTGCGCAGCCTCGTGGCGCCGCGCGACGATGCTCAGCCTGCGGGTGCCCGCGCGCAGCAGCGCCGCGGCGGCCGCCCGGGCGCTCCCGCCGGCGCCGACCAGGACGACGCGTTCGGGCACGGCGGGCAGCGCCGCGAGCAGTCCGCTCCCGTCGGTGAGATCGCCGCGCACGCGGCCGCTGCCGAAGCTGAGCGTGTTGACCGCTCCCGCATCGAGCGCCTCGGGAGCGAGCTCGTCGCACAGCGCGGCGACGGCGGCCTTGTGCGGCAGCGTGACGTTGACGCCGTCCACACCGAGGGCGGCCAGGCCGCGGACGGCCTCCTCCAGCTCGGCGGGGGCGACCCGGAGCGCCACGTAGACGCGGTCGAGGCCGAGCGCCTCGGCGGCGGCGTTCTGCATGCGCGGCGAGCGCGAGTGCTCGACCGGATCGCCGATCACGCAGGCGACGCGCGTCGCACCCGTGATCGTCATGCCGGGTGCGTCTGCTGGAAGTGCTGGAAGTCGGCGTAGGTGCGCGAGAAGTGGTGCCGGCGCTTCGGATCGCCCGGGATCGCGACGTAGTACAGGTACGGCACCTTGGCCGGGTGCGCGGCGGCGTTCAGCGACGCCAGCCCGGGATTCGAGATCGGCGTGGGCGGCAGCCCGCGGTTCGTGCGCGTGTTGTAGCCGCCCTTGACGCGCAGGTCGCGCGCGTTCAGCACGCGCCAGGAGCCGACTCTGTACTGGATCGTGGCATCGATTCCGAGCGGCATGTTGGCGTGCAGGCGGTTGTAGATGACCGCGGCGATCTTGGCGCGGTCGGCCGGATAGGCGGCCTCGCGCTCGATCATCGAGGCGATGATGAGCACGTCGTAGCGCGTCAGGTTCTTGCGCGCTGCCTGGCGGAAGTCGATCGTCGCCGTCTGGCGCTGGAAGGCGCTCAGCTGCTGCGAGACGAGGTGCGAGGCGGAGACGGGCTTCGTGAGCGTGTAGGTCGCGGGGAAGAGGAAGCCCTCCATGCCGAGCCGCTCGTCGCCGGTCGCCTTGTAGCCCGGAGGCGGATGAGCGGCGCGCACGGCCTTGCGGTAGGCCGCCGGGGAGATGCCCGCACGCGGAGCGTCCTCCCGCGCGATGTCGCGGATCGCCTTGCCTTCGGGAATCGTCAGGCGAATCGTCGGCGCGGCGGCCGGGCCGGCGTGCAGCGCCGAGAGGATGACGCCGTAGCGCTCGTTCTCGCGCAGCTGGTAGGTGCCCGAGCGCAGCCCGCCCCCGTCGCCGTGCAGGCGCACCTTGAGCGCCCACACCCGGCCGTTGCCGACGACGCCGGCGGTGTCGAGGATGTCGCCGATGCGCTCCACCGACGCGCCGTCCGGGATACGCACCTCGACCGCGGCGCCGGGCGGTCCCGACGGATCGCCGAAGAGCAAGCGATCGGCGGCGAACAGCCCCACGGCGATCACGGCCAGCAGGACGAGGGCCGCGATCAGCAGCCGGCGCCCGCGGCGGCGCCTTACTCCGCCGAGCGCCGGTCGAGGAAGGTCTGCAACAGCACCGCCGCCGCCTGCGCGTCCTCCCCCGGCGTCGGGCGGCGGGACGTCGGGGACGTCGTAGGCATCCGTCGCGCTATCGACGTCGTCAGGCGTTCGTCCTCGGTAAGGATCGGGATGCTGCATCGGCTGCGCAGACGGGCGACGAACGCTTCGGTCTCGATCGCCTGGGGCCCTCGCTCGCCGCGCAACGTGAGCGGCAGACCGACGACGACCACCCCGGGCGCCTCGCGGTCGATGATCGCACACAGCTCGGCCATCCCGCTCTTGCCGCCCACCTTCTGCACCACGCAGAGCGGCCGTGCGAGCGTGCCGCTCGGGTCGCTGACCGCGACGCCGGTGCGCGCGCTGCCGTAGTCCAGCGCGAGCGCCTTCACGCCGAGAGCAGGCGGCGCGCGGCGTCGAGCGCCTCGTCCAGGCGGCTCGCGTCCTTGCCGCCCGCGCGCGCCATCGCCGGGCGCCCACCGCCTCCACCGCCCACGATCGGGCCCGATCTCCTTGATCACGGCCGAGGCGTCGAGCCCGTCCTCGACGGCCTCGGGCGTCATGCTCGCGACGAGCTGCACCCGCTCGCCGTCGCGCGCGCCGAGCACGACGGCCGATGGCCCGAGCGCACCCCGCAGGCGATCGGCGAGCTCGAGCAGCGAGTCGCCCAGCGATGCCCTCCGGGGCCTCCACGGCGAGCACCTTCAGGCGCCCGCGCTCGGCCGCACCCGCAGTCAGCGCAGCCAGATCGGGGCCTCCGCCGTTGCCCCCGCCACCGGCGCGGGCCGCCTTCTCGAGCTCGCGCACGCGCTCGGACAGCGTCGCCACGGCCTCGGGCAGCTGCTCGGGCGGGGTGCGCAGCGAGGCAGCCGCCTCGCGCGCCGCGCGGTCGGAACGGCGCAGCGCGCCGAGCGCCTCGGCGCCTGTGATCGCCTCGATGCGCCGCACGCCCTGGCCCACGGACGACTCGCGCACGATCGTGAACGGGCCGACCGCGGAGGTCGAGCGCACGTGCGTGCCGCCGCACAGCTCCATCGAGTAGCCGGTGATGTCGACGACGCGCACGATGTCGCCGTACTTCTCGCCGAACAGCATCGTGGCGCCGAGCTCGCGCGCCGCGTCCTGCGAGGTCTCGAAGATGTTCAGGTCGTGATCCTCGAGCACGACGCGGTTGACCTCGTCCTCGACCGCGCGCAGCTCCTCGGCGGTGACCGGCGAGGGATGCGTGAAGTCGAAGCGCAGGCCCTCGGGACGCACGGCGGAGCCCGCCTGCTTGACGTGCTCGCCCAGGTGGTTGCGCAGCGCGCGCTGCAGCAGGTGCGTGCCGGTGTGGTTGGCCATCGTCGGCCGGCGCCTGCGAGACGTCGACCCGGGCGTGCACCCTGTCGCCGGGCGCGAGCTCGCCGTCCAGCCGCACGAGCAGCGCCTGGTCGCCGTCGAGGCGGTAGACCGACTCGACCTGGCCGCGCACGGCGTGAGCGCTGATCTCACCCGCGTCCGAAACCTGGCCGCCGCCCTCGGGGTAGAACGGCGAGTGCGCGAGCTTGACGAGCGTGAGGCCTTCGGCGACGGGCTCGACGGCTACCACCTGCGTCTCGACCTCGAGCGTGTCGTAGCCCACGAACTCCGTGCGCGCGGCCGAGCGCGTGAAGCGCGCGATGCGCTCGTCGTCGACGCGATCGCCGCGCCTGGCGGCCGTGCGGGCGCGCTCGCGCTGCGCCTGCATGTGGCCCTCGAAGCCTTCGAGATCGATGCCGAGGCCGGCGTCGCGCGCCAGCTCCGCCGTCAGCTCGACCGGAAAGCCGTGCGTGTCGTGCAGCTCGAAGACATCGCCGGCGTGCAGGCTCGACTCGCCCTGCGTCGCGCGCTCGCGCAATCAGGTCGTCGAGCAGGCGCGAGCCGGTCGCGAGCGTCTGCGAGAAGCGCTCCTCCTCGGCCTCGAGCAGGCGGCGCACGTCGTCGCGGTGCTCCGCGAGCTCGGGATAGCCGTCGGCCAGCGACTCGATCACGACCTCGTGCAGCGCGCCCAGGAAGGGCGTCTCGAGGCCGAGGCGGCTGCCGTGCAGGACGGCGCGGCGGATGATGCGCCGCAGCACGTAGCCGCGGCCCTCGTTGGACGGGGTCACGCCGTCGGTGGCGATCGCGGCCATGCCGCGCCCGTGGTCGCAGAGCACGCGGAACGAGCGCACGGCGTCGCCGCCGTCGGCGTAGCGCTTGCCCGACATGCGCTCGAGCGCCGAGATCACGTGCGTCGTCTGATCGGTCTCGTAGACGCTGCCGGCGCCCTGCAGGAGCATCGCGACCCGCTCCAGCCCGCTGCCGGTATCGATGTTCTGGGCGGGCAGCGGCGTCAGCACGCCGTCGTCGTCGCGGTCGAACTCCATGAAGACGAGGTTCCAGTACTCCAGGAAGCGATCGCAGTCGCAGCCGGGCTTGCAGTCGGCGCCGCCGCAGCCGTGCTCGGCGCCGCGGTCGTAGTAGAGCTCCGAGCACGGGCCGCAGGGGCCGGTCGGGCCGGCCTTCCAGAAGTTGTCCTCGCCGAGCTCGACGATGCGATCGGCCGGGATGCCCTGCTCCAGCCAGAGCTCGCGCGCGACGTCGTCCGGGCCGAGCTGCTCGTCGCCCTCGTAGACCGTCGCCCAGATGCGCTCCGGATCGAGCCCCCAGGGCCCGGTGGAGAGCTCGTAGGCCATCTCCACCGCGCCCGGCTTGAAGTAGTCGCCGAACGAGAAGTTGCCCATCATCTGGAAGAACGTCATGTGGCGCTCGGTCGAGCCGACCACGTCGATGTCGACGGCGCGGAAGCAGCGCTGCACCGACGTGAGACGCGGCGCCGGGCGGCGTCGGCCTGGCCCAGGAAGTACGGCTTGAAGGGCTGCATGCCGGCCGTCGTGAGCAGCACCGACTGGTCGAGCGCCGAGGGCACGAGCGAGGCCGAGGGCATCGGCGATATGGCCGCGCTCGACGAAGAAGTCCGTGAAGGAGCGGCGGATCTCGTCGGATGTCGTGACGGAGCCCATGCGGGCCCGATTCTACGAGGCGCGCGTGGCTCTGCGGTCGCGCGCGATCGAATCGGCTGAATACCTTCGAAATCCCCCTCTCATGTCCGCGCCTCCGCCTGCCGATGACAGAGGCGTGCGATTGCGCGCGATTCAGGGCGACTCCAGGGCGCTGGCCGAACACGGCGAGCTGCCGCTGCGCGAGGCCTGCGGGCACGTGGCCGGCAATCGCCGGAGATCGTGCGGCGCGGATATCGCTTCTACCGCGGCTTCGGGCTCGAGCTCGGCGGCTTCTTCACGCGCCGCTTCACGCTCGAGGACGGGCGCGGCGCGTCGGTCACGCTCGTGGCCGGCATCGACGTCGAGAGCGGCGCCGGCGTGCTGGATCGCTGCAGGACGAGCGAGGACGCCGCGCGCGAGCTCGAACCGCGGCCCGGGCAGCGTGTGGGCGGTCGTGCTCACGCTCGAGAACGCGACCGTCTCGTGGCGCGATCTCAACCGCCGCCTGCTCCTGAACGACCCCTCGGCGTTCGGCGCGTTCGCGGCCGAGCTCGGCGGCCTGGCGCTGCTGCAGAGCGATGCCTGCCCGCTCTGCGCCGAGCGCGCCCAGCTCGCCGCCTAGAGCCTACTTCTCGGCGATGAGCTCGCCGTCGGGCGCGACCTCGACGCCCTGCGCCGTGAGCTGCTCGCGCACCAGGAACTGGAACGTCGACCAGGCACCGCGGCGCGCCTCGAACATGCGGTAGACCTGCCACTCGGTGAGCATGCTCGGATCCGAGCGGCGCGCCTCGGCCCAGTCGGCGAACTTCGGCAGCCGGCCGCTGCGGATGGACAGGAAGACGCCCTGCTCGATGGCGCGTGCGAGCCGCTCCTCGCCCACCGGCACGTCGAAGCCGGCCTCGCGCAGCGCGTTCGTGAGCGAGCCGAAGGTGTGCCAGTAGAGCGACTTCGACGGCATCGACCCGCGCCGGGTCTCGAGGTCGCGCGCCGTCGGCGTGCGGCCGAGCTCCTCGCCCAGCTCGCGCAGGCGCGCCAGCAGCTCCTCGCGCGTCGCAAAGCGCCGTGGCACCAGCCCCGCGCGGCGCTTGGCGGCGTTCCAGGAGCCGAAGTGGCCGATCACGGTCTGCGGGTGCACCGTCGTCTCGGGATCGGCCGCGAACTCGCGCATCGTCGGCGAGCGCCCGAGGCGCTCGGCGCTCGCGCGCAGCTCGGCCAGGATCTGCTCGTCGCTGTAGCGCTTGCGGATGCCGGCGCGGAATTCATCCAGGCGCTCCGGATCGATACCGGCGATCTGCGAGTACCTGCTGCCCTCCACCAATCCGTCCCTTCCCGTGCGCTAACCGATCGTGTCGGACGCGGTGCAACCGCGGGCGAGTATACGCGCTCTGCGCAGCGCGCGAGCGCGGGCGTCTGCGGTCCGCGAGCCTCGTAGACTGCCCGTGTGGAGGTCATGCGGCGGTGATGAAGCTGGCACTCGCCGCAGCCCGCGCAACCGCGTTCGCGTCGCGCGCAAGGGGACGGGGCGGCGGCACGACGCTCCCGGGCCGCGTGCTGACCGCGCTCGCGCCCGACGCGCCGCGGCGCCTGGCGGCACGTCTCCCGCGCGGCTGCGTCGTCGTCTCGGCCACGAACGGCAAGACCACGACCTGCGCGCTGCTGGCCGAGATCATGCGCGGGCGGGTCAAGCTGGCGCGCAACAGCGCGGGCGCGAACCTGGCCTCCGGCATCGCCTCGGCACTCGCCGTGCGCGAGGCGGCCACGGCCGAGCTCGGCCTCTTCGAGTGCGACGAGGCCGCGCTCCCCGCGATCGCCGAGCAGCTGCAGCCGAGCGCGATCGCGCTCGGCAACCTCTTCCGCGATCAGCTCGACCGCTACGGCGAGCTCGAGCTCGTGGCCGCGCGCTGGCGCGGGCTGATCGCCGGCCTCGACCCCGCCACCACGCTCGTGGTGGCCGCCGACGACCCGCTCACGGCCTCGCTCGCCGAGGGGCACCCCACGATCGTCCGCTACGGCATCGACGACCCGTCGGTCGCGCTCCCCGTCGCCCCCCACGCCGCCGATGCCCGCTTCTGCGTGCGCTGCGGGCACGCCTACGACTACCGCGCGGCCTACGTCGGGCACCTCAGCGACTACGCCTGTCCGAACTGCGGCAACGAGCGCGCGCCGCTCGACGTCGCCGCGCGCGCATCAACCTGCGCGGGCTGGACGGAACCGCCTTCGACCTCTGCCGCGGCAGCGAGCGCGTGCGCGTCGAGCTCGCGCTGCCGGGTCTCTACAACGTCGAGAACGCGCTGGCGGCCGCGGCGCTCGCGGCGGTGCTGGGCGAGCCGCTGACGGTCATCGCCGACGGGCTCGGGCGCTTCCGCGGCGCATTCGGCCGCTTCCAGCGCCTGCGCGTCGAGCGAGGCCGACGTGGTGCTGCTGCTGATCAAGAACCCCGCCGGCGCCAACGAGGTGCTGCGCATCCTGCCCGGAGCGGCGACACGACGATGATGTTCGCGCTCAACGACCGCATCGCCGACGGCCGCGACGTCTCGTGGGTCTGGGACGTCGACTGGGAGCTCATCGCGCCGCGCCTGCGCCACGTGGTCACCTCGGGCACGCGGGCCGCCGACGCCGCCCTGCGGCTCAAGTACGCCGGCGTGGACGCCGTCCGCGATCGAGGTCGTGCCCGATGTCGCGCAGGCGCTCGACCGGCTGGCCGCGCTGTCGGCCGGCGGCGCCGGCTACGTGCTGCCGACCTACACGGCGATGCTCGAGCTGCAGCGGGTGGTGGCGAGCCGCGGGCTCGCCCGGCCCTACTGGGAGGAGGCGGCCGCATGAAGCTCGTGCTCTGCCAGCTGTACCCCGAGCACCTCTCGATCTACGCCGACCGCGGCAACGTCCAGGTCATCCGCCGGCGGCTCGAATGGCGCGGCCTCGAGCTGGAGGAGCGACCGCTGCGCATCGGCGAGGCGACTCGACCCCGAGGCCGCCGACCTCTACCTCGTGGGCGGCGGCCAGGACCGCGACCAGCTGCTCGTGGCGGAGGACCTGCAGCGCCACCGCGACGCGCTGCACGCCGCGGTGGCGGGCGGCGCCGCGGTGCTGGCCGTGTGCGGCGGCTATCAGCTGGCGGGCCACCGCTACATCGGGCAGAACGGCGAGGAGATGCCGGGCGTCGGTCTGCTCGACCTCGAGACGCGCGCCGGGGACGACGCGCATGATCGGCGACATCGTGTGCGAGTGCGATCTCGGCGACGGCGCCGGCCCGCGCACGCTCGTCGGCTTCGAGAACCACGCGGGCCAGACGCTGCTCGGCGCGGGCTGCGAGCCGCTCGCGCGCGTCGTCAGCGGCCACGGCAACGACGGCTCGTCGGGCTTCGAGGGCGCGCGTGCAGGCCGCGTCCTCGGCACCTACGTCCACGGGCCCCTGCTGCCCAAGAATCCCTGGCTGGCCGACTGGCTGATCGAGCGAGCGCTCGGCGCGCAGGCACGGCGAGATCGAGCTCGCGCCGCTCGACGACGGCCTCGAGCTCGCCGCGGCGGGTGCCGCCGCGGCGCGCAGCTCGAGCTGCAGTCAGAGCAGCGGCTCGACGACCGCCCGCGTCTCGGCCGAGGTGACGACCGGGATGATCTCGATGTCGGCGAGGCCCGCCCAGTGCAGCACCCACTGCTGCAGCAGCGACGCGTCGTCGCATTCCATGACCTGGAAGCAGCGGCCGAAGTTGGGCTCGACCCAGCTGTCGACGTAGCGCAGGCCCTCGGGCAGCCCGCGGCCGTTGTCGCGCAGGTGGCGGTAGACGGGGAGTGGATCGGCGTTCTTGAAACGCTCCACGAGCATGAACAGCACGTTCGGCCTCCTAGGCAGTGGCGAGCCAGTTCGCGAGATGATCGACGCTCAGCGGCTCGCCCGTCGCGTGTGCGATCAGCGCATCCCAGCGCAGCGACGAGCCGGGGCGCATGAAGCGCTCGCGCAGGAACTTCCCGGCGGCGGCGGGCTCGACCGCGGGACTCGCGTCGCCGGTCTCGCGCGCCAGCGAATGGGCCAGCTGCGAGGCCGTCACCTCTCCCAGCAGGTAGTTCTGGTAGTAGACGGGCGCCAGCGCGACGTGGATCTTGCAGGCCCAGTCGTCGGGTCGCTCGCCCGCCGGGCGCGCCACGCGCTGGTAGCGCTCGACGAGCTGCCACCAGACCCGGCCGAGGTCCTGGTCGGGATCGCGGTAGAGCTCGCGCTCGAAGCGCGTCATCACCTGCACCCACGCCACGAACACGAGCAGCTCGCGCCGCAGCATCTCGGCGTTGCGCGCGTCGCGCGCGATCGCCGGCTCGAGGCCCGCGAAGCGCTCCAGGAACGTCTCGTCCCGCACGAGGCGGCCGTGGAGCATCGCGATGGCCTCGGTCGTGAAGGTGTGCGCGGGCTCGCGCAGCAGCCAGGGCAGCTCGGAGTCGATCGCGAGGTCGTAGACGGCGTGACCGAGCTCGTGCACCATCGTGCCGAGCCAGCGCGTTCCGGGCTCGCAGTTGGCGAGGATGCGGACGTCGTGCCGGCGGTCGATGTCGGCGCAGAAGGCGTGCTGGTTCTTGCCGTCGCGCGGGTAGAGGTCGCTGCCCGCGAGGACGCCGTCGACATCGTCGCCGAGCGCACGGAAGTAGCTGCGGGCGACCTCGACGGGGTCGAGGTGCGCGAGCGCCTCCTCGAGCGGGTCGTCGCTGTCCGCGGGCGCTTCCTGGAAGAACGGATCGGCGTAGTCCCAGGGCTCGAGCAGCTGGCCGGGAGCGAGCCCGAGCCGTGCGCGCTGGCCCGCGTCGATGGCGTCCTTCGTGCGCTCCCAGGTCGGAGCGAGGCGTGCGTCGAGGTCGTCCAGCAGGTTCAGGAGCCAGCTCTCGTCGAGCTCCTCGACCGTCAGCGCGAAGACGAAGTGGTCGCGGTACCCGAGCCCTCGCGCCGCCTCGTTGCGCAGATGCGCGAGCTCGCGCACGAGCGGTGCGGCGTGCGGGCCGATCGACTTCGCCGCCTCCCAGGCCTCGCGCCGCTCGGCGCGATCGGAAGACTCGCGGAAGACCTTCGCGAGCTCGTTGTCGTTGACGTCGCGCCACGCCAGCTGCCCGCGGTGACGCGAGAAGAGCGAGCCCAGACGGGCCTCCGACTCGATGATGCGATCGGCCACGTCGCGATCGCGCTGCCCCGCCTCGCTCCACAGGCGCGCCACCCGCACGCGCCTGGCGAGCTCGGCGTCGGCGTTGCCGGCTCGATCGGCCTCGACCAGCTGCCGGTAGCGCTCGCGCTCGCAGAGCACCGCGTCGACGCGCTTCGACGCCTCGACGAGTTGCTGCTCGTGCTCGTCACTGGCGTCGATGGAGGCGTCCCAATCGGCCAGCATCTGCGCCTGGAGCAGCGGCTCGAGCTCCTGCTCGAACCCCTCTACCGCTCGTTGCATGGTCTGCATAGGCTGCAGACGCTAATCGATCGGCCGGTTCCACCCCAGGGGGCTACCCGCATCAGGTCGCGCTAAGGAGTCCAGAGCGCGCCCAGGTGCTCGAACGGATCACCCGCGCGCCAGCGCTCGAGGAACGGCCGGATCGGCGGGTGCAGGTCGAGCTCGGCCAGCTCGGGCCGGCGGACGACCCGCACGTCGCGCACCGCGGGGTCGCTGGAGGGCATGAGCAGCGGCGCATCGGGCAGCGGAATGGCGTAGATGACGTGCACGACGTGGCGCCGGGAGCCGTCGCGGGGCGGGGCGATCGACTCGGCCAGCGCGACGGGGTGGGCATCGGGCAGCCCGCGCAGGCCGCACTCCTCCGCCAGCTCGCGGCGCAGCGCGTGCTCCATCGTCTCGCCGGCCTCGACGCCGCCGCCGGGCAGCAGCCAGTAGGCGCGGCCGGCCTTCTCGTGCCGCACGAGCACGAGCGAATCGCCGCGATGCAGGAGACCGCTGACGCGCAGTCGTGGGGGCTCGTGGCTCACGTCCGGCCGCTCGACCCGAATCCCTGGTCGCCGCGCGCGCTGGCCGCCAGCGCGTCGCGGAGGACGATGGCGACCTGCGGCAGCGCCAGCACGACCAGCTGCGCGATG
The DNA here is from genome assembly GCA_963713435.1 of uncultured Actinomycetes bacterium. Taxonomy (GTDB): domain Bacteria; phylum Actinomycetota; class Thermoleophilia; order Gaiellales; family JALYLC01; genus JALYLC01. The sequence continues at coordinate 422,137 of CAVQLU010000007.1, forward strand.
CGCATGCCGGGCTCGACCTCGAAGGCGGCGCGGCGGTCGGTGTTGATCAGCGTCACGCGCAGCTCGCCGCGATAGCCGCTGTCGATGAGGCCCGGGCGAGTTGACGACCGTCACGCCGTGGTCGCGCGCCAGGCCCGAGCGCGGCAGCACGAGGGCGCAGGTGCCCTCCGGCAGCTCGATGGCGATGCCGCAGCCCAGCGATGCGCGCTCCCCGGGCGCGAGGACGGCCGCCTCGACGCTGACGAGATCGAAGCCGGCGTCGCCCTCGTAGGCGCGCGAGGGCGGTCGAGCATCGGGGTGCAGGAGGCGCACCGGGAGCTCGAGCACGTCGGCCTCACGCACCGGTGGGAACGAGCCGGAACGACGCGTAGCGCTCGGCCAGCGCGTGCGGGAGATGGGCGCGGATGAGCACGCCTTCGGCGGTGTCCTCGCGCTCGAGGGGCGATCCGAGCGCGTACAGCTCGGCCAGCACGCCGCCCTGGTCGAACGGCACGAGCAGTGCGACCCGCTCGAAGCGTCCGGCGAAGTGCTCGCCGATCGCGCGCTCGACGTCGAGGATCCCCTCGCCCGTGCGCGCCGAGGCGAGCACGGCGTCGGGATTCGCGTTCTGCAGCCGGCGCCGCTCCTCGGCGCTGCACATGTCGACCTTGTTGAGCACGAGCAGGCGCGGCATCTCGGCGGCACCGATCTCGTCGAGCACGCGCTCCACCGAGGCGATCTGCCGCTCGCGCTCCTCCTCGTCGGCGGAGGCATCGGCGACGTGCAGCACGAGGTCGGCGAGCAGCGTCTCCTCGAGCGTCGAGGCGAACGCGGCCACGAGCTGGTGCGGCAGCTTGCGCACGAAGCCGACCGTATCGGTCAGGAGGTAGGTCCGCCCGAGGTAGTCGTAGGAGCGCGTCGTCGGGTCGAGCGTCTCGAAGAGGCGGTCGGCCGACGACACCTCGGAGCCGGTGAGCACGTTCAGGAGCGTCGACTTGCCGACGTTCGTGTAGCCGGCGAGCGCCACGCTCGGCACCTCGTTGCGCTCGCGCTGGCGGCGCATCGTCGCGCGCTGCTTGCGCAGCTCGCGCAGGCGGCGGCGCAGCAGCGAGATGCGCGTGCGCGCCAGCCGGCGGTCGGTCTCGAGCTGCGACTCGCCCGGGCCACGGGTGCCGACGCCGCCGCCGAGGCGCTCGAGGTGCTTCCACATGCCGCGCATGCGCTGCATGTTGTACTCGAGCTGCGCGAGCTCGACCTGGAGCTTGCCGGCGGCCGAGTGCGCGTGCAGCGCGAAGATGTCGAGGATCACGCGCGTGCGGTCGACGACGCGCATGCCGAGCTCGTCCTCGAGCACGCGCTGCTGGCTGGGCGAGAGCTCGTCCTCGGTGACGATGACCTCGGCCTCGAGCTCCTTGGCGAGCTCCTTCAGCTCCTTCAGCTTGCCGCTGCCGACGTACGTGCGCGGGTGGATGCTCGCGCGGTGCTGAACGAGCGTGGCCACGACGTCGACCTGGGCGGTGCGCAGCAGCTCGCGCATCTCGGCCAGCTCGCGCTCCTCGTCGGCCCCCTGCGCGAGCACGGCGACCAGCACGGCGCGCTCGGGCCGTGCGTCGTACTCGATCAGCTTCGTGGCTTCACCCACGGCTGGAGCATATGTACCAGGGCGCACGACGGATATCCGGCCTCGAGCTACAGAGCACGCGGCCGATGCGCTCGACGGCCTCGGCCGATGCGCTCCTCGGAGACCGTCAGCGAGAGCCGCACGTAGCCGTCGCTCGTCGGGCCATAGGCCGCGCCGGGGCCGACCACGACGGCCGCGCCCTCCAGCAGGCGCTCCGCGAAGGCCACCGAGCCGCCCCCGCCCGGAACGCGCACCCACACGTAGAGCGCTCCGCTCGGGCGCGTGTGCTCGAGGCCCAGCGCATCCAGGCCGTCGCAGAGCAGGTCGCGGCGGCGCTCGTAGAGCTCGCGCAGCTCGGCCGTGAACGACGGGATGCGCTCGATCGCGCGGATCGCCGTGTGCTGCTCTGCGAGCCACATGCCCGAGTCGATGTTGGTCTTGAGCGTGCGCAGGCGCCCGATCAGCTCGGCGTTGCCGACCGCGAACGCGATCCGCCAGCCCGGCATCGAGAGCGACTTGGAGAGCGAGTAGATCTCGATGCCCGCCTCGCGCGCGCCCGGCGCGGCCAGGAAGCTCGGAGCGACGAGCCCGTCGTAGGTCAGCTCCGCGTAGGCGTTGTCGTGGCAGATCGCCACGCCGCGCTGCGTCCCCCAGGCCGCCAGCCGCTGGAAGAACTCCAGGTCTGCGACCGCGCCGGTCGGGTTGTTGGGATAGCCGCAGATGAGCAGGTTCGCGCGGCGGCTCACCTCGAAGCGGCACCGCGTCGAGGTCGGGCAGGAAGCCGTTCTCCTCGCGCAGCGGCAGCCCGACCGCCTCGCCGCCCGCGAGCGCCGGCCCGCCGTAGTAGACCGGGTATCCGGGATCGGCCACGAGCGCGACGTCGCCCGGATCGAGCTGGGCCAGGCAGAGATGCGCGAGCCCCTCCTTGGCGCCCAGCAGCGGGATGATCTCGCTCTCCGGGATCGAGCTCGACGCCGAAGCGGGTGCGCGTAGTGCGCGGCCACGGCCTCGCGCAGCGGCGCGATGCCGAGATTCGACGGGTAGACGTGGCGGTCGTCGCGCAGCGCCTGCGCGCCGAGCTCCTCGCGCAGGTCGAGGGGCGGAGGCGTGTCCGGGTCGCCGATGCCGAGCGAGATGACGTCGACGCCGCGCGCCCGCGCCTCGGCGACCGTGCGCATGAGGCGCGTCGAGAGGTACTCGGGAACGCCGTCGAGGCGGCTCGAGCCGCGCATCAGGCAGCTCGTTCGAGCCGGGCGAGCAGCGCCTCGTCCAGCTCGGCGACGTAGACGCGCTGCGCCGTGCCGGTGAGCGTCAGGCCGAGCGCGTCGTCCACGCCCACCTCGACGCTGCCTCCCGGCATGTCGACCGTCACGGGCGACGCGCAGGCGCCGTCGACGATCGCCGCCACCGCCGAGGCGCAGGCGCCCGAGCCGCAGGCCTGCGTCTCGCCGACGCCGCGCTCCCACACGCGCATGCGCAGCGCGGTGGTCGTCGACGACGGCGATGGCCTCGACGTTCGTGCGCTCGGGGAAGCGCGGGTGCGTCTCGAGCCGCGGGCCCTCGTCGCTCAAGCGCGAACGACTCGGGATCGGCGACGGTCAGGACGGCGTGCGGATTGCCGACCGTGACGAAGCGGTAGTCGACGCCCGGGTCGGCGGCGCTGCGATCCTCCTGCGGGCCCTCCAGCGCCGCCCGTCCGAGGCGCACCGAGATGCGGCCGTCGTCGAGCACGCTGGCCTCGCCGGTGCCGGCGCCCGTGCGCACGCGCAGCTCCCTGCGCCCGAGGCGCTCGGCGGCATGGGCGACGGCGATGCGCGTGCCGTTGCCCGAGATCTCGGCGATCGAGCCGTCGCGGTTGTGCACCACGACGGCGACCTCGTCGCCGGCCAGCGTCAGCTCGAGGACGCCGTCGGCTCCCAGCCCGAGCGCGAAATCGCAGAGCAGGCGCGCGCGCGCCGGCGTGATCGGCCAGGGCGGGTCCTCACACACCAGGAAGTGGTTCCCGAGCGCCTGCCATTTCGCGATCTGCATGGCCCAACGGTAACGATCAGCGCTTCTGCAGGAAGCGGGCGAGCGTGGAGGCCACGCGTGCGATCGCCTCGCCGTCGACCCACTCGCCCGGCTGGTGCGCCTGAGGCGCCTCCCCCGGTCCGTAGTTGACGGCCGGGATGCCGTGCGCCTGCAGCGACGCGACATCCGTCCAGGCCTGCTTCGGGAAGACCTGCACGCCGCTCTCGGCCAGGAACCGCGCGAGCACGGGCTCGGACAGCCGCGGAGCTGCCGCCGGGCTCTCGTCGAGCCAGGTGAGCTCGCCCTCGCCCGCCACGAGCTCCTCGATCTCGGCCCGCGCCGCCGCCGCCTCCCGCCCGGGCGCGAAGCGCACGTTGAGCGCCAGCTCGACGCGGTCGGGCACGACGTTGCGCGCCACGCCGCCGTGGATCTGCGTGATGCAGAGCGTGTCGTGGAACGTGAGGCCCTCGACCTCGACCGGCCGGTGCGCCGTGCGCGAGGCACGCTCGAGGAAGGGCACGGCGCGCAGGATCGCGCTGTCGCCCTCCCACGGCCGGGCGCTGTGCGCGGTGCGCCCGTGGAAGACGAGGTCGGCATTGACGACGCCGACGCAGCCCGCGTGCACGTCGCAGCCCGTCGGCTCGCCGACGAAGGCGAAGGCCGGGCGCCCGAGCAGGCGCGATTCGCGAGAGCACGGTGTGGATGCCGTTCTCGCGGTTCGGCCCCTCCTCGCGGTCGTAGAAGACGCACACGACGTCGGAGCCCGCGCTCGCGCACTGCTCGAGCACCGCGAGGATCGCCGCATCGCCGCCCTTCATGTCGGCCGCGCCGCGCCCGATCACGCGCAGGCCGTCGAGCCGCGGCGTGTGACCCTCCCAGGGCGGCACGGTGTCGAGGTGCCCGACCAGCGCCACCGCGTCGTCGCGCTCGCCCACGCGGGCGACGAGCGCGTTTCCGAGGCGCTCGACCTCCACGCCGCCGAATGCGCGGCAGCGCGCCTCGACCAGGTCGGCGAGCGCCGCCTCCTGGCCGGTCACGCTCGGGACCGCGACGAGCTCGAGCGCGAGCCGCGCGAGTGCCTCGGGATCGGACGTCAACGGATCAGCTCCAGCAGGCGGTCGGCGTTGCGCTCGGGGCCGTCGGCGCCTGCGAGCTCGATGGCCTCGGGGATCCTACGCGCCCACGTCTCCTGCCTGCGGGCGTACTGCCCGCTGCGCAGCGTGATCTCCGCCGAGCACTCGGCGAGCGTCGCGCGGCCTTCGAGATAGGCGCCGATCTGCGCCAGGCCGAGGATGCGCGAGGCGGTCGGGGATGGCTCGACGCCGCCTTCGCGCAGCGCCTCCACCTCGTCCACGGCCCCGTTCGCGAGCATCGCCTCGGTACGCTCGCCGATGCGTGCCCGCAGCTCCGCGCGCGGCCACGACACGACCGCGACCTGCGCCGGCCGTCGCAGCGGGCCGTCCCACAGCCGGTCGCTCTGCGGAGCCAGGCTGGCGCCCGCCGCGGCGAGCTCGAGCGCGCGCACGACCCGCCGGCGGTCGTTGGCGTGGAGCCGCGCCGGCCGCGCGCGCATCGCGGCTCGCCAGCTCAGCCAGCGCCGCATCGCCTCCCCGCTCGTCGTAGAGCCGCTCCCAGCGCTCCCGCTCGGCGCTCGAGACCGCAGGCGGCAGCCCCAGATCGGTCAGCGCGGCGCGCAGATACAGCCCCGTCCCGCCCACGACGAGCGGCACGGCGCCGCGCTCGGCGATCGCGTCGATGGCGGCATGGGCGCGCGGCGTGTGGGCGCCCACCGAGCTCGTCTCGGTCAGCGGGAGATAGCCGACGAGGTGGTGCGGCACCTCGTCTCGCTCGGACGCGCTCGGCTGGTTCGTGAGCGTCTCGACGCCCGCGTAGACCTGCATCGAGTCCACGCTCACGATCTCGCACGGGACGCGGCGTGCGAGCGCGAGGGCCAGCGCCGACTTGCCCGAGGCAGTCGCGCCGAAGATGCCGACGACCATCGGGCGGTTAGACAGCGGCGGGAATGCGCTCGCGCGTGCCGCGCAGCGTCTGCGAGGTCGCGGCCTCGATGCGCACCGAGACGAGCTCGCCCGGCTCGGCGTTCGTCAGCAGCACCGTCTTGTTGGTGCGCGTGCGCCCGCGCATGACCTCGGCGTCGGTACGCGACGGGCCCTCGACGAGCACCTCCTGCAGCGTGCCGACGAGCTGCTGGTTGCGTGCGTGCGCGTGCCGCTGGATGACCTCGACGAGCCGCTCCAGGCGCTCGCGCTTGACGTCCTCGGCGATCTGCTCCCCCATGCGCGCCGCGTCCGTCCCCCGCCGCGGCGAGTAGATGAACGTGAAGGCGTGGTCGAAGGAGACCTCCTCGCAGACCGCGAGCGTCTCGGCGAAGTCGGCCTCGCTCTCGCCCGGGAAGCCGACGATCACATCGGTCGTGAGAGCAAGCCCCGGCACGGCCTCGCGCAGCTTGGCCGCCAGCGTGACGAAGCGCTCGCGCGAGTAGGTGCGCCGCATCGCGCGCAGGACCGCCGTCGAGCCCGACTGCAGCGGGAGGTGGACGTGCTCGCACACCGACGCGCACTCGCGGTGGGCCGCGATCACGTCGTCGCGCATGTCCTTGGGGTGCGGGCTCGTGTAGCGGATGCGCTCGATGCCCGGCACCGCGTCGAGCATCCGCAACAGCTCACCGAAGCCCCGGCGATCGGCCAGGGGCAGGTCGCGACCCCAGGAGTTGACGTTCTGGCCGAGCAGCGTGAGCTCGCGCACGCCCTCGCCCGCGAAGCGCTCGGCCTCGGCCACGAGCTGTGCCGCCGGCCGGGACTGCTCGCGACCGCGGACCGACGGGACGATGCAATAGGAGCAGGTCGAGTTGCAGCCCTGCGAGATCTGCAGCCAGGCCTGGAACGGCCGCTCGCGGCGCATCGGCAGGTCGCCGGAGAACTCGTCGAACGTCGAGAAGTGCCCGCGCGGCACGTCGCCCCCGGCCTGGATGAACTCGCCGAGCCGCGAGATGTTGCCCGGCCCGTAGGCCAGGTCGACGAACGGATAGAGCTCGAACAGCTCGTCCTTGACCGACTCCGACCAGCAGCCGCCGACGACGATCACCTTGGACGGATCTCGCAGCTTGGCCGCTCGCGCGTCCATCAGCCGCGCGTGGAAGCGCTCGTCGGCCTTCTCGCGGATCGTGCACGTGTTGAACACGAGCACGTCGGCTTCCTCCGGCTCGGTCGCCTCGCCCAGTCCGAGCGACTCGAGCAGGCCCTTCATGCGCTCGGAATCGTGGACGTTCATCTGGCACCCGAACGTGGTGACGCTGTAGCGGCGCATCGGCTTCAGTCTAAGACGTTCTCACCGAGTGACCGTGGCGCCTGGCGCGCCTGGATCACCTGCGGTCTGGCAGTCGCGCGCTGCGCGGACTCCCGCCAGACCTCGATCCCGCGACCGTGTGGGCGAGTGTACGAGGCTCTGGAGCACCCGTCCCGCGACGGCGTCGCCGCCTTTTCGGGACGCCGCACTCCTGCCGCTCCAGCCACCCCAGCCACTCACGCTCAGCTCAGTGAGAACATCTAGGAGGCCTGGCGAGTACGTCCTCCGGAACGGGCCAGCAAGACCGCCGCGATCACGATCAGCGCACCCACCGCATCGCGCGCGTAGAGCGGCTCGTCGAGGAAGAAGTGCGACGCCAGGGCGCCGCCGATCGGGATCAGGTAGAGCCCGAGCGCCGCGACGGCGGCCCGCACACGCGAGAGCACGGCAGCCCAGGCCAGCGAGCCGAGCGCGCTCGCGCTGACCGCCATGAAGAGCAGCGCGGCGACAGGCCCGGGCGTGAGCTTCGAGACGGCGTCGCCGCGGATCGCCTCGGCGAGCAAGAGCGGGGACACCGCGAGAGCACCGCCGATCGAGGCCAGGCAGACGACCGCCGCCGAGGGCAGCGCCGCCATCTGGCGCAGGGCGACGCTGTAGAGCGAGAAGAGCGTGACCACACCCGCCAGTGCGGCCAGCGGCAGCAGCGCGAGGTCGCCGAATCCCACCGTCGACCACCCCGGTCAGGATCGCCTCCCCGACCAGGCCGATCAGGAAGGCGATGCGCAGTCGCAGACCCACGTGCTCGCGCAGCACGAGACTGCCGACGAGCCCGATCACGATCGGCTCGAGGCCGAGCACGAGCGCCGGCAGCGCACCGCCGACGTGCTGGGTGGCGTAGGCCAGCATCCAGGACTGCAGCCCGAGGCCGAAGCCGCCGATCAGCGCGATGCGCCGCGCATAGCCTCTCAGCTCGCCGAAGCTCCCGCGCGCCGCGATCGCCAGCACGCCGGCGGCGATGAGCATGCGGATGAACGTGGCGGCGGCGGGCCCGAAGTCGCGCAAGGCGACGACGAGCAGCGGGAACGAGAGCACGAAGACGGTGATCGCGAACGCGAGCAGTGCGAACGCCGAGCGCGGCGGATGATCGGTCACAGGGGAACGTCGCGCCGGCGGCCGTGCTCGAAGGCCACCGCCGTGCGCACGCCCGCCGCGCGCAGCATCTCGACACCCTCCCCTACGCCGCCCACGCGCGCCGGACGGTGCGCGTCCGAGCCCAGGCTGACGGGCGCGCCGGCGCGTCCGATCGACTCGCACAGGAGCCGCACGAGCTCGGGGTAGAAGCGCACGTCCGAGCCGTTGACCTCGAGCGCCGTATCGTTCGCCGCGGCCAGTCCGGCCAGCCGGTCGAGGCGCTCGGCGACATCCGCGGGCGGCTGCGGGCCGGCTGACTGCGAGCCGCACCGGGTGCGTGACCACGTCGTAGCCGCCGTGCTCGACGGCATCGCCGAGCCGTGCGAAGTAGTCGTCCCAGGCCTCCTCGGAAGACAGGGGCATCGCGGGGTCGAAGATCGAGTGATCGCCGCTCAGGCAGTGCACCGAGCCGAGCACCAGGTCCCACACGCCGGCGTGCTCGGCCACGAAGGCCTCCTGTACCTGGCCCACCAGGGGATCGTCCGGCCAGTGCTCGAGCTCGAGGCCGACCTGGACCTTCACCGCGTGCGCCGCGCCGGCGGCTGCGGCGATCTCGCTCAGGTAGCGGTCGATGCCGATCGGCGGCCCCTCGAGCTCGCCATCCCAGCGCGTGCCGACGTAGCGACTGGCCGCGCGCACCTCCTCGATGTGGAAGACGTGCTCGGTGAACGCGAAGCTGGCGAGCCCGGCGGCGTCGGCCGCTCGCACCATCGCGCCTGCATCGCCGTTGGCGACGAGGTGATTGTGGTTGTCGTGGAGGGCCGTCAACGCGCGGCCACGGCGAGCGCCTCACGGAAGGCGCCGGCGACCTCGTCGCGCGACCATTCGTGGCAGTCGTAGTCGAAGAAGAAGGCCTGCTCGGTGAGCGTGAGCTCGGTCAGGCGCTCGACGTGCTCCTCGCGCACCCCGGCTTCGGCCATCGTCGGGAACGAGACGTCCCTGAGGATGCGGCGCACGGCGCGAACGGCACGCGAGCCGTCGCCCGAGCCGTCGTCGGGCTCGTCGAGCGCATCGGCCACACGCTCGAGCCGCGGCGCGCAATCGACGCGCGAGCGATCCAGCGTCTCGGCCAGCACGAGGCCGACGGTGAGTCCATGCGGGAGGTGCAGCATCGACCCGATCGCCTGGCCGAGCGCGTGGTCGGCCGCGCAATCGGAGAGATTCATCGCCAGCCCGGCGGTGAGGCTGCCGCACGACAGCTGGCGCCGCGCGTCGCGGTCGGAGCCGTCCCTGACCGCGCGCTCGAGGGAGCGCCCGACGTGGTGCACCGCCTCGAGCCCGAACGCCACCGAGAGCGGGCTGCCGTCGACCACCGTGCAGGCCCCGATGGCCTGCGCCAGGGCATCCACGCCGGAGTGCGCGGTCGGGCCGGGCGGCAGGCCGAGCGTGAGCACGGGATCGACGAGCGCGTGCTGGGCGCGCATCAGCCCGTTCGCGATCCCGACCTTGCGATCGCGCTCGCTGTCGGTCAGGACCGACGCGCCGGAAACCTCCGCGCCGGTGCCGGAGGTCGTCGGGCAGAGCACCAGCGGGAGCGCGGGCATGGCGAACGGCCGGCCGCCCTCGAGGTAGTCCCAGACCGTCCCGCCGCCATCGGCCAGTAGCCGACCCGCCTTGGCGAGATCGAGCGCCGAGCCGCCGCCGATGCCCACGACGGCCTCGCAGTTGTCCTCCCGGATCGCTCTGGCGACCTCGTCGGCAGCGACGATCGTCGGCTCGCCCGAGGGCTTGAGATAGCGCTCCAGGCGGATGCCGCTCTCGGCGCAGTGATGCAGCGCGGCTTCGAGGCTCTCGTTGCCGACCATCGGCTCCTCGACCACGACGAAGGCGCTGCCGGCTCCGAGCGAGGCGAGGACGTCGCCCAGCTCGGCGATCGCGCCGTCGCCGAAGCTCAGCTTCACGGGCAGCTGCGAGTGGAACGGCGTGACCTCGGGCGTGCTCATGGGGCGCGGGCCTCCAGGCGGCGGTGGGCGATCTTCCTCTGGAGTCTAGGAACCCCTGGGGCGCTCGTCCGCCGGTAGCCGCGCTACTCCGTGCCGGGTGGCACGGGCACGCCGTGCGTCTCCGCGGCGCGCACGAGCTCGCGCAGCGTCAGCGCGCCGCGCAGCACGCTCTGCGCGCGCAGCGAGAGCGTCGCGTAGAGGCAGGCCAGCGCGAGGCGCTCGGCCAGTGGCGAGCCCGCCAGGTCGGCCCACACGTACGCGGCCGCGAACACGTCGCCCGCGCCGATCAACGCCCGCGCCGGCTGTCGAGGAGCCTCGGCGTGCGCGACGATGCCGCCGCTCGCGCCCACCGCACCGTCGGCGCCGAGCGTGACGATCGCCGTCGCCACGAGCCGCGCGAGGATCACCGCGCCCTCCTCGGGGTCGCTCTGCCCCGTGATCAGCGCCGCCTCGCCCGCGTTGACGATCAGCGTGCCCGCAGCGCCGATCAGCCGCTCGGGCCTCCCGGCGGCCTGGTGCGCGCCGACCGTGTCGCAGGTGGCGTACATGCGCGGCGCATCCGGCCCGGCCGGAATGCCCTCCATGTCGCCGATCACGGCGCGAGGCCCCAGCAGCGCGACGTCGCCGGCGAGCACCGGGCGCGGGTCGCCCGACTGCACGAACGCGCGCTCGCCGCTCGAGGCGAGCGCGACGCTCAGCGGGGTGCGCATCCCAGGCGGGCCGACCCAGTCGACGCCCGCGCCGGCCAGGCGCGCGGTCAGCATCGAGCCGAGGTCGTCCTGGCAGACGGGGGCGACGAGCACGCTGCGCAGGCCGAGCCGCGAGCACGCGATCGCCACGTTGCATGAGCCGCCCGGAGCGACCTCGGAGCGCGAGGCGTGCGCGAGCTCGGCGTGCACGGGCAGCGCCTCCAGGCCCTCCAGGATGAGGTCGACGCGGGCAGGGCCCACGCACGCAACGTCATGCGACGACACGGATCGTGCACTCAGCGCGCGACGTCCGTCGCACGCAGCTCGCGGATCACGGTGACGCGGATCTGGCCCGGGTACTCGAGGCTGTCCTCGATCTCGCGCGCGATCTCGTGCGAGAGCACGGTCGCTGCGTCATCGTCGATCTGGTCGGGCTTGACCATGACGCGCACGTCGCGGCCCGCCTGCATCGCGAAGCAGCGCTCGACGCCGGGCTTGGAGGTCGCGATGCGCTCGAGATCCTCGAGCCGCTTGGCGTAGTGCTCCATCGTCTCGCCGCGAGCGCCGGGCCGTGCCGCCGAGATCGCATCGGCCGCCTGCACGAGCACCGCCTCGATCGTCTGCGGCTCCACCTCGAAGTGATGCGCCTCGATGGCGTGCACCACGGCAGCCGACTCGCGGTTCTTGCGCGCGAGCTGCGCGCCGATGATGGCGTGCGAGCCCTCGACCTCGTGAGTCAGCGCCTTGCCCACGTCGTGCAGCAGCGCCGCGCGGCGCGCCGTCTTCTGCGAGGCGCCCAGCTCGGCGGCCATGATCGCCGCGACGTGCGCGACCTCGACCGAGTGGCTGAGCACGTTCTGGCCATAGCTCGTGCGGTACTTCAGCCGCCCGAGCACCTTGAGCAGCTCGGGATGCAGACCGGGCACCTTGGCGTCGAAGCTGGCCTGCTCGCCCGCCCGCACGATCTCCTCCTCGACTTCCTGCTTGGCCTGCCCGTAGCACTCCTCGATGCGCGCCGGGTGGATGCGCCCGTCGGCGATCAGGCGCTGCAGCGTGAGGCGCGCGATCTCGCGGCGCATGCCGTCGAAGCCCGAGAGCAGCACGGCGCCGGGCGTGTCATCGATGATCACGTCGACGCCCGTGAGGTTCTCGAGCGCCCGGATGTTGCGCCCCTCGCGCCCGATGATGCGCCCCTTCATCTCGTCCGAGGGGAGCGTGACGCTCGAGACCGTCGTCGACGCCGCGTGCGCCGAGGCGGTGCGCTGGATGCCGATGGAGATGATGTTGCGCACGCGCCGATCGGCCTCGTGGCGCGCCTCGTCCTCGATCGTGCGGATGCGCCGGGCGACGTCGTGCCGCGCCTGTTCCTCGACGCGCGTGAGCAGCGCCTCGCGCGCCTGGGCCTGCGTCATCGCCGCGACGCGCTCGAGCTCGCGCTCCTGCTGCTCGACGAGCTGCGAGACACGCGCTTCTCGCTCGGCGAGCGTCGTCTCGCGTTCGCCCAGACGGCTCTCGCGCGCCGCGACATCGGCCGCGAGCTGGTCGAGCTGCGCCGCGCGGGCGCCGAGCCGCTCCTCGGAGCGGGCGACCTCGAGGCTGCGGCCCTTGAGCTGCTCCTCGACTTCGCTGCGCGCCGCGAGCATGTGCTCCTTGGCTGCGACCTCCGCTTCCTTGCGGATGGCCTCGGCTTCGCGATGGGCGCTGGCGAGCTCGCGCTCCGCCTCTGCACGGGCCGCAGCGGCGGAGCCGCCGCGACTGCGCATGTAGACGATGGCGAGCGCAGCCCCGACGGCAAGTCCCACAAGGGCCAGTACTGCCTCGAGCATGGTCGTTCTCCTCGGGCCGGCCGGCGAGCGCCGTGCGGCCCCGTGCAGTCGTGCCTCGGCCAGGTACGCAGGCAGGTCGCGGAGGAAGGCTTTCCGGTCGCTCTCCCGTTGGAGAGCGGATGAATGGCGCCTGGGCGCCGAATCGGAGGGTCGTGGTGCGCGAGCTGCCGGCGCGTGCGTTGCGTCGGCGAATGAATCGAATGAGCGTGCGCCCACATGGTAGAGCTTGGGACCCGTCTCGGGCGGGCGTGTGCCGTCCTGTGGGATGCCCGGCGCGCGCGAGCGGGCAGAATCGGGCGGTGAACGCGCGCCGCATCACGATCGCGGTCGGACTGACGATGCTCGTCGAGTCGACGCTCTACCAGGCGGTCGTGCCGCTCCTCCCGAGCTATTCCGACGAGTTCCACCTCTCGAAGGCGGGCGCGGGGCTCGTGCTCGCCGCCTATCCGCTGCCGGCGCCTGTGATCGGCTTGCTGGCCGGGTACCTCACACCCCGCGTCGGCGGTCGACGCATGGCGCTCACCGCCTCGTTCCTGCTGACGATCTCGACGCTCGCGTTCGCGGTCGCCCCGACCGCATCGGTGCTCGTCGGCGCGCGCATGCTGCAGGGCATCGCCGCGGGCATCACGTGGGCGGCGTCCATGGCCTGGCTCTCGGCCAACACGCCGCGCGATCGACTGCCCCGAGAGTCCGGCATCGTCATGGGGCTGTTCTCCACCGGCGCGGTAATCGGGCCCGGCATCGGATCCTTCGCGCACGCCACCTCGCCGGGACTCGCGTTCACGTGCCTCGCCGGCGCGGCCGCACTCACGATTCCGCTCGCGCTGCGTGCCCCGATCGGCGTGACGGTGCCGCGAGAGCGCAGCTACGTGCGCTCGATCGGATCGGTGCTGAGCAACCGGCTGGTGCAGGCCGCCATCCTGCTCTCGGTCATCGACCCCATCTCCCTGGGCGCCATCGACCTGCTCGTCCCGCGCCATCTGCACTCGCACGGCGTGCCGACCTGGCACATCGGCGCGGCGCTGATGGTCGGAGCCGCGCTCGGTGCGATCGCAGGCCCGCTGGCCGGCCGCCGCGCCGAGCGGATCGGCCCGCTGCGCCTCGGCCAGGCCGCCGCGGCGGGCCTCGTGGCGCTGCCGACCATCCTCGTGACCGGCCTCTCCGATCCGGCGCAGCTGCTCGTGCTGGTGGCGATCGCCCCGGGATTCACGATCCTCGCCACGGCCATGTACCCGCTCTCGACACGCGGCGCCGACGAGCGCGGCGTCTCGCACGGCGTCGTCAACGGCGTGCTCTCCGTGACCTGGGCGACGGCCTTCGCGGTCTCGTCGCTGGCAGCCGGCGTGCTGGCAGACAGGCACGGCGACATCACGACCTACGCGATCGTCGCAGCCGTCTGCGCATCGCTGCTCGCCGCTCTGGTGCTGGTCGCGCGTCGCCCGCCGCACCCCTTGCCGGCAACCTGACGGTCGGGCCCGGAAGCTCTGACTACTGCTCGAAGACGCCGAGCACGCTCTCGGCCGCATCCGCGCTGAAACCGCGCCGCGCCAGCAGACCGAGGCGCTGCGCCTGAGTGCGGCCGGCCGCGGTGCGCGAGGCGAGCAGCGCACGCGCTGCGGCCTCCTCCCCCGCCTCGGCGGCGCGCACTCCCACCCGCGCCGCGGCCTCGGTCACGGCCAGTCGCTCCAGATCCGCCTCGACGCGGCCCGGCCCCCAGCCGGTCGCGAGCCGCTGCTCGGCGAGTGCCAGCGCGAGCGCCTCGTCGTCGACGTATCCGAGCCGCTCGAGATCGTCCACGACGGCGCGGCAGATCTCGGGTGACGCGACGCCCGCGAGCCGCTGCTCGAGTGCCGCCCGCGAGAGGGCTCGACGGGCCAGCGCACGGCCGGCCGCGTCGAGCGCCTTCTCGCGAACGTCGTCCACGGGCTCGCCGGGAACCTCAGGCGTCGCCGACGCCTGCCGTGACGGGGACGCCGTTGGCCGGCGTCTCGGGCTCGGGCTCCGCGGCCGGCTCGACCGGGACCTCGCCCAGCGCGGTGCCCACCGGCGGCAAGGTGGCACCCGGGATGATCGAGCCCTCCGAGACCGCCTGGATACGGTTGAGCATGCGCTGGAGCACGTCGGGATGCTCGCGCAGGAACGCCTTGGCCTTCTCGCGGCCCTGGCCGATGCGCTCCTCCTCGAACGAGAGGAACGAGCCGCTCTTCTGCACGACGCCCTTCTCGAGGCCGACGTCGAGCACCGTGCCCTCCCACGAGATGCCATGCCCGTAGATGACGTCGAACTCGGCCTGCCGGAACGGCGGGGCGACCTTGTTCTTGACGACCTTGACGCGCACGCGGTTGCCGTAGGCCTCGGCGCCGTCCTTGAGCGTCTCGATGCGCCGGATGTCGAGGCGCACGGAGGCGTAGAACTTGAGCGCGCGGCCGCCCGGCGTGGTCTCGGGCGAGCCGAACATCACGCCGATCTTCTCGCGCAGCTGGTTGGTGAACACGCACACCGTGCCGCTGCGGTTGAGCGAGCCCGCGAGCTTGCGCAGCGCCTGGCTCATGAGCCGCGCCTGGATGCCGACGAAGGAATCGCCGATCTCGCCCTCGAGCTCCGCCTTCGGCACGAGCGCCGCGACGGAGTCGATGCAGACGATGTCGATCGCCCCCGAGCGCACGAGCAGCTCGCAGATCTCCAGCGCCTGCTCGCCCGAATCGGGCTGCGAGACGAGCAGCTCGTCGATGTCGACGCCGATGGCCGCGGCATAGGCCGGGTCCATCGAGTGCTCGGCGTCGATGAAGGCGCACGTCCCGCCCGCCTTCTGCGCCTCGGCGAGGATGTGGTAGCAGAGCGTCGTCTTGCCCGAGGACTCCGGGCCGAAGATCTCGACGATGCGCCCGCGCGGGACGCCGCCCACCCCGAGCGCGAGATCGAGCGAGAGCGATCCTGTCGAGATCGCGGCCACGGGCACCTGCGTCTCGTCGCCCATGCGCATGATCGCGCCCTTGCCGAAGGCCTTCTCGATCTGTCCGAGCGCCGCCGTCAGCGCCTGATTCTTCTGATCTGCCATCTCGTCTCCTCCACGCAGCCGGGTTCGCAAGTTTCGCAGTGACTCCGGACGAAGCGCTGCGAGCGCTGTACGAACGTATGTTCTCCCGGGAGCTTAGCGGGCGGGGTACGCCGCAAGCCCGCGCGGTGTCACGAGAGTGCTGTTCGTATCAGCTGCAGGGCCGCGATCGCCGCCCATTCGCGCACCTGCGCGCGATCGCCGGGCAGGTGCAGCTCCTGGCCGCGCTCGAGCGCCGGGGCCGAGACGTGCAGGTAGACGAGCCCGACCGGCTTGCGCTCGCTGCCCCCGCCGGGGCCCGCCACGCCCGTGACGGAGATGCCCACCTCGGCGCCGGTCGCCGTACGAGCGCCCTGGGCCATCGCGGCCGCGCACTCGGCCGAGACCGCGCCGAACTCGGCGAGCAGCGCCTCGGGCACGCCCAGCAATTCGCGCTTGAGCTCGTTGGCGTAGGCGATCACGCCGCCGAGCAGGACGTCCGAGGAGCCCGGGATGTCGGCCAGCCGGGCCGCCACGAGGCCCGCCGTGCAGGACTCCGCCACGGCGAGGTGCAGGTCGCGCGTGCGCAGGACGTCGAGCACGAGGGCGGCCAGCGGCCGCTCGTCCTCGGCGAACACCGCCTCGCCGAGCTGCCTGTGCAGACCGCCGACGAGCGCCTCGAGGTCGGCCGCGTGCTCGGGCTCCGCGCGGATCGTGACCTCCACCTCCAGCGCCCGCGCGCAGATCGTCGTGCGCGTGCCGCCGTCGTCGCCGCCGGCGGCCGCGAAGGCCCGTGCCACGGCCGGCTCGCCCGTGCCGTAGACGCGCAGGGTGTGCCGCAGGAGCGTCCCCGCGCGCTCGCGCAGCGCCGTCGATCGGCTCGAGCTCGAGCGCCCGCTCCCAGACCGTCGCGAGCTCGCGCGGCGGGCCGGGCAGCACGAGGACGCTGCCGCCGCCGAACGGAAGCAGCAGCCCGGGCGCGGTGCCCGCCGGGGGAATGACCGTGGCCCCGCGCGGCACGAGCGCCTGCTTGCGGTCGCCGTCGCGGTTGAGCGCCGGATCGCTGCCGCGCCGGCGCGCGTACTCGGCCGTGATGGCGGCGATCGGTGACGAGCAGCTCCTCGTCCAGCACCAGCTCGGCGCCGGCCGCCTCGGCCACCGCCTCGACCGTGCGGTCGTCGTGGGTCGGCCCGAGGCCGCCGGAGGTGATGACGAGGTCGTGACCGGCCAGCTCGCGCAATCCCGCGGCGATCTCGTCGTGCCCGTCGCCCACGATGCTGACGCGCGGTAGGTCGATCCCGAGGCGGTCGAGCTCCCGGGCCAGGAAGCGGGTGTTGGCATCGGCGACGAGGCCGAGCAGGAGCTCCTGGCCCGTCACGAGCACGGCCGCGGCCGGCCGGCCGGCCGTCACGGCTGCTCGACGGCGACCGGCGGCGGGATCGAGCCCGGCTCGACGTGCGGGGCCTGGGTGTCCGCCGTCACGATCCAGGGGCCCTTGGTGCCGACCAGCGCGAAGAAGAGACCGTTGACCGCGAGCGAGAGGTTCCCCGGAATGGCCGTCTCGATCGGCGAAGCCCTGGCGGTCCTGCAGCTCTCCGCCGCCCAGATGACCGCCCGCATCGATCTGCTTCTGGGCGATCACCTTCCCCGTCGAGAGGCGCGTGATCTTGACCCACGTCGTGCCGTTGCGCACGTCGATGCGCAGATGCACGGGCTTGCTCGCGACGACGCGGCGCGCGGTGGTGTCGGTCGTCGCGCCGTCGTGGCGCCCACGGTCTCCGGGTTGCCGTTGCGCTCCGTGCGGGTCACGGTGAAGACGCTCGGGCGCCGGCGAGTTGGCCTCGCCCGGGCCGAAGCGCCAGGCGACGAAGAAGAGCACGCCGATGGAGACCACGGCGATCAGCGCGACGAGCACCGCGCTCGAGGATTCCCGCCGCTGCGTCATCGGCCGCTCGCGCCGCCTGCGGAAGAGCTCGTCGTCGTGCCGCGTACCGAAGCGCGAGGCGTACTCGTCGACGAACAGGCGCCCGTCCAGGCCCAGGTAGCTCGCATAGGCGCGCAGGAACCCGCGCACGTACGTGCCCGACGGGAGGCTGTCGAACTCCTCCTCCTCGAGGGCGCGAAGGTACTTGGCGCGGATCTTGATCTCCGCCTCGACCTGCTCATAGGTCAGATGGCGGCGTTCACGCGCCTCGCGCAGAGTGGCACCGATTTCAAACATGGGGGCGAAGGCGGGCCTCCGTTGCCCGCGAAGGGGTAAGTCTACTCCGAGAGCCCCTGAGAAGACCCCCACGGGGGCTTGCCGTAGCGCTCGCGCACGCGCCCGGTGAGCCAGGCCGCACCGCCCAGCATGATCACGACGGCGAGCGCCGTGAACACGCGCTGGCCGACCGGATCGTCTCCCGAGCCGACGAAGATGATGCCGAGCGGCGGGAATGCCCGCACCCAGACCGCCGATCCACGGGCCGAAGTACCACCCGAGCGCGATCGCCACCGCGAACGTCGCGAGGATGAATCCGCCCGCCACGTAGGCCGCGAGCAGCACGCACAGACCCTCCCCCGCCGCGCCCGCGATCAGCGCGACGGCGGTGCGCCCCTGCCAGGTCGCGCCGTTCACCCCTCGATCGGGGTGCGACCGACCATGCGCTGCGCCTCGTCGTAGGTCACCAGCACGCGGCGCGGCTTGGAGCCCTCGTAGCCGGAGATCACGCCGCGCCGCTCGAGCATGTCGACCAGGCGGCCCGCGCGCGTGTAGCCGACGCGCAGGCGGCGCTGCAGGAGCGAGACCGAAGCGGTCTCGTGCTGAGCGACGCACAGGATGGCGTCGTCGAGCAGCTCGTCCTCGTCGGGATCGAGCTCCTCGGCCTCCACGTCGGGCGCGGCTTCCAGCAGCTCCTCGCTGAACTCCGGCTCGGCCTGGGTGCGGCATTGCTGCACGAGCAGCGCGATCTCCTCCTCGGAGATGTAGCCGCCCTGCACGCGCTGCAGCCGCGATGTGCCGAGCGGCTTGTAGAGCATGTCGCCCGAGCCCAGCAGCGCCTCGGCGCCCGCCGTGTCGAGGATCACGCGCGAGTCGGTCTGCGAGGAGACGGCGAAGGCGATGCGGCTCGGCACGTTGGCCTTGATCATGCCGGTGATCACGTCGACGGACGGCCGCTGCGTGGCCAGCAGGAGGTGGATGCCGACCGCGCGCGACTTCTGCGCCAGGCGGATGATCGCGTCCTCGACCTCGGCCGGCGAGACCATCATGAGGTCGGCCAGCTCGTCGATCACGACCAGCATGTAGGGCAGCGGCGCCTTGCCGTCGCGCACGCGCGCGCGGTTCATCTCGACCAGGTTGCGCGCCTTGTGGATGCCCATCAGCTCGTAGCGCTCCTCCATCTGCCGCACCACGTTGGCGAGCACGGCGGAGGCGTTCTTCATGTTCGTGACGACGGGCGTGAGCAGGTGCGGAATCGTCTCGTAGTGGTTCAGCTCGACCTTCTTGGGGTCGATCAGGATCATCCGCACCTCGTCCGGCGTCGCGCGCAGCAGGATCGAGCAGAGCATCGAGTTGATGCAGCCCGACTTGCCCGAGCCCGTCGTGCCGGCGATCAGGAGGTGCGGCATGCGCGCGAGGTCGGCGACGACGGTCTGGCCCGAGATGTCCTTGCCCAGCCACACGGTCAGCGGCGAGCCGACCGCGGGCTCGTCGACGAGATCGCCCAGCGAGACGAGGTTCGGCGAGCGGTTGGGCACTTCGACGCCAACCGCCTGCTTGCCCGGGATCGGCGCCAGGATGCGGATCTCGGTGGTCGCCAGCGCGTAGGCGAGGTCGTCGCGCAGCGCCGTGATGCGGGAGACCTTCGTCCCGGGCGCAAGCTGCAGCTCGTAGCGCGTCACGCGCGGGCCCGAGACCGTGCCGATCATGCGCGCTTCGACACCGTGCTCGCTGAGGGCTGCCAGAAGCGTCTTGCCGACGCGCTCGGAATCGAGATCCTTGCCCTTGGGAGCGGCGCCGCGCTGCAGCACGCGCGCATCGGGGAGCTTGTAGTTCGAGACGACGAGCGGCGCGTCCAGCTCGTGGGCGTCGGACTCCTGCGGCTCGGGGGCCGGCTCGTCGTGCACCGCGGTGACGTCGCCGTCATCGTCGGCGGGAGTGAACGGCGGCAGCGTCGGAGCGATCGCCAGGGGATCGAAGTCGGGCTCCGCGGCGGGCGGCTCGGGCTCGAAGACGTCGGGAAAGCTCAGCTCGGCGTCCAGCGGCGGCGTCTCGGCGCCGGCGCGCTTGCGGCGGGGGCGGACGGAGGCCGGGAGGTCGGCGGGCAGCGGCACGCTGCGCACGGTGGCCGCGACGCGCACGACGCCGTGCGCCGAGCTGCGCGCGGCTCGGGCGCTGTGCCCGAGCAGCACGTGCGCCGAGGCGCCCGAGAGCAGGAGGAGGCCGGCGATGACCGCGAAGATCGCCGATCACGAGGGCGCCCGGCTCCCCCGCCACGGCCGAGACCGCGCCGTGCAGTCCGTTGCCGAGGTAGCCGCCGCCCGAGCGCAGCGAGTGATCGTCGAGGCCCGAGGAGCCGATCAGCGAGAGCAGGCCGATCGTGAGCACGACGGCGCCGACGCGGAACGGGCGCAGTCGGCGCGCGTCGGCCCGCAGGAGCAGGCTCGCCCCGAGCCCGGCGAGCACCAGCGGCGCGAGCGCCACGGCGCGGCCGATGATCAGCTCGAAGCCGCTGCGCAGCGCTCCGCCGACGCTGCCGCCGCCGGCCCCGAGCCACAGGACGAGCGCGGAGAAGGCGGCCAGGGCGAGCAGTGCGAGGCCGGCCAGATCGCGGTACTGGTGCGGCGCGAGCAGCGGCTCGCGGACGCGCGCGCGGCGTGCCGGGGCAGCCCGCTTGCGGGCAGGACGAGAGCTCCGGGCGGGCGGTCGCCGCGCCGTCGCGGTCTTGCGGCGGGATGCCATTCGCTGGCGCTTCGACGCAACCTCGGCGACTCCTGCAACCAACGACCCCGGCACCTGTCCGAACGGGTAGGACATCGGCCGGCCACCTGCCCGGGCGCAGGGTGCCCGGGGCGACCGGGCCCGGGTAGGGTGGAAAGCGTGACCGCACCCACTGCGACAGACCCGCTCGCCCTCGACCTCGAGGCCACGACCAACGCCCTCGCCACGGGCATCCGCGATGCCGTGCGCGAGCTCGGCCGCCGCGGAGCCGTCCTGGGCGTCTCCGGCGGCGTCGATTCCGGTGTCTGCGCCGCACTCGCCGTGCGCGCGTTCGGACCGAAGCACGTGCTCCTGCTGCGCATGCCCGAGCGCGACATCGGCCAGGGCGCATCCGACCTCGGACTCGAGCTGGCCGAGAGCCTCGGCGCGCCGCAGCGCGAGGAGTCGATCTCGGCGGCACTCGAAGGCCTCGGCTGCTACCGCCGCCGCGACGAGGCCATCCGCGAGGTGTTTCCCGCCTACGAGGATCACTGGAAGCACAAGGTCGTGCGCTCCGCCCCCGGCGGGGTCGTCGTCTTCGCGCTCGTGATCGAGAAGCCCGACGGCTCGCGCGAGGAGCAGCGCATCCCCGCCACGACCTATCGCAAGCTGATCGCGGCGACCAACATGAAGCAGCGCGTGCGCAAGCTGATCGAGTACACCTGGGCCGATTCGCTCGGCTACGCCGTGATCGGTACGCCCAACCGGCTCGAGTACGACCAGGGCTTCTTCGTCAAGGGCGGCGACGGTCTGGCCGACATCAAGCCGATCGCCCGCCTCTACAAGACGCAGGTCTATGCGCTCGCGCGCCACCTGGGGCTGCCGGCGGCGATCGCCGAGCGCGATCCGACGACCGAGACCTTCAGCCTGCCGCAGACCCAGGAGGAGTTCTACTTCGGGCACCCCTACGACCGCATGGACCTGCTCGTGCACGGCGTCGAGACGGGCATCCCGCCGGCCGACCTGGCCCCGCTCGTGGGGATGGACGCCGACGGCGTCGAGAAGGCCTACGACGAGGTGCGCCGGGTGCGCACCGCGACCGCCTACCTGCACGCCAGCGCCCGCATCATCGACGTCGACGGCTCGAACCACCCGGCCGGCCGCTGACGTGTGCGGCATCGCGGGCATCGTGCACGCCGACCCGGCGCGCCCGGTCGACGAGCCCACGCTGCGCCGCATGGCGCGCGCCATCCGGCATCGCGGCCCCGACGGCTACGGCATCGCCTCCGGCGGCGGCGTCGGGCTCGTGTCGACGCGCCTCGCGATCTTCGACATCCCGTCCGGCTGGCAGCCCATGCAGGGCGCCCACCGCGACACGGTGATGGTCTACAACGGCGAGGTCTTCAACCACTACGAGCTGCGGCAGGAGCTCGAGGCCCAGGGCGAGCGCTTCCGCACGACCAGCGACACCGAGATCCTGCTGCGCCTGCTCGATCGCGACGGGCCCGGTGCGCTCGAGCGCTGCAACGGCCAGTGGGGCATCGCGCACCTCGACCGGCCCTCGCGCACGCTCACGCTCATGCGCGACCGCTTCGGCGTGCGGCCCCTGCACTACGCGCTCCTGCCCGACGGCGGCATCGTCTTCTCGAGCGAGGTCAAGGGCATCCTCGCCTCCGGGCTCGTCGAAGCGGAGCCCGACCTCGAGGGCATCGACGAGGTCTTCACGTTCTGGGCGCCGCGGCCTCCGCGCTGCGCGTTCAAGGGGATCAAGCTGCTCAAGCCCGGCCACCTGCTCGTGTGGCGGGACGGGGAGATCGTCGAGGAGCGCCCCTGGTGGCAGCCGCGCTACGCCGTCGACGCGCCCGCTCCCGAGCCCGAGGCGCTCGGCGAGCTGCTGCGCGACTCGGTGCGCCTGCGCCTGCGCGCCGACGTTCCCGTCGGCTGCTACCTCTCGGGCGGGCTCGACTCGAGCCTCACGACGGCCCTGGCCGTCGAGCAGACCGACCATCAGCTGCGCACGTTCTCGCTGGCCTTCCGCGATCCGCTCTTCGACGAGTCGGCCTTCCAGCGGCAGGTGGCCGAGGAGCTGGGCACCCAGCACCACGTGATCGAGATCGGCCCCGAGGAGATCACGGACTCCTTCCGCGACGTCATGCGGCACCTCGAGACGCCGGTCATCCGCTCGGCGGGCGTGCCGCTCTACCTGCTGGCGCGCTCGACGCGCGAGCAGGGCATCACCGTCGTGGCGACGGGCGAGGGCGCCGACGAGCTCTACTGGGGCTACGACCTCTTCAAGGAAGCCAAGGTGCGCGCCTTCTGCGCGCGCGACCCCGACGCCGCCTGGCGCGCCTCGCTGTTCGACCGCATGTACCCCTACTTCGCCTCGGCGAGCGGGCGCCGCGGCGAGTCGTGGCGGCGCTTCTTCCTCGACGCCGGCCCGGCCGACGACCCGCTCTTCTCGCACCAGACCCGCATCGCGGCCACCTCGGGCGTGAAGCAGCTGTACTCGGGCGACACCCGCGCGGCATTGAGCGAGGTCGATCCGCTGGAGCGCCTGCGCGACGACCTGCCCGAGGAGTTCGGCCGCATGAGCGTGCTCGAGCGCGCCGCCTACCTCGAGCTGACGACGCTGCTCGGCAACCACCTGCTCGCGGCGCAGGCCGACCGGGTCGGCATGGCGCACGGCATCGAGGGGCGCTTCCCGTTCCTCGACCACCGCGTCTTCGAGCATTCGGTCGCGACGCGCCCGCAGGACAAGCTGGCAGGCCTGCACGAGAAGATCGCCGTGCGCCGCGTGGCCGCGGAGGTCGTCCCGCCGATCGTCGCGCAGCGCCCCAAGCAGCCCTACCGGGCGCCCGAGGCTGCGGCCTTCTTCGCCGACGAGCCCGAGTGGGTCTCCGAGCGGCTGTCGAGCGAGGCCGTGCGCGCAGTCGGCATCTACGACGAGCGCGCGGTGGCGGGGCTCGTGCGGCGCTGTCGCGCCGGGCGTGCGACGGGCTTCCGCGAGAACATGGCGCTCATGGGCGTGCTCTCGACCCAGGTCTGGCACGAGACGTTCTGCGACGGAGCCATGCGGTTCAGCGAGGAAAGCGATGAGCCGCGCGTGCGTCTCGAGCTGGAACTACCCGTACGGGTGGGGAGCGCCGCCTAAGCCGGGGGGTGGCACGGACCGCCGCGTCACGCACCATGGTGAGCGGCGGACTGAGGGGGTCCGGAGCGCCTTATACGAGGAGCGAGAGTGAGCGTTCGCGACGAGCTGTACGACTACATCAGTGAGAATTTTCTGTACCTCCAGCCCGATCTCGAGCTGAGTGATGAAGATCGCTTTCTCGAACTTGGCGTAATCGATTCGACAGGCGTCGTCGAGCTGGTCGGCGAGGTCGAGGAGCGCTACGGGATCACCGTGGAGGATTCCGAGATCACGGAGGACAACTTCGGCTCGCTCGCGGGTCTCGTCCGCTTCGTGGCGAGCAAGCGCCCCGCGGCGGTCTAGTCATGGCGGTGCGCACGCTCGACGACCATCTGCGCGCCTCCGCCGCGCGCACGCCGGGCAAGACCGCGATCGTCGCGGGCGACCGGCGCGTCACCTACGCCGAGCTCGACGCTCTTGCCGACGGCATCGCCGGCGGCCTGATCGCCACGGGCATCGAGCGCGGCGACCGCGTCGGCGTCTTCCTGCCGAACACCGTCGAGGGCGCAGCCTCGATCTACGGCGTGCTGCGCGCCGGGGCGGCGTTCTCGCCGCTCAACACGACCATGAAGGCCGAGAAGCTCGGCCAGGTGCTGGCCGATGCGGGCGCCGCCGGGATCATCTGCGAGAGCGCCCACCGCGGCGTCGTGGCAGCTGCGGCCGCCTTCGCGCCGACGCTGCGCACCGTCGTGTGCGTCGGCGACGGGCAGGACGGAGACGTCCCGTTCGCGCAACTCGCCGCCCACGAGGCGCCGCGCTCGCTGCGCGCCACCGCGATCGACCTGGCCGCGCTGATCTACACGTCCGGCTCGACCGGCAAGCCGAAGGGCGTCACGCTGACGCACCAGAACATGACGTTCGCGGCCGCCTCGCTGGGCGAATACCTGGAGATGCAGCACGACGAGGTCGTGCTCCTGTGCCTGCCGCTCTCGTTCGACTACGGCCTGTACCAGCTGCTCCTGACCGTCATGGTGGGCGGCACGCTCGTGCTCGAGAAGGGCTTCGCCTTCCCCGGCCGCGTGGTCGGCCTGCTCGAGAACGAGGGCGTCACCGGCCTGCCGGGCGTGCCGACGCTGTTCGGCGTGCTGCTCGGCCTGCGCGGACTCGGCGACCGCGAGCTGCCCGCCCTGCGCTACCTCTCCAACACGGGCGCCGCGCTCTCGGTCACGACGATCGCCGGCCTGCGCGAGACGTTCCCCGCGGCCCGCATCTACTCCATGTACGGCCTGACCGAATGCAAGCGCGTGTCGTATCTCCCGCCGCACCTGATCGACGTGAAGCCGGCATCGGTCGGCGTCCCGATCCCGGGCACCGAGGTGTGGGTCGAGGACGGCGACGGCAACGAGTGCGCCCCCGGCGAGATCGGCGAGCTGATCGTGCGCGGCCCCCACGTCATGCAGGGCTACTGGAACGATCCCGAGGCGACCGCCAAGCGCCTGCGGCCCGGCCGCTGGCACTGGGAGCGCGAGCTGATGACCGGCGATCTCTTCAAGCGCGACGCCGAGGGGCATCTCTATTTCGTCGGGCGCAAGGACGACATGATCAAGTCGCGCGGCGAGAAGGTCGCCCCGCGCGAGGTCGAGGAAGTCCTCTACGCCGTCCCCGGCGTGCGCGACGCGGCCGTCATCGGCGTGCCCGACGCGCTGCTCGGCTCGGCCATCCACGCCTACGTCTCGGTCTTCGACGACGCCGAGCTCGACGAGCGCATCCTCAAGCGCGCCTGCGCGGCCAAGCTCGAGGACTACATGGTGCCGCAGCGCATCGAGATCCGCGAGGAGCTCCCCCGCTCGACGGCCGGCAAGATCGACAAGCTCGCGCTCAGCGCCGAGGCGCTCGAGCGGCTCTCCGCCGCCACGGCCTGACGCGGCGCGCGCATCGGGCTCGGCATGATGCGCGCATGCCTCCGATCCAGCCTGCGCGCGACACAGACCGCGGTTTCTCCGGCGTCTCGCTGAGCTTCGCCCGCCAGCCCATCGCCCTCACGCCGGACGATCTCGCGGGAGTCGACGTCGCAGTGCTCGGCGCGCCGTTCGACCTCGCCGTCACCTACCGCACCGGCACGCGCTTCGGCCCGCGCGCGGTGCGCCTGGCCGAGGACGTCGGCGTCGATGGGCGTCCGAGCATCGAGCTCGGGATCGACCCCTACGAGGAGCTCAAGGTCGTCGACTACGGCGACGCCGACGCACCCGCCGGCGACGTGCTCGCAACCCACGCGTCCATCCAGGCGCGCGTCGGCGAGATCCTGGCAGCGGGAGCGATCCCTGCAGTGATCGGCGGCGACCACTCGATCACCCTGCCTATCCTGCGCGCACTCGCCGCGCACCACGGCGCCGACGGCTTCAGCGTCATCCACTTCGACACGCACGCCGACACGGGTGAGATCTACGAGGACGGCTCGCTGCCTGACCACGGCCAGCCGTTCTCGCGCGCCGTCGCGGAAGGCGTGCTGCTGGGCGGCAACATCGTGCAGGTCGGCCTGCGCGGCTGCTGGCCGTTCCCCGAGGAGTTCGACCTCATGCGCGAGCAGGGGTTCCGCTGGTACACGATGGCCCAGATCGACGACCTCGGCCTGCGCGCCGTGCTGGACGAGACGATCGCCCATGCCCGCGAGCGGGCTCCGCGCACGTACCTCACGGTCGACGTCGACTCGATGGATCCCGCCTTCGCGCCCGGCACCGGCACCCCCGAGCCGGGCGGGCTCACGTCGCGCGAGCTGCTCTCTTCCGTGCGGCGCATCGCCTGCGAGCTCGACCTCTGCGGCCTCGACCTCGTTGAGGTCTCGCCGCCCTACGACGTCGCCGGCATCACGGCGCTGGCCGGCCACCGGGTGATCCAGGAAGCGCTGGGCGGCATTGCGCTGCGGCGCAGCGGCAAGGCCGCGCGGCCGGCGCGGCACTGAGGTCGCGGGCTCAGGCGTACCAGCCGGATAGGAGCAGGAAGCAGCGCTCCTCGCCTACGCCCTTCGGAAATTCCGCCCAGCGTGCGAGCGCAAACCGGACGAGTGCGCCTTGAGGAATGAGTGTGCTCGGGTCGTCCAGCCCGACGTATTTCACGCTCCGGATCCGCTCGCCATCCGGTACCCAGTAGCTCTGGCCGTGCTCCTCGAACTTCGAGAGGCGCAATGTGCTGGCGTGCGATCCAGAACCCGGTGCTGTACTGGAGCGGCGAGGGTTCATGACGGAGGAAAGCCCGACCGGAGTCGGTGACGCCGAGGCGCCCGTCGAAGATCGCATCGAGCTCGCAGTCCCACGGATCGATCGAGGTCGACGATCGCGGCTCTCATGTCGTCGACGGGATCGAGCCGCCACTCGTCCGTGACGAGCACGTCCTCCATGTGAGGCGGGCGGCGATTCGTCGCACGGCGAGTACTGCATGTTCCACAGCTCCCCCGGACGGATCGCGTGATCGTTGCGGAAGAAGTAGCCGTCACGGTCGCGCAGGCGCACGCTGCGCCCGGAGCCGGCGTCGACGCCGCCGACGCAGACGCGATCGCCACCCACCTTGGTACGGGCAACGACGAGCACTTTCACGGCAGTAGGTGCCTCACCGATGCGCCGGCGGCGGCGAGCCGCTCGGCGACGAGGGAGCGATGGCAGGCAGCGGGCTCGCGTTCGACGCAGAACAGGGCGGCGGGCTTCCCGGACAACGCGATCTCGCCGACCAGTCCGCCCGCGTCGAACGCATCGAGGCACTCCTCCGCATAGGCGGCCTTGAACGCAGCTCCGAGCTCCGACCGGTCGCGCTTGCCAACCCCGATCCGCTCATCCTCGGCGTACTGCTGCCGGCGGATCTCCGTGCTCGGCGCGAGATCGAGCCGATGCACGTACTCGATGCCGAGGTCGCCCAGCCGCTCCTCCAGGCGTGTCCGGTTGGCGAACGCGTACTCCGCTCCGCGCACACCCCTCCGACGTCGCAGGTCGTAGAACGTGCCCACCTGCTCACGCACCAGCGCGTCGAAGAACGTCTCGGCGTTCCAGCCGTAAGCCCCGATGGTCATCACTTCAACCATGCGAACGGCCCGTCCCTATGAGGCGATGCGATGCTTCTTGCGCGAGGCGGCGACGGCGGCGTGCTCGCCAAAGAGCGTGCCCTGACCGTCGGTGATCAGATCCATGACCGCCCGGTGCGAGCGCAGGCGGTCGTTCTCATCGATGTGAACGACCGGCACGCCGGCGGCGATGAGCTCTTCGGCGACGAGCTTGGTCCGATGGCATTCCTCGGGCTTGCCCTCGCTGCACATCAGCACGATCCGGTGCCCGGACTCCCAGCCCGCCTCGAGCGATTCCAGGCCTTCTACGAAGCTCGGCCGCAGGCGACAACGCGCGTAGTCGACTCGTCCGTCGGAGCCGTAGCACGAAGGGTCGTCCGGCCGACCCCCGAGGGCGTGACCCATGAACACGTACCGGATACCTGCCTGTTCCAGGCGCTCCGCCAGAGGCTCACGCGAGAACTCGGGCTTGTAGCGGGAATACGGGGCCGAACGGACGTCGACGAGATAGTCCGCGCCAACGGCCTGGATCGCTGCGATGAACTCATCGATGGAGCGCGCGCCGTACCCGATCGTACGAATCTGAACACCGTCTTCCATCGCTTCCACTCTAGCCACGCACCCGGACATTCCCGGCTACACGTCGACGACGACGGGCAGTACCAGCGGGCGCTTGCGCGCCCGGTCCCACACGAGCTCGGCGAGCTCGTCGTGCAGATGGCTCTGCAGCAGCTTGTGCTCGCGCACGCCGTCGGCGTCGAGGCGGTCGAGGATCGTGCTCGCGCGTGCGCGCACCTCGTCCAGCAGCTCGTCGGCGGCGTCCGCGCCTTCGGGGGCGAAGCCGCGGGCGATCACCTCGGGCTCCACGCGCGAGGGGCCGCGGTGGAGCTGGCAGACGATGATCAGCGTGCCGTCGGCCGAGAGCTGGCGGCGGTCGCGCAGGACGGCGTCCTTGGGGTCGCCGATGCCGAGGCCGTCGACGAACACGACGCCGGCCTCCACCGAGCCCTCGCGGCGAACCGAGCCGCGCTCGAGCACCAGCACGTCGCCGTTGTCGAGCACGTGGATGCGCTCGCTCGGCACGCCGACGGATTCGGCCAGCCCGGCGTGGGCGGCCAGCATGCGCAGCTCGCCGTGGACCGGCATGAACGCCCGCGGGTGCACGAGCGCGAGCATCATCTTGAGCTCCTCGGCCGAGCCGTGGCCCGAGACGTGGACGGCCTCGTTGTCCTGGTGCAGTACGCGCGCGCCGCGGCGGCAGAGCGCGTTCATCGTGTCGTGCACGGCCAGCTCGTTGCCCGGCACGGGCTTGGCGGACATGATCACCGTGTCGCCGTGCTGGATCTGCACCTGGCGGTGGTCGCTGTAGGCCATGCGCGTGAGCGCCGACATGGGCTCGCCCTGCGAGCCCGTGCAGAGCACGGTGACCTGGTCGTCCGGCAGCTCGTCGAGCTCGGACGGCTTGATCAGCGTGCCCTCCTCGACGTCGGCGTAGCCGAGATTGCGGGCGATGTTGAGGTTCTTGATCATCGAGCGGCCGACGACGGCGACCTTGCGGCCACAGGCCTCGGAGGCGTCGATCACGCCCTGCAGGCGGTGGATGTGCGACGAGAAGCTGGTCACGATCACGCGTCCCGGGGCGTCGCGGATGATGCGCTTGAGCGCGGCCGCGACGAGCTGCTCGGACTGCGTGATGCCCGGGCGCTCGGCGTTCGTGGAGTCGGCCAGCATGAGGTCGACGCCGTCGCTGCCGAGGCGCGCGAGCTTGGCCAGGTCGGTCGGCCGGCCGTCGATCGGCGTGTGGTCGATCTTGTAGTCGCCCGTGTGCAGGATCGTGCCGTGATGGGTGTGGAGCGCGACGGCGACCGCGTCGGGCACCGAGTGCGTGACGCGCGCGAACTCCGCGGCGAACGGCCCGCAGGCGGTGGGATCGCCGTCGGTGTCGATCTCGATGAACTCGGCGTCGCGCAGCAGGCCGTGCTCGTCGAGCTTCGACTTGACCATGCCCAGCGTGAGGCGCGTCCCCCACACCTCGCGCACCCCGATCTCACGCATCACGTAGGGCAGCGCGCCGATGTGATCTTCGTGGCCGTGCGTGAGGATGACGGCGTCGATGCCGCCGGGTGCCTCGCGCAGGTAGGCGAAGTCGGGGAGCACGAGGTCGACGCCCGGCATCTCGTCGCGCGGGAACGAGAGCCCGCAGTCGATCAGGATGCGGCGCTCGCCCTGCTCGATCACGCAGAGGTTGTTGCCGATCTGGCCCAGGCCACCGAGCGGGATGATGCGAACGACGTCGTTCACGCGGCGGCCGTCAGGCCCCTCGCCGCGAGCGCGCTGCGCAGGACCGCGCATTGCTCCGCGGTGGCCTCGACCAGCGGCAGGCGAGGCGCGCCCACACGGAGCCCGGCGAGCTCGAGCGCCGCCTTGAGCGGAATCGGGTTGGTCGTCACCGCCAGGGCCTCGTAGACGACCGACAGCTCGCGATCCAGCGCGCGGACCGCCTCGAAGTCGCCCGCCTCGGCGAGATCGCACATGCGCAGCATGTCGGCGCCGATCAGGTGCGAGGCGACGCAGATGCCGCCGGATCCGCCCAGCTCCAGGAAGGGCGCGACCAGATCGTCGTTGCCGGCATACAGCATGAGCCCGGCGGCGAGGATGGCGCGCGCCTGCTCGAGATCGGTCGTCGCCTGCTTGACCGCGACCACGTTGGCGCTCTCCCGCGCGAGCCGCGCGAGCAGGTCGGGCTCGAGGTTGAGGATCACGCGCTGCGGGATGTTGTAGATGATCACGGGCAGGCCGTCGGCGGCCGTCGCGATGGCTGCGAAGTGGCGGGCCAGGCCCTCGCTCGGCGGCTTGTTGTAGTACGGCGTGACCGCCAGGAAGCCGTGCACGCCGAGCCGCCGGGCAGCCTGGGTCAGGTGCACCGAGTGCGCCGTGTCGTAGGTGCCGGTGTTGGCGATCACGCGCACGTCGGATCCGACCTCGTCGAGGACGGCATCGAACAGCGCGAGCTTCTCGCCGTCGGTCAGCGTCGGGCCCTCGCCGGTCGTACCGGCCAGCACCAGGCCCTCGGAGCCGTGCGACGCGAGGTGGCGCGCGAGCGTGCGCGCCGCATCCAGGTCGAGCGAGCCGTCCGCGGCGAACGGCGTCGCCATCGCGGTGCAGATGCGCCCGGCAGGCGGCTCCGCGCGGCTTCGATGCTCGTCGATCACTCGAGCGATCATAGCCGGGGGCGGCCACTACCCCGTCAGGAATGTCTCGAGCCCCACCGTCAGGCCGGGCGGGAGCTCGTGCACGCGCCGCACGGCGAGCAGCACGCCCGGCGCGAAGGCTTCACGCGAGGTCGCGTCGTGGCGAATCGTGAGCAGCTGCCCCTCGCCGCCGAGCAGCGTCTCCTGGTGGGCGACGAGGCCCGGGAGTCGCACCGAGTGGATCGGGACGTCGTTGCCCGTGACGGCGCGGATGCGCTCCGCCGTCGCCTCGGCCGTGCCGGACGGCGCGTCGAGCTTGTGCTGCGAATGCAGCTCGACGATCTCGACGTGCGGGAAGAGCTGCGCGGCCTGCTCGGCGAACTGCATCGCGAGCACGGCGCCGAGCGCGAAGTTGGGCGCGTAGAAGGCCGGCAGCTCCGCTGCGCGCGCCGCGGCGTCGAGGCGCTCGCGCGCCTCGGCATCGAGCCCCGTCGTGCCGAGCACCACGGCCAGGCCGTGCGAGAGAGCGGCCAGCGCGTGGGCCTCGCCGAACTCGGGGCGCGTGAGGTCGACGAGGACGTCGGCAGAGACCTCGCCGAGCGCCTCGGCGAGCGAGCCGAAGCAGTCCGGCCCCGGTGCCGGCCAGGCTCGGCGCGACGCGCGCGACGAGCTCGAGATCGTCGGCCGCCGCCAGCGCGGCTCCCACCGGCGTCCCCGTGCGCCCGCTCGCGCCCGCGAGGACGACGCGGATCAAGCGACTGCCTCCAGCAGGGCGACCTCGCCACCCACGGCCGCCGCGAAGCGCGCATGGTCGGGGCCGATGCCCGCGGTCGAGAAGCACTCGGGTGCCAGCAGCTCGGCGGCGATCGCCGTGATGTCCTCGTGAGTCACGGCGTCGACGCGCGCGGCCACCTCGTCGAGCGAGAGGATCTCGCTGCCGCCGAGCACGCCGCGCCCGAGCCGGGACATGCGCGACGAGGTCGACTCGAGCGCCAGCAGCATGCGTCCCTTGACGCTCTCCTTGGCGCGCTCGAGCTCGTCGGCGCTCAGGCCGCCGGCGATCAGATCGGCGATCTGGGCGCGCGCGATCTCGACGCACTCCGCCACGTTCTCGGCGCGCGTGCCGACGTAGATGCCGATCTGGCCGGAGTCGTCGTAGCTCGACGTGTAGCTGTAGACGCTGTAGGCCATGCCGCGCTGCTCGCGGATCTCCTGCACGAGGCGCGACGAGGCAGCGCCGCCGAGCACGTGGTCGAGCAGCGCGAGCGCGAAGCGGCGATCGTCGTCGCGCGCCAGACCGGGCGCCGAAAGGCAGACGTGGTACTGCTCGGTGTCGCGCGCCAGGAACAGCTGCCTGCCGCCCGCGAGCAGCGGCAGCGTGCGGACGGCCGGCGTCGCCGCGCCGAGCTGCAGGCGCTCGCCGACGAGCGCGCAGAGCGCCTCGTGCTCGACGTTGCCGGCGGCCGCGACCACGACGTTGCCCGCGCCGTAGCGCGCGCCGTGGTAGGCCGCGATCTCCGAATTGGCCATGGCGCGCACGGTCGCGGCGCTGCCGATGATCGGGCGGCCCAGCTCGTGCTCGCCGAAGACGCAGCGCGCGGCCAGGTCGTGCACCAGATCGGAGGGGTCGTCGTCGATCATCGCGATCTCTTCCAGCACGACCTCGCGCTCCGACTCGAGCGCCTCGGACTCGAAGCGCGGGCGCGCGGCCATGTCGCACATCACGTCGAGCGCGAGCGGCACGTGCTCGTCCATCACGCGCACGTGCACGACGGTCGCCTCACGCGTCGTGAAGGCGTTCAGCTCGGAGCCGAGGCGATCGGACAGCTGCGCGATCTCGATCTGGTCGTAGCGCTCGCTGCCCTTGAAGAGCAGGTGCTCGATGAGATGGGTGACGCCTGCTTCGGCGGGGCGCTCGTCTCGCGCTCCGACGCCGACCCAGACGCCGACGGCGACCGAGCGCACCGTCGTGATCGCCTCGGAGACGACCCGGACGCCGCCGGGCAGGGTTGTCTGGTCATGCACGGGCCTGAGCGTACGTCAGCTGGGGCTCAGGCGGCGCGAGCGGCTCTCGCCGCGACCGGCGACGGCCGCGGCGAAGGCCTCGACGACCGCGGGGTCGAACTGCGTGCCCGCCTGCCGGCGCAGCTCGGCGAGCGCGACCGCGGCGGGCATCGCCTCGCGGTAGGGGCGGTCGTTCGTCATGGCGTCGAATGCGTCCACGACGGCGATGATGCGCGCGCTCATGGGGATCTCCTCGAGCCGGAGCCCATCGGGATAGCCGGTGCCGTCGGGCCGCTCGTGCGCCGCGCGCACGATGGGGCCGATGGCCTCGAGCGTCGGGGCGGAGGCGACGATGCGCTCGCCGATCGCGCTGTGGCGCTCGATGAAGGACCGCTCCTCGATGCCCAGCGACGTGGCCTTGTTGAGGATCGACGCGGGGATCGCCGCCTTGCCGACATCGTGCAGCTCGGCCGCGAGCCGGGTCAGCTCGACCTCGTCGGGCGCGAGGTGCATGCCGATCGCCGTGCTCGCCGCGAGGTCGGCGACCTGCCCGAGGTGCGTCACGAGCGTCTCGCTCTGCTCGGCGAGCACCTGCAGGAGCACGTCCTTGGCCTCGCTACCGAGCTCGCTGTGCGTCGAGCGCTTGTTGGCGTAGAGCCGCTGGTCGGCGACGTGCAGCGCCTGCTCGAGCGTGATGCCGGCGACGATGCGCGTCGAGCCGTGCGAGCAGCCGATCGAGAACCCGGCGCCGCGCTCGCCGAGAGCGGCACGGGCCTCCTCCAGCAGCGCTCGCCGTCGTCGGCCGGCGTGATGACGACGAATTCGTCGCCGCCGATGCGGTAGGCCGTGCCGCGATCACCCACCGCGGCGACCAGCCGCCCGCCCAGGCGCGCCAGCAGCGCATCGCCCGCGGGGTGCCCGAACGTGTCGTTGTAGGCCTTGAAGCCGTCGAGATCGAACATGCCGACCGCGAGCGACTGCTGCGGCCTCCGCGCCCGTCGAAACCCTGCTCCATGTCGGCGAAGAGCTTGCGGCGGTTGCCGAGGCCGGTGAGGGCGTCGGTCGTCGCATCCTCGTGGCTGCGGCGGCGGGCCTTGACGGAGTAGTGCAGCGCGATCGTGAAGGCCAGCAGCAGGAAGACGATCGCGGCGACCGTCCCCGCAGAGGCGACCGTCCGCGACCTGGCGGCGTCGGCGCCGTAGTGACGGTCGGCGCGGTCGAGCTCGGCCTGCAGGACGGCCTCCGCCCCACCCGGCTGCTCGGCCTGCCCGAGCTCGACGGCGGCCTGCCGCGGCCGATCCCGTCGCGACGAGCCGCGCCAGGCGGTCCGTCAGCCGGAGGTAGCGCCGGCTTGCCGTCGCGATGCGCGCCGGCGCATCGCTGTTGCCAAGCGTCGCGAGCGTGGCGAGCGACGCGGCGTACGTGCGCTTCGCCTCTGCCAGCTGGTCGGCGCTCACCTGCGCGCTCGGGGTCGAGCGGGCCCCGGCCAGCGCCGGGTTGAAGGCCACCGCGAGGATGGCGCCCTGCTCGTTGTGCATCTCGGAGATGACGACCTGCGCCCGGCGCGTCTCGTCGACGCGGGTCTCGAACACCAGCACGGCCACGAGCGCGACCATGCCGAGCGCCCACATGCCCGCGAGGAGCACGAGCGGGCGTCCCGGAACCCTCAGGCGCCGCAGCTTGCGGGCCCCGGGAGCGGGCGTGGTTTCCATAACCCAACCCTAGTCGCGCATTGCGCGCGCGTTGCGAGCGCTCCGTCAGGCGCCCTCGAGCAATTCCAGCACCGCCGGAGGCCACTGCCTCCGGCGCCTCGCACATCGGCACGTGTCCGGCTGTCAGGCAGCAGCAGCAGGCGGCCGTCGGGCAGCGCATCGCGCAGCGGCTCGGCATAGCCCGGCGAGACGACGCGGTCGCGCGCGCCCCAGATCACGAGCGTCGGCAGCGTCAGGGCATCGAGGCGGTCGCGCAGGCCCGCGTAGACGATCTCGATGCCGGCGGCCGGTGTCGAGCGCCCGTGGGCGGCCCCCTGCAGCAATTCGCGGGCGAGTCGCCGCGTCGAGCTCCGACGGGTCGCCCACGACGCGCGCGAACGCGCGCTCGCGCAACGCCTTCGAGGCGGCCAGCGGCAGCGCGGCGCGCGTCAGCGCGCGTCCGGCTGCGTGCAGCCGCGGGCGGCGCCAGGACGCGGCGCACCGCTCCGCGTTGCGATGAGCCCGGCCGGGGCCAGGAGGGCGAGCGCGCGCAGCGCGCCCGGCCGCTCCGACGCATAGCGCACGGCGACGCCGCCGCCGAGGGAGTGCCCGAGCATCGCCGGCCGCTCCAGGCCGAGCTCGCGCGATCACCGCCTCGATGCGCGCGCACGACGGCGCCGAGGTCGAAGCCGCCCCCGGGAAGCGGCGGCGAGGCGCCGAAGCCCGGCAGGTCGATCGCGACCGTGCGCAGGTGCGGAGTGAGCAGCGGCAGCAGCCGGCCGAAGACCTGCCAGCGCTCTGCCAGGCCGTGCAGCAGCACGAGCGGCGGGGCCGACTCGTCGCCCGCAAGGGCGACGTTCAACCCCGCCGCACGTACTTCCGTCGGTCTACTCGCGTGCGCTGACCGCCGCCGCCACTGCGGCGACGCCGCTCACCGCTGCGCTCGCGGCCACCGCCGCCCGAGCGGTCGCCGTCGCGCGGCGGGCGGGACGCCGCCCTGGCCGGCGTTCGGGAACTGCTCCTTGTAGCGGACGCCGATCGCCTCGGCCGAGATCTCGGCGCCGTTCTCCGACTTGGAGACCAGCTTGAGACCGACGCGGCCGCGCTCGGTGTCGACCTCGGTCACCTCGACCGTGATGACGTCGCCGCGGTTGAGCACCTGATCGACCGAGTCGACGCGCACGCCGGGCGAGATGCGCGAGGCGTGCAGGAGGCCGTCGGTGCCCTTGCGGAGCTCGACGAACGCGCCGAACTCGGCGGTCTTGACGACCTTGCGGTCGCGGTAGACGGTGCCGACGCTGATCGGCCGCGTCATCTCCTCGATGCGCTGACGGCAGCCCTCGCCCATCGCCGCGCTCGAGGCGTAGATGCGGACGAAGCCGTCCTCCTCGATGTCGATCTTGCAGTCGAACTCCTCCTCGAGGCCGCGGATCGTCTCGCCGCCCTTGCCGATGATGAGCCCGATCTGGTCGGAGTCGATCTTGACGGTGACGACCTGCGGGGCGTACGGGGAGAGCTCGGTGCGCGGCTCGGAGATGGCCTTCGCCATGCTCTCGAGGATCGACAGCCGGGCCTCGCGCGCCTGCGCCAGCGCCTGCCGCAGCAGGTCGGCGGAGACGCCCGTGATCTTGATGTCCATCTGCAGGGCGGTGATGCCGTCCTTCGTGCCCGCGACCTTGAAGTCCATGTCGCCGAGGTGATCCTCGGCGCCCTGGATGTCGGTCAGCACGATGGAGTTGTCGCCTTCCTTGATGAGGCCCATCGCGATGCCGGCCACCGGGGAGTTGATCGGCACGCCCGCATCCATCAGGGCCATCGTCGAGCCGCAGACCGAGGCCATCGAGCTGGAGCCGTTCGACTCCAGGATCTCGGAGACCAGGCGCATCGTGTACGGGAACGTCTCGGCGTCCGGGATGACCGGCACGAGTGCGCGCTCGGCGAGCGCGCCGTGGCCGATGTCGCGGCGCTTCGGGCCCGCGCATGAAGCCGGTCTCACCCGACCGAGAACGGCGGGAAGTTGTAGTGGTGGATGTAGCGCTTCTTGGAGTCCAGCGAGAGATCGTCGATGCGCTGCTCCTCCTTGGCCGTGCCCAGCGTGACGAGCGTCAGCGCCTGGGTCTGGCCGCGGGTGAAGAGCCCCGAGCCGTGCGTGCGGGGGGTCACGCCGACCTCGGTCGCGATCGCGCGGATCTCGTTGGCCGCGCGCCCGTCGGGCCGCCGCTTCTCGATCGCGATCTTCTCGCGCACGATCTGCTTGTAGACCGAGTCGGCCGCGCTGCGCGCGTAGCTGCGCGCGAGCGGGTCGAGCTTGCCGTCGACGCGCGACGGGAAGGGCAGCTGGAGCTCGTCCTCGATCCGCGCGTACAGCGCGGAGCGCTTGGCCGACTTGAGCTCCTTGGAGTCCTGCTCGGCGTCGGAGAGCTCGCGCAGCGCCTGGCGGAACTGCGCGTCGACGGCCGTCTTGACGGCCTCGTTGCGGCGCTCCTCGCCGATCGCCGAGATCGCCGCGCGCACCTGCACGCGGCGCACCATGTCGGCCTCGGTCGCGTTGCCGGTGACGCCCGAGAGCTCGGCCGCGGTGGCCTCGGCCTCGGCCAGCGCGATGCCGGCGAGACCGTGCTCGGCCAGCAGCGCGTCGAAGCGCGAGCCGTAGCGAGCGTCGATCTCGGACTGCACGCCGGCGTCCTGCCACTTGGGCTGGCCCACCTTGGCGCGCAGGTCGAGCTGCGCCTGGCAGAGCGTCTTGATCGCGGCGTGCGCGGCCTCGAAGGCCTGCAGCATCGCGTCCTCGGAGATCTCCTTGGCGCCCGCCTCGACCATCGTGATGGCGTCGAGCGTGCCGCACACGATCAGGTCGAGATCGGAGTCCTCCATCTGCGTCATCAGCGGGTTGACGACGATCTGCCCGTCGATCCGGCCGATGCGCACCGCGCCGACCGGCCCGAAGAAGGGCAGCGGCGAGATCGTCAGCGCCGCGGAGGCGCCGTTGATGGCGAGGGTGTCATGGCTGTGCTCGCCGTCGATCGAGAGCACCGTGCCGATGATCTGCACCTCGTTGCGAAAGCCCTTGGGCCAGAGCGGCCGGATCGGCCGGTCGACCATGCGCGCGTTCAGCGTGGCCTTCTCGGAGGCCTTGCCCTCGCGCTTGAAGAAGCCGCCCGGGATCTTGCCGGCGGCATACATCTTC
The DNA here is from genome assembly GCA_963713435.1 of uncultured Actinomycetes bacterium. Taxonomy (GTDB): domain Bacteria; phylum Actinomycetota; class Thermoleophilia; order Gaiellales; family JALYLC01; genus JALYLC01. The sequence continues at coordinate 459,887 of CAVQLU010000007.1, forward strand.
TCCTCGATATCGACGGTGAGGGGGAAGAAGTCGGTTCCCTCACGCGCCTCGCTGCGACCGACGGCCGTGGCGAGCACGACCGTGGCGCCGCTGCGCACGGTGACTGCACCGTGGGCCTGACGGGCCAGCTTTCCGGTCGTGAAGGAGATCTCCTCTCCCCCGATGTCGACCGTCACGGTGGTCTCGTGCAACTGCAGTTCGCTCATTCTCTTTCCTGCTTCCTCAAACCCTGCCGCGCCTGTGCGCGGCGATTCGCGGCCCCGTCCCGGGGCCGTCGTGCTTCATGCCGGCAGCTTGCCGGTCTGCTCAGCGGCGGAGGCCGAGCTCTGCGATCAACTTGCGGTAGGACTCGAGATCGGTGCGCGCCAGGTAGTCGAGCAGGCGGCGCCTCCGCCCCACGAGCGACAGCAGACCGCGCCGCGAGTGGTGATCCTTCTTGTGAAACCGCAGGTGTTCCGTCAGCTCGTTGATGCGCGACGTCAGCAGCGCGATCTGAACCTCGGCGGAGCCGGTGTCCTTCTCGTCGCGGCCGAACTTGCGCACGATGTCGAGCTTGCCCTCGCTGGTCAGCGTCATGGTTCCTCCCTGTGGGATTTCTCCGCCCGCAGCAGCCTGCGTGCCGGGCAAGCACGCCGCCGCCAATCGGGGGACTCATGCAGTGTAGGGGCTCTCACCGTCGGCGGCGCAAGCCGGGCGGTAGAGATCCCCCAATCTGCGAGCACCTACACTGCAGGCATGGAAAGCCTCGTCTGGACCGCACGGCCGACTCTGCGCAAGGGCGTGCTCGTGTGCGCGTTCTACGGCTGGAACGACGGCGGCGAGGCGGCCACGCTGAGCGCGCTCTTCCTGCGCCAGCAGCTGCGAGCGCAGCAGTTCTGCGAGCTCGACCCCGACGAGTTCTACGATTTCCAGGAAGTCCGCCCGATCGTCTCGCTCGGCGAGGACGACACGCGGCGCATGGCATGGCCGGAGAACTCCTTCGCCTGGGGCTCGCTGCCGAGCGGCAACGACATCGCGGTGATGGTCGGCATCGAGCCGCAGAACCGCTGGAAGCACTACTCGCGCAGCGTCCTCGAGGTCGCGCGCGAGAGCGGCGCCGAGCTCGTCGTGACGCTCGGCGGCTTCCTGGCCGACACGCCCCACACCCGGCCGGTGCCGGTGACGGGGTCGGCCGACGGCGATCTGGCCGATCAGCTCGGGCTCGCGCCCTCGTCCTACGAGGGCCCGACCGGCATCGTGGGCGTGATCCACGAGGCCTGCCGCGACGCCGGGATGCCGTCGGCGAGCCTGTGGGCGGCGGTGCCGCACTACATCCAGGCCTCGCGCGCTGCGCTCGCTCTGCCTCGCGCTGCTGCTCGACACGCGCTTCGACACCACGAAGCTCTCGCAGGACGCCGTCTCGTTCGAGCGCGAGGTCTCGCAGCACGTCTCGAACGACGAGAAGATCAGCCGCTACGTGCGCGAGCTCGAGAGCCGCGCCGACGAGCGAGCCGACGACGACGCCGACGAGGAATCGCCGCCCCTGCTCGCAAGCGGCGACGACATCGCCGCGCAGATCGAGCGCTACCTCGCGGAGCGCGAGGAGACGAGCGAGGACTGAGCAGCGCGTTGTCGCCGGCGCGACGGGCTCTCGCGGAGCCGCTCGCCTCGCCTCGACAGCGCGGGGTCTCGCACGCGCCCGTCGAGTCGGCACCCGGGGTCGGACGCAACGTTCGAGGACCGCTACGTGCGACCGTGCGCTCGGCGACGCACGCGGGCCGATGCGATGCGCCGACCTGAACGTCCGACCGCCGACGACGGTTAGCGCACCGGACCCGCAGCTCGTCGAGAGGCGGCCGCACGGCGGTCGCCGGCCGCAGCATCGGGGTCAGACCCGCACGTTGCGGCGTCAGAGCCCCGTGCGTGCACGCCGACGCCCAGTCCTTGCCGGTCCGGTGTCAGGCGTCCTCGGCCAGGGCGCGGGCGGTCTCGATGTCGCGCCACATCTGCTCGACCAGCTCCTCGACGGTCTCGAAGGCCAGCTCGTGGCGGAGGAAGCGCGTGAACTCGACGCGCATCGGGCGGTCGTAGGCGTCGCCGTCGAAGCCGATCAGATACGCCTCGACGACCGTGCCCTCGACGTCGCCGAACGTCGGGTTGCCGCCGACCGAGATCGCGGCGGGATAGCGCTCCTCGCCCGGGCCGAGCACGCCGAAGCCGGCGTAGACGCCGGGCGCGGGCACGACGCGCCCGGGCGTCCAGCGCAGGTTCGCGGTCGGGACGCCGAGCGCGCGGCCGCGAGCGAAGCCGCGCACGACGGTGCCGTCGAGCCACGGGTCGCGGCCGAGCAGGCGCGCGGCGTGCATGCACCTCGCCCTGGCGCACGAGCTCGCGGATCCAGGACGACGAGACGCGCTCGCCGTCTGCGGTCACGAGCGAGACGGCGGTGACGCCGAAGCCGAGCCGCTCGCCGAGCGCCGTCAGCGTCGTCGGCGTCGCCCGCCGCGGCGTGGCCGAAGCGGTAGTTCTCGCCCACGACGATGTGCACGGCGCCCGCCCTGGCCACCAGCACCTGCTCGGCGAAGGCCTCCGGCGAGAGCAGCGAGAGCTCGTGCGTGAACGCGATCACGAGCAGCTCGTCGACGTTCTCCTCGCGCGATCAGCTCGGCGCGCCGCTCGATGCCCGAGAGCCGGCGCGAGGCCTGGCCCGGGCGCAGCATCTCCGACGGCATCGGCTCGAACGTCGCGACCGTGCTCGTCGCGTCGAGCGCCCGGGCGAGCTCGAGCGCCTCGTGGATCAGCTGCCGGTGCCCGAGATGCACGCCGTCGAACGTCCCGAGCGCGATCACGCGCCGGCCCGGGGTCAGCTCCTCGATGCCGTTCAGACGACCTTCATTGCCTCGTCCACCACGACGAGCGAGCGTAGTTCGTCGCCGCGCGGCCCCGCGACGCATACCAGCCGCCCCTCCGCGAGGCAGCGCAGCGGGCCTTCCTCACCGTGCGCTGCGATCGCGCGGCCGTGCAGCAGCGCGTCGCGCTCGGCCGCGCTCGAGCTCGCGCGCGGGCAGGTGGGAGAGCGCCTCGCTGCAGGGCATGCGCCAGGCGCCGCCGAGCGGATCGGCGCAGACGTCGTCGAGCGGCGCCGCGCGCTCGATCTGCAGGTGCCCGATCGCCAGCCGGCGCAGCTCGGCGCAGTAGGCGCCGCAGCCGAGCGCCTCGCCGAGATCGCGCGCCAGCGCGCGGATGTAGGTGCCCTTGGAGCAGCGCACGTCGAGCACCGCGAGGCCGCGTCGCCGCGTCGTAGGAGACGACGTCGAGCGCGTGCACGTGCACCTCGCGCGCCGGCATGTCGACGGCCTCGCCGGCGCGGGCCAGCGCATAGGCGCGCTGCCCGCCGATCTTGATCGCCGAGGTCGGCCGGCGGCACCTGCATGGTCAGGCCGACGGCCTCGGCGCAGGCGCGCGCCAGCGCCGCGGCGTCGGGCAGCGGGCCGTCGCCCGGCTCGAGCGTGCCCTCGGGATCGCCCGTGTCGGAGCGCACGCCGAACTGCACGACGGTGCGGTAGCGCTTGTCCAGCCCGACGAGGTAGGGCGCGAGCCGCGTCGCGCGGCCGACGAGCAGCGCGAGCAGGCCGGTCGCGAACGGGATCGAGCGTGCCGGCGTGCCCGACCTTCACGCTGCGGCCGCCGAGCGCGCCGCGCACGCGCGCGACGCAGCCGAACGACGTCGGCCCGGCGGGCTTGTCGACCAGCAGCACGGCAGCGTTCACGCGCTCGCCGCCCGCTCCAGGAACGCCACGATCTCCTCGACCGACTCGTCCGTCGAGAACCCGGCGGCGCCGGGGTGCCCGCCCCCGCTCCGCTCGCGCGCGATCGCCGAGCAGTCGAGGCCGCCCGCGCGCGAGCGCAGCGAGACCTTGCGCGCCGGCCCGCTGCGGTCGCGCGGCTCGCGCACGAGCGCGGCCAGCTCGACGCCCTCGATCGCGCGCAGCGCGTCGACGACGCCGTCCGAGGACGCGTCGTCGGCGCCGGTCGACGTCGAAATCGTCGCGCGCGAGCCAGGTCACCGCGAGCCGCCCGCCGCCGGCGACCTGCGGCGCGCCCGAGCGCCAGGCCGAGCAGGCGCTGCCGCGCGAGCGGCAGCGACTCGAAGAGCGTCGCGAACACGAGCGCCGGCTGCACGCCCTCCTCGAGCAGCCGCGCCGCCAGGCGATGCGCGCGCGGCGTCGTGTTGGCGTACTGGAAGCGGCCCGTGTCGGTGACGAGGCCGACGTAGAGCGCGAGCGGCGGCGCCTTCGGCCAGCGGAATGCCCGGCCTCGTCGAGCAGGCCCGGCCACGATCTCGGCCGTGCAGGAGGCCTCGGCGTCGACCAGGTTGACGGCGCCGAAGAGCGTGTTGTCGTGGTGGTGGTCGATGTTGACGACCTGCGCGAACAGTCCCGCGACCTCGCCGCGGCGGTCGATGCGCTGCGCCGAGCCGCAGTCGAGCGCGATCAGCGTGCGCTGCGCCGCATCGGCGGGCACGCGGCGCTGGACGCGGTCGAGCCGCAGGAATGCGAGCTCGCGCGGGAACGGATCGTCGCCGTCCTGGTACAGCACGACGTCGCGGCCGGTCGCGGCGAGCGAGAGACCGAGGCCGAGCAGCGACCCGAGCGCGTCGCCGTCGGGCGAGGCGTGACGCGCAGACGCACACGGGACCGCTGTCGCGCAGGACGTCGAGCACCTCGCGCGCGGCTCACGTCTCGTCCTCGGCCGGCGCCCTCCGGCTCGGCCTCCGGGTCGGCGTCGGGGTCGGGGATGTAGTCGGGCATCGGCTCGTGCTCGGCGAGCAGTTGCTCGATGCGCCGTCCCTTGTCGAACGTCTCGTCGTAGGCGAAGCGCAGCCGCGGCGTGCGGCGCAGCGTCACCTCGCGCCCGACCCGCGCCTGCAGGTGCGCCTTCGCGCGCTCCAGCGCCTCCAGCGAGCGCTTGCGCTTGAGCTCGTTGCCGAGCACCGACACGTAGACGATCGCGTGCTCGAAATCGCGCGTGCAGTCGACGCTCGTGACCGTCACGAAGCCCAGGCCGGGATCGGTCATCTCGCCCAGGGCCTCGCCCAGGATCTGGCGCATCAGCTCGTTGACGCGGCGTACGCGCTCGCTCATGTCAGATCCTCGGGCGTGACGATGAGGCGCGTGAACGGCCCGACCTCGGCGCCGGACGCGAAGGCCAGCCGCTCGCAGCGGTCGAGCCGCTCGTCCAGGCGCCGCGCCTCGCGGTCGACGAGCGTGACGGTGAGGCGCGCGCGCTGCCACACGTCGTGGTGATCGACCTCGGCCACGGATGCGCCGGCGCGCTGCTGCAGGTGGCTCTTGAGGGTAAGCAGGTGCTTGCGCTTGCCCTTCAGAGAATCGCTCGCCCGGGAAGTGCAGTTCGAACGAGAGGATGCCCACGTACCCGGACGCCACCGCGCTCATCAGTCTACGACCGCCGGCGCCGGCGCCGCGAGATCGCGCGCGAGCGCGGCGAACTGGCCGTGCGCGGCCATCAGCTCGGCCTCGCTGCCGCGCTCGACGATGCGGCCGCGATCGAGCACGACGATCTCGTCGGCCCGCCGCACGGTCGCAAGGCGGTGGGCGATCACGATCGACGTCCGCCCGTGCAGCAGGCGGTCGAGGGCCTTCTCGATCAGCACCTCGGTCGGGCCGGTCGATGTTCGAGGTCGCCTCGTCGAGGATCAGGATGCGCGGGTCGGCGAGCAGCGCGCGCGCCGATCGAGATCAGCTGGCGCTCGCCGGCCGAGAGGCCCGAGCCGCCCTCGCGCACCGCGTGGTCGAGGCCCTCGGAGAAGCGCGCGGCGACGCGGTCGAGCCCGATCGCGCGCGCGGTCTCCTCGACCTGCTCGTCGGTCGCGCCCGGCGCCGCGAAGCGCAGGTTGTCGGCGATCGTGCCGGCGAACAGGAACGGATCCTGCAGCACGACGCCGAGCTGGCGGCGGTAGTGCACGAGGTCGATCTCGCGCAGGTCGTTGCCGTCGACCCGGACGGTGCCCTCGCGCGGGTCGTAGAAGCGGCCGACCAGCCGCGCGAGCGTCGACTTGCCGCCGCCGGACATGCCGACGAGCGCGACGCAGCTGCCGGCCGGGATGTCGAGGTCGATGCCGTGCAGCACGGGGTCGCGGCCGTAGGCGAACGTCACGCTCTCGAGCGCGACGTGACCCTCGACGCGCTCGATGCGGCGCGCGTCGGCCGGGCTCGCGATGTCGGTCTCCTCGTCGAGGACGGTCGTGATCTTCTCCATCGCGGCGGCCGCCGACTGCACCTGGCCGTACAGCTCGGAGAGCTCCTGCAGCGGCTGGAAGACGAGCGCCAGCAGGCCGATGAAGGCGATCAGCGTGCCGATCGTGAGCGTGCCGTCCTCGTACAGCCGCGCGCCGAGCGCGAGCACCGCGACCGTCGCGATCACGCCGAACAGCTCGATCGCCGGGAAGAACAGCGACGAGAGGTTCTGCGCGTGCTGGTTGGAGCGCTGGTTGGCGCGGTTGAGCTCGGAGAACTGCCCGCGGAACGCGTCCTCGCGGTTGTAGGACTGGATCACGGCCATGCCGGCGAGCGACTCGGCGATCTGCGCCGTGAGCGCCGAGATGCGCGTGCGGACGTCGGCGAAGGCGGTGTGCGAGCGCGTCTGGAACCAGCGCGACACGACCATCGTCGGCGGCAGGATCACGAGCGTCGCGAGCGCGAGCCGCCAGTCGAGCAGCGCCATCGCGATGATCGCGCCCGTCAGCGTGAGCACGTTGCCGACGAGCGTCGAGAGGCCCTCCGAGAGCACGTCCGAGAGCGCGTCGACGTCGTTGGTGATGCGCGAGATGATCCAGCCCGCGCGCTGCTCGCGAGAAGTAGCGCAGCGAGAGCGTCGTGAGGTGGCCGAAGAGGTGCTCGCGCAGCCGCAGCACGATCAGCTGGCCGAGCCGCGCCAGGCCCATGATCAGGAACGAGCCGACGACCCAGGCCGCAGCGTTGACGACCACGTAGATCGCGACGTCGAGCTCGAGCCGCGCGCGGTCGCCGGCCTCGATGCCGTTGTCGATCGCGTCGCGCACGATCAGCCAGCCGCCGACCTGCGCCGCCGAGGTGAACGCCGCGGCCAGCGCGAGCACGGCCATGCGCCCGCGCTGGTCGGCGACGTAGCGCGAGAGGCGGGAGAGGCCGACGCGGCGCTTACGCGGCACGGACCTCATCCCCGAAGAGGCGCTCGAACGTGCCGCCGGCCGTCAGCAGGCGGCCGGCGGCGCGTCCTCGACGATCGCGCCGCCCTCGAGCACGACCGCGCGATCGGCCAGCGAGACGGTCGAGAGGCGCTGGCTCGCGAGCAGCACCGTGCGGCCGGCGAGCGCCGGCCGCAGGCGGCGCACGATCTGCTCCTCGGTCTCGGTGTCGACCGCCGAGAGCGGGTCGTCGAGCACGAGCACGCGCGCGCTCGAGATGAGCGCGCGCGCCAGCGCCACGCGCTGGCGCTGGCCGCCCGAGAGGTTGACGCCGCGCTCGCCGATCAGCGTGTCGTAGCCGTCGGGCAGGTCGTCGATGAAGGCCGCGACGCCGGCGACCTCGCAGGCGGCGAGCATCTCCTCCTCGGTGGCGTCGGGGCGCGCCGAGCAGAGGTTGTCGCGCAGCGGCAGCGAGAACAGCACGGGCCGCTGCGTGACCAGCGCGACGGCCGTGCGGAGGTCGGACTTGCGCAGCGCGGCGGCCTCGACGCCGCCGACGCGCACGCTGCCGGTGTCGGGGTCGTAGAAGCGCGAGAGCAGGTTCAGCAGCGTCGACTTGCCCGAGCCCGTCTCGCCGCAGACGGCGACGATCGAGCCAGGCGCGATCGCCAGGTCGAGGTCGCAGAGCACGGGCGAGCCGCCGGCGTAGGCGAAGCAGACGTCCTCGAAGCGGACGTCGAGCGGTCCGGCGGGCAGCTGCGCCGGGCTGCTCGGCCTCGGGCAGCGGCTGCACGGCGTCGAGCCAGGCGAACGTGCGGCCGGCCGAGGCGATCGCGCGCTGGGCCAGGTTGAGGATCCAGCCGAGCGCCTCGAGCGGCCACACGAGCTGCAGGAGCAGGCTGTTGAAGAGCACGAACTCGCCGATCGTGAGGTCGCCCGCGATCGCCGCCCGGCCGCCGAAGATGAGCACGCGTCGCGATCGCCATGTTCGGCAGGAAGAGCAGGCCCGGGCAGGTAGCGCGCCTCGACGGCGGCCTCCCGCAGCGGCGCTCGTGCGCACGCCCTCGGCGCGCTCGCGGAAGCGCTCGCGCACCTCGGCCTCGCGCCCGAACGCCTGCACCATCTCCATGCCGACGACCGACTCGTCGGCCGCCTCGGTGAGGTCGGCCTTGCGCTGCTGGACGACGCGCGAGAGCGGCGTCACGAGCCGCGCGAAGCGCCAGGTGAGCAGCGCGATCAGCGGCATCGCGACGCCGCGAAGAGCGCCAGCTGCACGTTCACGCTGAGCAGCACGATCGAGACGCCGACGATCATCATCGCGCTCGAGCAGACCTGCACGACGCCCCAGCCGATGAAGTAGCGGATCGGGTAGAGGTCGTTGGTCGCGCGCGAGAGCACCTGCCCGGTCGCATGGCGGTCGTAGAACGCGCGCGGATAGGTGAGGTACGCGTCGTAGAGCTTGGCCCGCAGCCGGTTCTCGATGACGATGCCGATGCGCGACGTGACCGCCCGCCGCGTGGAGTTGGTGGCGAAGCGCAGGAACGCGCAGACGACGATCAGCCCGAGGTAGAGCGCGAGCTCCGAGTGGTCCTCGGCGACGATCACGTTGTCGATCACGCGCTGCACGAGCACCGGGATCGCGATCGACAGCACCGTCGTGGCGAGCGCGCACAGCGAGGCCGAAAGCGACGAGCCGCCGCTCGCGCCACCACTCCTGCGTCAGATGCCGCGCGGTCGGGCCGAAACTCAGGTCGGGCGGATCGACCGTACTGACTGGTGCAGTGACGGCCATACCTCGGAGAGTAGATACGGCGACGTGGTACCGGCAGCGCCACACGGTCGACCGAGATCGCGCTCAACCATGCGGGGTTTCGTGCGGCGGCTGCCGAGACCTGCCACCGCGATCGCGCCACGCACGGCAGCCTCATCCTGCTGGCGCGCTCGGTGCGCTCGGCCGCGACCTGCCTCCGCGCCGGCTCGACGCCGGCGCGCCGATGCGCGCGCAAGGACCGCCTGTCCGGCGGGCACCGGCCATCGCTCTCGGAAGGAGACGTGCACATCGATGACTCAGCTGACGCGCGTCATCGATGCGCGCGTCCCGGGCCTCGGTGGGCTCGAGCTCGACGTCGCGAGCACGCTAGATGTCCGCGCCCGGGCGGCAGGCGCCGGCGGCGCCTGACCGATCGCGGTCAGCACCGGCCGGCGGCCGTCGGCGTCCTGGCGTCGAGCGGATGCGCACGTGCTCACGGCGGGCGCCTGGCCGCTCGCGGATCACGCCGCCGGCGTCGGTGCGCTACGCGAGCCTGCCGCTCGCAAGGCTGAGCCGGACCTGCGCGGCCAGAGCCACTTCGTCGCGCGCCGCCTCCATGCGGCAGCACGCCTGCGCCCAGTGGCCGCGGCGATGCACGCCGGCGCATGGAGCCGGCGGAGCAGCGCGAGGGCACCTGGTCCGAGCTCCTGCCCGCGCGGCCACGCCGAGACGGCCCTGCGGAGCGCTACGCGCGACAGGGCGGCGGCCGAGCAGGCGGCGACCGCGATGCTGATCCGGCGGCCGGAGCTGCTGTTCGCCGACGTCGCCGAGTCCTGCCGGCGGCACGCCAAGCAGCCGAGCACCTCCGGCGGATCGCGGCCGACCGCAGCCGCCGGCGCCAGGAGGCTGCGGTGGACGGCGCTTCACCGGCTGCCGCGCGGTCGAGCCCGAGTGTGACTGAGCGGCGTGCCGGCGGGTGCCGACCGAATCCCGGAAGATTGAAGCCGACGCCGCCGACCGGCCGAAGTGGCACACGCGCGAGCGCGCTGGCGCGCATCCAACGCCGCAGCGCGAACCGCTCGGCGCGGGCGGCGCCCTATCCTGCGCCTGATGGACGGTCACGCGCTCGACGTGCTCGAGCTCGCCGCGATTCGCGAGCGGCTTGCGAACCACACGTCCTTCTCGGCCAGCCGGGCGCTCGCCGAGGCGCTGCTGCCCTCGCCGGACGCCGGCGAGGTCGCTGCGCGGCAGGCGCTGTGCGCCGAGGCGCTGATCCTCGTCGAGCAGGGGCCGCCGCGGATGTCGGGGGCGCACGACGTGCGGGCCGACGCCGACCATGCGGGTCGCGGCGGTGCGCTCGGCGCCGAGGGGCTCGTCGCGATCGCCGAGACGGCGCGCGCCGCGCTCGGCGTGCGCGGGCACCTGGCCGAGCGCAGCGAGGCGGTGCCGCTGCTCGCCGGCGCGCGCGGGCGAGATCGCCGAGACGCTCGGCGTCGTCGCCGACCGGCTCGAGCGCGCGCTCGAGCTCGAGCCGCCGGGCGTCAAGGACTCCGCCTCGCCCAAGCTGAAGGCGCTGCGCTCCGAGCTCGCGACCGCGCGGCGCCGGGCCAGCGACCGGCTGCGCTCGCTCGCCTCGGATCCCGACCTTCAGCCGCATTTGCAGGAGGATTTCGTCACCGAGCGCGGCGGGCGGCCCGTCGTCGCCGTGCGCGCGAGCGCGCGCAGCGCCGTGCCGGGCATCGTCCACGACACGAGCAACTCGGGCCAGACGCTGTTCGTCGAGCCGTTCGCGATCGTCGAGCTCTCCAACCGGCTGCGCGAGCTCGAGGGCGACGAGCGCGACGAGGTCGCGCGCATCCTGGCCGAGCTCTCGCGCCACGTCGGCGCCCACGCGGACGAGCTGGAGCACGCCGTCGAGGTGCTGGCCGCGTCGACATCGCGCTCGCCTGCGGCGCGCTCTCGCGCGGCTGGCGCGGCTGCCCGATCGAGCCGTCCGACGATGTCGAGCTGGTCGCCGCGCGCCACCCGCTGCTCGACCCGGCGACCGTCGTGCCGATCGATCTGCCGCTCGCGGGCGTGCGCGTGCTCGTGCTCAGCGGCGCCAACACGGGCGGCAAGACGGTCGCGCTGAAGACGCTCGGGCTGTGCGCGCTGCTGCACCAGTGCGGCCTCCACGTCCCGGCCGAGCGCGCGCGCCTGCCCGTCTTCGCCGACGTGCTCGCCGACATCGGCGACGAGCAGTCCATCGCGGCCTCGCTCTCGACGTTCTCGGGGCACCTGCGCAACCTCGTGCACGTGCTCGAGGCCGCGACGCCGCGGACGCTCGTGCTGCTCGACGAGGTCGCCGCCGGCACCGACCCGATCGAGGGCGCGGCGCTGGCGCGCGCGCTGCTCGACGAGCTCTCGCAGCGCGCGGCGCTGACCGTCACGACGACGCACTACGCCGAGGTCAAGGAGTGGGCGAGCGCCACGCCCGGAGCGCTCAACGGCGCCGTCGGCTTCGACGCCGAGACGCTCGCGCCCACCTACACGCTCACGCTCGGGCGGCCCGGGACCGTCGCACGCGCTCGAGATCGCGCGCCGGCTCGGGCTCGACGCGGCCGTGATCGAGCGCGCCCGCGACGGCCTGGCGCCGGAGCGCGTCGAGACCGAGCGGCTGCTGCGCGAGGCCGCGCGCTCCGAGCAGGCCGCGGTGCGGCTGCGCGGCGAGGCCGAGGGCGAGCGGGCCGAGGCGGCGGCGCTGCGCGAGCAGGCGGCCCGGCACGAGCAGGCCCAGCGCGCGGCGGCCGAGGCCGCAGCCGCGGCCATCGCCGACGAGCGCGAGCGCGCCCGCATCGAGGCGCAGAGCGAGCTCGCGGCGCACCGCAGCGAGCTCGAGGCGCTGCGCGAGGAGCTGCGCGCCGCGCGCCGCGAGGAGCGCCGGCGGCGCGAGGCCCCGAGCGCCGAGGCGCGCGAGGCCGAGGCCGAGCGCGACCGCCGGCTGGGCGCCGCCGACGCGCACGTCCGCACCGCCGGCCGCGCGATCGACGAGGCGCTCGACGCGCCCGTGCGGCAGACCCGCGCGCTCGAGGTCGGCGACCCCGTGCGCGCGCGGGCGCTCGGCCTGCGCGGCGTGATCACCGAGATCGTCGACGGCGTCGCGCTCGTCCAGGGCGGTGCGATGCGCGTGCACGTGCCGCTCGAGCAGCTCGAGCCCGATCCGCAGGGCGGCCCGTCGAGCACGCCGAGCCCGCCGTGCGCGTGCGCGCGGCGGCGATGTCGCACGCGCCGAGCCTGCTCGACCTGCGCGGCCAGCGCGCCGACGAGGCGCGCGAGGCCGTGCGGCAGCTCGTCGACGACGCCTACCTGGCGGGCCTGCCCGAGGTCGAGATCGTGCACGGCCGCGGCACGGGCGCCGTGCGCTCGGCCGTGCGCGAGGAGCTCGACCGCCACCCGCTGGTGGAGCGTCACGCGAGCGAGAGCGCCGACGGCGCGACGCGCGTCACGCTGGCGTCGCGGTCGGCGCTCGTAGGATCAGGCCGTCGCGGCCGGCTCGTCGAGCGTCGTGCGCTCGACCTGCCGGGTGACGAAGCACTCGATCGTGTCGCCGACCTTGGCGTCGTTGTAGTTCTCGAGCAGGATGCCGCACTCGAGGCCCTGGGAGACCTCGCGGACGTCCTCCTGCACGCGGCGCAGCGAGGCGATGTTGCCCTCCCAGACGACCGCGCCCTCGCGCACGCAGGCGCACGCGGCCCGGAGCGCTGGATGACGCCGCTCGTGACCATGCAGCCGCAGATGACGCCGAGCCGCGAGGCGCGGAACGTCGCGCGCACCTCGGCCTCGCCGAGCACCTCCTCGACCTGATCCGGCGTGAGCATGCCGACGAGCGCCTTCTGGATGTCCTCGGTCAGCTGGTAGATGACGCGGTAGGTGCGCACGTCGACGCCCTCGCGCTCGGCCGCTGCCTTGGCCTCGGCGTTGGGGCGCACGTTGAAGCCGACCACGATCGCCTTGGAGGCGGCCGCCAGCATGACGTCGGACTCGGCGATGCCGCCGACGCCCGTGCGGATGACGCGCACCGAGACCTCGGAGTGCTTGATCTTCTCGACCTCGCCGATGGCGGCCTCGACGGAGCCCTGCACGTCGGCCTTGATGACGAGGTTGAGCTCGCGGGCGCCGCCCTCCTTGATCTGCGAGAACAGCTGCTCGAGCGAGACCGACTTCTGGCGGCGCGGCGAGCTGCTCCTCGCGCAGGCGCTGGGCGCGCTGCTGCGCCTCCTGGCGCGCGACGCGCTCCGACTCGACGACGCGGAAGCGCTCGCCGGCGGGCGGCGGATGATCGAAGCCGAGCACCTCGACGGGAACCGACGGGCCGGCCTCCTTGGCCTTGCGGCCGTGGTCGTCCTCGAGCGCGCGCACCTTGCCCCAGGCGTCGCCCGCGACGAGCGCGACGCCGGCCGCGCAGCGTGCCGCGCTGCACGAGCACCGTGGCGATCGGGCCCGCGGCCGATGTCGAGCCGCGACTCGATCACGACGCCCTGGGCGTCGGCCTTCGGGATTGGCCTTGAGCTCGAGGATGTCGGCCTGCAGCAGCAGCATCTCGAGCAGCTGATCGAGGCCCGGTGCGCTCCTTGGCGGAGACGTCGACGAAGATCGTCGAGCCGCCCCACTCCTCGGGCTGCAGCCCGAGCGTCGTCAGCTCGGTGCGCACGCGCTCGGGGTTGGCGTCGGGGCGGTCGATCTTGTTGACCGCGACCACGATCGGCACCTCGGCGGCCTTGGCGTGGTCGATCGCCTCGACCGTCTGCGGCATGACGCCGTCGTCGGCGGCGACGACGAGCACCACGACGTCGGTGACGCGGCCGGCGCGGGCGCGCATGGCGGTGAACGCCTCGTGGCCCGGGGTGTCGAGGAACGTGACGGCGCGGCCGTCGTCGCCGACGACCGCCTGGTAGGCGCCGATGTGCTGCGTGATGCCGCCGGCCTCGCCGGAGACGACGCTCGTCTCGCGGATCGCGTCCAGCAGGCTCGTCTTGCCGTGGTCGACGTGGCCCATGATCGTGACGACCGGGGCGCGCGGGACGAGATCCTCGGGCGCGTCGTCGAACGTCTCCTCGGCCTCGACCTCGTCGGCGGCGCTCGTGATCGTGATCTCGCGCTCGAGCTCGGCGCCGATCATCTCGACGGCCTCGTTGGTGAGCGTCTGCGTGATGCCGACGAGCTCGCCGAGGCCCATCATGATCTTCTGGATCTGCGCGGTGGAGATGCCCAGCGCCGCTGCGAGGTCCTTGACGGTGACGCCGGAGCGGACGGTCGCGGGACCCGTGGGCGCCGGAACCTCCTCGCGGCGCTCGGTGCGGTGCTCGCCGCGGCCGCGGCGGCCGCGCTGGCGCGTGTCGCGCTGCGGGCGCGAGGCCGCGGTGTCGATGACGACGCGGCGCCGGCCGCCGAGCTGGGCCGCCGCGCTGCGGGCGGGCGCACGCGCGAGCCGCCGGGCGGGTTGGCGCCGGCGCCGGCGCCGTTGCCGCCGGCCGGGCGGCCGCCCGCCGCCGGCTGCGGGTCGCTGGCCCTGCCGGGCGCGCCGCCCGGGAGCGGCCGGCCGGCGGGACGCGCGCGAGCTCCGGCCGGCGGGCGCCGGGGCCGGCGCCGCCGCAGGCGGCGGCGCGCGGGCGCGGCGCGCGGCGCGGGACGCGCCGGCGCGGTTGGGACGGCCGCCGCCGAGCGCGCGCGCAGCGGCGGCCTCGTCGACGGTGTCGCCCTGCAGGCGCACGCCGGCCTCGGCGAGGCGGCGGGCCACCTCTCCGGGATCGAGCCCGCGCTCGCGGGCAATGTCGGCTACGCGCTTTCTCGGCATCTGGAATGGGACTGTATCAGGGTGTCCGTGCGCCCCCCGCCGCGCTCTGGACGGCTTGCCAAAGCCCGTCGGGGACCGTCACGCGCGCGCGCAGGGAGCGGTTCAGCAGCCCCTGGCGCGCGATCAGCGCGGCGACGCAGGCCTCGCGTCGGGCAGACGTACGCGCCGCGCCCGGGCGCGCGCCGACCGACGAGCACGCCGTCGCGCGCGGCGTGCAGCGGGACGAGCTCGTGCTGCGGGCGCCGGGCGCGCGCAGCCGCAGCACGTGCGCATCGCATCAGCTCGCGCCACCTCGGCCATCGCCTGGTGCGGCGGGCAGGTCGCAGAAGCGCGAGCCGGGGATCGCGTTGTTCGGGCAGCGCTTGCCCGACGACATGACGCGCGGCGCAGCGGCCGCCGAGCACGTCGTCGGTCTCGCCGCCGGAGAAGGCGATCTCGGCCTCCTCCTCGGCGAACTCGGTCTCGCCCTTGATGTCGATGCGCCAGCCCGTGAGGCGCGCGGCGAGGCGGGCGTTCTGGCCCTCGCGGCCGATCGCCAGCGAGAGCTGGTCGTCGGGCACGACGACGGTCGCCTGCTGGTTCTCGTCGTCGACGAGCACCTCGCGCACGCGCGCGGGCGAGAGCGCCTTGGCCAGGAAGCGGGCGGGCTCGTCGTTCCACGGGATGATGTCGATCTTCTCGCCGCGCAGCTCGGAGACGACCATGCGCACGCGCGAGCCGCGCGGGCCGACGCAGGCGCCGACCGGGTCGACGCCGTGGATGTGCGACTCGACGGCGATCTTCGAGCGGTAGCCGGGCTCGCGCGCGACCGCGCGGATCTCGACGTGCCCGCCCTCGATCTCGGGGACCTCCATCTCGAACAGCTTGCGGATCAGCTCGTCGGAGCGGCGCGAGAGCACGATCTGCGGCCCGCGCGTGCCCGTGCGCACCTCGATGATCACGGCCTTGATGCGCGCGCCGTGCTCGTAGCGCTCGCCGGGCACCTGCTCGGAGCCGGGCAGCAGCGCCTCGACGCCGCGGCCGAGGTCGACGATCGTGTAGCGGGAGTCGGCCTGCTGGACGACGCCGGTGACGATGTCGCCGACGCGGTCCTTGTACTCCTCGAACATGATCTCGCGCTCGGCCTCGCGCATGCGCTGCAGGATGACCTGCTTGGCGGTCTGCGCGGCGATGCGCCCGAAGTCGTCGGCGGTCGTGACGTCGGCGGACTCGATCTGGCTCGTCGGGGAACTGCGACCAGTCGATCACGGGCTCGGGCTCGACGGGCTCGAGCGGCACGGGCTCGCCCTCGGCCGGCGGCTCGGGCTCCGGGATAGGTCACGCCCGGGATGGCCCTCGAGCTCCTCGGCGCGTCAGCGTGAGCGTGAAGACGCGGATGTCGCCCGTCTCGCGGTCGAACTCGACGCGCGCGAACGGCTTGGCGTGCGGCGTCTTGCGGTAGGCCGCCAGCAGCGCGTCCTCGAGCGCGGTGAACAGGATCTCGGGATCGATGCCCTTCTCGTAGGCGACGACGCCGATGGCGTCGAGGATCTCCTTGGACATCTACAACTCCTCAACCAGATGAGCGCGGCTGATGGCCGCGAGCGGAATCTCAAAAGAGTCGCCGTCTTCGTCGCGCACGACGACGCGCTCGTCGTCGCACTCGAGCAGCTCGCCGCGGATGCGGCGACGGCCGTCGAGCGTGGCGTGGAGGCGCACATCGGCCTCGCGGCCGATGAAACGTTCGTAGTGCGCCGGCTTGGTCAGCGGGCGCGGAATGCCGGGGGACGAGACCTCGAGCGCGTAGCGCTCGCGGAAGGCGACGAGTGCGCGTCCGACCTCGACGCAGCGCTCGTGGTCGACGCCGTCGGGGTGGTCGATGAGCACTCGCAGCACCCCTCCGGGAAGCGACCTGGACGTCGACGACGTCGATCGCGGGCAGGCGGCGCCGAGCACGCGCTCGACGTCCTCTGCGATCGCTTCTGTGTGCCGCACAGCCATATGTCAGTGTCCTCCAGGCCGGCCGCCCGGACCGGGCCGGGGCACAAAAAAGGCGGGTCGGAGAACCCACCTTTCCAGCACCTACACCTCCGACTGCGGACACGAGCGAACTGCCTGCACGGTAGCAGGCGTCGCGCGGACCGGGCGACGCTCCGCGCCGTCAGAGCCTCCGAGGACGATCGTCACGGGCCCGTCGTTGACGAGCTCGACCTCCATGCGCGCGCCGAAGCGGCCGCGCTCGACGCGCGCGCACGCCCTCGGCCGCA
Organism: uncultured Actinomycetes bacterium; assembly: GCA_963713435.1. Taxonomy (GTDB): domain Bacteria; phylum Actinomycetota; class Thermoleophilia; order Gaiellales; family JALYLC01; genus JALYLC01. The sequence continues at coordinate 476,881 of CAVQLU010000007.1, forward strand.
GGCGCTCGCAGACGCGCTCGTAGAGCGGCTCGGCGAGCTCGGGCGCGGCGGCCGCGGTGAAGCTCGGGCGGTTGCCGCGCGCGGTGTCGCCGTAGAGCGTGAACTGGCTGATGACGAGCGCGCCGCCGCCGGTGTCGAGCAGGCTCGCGGTCGAAGCGGCCCTCGGCGTCGGGGAAGACCGCAGCCGCGCCAGCCGGGCCGCGAGCCGATCGGCCTGCGCCTCGCCGTCGCCCTGCCCACGCCGAGCAGGATCGCGAGGCCCGGGCCGATCGCGCCGACGACCTCGCCGCTCGACGCGTACCTCGGCGCGCGTCACGCGCTGGACGACCGCCCGCATGGGACAGGCAGCGTAGATTGCCGCCCATGTCCGCCGACCCGCCCAGCTCGCCGCTCGCCCTCGCCGCCCGCCGTCACGCCGACGACGTCATCAAGCCCGAGGTGCGCGAGTGGGAGCGCGCGGCGGCGTTCCCGCGCGCGGCCGCGGAGGCGGCAGCCGCAGACGGGCTGCTCGGCCTCTTCGCGCCCGAGGACGTCGGCGGCCAGGGCGCCTCGCTGGCGGGCGCGATGGACGTCTTCGAGGAGCTCGGGCGCGGCGACGCCGCCTACGCCTTCGCGCTCTCGATGCACAACGCGGTCGCCAACACGATCTCCCGCTTCGGCCAGCCCGAGCTGCGCGAGCGCTACGGGCGCGGGCCTCGTCAGCGGCGAGCTGCTGGGCGGCTTCTCGCTCACGGAGCCGCACGCCGGCTCGGACGCCGCCGCCATCACGACGCGCGCCGTGCCCGTCGACGACGGCTGGCGCGTGACCGGGCGCAAGGCCTGGGTCTCGCTGGCCGGCGAGGCCGACGTCTTCGTGCTCGTCTGCCGCACGGGCACCGAGCGCGGCACCGGCGACGTGCTCATGCTGGCCGTCGACGCGCGCACCGACGGCGTGCGCGTCGAGCGCCTCTACGACAAGGCGGCCGGCGCGTTCCTGCCCATCGGCGAGGTCTCCTACGACGAGGTGCACGTGCCGGCCTACGCGCAGATCGCGCCGCCCGGGCCAGGGCATGCGCGCGGCGCTCGGCGCGATCGACGTCGCGCGCGTCGACATCGCGGCGATCTCGGTCGGCCTGGCCGCCGAGGCGCTCGCGGTCGCGCTCGACTACGCCCGCGGCCGCGAGGCGTTCGGCGGCACGCTGCTGGACCTGCAGTCGATCCAGTTCGCGCTCGCCGACGTCGAGACCGACATCGTCACCGGCCGCCTGCTCTACCGCGCGGCGGCCGCCGCGCTCGATGCGGGCGACGGCAGCGTGCTGGCCGCCCACGCCAAGCGCTTCTGCCCCGACGCGGCGCTGCGCGCCGCGATCGCCTGCAGCGAGGTGCTGGGCGCCTACGGCTTGCTGCACGAGTACCCGCTGGCGCGCTTCCTCGCGCACGCCAAGATGCTGCAGGTCGTCGACGGCACGACCGAGGTGCAGCGCATCGTCATCGCGCGCGAGCTCGCGCGGCGCTGACGCCGCGGAGCGAGAAGGCTCCGCGCAGGCGCCGCGCCGGGCCGAGCGCGGCGCGCAGCGCGCGCAGCAGCGCGGTCGTCTCGGCCGCGAGGCCGCGCGGCGCTCGCCGCGGCTGCGGGCGCCGCGTAGGCGGCGCGCTCGAGCGCGCCTGCGAAGCCGCCGGCCTCGACGCCGAAGCGCTCGCCGAGCACGGCCGCCGAGCTCGCGCGGCGTCAGCGCAGGCTGAGCAGCTCGACGCCCTGGTCGGCGGCGAACGCCGCCGACGCGGCGGCGCGCGGCGCGCGACGGGATCGCGCGGCAGCGCACAGGCGCAGCAGCGCGCGCTTGAGGAGCGATAGCGCCGCGAGCGAGCGCCGCGAGCAGCGCCAGCGCGAGCGCGTAGGGCGTGCCCCACCAGGCAGCCGCCGCGGCGTCTCGCCCGGGCCGCGCGCGGCGAGCACGGCCTGCAGCTGCGCCAGCGGCAACTGCAGCGGGGCGTCGTCTGGGAGTCGCCGCTCGGGGGCGCCTGCGCCGCCCGGCCGTCGAACGCGGCCGAGGACGACGACGCGCGCGCGGGGAGCTCGCGCCCCGGCGTCGCGTCGAACGGCAGCCAGCCGTAGCCGGGGAACCAGGCCTCGACCCAGGCGTGCGCGTCGCGGTCGGTCACGTGGAAGACGCCCCCGCGCCGCGATCCCGGGCGCGAAGCCCTCGGCGACGCGTGCGGGCACGCCGGAGAGGCGCGACGAGCGCGGCCAGCGAGGCGGCGAACATCTGGCAGTAGCCCGCGCGCCCGGAGGCCGCCCAGCGCGCCAGCGCGTCCGGGCGATCGGGCAGGGACGGCGTGCTCGTCGTAGGCGCGCGAGGTGCGCAGCCAGGCCTCGAGCGCGACGACGGCCTGGTACGGCGAGGCCGCGCCGCGCGTGACGGAGCGCGCCTTCGCGTAGGCCACCTGCCAGGCACCCCAGGCCGGATCGCCCGCGTGCGCCTGGAACAGCGCCGCCATCTGCGCTTCGCGGCCCGGCGCTGCCGAACCGCGGGATCGACTCGCCGGCGAAGCGCAGGTCGAGGCGCGACGTCGCGCAGGATAGCCGGCGCGGCAGCGCCGCCAGCGCGCGGGCGCGTCGGGTTCGGGTCGGCGCCCTCGGCGACGTAGCCGAGCCCTGCTTCGGGCGCGATCGCTCAGGAACGCCGTGCCGTCCTCGCCGAGGTAGGCCGGGCCGGCGGACAGGCGGCACCTGGTAGCGCACGGGCCGGGCCGGCGCGACGAGGTAGCGGTCGGCCGTCGCCTCGACCCGCACCTGCGCCCGCAGGCGCGGTCCGGCGGCGGATAGGCGACGCGCAGATCGCCGCGTGCTGGAGGCATCGGCGACGCCCTGCGGCGCGCGCGTGAAGCGCAGGCCGTCGAATCCGGCCAGCACGACGGCGCGCCAGTACGAGGCCCGCGGAGCGCGCACCTGGAGCACCTCGACGGGCTTGTCGGGATAGAGAGCGGGCGGTAGCTCATGTCCCAGACGAGATCGACGCTGCTGGCGTCGCGGGTCGGCCTGGGAGAACGTCCAGGTCGTCCACGGCAGCACGGCCGGGTCGCGAGGCGCGCGGGCACCGCGGCCCAGCCCACGCCGGCCGCGAGCGCCAGCGCGGCGAACGCCGCCGCGAGGACGCGGCCGCCGCCGGCGGCGCGACCCGTGCACAGGAAGGCGAGCAGCAGCGCGCCCGCGAAGAGCGCGCGCCAGGGGTACTGCGGCAGGTCGTAGACCGTGGCGCTGACGCGCGAACGGCAGCAGCGCGAGCAGCGCGGCCGGCAGCGGGCGCGGGCGCACGAGCCAGACCCAGGCGAGCGCCGCCAGCCAGGCGAAGAGCGCGAGCAGCACGGCCGCGCGCAGCTCCGGGTGCTCGCCGCGCGCCGAACGGGAGCACCACCTGCACCCAGGTCGCCGGGCGCGTCGGCGAGCTTTCCCGCGAGACCGCCGAGCGGAGCGCCCGGCGACGGCCAGCGGCCCGGCCGCGAGGAGGCCGCGGCCAGCGCCGCGGGCGCCAGCGCGAGCAGGCCGAGCCGGCGCCCGCGCGCGCAGCGCCAGGAGCGCGGGCGCCGTGGCGAGGACGACGATCGCGGCGAGCCGCGGCGTCGAGAGCGCGGGCATCTGCAGGTCGCGCGCGTGCAGCAGGCCGAAGCGCAGGCGAGCGCGTAGAGCGCGCCGCGCAGGGCGAGGTCGCGGCGCGCACGGGCCGTCGGCTGCGGCCGGGCTCGGGCTCGGGGCGCCGCAGCTCCAGCACGCGGCAGCCCGCGGCGCGCAGCGCCTCGATGGCTGCGGCATCGCGCGGCACCGCCGCGTCGAAGCTCGACGGGTCGATCGCGACGACGCCGAGCTGCGCGCGTGCGCAGCGCGCCGACGAGCGCCGCGGGCCGGCTCGTCACGACCTCGATGCGCTCGGCCGCCAGGCGCGGACGAGCAGGTCGCCGGGAGAGCGCTCGCCCGCCGGCCGGACGCGCGCCAGCAGCCGGCGCACGGCGCGTGCGCTCGCCGGCGCTCGCCGGCTCGCCGTCGAGCCCGGCGACGACGAGACGCGCGCGGCGCCCGTCGGCGTGCGCGCGCGCGACAAGCGCCCCGGCCGCCGCCACCGCCAGCTCGAAGCTCGAGTCCGGCGCGCTGCCGACGTCGGCCGAGGCGCGCGCGTCGAGCACGACCGCGAGCTCGTCGCCCGCCGGATCGTCGAGCTCCTTGACCATCAGGCGACCGTGGTGCGCCGTCGCGGGCCAGTGCACGCCGCGCAGCGACTCGCCCGGCTGGTGCTCGCGCACGCCGTGCAGCTCGTGCCCGCCGCTGCGCAGCCGGCTGCCGCGCCGAGCGCGACGTCGCCGCGGCCGTCGGCGACGCCCTCCGGCAGCTCCAGCGGCGCGGCCGACGACGGTCAGCGCCGTGCTGCCGCGCGTGGCGTCGACGCGACGGGCGAGGCCGAACGGATCCTCGCGCACGAGCAGACCCGGCGCCGAGCTCGTGCACGCCGCGCGCGCAGCGGCCCGAGCTCGTAGCTGCCGCGCAGCACGCGCAGGCCGCCGCCGTGACCGGTCGCAGCGCGCACACCGGCCCGCCGCCCGTCTCGCGGAACGCCGCGCGGCCGCTGCGCGCGCCCTCCAGCGGGCGCAGCTCGAGCGCGACGCGCACGCGTCTCGCCGGCGTGCGCGAAGGCCGGCAGGGTGCGCACCGCGACGTGCGGGCCGCCGGAGCGCCCGACCCACACGCGCGCCAGCAGCACCGCCGCGACGAGCGCCGCCCCGAGCAGGGCGACCTCGGCGCTGCCGAACAGCCGCCCGAAGACGACCGCGGCGAGACCGCATCCCAGTGCAGCCCACCCGCGCGCGGTGAGCGCCGGGCCAGCCGCGCCGTTCACAGCGGGACGGGCACCCGCGCGAGCACCTCTGCGAGCACCGAGGCGACGTCTGCCGGCGCGCCCGCGGCCGGCAGCAGCCGGTGGGTGAGCGCGTCGGGCGCCAGCGCCTTGACGTCGTCGGGCAGCACGTGGTCGCGCCCGCTGCACGAGCGCGTGCGCCCGCGCGAGCCGCACCAGCGTCACGCCCGCGCGCGGGCTCGCGCCGAGCGCCAGGCGCGGATCGTCGCGGGTCGCGCCGCAAAGCGCGACGACGTAGGCGTGCAGCGAGGGCGCGACGTGCACGGTGCGGCAGGCGTGCACGGCGGCCACGAGCTCGGCGGCGTCCGCCACGGCCGCGAGCGTCTCGAGCGGCGAGCCCTCGGGCGCCGTCTGGTCGGCGAGCATGCGCGCCTCGGCGCCCGGGATCCGGGTAGCCGAGCGCCAGCCGCAGCGCGAAGCGGTCGAGCTGGGCCTCGGGCAGCGGGAACGTCCCGTCCTGCTCGATCGGGTTCTGCGTCGCGATCACGAAGAAGGGCGCGGCCAGCGGCCGGGCGACGCCGTCGACCGTGACCTGGCGCTCCTGCATGCTCTCGAGCAGCGCCGACTGCGTGCGCGGCGACGCGCGGTTGAGCTCGTCCGCGAGCACGACGTTGGCGAACACCGGGCCCGGCCGGAAGGCGAACTCGCTCGTGCGCTGGTCGAACACGCTGACACCCGTGACGTCGCTCGGCAGCACGTCCGGCGTGAACTGGATGCGCGCGAACGAGCAGTCGAGCGAGCGGGCCAGCGCCCGCGCCAGGGTCGTCTTGCCGACGCCGGGGACGTCCTCGACGAGCACGTGGCCCTCGGCCAGCAGCGCGACGACCGCGCGCTCGACGACCGCCTGCTCGCCGCTCACGGCGCGCCGCACGTTCGCGATCACGCGCAGCGCCGCGTCACGTGCGAGCTCGAGTCCCTGCGGTTCGGCGAGTGCGGCTTCCATCGCACTCATCGTACGTCGGGCCGGCCGATTTGCCCCGCCCTAGTCCGAGCAGGAACTGCTGCACGCGGTCGAGCACGGCGCCCGCGATCGCGCGCTTCGGAGCGCGCGGCACGTGCGTCGACGCCGTCGGCCGCCACGAGCACGACCTCGTTGTCGTCGACGTCGAAACCGATGTCGCTGCGCGAGACGTCGTTGAGCACGATCAGGTCGACGCCCTTGCGCTGCGCTTGGCCTCGGCGCGCTCGACGTCGGCGCCGTTCTCGGCTGCGAAGCCGACCAGCACCTGGCCCGGGCCGGCGGCGTTCGGCCAGCGCCGCGAGCACGTCGGCGGTGGGCTCGAGCTCGAGCGACCACGCCGCGCCCCGCTCGCGCTTGCCGGCCTGGATCTGCGCGGGCCGGTAGTCGGCCACGGCCGCCGCCATGAGCACCACGTCGGCCCATCCGGCGCGTTCCAGGGCCTCGCGCTCGGAGCTCCTCGGTAGTCTCAACCTCGACTACAACTCCAGCCTCCGGACGCACGTCGGCGTTGGCGAGCAGCGTCACGACCTCGGCGCCGCGGGCGCTCGCCTCGGCGGCGAGCGCGACGCCCATCCGCCCGGACGAGCGATTGCCGAGAAAGCGCACGCCGTCGAGCGGCTCGCGCGTCCCGCCCGCCGTGACGAGCACGCGCCGGCCCGCGAGCGGGCCGCTCGCGGGCGCGAGCAGCGCCTCGATCGCGGCCACGATCTCGGCGGGCTCGGCCATCCTCCCCATGCCCTCCTCGCCCTCGGCGAGCGCGCCGGCAGCGGGCCCGACGAATGCGACGCCCCGCTCGCGCAGGCAGCGCGACATTGGCCTGCGTGGCCGGGTGGTGCCACATGCGCACGTTCATCGCCGGGGCCACGAGCAACGGCGCCGGCGTCGAGAGCGCGCTCTGCGTGACGACGTTGTCGGCCAGGCCCGCAGCCAGCTTCGCGAGCGTGTTCGCCGTGCACGGCGCGATGCAGACGACGGCGGCGGCGCGCGCCGCGTCGAGGTGCGGATAGCTGCCGTCGAGCACCGGGCCGGTCATCCAGCACGGGCTTGCGCGTGAGCGCGCCGAGCAACTGCGGGCCGACGAAGTGCGTCGCGTCCGGCGTCAGCGCGCAGCGGACGTCGCGGCCGGCCTCGACCAGGCGCCGCACGATCTCACACGTCTTGTAGGCGGCGACGCCGCCCGTGACGCCAACGAGCACGAGTGGCGGCGTGTCCCCCATCGCACGGTCCGAACGACCAGGCTAGGTGCGCTCGGGGAGCTCCCAGTGCAGCTTGCCCTGGGCGATCTCCTCGAGAGCCATCGTCAGGTAGTTCTTCGAGCGCGACTCCACCATCGGCGGCGCGAACGTGTCGATGTTGCCCTCGCCGAGCTGGTGGTGATAGGTGTTGAGCTGCCGCGCGCGCTTGGCCGCGACGATGACGAGCGCGTACTTGGAGTCGATGCGCTCGAGGAGCTTGTCGATGGGCGGGTGAATCATCAGGTGTCCTTCGCGGCGTCTGCGTCGAGGATCTCATCGAGCCGCATCTGCAGCTCGCGTGTCGCTCGCTCGGCGTCGTCATTGGTGATCACGATGTCGAACTCGTCTCGTGCACGCAACTGTTCATGCGCGATTGCGAGCCGGACCTCGATCTCCCCGGCGGAATCGGTCGCCCGCGCGCGCAGCCGTCGCTCGAGGTCTTCGAGCGACGGGGGATTCACAAAGACTAGCGTGGTACCGGGACGGCGGCGGCGGACGGCGAACGCGCCCTCGATCTCCAGCTCGAGAATCACGGCCTTGCCGGTGGCCATCAGGCGGTCGACCTCGGCCGCCAGCGTGCCGTAGCGGCCGCCCGCGTAGCCGACGTGCTCGAGGAACTCGCCGGCGTCGACGCGGCGCTGGAACTCCTCGTCGCTGAGGAAGTAGTACTCGCGCCCGTCCTCCTCGCGCGCGCCGGCGGGGACGCGTCGTGGCCGAGATCGCGACGACGTAGCGATCGGATCGGCCGAGGAGTCCTGCAGATGAGCGTGCCCTTGCCGGCCCCCGACGGGCCGGAGATGACGAACAGCCTGGGCAGGCGAGCCCCGAAGCCGGCTCAGCGCGCCCCGAGCAGCGCGACGAGCTCGTCGCGCTGGCGCTCGGAGAGACCGCCGACCGTCTTGGACTGGCTGATGCGGCACTGGTTCAGGCAGCGCGTCGCCTTGACGCGACCGAACTTCGGTAATGACAGCAGGACGTCGAAGACCTTGGCGGTCATCAGATATTCGGGCGGGCGCGTCAGCACCTCGCGCGCCGACACGTCGCCGGCCTTGAGCTCGCGCTTCAGCCGCGCCCGCTCGACCCTGACCGCGTTCGCGCGGCGGAGCGCCTCCATGCGCTGGTCGAGCGATCGAAGCGGTGCCTGGGTCGGGATCTTCTGGCCGGTCGTCATTGTCGGCTGATGGTAGGCACCACATGAGGGCTGGCGCAAGCGTATTGCCGGCAGAAAACCCGCTCGGGAGCGGGAAAAACGTGAACCTCTAGTCGAGTGTTGTTGTTTTCAATGCCGACACGGCGCCCAGCGCTCGCTCCTCCAGCAGCCCCGCGAGCTCCTCGCGGACGCGCCGCGCGAGCAGCGGCTCGCGGAAGGCGGCGCTCCCGACCTGCACCGCGCGATGCGCCTGCTGCAAGGAAGTCCAGCGCATCCGCGCCGCTCGCGATGCCGCCGACGCCGACGATCGGAAGCGCGCACGCCTGGCGGCAGGTATAGACCGCGGCCAGCGCGACCGGCTTGAGCGCCGGGCCGGAGAGCCCGCCCGTGACTCCGCCGAGCAGCGGCTCGAGCGTGCGGCGGTCGAGCGCGAGCGCGCGCAGCGTGTTCGTGAGCACGAGCGCATCGGCGCCGCCGCGCTCGGCGGCGAGCGCGATCGCGGCGAGGTCGGCGACGTTCGGCGAGAGCTTGACCCACAGCGGCAGGCGCGTGGCCGCGCGGCAGAGGCGCACGACGGCTTCGGTCTCGGCGGGATCGCTGCCGATCGAGATGCAGCCGCTCTTGACGTTCGGGCAGGAGACGTTCAGCTCGAGCGCCGCGATGCCGGCCTCGCCGTCCAGGCGCGTGCAGGCCAGCTCGTAGTCGCCGTGCTCGAAGCCGCCGATCGAGACGACCAGCGGGCGGCCGAGCGCGCGCACCTCGGGCAGCACGCGCTCGGCGAAGGCCTCGAGCCCGGGGTTGGGCAGCCCGATCGAGTTGAGCATGCCGCCCGTCACCTCGGCCACGCGCGGAGCGGCGTTGCCCTCGCGCGCCAGCGGCGTCACGGTCTTGGTGACGAGCAGCGCCAGCTCCCGATCGACCGCGAGACCGGCGGCGCGGGCGGCCAGCGGGTCGAGCGTGCCGGACGCGTTCATGACCGGGTGCTCGAGCTCGACCGCGCCGACGCGCGTGGCGAGGTCGGCGCTCACGCCGCCGCCAGGCGATCGCCCGCCACGACCGGGCCCTCGACGCAGAGCCGCACGAGCTGCCCGCCGAGGCGGACCGCGCAGCCGTAGCAGGCGCCGTAGCCGCACGCCATGGGCGCCTCGAGCGCGACCTGACAGGGCACGTCCGCCGCTGCACAGGCGGCGGCGACGGCTCGCACGAGGCCGTCCGGGCCCGGCTGCGAACACGCTGGAGACTCCCGGAAGCCGCGGCGCCAGCAGCTCGAGCGACGTTGGCGGGCGGCAGCGCGATCTCGCGCTCCGCCGCTGGCACCAGCTCGGCGGCGCGCGCCGCGTCCTCGTCGCGGAAGGCCGCGAGCAGGGCCGCGGCCGGCAGGCGCTGCGCGAGCGGCGCCAGCAGCGCGACGCCGAAGCCGCCGCCGACCAGCAGAGGCGCGGGGCCGCCCGCTCCCGGGTCGAAGCCGTGTCCGAACGGGCCGAGCACCTCGACCTCGGCTCCGACCTGCGCGAGCGCGGCGAGCGCCCCGCCGCGAGGCTGGCAGAGGAACGTCACGCCGGCCTCGTCGGAGGCGACCGCCGAGAGCGGCCGCGCCAGCAGGCCGTCGTACGCGAGCGCGCGCAGCATGTGGAACTGGCCCGCTTCGCCGGGCTCGAACGTGCGCTCGAGCCGGACCTGGACGTACGGCCCGAGCGGCTCGCAGGCCGCCACGCGCGACAAGCGTCAAGCGTGCAGCTCCTGCAGGCTCTTGGGCTCGACCTGCCAGGCGCGCGCGATCGCCTGCACGGCCGCGCTCGCGCCGGCGAGCGTCGTGATGCAGGGCACCTTCGCCGAGATCGCGGCGCGGCGGATCTGGTAGCCGTCGGCGCGCGCGCCGCGGCCGACCGGCGTGTTGACGATCAGATCGACACGCCCGCCGCGCACGAGGTCGACGACCGAGTTGCCGTCCGTCCTCCCCCACCTTCGCGACCTCGGTCACCTCGATGCCGAGCTGCTTGATGCGGCGCGCCGTGCCCGGCGTCGCCACGAGGTCGAAGCCGAGATCGGCCAGCCGCTGGGCGAGCAGCGTCGCGGCCGGCTTGTCGCGGTCGCAGACCGAGAGGAAGGCCACGGCGCGATGGCCGTTCGGCCGCGCCGGCAGCCGCAGCCCCGCCGCGCGCATGGCCTTGGCGTAGGTCGTGGCGAAGTCGGGCGCGAGCGCCATCACCTCGCCGGTCGAGCGCATCTCCGGCCCCAGCACCGGGTCGGATCCGGGGAAGCGCGCGAACGGCAGCACGACCTCCTTGACGGCGACGACGCGCGGCTCGGGGATCACCACGTTCATCTCCGCGAGGCGCGATCCGGTGGTCACGCGGCAGGCGAGGTCGACGAGATCGATGCCCATCGCCTTGCACACGAACGGCACGGTGCGGCTCGCGCGCGGGTTGGCCTCGAGCACGTAGATCGTGCCCTCGTGCAGCGCGAACTGCACGTTGCAGAGACCCTGGACGCCGAGACCGCGCACGAGCAGCTCGGTCTGGCGGCGGATCTCCGACTCGAGCTCGGGCCCGATCGAGAGCGGCGGGATGACGCAGGCCGAGTCGCCGGAGTGCACGCCGGCCTCCTCGACGTGCTCCATGACGGCCGCGACGATGGCGTCGGTGCCGTCGCCGACGGCATCCACGTCGACCTCGATCGCGTCCTCGACGAAGCGGTCGACGAGCGTGTTGGGCGCGATCGGCGCCGAGCGCACGTCATCGGCCGTGTAGCAGACGCGCATCGCGCGCCCGCCGAGCACGTAGGAGGGCCGCACGAGCACCGGGTAGCCGATGCGCTCGGCGGCCGTCACCGCCTCCTCGGCGTCGCCCGCGATGGCCCAGTCGGGCGCGCGCAGGCCGAGCTCCGCGAGCAGATCGCCGAAGCGCTCGCGATCCTCCGCGAGGTCGATCGCCGCCGGGCTGGTGCCGAGGATCGGCACGCCGCGCTCGACCAGGCGCCGCGCGAGCTTGAGCGGCGTCTGCCCGCCGAACTGCACGACCACGCCGATCGGCTTCTCGCGCTCGACGACCTCGAGCACGTCCTCGGCCGTGAGCGGCTCGAAGTACAGGCGGTCGGCGGTGTCGTAGTCGGTCGAGACCGTCTCGGGGTTGCAGTTGATCATGACCGCCGCGTAGCCCTGCGCTGCGATAGCTGCGCACCGCCTGCACGCAGCAGTAGTCGAACTCGATCCCCTGCCCGATGCGGTTCGGGCCGGAGCCGAGGATCAGCACCGCCGGGCGGTCGTCCTCGAGCGGCTCGTCGATGCGGTCGTAGCTCGAGTAGAGGTAGGACGTCTCGGCCGCGACCTCGCCGCCGCACGAATCGACCGTCTTGAAGACCGGGCCGCACGCCGAGCTCGAGGCGGCGCGCGCGCACCGCCTCCTCGTCGCAGCGGCAGAGCCGCGCGATGCGCGCGTCGGAGACGCCCTCGTGCTTGAGCAGCCGCAGCGCCTCGGCGTCGAGGCCGTCGAGGCCGCGCGCCGCCGCGTCGTCCTCGCGCGCGACGCGGCGCGCGAGCTCGTGGCAGAACCAGGGATGGACGCTGCTCTCGGCCGAGAGCGCGTCGGCGTCCTCGCCCTCGCGCAGGCGGCCGAGCAGCGCGTCGAAGCGGTCCCACGCGGGGGTGACGAGCTCCCCGCCCTCGCGCGGGTCGCGGTCGAGCTCGCGCGAGCGCATGGCCTTGCCGTAGGCCTCGTTGAAGCAGCGGCCGATCCCCATCGCCTCGCCGACCGACTTCATCTGCGTCGTCAGCGTCTCGTCGGAGCCGGCGAACTTCTCGAACGCGAAGCGCGGCGCCTTGACGACGACGTAGTCGATGGTCGGCTCGAAGGAGGCGGGCGTGGTGCCGGTGATGTCGTTCGGGATCTCGTCCAGCGTGTAGCCGATGGCGAGCCGCGTTGCGACCTTGGCGATCGGATAGCCCGTGGCCTTGGAGGCCAGCGCCGAGGAGCGCGAGACGCGCGGGTTCATCTCGATCACGACGATCTCGCCGCTCTCGCGGTTGACCGCGAACTGCACGTTGGAGCCGCCGGTCTCGACGCCGACCGCGCGAATGACCTTGGCGGCCGCGTCGCGCAGCGCCTGGTACTCGCGGTCCGAGAGCGTCATCGCCGGCGCGCAGCAGACCGAGTCGCCGGTGTGCACGCCCATCGGGTCGAGGTTCTCGATCGAGCAGACGATCACGACGTTGTCGAGCCTGTCGCGGATCACCTCGAGCTCGAACTCGCCCCAGCCCTCGACCGACTCCTCCATCAGCACCTGCGAGATCGGGCTCTCGTTGAGGCCGCGCAGGATGATCGCGTCGAGCTCCTCGGCGCTGCGGGCGAAGCCGCCGCCGTGGCCGCCGAGCGTGAACGCCGGCCGGATGGCGACCGGCAGCTGGAGCTCGCTCCCGAGCGCGGCGCGCGCCTCCTCGGGCGTGCGCACGATCACCGAGCGCGGCACGCGCAGGCCGACCGAGGCCATCGCCTCGCCGAACGCCTCGCGGTCCTCGGCCGTGTGGATCGCCTTCGCCGAGGCGCCGATCAGCTCGATCTCGAGCTCGGCCAGCACGCCCGCCTGCTCCAGCTCCATGGCGAGGTTGAGCGCGGTCTGCCCGCCCAGCGTGGGCAGCAGGGCATCGGGCCGCTCGCGGCGCAGGACGCCCGTCACGCCATCCAGGTCGAGCGGCTCCAGATAGGTCGCGTCGGCCCAGTCCGGGTCGGTCATGATCGTCGCCGGATTGGAGTTGACGAGCACCGTGCGATAGCCCTCTTCGCGCAGCACCTTGAGCGCCTGGACGCCGGAGTAGTCGAACTCGCAGGCCTGCCCGATCACGATCGGGCCCGAGCCGATGATCGCGATCGTCTTGAGATCGTCGCGCCGCGGCATCAGCCGCTCCCCTCTGCCCGAGCGACGCAGGCTTCGACGAACTCGGACAGCTTCTCGCGCGCGTCGTGCGGCCCGGGCGAGGCCTCGGGATGGAACTGCATGCTCCAGACCTGCCGCCCGCGCAGGCGCAGGCCCTCGACCGTGCCGTCGTAGAGCGAGCGGTGCGTGACCTCGAGAGTCCCGTCGCCGTTCTCCGGCGCCTGCACCGCGAAGCCGTGGTTCTGGCTCGTCACGAGCACGCGGCCCGACTCGGCCTCGTAGACCGGATGGTTCGCGCCGCGGTGCCCGAACGGGAGCTTGAACGTCTCGAGGCCGAGCGCGCGGCCGAGCAACTGGTGGCCGAGGCAGATGCCGTACAGCGGCCGCCCCTGGTCCACCATCGCGCGCACCTCGGCGACGTGCGAGTCCATCGAGCCCGGATCGCCGGGGCCGTTCGCGAGCAGCACGCCGTCGGGCGCGAGCGCATCGACCTGCGCGGCGGTCGCGTCGTGCGGCAGCACCGTGACGTTCGCGCCGGCCTGCTCCAGCAGCCGCACGATCGAGGCCTTGGCGCCGTAGTCGAGCACGACCACGTGGCAGCGCGCATTCGTCTGCGGCAGCCCGTCGAGCTCGCCGGACACCTCGTCGGCGAGCAGGCGACCGGCCATCGGCGGCTCGGCCGCCAGCTGCGCCAGCGCCTCGCTCACGGCTCACGCCCTCGCCGCAGGCCACGGCGAGCATCGCGCCGCGGTCGCGCAGGTGGCGCACCAGGGCGCGCGTGTCGAGGCCCGAGAGCGCGACGATGCCCTCGCCGCGCAGCCAGTCGAGCAGGCCCGTGCGGCCATTCGGCGCGTAGTTGCGCGCCTCGTGGCAGATCAGCGCAGTGGGCTGCACGCGGCGCGACTCGGCGGCCGCGTCCTCGACGCCGTAGTTGCCGATCATCGGCGCGGTGAACGTGAGGATCTGGCGCGCGAAGCTCGGATCGGTGAGCGCTTCCTGATAGCCCGTCATGGCCGTCGTGAAGACGGCCTCCCCCACCGCTGCGCCGGGCGCGCCGACGCTGACGCCGGGCCAGGACGTCCCGTCCGCCAGGTAGAGCCCGACCTCGCTCATGCCGGCACCCGCGTCGCCGTGTGCGCCAGCGCGGCCGCCGGCCAGCGTCAGCCGGCAGCGGCCCTGCACCTCGCGGCCGAGGAAGGCGCAGTTGCTGGCTGCGCGAGCGCAGGTCGCCCTCCTCGACGACGTAGCGCTCGCTCAGATCCCAGAGCGCGAGGTCGGCCTCGCTCCCGACCGCGATGCGCGGTCGCGGCAGCCCGAAGGCGCGCGCCGGCCCCGCCGTCATGCGCTCGACGATCAGCTCCAGCGTGACGACGCCCGGGCTCGACGAGTCCGGCGACGAGTGCCGGGAAGGCGGTCTCGAGACCGATGACGCCGTTCGGCGCCGCCGGGAAGGGCACTTCCTTCTCGGCCGGGTGGTGCGGCGCGTGGTCGGTCGCGATGCAATCGATCGTCCCGTCCCGCAGGCCGTCGATGAGCGCCTGCCGATGCGGCTCGGCGGCCAGCGGCGGGCTCATCTTGAAACGCGCGGCATCCAGCGTGAGCACCTCCTCGTCCGTCAGGAGCAGGTGGTGAGGCGAGGCCTCGGCGGACACGTCGACGCCCCGGCTGCGCGCCAGGCGCACCTCCTCGACCGACTGCTCGACGTGCAGGTGGCAGATGTGCAGCGGCCGGCTCTCGTACTGCGCGATGCGCAGGTCGCGAGCGATCATCGTCGACTCTGCGATGGCCGGGTAGCCGACCAGCCCGAGCCGCGCGCAGACCGCGCCCTCGTGCATGTCGGCCGCGCGCGAGAGCGCGGTGTCCTCGCAGTGCAGCGAGAGCACGCGCCCTGTCGTGGCGGCGTACTGCAGCGCGCGCCGCAGCAGCGAGGACGAGAGCACCGGGCGGCCGTCGTCGGAGTAGCCGCAGGCGCCGTGGTCGGCCAGCTCGCCGAGCGGCGCGAGCTGCTCGCCCTGCTGTCCGACGGAGATCGCGGCCAGGAAGCCGACACGCACGCGCGCATCGATCGCCGCGCGCTCGTGCAGCGAGTCGAGCACCTGCGGCGTGTCCACCACGGGATCGGTGTTCGGCATGGCGATCACGCTGCAGTAGCCGCCGGCCGCGGCCGCCGCCGTGCCGGTCGCGAGATCCTCCTTGTGCTCCTGGCCGGGCGTGCGCAGGTGCACGTGCGGGTCGATGAACGCGGGCAGCAGCGTGCAGCCCTCGGCATCGATCACTTCGACCCCCTGCGGCGCCTCGAGCGCGTCGCCGAGCGCGGCGATCTCGTCCTGCGCGCACGAGCACGTCGAGGCGCGCGTCGATGCCCTCGCCGGGATCGAGCACGCGCGCTCCGCGCAGCAGCAGATCCGCAGGGCGGCCGGGCGCCTGCACGAGTCGTCCTGCCTCGCGTCCGCTCACGCCGCCGCCTCCGCGCCCGGGCCTGCGAGCAGGTCGTAGAGCACGGCCATCCGGACGACGAGCCCGGCGCGCACCTGGCGCGTGACCAGCGAGGCCGCCGAGTCGGCCACCTCGTCGGTGATCTCGACGCCGCGATTCATCGGCCCGGGGTGCATGACGACCTGCCCCGGGCGCAGGCGCGCTGCGGTGATGCCATAGCGCAGCGTGTACTCGCGGAGGCTCGGCACGTAGGCCTCGCCGGGCAGCATCCGCTCGCGCTGCATGCGCAGCACGTAGACGACGTCGGCCGCGGCGATGTCGTCGATCTCGTGCGAGACCGACACGCCGGTGGCCTCGATGCCGCGCGGGATCAGCGACGGCGGGCCGATCAGCGTGACGTGGGCGCCGCAGGCCAGCAGGAGCGCCAGGTTCGAGCGCGCCACGCGCGAGTGCAGCACGTCGCCGACGATCGCGACGTGCACGCCCTCGACGCGGCCGAGCGCCGCGCGCATCGTGTACAGGTCGAGCAGGCTCTGCGTCGGATGCTGATGCGCCCCGTCGCCCGCGTTGACGACCGCGGCTCGCGTGTAGCGGGTGGCCAGGGCCGCCGCGCCGACCTGCGAGTGGCGGATGACGACGACGTCGGGGCCGTACGCGTCGAGCGTCAGCAGCGTGTCCTTGAGCGTCTCGCCCTTCTCCACCGAGGAGCCGCCCGACTTGAGCGAGATGGTGTCGGCCGAGAGCCGCTTGGCGGCGAGCTCGAAGGACGACGAGGTGCGGGTCGAGGCCTCGAAGAAGACGCTCAGCACGGTGCGGCCGCGCAGCGTCGGCACCTTCTTGACCTCGCGCTCGGCGACCGCCTCGAAGCTCGCCGCGAGCTCGAGCAGGCGGTCGACGGTCGCCCGGTCGAGATCCTCGCTGGAGAGCAGGTGCCGCGTGCCGGGATGCAGCTGCACCGGCGTCTCGAGCAGCGCACCGGTCATTCCGTCCCCCGTTCCAGCACGACCTCGTCGGCGGAGTCGTTCTCGCCCAGGTGCACCCGGACGCGCTCGGCGCGCGAGGTCGGCAGGTTCTTGCCGACGACATCCGCCCGGATCGGGCAGCTCGCGGTGGCCGCGGTCGCAGAGCACCGCGAGCCGGACGCGCGCCGGGCGGCCGTAGTCGAACACCGCCTCGATCGCGGCGCGCACGGTGCGCCCGGTGTAGAGCACGTCGTCGACGATCACGACGGTCGCGCCGTCGAGCGGGAAGTCGAGCGACGAGGCCTTGACGACCGGCTGTGGGTGCGCGCGCGTCTCGCCGCCGCGCAGGCCCATGTCGTCGCGGTAGAACGTGATGTCGAGCGCGCCGACGGGCACCTCGACGCCGCCGATCTCGGCGAGCAGCGTCGCCAGCCGGCGCGCGAGCGTGACGCCGCGGGTGTAGATGCCGACGAGCGCGAGGCGATCGAGGACTCGCCTTCCCGCTCGACGATCTCATGCGCCATGCGGCGCAGAGTCCGTCCGATCTGCTCGGCATCCAGCAGCACCGTGGGCGCCGCGGAGGCAGGGGTAGTCACTCGTTCAGCTCCTTTCCGGGCTCTCTGGCCGCGGCCTTAAAGGGACTGCCGTGAGGCGCAACGCGCCGCAAACGGAGGCTAGCAGCAGGGGTCTCCGCCCCGCCACTCCGAGCGTGCACGATCGTCTGGCCGGCTCGGGTCACGCCGCAAGTCATGGCGTGGGTCCTGACCCCAGCACGTCGTGCACGGGCAGGGCCATGACCTCCGCTGCACGTGCCGGAACCCGGTTAGTCGAAGTAGGTGTCCTCGTGCTGGTAGGGCGGGGCGCAGCAGCACAGGAAGCGGAGTTCTTCATTGCCCAGGGCGAGGATCTCGTGCCAGGCTCCGGGTGGGATCGCGACTGCTTCTCCTGGGCCGAGCTCGGCGTGGGAGCCGTCGAGTTCCATGTCCGCGCGGCCCTCGAGGATGAAGTAGATCTCCTCCAGTCACCGCGTGGTAGTGGCGCTGCGTTCGGCCTCCGGCGGGGAGGCGTGACTCTGCGAGGCTCTGCAGGGCCGTGCCGCCGGTCGGCAGGCCGAAGAGCTCGCGGATCGTCGAGCCGTCCTTCGTCGTGAATGCGTGCGCGGCTGCGAGGGAGCGGGTTTCCATGGCCGGGAGACTCACGGCCCGGCGAGCGCGACGAGGAGCTGCCAGCGCAGCATCGTCGTCAGCGGCGGCTCGCCGGCCGCGGCTTCGCGTTCCAGGCGGTCGATCGCCGCGGCCACCTGCTCGGGCGGGAGGAGATGGATCGTCGAGACGTGCCCGGCGCGCAGTTGCTCTGCTGCGCGCTCGCGCGGTCGACCGCGCCGGTCTGCTCGAACGGCTCGACGCTGCACGTCGCCGAAGCCCGAGCGCGTTCAGCTCGCTCGAGAGGACGTCGGCCGGCGGGAAGCGGGCGAGGTCGATCGGGAGCCAGGTCGGGCAGATACGGCACCAGGTGGTGACCCGTGAAGTGCTCGGGCGCGAACGTCCAGATGAAGAGCCGTCCCCCGGAGGCCAGGACGCGTCGCGCCTCGGCCAGCGCCGCCGACGCGACGATCGCCGAGGGTGTGCACGACCAGTCGCATCGTCACGGCATCGAACCAGCCGTCGCGGAAGGGGAGGTCGTCGGCCTGCGCGCGCTTGAAGGCTGCTCCGCGCACATGGCGCTCGCGCGCCTTCGCGAGCATCTGCTCGGAGGCATCCACGCCCCAGCCGCGCACGCCGAGGCGCTCGACGGCGGCCGCGACCAGCGCCCCGGTGCCGCAGCCGACGTCGAGCAGGCGCGTCGCCGCGCCCAGGCCCTGCTCGATCGTGAACTCGAACTGGCTCGGCCAGCTGTTCCTGCGGGCCGCGCAGATCGTCGTAGCGCTCCGCCATGCGATCGAAGATCGCCGGCGGCGTACCGCCGTCGGCGCCGCCGTCAGTAGTCGTCGTCGATGTCATCCTCGTCCAGCAGCGCCTCCTGCGCCGCGCCGACGAGATCTGAAGTCGACGAGCACGCGGCAGGGGCCGTCGTGCGGCGTCCCGCCGAGCTCGCCCTCCGCGCCCTCGAGCCGCGCGGTGATGCCCGCTCCCGCCAGCGTGCGCAGGATCGAGTCGGCCTCTGCACCATCGCCCGCGACGGCGATCGTCACCAGTCCGTGAGTCATGGAGCCTTCTCCTCTTCCGGGTGCGCGCCCCCGCGCCGCAGCTCCGGCGCACCGCGCTCCGGCAGCGGGAGCTCGATGGTATCGAAATCGCGCGGAACGACCGTGTCCGGGAAGACCGCGCGCGCCTCGTCCTTGAACGTGCGCGGCGACGCTCGCGTGCCGAGATGCGTGAGCGCGAGCAGCTTGACCTCGCTGACGAGCGCGATCTCGGCCGCCTCGGCGGCCGTCGAGTGCCGCGTCTCCCTGGCGCGCGCGAGATCGTCCGTGGTGAAGCTCGCCTCGTGCACGAGCAGATCCGCGCCCAGAGCGGCCCGGCGCACGGAGGCGCAGGGCCTCGTGTCTCCGCTGAAGACCAGCGTGCGACCGCGCCGGGCCGGCCCGAGCACGGCACCGGGCGTGACGGTGGAGCCATCCGGCGTCGTGACGGAGCCGCCTCGCTGCAGCTCGCCGAACGCAGGGCCCGTCCGGGCACGCCGAGCCGCCGGGCCTCCTCGACGTCGAAACTGCCGGGCCGCTCGTCCTCGCACAGCTCCCAGGCCAGCGCCGGTCCGCGGTGGTCGACGGAGTGCGCGAGCAGGCGATAGCCGTCACCCGGCACCTCATCGCCGTTCGCGAGCTCGCGCGCGTGCAGCGGGGAAGCCGAGCCGGCCGACGATCGGCGCGAACACGGCCAGCAGCTCCTTCAGCCCGGACGGGCCGTAGAGCTCGAGACCCTGGTCGCGACCTCGCAGGTCGTAGGTCTTGAGCAAGCCCGGCAGGCCGAGCACGTGATCGGCGTGGAAGTGGCTGAAGAGCACCACGTCGAGGTCGACGAGCCCGATCTGCGAGCGCAGCAACTGCCGCTGCGTGCCCTCACCGCAATCGAGCAGGATGCGATCGCCGCCGCGCCGGATGAGCGTCGCCGCAGGTGCGCGCCGGGCCGTCGGCGTCGCACCGGCGGTGCCCAGGAAGACGACGTCCAGATCCACCGGCCGAGTCTAGTGTCCTGAGTCGGAAATTCGGTGGTTGTGAGCGTGCTGGCTGGGTGGTCTGGGCGTGGCGCGGCTTCGCCGCCCATGCCGGTGATGTATGAGCAAGAAGCCGCGTCGCGTCCAGGACGGCCAGACGGTGCGATCGCGCCGGCGAACTTCCGACTCAGGACACGAGTCAGGACACCGGTGAGCGGACTCTCAGCCGGCGACGCGGAGCACGGCGCGGCCGTCGGTGACCTCGCCACCGCCCGCCAGCGCGTGCAGACGCGCGCGCCGCAGCGCGCTCGCGGACGCCGGCATGGCCGGCGCCAGGTCGACCACGAGCGGGAGCGCACGGCCGATGAAGCCCGCGACGTCGCCGGCGTAGGCGCCGGCGCTCTCCTCGAGGGCATCGACCAGGTCGAGCGCGACCAGCTTGCCGATCCAGGGTGCGGGACCGCCCTCGGCCCCGCCGGGAAGCACCTGCAGCGCGCTCATGGCAGCACCAGGCGCTGGCCGGGCACGATCAGCGCGCTCTCGAGGTGGCTGGCGTGCGCGATCGCCTCGACGTGGGACTGCGCGTCGCCGCCATAGGCGGCGCTCGCGATGCCCCACAGGGTCTCACCCGGCAGGACGACGTGCTGACGTTCCGGGCGTGCGCCCGAAGATGCGCCTGGCAGGACGAGCAGGGCCAGCGCAACGAGGCACACGAACGTGGAGAGCGCCGCGATGCGGCGGCGGAGATACGGCGAAGCGAACATGCGTTCGATTGTAGGGCGAACGCATGTTCGTGTCAAGAGGGAATGTCCGGGTGCCGCGTTGCGTTTCCATCTTCACCATGAGCACAGACATCAGCACCACCATCCTCCCACTTCTCCCTCTCGACGACGGCGTGATCCTTCCGAACATGGCGATCGCAATCGCGATCACCAGTGACGAGGCGCGTGCCGCCGTCGATGACGCATTGGCAAGCGACGGCCCCGCGCGGGTCGTCATCGCCACCCGCCGCAACGGACAGTTCTCGCCGATCGGCGTGGTCGCCGAGCTCGACGGCCAGCCGGCCATGCTGCCGGGCGGCATCCGCGGCGCCACGATCCGCGCTCTGCACCGCGCCGAGCTCGGCATGGGCCAGGGCGAGGGCGTCGGCGGCGCATTCCGCATCGCCGTGACCGAGCACCCCGACTCCGAAGAGGTCAGCGAGCACGCGCACGAGCTCGCCCGCGAGTACCGCATCGTGATCGAGGAGATCCTCGAGGCGCGCGGCGCGAGCGGCATCGTCGCGTTCCTGCGCACGATCGAGCACCCGGGCGCGCTGGCGGACACCGCCGGCTACTCCCCCGACCTCTCGCTGGAGCGCAAGATCGAGCTGCTCGAGACGCTCGACGTCGAGCTTCGGCTCGAGCGCGCGCTGGCCTGGGCCCGCGACACGCTGGCCGAGATCGAGTTGCGCCGGCGCATCCGCGACGACGTCGCGGAGGACATGGACAAGTCGCAGCGCGAGTACGTGCTGCGGCGCCAGCTCGACGCCATCCGCAAGGAGCTCGGCGACGAGGACGGCCCCGACGACACCGAGCGCTATCGCGAGCGGATCGCCGAGACGCCCCTCTCCGACGAGGCCCGCAAGGAGGCCGAGCGCGAGCTCAAGCGCCTCGACAGCACCGGCCCGAGCCACCCCGAGGCGTCGACGATCCGCACCTACCTCGACTGGCTGCTGTCCCTGCCATGGGGCAAGGAGTCCGAGGATCAGGACGACGTGGCCGCCGCGGGCGCAGTGCTCGAGGCCGATCACGCCGGCCTGGAAGAGGTCAAGGAGCGCATCCTCGAGTACCTCGCGGTGCGCACGTTCCGCCGCAAGCGCGAGATCGAGGACGAGGGCGGCGGCGCCATCCTCTGCCTCGTCGGGCCCCCCGGCGTCGGCAAGACGTCGCTGGGCGAGTCGATCGCCCATGCCCTCGGACGCGAGTTCGTGCGCATGAGCCTCGGCGGCATCCGTGACGAGGCCGAGATCCGCGGCCATCGCCGCACGTACATCGGCGCACTGCCGGGCCGCCTCGTGCGCGCCCTGCGCGACGCGGGCACCATGAACCCGGTGATCCTGCTCGACGAGGTCGACAAGCTCGGCGCCGACTGGCGCGGGGACCCGTCGTCCGCGCTGCTGGAAGTGCTCGATCCGGCGCAGAACTCGACGTTCCGCGACCACTACCTCGACCTCAAGGTCGATCTCTCCAAGGTGCTCTTCATCGCCACGGCGAACGTCGCCGAGCAGATCCCCGAGGCATTGCTCGACCGCCTCGAGGTCATCCGCATCGACGGCTACACCGAGGACGAGAAGGTCGCCATCGCGCAGCGCTACCTCGTGCCGCGCGCAGAGCGGCGCAACGGCCTGGAGGCCGGCGAGGTCGCGATCGACGACGAGGCGCTCCGCCGCATCGTCACCGAGTACACGCGCGAGGCCGGCGTCCGCAACGTCGAGCGCCTGATCCAGAAGGTGCTGCGCAAGTCCGCCAAGAAGCTGGCCGAGGGCGCCGCGACGCCCATCGCGGTCGGCCCCGGCGACCTGCGCGAGCTGTTGGGCCGCCCGCGGCCCGACGTCGACATGGCCCGCCGGGAGTCGGTGGCGGGTGTCGCAACCGGGCTCGCAGTGACGGGCTCCGGCGGCGACGTGCTCGTGGTCGAAGCCACCGACATGCCCGGCAAGGGCCTGACGCTCACCGGCCAGCTCGGTGACGTCATGAGCGAATCGGCGACGATCGCCCTCTCCTACGTGCGCTCGCACGGTCCGGAGCTCGGCATCGACGTCGCGACGCTCGCGGAGCGCGAGGTGCACGTCCACGTGCCCGCCGGCGCGATCCCCAAGGACGGACCGTCCGCGGGTGTCACGATGACGGTCGCGCTCGTCTCGCTCATCTCCGGGCGCGCGGTGCACGCCAACTTCGGCATGACCGGTGAGGTCACGCTGCAGGGCCGCGTGCTGCCGGTGGGCGGCATCAAGCAGAAGGTGCTCGCCGCGCACCGGGCCGGACTCACCGACGTGATCCTGCCCTCGCGCAACGGCGGCGACCTCGACGAGCTCCCCCAGAGCGTGCTCGAGGCCGTGCGCTTCCACCTCGTCGACCACGTCGACGAGGCCCTGGCGGTCGCGCTCGAGCCGGCGCCCGCCGCGGTCGCCTAGCGACACCCCTCCTGGCCGCCGGCGCTCTCCGCCCAAAGGAGAACGCCGGCGGCCAGCGAACGCCGTTCCCGATGAAGACGATCTTCTCGTTCATCGGGTTCGTGGTGATCATGATCCTGCTCGCGTCCACGGGCGTGATGCGCGGTGACGCGTGCCTCTCGAACATCGGCTGCGTCGGCGCCGACGGCGGCGGGATCCGCTTCCACTCGCCCGAGACGGTCCAGCAGACGAACCCGCCCTGATCTTCGTGGCGAGTCCGTTCGGACGCGCCGCACGGGTACCGGCCGAAGACGGCGAGGCCGAGGCCTGGCACATCGGCCCTGGGCCCGCTGCCAAGACGCCGCTCTGGCGCATCGGCTCCTGGCTGATCGGGCTGGCGGCAGTCGCCGTGGGCCTGCGTTTCATCCTCTGGCTGCTGGGCGGCCCGGCGCCCTTCCAGCTGCTGATCTCGACCTGGCTGATCGTGTGCGTGTTGGTCGGCGCGGCCATGACCGTGCCCTACGGGCTCGCGCGCATCCGCGGCGCCGAGCAGTACGAACAGCCCCGGGATGCGCTCGTCCTGCTGCCCCTGCGGCTCTCGACCGTGCTCTTCCTGATGATCTTCTGGCGCGCCTTCGTCTCGATCGGCGACTCGGTCGCGACGTCCGTCTGGAACTTCGCCGGCCGCCGCTGGATCGCGGCCCACACACCGCCCGCCGTCGATCCGCTGGAGGCCGAGATCCAGCACGCCGTCGAGCACGACGAGGGCTGGTGGGCGCGCGATTCGTGAGGGATCAGAGCCGGACGATGCGCGCTTCGAGCGCCGCGGCCGGCCCGATCTCCAGCTCCGCGTAGGAATGCCACGGCGCTCGGCGGCGCTCGGTCGGCGAGCCCGGATTGAGCAGGAGCAGGCCGTCACGGTCGTCGCAGACCGGCTGGTGCGTGTGGCCGAAGCAGACCACGCGCGCGCCCGGGAAGCGAGCCCGCAGGCGCTCGCGGCGCCCTCGCTCCGGACCTGGGTCATGCACGAGGCCGATCTGCTGCCCGCCGATCTCGACCGTCTGCTCGGCGGGCAGCCGGGCGGCCACGTCCCAGCCGTCGCAGTTGCCGGCGACGCCGTCGAGCGGGGCGAGCGCCCCGAGCTCGTCGAGCAGCGCCGGGTCGGTCACGTCTCCCGTGTGGAGGATGTGATCGGCTGCAGCGCACGCCGCGACCATCGTCACGGGCAATGGCCCCCGGCGCCTCGGCCCCAGGTGCGTATCGCCCGTGACGATGACGCGGATCGCCGTCACACGATGGTGCAGGAAACGACGCTGTCGTTCTTGCCGACGCGCTTGGCGGTGTTCTTGCCGCCGCCGCCGTCGAGGTAGTCCTTGCCCTTGCCGCCGTACAGCGTGTCGTTGCCGTTGCCGGCGCGGAAGACCGTCCCGGCGGTGCTCGCCGTCAGCTTGTCGGCGCCGTAGCCGCCGAAGACCGTCTCGATGGTCTTCATGACGTTGTCGCCCTCGCCCTTCTCGCCGTCGTTGGCGGCCTGACCGACGGTGATCGTGAGCTTGCCGTGCCGCCCGCGGTAGTCCACCGTGTCCTTGCCGCCGCCGCCGTCGAGCCGGTCGGCGCCGTCGTTGGTCGGGCCCTGATCGAAGCGGTCGTTGCCGCTGCCGCCCGTCTCGCGGTCGTCACCGGCACCGCCGGACAGCGCGTCGTCGCCGTTGCCGGCCGAGAGCGTGTCATCGCCGCTCGCGCCGATCAGGCGATCGCCGCCCGCGCCGCCGTTGAGCGTGTCGTCGTCGGCTCCGCCGTTCAGCTCGTCGGCGCCGTCGTTGCCGTTGAGCGTGTCGGCGCCGTCGGCGCCCTCGAGGCGGTCGATGCCCTTGCCGCCCGTAGAGCGTGTCGTCGCCGGCGCCACCGCGCAGGTGGTCGCCGCCGTCGCCGCCGCTTGAGCGTGTCGTCATCGAGGCCGCCGTCGAGCGTGTTGGCCTTCGAGTCGCCCGTGAGGGTGTCTGCCCAGTCGGAGCCGAGCAGGTCTTCGAAGCCCTTCAGGGTGTCGCGCGAGGCGGCGCCGTTGGCGTCGACTTGCGTCGACACGCCGCTTGCGAGGCTCGCGGTGACGCCCGAACGCATTGAGCGAGTAATCGGCCGTGTCCTCGCCGGCGCCGCCGTCGAGCGTGTCCGAGCCGTCGCTGCCGTCGATGTCGTCGACTCCGCCGGCGCCGGAGATCGTGTCATTGCCCGTGCCGCCGACGAGGTAGTTGTCGCCGCCGGATCCGGTGATCGTGTCGTTGCCGGAGCCGCCCGTGGCGTCCTCGACGTCGGAGGCGATCGTGTCGTGCTCGCCTGCCGCGCCACCCGAACCCGGGGCTCCGAGCGTCACCGTGACGGGCTGCGTGTGGTCGGAGTAGTCGACTGCATCCTCACCCGCGCCGCCGCTGATCGTGTCATCACCGGGGCCTCCGGTCATCGTGTCGTCGCCCTTGCCGCCGGCCAGCACGTCGTTCGCCTGGCCGCCGACGATGCGTCTCGGTCGTGGAGCTGATGTTGTCGAGCTCGCCGGCCTGCCCATCGTTGCGCACGTCGTCGAGCGAGAGGTTGACCGGCAGCGTGCGGCCGGCGTAGGACGCAGTGTCGAGTCCGTCGCCGCCGTCGACGATGTCGGAGCCGTCGGCGACGTCATCGAGCCCGGACGCCGTGCCCGGCTGGTCGATCTCGTCAGTCGCCCTGGCCGCCCTTGGCGGTGTCGTCGCCGGCGCCCGGATCGATGGTGTCGTCGCCCGGCCCGCCGTCGACGATGTCGTTGCCGGCGCTGCCGGTGATCGTGTCGGCACCGGCGCCGCCGTTGACGTTGTCGTTGCCCGGGCCGCCGTCGAGCGTGTCATCCGACGAGGAGCCGACGATCGTGTCGTTGCCGCTGCCGCCCGTCGCGCCTTCGACGTCGAGCGCGATGTTGTCGCCCTCTCCCGCCTCGCCGTCGTTGGCCACGCCGTCGATCGTGAGCGACACGGCCGCCGTGCGTCCGGAGTAGTCGACCGCATCGCTGCCGTCGCCGCCGGAGAGCGCGTCGCTGCCGTTGCCGGGCGCCGTCTCGTCGAGGTAGTCGTCGCCGTCGCCGCCGGCAACGGCATCGTTGCCGGGGCCGCCCGTGAGCGAGTCCGCTCCGCGGCCGCCGTTGACCGCATCGTTGCCCGAGCCGCCGTCGATGATGTTGTCGCGCAGGTTGCCGGTCAGCGTGTCGTTGCCGCTGCCACCGGTGAGGTCTTCGACGTCGAGGGCGATCTTGTCGCCCTCCCCGGCCGCACCGTCGTCCGCGGCGCCGTTCAGGCTCGCATTGATGGCAGCCGTGCGGCCCGCATAGGTGACTGCGTCCTCGCCGTCGCCGCCGTTGAAGACATCGGCCGCCGAAGCCACCGCCCAGGATGTCGTCGCCTGCGCCGCCGTTGAGCGTCATCGGGACATCGACGGGTCCGCCGAGATCGGCGCCGTCGCCGGCGAACTCGAGGTCGTCGGCGCCCGTGCTGCCCGTGAAGGTGAGGTTTTCCGTGCCGCTCCAGGTGAGATCGGGCAGCGCGTCGGCATCGAGGTCGGCCCCGGCAGAACCGCCGAAGACCGCGTTGTCGGTGTCGGCGGGCAGGTTGACGACGAGGGCGTCGGCACCGGCGCCGAGATTGGCGTGGACCGCCGTGGTCACCGTCGAGCTCAGCGGCCCACGGGTGAGGTAGGCGGCCGTGAAGTCGGCGACGAGCGTGTCGGCCCCGGTGCTGCCGACCACGTTCCAGTTCAGGGTGTTCACCGTGGTGGCCGTGCCGCAGGGCAGTGCCGCGCCCGGCTCCGACCGCGTAGGTCAGACCCTGGGCGTCGTCCTGGGAGATCGTGACGGTCCCGTCACCGGCGGCGATCGTGAGCGTCGCCGTTCCATCGAGTCCACCGACGTGCACACAGGTGGCCGCGTAGGCCCCCGGCACCGCTACGAGCGCGCCGAGCACGCCGAAAACACCGAACACCGCTGCGCGCAGAGCGCGCCGTCGCCTGCTGATCATGTTCCTCCCTCGAGGTTCGCGCGGCGAGCCTACAGTGGCGCGCCATGCGACGTCCATCCGATCGGTATGACGTCCCGCCCTCAGGCGAAGTTGCCGAGGAAGCGCCCGTCGCGCTGGATCAACTTGCCGTCGGCGTAGACCTCGCCCCCCTCGCGCAGGTCGCACACGAGGTCCCAGTGCAGGGCGCTCTGGTTCGTGCCGCCGGTGACCGCGTACGCGGAGCCGAGCGCCATGTGCACCGTGCCGCCCATCTTCTCGTCGAGCAGCGTGTCGAGCGTCGGAAACGTCACCGCCTCGTTGAGCCCGAACGCGAACTCGCCCAGGACCCGCGCGCCGTCGTCCGTGTCGAGCGCAGCGCGCAGGAACTCGCCACCGCTCGCCGCGTCGGCTTCGACGCAGCGCCCGGCCTCGAAGCGGAGCCGGGCTCCCTCGACCCGCTGACCGCCCCAGGCGGAAGGCATCCTGAACGACACCACGCCCTCCGTCGCATCCTCGCGGGGGCCCGTGAAGACCTCGCCGTCGGGCAAGTTGTGACGCCCGGAAGCGCTGATCCAGCGGCGACCGCCGACACGCACGCGCAGATCGGTGCCCTCGGCCACGATGTGCAATTCGTCGACCTGCTCGAGCTGCGAGACCAGGCGATCCTGGCGCTCGCCCTGCTCGCGCCAGGCGACGATCGGGTCGGGCCGGTCGAGCTTGAGCGCGCGGGCCAGCAGCTCGCGGTAGCCGTCCAGCGAGAGCCCGGCGGCCTGGGCGTAGGCGGCCGTCGGGTACTGCGCCCCGCACCAGGCGGCCTCCCCGCGCGAGTCGCGGTCGAGCAGGACGTGCACGGCGCGCAGGCGCCCCGTCTCGGAGGCCGCCGCGCGCGCCGGAGGAACGTGGGCGAGCTGCTCGACGTTGGCGAGCGCGAGCAGCGTCACGCGGCAATCGATCTGGCGGTACCAGGTCAGCTTGAGCGGATCGGCCTCGGCCAGCACCTCGTCGCTCGCGCTCTCGGCCTTGGTCTCGATCCAGCCGTCCGGCAGCATCTGCACCGTCGGGTGCCCGCCCGCCTCCAACACGCGGCGGAAGACCGCACGGGCCAGCGGCTCGGATGCCTCCCCGCCCTCGACGAGCACCGTCTGGCCCGCGCGCACCGCGAGGGCGTGCTCCACGATCACGCGCGCGTAGAGGTCGTCGAAGGGATCCATCAGGCGACCAGCTTCCCGTCCACCAGCAGGGGCTCGCCGTCGGCCTCGATGCGCCCGCCGGCGCGGAGGTCGCAGACCATGTCCCAGTGGATCGCCGAGGTGTTCTCGCCGCCCAGCATGGGAAACGAGCGGCCGAGCGCAAGGTGGCACGTGCCGCCGATCTTCTCGTCGAAGAGCGTGTCGCCGACGGCGCGCGTGATCATCTCGTTCGTGCCGATCGCGAACTCGCCGGCGCGGCGCGCGCCCTCGTCCGTGTCGAGACGCGCCAGCAGCACGTCCTCGCCGAACGAGGCCGAGGCGTCGGTGACGACCCCGGCCTCGAAGCGCAGGCGCACGTCGCGGCATTCCCGGCCGTCGTCGCGCGAGGGGACGTCGAACGTGATCTCACCCTCCACCCCGTCCAGCGGCGGCGAGCAGAAGACCTCGCCGTCGGGCAGGTTCGCCTCGCCGGCGCAGGACTCCCAGGCGCGACCGTCGACGTGCACGCGCAGGTCGGTTCCGGCCGACACGACGCGCAGCTCGCGCACGCCCGAGAGACGCTCGATCAGCCGCGCATGGCGATCGATCAGGCTGCGCCAGGCGGCCACCGGATCGGGCTGGTCGAGCATCAGCGCGGCGTACACGAAGCGCTCCCAGGCCTGCGTGCCCATGCGCGCGTTCTGAGCGCCCAGGGCGGTCGGGTAGGCCGCGCCGACCCAGCGCAGCTCGCCGGCCGCCTCGCGCTCGTCGTGGCGCGCCATCCACGGCTGATGCGCACGCGCACGCGCCGCATCCCTGCTCTCCGCGATGCCGGCGCGCTCGGCGGCATTGCCGGGCGCCCACACGAACAGCCAGCGATCGAAACCGTCGACCATCTCGAGCTCGGCCGGGTCGAGGTAGGCGACCTGCGCGTCACTGCCGTGGCGCAGGACATCGGTCACCACCCAGTCGGCCGCCATGTCCACGCTCACGCGCGCGCCGCGGCGCCAGGCCTCGCGCGCGGTCGCCACCATCAGAGGCGATCCCTCCCTGGGGCCGTTGATGAGCAGCCGGTGCGACGCATCGATGCCGAGCGAGTGCTCGCAGATCAGGTGCGCGTAGCGATCGAGGCGCGGATCGGTCACGCGAAGGCGCTCTCGACGGCCTGCCAGAGGCGCTCTGCACCGAAGCGCACCGGGTCGTCGCAGACGAGCCCGGTCTCGGCCTCGACTGCAGCGATCGCCTCGCGGGCCTCGTCGTCTCCGGCGATCGGCCGCGTCGAGAGCGCGATCGCGACGACCGGTGCGGGCCTCAGCGGCGTTGTCAGGCGAAGCAGCAGGTCGGCCAGCTCGGAGAGCGGAGGGATGAGCGGCCCGGGAGGTCCGCCGCGGTCCTCGAGGTCGATGCGCTCGGCGCCGGCCTCGTGCACCAGCACGAGCGCGTGCGGCGTGCTGCCGTGCAGCAACCCGAGCGTCACGCCCGAGTAGAGCGGATGCAGGATCGCGCCCTGGCCCTCGACGAACAGGAGATCGCCGCGCTCGGCGCCTTCCAGCACGAGCCGCTCGGCCGCTCCGGCGACGTAATCGGCGATCACGTGGTCGACCGCGATGCCCCAGCCCGCGATCGAGATCCCGATCTGCCCGGTGGGCACGAAGACCGCGCGCTCCCCGGCGGCCTTGGCCGCGGCCGCCAGCTCGAGCGTCACGGTCATCTTGCCGATCGCGCAATCGGTGCCGACCGTGTGCACGATCCGCGCGGGTACCCCGAGCCCCGCTCCGCTCGGCGTCGAGAGACCGGCGGGGACGCGGCGCAGGTCGCGCAGCTCGAGCCCGCGCGCAGAGGCCGCCGCGACCAGCTCGGGATCGCGGCCGAGCTCGTCGTGCAGGCCGGCCTCGACGTGCATTCCGAGCGCGAGCGCCTCGAGCAGCGCGCCCTTCCACTCGGGCGGCAGCTTGCCGCCGGCCGGCGCCACGCCGATGGCGAGGCACTGGGCGCCGAGCGCGGCTGCCTCGGCCACGGTGGCGACGACCGGCACGGGCTTGTTGGCGTACGGGACGACCTGATCGACGGTCTGCCCCGCGTGCAGCGAATCGACGACGGCGACGACCTCGCGCTCGCCGTAGCGGATCAGGCCATGCGCGGCCTTGCCGTTCGAGGTGTGGAGGAAGGCCTCCGCGAAGACCGCGACGCGCTCGCTCACCGCAGCGGCTCCACACCCAGGCCCGGACGCTGCGAGAGCACGATGCGCCCGTTCTCGAGGCCGAGGCCCTCCGCCGGATCGTCCGAGATGAGCAGGTGCCCGTCGAGATCGACGAAGTCGCAGAGCGACGCGAACTGCCCGGCGGCGGAGATGCCGAGCGAGCTCTCGATCATGCAGCCGAGCATCACGACGAGCCCGAGCGCCCTCGCGGCATGCACCATGCGCACGGCTTCGCGGATGCCGCCCGTCTTGGCCAGCTTGAGGTTGACGCCGTCGGCATAGCCGGCCACGTCGGCGACGTCGCGCAGCGTGTGGCAGCCCTCGTCGACGATCAGCGGGATGCCGCCGCCGAGCGCGCGCAACTCGCGAAAGCTGTCGCGCTCGCCTGCCGGGAACGGCTGCTCGATCAGCTCCACTCCCAGCTCGACCAGCACGGGCAGGAGCCGGCGCGCCTCCTCGAGACCCCAGCCCTCGTTGGCGTCGACGCGCAGCGGCAGGTCGCAGACGGCGCGGATGGCGTGCAGCCGCTCGAGGTCGCCCTCGCCGCCGAGCTTGATCTTGAGCCTGCGGTAGCCCGCCTCGGCTGCGCGGCGCGCGCGGTCCGCCGTGCCGTCGACCGAGTCGATGCCGATCGTGTACGACGTCTCGGGCGTGCGGTCCGCGAGCCCGAGCAGGCGCCAGGTCGGCTGACCCACGAGCTTGCCGACCAGGTCGTGGAGGGCGCACTCGACCGCGCAGCAGCCGACGACCGAGCCGGCCCGCTCGCGCAGGCGCGCCTCGATGGCCTCGAGCGCGAACGGATCGTCGCCGAGGGCGTCACCTGCCGCGTCGATGTACGCGCGAGCCGCGTCGACCGACTCGCCGTAGCGATCGTCGGGCGCGCCCTCGCCACGACCCACCTGATCGCCGTGCCGGATCTCGGCCCACACGATCTGCTCGGAGTCGGTCGAGCCGCGCGCGATCGTGAACGTCTCCTGGAGCGTGAGCGTGCGGACGCCACTCGAGATCTGCATGGGGCTGACGGTAGACGATCACCGCCGCCGGGCGGCTCAGGCCTCATCCAGGCAGGTTGAAGGCGCCGATCGACGGCGGGCTCGTGCGCTTGCGACCCGTGATGTCGGTCGCCGGGGCGCCCTGCCTCGTGCCGCCCGCGAGCAGCGGCGAGGACTCCTTCGTCGGCCGCCCGGCGATCAGGTGCGGGTTGCCCTGGCGGTCGCCGCGACAGGTCTGCCCGCTGAAGACGACGTTCGTGGCCGTGCGTGCGACGCCGCAGAGCGAGTGCTTCTGCCGACCCAGGATGTTGTTCTGCACGAGCGGCCGCCGGCTGCTCGGCACGTCCGCGTACTCGTCGGCCAGGACGATGGCCGCGATGTTGGCCGAGACGATCGTGTTGTTGACGAACTCCACGCCGGTCGCCAGCGGCACCGCCCCCTGCGCCGGGTAGCGCACGTTGACGGCGAAGAACATGTCCTTGTTCGAGCCCGTGAAGAGATTCGACTCCACGTGGACGTCATGCACGGGACCGGCCGGACCCGTGCGCGGGTCGATGTAGAGCTGCGCGGCGCCGTTGTCGCGCACACCGAAGCGCGAGCGCTCGATCGTCCACGGCCCGCCGCCCAGGATCTGGATCAGATCGTTGTGGTTGTCGCCGTGCGAGCCCGACAGCGCATCGTGCAGGTTGGAATCGCTGATCACGACGTCGTCGGCGGCACCGCGGATCACGTCGGCGTCGAGGACGTCGTGGAAGAAGACGTTGTCGATCACGAGGCCCTTGCCCTGGGCGAGGATGCAGGCGAGGCCGTGCTGGCAGTGCGTGAACTCGGCGCCGGAGACCGTCACGTCGCGATCGCCGGGGTCGAGCTGGAGCGCGACTCCACGATCCTCGTCGGCACCGAGGAAGCGCACGCCGCGAAACGTGACGGAGCTCGAGTCGGAGACCTCCGCGACTGCCGGCTGGTCCGCGGGCTCGATGCGGAGATTGCGTACCACGACGCCCTTGGAGCGCCGGATGGAGAGACCCGTGAGGATCGTCGACTGCCGCCCGACGAGCTCGATCGGCCTGGCCGGCGTCAGGTCGAAGAGCTGCAGCGGCGGCACCTTGCCCGCCGGCAGCAGGATGGAGCCTCCACCGGCCGCGACGCGCTTGAGCTTGGCCGCGAACCAGGGCGGATTCTTCGCGAACTGGTAGAGCGGATAGGTGCGGTGCTGGCCGCGCTCCATCACGCGGTGCGCGCCGTAGGCGCTGGCCGTGAGCACGCACAGCAGCACCGCGCCCGCAACCACGAGTCGGCGCTTACGTAACAGCCGGATCACCGGCTGGGCGCAACACGGCGCTCGCGCTGCTCTCCGAGCGCCCGGGCGTCGCGCGCAGCTGCTCGGCGAAGGCCTGGATGCGCTGCGCGACGGCATCGACCTCATCCGGGTCGTCGAGCTGGTGGCCGACGGCCGGAATCAGCCCGAGCTCGAACCAGGGGCGCTCGCCGAGCCTGTTCAGGTCGAGGAAGAGCTCTTCGATCTCGTCGCGCACGATGTCGTTCTCGCCGTACAGCAGCGAGACGGGCAGACGGCGGGCGTAGAGCGCGCGCATCGAGGCGAGCAGCGGCGTGTTGAGCCAGCGATCGGCGTCCTCCGGCAGGCTGCGGGAGAAACGCGGCAGGAACGACCAGACGAGCGGCCGGATGACGCGGCGCACCCGGCCCGAGCCCGTGCGGTGACGCAGCTCGGCGAGTTGCCGCAGCGCGCGGCGGCGCTCCGTCCGGCGCGCGAAGCCGGGCGGGATGCGGGCGCCGCTGCGCTTGAGCGGCACGCCCACCGCGATCACGCCCGTGACTCGCTCGAGCTGCTCGGCCACGCGCAGCGCGGTGATGCCGCCGCCGCAGGTCCCGAAGAGCACGAGCGGGACGTCGGCGTCCGCGGGGATCACCGCCTCCGCCGTGAGCCGCACGTCGTCGACGAACGCCCCCGACTCGACGCGGCGCAGGAGGTCGAAGAACGGCTCCTCGGGGAGTGCTCCCCCCGACTCGCCGAGGCCGTGCGGATCGACGCGGACGACGCGGTGGCCGGCGGCGGCCAGGCGATCGGCCATCCGCACGAGCACGCGGTTGACGCCCATGCGCGGCAGGACGCCGCCGGCCAACAGCAGTGTCACGCTGGTCGGCGGGCCTGCGGGCTCGTGCACGACGGCCACCAGATCGGAGCCGTCGGCCCCGCGCACGGTGAGGACGCTCCGCCTCATGCCTCGAGCCACCCCGCGACGGCCGCATCCAGCTCGGGGACGCTGTCGAAGAACGCGCCGAGGTTGGCGTGCGCGTGCACGCCGGGGAACGTCGAGCGGCCGCTCTTGAGCACGGTCGCTTGCGCGCCGCGGCTCTCGAGGGCCTGCGCGGGCGCGGCTGCCACGAGCCCGGCGAAGAGCGCCGGCGACAGCCGCTGCCCGTCGACGACGATCGGCTCGCCGCGGTCGAGCTGGGCCAGGAGGTCGTCGCGGGTCTCGCCGGCGCTGCCGCGGCGCATGACGCGGCGCGTGATCTCGTGCCGCAGATCCTGGCGCAGGGCGGCCTGCGGATCGAGGCAGGGATCGATCAGCAGAAGCCGTGCGGGCTCGTCGTCTTCCGCGACCGCGAGCGCGGCGGCCGAGGCATAGCGGAACGCGAGGAGATGCCTGCGCGCGACCGGGAAAGCGCCGCGCCAGCTCGTCGAGACCGAGCCGCAGATCGTCGCAGAGCGCCTCGAAGGTGACGTCCTCGGGCTCGCCGGCGCTCTCGCCCGTCCCGCGCGGGTCGATCAGCACTGCACCGTGGCCGCGCGCGGCGAGCGCACGCACGAGCTGCACGAGCGCGCGGCGCGATCCGACCGCCTCACTGGCCAGCGGCGAGACGACGAGCAGTGCGAGCGCGGCATCGTCTGGCCCGTCGGCGTACGTGAACACGGGCGCGAGTGGATCTCCGGCAAACGCGGCCGTCGGCATCACCGCCAAGCTATGGGTGGTTCCCGGGGAGGTCAAGGACGGACTCCCCATCGGTTGGGGTGCATCCACCCCAACGGTGCCCGAGGGTGCCGGTACGGTGGTCTACGTGGTGCGCGGCGCTTCCCCAGCACGCACGAGCCGGCGCCTCTGCGCGGGCCTTTGCCTGGCGCTGCTCGCGTTCGGGGCCCTCTTCGTGGCGCGCGGCTCATCGGGCCGCGCGGCGGCCGACGTGCCCGATGTCGCGCTCACGTCGCTCGGGGCGTTCGCCTCGCCGCTCTCCGTGACCGCGCCTCCCGGTGACCCGACTCGCGTCTTCATCGTCGAGCGCGGCGGGACCGTGCGCGTCGTCAAGAACGGCGTCCTCCTCCCCACGCCGTTCATCAACGTCACGGACGACATCAGCCGGCCGCTCGTCGGTGAGCGCGGACTGCTCTCGATCGCTTTCGCACCCGACTACGCCATCTCGGGGCTCGTCTACTCCTTCGCCACGCTGCAGGACGGGACGCTCGCGGTCTGGGAGCACCACGCCGCGCCGGGCGCCGACGTCGCCGATGCGGGCCACCGCACCGTCCTGACCATCCCGCACAGCGCGACCAACCACAACGGCGGCCAGCTCCAGTTCGGTCCCGACGGCTATCTCTACATCGGCGTCGGGGACGGCGCGACCGGCTCGAACGCGCAGAACCTGACCGTGCTGCTCGGCAAGATCCTGCGCATCGACCCGCGTGCCACCGCGACGGCGGCGTATTCGATTCCCCCGGGCCAGCCGATCGCGGGCGCGCGACCCGAGATCTGGGCCTACGGCTTCCGCAATCCGTGGCGCTTCTCGTTCGACTCCCTCACGGGCGATCTGCTGATCGGCGACGTCGGGGAGAACGCCTGGGAGGAGATCGACTCGCTCCCCGCGGGCCAGGTGCCCGGGGCCAACCTCGGCTGGAACTGCTGGGAGGGCTCGCACCCCTTCAGCGGCGGCAGCTGCAGCGTCGCGGCGACACCGCCCATCTACGAGTACGCACATGACGCGACCCATTGCTCGATCAGCGGCGGGTTCATCGCGCGCGACCCGACCGTGCCGACGCTCGCCGGCCGCTATCTCTTCGCCGACTACTGCGGCACCGGCGCCAGCGCCATCGCCGTGCCGGTCGGCTCGCCGCCCGACATCGCCTCGCTCGGCGCGGCGGTGCGCACGGCGGGCTTCGGCCAGGACTCCGACGGCCACCTCTACATCACGTCGCTGAGCACCGGCGGCGTGTGGCGCGTGACCGGCACCGGCGCCGCCGACAAGCCGCCAGTGGCCGCCTTCACGATGTCCAGCACGACGCCTGCGGTCGGCGCGACGCTCCACCTCGACGCGTCGGCCTCGACCGATCCCGACGGCCCCATCTTCGGCTACACCTGGGACACCGACGGCGACGGCAAGGTCGACGCCAAGGGGGTGACCGCGGACGTCAGCTACCCGACCGCCGGTGCACGCGCCATCACGCTGACGGTGCTCGACACGGTGGGCGCACGCTCATCGCGCACGCAGGCCGTGTTCGTCGGGGGCAAGACCACGCCGCCGGGCACGCCCGATGCCCCCGCGCGCCTGCGCGCGACGCTGACGGCTCCGAGCCCGCAAGTGCTGAAGGTCGTTCGCAAGCGCGGCCTGCTGATCCGCTTCCGCACGAACGGGTCGGCAACGTGGACGATCACCGCCACGCTGCGCCAGTCCGCCAGGCTGAAGGCCACCCGGCTGCAGGCCGCTCATGGCAGGCTGGCGCGCAAGACGTTCAAGGCCCACACCGGCAGCGGGAGCCTGCGCGTGCGCATCCCGGGCGCGCGACTGGCCGGCATGCGGACCCTGATCGTCCGCGTTCAGGCCAACGTGCGCGCCGGCGGCAAGTCCCTGCAGCGCAGCCTGCTGGTGCGCATCGACCGCTGACCGGCCCTGGGAAGAAGACGCTCGTGCCCGGCCGCTGAGGCGGCCGGACACGAGCGGGTCAGGGTCGAGTTCTAGTACCCGATCTGAATGCGATCGCCGTGATCGGGCAGGGCGAACGAGCCGTGATTGCCGGTCGGCCCGTCGACGTCCATCAGCGAGACGACCTGGCGCGGCCGCATCCGCTGGGGCAGCAGCAGGAGCAGGCGCACGGTGCGCTCCGTCACGCTGCCGGGGCCCTGGTGGTGCTTGATGCGCACGCCGCCCACGGCGGTCACGTCGACCGCACGACCGTACACGTGTGCGCTGACCCCACCCGATGCCGTGAACAGCCGATGGCCGCTGACGAGGCTCGAGACGCGCACCGAGCCACTCGCGTTGGCGAGGTACTCGACGGTGATCAGGACGCGCGGATCGACGCGGCGCCCGCGGATGTCGGCACGGCCGCCCGAGTAGATGTGCACCCGGTTGTCGTGCAGGACGCGCTTGCGCAACTGGCCGCCGTGCCAGCCGATGCCGTGCTGCATGCGCCCGAGGCCGAGCGCGCCGTAGAAGGCGGCCAGCGCCCCGACGCGGCGCGCCTTGGCCTCCGAGCCGAAGTAGGCCTTGAGCGCATCGTGCGTCGACTTCGCGCTCAGGTTGCGGCTCGCGCCGTGCTCCTTGAGATACGCCGCGAGCGCCTTGAGCTGGTCGGCCTGTCCCTCCGGAACCGTGGGCAGCCGCCGGCCGGCGATCGGCCCCTTGGCGTCGCCCATGCGCGACTCGACGCGTGCGACGGCCGCCAGCAGCGCCCAGTGCACGTGCGCATCGGCGCCGATGGTGGACAGCCGCAGCGCGAGCGGGTGATGAATCGTGCGCAGCTTGGGCAGCGGCGGCGTGGTGGTCGCGTGCACGTAGAAGCGGATCTGCGCCGGCGTCGGCAGCAAGCGCGCGCTGAGCGCCGGTTGCGCCGGCGTGGCCGGTGCGGCGGGCTTGGGCGGCGCGACGACCTTGGCCTCGCCCGAACCACTGTGCGTCGGCGGCTGCTCGCGACCGCCTCCCGAGCCCAGGTCCGCAGGCTCTTCGGGCGTCGTCGCGGCCGGCGCGTCGGCCGGGGCGGCGTCCTGCGGTGCGGCCGGCTCGGCCGGCGGCGCCGCGGGGGGCGTCGCTTCCGGGGCCGGATCCGCAGCGCTCGCCGGGTCGGCCGGGGCCGGATCGGCCGGCGGCGTCGGGTCGGCGGGCGGCGGCGTCGGATCGGCCGGCGGGTCGGTCGTCGTGGCCGGATCGGCCGGATCGGCCGGATCGGCCGGGTCAGCCGGATCCGTCGTGGTGTCGGCCGGCGGCGTGGCCGGATCGGTCACGGTCGTGTCCGTCGTGGTGGCACTGGGATCCGGATCGGTCGTGGTGGTCACGCCCGGATCGGTGCTCGTCGTTGTGGTGCCGTCGCCGGCATCTGCCGTGGCTCCGGTCGCCAGCGTTCCCGCGGCGAGCGCGCCTGCGGCGAGCCCGGCGGCGACCAGCGCGACGACACCTGCCGAGCGCTTTGCGCTGACGCGCTCTCGCGTATCTCCCGATCCGGTGTCCTCAGCCATCCCTCTCCTCCGTGCTTCTCCGGGCTGTCCGTGCGAACAGCTCCATCTCCGCGGCATCGGCAGGGAATGACCTCTCCGTGTCCCCCAACGGGACGATCTGGCGCGTTTCAGGCCGGATGCGCCTCCGGGGGCAGATGGACGGGCAGAACGACGTCAGGGCCGGAACGCGCTGCCACTGCGAGACCTGCCTGCCAACCGGGGGCGCGGCCCCCGCGCGGGACGCGAATCGACTGGCTGAGGAGGCCGCTGCGGGCGATCAGCCACGCAGTCACGGAGTTGGAGTTCCACATCTCGCCCGTACCCAGCTCGTCGCGGCCCCAGACCGGCGCCGGAACCTGCGCGGTCAGCTCCAGCAGATGCCGTGCGAGATCCTCGTCAGCCGTGAGCGTGTGCGGGCTCTCGACCGCCTCGGCGAGATCGGGGATGACGCCGTCGCGCCAGCAGCGCACCTCGTAGCGGAAGATCCGCAGGCGACCCGCCCAGCGGCTCCCGACCGCTCCCTCGACCGTGACGCCACGGGCCGCGCCGTCAGGGCCGGGAACCGGAGCCATCTCGATCACGAACGACGCCTCGCGCACCCGCGCCACCAGGGCCGAGTGGTACAGATCGCAGGGGCTGCGACGGTCGAGTCGCGCCGCGACCGCTTCGAAAACGCGCCCGTTGAGCCGTACCGACCGCCCGCCGGCGCCGAGCGGCAGCCAGTAGAGATCGACGCCGGGCATGGACTCAAAGCCATCCGTGGTCACGCGGGCACCCTAGGCGCCCCTGGCGCTTCGTATGAAAGAGCACATAACCAGGTAGGCTCCGCACTCGACTCGGACAACGCATCGAGACAGAGGGACGTGCACCCATGTACGCGACGATCCGCGTCTACCCCGGCAAGAGCGAGCTCGCGCGAGAGCTTCGCAGTAATCAGGAGTCGGTGAAGAGCACGATGAGCGCGGTGCCCGGCTTCCACGCCTACTACTTCGTCGATACGCCCGATGGCGGCGGCGCCTCCATCACGGTCTGCGACGACCAGGCCGGCGCCGAGGCGTCCAACAAGGTCGCGGCGGATTGGATCCGCGCGAACCTCCCGGACATGTCGATCGCCGCACCCGCCATCTCCGCGGGCGAAGTCGCCATCGCCTTCTGAGGAGTTCAAGGCAGCAGTCGCACCTCCATCGCGCCAGTGGGGAGGGCGGCGCCCGCAGCGGCGAACTCAGGCGGCACGGCGGCCACGAGCGTCACAGGGCCACCGAAACGCCGCAGGATGCGGGCGACGTAGGCACGTGTCTCCCGCGGCCAATCCGCGGGAGACACCGCCGGCCCCGCGTTGTAGGCCGCCAGGGCCGTGGCGATGTCGCCGCCGCTGCGATCGAGCAGGTCGTGCATCAGGCGCGCCTGTGCGGCGATCGCGGGCTCGGCGTCGAACGGGCTCTGGGAGCGCCGCGGATTCCAGGCGCCGGCCCAGGTGCCGGGCATGAACTGCGCGATGCCCTGCGCCCCGGTTGACGAGCGGGCAGAGGCGTCGAAACCACTCTCGGCTTCGAGCTGCGCCGCGAGGAGCGCAGGCGGCAGTTGCTCGGTGCGCGCGGCACGCGCGAGCAGCGGGCGGAGTGGCGCCGGGACGTACGCCGGCACCGTCAGCTCGTCGCCGCCCACCCGGTCGGGAGCTGCGGAAGGCAGCAGGCGCCCTGCGCTCGTCCAGTTGCCGTCACGCAGCGGCTCCACGTGCACCTGTGCGCCGCGGTGCGGCGCCTCGACCGCGAGACCAGGTGCGACGACGAGACCCACGTGATGCGCCGGCGTGCCGGCGAACACCAGATCGCCCGGCTGCAGCCCGGCTGCGTGCGGAAGTGCCTGCGCGAGCTGCTGCAGGCCGGCCGCCGTGGGTCGCCCGATGGGCAGCCCGGCAGCGGCGAAGGCGTAGTCGATCAGGCCCGAGCAGTCGAACCCGCCTTCCGCCCGGCTCTCGCCGCCCCACACGTAGGGCCAGCCGAGCTGTGCGAGCGCCGCGACGACGACCGCTGCGGCTCCGTTCATTCCGCGGACGTCCGCGGGCCGGAAGCGGCCCGGGTCGGGCTCCGGCTGCGCGAAGGCGAGACCCGCTCTCGCCTCGACCACCCGGCCGCCGGCCAGCGAGACACGAACGCGCACAGCGATCGGCGACGGGTCGCGCTCCCCTCGCTCGAACGCGAGCGAGAGCACGTCGACGGTAAGGCTCCGCGCCGCGCGCTCGGCGGCCGCGCGCGCAGCGTGCTCCGTGGCCGGGATGGCCGCAGGCCGGCCGCCCGCATCGACGGCGTCGCCGTAGCCTCGCCCGAGGACGCTTGCAGCGGCAAGCGCAACCGCGTCGGCCGCGCCATGCGCGCGCTCGTCGAGCACCAGTGCACGCCCGGCTCGCAGGCCCGCCCCCGCGACAAGCGCAAGCACCATCAGCACGGCCACCGCCGCGACGGCCACCGCACCGCGTTCGCCGTGCGGGGTCACGGCGCATCCGCCGGGATGGGCCGGGACACGCGCACCCACTCGAGCGGAGGAAGCGGCAGGCGCAGGCCGCTCGGAACCGCCAGCTCCAGCACACCGCCCCGCAGCTCGGCCCGCGTGCCCCGCGGAGCACCCGCGCGCGCAGCGGCGAGCACCGGTTGCCCGAGCACGGAGGCCGCCTGCGCGCGGCCCGCCGCGCGCTCGGCGGCGAGCTCCGCGCGAAAGGCCAGCGCGAGCTGGGCGAACACGAGCACCGCGAGCGCGAGCACGGGCGCCAGGGCGGCCAGTTCCACGGCGGCCTGCCCCCTCACCCGCCGGGTCACCGCTCGACCGCCGCGACGGTCAGCCCGGGCATGGGCAGGACGCGCGGCACGGCGAGGCTGACCTCGACGGCGCCGTCCGCGCCGACGCGGACGCGGACCGTCCGCGCGAGCGGGCCCGGGAGAACTGCACGCACCGCCTCACCGGCCGGAGCGCCGCGCGCCACGGCACGCGCACCCGCGCTTGCTGCGCGCTCGGCGGCGACGGCGCAGAGGGCGAACAGACAGGCCTGGGCCAGCAGGGCCACGACCAGCACCAGGCACGGCAGCAGCGCGACCATCTCGATTCCCGCCTGTCCGCGCTCTGCCGCCATGCGGGGAGGCTAGGGCCGGGCTATGTCACGGAACCAGCGCGGAGTGCGCCGAGAGTGTCACGGGGTGTTGCAGGCGCCCTGACCGGGTCCCGGATCGATCCAGCACTGGCTCAGAGCGGTGGCATTCCCGGCGAGGTCGCGTGCGATGCCGCTCACGAGCATGATCCCCTTGCCGACGCCCCCGCGCAGCTGGACGGAACGCGCGTGCTTGCCCGCACCCCAGAACTTCACGACCTTGCTGTAGAGCGGCGTCTTGCGGCCGACCTCCGTGACGAGCAGCCGCACCTTCACGGATTCGTCGGAGTCGACGCGGATCTGCAACCTGTGCGCGCCGGGCGCCGGCAACTTCGTGACGAAGAAGTGCACCTTCGGCGGAACAGAGTCCTGCACGAATGTCGTGAACTTGTACATGCTCTGATTGCCAGCGTTGTCCGCGACCGTGAAATCGACCTCGTGCGCCCCCGGCGATTTCCACGTGTAGTTGACCAGTGAGTGGCCGTCCTTGGTCACCAGCAGTTCCTTCTTGCGCGCGTCAGTCGTCCTGTCGTGGAACACCCAGTGCGCGCTCAGGACGTTGACGCCCGAGGCATTGTCCGTCGTAGGCTGGGCGTCGTAGGCCTGGGGGACACCCGGCTGCACCCGGCCGCTGGGAATGGACATGAGGACGTGGGGCGGTGTCACGTCACGACCGGCGAAGCTCACGGTGAGTGTGGGCAGCCCGAACGACGGCGAACTGTTGGCCACTTGCGCGATGCGTGCGAAGTACGTCGTCGGCGTGCCGTCGGGGGCCGGCGTGACGTAGGCGGTCGCGTTAGCCTTGCTGCCCGTCTTGACGTCATTGGCGAGCCCGCAGGCGACTTCGCTGTAGACCGGATCGAGAATCGTGACCACCGGCTGGTAGCGCACCGGATCGGTCGAGACGACGCTCACGCGCAGGACGGATGCCTCGCGCACGGGAATCGCGTACCACTGGCTGCGAAAACCCGGCGAGCTGGTACACGAGGGCAGAGGATTGGAGTCCTCGAAGCCTGTTGTCGCGTCGCCCCAATCGGTGGCCTGCACGACGATGTCCTGGGGCGCCGAGAGCGATGTCCACGTGAGACCCTGGATCACCTGCGGACTCGTCAGCAGGTCATTCGCCGGCGGAGCGGCCTGCGCCGCGGCGGCCGGCGCGAGGAACACGCACGCGACCACGAGCAGCTGCACGAGTCTGAGGTAAACGCGTCGGGGCATTGCGAGTTTCGAGCCTGGGGTTGCTCGCGCCACCGGTTGAGCGTCGCGCTCGTGATCGGCGGTGCAAACCGCAGAGTAGCTCCGCTTCAGTAGTAATACCGCCGCGACTCCTGCCAGCAGCGGTAGAGGATGTACCCCAGGCCTCCCAGCACGGCGAAGAAGAGCAGTGCGGCGAGCGGTGAGGAACTCGCCCACAGATCGGCCGTGACGACCAGCAGCACGATGCCGATGACCGAGCCGTAGAGCAGGATGCGACTGCGCAGCGGCATGAGCCCGAACGTGCCGCGATTCTGCCGCCAGACCGTCAGTGCGAGCCCGGCGAGCGCGAGCAGGAAGAGCACGCGGAAGACCAGGAAGAGGAAGCTCGTGACCTCGCTGCCGCCCTGTCCCGCCGCCGTCAGCAGCGCGGCGACCAGGGCCACGAGCCCGAGATTGCGCCAGAGTGGATCGCGCAGGCTCACATTCCCCTCCCGGTCATGAAGGCGCGCGTGCCGAGCCCTGCGATGACGAACGCGATGATCGAGAATTGCAGCAGATTCCGGCGTGCGTCGGCGGTGCGCGCCGAATATCCGAAGAGCACCGCAGCCGAGGGCAGCAGCCCGTAGACGTAGTGCAGCTCGACCGGTGCGCGGTAGCCGCCGGCCAGCAGGTAGAGGCCGAACGCGCCCTGCAGGAAGGCGAGCGTGTGCGAGAGGGCCAGCAACTGGCGCAGCGACGCCGAGACGGGGCGTTCGCGCTTCCAGGTCACAAGGCCCCAGATGGCCACGATGACGTTGATGGCCACAAAGAGGCCACCGACGGCCATGTGGGCTTCCAGCACGGGCATAGACTATCCGGGCGCTGCCGAGCGGCCGGGCCACCGACGTGGTGCCGAGCGGGTGCGCACCCATCCGTTCGCGTTCCGAGGAGGAGCGATGCTGCAAGCCGGTGACGAGGCGCCCGACTTCTCGCTCGAGAGCGACGAGGGCGAGACCGTGACGCTGTCCGCCCTGCGCGGGCGCCCCGTGGTCTTCTACTTCTACCCCAAGGACGACACGCCGGGCTGTACGGCGCAGGCCTGCTCGCTGCGCGACGGCTACGGGGAGATCGCCGCGCTGGGCGCCGCGCTGTACGGCATCTCGCCGGACGACGCCGACTCGCACCGCAGCTTCCGGGCGAAATTCGGCCTGCCCTTCCCGCTCCTGGTCGACACGGGCCACGAGGTCGCCGAGCGCTACGGCGTGTGGGTCGATCGGGGCAACGGGAGGATGGGCATCCTGCGCAGCTCCTTCGTCGTCGGCGGCGACGGGCGCCTCGTGCAGGCCTCGTACGACGTGAAGCCCGAGGACACGACGCCGGAGGCCCTCGCGGCACTCACGGCATGAGCAGCGCCACGCCGCTCGACGGCGTGCGCGTGCTCGATCTCTCGCGGGTCCTGGCCGGCCCGTACTGCTCCATGGTCATGGCAGATCTCGGGGCGGACGTCATCAAGGTGGAGCGGCCGGGCGCGGGTGATCCGACGCGCGCCTGGGGGCCGCCCT
The DNA here is from genome assembly GCA_963713435.1 of uncultured Actinomycetes bacterium. Classification (GTDB taxonomy): domain Bacteria; phylum Actinomycetota; class Thermoleophilia; order Gaiellales; family JALYLC01; genus JALYLC01. Next base: position 520,375 of record CAVQLU010000007.1, read on the forward strand.
TCCGCGAGGGCGAGTCCGCCTACTACCTGTGCGTGAACCGCGGCAAGCGGTCGATCACGGTCGACCTCGGCGATCCGGCCGGGCTCGAGGTGGTCAGGCGCCTCGCGCTGGAGTCCGACGTCGTGCTCGAGAGCTTCCTGCCCGGGGGCGCCGAGCGGCTCGGCCTCGGCTACGACGCGCTCTCCGGCGAGCGGCCGCGCCTCGTCTACACGTCGATCGCCGGCTACGCGCCCGAGAGCGTCGATGCGCACCGGCCCGGCTTCGATTTCGCGATCCAGGCGGAGGCGGGCGGCATGTCGATCACGGGCGAGGCCGACGGCCCGCCGCTCAAGGTCGGAGTGGCGATCGCTGACATCACGACCGGGATGTTCGCGGCCATCGGCACGCTCGCGGCGTTGCGGGCCGCCGAGAGCACGGGCCGCGGCCACCACGTGCAGGTCTCGCTCTTCGACTCGCAACTCGCCTGGCTCGCCAACCGCGGCTCGGACTACCTGGTCGGCGGCGATGAGCCCCACCGGCTCGGCAACGCCCACCCGGCGATCGTCCCCTACGAGGCGTTCGCGACGAGCGACGGCTGGGTGATCGTCGCCATCGGCACCAACGAGCAGTTCAGGCGTTTCTGCGAGGCGGCCGCTCTGCCCGCGCTGGCCGCCGACCCGCGCTATGCCACGAATCCCCTGCGCGTCGAGCACCGGCTCGAGCTCGTGGCGCACCTGGCGGACGCCATCAGCAAGCGCACGACCGCCGACTGGCTCGGCGTGCTCGAGGCGGCGACCGTTCCCGGCGGGCCCGTGCGTACGATCCCCGAGGCCTTCGCGCACGCTCCCTACGCCGTCGTCGAGCACGCGCACCCGCTGCTCGGCCCGGTGCAGGACGGTGCGCTCACCGATCGGGCTCGACGGCGACTATCCGACGGCCATCGCCGCTCCGCCCCTGCTCGGCCAGCACACCGCCGAGGTGCTCGCCGAGCTCGGCTACGACGACGATGCCCGCGCGACGCTGCTCGCCGGTGCCTGCCGCCTGGCCTGAACGCCGAGGCGGGCCCAGGTCCCGCGGTGCCGCAAAGCCGCTTCTGGTGGGCTTCGGCTGGGGGGCTAGCCCCCTACCTCCCGCTTCGTCAAGTCCCTTGCGTGCGGCCAAGACTGGCCTACAGATCGCCCTCTCCGACTCGTAGATTGGTCTCGCTTACCGCGGTCTGCTGTCGCGGTCAAAATGGACTGGGGAGGCACGGGCACGGATGTCGGCAACGCCGCTTGAGGCTGGCTCGGATGCGACCTCCCTGATTGCCGCAGAGGCGGTTTCGTACGAGGACGCGCGCCTCCAGCATCCGCCTCCCGGAGTGCGGCACGGCAAGGCCCGCCGACGTGGCTGGTTCCTCCGCCGCAGCCTCGTGCTCGCCGACGCCTGCGCCTTCCTACTCGCCGCGCTCGGCGTCGGTGCGCTCAACACGGGCGCGCACACGCTCTCGCACCCGCCGCTCGTCCTCGGCGGGCTGTTCGCGTGGATCCTGCTCGCGTGGCTCTACGGCTACTACACCCAGGACGAGCTGCACATGGCGCACAGCACTGCCGACGATGTGCCCGGCCTCGTGCTGCTCGCCGCGGCCACGACCTGGGCCGGCCAACTGGCCGATGCCGCGCTCGACGTCAAGGAGCCGCCGATCAGCAAGCTGGCGGTCTTCTTCGTGGCGCTGGTCGTGCTGGCCACCACGATGCGCGCGATCGCGCGCATGGTCGTCCGGCGCTGGCTGATCCCGACCGAGCCGACGCTCGTCGTCGGCACGGGCCGCATCGCCCGCCGCGTCGTGGAGAAGCTCGCCGCTCGGCCCGAGTACGGCATTCGCGTCGTCGGCTTCGTCGACGACGACCCGCTCACCGACCACATCGGCGATGCGCCGTACCTGGGCGAGACCGACCAGCTCGAGCGCCTCGTCGAGGCGCACGGAGTGCACCGCGTGATCCTCGCGTTCTCGCGCGCCGGCGACAGCCGCGGAGTCGACCTCGTGCGCCGCTGCAACCAGGTAGGCGTGCAGGTCGACGTCGTCCCGCGCCTGTACGAAGTGCTGGGGTCCAAGACCCAGGTCCACGAGCTCGACGGACTCCCGCTCGTCTCGCTGCACGCGCCGCGTCTGCCGCGCAGCGCACGCATCGTGAAGCGCGTCCTCGATTTCGCCGTCGCCGTCCTCATGCTCGTCCTGCTGAGCCCGCTGCTCGCCTACATCGCGATCCGCATCAAGCTCGAGGCGCCGGGCCCGGTGTTCTTCCGCCAGGAGCGCATCGGCTTCCGCGGGCGGCACTTCCGGATCTACAAGTTCCGCTCGATGTACATCGACGCTGACGCGCGCAAGGCCGACGTCGGCCACCTCAACAAGCACGAGGAAGCCGGCCCGACGATGTTCAAGATCCCCGAGGATCCGCGCATCACGCCGTTCGGCCGCTGGCTGCGCAAGTGGTCGCTCGACGAGCTGCCCCAGCTGATCAACGTCGTGCGCGGCGAGATGAGCCTCGTCGGCCCGCGCCCGCTGATCATCGAAGAGGATCGCCACATCGTCGGCCACGGACGCCGCCGTCTCGACATCACCCCCGGCCTGACCGGCCTCTGGCAGGTCATGGGCCGCAGCGACATCCCGTTCGCCGAGATGGTCACGCTCGACTACCTCTACGTCACGAACTGGTCGCTCTGGGGCGACCTGAAGCTGCTCGCCCGCACGCTGCCCGCAGTCCTGCGCGGCCGCGGCGCCTACTAGCCGCGCCCGGCGCGGCGACGGGCCGGCGGGCGAGGCCTGGCAGCCGCATGCCCGCGCGCGCTGCACGCTCGGGGTCTGGCCCGCACGTTGCGGGTCTGACCCCGAGCGTGCGGACCTGACCCCGTGCGTGCATCCCTCTATCCATACGGCTTCGCGGTCTTGCGCGCCATTCGGCGCCGGCGGACGGACGTTGCCGGCGAAGCGTCGATGACCTTCACTTTCCGCATGCCCATTGGCATCGCGGCCCGCGTGCACGGGTCGGTGCCAGGTCCGCACGGGTGGGGTCAGACCCGCACGTTGCGGGTCAGACCCCGAGCGTGCGGTCCGCGGGCGTCGCGACCGCTTGGCTCTCAGAGACGCTTGCGGGCAGTGCTGCGCAGGGCTCCACCTCGGGCCAGCAGGGTGTCGTAGGCGGCGAGAAGTTGCCGGCGCGAGTGGTCCCAGGAGAGCTCTTCCTCCACGCGACGGCGGCCGAGGGCGCCCATTTGCTCGCGGCGCTCGGGGTCGTCGAGGAGCTCGGCGATCAGGCGGGCGAATTCGCGCTCGTCGTTCGGCGTCGCGTAGAGCGCTGCTTCGCCGGCCGAGACGCGCGCCTCGACGAGGTCGAAGGAGACGAGGGGGCGCGACATCGCCATGTACTCGACGATCTTGTTCATCGTCGAGACGTCGTTGAGCGGGTTCTTCGGGTCGGGTGCCAGGCAGACGTCGGCGCTCGAGAGGTAGCGGGCGACGTCGGCGTCGGAGATCCGCCCGGTGAACTCGACGCGATCGTCGAGGCCGAGCTCGTGCGACAGCGCCACGAGGTCGTCCCAGGCGTCGCCGTGGCCGACGAACGCCGCCTGCACGTCGTCGCGGCCGAGGTCGTCGCGCAGGCTCGCCAGGGAGCGCAGCGCATAGTCGACTCCGTCCTGAGGCCCCATCACGCCGAGGTAGCAGACGAGATGCCGGCGGCCGCGCCTCAGCGTGTCGTCGCGCGGGACCGGCACGAAGCGCGAGAGGTCGGGCGCGCTGCGCACGACGGTGGTGCGCTCGGGCGCGACGCGACCGCGCTCGAGAGCCACCTGGCGATAGCTCTCGTTGGTCGAGATCACGTGATCGGCCAGCCGGAACGTGACGCGCTCGAGCACCTCCGTGGCCCACAGCAACGGCCCGCCCGCGCCGAAGCGGGAGCGGAACAGCTCGGGCACCAGGTCGTGGTGGTCGAACACGAAGCGCGCGCCGCGCAGCTTGAACGGCAGGGCGACCAGGAAGAGCAGGTCGGGCGGGTTGCAGGCCTGCACGACGTCGAAGGGCCGCTCGCGGTCGAGCTCGAGCGCCAGCCGCAGCGACTGCCAGAGCGCGGTGCCGTACTCGCGCAGGTAGCCGGCGGGCCCGCCCGTGGCCGCCTCAAGCGCGTAGCGGTAGATCTCGACGCCGTCGATGCGCGCGTAGGGCTCGGTGTCGCGCTTCGTCCCGCGCGGGCAGATCACGCAGACCTCGTGCCCGGCCTCGACGAGCGCGCGGCTCTCCTGCCAGACGCGCCGGTCGAACGGGAGCGAGAGGTTCTCGACGAGGATCAGGATGCGCGCCATGCGCCTCCTCTCACCAGGCCGCGCCGAGATAGCCGCCCGCGTGCCCGGCCAGCTCCGGCCGTCGCACGAGGTCGACGAGCAGCGCGTCCTGCGCACCCGCGGCGGCGGCGACCGAGTCGCTCTCGGTGCTCGCCAGCACGACGATCTCGGCGCCGAACACGGCGGCCATCGGCGTCGCGACCATGAGGCGCGAGAGGTGCGGGATACGCGCGTCCACGTAGGCCCGGTTCGAGCCGGTCAGGTGCGAGATGCGCACGTGCGCATCGTGGATGCTGAGATCGAAGCCCCGGCCGAGCAGGCGCTCGGCGAGCTCGACCAACGGGCTCTCACGCAGGTCGTCGGTGCCCTGCTTGAAGGCCAGACCCAGCAGCGCGACGCGGCGGGCCGTGCCCTCGAGCAGGCGATCGTAGACCCGGCGCAGATGCGCCTCGTTGGAGCTGATCACGTTCTCGAGGATCGGCACCGAGAGGTCGGCACGTCGCGCGTGGTACACGATCGCGCGCAGATCCTTGGGCAGGCAGGATCCGCCGAACGCGAAGCCGGGCCGCAGGTAGGCGCGCGAGATGTTGAGCTTCGTGTCGGACGCGAACACCTCCATCACGGCATGCGAGTCGACGCCATAGGCCTGGCAGATCGCACCCATCTCGTTGGCGAAGCCGATCTTGAGCGCGTGGAAGGAGTTGTCGGCGTACTTCGTCATCTCGGCGACGGCGATCGGGACGCGGTGGACGACGCCGGGAAGACCGTCGTAGAGCGAGGCCACGGTGTCGGCCGTGAGCGCGTCCGCGGCGCCGACGACCGTCTTCGGCGGGTCGTTGAAGTCGCGCACCGAGGTGCCCTCGCGCAGGAACTCCGGATTCACCGCGACGCCGAAGTCGTCCCCGGCCCGCAGCCCGGAGGCCGCCTCGAGACGCGGGATCAGAGTGCTCTCGCAGGTGCCGGGCAGCATCGTCGAGCGGAAGACGACGGTGTAGCGGCGCCCGAGCGTGGCCAGAACCGCGCCGATCTCGTCGGCGACGCGCTCCAGGTAGAGCGTCGAGAGCGAGCCGTTGCCGGCCGAGGGCGTCCCCACGCAGACCAGCGCGAGATCGCTCGCGGCCACGGCCTCGGCCGCCTCCGCGGTCGCCGTCAGGCGACCCGCCGCGACGCCCTCGGCGACGAGCTCGCCGATGCGCTCCTCGACGATCGTCGACCGCCCCTGAGCGACCATGGCGACCTTGTCGTGGCTGGGGTCGACGCCGATCACATCGTGCCCGCGCTCGGCGAGGCAGGCGGCCGAGACGATCCCGACGTAGCCGAGCCCGAAGACGGCGATGCGCATGCGCCGGCCCTACTCGATGTAGCCGAGACCGCGCAGGCGCTCCTGCACGTTGCCGGCCTCGTCGTCGTCGAAGACACGCACGCCGCCGGCGATCTCGACGTCTGCGGCTGCGTAGGTGGGCGGCCGGCTCTCGAGCAGCGCGGGATCGATCGCGGCGTCGATCAGCCGGCCTTCCATGCTCTCGGAAATGGGCTCGCCGAGCAGGTACTGGATGGTCGGCGCGACGTCCTCGATGGACGCGAACAGCCCGCCGGGAGCGGCCGAGGGCCCGGTCAGCGCCACGATGCCCTCGTGGCGGTGGCTGCCCACGTAGGACGCCTTGCTGCCGGAGATCTCGACGCGGTCCCAGATCGTCTCGGTGCGGCTCTTGAGATTGCCCTTCCCGAGCCACTCGTAGTCGATGAACTCCACCACGAGGTCGGGCACGCACTCGAGCTGCGGACCGCTGAAGAGCTCTTCGCGCCGGTGCACCGCGGCCACGATCGGACGGCCGCTCGCGGGGTCGCGCAGCTCGCGCAGCCCACTCGCGATCGCGTCGCGCACGGCCTCGTACTCGGCGCCGGGAGCGACGACGCCGCTGCGCTCGCGCCCCTTGACGTTGATCACGATGTTGCCGAACGTGCCGTAGGCGAAGGCCTGCGATCGCTCGAAGTCGACGACGCTGTAGTTCTGCAGCTCGTAGCTGCGCTCGCGCAGCCCGCCGAGGCGCTGCTTGAGGCGGGTGCGGAGGTCGAGCGGCAGGTGGCGCCAGAGCGCGATCGCACGAGCGGCCGCCATGCGCTGCAGCTGCCCGCCGCGCACCAGCTCACCGGCTCCCGCGTAGTGCAGGAGTCCTTGCTCGGCCAGCCAGGCATTGAGGTTGACGACGCCGTGCAGCGGGCCGCCGCCGTGATCGGAGACGAGCATGATGTCGCCTCCGAGCGCGCCCGCGAGCGCTCCGACGGCCTCGTCGAGGATTCCGTACACACGCGCGAGGGGACTCCCCTCGCCGCTGCGCTCCCACTCGTCCCAGCCCAGATGGTGGGCGTGGTCGGCCGCCATGAAGACGACGATCAGCAACTCGGGGTCGAAGCGCTCGGCCAGCCAGAGCGTCAGCGCGACCCGCTGCTCGGCCACGCGCCGCACCTGGTCGAGATCGATGCCGCCGTCGGGCGTGACCGGGAACGCGTGGTCCTGCACCAGCGGGCCGAAGCGGCGCTCGAGCTCGTCGAGCAGGCCGTCCGGCGCCGCGAAGCCCTCGCGCCTGCCGTAGGCGTCGAAGCCGGCGAGAGCGAACCCGTTCACGTCGTCGACCGGCCACGTGAAGGGCACGTTGATCACGCCCACGCGGCGGCCGGCGGCGCTCAGGCGCTGCCAGACCGCGGGCTCGCGGCGGTAGGAGCCGTTGACCGGTCGCAGGCCGTAGCCACTCTCGTCGCGCTCGTGGAAATCCCAGATGCCGTGCCGCCCCGCGCCCACGCCCGTGAACATCGTGGTCCAGGCCTGCGGCGTGAGTGGATGCGTGGTCGAGCGCAGCACGCCCGAGGCGCCCTGCCCGAGCAGGCGGTCGAGATTCGGCACGGCGCCGGCGGCGCGCAACGGCTCCAGCACGAGAGGGGTCATCGCATCGAGACCGATGACGGTAAGGGTGGGCGAAGCCACGCAACCACGCTATCGCAGGCGGTCTGCGGCCCTCCCTCCCCAACCGGGTGGGCTCTGGCTGGACGAACGCCGGTACAGACCGGCAGCAGGCCGCCCGTAGCATGGCCGGAGAGCGCCTGACGAGCCCTGGCCTCGTGCTCTCGCATGGTTGCGGGATGCGCTAACCGAGAGAACCGAAAGGACTGAGGCCGCCGTGACGAGCGACACGCCACTCCATCAGTTGCTGCGCGCGCTTGTCCGCTTCTGGTGGGTGGCGATCGTTGGGATCATCCTGGCGGTGGCCGCCTTCACGTTCGCGACCTACCACGTCTCGGCGGGCTTCCCGCCGAAGTTCGAGTCGCGGGCGCAGTCCACCTACTCGGCTTCGACGCAGGTGCTCATCACGAGCAAGCGCGAGCCCTACCTCTCGGCCACGAACGTCAACGCGAAGATCGTCCATCTCCCGTCCAGCGACACGAGCGGCGCGGGCACCACCGGGACGAACGGCACGGCTGCGCAGACGTCGACCTACGACAGCGGCAGCGGCGCCGACGGCGACCTCGCGCGCCTCGTCGAGATCGCGAACGACCTGCCCCCGCGCGTCACCAGCGATCCCGTGATCGCGCTGCGCAACCGCCTCTACCGGCGCATCAACGGCAGCGTCACGGCGGTCAATCCCTACGCCTTCTCCGGCGCCGGCGGCTTCCGCTCCGGCCCGCTGCCGTACATCAAGATCACGGGCACGGCCAACTCGAGCCAGGACGCGCTCGACATCACGAACTCGACCGCGCTCGCCTTCAAGCGCTGGTTCGAGGCCCGGCAGGCCGCTGCCAAGATCAAGAGCGCCGACCGCGTCGTCGTCGAGCAGGTCAACAGTGCCGAGAAGGCCTTCCCGCAGGGCGGCTCGAAGCCGCTGCTGGGCGTCGCCGCCGCGTTCCTCGTCCTGCTCGGAATCGCAGGCCTCGTGCTCGCACTCGACCGGCTGATCCCGCACACGATCAAGCCCCGCCGCTCGGCCGTCACCGAGCCGCGCGAGCGGCCCGAGCCCGTGCCGGTGCCGGTGCCCGCAGCGGCGGAGCGGCCCGCGGCAGACGCCCCCCGGGCCCCGCTCGTCCCGAAGCCCGCCGAGACGCGACCGGTCGAGCCCAAGCCGTTCGAGCGCAGGCCGGTCGAGCCGCAGCCCGCCGCCGTGCAGTGGGCCGAGCTGAAGGCCGAGGAGGACAAGCCCGCCGAGACGAAGCCGGTGGAGATCACGGCCCTCGGCACGGCGCCCGCCGAGGCCAAGCCGCGAGTCGCTCCCGCGGTCGACGACAAGCCGGCTGAGGTCACGCCGCTCGCCCAGACGTCCATCGAGGAGGAGCCGGTCGACGCCCCGGCTGCCGAGGTGCTGCCGGTCGAAACGCCGCCGGTCACGCTCGGCGCGACCGTCGAGGACGTGCCCAACGGCGACCGGGCCGCCAACGGCAACGGTGATGCGCCGGCTGCCGGTGAGAAGCCCGCCAACGGGGACAAGCCTGCCGCCGCGAAGAAACCGACCTCGCGCCAGCGCAAGGGCTCCGGCAGCGGCTCGACCGCGACGCGCCGCCGCCGCACGGCCACCGACTCGTCCAAGAACGCCCCGAACACCGACGATCCCTCGTAGCCCGCGCAGATGAGCGCCTCCACAGGGCATCTGCGCCCGGGGTCCGCGGGTGAGGCGCGCAGGCGGGTGCTCGCGCTCGCGCTGCCCGTGCTCGGCCTCGTCGCGCTGATCGCGTCACTGCCCGTGGGCGGCGCGGCCATCGCCGTCGGCAGCGGTATCTTCGCCGGCACCTGCGCTCTCGGCTTCCTGCTCGCGCCCCGGCCGGCGACCGCCTCCGGGAGCGCACCCGCCGCCGGCAGGACGTTTGCCCCGGCGCCCATCGCCCGCGCCGTGGAGGCCGTGGAAGGACCTGCGAGGGCGCTCTCGATCGTGGCCTTCGTCGCGATCGTGTGGTTCATCCCGATCCGGGTCTACACGCTGCCCGCGCCGGGCCCGGTGAAACTCGAGCCCTACCGCCTGCTCGTGATCCTGCTGGCCGCGGCGTTGTTCCTGGGAGCGATCGCGGGCACGCGCAAGGTGCAGACCTGTCGCCTGGGCGGTGCGCTGCTCACGGTGTGCGCCTCGGCGGTCGTCTCGCTCGCCGTCAACTACTCGTCGTTCACGGAGCGACTGCTCGGGACGGAGGCCACGAAGGCCGCCACGTACCTCCTCACGTTCCCCATCGTGTTCGTGCTCGTGGCCTCGGGCGTCCGCAATCGCTCCGATGTCGAGCGCTGCATCAAGGCGATCGTGGTCGGCGGCGCGTTCGTGGCACTCGCGGCGATCATCGAGACGCGCACGCAGTACAACGTCTTCAACCACCTGCGCATCCTCTTCCCGTTCCTGCAGGACACGGGCGAGCGCGCCGCCGAGGTGCGCAACGGCGCCCTGCGCGCCGAGGCCTCGGCGCAGCATCCGATCGCGCTCGGCGTCGCGCTCTCGCTCTGCCTGCCGCTCTCGCTCGCACTCATGACGCGCGTCAAGGACACGCCGCGCCGCCTGCTCTACGGCACCTGCGGCCTGATCCTGGTCATCGGCATGGTCGCCACGATCTCGCGCACGGCCTTCCTGGCGCTGGCGGTCATGCTGCTGATCGGGCTGGTCACGGAGCGCCGGCGGCTGCTGCGCCTGTGGCCGCTCGCGTTCGTGCTGCTGATCGCCGCGCACACGGTGCTGCCGGGAGGCATGGGCCGCCTCTACCACTCCTTCTTCCCCAAGGGCGGAATCACGAACGAGCAATCCGGCCGCGCCGGAGGGGTCGGCTCGGGCCGGCTGGCGGACATCTCCCCCGCGCTCAAGCTCGTGCAGACGCACGCCTACTTCGGCACCGGCGACCCGCTGCCGCCGCCTCCGGACCTGGCGGATCAACCGGCGCTGACCGATGACGCCACGCCGCCCGATCCGATCATCTTCGACGACCAGTACCTGACCTCGCTGGTCGGCCACGGCATCTTCGGGCTGGCCGCCGTGCTCTGGCTGATCGGGGCGATCGTCTTCCGGCTGGTCCGCGCCGCCCGCCGCGCACGCGGTCAGCTGCCGCTGCTCAGCGCCTGCACCGCGTCCGTCGCGGGCTTCGCCGCCTCGATGCTGACGTTCGACGCGTTCGCGTTCGTGCAGTGCTCGATCTTCTTCTTCACGATCGCTGCGCTCGGCCTGCGCTTCGCGTCCTTCAGCGGGCTCGACGAGCCACGCGCCGAGGCAGTGCGCGCCGAGGCCCCGGCGCTTACGAGCCCGAGCCCTGCAGCGTGACGCCGCGCGTGCGGCGCCAGCGCTCGTGACCCCTGCTCCAGGCCTCGAGCGCCTCGCCGCGGCCCTCCCACTCGCCGACCGTCACGTGCTTGCCCGCCTCGAGATCCTTGTAGACCTCGAAGAAGTGCTTGATCTCGGCCAGTAGCTCGGGGCGCACGTCGGAGGCGTCCTCAACGCGCGTCCAGGTGGGGTCGTCGTGCGGCACGCAGAGGATCTTCTCGTCCTGTCCGGCCTCGTCGTGCATCTCCAGGACGCCGACCGGCCGGCAGGGCACGAGACAACCCGGGAACGTCGGCGAGGTCACGAGCAGCAGCGTGTCGAGAGGATCGCCGTCCTCGCCCAGCGTCTCCAGCAGGAAGCCGTAGTCGCAGGGATAGACGACGCTCGCATAGAGCGTCCGGTCGAGCACCAGGCGCTCGAGCCTGGCGTCGTACTCGTACTTGTTGCGGCTGCCCTTCGGGATCTCGACGAAGGCGACCGGGAGGTCGGGCGGGGTGGCTTTCACGCCGCCGAGTCTGGCAGACGTCCTTCCGCGCAGTCGCTCAGAGGCGGTTCATCATCGTCACGAGCGCCGCGGCGCACTGCGTCTCCTCGCCGTCCTCGATAGCCACGACGGCCGCCTCGCAGACGGTCAGCGTGCGCCCCGGCCGCAGCACCGCCCCGCGGGCGATCAGCAGATCGCCCCTGGCCGGTGCGAGCAGGTTGAGCTTGAACTCCACGGTCAGCACCTCGCTGCCCGGGGGCGTCAGCGAGAGCGCGGCGTAGCCCGCGGCGCTGTCGGCGATCGCCGCGACCACGCCGGCGTGCACGAACCCGTGCTGCTGCGAGAGCTCGGCCCGCGGCTCGCAGGCGATCGCGCAGGTACCGGGGCCGACCGCCACCAGCCGCGCGCCGAGGTGCCCCATGAACCCCTGGCGCGCGAAGCTCGCGCGTACCCGCTCCTCGGCCTCCTGCCAGTCGTCCACGCGGGGAGTCTGCCACGTGCCCCTGTGACACAATCGAGACCTGAAGACGGAGCCTGAGAGCACGATCGAATGCGGCTGTGCGATCGATGCTCCGATCGCGCGGGTCTTCGCATTCCACCTCGACACGCGCAACGCCGCCCGCATCTCGCCACCGGGCCAGAAGGTGCTGTCGGTCGAGGGCTCCTTCCCGCTCCGCCTGGGAAGCGAGGTGCGCCTGCGCGCGCGGCAGTTGCCTCTGCCGTTCGCGCAGACCTGGCTCGTGCGCGTCGTGCAGTTCGAGCCGCCACGGCTGATCGTCGACGAGATGCTGCGCGGGCCTTTTGCGGCCTGGCGGCACGAGCACCGCTTCGAGGAGCTGCCGGACGGTCGCACGCAGCTGACCGATTTCGTGACCTACCGGCTCCCCGGCGGGGCTCTCGGAAGGGCCGCCGACGCGGCCCTGGGCCGGCGCCTGCTGCTGGCCTCGTTCCGCAGCCGCCAGGCGCGCACGCGCGAGTTGCTGGAGTCCCGGTAAGCCAGAGCACACTTACTGCGAATCCTTTGCAATAAGCATCTCCGAACCGCTAGCCTCGCTCCTGCGAACAGGTCGCAAGAGGACCGGCTGATCGCGAGGAGGAGCGCCCACGCCATGCATATTCCCGACGGATATCTGAGCCCGTCGACCTGCGCCGTCCTGGGCGCCGCCATGGTGCCCGTGTGGGCCGTCTCGGTGCGTCGCGTGAAGCAGCTCGCACGCTCGCGCTCGGCCCCCCTGCTCGCCATCGGCGCGGCCTACTGCTTCCTCGTGATGATGTTCAACGTGCCGATCCCGGACGGCACCACGGCGCACGCGGTCGGGGGCGTGCTCATAGCCATCCTGCTCGGGCGCTGGGCCGCCGTGATCGCGGTGAGCGTGGCGCTCGGGCTCCAGGCGCTCTTCTTCGGCGACGGCGGCGTCCTCGCGTTCGGCGCCAACTGCTTCAACATGGCGTTCGTGCTGCCGTTCGTCGGCTACGGCGCCTATCTCCTGCTGAGCCGCGGCTCGTCGCTGACCGACCGCCGCCGCGTCTTCGCGGCGGGCGCCGGCGCCTACATCGGTCTCAACGCCGCCGCCCTCTGCGCGGCCGTCGAGTTCGGCCTGCAGCCCGATCTCTTCCACACCGCCAACGGCACGCCGCTGTATGCGCCGTTTCACCTCTCGCAGACGATTCCGGCGATGGCGATCGCCCATCTCACGGTCGCCGGCTTCGTGGAGTTCGCGCTCACCGCGGGCGTGGTGGCCTACCTCCAGCGCGCCCAGCTGCCCCTGCTGCGCATCAATCATCCCGGCGTGCGCGCAGCGGGCCCGTCGGTCGCGGCACTGCCCGGCTGGCGCTGGGCGTTCTACGGCCTGATCGCGATGATGGCGCTCTCGCCGCTCGGCCTGCTCGCCCCGGGGGGAGCGTTCGGGGAGGACTCGCCGGCCGATCTCAACCTCGACGAGTACCACCTCTCCGGCGTCCCGCAGGGCCTCAACGACTACGCCGGTTTCTGGAGCCATACGGTGCTCGGCGGCTACGGCTTCTCCGACGGCTCGCACGAGTACCTCGGCTACGTGCTCTCGGCCTTCATCGGCGCCCTGGCGGTGGCGGCGGCCATCGGTCTGATCGTGGCCGCGGCGCGCTTCACCGGCCGCGACCGCGAGGGCGCTCCCGCCGCCGAGGCGGCGTGAGGGACTCGACCGCCACTCCGAGCTGGCTGCTCGAGCCGCAGCCCGGCCTCTGCCCCTGCGGGTGCATCGGCACGCGGCGGCGCGAGAGCTACGTGTCGAAGACGCTGCGCGGTGCCGCCACGCTGATCCACGAGGCGCTCTCGGCCGACGAGAACGCCGCCCGCAACGGCCTGCTGCAGCGCATCGACCCGCGTACCAAGCTGGTCGCGCTGATCGCACTGCTGCTGGTCGCGAACCTCGCGCGCGGCTTCGGCGTGCTGATCCTGCTCGAGATCGTCGCGATCGCCGCAGCCGCTGCCTCGGGCCTGTCGGTGCGGCGTTACCTGCGGCGCGTCTGGCTGGTCGTCCCGCTCTTCTCGGGGCTCGTGGCACTCCCCGCGCTGCTCAACGTCGTGACGCCGGGCGAGGAACTCGTGCAGCTGCCCTTCGGGCTCGCGATCACGCGCCAGGGGCTCACGACGGCTGCCCTGCTCGTGGCGCGCGTCGGCGTCTCGGTCTCGCTGGCCGCGCTGGTCACGCAGACGACGCCGTGGCACCGCCTGCTGGCCGCGCTGCGCGGAGTCGGCGTGCCCAACGTGTTCGTGCTCGTCGTCGGCATGGCCTATCGCTACGTGCACGTGCTGCTGGCCACTGCCGAGGAGCTCTACATCGCCCGCCGTGCGCGCACGCTGCGCCGCGAGCGCGATGCCCGGGCGGGGCGGGCGTTCGTCGCCGCGGGCGCGGGCGTGCTCTTCGGCCGTGCGCACGCGCTCGCCGACGAGGTGCACATGGCCATGCTCTCGCGCGGCTTCCGCGGCGGCGTGCGCACGCTGGCCGCGCGGCCGCTCGGACTGGCCGACGCCCTCTGCGCGCTGGCCGTCGCCCTGCTCGCGCTCGCTGCGCTCGGAGTCGGTCATGCCGGAATCTGAGCTCCTGCTCGACGTCCGCGAGGCGGGCTATCGCTACCTCGAGCGCTTCCCGGCGCTCGCCGGCGTCAGCCTGCAGGTGCGCCGCGGCGAGGCCGTCGCGCTGCTCGGAGCGAACGGCTGCGGCAAGTCGACGCTGCTCAAGCTGCTCGACGGGCTCGTCTTCCCCGACGAGGGCAGCTACTGGGCGTTCGGCCACGAGATCACGGAGCCGGCGCTCGAGGACGACCAGCTGGCCGAGGCCTTCCGCGGGCGCGTCGGCTTCGTGTTCCAGAACGCGGACGCCCAGGTGTTCTCGCCGAGCGTGCGCGAGGAGATCGCATTCGGTCCGCTGCAACTCGGGCTCGAGCGCGAGGAGGCCGCCGGGCGAGTCGCCGACGTGCTCGCGCTGCTCGGCATCGAGGAGCTGGCCGACCGCGCTCCCTACCAGCTCTCGGGCGGGCAGAAGAAGCGCGTCGCGATCGCCTCCGTGCTGGCGATGAATCCCGACGTGCTGCTCTTCGACGAGCCGACCGCCGCGCTCGACCCGCGCACCCAGGATTGGCTGCTCGACCTGCTCGGCGACCTGCGCGCCGCCGGCAAGACGATCGTGCTCGCGACGCACGACCTCGCCTCGCTGCCCGGACTGGCCGAGCGCTGCGTCGTCCTGAGCGAGGATCACCGCGTGCTCGCCGACGGCGCCACGGCCGACGTGCTCGACGATCGCGAGTTGCTCGTGCAGGCCAATCTCGTGAGCGCGCGCTACGGCTGCGCGCCCGATCCCGTGACCGGCGTCGCCGAGATCGAGGCCCTCAGGCCGTTACGCGTGGGTTAACCGCACGGGGCGCACGGCAGTCGCGTCGCTAGATTGCCGCCATGGGAAAGGCACGGCGAACACGCCAGACGCGTGAGCAGGAGCGCAAGCGAGCGCGCCTGCGCCGCATGTTGATCGCAACCGGTGCGGCCGTGCTGGTCGTCGTCGCGCTGATCGTCGTGCAGCAGGTCACGAGCAGCGGCTCGAGCAGACCCGACCCGAGCAACCTCGCGGGTGTGGCGGACGTGCAGACGCAGTTCGACGGCATCACCGAGAGCAACGGCACGATCGGCAAGGCCGGGGCGAACGTCACGATCACCGAGTTCGGCGACCTGCGCTGTCCGATCTGCCGCCAGTTCGACTCCGACGTGACGCCGCGCCTGATCGACGATTTCGTCCGCACCGGCAAGGCCAAGATGCAGTTCCGCACCTGGCCGATCCTCGGCTCCAACTCGGTCACCGCCGCCCAGGCCGCCTACGCGGCGCAGAAGCAGAACGCCCTCTGGCGCTACGCCACGCTGACCTACCTGAACCAGGGTGACGAGAGCGTGCCGTGGTTCACGACCGCCCTCGGGCGCTCCATCGCCGCCGGTGTCGGACTCGACATCGCCAAGTACGACCGCGATCGCAAGAGCGATGCCGCCAATGCCGAGATCGCCAAGGTCAACAGCGATGCCTCGGCCCTCGGCCTGCAGGGCACGCCGTCGATCCGCGTCAGCGGACCGAAGGGCACGATCACCGTCGACGCCAACTACGACGCGATCGCAAGCGGCGTGCAGAAGGTGGGCGGCGCGGCGGCGTGAACACGCGCCGAGTGGTCGCCCTGCTCGCGCTGCTCGAGCTGGCCATCGCGGTCTACCTCGAGATCGAGCGGGCTCGCGGCCGCAGCGTCGCCTGCCCGATCGGCGGCGGTGGATGCGAGACGGTGCAGAAGAGCCGCTACAGCCATCTCGCGGGCGTGCCGCTGCCCATCCTCGGCATGATCGGCGCGGGCGCGATGCTGGCCACGACGTTCGTGCGCGATCCGCGCGCCCGCACGGTCGCCTTCGTGCTCGCCATCACGGGCGCTCTCTTCTCGCTCTACCTCGCGGGCCTGCAGGCCTTCGAGATCCACGCCTACTGCGCCTGGTGCCTCACGAGCGCCGTGATCTGGCTCGCGCTGGCCGGCGTGACGGCCGTTGGCTGGCTCAACTCGGCTCCGGAGGAATGACGCGCCGGCTCGCGCTCGCGCTGGTGCTCCTGCTCGCACTCCCCGCGGGGGCCTCCGCTCACACCATCAAGGGCCTCGTCCACGACGCGCGCGATGTCGTGCTGGTGCAGGCGCCCGGTACCCACGCGAGCATCGCGGCCGACGGCGTGCACCTGGTCGTCCAGCGCGCGGGGGCCGGCGTGGTCGAGGTGCTCGACCTGCAGGGCGCGCCCGCGCTGCGCCTCGACGAGCGCGGCGCCTGGGCGCGCAAGGGCGCGCCGATCGTGACCGTGATGTCCGTGACGCCCGGGTCGCCCGATCCCGGCGATCCCGCCTGGCTGAGCCTCGGCGGCGGCAGCTCACTGCGCTTCCACTACCCCGGCACGCACGGCGAGGTGCCCCACCGCTGGAGCGTGCCGTTGCGCGTCGACGGTCGCGACGCCGCAATCCGGGGAGCGGTCGAGCGCGTGCCGCGGCCGCCGCTCGCCTGGGCGGTCGGAGCGGGCCTCGCACTGGCGGCGGGCGCGGGCCTCGTGCTGATCTTCTCCGCACGTCGCCGCGCGACCTACGCCCTGGTGGCCGGCCTCGCAGCCGCGGGCCTCGCGCTCTCCTACGGCGAGAGCGAGGCGACCGGGGCGCGGCACTGGGGCACCCTCGTCGCCGCGCTCGTCGCGCTGGGCGGGCTCGGGCTGGCGTTCAGGCTGCGGCGCGATGCCGCGCTCGAGCAGGGCGTGCTGGCCGTCACCGCCATCCTGCTCGTCCTGCCGCTGGTCGGCCGCCTCGCCGTCCTGAGGCACGGCGTGATCGTGAGCACCCTGAATCCCGATCTCGTGCGCGCGCTCGTCGTCTGCGGGCTCGCGGCGGCGGCAGGCACTATCGCCGCGGCGGCGCGGGCCTGGTGGCCGTCGTCGGCTGCACCGCCAGCCGCCCGCTGAGCGACCCGAGCGCGAGCGCCACGACGGGGATGATCACGAGCAGCCCGAGCGCAGCGCCGAGGTTGTCGCTGATCGCGTAGGCGACCAGATCGCGCGAGCCGCTGCGATTGAAATCGCGGAGCATCTGCGCGTCGTACGGCCGGCCGTCGTCGCTGTAGGTGGCTGCGACCCAGACGATGAAGACGAGCAGACCGCCGATCAGCCCGCTCCACAGGGCCGCGGCGGTGGCTGTCCGGCTATCCCGGCTCGCGCGCCCGGCAAGAGCGGCAACGACGACAGGACCGAGCAGGGCCACTGCGAGCGGCAGGAAGACGACGCTCTTCGAGATCGCGGCGGGCGCGATGATCAGCAGCCAGGCCACACCCGTGCCGAGACCCGCGACGAGGCCGTAGCGACGGGCCGTACGGGCGTGTTCCGACATGCCGCGCGCCAGCACCAGGGCCACGAAAGCGTAGACGGCGACGATCATCAGGAACGCTGCGACGGCGCTCCAGGCACCGCTGCCCGTGCGAAGTCCGGGATAACGGACGAGCCCGTAGGCGGCGAGTGCGATGGCGGCCGCGACGGCGCCGAGGACGATGGCTCGCACAGCGCGATCGCCACGCCCGGGTACGGTCATCCCGGCTCGCAGCGACAGTGCGAGCGCGGTTCGGGCGCAGCCGAGGCTGAACCGCCACCGCGCCCGCGCGCCATGCACGCCCGTCAACTCGGCGAGCATCGCCCGCCCCCACTCGGCCCGCTCGGACGGCAGCCGCTGAACGGCCAGGGCGAGTACCTGCTCGGGGCGATCGGCAGACGTCCGGGAACCGATCATTCTCCGCGCACGAACCACTGCCGGAACGCCGCGCACGACGACGAGCACGACGAGCGCAATGACGAAGAGACCGCCTATGGCGCGCCCCGGATCACGGGATAAGTCTATCTAGATCGAGATAGCTAGGCAAGTGCCTGGGCAAACGGCTCCCCGAGCGCATCCCGCAGCAGATCGACGCCGAGGCCGGTGCCGTCCGGAGCGCGCAGGCGACCCGCCTCGGGCGGCGGCATCCCGCTCGCGTTGCCGACCGTGACCCAGGCGTTGAAGTCGACCGTGTGGATGCGCAGCTCCTCCGGCGTCGAGAGCGAGAGGTGCGCCATGGCGGCGGTGTCGATGTCGCTGCCGCCGGTGTCCTCGACCGTCACGGGGAGGCCGAGAGCGACCGCGACATCGCGCATGAGCGCCGCAGGCCCCACGCCGCCGACGCGCGCGATCTTGATCGTGACGCCGTCCGCCACGCCGTCGCGGTGTGCGGCGAGGAGCGCCGGCAGCGAGTCGATGCACTCGTCCAGCACGAGCGGATGCGGGCAGTGCGGGCGGATGGCGCGGCAGTCGTCGTAGGTCATGCAGGGCTGCTCCAGCGTGATCTCCAGATCACGGGTCGCGCGCAGGAACGCGCGCGCCTGGCCGGTCGTCCACGCGCCGTTGGCATCGCAGAAGAGCACGACGCCGGAGTCGACCGCGGCGCGCACGGCGGTCACGCGCTCGACGTCCTCGGCGGGGTCGGCGCCGACCTTGACCTGGATGCGGCGATAGCCCGCGGCGACGTAGGCCGCCGCGCTGCGCGCCATCGCCTCGGGCGTTGCCTGCGAGACCGAGCGGTAGAGCTCGACCGCCGTCCCGTAGCGGCCTCCGAGATAGCTGCAGAGCGGTACGCCGGCCGCCTGGGCGGCCAGGTCGTAGAGCGCCATGTCGATCGCCGACTTGACGAACGGCTGGCCGAGCATGACGTGGTCGAGCGCCCGCCGCGCGCGCTGCGGCTCGCGCGGGTCGGCGCCGATCAGGAGCGGCGCCAGCTCGGCCACGCCGGCTCGCGTCCCGGCCGCGAAGGCCGGCGCGTAGAACGCCCCGAGCGGGGCCATCTCCCCCAGCCCGGCGAGCCCGTCGTCGGTCTCGAGGACGACGATCGTCGAGTCGGTGCCGTCCTCGGACTGTCCGCGGCAGGTGTACGGGCCGTCCCGGAACGGCTGCAGCTGACGGTAGACGGCGACGCGGGCGATGCGCATGCCGCAAGGCTACCGGCGTGCGCATCGTCACCCGGACGCAACTCGCTGCGAGGCGTGGGGTCTGAGTTGTGGGAGTGGGGATTGTTGTGAGGAGAGAAGGTAGAGGAGGAAGAAAAGAGAAAGAAGAGATGAGAAGAGGAGGGATAAGAAGAGGTAGAGCAAAGAGGAGGGCGCTGGTGCGGTGTCGCGGTGCTCGCGGGAAACGAGGGTAGAGAGAGAGAGGATAAAAGGCGAACAGATCGGGCGACGCGCGCGGGAGAGGGAGAGAGTAGAAGGGAGTGAGAGGTAGTCTAGAAAGAAAGAGAAAAAAGGAAGAGAGAGAGGAAAGAGAGAGGTATAGAGAAGAAGATGGAGATAAGAAGAGAGGAGGAGAAAGAAAGAGAAGAGAGAGATAGAGAGGGAAGGAGAGATGGAAGAAGAGGGAGATAAGAAAAAAGAAAGGGAAGATAGAAGAAGAATAAGACTAAGAAGAAGAAAGAAGAAATAAAAGAAAGAGAAAGAGAGAGAGAGAGGAGATGAGAAAAGAGAGATGAGAGAAAAGAGGGATGAGAGAAGAATAAAGAGAAGACTAAGAGGGAAGGAGAGAGGATAAAAGAGGAGGGAAAAAAGAGAGGGAGAATAAGAAAAGAACTACGGGAAAGAGAAACGAAGAAGAGCTGAGAGAAAGAGGGAAAAGAGAGAGAGACAGAAGGAGAAGAGACAACGAGAGAGACAAAAGAAAGGGAGAAGAAGCAGAGCGACCACGCGCCCCTGGCGGCAAACCTGCGACGTTCGTAGGATCGTCGCGATGCGGATCACAGCCGTCCGGGCGACGCCCGTCAACATCCCGTTCCACGCGCCCTACCGCTTCTCGCTCGGCTCGACGGCATCGGTCACGAAGACGATCGTCGAGGTCGAGACCGACGAGGGCGTGACGGGCATCGGCGAGTGCGCCGACGGCGATCGCAGCGGCGACATCGCCCGGCTCGGCGAGCGCCTGACCGGGCTCGATCCGCTCGACCTCAACGAATGCGAGCGCCGTTGCGTGCCGGCCTTCGAGCACTCGCTGTGGGAGAACGTCACGACGCTCAAGCGCGCCTTCGGAGCGATCGAGATGGCGCTCTGGGACCTGCGCGGCCGCGCCGAGGAGAAAGCCCCTCCCTGCTGCTGGGCGGCGCCGTGCGACGCGAGATCGCGTTCACGGAGTACTTCGCGCTGCGCCATCCCGGGCCGTCGCACCCGGGCGAGTCGACGCCGCTCGAGATCGCCCGTTACTGCGCCCGCATGATCGAGGAGTACGACTCGCCGACGTTCGAGGGCAAGCTCGCGACCGTCGGCCTGGACGAGGAGCTCGAGATGGTGCGCGAGGTGCGCGCGGCGATCGGCGACCGCCCGCTGCGCCTCGATGCGAACCACGCCTGGACCGTCCCGACCGCGCGCGAGGTGCTGCGCCGGCTCGCGCCGTACGACATCCGCTGCATCGAGGAGCCCGTCGGCTCGCACGAGGAGCTGGCCCGCCTGCGGCCGTTCACGGACATCGCGTTCTCGGCCCACGCGCCCGACCTGCGGCGAGCGGTTGCGCTGGGCGTGCCCGACTTCTACGTGCTCAACATCGTCGAGCTCGGCGGCATCCGGCGCACCGTCGAGTTCGTGCGCGCCTGCGAGCTGTTCGGCATCGGCTTCTGGTTCCACTCCGGCGACACCGGCGTCGCGAGTGCGGCGTACCTGCACCTCTCCGCCGCGCTGGAGCCGATCCGCGAGCCCAGCCAGGCGCTCTTCCACTGGTACGGCGACGACGTCATCGCCGAGGGGCCGTTCTGCCCTCGGCGCGGGGTGCTGCCCGTGCCGGACGGTCCGGGACTGGGCGTCACGCTCGATCCGGCGGCGCTCGCACGCTGCCACGAGCGCTTCCTCGCCGAGGGCGCGTTCCCGTCGGGCGAGCCGGGGACGCCGGAGCGCACCCAGGGATCGTTCGGCGCGCTCCGGCGCTCCTGATCGTCCTGTCCGATTTCCGCTAGTCAGCCTGGCATGCTGCAGCTGTGGAGGCCGCGCGGGAGCACTGGTACCGCGCCGTCGAGAGCCGCGACGGCCGCTTCGACGGCTGGATCTACCTGGGCGTCACCTCGACCGGCGTCTACTGCCGGCCGAGCTGCCCGGCGCGCTCGCCGAAGCGCGCGAACATGCGCTTCTACCGCAGCTCCGCGGCGCGCCCAGCGCGCGGGCTTCCGGGCCTGCAAGCGCTGCCGCCCCGACGCCTCGCCCGGCTCGCCCGAGTGGAACGCGCGCGCCGACGTCGTCGCGCGCGCGATGCGCCTGATCGCCGACGGCGTCGTCGACCGCGAGGGCGTCGCGGGGCTCGCCGCGCGGCTCGGCTACAGCGAGCGCCAGCTCAACCGGCTGGTCTCCGCCGAGCTCGGCGCCGGGCCGCTCGCGCTGGCTCGCGCGCAGCGGGCCCAGACGGCGCGGACGCTGATCGAGACGACCGAGCTCGGCTTCGCCGAGGTCGCGTTCGCCGCCGGCTTCGCGAGCGTGCGGCAGTTCAACGACACGATCCGCGAGGTCTTCGCGCTCACGCCGCGCGAGCTGCGGCAGCGGCGCGGCAGCGACCGAACGCGGCCGGCGCCGGGCGTGATCGCGCTGCGCCTCGCGTATCGCGGGCCGATCGAGCTGGACGCGCTGTTCGCGTTCTTCGCGCACGCGCGCCGTCGCGGGAGTCGAGGAGGGCACGCCCGACGGCGCCTACCGGCGCACGCTGCGCCTGCCGCACGGCACTGCGATCGCCGAGCTCGCGCCGGGCGACGGCTGCGTGCAGTGCTCGCTGCGCCTCGCCGACGTGCGCGACCTCGGCGTCGCCGTCGCGCGCTGCCGCCGCCTGCTCGATCTCGACGCCGACCCGACCGCGGTGGCCTCGGCGCTCGGGAGCGACCCGCTGCTCGCGCCGCTCGTGGCGGCGCGCCCCGGGCTGCGCGTGCCGGGCTGCGTCGACGGCACCGAGATCGCCGTCCGCGCGGTGCTCGGCCAGCAGGTCTCGGTCGCCGCCGCTCGCACGCATCGCCGCGCGCATCGTCGCAGCGCCACGGTGAGCCGCTGGCGGCGCCCGACGGAACGCTGACGCACGTCTTTCCCGACGCCGCTGCGCTGGCCGACGCCGACGACGACGTCCTGGCGATGCCGGCGCGGCGCCGCGCGACGCTGCGCGGCGTCTGCGCCGCCCTGCGCGACGGCCTCGTCGAGCTGGACTCCCGGCGCGGATCGCGAGCGCGCGCGGCGCGACCTGCTGGCGCTGCCCGGCATCGGCCCGTGGACGGTCGAGTACGTCGCGATGCGCGCGCTCGGCGATCCGGACGCGTTTCCCGCCAGCGACCTCGGCATCCTGCACGGACTGCGCGCGCTGGGCGTCGGAGGCCGATGCGCGCGAGGCCGAGCGGCGCTCGCAGGCCTGGCGGCCGTTCCGGGCCTACGGCGTCCTGCACCTGTGGGAGCGCTCGAGAGCGGAGACGCGGCATGAGCGGGGCGTACACGACGATCGCGAGCCCGCTCGGCGAGCTGCTCCTGACGGCCGAGGGCGGCGGCTCACGGGGCTCTTCATGCCCGGCGAGGACGTCGTGCCACCGGCCGGCGCGGTGCGTGACGACGCCGCGTTCGCCACGATCCGGCTCCAGCTCGCGGAGTACTTCGCCGGCGACCGCACGGCGTTCGACCTGCCGGTCGCGCCGCCGGGAACGCCGTTCCAGCAGCTCGTCTGGGGCGAGCTCCAGCGCATCGGCTACGGCCAGACGATCACGTACGCCGAGCTCGCCGCGCGCATCGGCCGGCCGACCGCGATCCGCGCGGCCGGAGCGGCGAACGGCGCCAACCCCGTCTCGATCGTGATCCCGTGCCATCGCGTGATCGGCTCGAACGGCTCGCTCACGGGCTACAGCGGCGGGCTCGAGGCGAAGCGCTTCCTGCTGGATCTCGAGCGCGCGGGCGCGTGAGGGCGCACGCGACGTCGTGGCCCGCCCGGCTGCTGCTGCTGGGCGCGATCTGGGGCATGTCGTTCGTGCTCATCAAGGTCGGCAATCGCGGCGTTCACGCCCGTCCAGGTCTCGTTCGGGCGCATGCTCTTCGGACTGCTGGCGCTGACGCCCGTGCTGCTCGCACAGCGCGGCCGGCTGCCACGCGACGGGCGCACCTGGGGCCACCTCGCGGTGGCGGCGTTCCTGGTCAACAGCGCCCCGTTCACGCTCTTCGCGTTCGGTGAGCAGCACGTCTCCTCGGTGCTCGCCGGGATCTGGAACGGGACGACGCCGCTCTTCGTGCTGCTGGTCGTGCTGCTCACGCTGCCCGAGGAGCGCCCGACGCGCGAGCGCGTCGTGGGTCTCGCCATCGGCTTCGCCGGCGTGCTCGTCGTGCTGGGCGCGTGGCGCGGCATCGCCCGCGGCGAGCTCGTCGGCAGCGCGGCCTGCCTCGCGGCGGCGATCCTGTACGGCATCGGCTTCCCCTACCTGCGCCGCTACCTCGCGACCGGCGGGCTGGCGGTCGCCGTGCTCGCGTTCGGCCAGCTCGCGATGGGCACGCTGCAGCTCGCGCTCGTGCTGCCGTTCGCCGGAGGCATCCCGGCGTCGTTCGCGCTCGGCCCGCTGGCGGCCGTCGCGGCGCTCGGCGCGATCGGGACGGGCGCGGCCTACCTGCTCAACTACTCGATCATCCGCGATGCCGGCGCGACCTCCGCGTCCACGGTGACCTACCTCGTGCCCGTGTTCGCGACGATCGCGGGCGTTGCGCTGCTGGGCGAGCGGCTGACCTGGAACGAGCCGGTCGGCGGGCTGCTCGTGCTGCTCGGCGTGGCCGCCAGCCAGGGCCGCGTGCGCTGGGGCGTCCTGCGCGCGAGCAGCGCGAGCGCGTAGCGCTTCGCAGCCTGGCACCATGCGCGCGGTGCGCGCCGTGATGTCGATCCAGTCGTCCGTCGTCTACGGGCATGTCGGGTCGACGGCCGCGACGCTGCCGCTGCAGCGGCTCGGCTTCGACGTCTGGGCGCTGCCGACGGTCGTCTACTCGAGCCACGCGGGCTATCCCGGCGTGCGCGGGCGGCGGACGCCCGTCTCCACGCTGCGCGAGCTGCTCGCCGGGCTCGCAGGCGCTCGGGCGGCTCGACCGCTGCGAGGCGGTGCTCAGCGGCTACCTCGGCCGCCCCGAGGCCTGGCGCTTCGTGCTCGAGGCGCTCGCGGCGGTGCGCGAGCAGCGCCCCGACGCCTGGTACGTGTGCGATCCCGTGCTCGGCGACGAGGGCGAGCTGTACGTCCCGGCCGAACTCGTGCGCACGTTCCGCGAGCAGGCGGTGCCGCGCGCCGACCTGCTCGTCCCGAACCGCTTCGAGCTGGAGTGGCTGGTCGACCGGCCCGTGCGCGAGCGTCGCCGAGGCCGTCGCGGCGGCGGGCGAGCTGCACGCAGCCGGTGCGCGCGAGGTGGTCGTCAAGGGGCTCGTGCTCGAGCACGACGGCCGGCCGACGCAGCACGTCGTCGGCCTGGACGACGACGGCGCGTGGCTTGCGCGCGCGCCGCACATCGCGCAGTTCTGGGGTGGCGCCGGCGATGTCTTCACCGGCCTGCTGACGGGCCTGCGCCTGAGCGGGACGCCGCTCGGCGAGGCCGTCGGGCGCGCGACGGCGCTGATGCAGCAGCTGATCGCGCGCACGCACGAGTCGGGCGCGCCGGAGCTGCGCCTGGTCGAGATCGACTGGGCCTCCGAGCCGGCCGGCGCGCACGCCGAGCAGGTGGCTAGACGAGCACGGCTCAGCCGGCGAGCAGCGCGGCGGCGACCCCGCCGTCGACGTTGCCGCCCGAGAGCACGAGCACCGTGCCCGGGAGCGGCTCGACGAGGCCCGCCAGCAGCGCGGCGACCGGCGTGGCGGCGGCCGGCTCGACGGCGAGCTTGGCGCGCGCGTAGAGGAAGCGGAAGCCCTCCGCGATCTGCTCCTCGCTGACGGTGACCGCCTCGTCGAGCAGCTCGCTGAGCACCGCCAGCGGCGCGCGGCCGACGGTCGGCGGCGCGAGCGCGTCGGCGACGGTCTTGCCCGCGGGGCGCGGCAGCGGCTCGCCGGCTGCGATCGACGTCGCCGAGCGTGGAGATGACCGCGGGCTCGACGCCGATCACGCGCGCCTGCGGCGCGAGCGCCTTGACCGCGGTCACGACGCCCGAGATCAGGCCGCCGCCGCCGACCGGCACGACGACCTGCGTCACGCTGCTCGACCTGCTCGCACAGCTCGAGCCCGAGCGTGCCCTGCCCGGCCATCACGGCGCGGTCCTCGAACGGGTGCACGATCACGCGGCCGGTCTCCTCGCTCTCGGCGTGCATGCGCGCGAACGCCACGGCGGCGTCGGCCGACTCGAGATCGGCCGTCGCCGCCGTAGGCGCGCGTCGCGTCCACCTTCGCCTGGCTGGCGTAGCTCGGCATCATCACGAGCGCGTTCGTGCCGAGCTCCCGGGCGGCCAGCGCGACGCCGGCCGCGTGGTTGCCCGCCGAGCAGGTGACGACGCCGCGGGCGCGCTCTTCCGGCGACAGCTCGGCGATGCGCGAGAACGCGCCGCGCACCTTGAACGCGCCGGTGCGCTGCAGCAGCTCGGCCTTCAGCCAGACGCCCTCGCCCAGCGAGGCGCAGCTCATGACGGGCGTGCGCCGCACGTGGCCGTCGATGACTGCGGCCGCGCGCCGCACGTCGTCGATCGTCACGGGGAGTTCGCTCATACCGTCGCGCACGCTACTCGCGCTCGAGCGAGCGCGCGACGATCTCCTTCATGATCTCGTTCGAGCCGGCGTAGATGGTCTGGATGCGCGCGTCGAGGAACGCGCGCGCGACGGGGTACTCGAGCATGTAGCCGTAGCCGCCGAAGAGCTGCAGGCACTCGTCGATCTGGCGCCACTGCTGATCGGTGAGCCACCACTTGGCCATCGACGCCGTGACCGTGTCGAGCGTGCCGTCGATCACCCGCGTGACGCAGTGATCGACGAACACGCGCCCGATCGTCGCGGCCGTGTGCGCCTCGGCGAGCTTGAAGCGCGTGTTCTGAAGCGCCATCAGCGGCTTCCCGAAGGCGTGCCGCTGCGCGCGTAGGCGACGGTGTCGGCGATCACGCGCTCGAGCGCCGCGACCGCCATCACCGCGACGACGGTGCGCTCGTAGGGCAGCTGCTCCATCAGGTGGTAGAGGCCCTTGCCCTCGCCGAGGCTCGCCGCGACCGGGATGCGGCAGTCCTGGAAGTGCAGCTCGCACGTGTCCTGGGCGTGCTGGCCGACCTTGTGCAGCGGCCGGCCGCGCGTGAAGCCCTCGAGGCCGTCGGTCTCGACCATCAGCAGCGTGTATCCCTGCGAGCCGGCCTCGGGGTCGGTGCGCGTGACGAGGCAGATGAGGTTCGCGTGCAGGCCGTTCGTGATGAACGTCTTGGTGCCGTTGACGACGTAGTGGTCGCCGTCGAGGACGGCCGAGGTCGCGATGCCGCGCAGGTCGGAGCCGGCGCCCGGCTCGGTCATCGCGATCGCGCCCACGAGCTCGCCCCGCACGAGCGGCGGCACCCAGGCCGCCCGCTGCGCGTCGTTGCCGTACTCGAGCACGTAGTGCGTCGCGATCTCGTGCACGCCCTTGCCGAAGCACGCGAAGCCCGCGTGCAGCAGCTCCTCGTAGATCACGCACTCGAAGCCGAAGTCGCCGCCCAGCCCGCCGTGCTCGGCCGGCACGTCGGTGCCGAGCAGCCCGGCCTCCCCCGCGCTGCGCCAGAGCTCGGCATCGACGTACCCGCGCGCCTGCCAGCGCTCGTCGTTGGGCAGGATCTCGCTCTCGACCCAGGCCCGCGCGGTCTCGCGGAAGAGCTCGTGCTCGTCGCTCGCCCAGGGCGAGCGGGGACGCGATGGGCGGATCGCGGTCATGCGCGGATCATCGCAGCACTCGGCCGGCCAAGGGGCAAGACGTTCTCGCTGAGCTGAGCGTGAGTGGCTTGGGGTGTGTGGAGCGAGCAGGAGTCCCGGCCGCCTTCGCAGGACAGGCGGGACGCCTTGCCGCGCTCACTCAGCGAGAGGGTCGCGATGAGCACTCGCCGCGGTGCCATTTGGTCGACCCGTAGAGTCATACCCGCCAATGGCGATCCGCAGCCCGCATCCGGACGTGCTCGTGCCCGACGTCGACGCTGACCGACTTCGTGCTCGGCGGCGCCGCGGCGCGCGGTGAGCGCGTGGCGATCGTGGATGCGGTCAGCGGCGCCTCGCTGACGTACGCCGAGCTGGCCGAGGACGTCGATCGCTGCGCGGCCGGGCTCGCTGCGCGTGGGCTCGAGCCCGGCGAGCGCGTCGGCATCTTCGCGCCCAACGTGCCCGAGTACGCCGTCGCGTTTCACGGCGTTGCGCGGGCCGGCGGGACGAACACGACCATCAACGGGCTCTACACCGCCGAGGAGGCGGCGTTCCAGCTGCGCATCGCGGGCGCGCGCTTTCTCGTGACCGCGCCGCAGCTGGCCGAGCGCGCGCTCGAGGCGGCGCAGCGCGGCCGGCGTCGAGGAGGTGTTCTCGATCGGCGAGGCCGCCGGCACGACGCCGTTCGAGGAGCTGCTCGCGCCGCCGGGCACGCCGGCGCCGGGCGTCGAGATCGATCCGCGCGCCACGCTCGTCGCGCTGCCGTTCTCGAGCGGCACGACGGGGCTGCCCAAGGGCGTCATGCTGACGCACCGCAACCTCGTCGCGAACCTCTGCCAGTACGCGCCCGTGCGGCACGATCGGCGAGGACGACCGCGTCATCGCCGTGCTGCCGTTCTTCCACATCTACGGGCAGACGCTCGTGCTCAACGACGCGCTGCGGCGCGGCGCGACGCATCGTCACGATGCCGCGCTTCGACCTCGCGCAGTTCCTGGCGGCGATCGAGGAGCACCGCATCACGGCCTGCTACGTCGCCCCGCCCATCGTGCTGGCGCTCGCCAAGCACCCGCTCGTCGACGAGCACGACCTCTCGAGCCTGCGCTTCGTCACGAGCGGCGCCGCGCCGCTCGACGCCGATCTGCAGGGCGCGGCGCGAGCGGCGGGTCGGCTGCCGCGTCCAGCAGGGCTACGGCCTGACGGAGGCACGCCCGGTCACGCACCACGTCCACCAGGACGACGAGAACGTGCACGGCACGATCGGCACGCTGCTGCCGAGCACCGAGGCGCGCCTCGTCGACGCCGAGACCGGGCGCGACGCGGCCGCCGGCCGGCCGGGCGAGATCTGGGTGCGCGGGCCGCAGGTCATGCTCGGCTACCTCGGCGACGCCGAGGCCACGGCCGCGACGCTCACCGACGACGGCTGGCTGCGCACCGGCGATATCGCCACGGTCGACGAGGGCGGCGTGTTCCGCGTCGTGGATCGCCTCAAGGAGCTGATCAAGTACAAGGGGTACCAGGTGCCGCCCGGCCGAGCTGGAGGGCATCCTGCTCACGCACCCGCAGATCGCCGACGCCTGCGTGGTGCCCGTTCGCGACGAGGAGGCCGGTGAGGTGCCGAAGGCGTTCGTCGTCCCGCGCGCGGGCGAGGCGCCCGATCCCCGAGGTCATGGCATTCGTCGCGGCGCGCGTGGCGCCGCACATGCAGGTGCGCGCCTGCGAGCTGATCGACGCGATTCCGAAATCGCCGTCGGGCAAGCTGCTGCGGCGCGTGCTGGTCGAGCGCGAGCGGGAGGCGACGGCATGAACGAGGGAGGGCGGCTGGCCGGACGCGTCGCGCTCGTGACCGGCGCTGGCAGCGGGCTCGGACTGGCGGTGGCCGAGCGCTACGTGCGCGAGGGCGCGCGGGTCACGATCGCCGAACTCGACGGCGAGCGGGCGCGCGAGGCCGCCGCGGCGCTCGGCGAGGCCGGCATCGGCGTGCAGTGCGACGTCGCGCGGGCCGATGACGTCGAGCGCGCATTCGACGCCTGCCTCGAGCGCTTCGGGCGCCTCGACATCCTCGTCAACAACGCGGCCGTCGTCGGGGCCGGCCGTGCGGCACTTCCTCGAGATCGACGAGCCGACCTGGGATCTCGTGGTCGACGCGAACCTCAAGGGGCACTTCCTGTGCGCGCACCGCGCGGCGCGCCACATGGTCGAGCAGGGCGCCGGCGTGATCATCAACACCTCGAGCGGCGGAGCGAGCCGCGCGCACCGCGGCATGGTCGCCTACGACGCGGCCAAGGGCGGGGTCGAGGCGTTCACGCGCGCCGTCGCGCTCGATCTGGCGCCCTACGGCGTGCGCTGCGTGTGCATCGTCCCCGGCCTGATGGAGACGACCGCAGCACGGGGCCGGAGGCCGAGGAGCGCGCGCGCGCGACGGCCGCAGACGGTGCCCCTCGGCCGCCAGGGCACGGGCGCCGACATCGCCGGCGCAGCGGTGTTCCTGGCCGGCGACGACGCGAGCTACCTCACCGGATCGTGCATCTACGTCGACGGCGGCGTGCTCGTCCAGCAGCGCTCGCCGCAGGTCGAGACGTTCCCGCTCGATCGCTATCCCCGCGTCGGCCGCCTGAGCCTGACTTCCCCCGGCGGCGGGCCCGACCCTCCCCCGGTCGAGGGATGGCTCGGACCCTAAATTCCGTCGCTTTCCCTAGTATGCGCCTTCGCCTCCCGCCGGGCGAGACGCCCACGAGACGGGGGAGGCCCCAGTTGCTGCATGACCTGTCGATCAAGCTGTATCTGATGCTGCAGCGTGAGCGGGGTCAGACGATGGCCGAGTACGCCGTCGTGCTCGCCGTCATTGCAATTGGGATCTTCGTCGCGCTCGGCCTGCTGCGCGGCGGAATCAGCAGCGCGCTCGGCAAGGTCACGTCCAAATCTAGACGTGCGCCCGCCGTGGCATGCGTGCTGGGCGGCGGGACATCGAGCGTCGGGTTGCGATCGAAGAACCCCACGGGTTCGAGGCGGAAGCCGGCGCTGGCGACCGGCATGATCGGCCAATCCTCGGGTCGCACGAAATGCGTCGTGCCGACCGTGTACCAGAGCACCACGTCGCTCTCGCCGAGCGGACGATCGGCCTCACTCCACTGCGGCAGGCCGACGGTCTCTGAGCGGCCGTAGGGGTAGCGGCCCGACGGGTGCCGTTCGGCCTCGTCGTGGCGCGTGACCCAGAGCGTGTGGCGCGCGAACCCCGCACGCGCCGGACGCGGGCGGACGGGCTGCGCGAGCATCGTCGAGACGCCCTTCAGCGGCACCAGCCGATAGCCCACCTCGCCGCCCAGCCCGTTGCGGCGCGCGGGATTGACGACGTGCCACACGCGCCGGCGCGCTCGTCGCTGTCCCGCCGCGCCTCCGATTCGCGCTCGAGCGGTGTCACGCGCGCGCGGAACGCGTTTCCGAGAGGGTTCTCCGCGCCCGTGGGAATCGCCTCGGACTCCACCTCGCGCACGCTGTTGGCCACGCCGTCGACGTCGAGGTCGAGCCGGAAGCAGAAGAAGTGCTGGTGATTCGGCGCTGCCAGACCGCTGTCGATGACGCTGCTCCCCGTGGGTTGCTCGCCGGGCGCCAGCGGCCATCGTCGAGACGACGCCGTGCAACTGCACCTCGCACTCGATCGAGCCGTCCAGGTGCAGGTTCCAGCGGAAGGCGTAGTCGTAGTTGCCGACGGTCACCATCGAGTTCAGCACGAAGCGCCGGCCCGCCGCACCTCGACGCGGCCGGCCAGCTCGTCGCTGTGCTTCCAGAGCAGCCCCGCGTCTTCCTCGTGGAGGCAGATCGCGTTGCGCACGACGCGCGGGCGACCGGCCCGATCGACGAGGTGCGCGTCGAGATAGCGGATCTCGCCGACGCAATCGCACCCGAGCTCGAGCGAATTGGTGCAGGCGCCGAGGCCGTATTCGCCGGCATCGAAATAGGTGCGCCAGGAGTGGAACGGGTGCGCCTCGCCGTACGGGACGATCATCTCCGCGCAGGAGGCGCGGTGGAGCACCGGCCGGCCGTCGAAGCGCACGTCGTGCAGCACGAGGCCCTCCTGCGGATCGATCGTCGTGCGCAGCGTCCAGCGGTACCAGCGCAGCTCGTTGCCCTCGATCGCGAAGCTGACACCGTCCGGCTGCGAGATCGCGAACGGCCGGAGGTCGTCGCGCGCGGGACGACGCCGGCCGCGAAATCACCGTCGGCCTCCGGGATGGGCTTGACGTCCATCTCCTCGAGCTCGAGGACCCGGCACTCGTCGAGGTCGACGTAGGCGATCAGGCTCTCGATGGGTGGGCGTAGCCGTTCTCGGCCCCGTGCCCGCGCAGGTACGCGACTGCGCGGGCGACCCGGCGGCCGCGCTCCACCTCGAGCTCGAAGCCGCCCGAGGCGAGCACGTCGATCTGCACCAGCGAGACGTCGGTCACGCCGCGCCGCCGCATCGCCTCCCGCCACCCGCATCGGCCCGTACGGCCTCCGCGGCGGCCTCGTAGTCCTCCGGCGTGATGGGCGAGCGCGCGCCCGCGACCGCCTGCGTGCGAGGCCACCGCTCCCGCGTCGAGGTCGCAGACGAACTCGTGCACACGACGGTCGCGATCGACCGCGATCGCGAGGGCGCAGCGGGCGGGGCAAGGCCCGCCGCCGAGCCAGGCCAGATAGTCGGCCTTGGGCGGCTCGTGCAGCCCGATGGAGACGAAGCTCGCGCCCGCAGGGCCGCGCGCACCATCTCGGCGGCCCGCTCGAGTTCCCCCGGCACAAGCGCCTCGAGCGGATGTGCGGTCGCATGCCGGGTCGCCATGCGGCGACGATAGCGCGCTCGTGTCCTGAGGACACCAAGACGTTCTCACTGAACGTCTAGATCGGCCGGCCGGCCCGCAGCTCGGGGTGGTAGCGGATCAGCCGCTCGTCGAGATCCTCCAGCGCGCGTGCGCGCCACGGCCGGACGCGCACCCACGCGGCGGTAGTGCTCGCGCACGCGCTCGCCGCCCAGCACGTAGCCGCCCTGGATATAGCTCTCCCAGCCCACCAGCATGTAGAGGTAGAGGTCGGCGACGGAGAACGTCTCGCCCAGGCACCACGGCCCGCCGGCGAGCTCGCGCTCGAGATAGGCGCCGTGGGCATCCATCTGGTCGCGGCCCTGGTTGCGGAGCTCCGCGTGCACGGCCTCTTCGGGCTCGCTGACCGGCGACTTCATGATCGGCCACCAGGCGGTGTGGAGCGTATCGGCCAGCCAGAGGATCCAGCGGTACAGCTGCCGCGCCGCGGGTCGCCGACGGCCGGCCCGAGGCCGGGAAACCGATCGGCGAGGTAGAGCAGCACCGCGCCCGTCTCGTAGACGTGACCTCGCCCTCGCGCAGCGCCGGCACGCGCTTCAGAGGATTGACCTCGGCGAAGCTCGCGGGCTCGTCGCGGCGGCGCGGATGGATGTCGACCGTCTGGTAGTCGGCGCCGGCCTCCTCGAGCGCCACGCGCGCAGCGAACGACGCGCTGCCGGTGATCTGGAAGAACTCGATCATGTGTCGCGCTGCCCCCCGGTTTGTCGTTGCGTCGGCAACCTATCCGGCAGAGGCCGGCGGGCCGCAGGCATCAATTCGCCGAGCAGATCGCCGAGCGCCGCGAGGCCCGCATCGAAGTCGTGCTCCGGGAGGGCGCCGTAGCCGATCACGACGCCATCGCGCGGGGCGCGCCCGTCGCGGTAGTGCGGGTCGAGCGGAAACAGCCCGATCGACCGGTTCGCCGCCTCGTGGATCAGCTGGGAGGAGGACGGCGCGCCCTCGGGGAGCTCGAGCAGCAGGCCGAGCCCGGCGGAGATGCCCACGGGCGTGAGCACGGGAGCCCGTGCAGAAAGCAGCGCGAGCAGCCGATCGCGGCGGCCGCGGTAGCGCGCGCGCATGCGCCGCACATGGCGCTCGTACCCGCCCGAGAGGAGCAACTGGCAGAGAGCGACCTGCTCGAGCGCCGAGAGGTGGACGTCCTCGCAGGCCCTCAGGTTCACGATCGGATCGAGCAGGCGCGGAGGCACGACCAGCCATCCGAGCCGCAGCCCCGGGGCGAGCGTCTTGCTGGCCGTCCCGCCATACGCGACGCAATCGGGTGCGAGCGCCTGCAGGGCTCCCACGGGCTGGCGGTCGTAGCGGAGCTCGCCGTCGTAGTCGTCCTCGACGATCAGACCTCCGGTCGCCGCTGCCCACGCGACGGCCGCGGCCCGGCGCTCGGGGTGCAGCACGACGCCCGTGGGGAACTGGTGCGCAGGCGAGAGAACGACAGCTTCCCCGGACGATTCGCCGAGCAGGTCGGTGCGCGCTCCCCGGCCGTCCACCGCGAGCGGCGAGAGCGCAAGACCCGCGTCGGCCGCGACCGCGCGGTGCTGTGGCACGCAGGGATCCTCCATGAGAGCGTGCGAGCACCCTCCGCGCGCAGGGCGCGCGCGACGAGGGAGAGGCCGTGCCGGAAGCCCGCGCAGACGATCACGAGCTCGGGATCGGCCCGGACGCCGCGGGCGCGTGCGAGATACAGGGCGAGCTGCTCGCGCAGATCGGCGCGGCCGCGCGGATCGCCGTAGTCGAGCGCCGTCGCCGGCAGGCCCGCAGGCCGTGACGCAGCGCGCTCATCCACCCCGCCCGCGGAAAGGACCTGAGATCGGGAATGCCGGGACTGAAGCTGAAGCGCGGCGGCGGGCGAGCCGCCGGACAGCAGGCACGAGCGCCACGGCAACGGGCGAGACGGCGGCGACCCAGGTGCCCGCCCCGTGCCGCGCGCCGAGATATCCCTCGGCCCCGAGCTGCGCGAAGGCCTCGACGACCGTCCCGCGGGAGAGCCCGAGGTCGCCCGCGAGCGCCCTGGTCGAGGGCAGCCGCGTGCCGGCCGGCAGCCGGCCGTCGCGGATCGCCTCGCGCATCGCATCCTCGAGCGCTGCATGACGCGTACCGGCCGATGCGAGCGCGAGGTGGAGATCAGGACCGGAAGTGGTCCACTCATGAGTCACGTAAATGGCTCTTTCGTCTGGATCAATTCGACTCTACGGTACCCGCATGACAGCTACTCGCATCTCGCGGCCAAACGCGACGCGCGCGTTCGACCGCTCGACCCAGGAGCTCGCATGAGCGCTGAAGCGGCCAGCTGGCACGGCCCCGGGTTATCCGGAGTTGCGCGACGGCCCGCCGTGGGTGATGGAGGAGATGATCCTGGCGCAGAGCGGTCTCGCGGGCCCGATCCTCGATGCGCCGCCATCCGGCAGCGAGGCCATCGCGGCCGCCGTCTCGCGGGCGGCCGAGGCCGGCGAGCCGATCGTCGTGACGGGTTGCGGGACCTCCGAGCACGGCGCCCTGGCCGTTGCGGCGCTGCTCGAGGAGGCGCTGCGCGAGCGGCACGCGCTCACGGCCCGAAGCCCGCCAGGCGCTCGATGCATCGCTCGACCCGCGGCCGGGCGGGGTCTGCATCGGCATCTCGCACGAGGGCACGACGCGCGCGACGATTCTCGCGCTGGAAGCGGCCCGGGGCGCGCGGAGCGGTCACGGCGAGCATCGGCGCGCAGGCCGGCTCGCCGCTTGCGGTCGCGGCCGATCACGCGCTGACGACGCCGCTGGTCGACCGCTCGTGGTGCCACACGGTCGCCTACACGAGCGCCATCCTGCCGGCGCCGCGGTGGCCCGCGCACTCGCGGGCGGCCAGACGGGCGCCGGCGAGGCGATCGACGGCGCGCTGGCCATGCGACCGCAACTCGCGGCGCTGGCCGCTCACGTCCACGGCGCGTCGCGCATTCTCACGGTCGGCCTGGGCGCCGATCAGATCACCGCGCGCGAGCTCGCGCTCAAGATCGAGGAGGGCGCCCGCATCCCCACCACCGCGCTGCACCTCGAAACGCTGCTGCACGGCCATCTCGCGGGCTGCGATGCCGGATGCGACGGCGCTCGTACTGTTCGCCGCCGACTCCCGCCAGGGCCCGCGGCGCGACCGCCGCCTGGCCGTCGCCGCCGGCGCTGCGGCCACGATCGGCATGCGGACGATCGCGATCGGCGGCGAGACGGCGCTGGCCGGGCTACCGAGCGAGTCGGTCCTGACGGTCCCGGCCGCCGCCCGGACGCACCCCTGCATGCACTCCTCACGGGCGCGGTCGCGCTGCAACTGCTCACGCTCGAGCTCGCGCTCTCGAGGGCTGCAATCCCGATCTGATCCGCCGCGAGCAGCGTGCCTACCGCGAAGCCGCAGCCGTCGCCGAGAATCGCGCCGACTGGTAGCCGGGACGAGGCCCTCAGGCCGAGTCGCGCGCCTGCGCGATGGCCTGCGCAAGCAGCTCGCGCGGCTGTGCGCCGACCACCAGCACGCGCCAGTCGATCACGAAGGCGGGAACGCCGGTTGCGCCGGCGCGCTGCGCCCGGGCGGTCGAGGTGTCCACCGCCTGCGCCCACGGGCGCTCGTCGAGTGCCTGCGCGATGCCCTCCTGCGAGACGCCGACGCCGCGCGCGAGCTCCTCGAGCAGCGGTCGCCGGGAGATGTCGGCGCCCTCGGCCCAGTAGGCGTCCATGACGCGGTCGTGGTAGGGCCGGTGCAGCCCTTCCGCGCGCGCCTGCTCGCCGAGCTCGAGCGCGAGGCGCGTGTTGGGGACGACGTCGGGAGGCGGCGCGTAGACGAGGT
The DNA here is from genome assembly GCA_963713435.1 of uncultured Actinomycetes bacterium. Lineage (GTDB taxonomy): Bacteria > Actinomycetota > Thermoleophilia > Gaiellales > JALYLC01 > JALYLC01. The sequence goes on from CAVQLU010000007.1 coordinate 555,973, forward strand.
CCTCGGCCGCGAACATCTGACGCGTGCGCGTGTCGTAGCCCTCGCCGTAGCGAGCGATCAGATCGGCGCGCGGGATGCCGCCGGGCGGGTACTCGGGATGCAGATCGAACGGCAACCACGTGACCCGGGCACCGAACTGGTGCTCCAGCCACACCGCCCGGGGTTCGGCGATGCGGCAGAACGGTCAGATGAAGTCGGACCAGATCGCGATCTCGGGGCCGTCGCCGGGCGAGTCCATGCGGGCACACTAGCGCCTGCGGATAGCGTGCCCGCATGGCTGACCTCCTCGTCTGCGGCGACATCGTGCTCACCTCCGCCCAGGCCCCTCCCCTGCTCCGCGGCGCGGTCCTCATCCGCGACGGCGCCGTCGCCGCGGTCGGGGATCGCGACGCCCTCCGCCGCGAGCACCCGGGCATTCCCGAGGCCGGCGGCGACGGCATGCTCGTCCTGCCGGGCCTGATCAACGCCCACCACCACGGCATGGGGATCTCGTCGGTGCAGCTCGGCTTCCCCGATCCGGGCCCGCCGGAGCCCGGGCTGCGCGACACGGCGTTCGAGTCGTGGATGGCCACGATGCTCGCGCTCGATGCCGTCGACCCCTACCTCAACACGCTCTACAAGAACGTGCTGCAGATCGAGTCGGGCATCACGTCGCACCTGCACATGCACTTCCCCTCCGGCGCCGGCGACGGGCCGCCCGAGCAGGCCTACGCCGCGGAGTTGCAGGAGACGCTGCGCGCCCACCGCGACGCGGGCCAGCGTGTCACCCTGGCGCCGCACTGGAGCGACCGCTCGCGCCTGGCCTACGACGGCGACGAGGCGTTCATCGCGGGCCTGCCCGCCGAGCTGCAGCCCAGGGCGCGCCGTGCGGCCGGCGCGCGCATGCCCGCCGAGGCCTACCTCGAGATCGTCGGCGACCTCGTTCGGGGTCTCGCCGGCGATCCGCTCCTGAGCGCCCAGTTCTCGATCATGGCGCCGCAGTGGGCGAGCGACGAGCTCGTGCGCGCGGTCGGCTCCGCGGCGGCCGAGCCGGTGCGGGCATTCACCTGCACGCGCTCGAGAGCCGCCTGCAGCGCGCCTGGGGCGACGGCTTCGCGAACGCGGGCGAGCTGCAGCGACTGGTCGACGCCCAGGTGCTCACGGACCGCAGCGCGCTCGCGCACGGCGTCTGGCTGCGCGACTCCGACATCGAGTTGCTGGCCCGCAGCGGCACGACCGTCGTGCACAACTGCGCGTCCAACCTGCGCCTCGCCGCGGGCATCGCGCCGCTGCGCCATCTGGTCGCGTCCGGCGTCGGCGTCGCGCTCGGGCTGGACGACATGGGCGTCGCCGACGACGACGACATGCTCGCGGAGGTGCGCCTCGCACACGTGCTGCAGCGCGTGCGCGGAGCGGCCGAGCATCCGCGCCTGCGAGCGGCCGAGGTCTTCGGCCTGATGTGGGATGGCGGCGCGCGCGTCGTGGGCGCCGCGACGGGGATCGGCCGCCTCGAGCCGGGGCGGCGCGGCGACGTCGCCGTGCTCGACCTGCGAGCGCTCAGCGCGCCGTTCGCCGTCGACGACGTCGACGTGTGGGAGCTGCTGCTCGCCCGCGGCAGGGCGGCGCATGTCGACACCGTGATCGTCGAGGGCCGGGTGCTCATGCAGGGACGCAAGCTGCTGCACCTCGACCGCGGCGCTCTGGCGCGGGAGGTCGCCGAGGCGGCGAAGCTCGCGGTGGCCAGGCGGAGTCCCGAGGAGAGCGCCTGGATCGAGCAGGTCGGGCGCCGGATCGCCGAGCACTACCAGGCGCCCGTCTGGCACGCCGGCTCGATTGCCGTCCGCCTGACAGACGCGCCCGAATGCGCTAGCCTCGCGCCGTGAGTTTCTCCGACTGGATGCTCGCGTTCCACCTGCTGTCGGCCTTCGCAGTCGCCTCCGCGCTCGTGCTCTTCAGCGCCCTCGTCTTCAGCGGCCGGCGCATGACGACACTCGAGCAGACGCGCACGCTCTTCCGCGTCGCGCCGCTCGGCAGCATCCTCATCAGCGCAGGCATCGGACTCGTGTTCGTCTTCGGCGTGATCCTCGCGCTGGATTCGGACCGCTTCGACCTCTGGGACGGCTGGGTGATCGCGGGAATCATCCTGTGGGCGGCCTTCGCCGGCGTCGGGCAGCGCAGCGGCGCGTACTACACGAAGATCCAGAAGCTGGCCGAGGAGGACGGCGGCGGCAACGAGTCGGAGGTGCTCGCCCGCCTGCGCGCTCCGACCGGCGTCTGGCTGCACATCGCGACGATCGCGCTCTTCGTGCTCATCGTGATCGACATGATCTACAAGCCGGGGGCCTGAGCATGCGGGGCGACAGCATCAACATCGCGCTCCTCGTCCACGTGCTCGGCGCGATGGTGCTCGTCGGCGGCCTGGTGACCGCTGCCGGCGCCGCGATCATCGGCTGGCGCGACGAGGGCGCGGCGCTGCGGCGCTTCTCCTACTGGACGCTGCTCGCCGTGGCGCTCCCCGGCTACATCATCATGCGCATCGGCGCCGAATGGGTGTACTCCAAGGAGCATCTCGACAGCCTGCCCGACGACCCGACCTGGATCGGCATCGGCTACATGACCGCCGACGGAGGGCTGGTGCTGCTGCTCATCGCGCTGATCCTCGGCGGCATCGGCATGCGCAAGTCGCGCACCGGCGGAGGCGGCGGGCTGCTCAAGGCGAGCACCGTGATCGCGACGATCCTCGTGGCGGCCTACGTCGTCACGATCTGGGCCATGGGCGCCAAGCCGGCGTAGGAATGCGCCGCCGTACGGCATCGTTCCCCAGGGATTCAGTCGAAATACACGGAAGGGACCACAATGGCTCTATCGCTGGGCGACACTGCGCCTGATTTCGAGGCCGACACCTCCGAAGGCCCCATCAAGTTCCACGAGTGGCTGGGAGATTCGTGGGGCGTGCTCTTCTCGCATCCGCGCAACTTCACGCCGGTCTGCACGACCGAGCTCGGCTACATGGCGAGCATCGAGCCCGAGTTCGCGAAGCGCGGCGTGAAGATCATCGGCGATCTCCGTCGATCCCGTCGAGAATCACGACCAGTGGGCGAAGGACATCGAGGAGACGCAGGGCACGGCGCCCAACTACCCGATCATCGGCGACTCCGACTTCAACGTCTCGAAGCTCTACGGGATGCTCGGGGCAGATGTCGAGGGCGAGGCCACGTCGCGCACGCCGGCCGACAACCAGACGGTGCGCAACGTCTTCGTGATCGGGCCGGACAAGAAGATCAAGCTGATCCTCGTCTACCCGATGACGACCGGCCGCAACTTCGACGAGGTGCTGCGCGTGATCGACTCGCTGCAGCTGACCGCGAAGCACAAGGTCGCCACGCCCGTCAACTGGAAGCCCGGCGAGGACGTGATCATCGCCGGCTCGGTCTCCGACGAGGCCGCCAAGGAGCAGTACCCGGATGGCTGGAAGTCCCCCAAGCCGTACATCCGGATCGTGCCCGATCCCAGCTGAGGTCTGACCTCGCGCTAGCGAGCGTTGTCGACGAGCTCCGCGATCTGCACGAAGCGGATGCTCGGCGACACGCCGTACAGGCCGGTCACGCGCGCCTTCAGGTCGTCATCGAAGAACGCGCGCGCAGCGGCCTCGTCGTCCCAGACATAGAAGTTCGTGGCCTCACCGGCGGCCTCGTCGACCGTGAAGGTCTTGCTGCGCAGTCCCGGCAGGCCGCGGAAGCGCTCTGCGGCTCCCTCGGCGATGCGGGTGACGGCCTCGGCATCGACGCCGTCGTCGTAGTGGAAGGTCACGAACACGCCGACCATGATCTCCTCCTCGTTGCCGGCTCCGCGGACGCTACCGCGCGCGCCAGTCGTCTGCGAGCAACTCCAGCAGGAGTCCGTCGTGCCAGCTCCCGTCGTCGGTGCGCTCGTACTGGCGCATGATGCCGACGCGCTCGAATCCGACCGCCTCGTAGCAGCGGATCGCGCGCTCGTTGGCGGCTGCCGGGTCGATCGTCAAGCGATGGTGGCCCCGCTCCTCGATGAGGTGGCGCACGAGCACGGCCGATCGCCTCGCGCCCGAGGCCCCGGCCCTCCCAGGCCGCGCCGAGGAAGAGGTCGATGCCGGCGCTGCGGTACTGCGGGTCGTCGACCTCCTCGTACTGGATCGCGCCCGCCACGGCCCCGTCCACCTCGATCAGGAGAGCGCGCCCGAATCGCCGGTTCGAAATCACCGGGCTGGGGCGCGCCCCACCACCTGCACACGCCCGGCTCGGCGCGGATGGCTGCGAGCGGCGCGAAGTCGACCGCCTCGGGACGCCGCAAGCGCACCCGCGGGCCGGCGAGTTCGCTGCCGTCACCTGCTCAATGCTACGCCCGCGCGCGGCGTGCGCGACGGCCGAGCTGAGCCGAGGCTCAGCGCGCCCGACCCGCTTCGGTGGCCTCCGTCTCGTCACGCGTCGACGTTCCGTAGAGAGCGTGCGCATCGCCCTCGGCGAGCCCGCGTACTTGGCGGATCGGACGCGCGTCCATGCAGGTCAGGATCGCGAACTGGCGCGCCGGGGGCAGGCCAGCTCGGACTTGTCGCCGAAGGAGGCCGCGTAGGCCTCTGGCGGCGAGGACTTCGGTCAGCACTCAGACATCGGCTGTCCCTCATGTCCATGAATCGAATGACTAGACGATGCTACCGTCATCATGGGAACTACCAGTCAGCGAGCTCAGTCGCCGGCGGCGGCGCGCCGAGTACGGCTGCGACGAGCTCCTCGACGCGGATCGGCTTCGAGATGTAGCCGTTCATGCCGGCCTCGATGCAGCGCTCCCGGTCGCCGTCCATCGCATTGGCCGTCATCGCCACGATCCAGGGCCGATCGACGAGCGGAACCTTCTCGACGATCGTCCGCGTCGCCTCGAGCCCGTCCATCTCCGGCATCTGCACGTCCATCAGCACGAGGTCGTAGCGCTGCCGCTCGACCGCCTCCACCGCCTCGAGGCCGTTGGCCGCCACGTCGGGCTCGTAGCCCATGCGCGAGAGCAGGCGGATCGCGAGCTTCTGGTTGACCACGTTGTCCTCGACGAGCAGGATCCGCAGCGGATGCTCGGCCGCATGCGCGGCATCCGAGGTCGAGCGTCGCGCTCACGGCGCCGAGGCGGCGATCTGCTCGGGTGCAGCGCGCGTGGCGATCGTGAGATGGAAGGTGCTGCCCTCGCCCGGCACGCCCGGGCTCTCGGCCCACATCGTCCCGCCCATCGCCTCGGAGAGGCGCTTGGAGATCGCAAGCCCGAGCCCGGTGCCGCCGTACTTGCGGCTCGTGGCGGCGTCGGCCTGGCTGAAGGACTTGAACATGCGCCCCATCGCCTCGGGCGCGATGCCGATGCCCGTGTCGCTCACGGCGATGTGGAGCGCGAAGTCGCCCTGCTCGTCCGGCGCCGTCCTGCTCGCGGTCAGGAGGACGCCTCCGCGCTCGGTGAACTTGACGGAGTTGTTGAGCAGGTTGAGCAGGATCTGCCGCAGCCGGCTGACATCGCCCATGAGCGTGTCCGGGATGTCGTCATCGATCCGCGCCTCGATCGCGAGGCCCTTGTCCGTCGCCAGCGAGCGGATCAGCGCGACCGCGCCGTCGACGCACTCGCGCAGGCTGAACGGCACCGTCTCGAGCTCCATGCGACCGGCCTCGATCTTCGAGAAGTCGAGGATGTCGTTGATGATCGTGAGCAGCGCCTCGCTGCTCGTGCGGATGATCGTCGCCTCCTCGCGCTGCTCGGCATCGAGATCGCTGCGCAGAAGGAGCCCGCTCATGCCGATCACGGCATTCATCGGCGTGCGGATCTCGTGGCTCATGGCGGCCAGGAACGTGCTCTTGGCGGCGTTCGCGGCGTCGGCGGCGCTGCGGGCCTCCTGCGCGCTCGCATACAGGCGGGCGTTGTCGAGCGCGATCAGCGCCAGCTGCGCGAAGCGCTGCAGGCGGTCGACCTCCGAGGCCTCGAACGAGCGCTGCTCGGATGCATCGCGCGCCACGCCGAGCACGCCGATGGCCTCGCCGCCGGAGACGAGCGGCACGCTCACCATCGCGCGGATGCGGCCGCGCGGGAACGTCGGCACGCGTCCTTCCCAGCTGTCGTAGTCGTCGATGACTGTGGGCTCGAGCGTCTCCATCACCTGCCCGGCCAGGCCCTCGTCGCGCGCCACGGGTAGGTGCGTGTCCTCCTCGAAGACGCCCATCGCGGCGCGCGTTTCGAGCTGCTCCTGCGAGCTCTTGAGCAGGTAGACGTAGCCGTGGCGGGTGCCGAGCAACTCGACGGCCCGCTCCAGCAACTCGCTCAGCAAGTCGTTGACGTCGAGCCGGTGCATGACGCCGAGCGTCGTCTCGTGCAGGGCCTCGAGCTCGGCGTTCTGCACCGCCAGTTCCTCGGTGCGGTCGGCCACGCGCTGCTCCAGGCCCTCCAAGGTGTCCCGCAGCCGGCCGGTCATGTCGTTGAACGCGACGGCCAGCGTGCCGATCTCGTCGCGTGACATCACCGGAGCCTCGCGCGTCAGGTCGCCCGCGCTGACGGCCGTCGCCGTCTCGGTGATCGCCAGGATCGGCCGCGCGATGCGCCGCGAGGCGAAGTAGATGCCGATGCTCATCAGCAGCACCACCCCCACGCCGATCGCTCCGATCTCGAGCGCCAGCCTGCGCGCCGGCGCGAAGGCCTGATCCTGCGTCATCTCGACGACCAGCGCCGCCTCTCGCTCGGGCAGCCAGCGGTAGACGCCGATCACGGGCACGCCGTGATAGTCGGTGTACAGGCCCTGCCCGGACTGCCGGGCGACCGCGCGGTCGATGCCGCGCGAATGGATCGCCCCGGCGTAGGCGCCGGTCGCGAGGATCTTGTTGACGAAGCGGTGGTCGCGGCCGACCAGGTAGGCGGCGCCGCTCGTTCCGAGCCCGGCGTGTGGCAGCACGATGCCGTCGATCCGGTCGAGGTTGAGATTGGCGGCCAGCACCCCGATCTGACGGCCCAGGCCGGCCTCGAGGAAGAGCGGCGTGCTGACGGTGATCGTCGGCTTGCCCGTGAGCGAGGAGGTATACGGATTCTCGACCGCGGTGTGCGAGACGCCCTGCTTGAAGTAGTCCTCGCCGGCCTGCGCCTTGCCCTCGTGCGCGGTCACGGTCGAGACGCGCACCTTGCCGTTCGGATCGAGCACGAGAAACTCCTGCGCATCCGTCGTCCTGCGCACGACCAGGGACAGCTGCTGCGCCAGCTCGCTGCGAGCGCGCTCGCTCGCCGCCGCCGTCGAGTCCTCCGAGAGCAGGCGATCGGCCTCGTTGCCGACCTGCGGCAGCGTGCCGATGAACACGAGATTGCGCTGCTGGTCGGCGACCCAGCTGTTGAGCGCGCCGGTCTTGGCGTCTGCGACCGCCCCGAGGCGCGCGTACACGGAGGACTCGAGCGTGGCCTTGGCGCGGTAGAACGTCACGACGCAGACGATCGCCACCATCAGGATCGAGAGCACGAGGAACGACCCGACGAGTCGGGCCATCAGGCTGCGGCCGAAGATCCCCATGCGCCTCGGCCCCGAGCCCGCGGTCAGTCGCCGGCCGCGGAGGGGATCTTCTGGTGCAGCTTCGCGACGTCGTAGTCGGCCGCGTTGGTCGCGTAGTCCTTGCCGAAGTACTTGAGCGAGAGCGCCTTGAGGGCTCCCGAGCGCTGCGCCTTGCCCACGATCTGATCGATCTTCGCGGCGAACGCCGCCTGGCTCAGCGCCGAGCTCTTGTCGAGGAAGCCGGTCAGGTACATCGTGAACGCGGCGCCCGGAAGCGGACGCAGCTTCTCGCCCTGGTGGATCCCCTCCATGCCGACGGCCTCTGCGGTCAGGTAGGCGTCGATCTTGCCGCGATCGAGGTCGCGCAGACCCGGCACCTCCTCGGCGTAGACGGCGACCTTGGGCTTCTTCACGTCGACCTTGAGCCGGAGATTCGGGATCTTGAGCGCGCCCCGCAGATAGAACTCGACGGTGCAGCTATCGCACACGCCGATCTCCTTGCCGTCCAGATCGGCGGGCTTCTTGTACGGCGATTTCTTCTGCACGAAATAGCGCTGCGGCTCGGAGCGGTACGGCGTCGTCATCCAGAGGCGCTGCATGCGGTCGCTGTTGATGGCTCCGGAGCCATAGGCGAGATCCCAGCGGTCGCCCCACTGGCCGGCCGTGATCTCGGTCCACGTCGGCGCTACGAAGCAGGCCTCGACGCCGAGTCCCTTGGCCACCAGCTTGCCGGTGTCGACGTCGTAGCCCGTCATCTGATTGGCCGTCATCTGGTTCTCGGCGCACTTCGTGCCGGCCAGGCGCTTGGCGCCCTTGACCTGCCACGACTGCGGCGGATAGGCCGGATCGGTGGAGAGCACGATCGTCCCGCGCGCGAGCACCTGAGCGAGCTTGTCGACTGTCGGATCGCCACCGGCCCGCATGCCGCTCGACGCCGAACTCGAGCCGGCCGCTGCACACAGTGCGAGCAGCAGCGCCGCAACGACGAGCGCCGGCAGCGCTCGGCGCGACGATCTACGGATGGTGGTGCTGTGCGTCATCGAATTCCTCGCTCCGTCCGTCTTCAGGCCAGCGTCCATACGTGCGTAGACGCGCTCCTGCCTCTCAGAGTTATCTCGTCCACGAAGACGAGCTCGCCGTCGGGATCGCTGAGCAGCGCCCGGGTCGAATCGGAGACGAGCAGCGCATGCGGAAACTCCTTGGTCAGGGCCTCGAGACGCGAGGCCGTGTTGACCGTGTCGCCGACCGCCGTGTACTCCAGACGGCGCTCCGAGCCGACGTTGCCCGACATCAGCGGGCCGCTCGCGATCCCGATACCGATCGCGAAGCCGTCGCCGTGCGCGTTCTCGCGCAGCCAGTCGTTGAAGCGCGGAAGCCGCTCGAGCAGCATCTCGCGTGCAGCGCGCAGAGCACGATCGGCGTGATCGTCCGACTCGACCGGCGCGCCGAAGACGGCGAGCAGGCCGTCGCCCAGGAACGCGACGAGCGTGCCGCCGTTGTCGAGGATCGCATCGCCCATCTCGGCGAAGAAGCGGTTGAGCACGTCGATCACCTGGTCGGGCGGCGTCGACTCCGCGAACGCCGTAAAGCCGCGCAGGTCGGTGAAGAGCGCCGTGCTGACGAGCCGCACGCCGCCCAGCCGCACGTCCTTCTCCCCGTTCACGAGCACCTGGTCGACCATCGACTCGGGGAGGAAGCGCGCGAACACGTCACGCACGCGCGCGTGCTCCAGCTCGTGGATGCGGCGCTTGTTGAGGCCTGCGGCGATGCGCGCGCGCAAGAGGGTCGGATCGAACGGCTTGGGCAGGTAGTCCTCCGCCCCGGCCTCGATGCAACGCACGACGTTGGCGAAGTCGTCGAGTCCCGAGACCATGATCACGGCGATGTCGCGCAGACCTGGATCGGCCTTGATGCGGTCGAGCACCGCGATGCCGTCCATCTCGGGCATGACGATGTCGAGCAGCACGACGTCGGCGCGCGCCTCGGCGAGCTGCGCGAGCGCCTCGACGCCGTTCTCGGCCGTGCGCACGGCATGACCGTCGCGCTCGAGGCTGCGCGAGAGCAGCCGACGGTTGATCGGGTCGTCGTCGACGATCAGGATGGAGCCGGTCTGGGGGGGCTGGCTCACGGTACGGGCAGGCGGAATGCGCGCGGATGAGACAAGTGGCGGCAACTTTACTCCCCCGCCCGGTGCGGGCGAGGCCGGACAGTAGACTCGGCCGGTGCCGAGCCGGTTCCAGCCTCTCGCCAAGCTTGGCCGGAACCCCGCGCTGCGCCGAGTCGGCATCGGTTTCGCGTGCTTCAACGCCGCGGAGTACGGCGAGTGGATCGCCGTGCTCGTGTACGCCTACGCCCAGGGCGGGGCGAGCGCCAGTGGCCTTCTGGCGTTCGCGCAGCTCCTGCCGTGCGTGGTGCTCGCCCCGGTCATGGCGACCTTCGCCGACCGCTACCAGGCGGGCCGCGTACTGGCCGCCGGTTTCGCCGCTCAGGCCGTCGGCATGGGGCTCCTGGCGGCGGCCCTGCTCTTGCACGCGCCTCCCCTCGTCGTCTACGCGCTGGCCATCCTCGCGGCGCCGGCGTTCAATCTCACGCGCCCGACCGTCAACGTCGTGCTGCCGCTGGCGGTGCGGAGTCCCGACGAGTTGACGGCCGGGAACGCCGCCCTGGGCTGGATCGAGAGCGCCGGCGTGGTCGTGGGTCCGCTGGCGGCGTCGCTCGTCGTCGCCTTCGGCGGCGCCGGCGCCGTCGTCGCGCTGTTCGCGATCCTGATGCTGCTGGCCGCGTGGGTCGCCTTGCCGCTGCGGTCGAGCCTGCCGCCCGCCGAGCCCGTGGACGCGGGCTCGCCGCTGAGCGACGCGCTGGCCGGATTCCGGGAGCTCGCCCGCGAGCGCGGCACGGCGATGCTCGTCGGCGTGCTCACCTCGCAAGCGCTCTTCATCGGAGCGATGGACGTGCTCTTCGTGGTGCTCGCGATCGACGAGCTCGGAATGGGCGACTCGGGGGTCGGCATCCTCAATGCCGCCTTCGGCGCAGGTGGGCTGCTCGCGGTGTTCGCGACGCTCGGGCTCGTCGGCCGGCCGAGGCTGGCGCCCGCCATCATCGCGTCGGCCGCGATCATGGGCGCGTCGGTCGCCCTGATCGCCGCGCGGCCGACGGTGGCGCTCGCGCTCGTGCTGCTGGCGGCGGCGAACGTCGGGCGCAGCCTCTTCGACGTCTCGGGCCGCACGCTGCTCCAGCGCACCGGCTCGCCCCGCGTGCTCGGGCGCGTCTTCGGGATCCTCGAGAGCATCGACATGCTCGGCCTCGCGCTCGGCTCGCTGTACGTCTCGCTGCTCGTCGCGCTCGGCGGCACGACGGCCGCCATCGTCGGCGTCGGCGCGATCATGCCGGTGATCGTGCTCCTGCTCCTGCGCCCGATCCTGGGCGCGGACGCCCGCGCCACCGTACCGATCGTCCAGATCGGGCTGCTCCGCCGGATGCCGTTGTTCCAGCCGCTGCCGCCGCCCGAACTGGAGGGCGTCGCGCGCGTCATGGAACCGCTGGCGGCCGCCGCCGGCGAAGTGCTGATCCGCGAGGGCGAGCCGGGCGACCTCTTCTACGTCATCGCCGACGGCGACGTCAGGGTGAGCACCGCCTCGGGCTTCGAGACGGTGCTCACGCACGGCGACGGCTTCGGCGAGATCGCGTTGCTGAACGACGGTCCGCGCACGGCGACCGTGACGGCGACGACCGAGACGAGCCTCTACACGCTCACAAGCGATGACTTCCTGCGCGCGGTCACCGGCATGCCCGATGTGCACCACGCCGCGCGCGGGTTGGTCGCCGATCGCCTGGCCGCGCAGGCCTCGGCCATGGCTGCGGCGGATTCCCCGCACCCGTGACCCGCGCCGTGTAGACTCGGCCGCACGTCAAGCGATGACGAGGGGAAGCCGGTGAGAGTCCGGCGCGGTCGCGCCACTGTGATCGGAGAGCCATCTCCCACGACGCCACTGCCCTTCGGGTGGGAAGGCGGGAGCCCGGCGGTGATCCGAGAGCCAGGAAACCCAGGTCGTCGCCAACACCGTTAGGGGACGCGCAATCCCCAGGAGGCTGCACACCATGTCCGATACCGTCGCCGCTCCCTCGAGTCTCCCCGAGGTCGCGTACCCACCGGCGGTCTCGCTGCGCGAGGCCTGGCCCTGGATGCTCTTCGGCCTGGCGCTGCTCGCGCTCTTCTATTTCGTCGGCGTCGACGAGGGTGCCGCCTCGATCGTGCCGGGACACGCCGTGCACGAGTGGGTCCACGACGGGCGCCACCTGCTCGGCTTCCCGTGCCACTGAGGCGGCGACGTGCTTCGTAACCTCCTCATCTGCGGCCTCATCGCCGGGCTCTGCGGCGGCCTGCTCGCGACCGGGTTCGCCCGCGTCGTCGGTGAAGGCCCCGTCGGTCAGGCCATCGCGTTCGAGGGCCAGCAGGCCAAGGCCGCGGGCGAGGCCGAGGAAGCTCCGCTCGTCTCGCGCACGATGCAGAAGAGCTTCGGCCTGCTGACCGCCGCCATCGTCTACGGCCTCTCGCTGGGCGGGCTGTTCGCACTCGCGTTCGCGGCGATCTACGGGCGGGTCGGAAAGGCGAGCCCGGCGCGCACGAGCATCCTGATGGCCGCCGGCGCCTTCGTCGTGCTGTATCTCGTGCCATTCGTGAAATACCCCGCGAACCCGCCATCCGTCGGCGACCCGGACACGATCACGAAGCGCACGGTGCTCTACCTCTTCATGATCCTGATCTCGCTGCTCGCGGCGATCGCCGCGGTGCGCCTGCGCGGCGTACTGGCCGAGCGCTGGTCGGGCACGGCTGCGACGCTCGCCGCGGGAGCCGCGTTCCTCGTCGTCGTGATCATCGCGGGCGCGTTGCTGCCGCCCATCCAGGAAGTGCCCAAGACGTTCCCCGCAGTCACGCTCTTCCGCTTCCGCGAGGCGTCCATCGGCATGCAGCTCGTGCTCTGGACGACCATAGGTCTCGTCTTCGCCGGGACCGCGCAGCGCGTCATGACCGGTCAGACGATCATCCCGCGGCGCCGCCGCTCCGGCGCGACGGCGACCGCGTCCGACTGACAATCGCAACCGGGACGGGCTGCGTGCCAACAGCTCGACACGGAGCGGAACTGCGACACGCCGGGGCAGATCACTGTCCCGGCGTGATCGCGCTGCACCCTGCGGAGGACGGCGGGCTGGCGCGCGTGCGCCTGCCCGGCGGCCGCATCACGGCGAGCCAGCTCGAGGCGGTCGCGTGCGCCGCGCGGCTCGGGAACGGCATCGTGGAGCTGACCTCTCGCGCCAACCTGCAGATCCGCGGGCTCCCGCCCGCAGCGAGCGAGCGGTTGGCCGAGCTGCTCGAGGACGTAGGGCTCCTGCCGTCGGCCGAGCACGAGCTCGTGCGCAACGTGCTCGCGAGCCCGCTGGCCGGCCGGCACACCTCAGCGCTCGCCGAGACCGATGCGATCGTCAGCGAGCTCGACCGGAGCCTGTGCGACGACCCGCGGCTGACGGCGCTCTCGGGGCGCTTCCTGTTCGCGGTCGACGACGGCAGCGGGCTCACCCTGGGCTGCGACGCCGACGTCGCCCTGCACGCCGAGGCCGACTCCGGCGATGTCATGTTCGCGCTCGTGCTCGCGGGCATCCCGACCAGCATCTCGCTCTACCCGGGCGATGCGGCCGCGGTCGCCCTGGCCGCGGCGCGCGCCTTCCTCGAGCTCACGTCGGGCTCGGACGAGAGCATCTGGCGCATCGCGGACGTCCGGGGAGGCGCCTCGGCCGTCGCTGCGCTGCTCGGCGGCAGCGCGCGCAGCGATCTCGCCGCCGGGCGGAGCGGAGTCGCCGGACCCGAGCCGGGGGTCGTCGCGCAGAACGACGGCCGGGTCGCCCTCACGGTGCTTCCCCCGCTGGCGCGCCTCGACCCCGATTCGATCGACTCGCTGCGCACGCTGTCCGCGCGCGGTGACGGCGAGGTCCGCCTCGCGCCCGGGCGGACGCTGAGTCTGCGCGACGTGCCGGCAAGCGATGCCGCTGCGCTCACGAAGGCCCTGGAGCGCGCGGGCTTCGTCACGTCGCCCGGCTCGGGCTGGGCCGGTCTCTCGGCCTGCTCGGGAATCGGGGCCTGCTCCAAGGCGCTGCTCGACGTGCGCGCGGCCGCAACGCGCCGCGCGGCGCTGCGCGACGGAACGTCGCCGGGCGAGCACTGGTCGGGCTGCGAGCGCCGCTGCGGGCAGCCGCGAGGCGTCGCACTGAGCGTCGCGGCGCGGGGCGTCCGGACGTGACCGGCTACGTGCGCGACGGAGCCGAGATCTACCGCCGCTCGTTCGCGATGATCCGCAGCGAGGCCAGGCTCGACGGGTTCGACCCGGCGCTCGCAACCGTGGTCGTGCGCATGATCCACGCCTGCGGCATGGTCGACCTGGTCGACGACGTGGCCGCCTCGCCGGGCTTCTGCGCGGCTGCGAAGGGCGCGCTGCAGGCCGGCAAGCCCATCCTCTGCGATACGGCCATGGTCGCCTCCGGCGTCACGCGGGCGCGGCTCCCGGCGGACAACGAGGTGGTCTGCACGCTCTCGCACCCGGACGTCGTCCGCCTTGCCGCAGAGCTCGGCACGACCCGCACCGCGGCCGCGCTGGAGCTCTGGCGGCCCCAGCTCGCGGGCTCGGTCGTCGTGGTCGGCAACGCGCCCACGGCGCTCTTCCGCCTGCTCGAGCTGGTCGAGGCCGGCGCCGACCGTCCTGCGGCCGTGATCGGGGTACCGGTCGGCTTCATCGGGGCGGCGGAGTCGAAGGCGGAACTCGCGCGCCACCCGGCTGCGCTCGAACACCTCGTCGTACACGGCAGGCGCGGCGGCAGCGCCATCGCGGCCGCCGCCGTGAACGCGCTCGCGAGCGACGCCGAGTAGCCCGTGCCGGCGCGCGGAAGTCTCTTCGGCATCGGGGTCGGGCCCGGCGACCCGGAGCTGCTCACGGTCAAGGCCAGCCGCCTGATCGCGGCGGTGGACGTCGTGGCGTTTCCGGCCGCGCGTCACGGCCGCAGCATCGCGCGCGGCATCGCCGAGCCGTACCTGCGCGAGGAGCAGGTCAAGCTCTCGATGACCTATCCGGTCACGACCGAGGCGAGCGATCACCCGGGCGGCTACGAGGGCGCCCTGAGCGAGTTCTACGACCGCTGGGCCGCCACGCTCGCGGGCCATCTCGACGCCGGTCGCGACGTCGCGATCCTGTGCGAGGGCGACCCGCTCTTCTACGGCTCCTACATCTACCTGCACGAGCGCCTCGCACCGCACTACCGCACCGAAGTCGTCCCGGGAGTGACCTCCTTCAGCGCGGCCGCCGCCTCGGCCGGCATTCCCCTGGCCCGGCGCGACGAGGTGCTCTCCATCCTCCCCGGCACGCTGCCCGTCGAAGCGCTGGCGTCACGCCTGAGCACGAGCGACGCGGCCGTCGTGATCAAGCTCGGGCGCAACTTCCCGAAGGTGCGCGAAGCCGCCCGCCGCGCGGGCGTGGGCGAGCACGCGATCTACGTGGAGCGTGCCAGCTCGGAGGACGAGCAGATGGCGGCGCTCGGCGAGGTGGACGAGGAATCCGTTCCGTACATGTCGCTCGTGCTCGTACCGGGCGCCCAGGACGAGGTGCACGGGGCGGCGGGCGGGCTGGCGGTGGTCGGGCTCGGCCCCGCCGGCCCGGAGTGGCTGACGCCCGAGGCCCACACGGCGCTCGCCCGCGCCGACGTCCTGGTCGGCTACGGGCCCTACCTGGCGCGCGTGCCGTCGCGTCGCGGCCAGGAGCGCCGCGCCAGCGACAACCGCGTCGAGCTGGAGCGGGCGCGCGAGGCGCTCGAGCTGGCGCTCGCGGGGGCGAGCGTCGCCGTCGTCTCCTCGGGAGATCCGGGCATCTTCGCCATGGCGGCTGCGGTCTACGAGGCCGTCGAGGAGGCCGGGGAGCGCTTCGCCGGTGTGCCCGTGCGCATCGTGCCGGGCGTGTCGGCGATGCAGGTCGCCGCAGCGCGCGCGGGCGCGCCGCTGGGTCACGACTTCTGCGTCATCTCGCTCTCGGATCAGCTCAAGCCCTGGGCTGTGATCGAGCGCCGCCTGGCGGCCGCCGCGTCGGCCGACATGGCGATGGCGCTCTACAACCCGGCCTCGCAGACTCGTCGAGAGCAACTTGCCCGTGCCCGCGACGTTCTGCTGGAGCACCGCTCGGGCGAGACTCCCGTGGTACTGGCGCGCGCGATCGGCAGCGACGAGGAGTCGCTCGCGATCACGACGCTCGCGGACTTCGACCTCGAGGCCGTCGACATGCGCACGGTCGTGCTCGTGGGTTCGTCGCAGACGCGCGTCCTGCGCGACGCCGCGGGCGCGCCGCGCGTGTACACGCCGCGCAGCTACCCGGATAGAAGCTCGAACTGAACTGAGCGTGAGTGGCTGGGGTGGCTGGAGCGAGCAGGAGTGCCGGCCGTCCCGAAGGGCAGGCGGGACGCCTGTTCGGAGACGGGCGGTGCTCCTGCGAAGCCCCGCAACCCACTCGCGCACACAGCGCTGTGGGCATGGCCCGGGTTTGGTGCGAGTGGGTTGTGGGTCGCTGGAGGTCTGGCGGGAGTCCGCGTAGCGCGCGACTGCCAGACCGCAGGCGATCCAGGCGCTCCAGACGCCACGGTCATTCAGTGAGAGCTTCTTGGTCAGCGGCGCCGCAGCACGTAGGTGTCCATGATCCAGCCCTTGCGCTCGCGCGCCTCGGCGCGGACGCGCTCGATCTCGTCGGCCACGTCCGACACGGCGCCGGCGATCAGGATCTCGTCCGGCGTGCCGACGTAGGCGCCCCAGTAGATGTCGACCGGCTGATCGGCGAAGCGCCGGAACGAGCAGCCCGCGTCGAGCATCACGACGATGTCGTCGGCATCGTCGTGCAGGCCCTCGGCGAGCCTCCGGCCGGTCGTGATGTGAATCGGCCTCCCCACGCGGTTGAGCGCGATGCGGTGCCGGGCCGCGAGCGCCTGGACGCTGCTGATTCCCGGCACGACCTCGTACTCGAATTCCAGCTCGCCGCGCGCGAGGATCTCCTCGACGATCGCCAGCGTGCTGTCGTAGAGCGCGGGATCGCCCCACACGAGAAACGCGCCGCACTGATCGGGGCCGAGCTCGGCGCGCATCGTCGCCTCGTACAGCTCCGCGCGCGCGTGGCGCCAGGCCGCCACGGCGTCGCCGTAGGCCGGCGAGGTGCGGTCGCGCTCGGGGTCGCGCAGCTCGACCGTGCGGTACGAGGGCTGCTCGATGTAGCGCTCGCAGATCTCCCGCCGCAGATCGACGAGGTCGTGCTTCTCGTCGCCCTTCTCGACCACGAAGAACACGTCGACCTCGTTGAGCGCGCGGATGGCCTGGGCCGTCACGTACTCGGGGTCGCCCGCGCCGATGCCGATCAGCAGCAGCTTCCTCATGCGTGCAGCCACGCGAGCGCGGCAGGGACGTCCTCGACAGTCGCCGTTCGCGGCCGGGGCGGGCGGCGGATGACGATCACGGGCAGTCGCCGGGTGCGCGCCGCCTCCAGCTTGGCCTCGGTCAGGCCGCCTCCGCTGTCCTTCGTCACGAGGAGGTCGATGCCGTGACGATCGATCAGGGCCAGCTCGCCCTCGAGCGTGAACGGGCCGCGGTCGAGCACCAGCTCGCAGCGCTCGGGGAGCGGCGGATCAGGCGGGTCGATGCAGCGCACGAGAAACCACGCGGGGGCGTCGGCGAAGGCGGCCAGGCCCTGCCGTCCGGTCGTCAGGAAGACGCGCCCGCCGAGAGCCGGCAGCGCCGCGGCCGCCGCACCCGTGTCGTCGACCCAGTGCCAATCGTCTCCCGGCCCCTCGCTCCAGCCGGGGCGTTCGAGCCGCAGCAGCGGCACCTCGGCGCGCTCGCAGGCCGCGGCCGCGGAGCTCGAGATCCGCTCTGCGAACGGATGGGTTGCGTCGACGACCGCCGCGATGTCGTTCTCGACCAGCCAGCGGGCGAGCGCCTCAGGCCCGCCGAATCCGCCCACGCGCACCTCGCCCTCGGGCAGGCGCGGGCTGGCGACACGACCGGCCAGCGACGAGATGACGGGCACGCCGTCGCGCGTGAGAGCCGCCGCGAGCTCGCGCGCCTCGCCGGTGCCCCCCAGAACGAGAACGCGCGAATCGCTCATGGCGCAGACGGTCGCTCGCGCGAGGCCGAGTAGAGGTGGCTCTCGCCGAACCCTGCGGTCGCGAGCGCCTGCCCGACCATCACCACCGCAGTCCTCCGCACGCCGGCCTCGTCCACGGCGGCTGCGATCGTCGTGAGCGTCCCGGTCAGGATGAGCTCGTCGGGCCAGCTCGCCCGCGCCACGACGACCGCGGGGCAGTCGGCGCCGTAGTGCGGCACGAGCGTCTCGGCGATCTCGGCGAGCGCCTGCACGGCCAGGTGCAGCACGAGGGTCGTGCCGTGCGCGGCCAGCGCCGCCAGCTCCTCACCGGCCGGCATGGCCGTCGACTCGCGCGAGTGGCGCGTGAGAATGACGGTCTGCGCGACGCCCGGCAGGGTCAGCTCGCGCCGCAGCGTCGCGGCCGCGGCGGCGAACGCCGGGACGCCGGGCGTCACATCCCACGGAATGCCCAGCTCGTCGAGACGCCGCGTCTGCTCGCCGAGCGCGCTGTAGATGGAGAGATCGCCGGAGTGCAGGCGGGCGACATCGTCGCCGCGCTCGTTCGCCGCGCGCAACTCCTCGACGATCTCATCGAGCGAGAGGTGCTGCGTGTCGAGGAGCCGTGCGCCTTCGGGTGCGTGCCCCAGCACCTCGGGCGGCACGAGCGAGCCGGCGTAGACGCACACGGGGCACGCTGCGATCAGGCGCGCGCCGCGCAGCGTCAGCAGGTCGGCCGCGCCTGGGCCGGCGCCGATGAAGTGCACGGTCACGCGTGCCCCTTGCCGGCGCTCCACTGCACGATCGGCAGCTGCGGGCGCCAGGCGCTGAAGCCGCCGAGCGGCTCGGCGTGGCTGACCTCGAGCCGCAGGAGCTCTCCCCCGTGCTCCGCGCACGCGGCCACCAGCAACTGCTCACTCTCGAGCGTGACCGCATTCGCAACGAGGCGGCCGCCCGGTCGCAGGGCGTCCCAGCAGGCGGCGAGCAGACCCGGCTCCGTGAGCCCTCCGCCGACGAAGATGGCGTCCGGACGGTTGAGCCCGTCGAGCACGGCCGGCGCGAGCCCCTCCCGCACGTCGAGCTGCGGCACGCCGAGCGCCCGTGCGTTCTGCCGCGCCCGCTGCGCCCGGTCGGCACGCGCCTCGACGGCGATGGCGCGGGCCGAGGGCTCGGATCGCAGCCATTCGATTCCGATCGAGCCGCTGCCGGCGCCGACGTCCCACAACAGCTGCCCGGGCGCCGGTGCGAGCGCCGCCAGGGTGATCGCCCGGATGGCCCGCTTCGTGATCTGGCCGTCGTGCTCGTAGGCGTCGTCGGGCAGCCCCGCCGTGCGTGGCTGCCAGGCGGCTCCCTGCCGTGGGCGGCATTCGAAGGCGACCGTGTGGAGCGCGTCGGCGGGGCGCTCGCCCCACCCCTCCGCGGTGCTCTCCACGAGGCGCTCGGCCGGTCCGCCGAGCTGCTCCATCACGATCATGCGGCTCGGGCCGAAGCCACGCGCGCACAGCACCGCCGCGAGCTCGCTCGCGCCGGCGACGCCGGAGGCGTAGGCGATCACGCGCCGGCCCGGCTGCAACGCTCGTGCGAGCACCTCGGGCGGCCGCCCGACGGCGCTCACGAGCTCCACGTCCGCCTCGGGCCACCCCAGCCGCGCGCAGGCGAACGCCAGCGCGGAGGGATGCGGGTAGATCTGCAGCTGCCCCGGCCCGAGGCGGCGAGCGAGCGTCGCCCCGACGCCGTGCAGCATCGGATCGCCGCTTGCGAGCACGCACGTCCTCGGCCCGGGTGTGGTGGTGAGCTCATCCAGCAGCGCATCGATCGGCGACGGCCACGGGCGCCGCACGGCAGCGCTCTCGGGCACCAGCGCCAGGTGCCGCTTGGATCCGACGATCACCTCGGCCGCGAGCACCGCGGCGCGTGCCGCCTCGCCCAACCCGACCCAGCCGTCCGCGCCGATGCCGACGACGACGAGCGGCGGCGCGCTCACTCGGCCCCCCGTGCACGCACGGGGTCTGACCCGCAACGTGCGGGTCTGACCCCGACCGTGCAGGCGGCCGCGGCGAGGCGGCTCGCGATCTGCGGAAAGGCCGCCCAGTGCACGTGGAGGAAGCTCGCCTGGACGCCGCCGGCCACGAATCCCTCGCTGCGCTCGGTTCCGCGCGCGGCGAGCGTCCACGCGGCCTGCGCGCCGTCGTCGAGCGGCTCGACCTGGGAGTAGTGGAACTCGTGCCCGCGCACTTCCTCACCGGCGTCGAGCCACGGCGTTGCGCTCACGGCCGTCGCTTCGCGATAGCCGAGCGTCAGCCGCCGCGTCATCGTCGCGCGCACCGGGAGGGCTCCGCACATGGCCTGCCCGTCGAGCTCGGAGGCGAGGTAGAGCAGGCCCCCGCACTCGGCCAGCACGGGCTTGCCCGAACGCGCGAAGGCTCCGATCTCGCTGCGCAGCGAGGCATTGGCGGCGAGCTCGCCGCCGTAGACCTCGGGGAAGCCGCCCGCCAGGATCAGCGCACCCGCGCCCTCCGGGAGCGCGTCGTCGCTGATCGGATCGAACGGCTGCAGCTCGGCGCCCGAGGCCTCGAGCAGCTCGAGGTTCTCCTGGTAGTGAAAGGAGAACGCCGGTCCGCGCGCGATCGCGATGCGCGCACCCTGCACGGGCCCGCCCGCGGGCTCCGGGCTCCAGGGGTCACCGGGGCGCTGCGGTGCCGAGCGCGCGAGACGCAGCACCTCGTCGAGATCGACGTAGCGCGCGGCCGCCTCGCTGAGGGTGTCGAGCGCCTCGCGGGCGCGCGCCTCGCGCTCGTCGGCCGGAATCAGGCCGAGATGCCGCTCGGGAGTGGCCACGCGCTCGTCGCGGCGCAGCGCGCCGAGCACCGGGACGCCGAGATCGCCCAGGGCATCGCGCAGGAGCTCCTCGTGATGATCCGAGCCGACGCGGTTGAAGATCACGCCCGCGACGCGCACGTCGGGGTCGAACGTGCGATAGCCATGCACGATCGCGGCCGCCGAGCGCGCCATCGAGGCGGCGTCGACCACGAGCAGCACGGGCGCGTCGAGCAGCTTCGCGACGTGTGCGGTCGAGGCCAGCTCGCCGCGCCCCGAGGCGCCGTCGAAGAGTCCCATGACCCCCTCGACGACGGCCACGTCGGCGCCGGCCGCGCCGTGCCGGACGAGCGGCTCGATCAGCTCGGGGCCGCTCAGGAACGCATCGAGGTTGCGGCCGGGACGGCCCGAGGCGAGCGCGTGGTAGCTCGGGTCGATGTAGTCGGGCCCGACCTTGAAGCCCTGCACGACCTGGCCGCGCGCCCGCAGCGCGCCGATCACGCCGCATGCGACCGTCGTCTTGCCGGCGCCGGAGCTGGTGCCCGCGATCACGACGCGCGGGATCATGCTGCGCGCCTGCCCCTCACCACTCGATGCCCTGCTGCGCGCGGATGCCCGCATCCATCGGGTGCTTGAGCTTCACCACCTCGGAGGCCAGATCCGCGGCGGCGATCAGCTCGGGGGGCGCGTCGCGACCGGTCAGCACGACGTGCTGGAAGCCCGGGCGGTCGCGCAGGGTCGTGATCACGTCGTCCAGATCGATCCAGCCCCACTTGATGGGATAGGTGATCTCGTCGAGCAGCAGGAACTCGTAGCGCTCCTCGGCGATCATCCGCTTGACGCCGGCCCAGCCCTCGCGCGCCTTGTCGGCCGACTCCTCGAGATCCTTCGAGAGCCACGACCAGCCGTCGCCCATCTTCTCCCAGTCGATGCCGCCGAGAGCTGCCGCGGCCTTGGCCTCGCCGACCTTCCACTTGCCCGACTTGACGAACTGGAAGACGCCGCAGCGATAGCCGCGCGCCCACGAGCGCAGCAGCATGCCGAAGGCCGAGGTGCTCTTGCCCTTGCCGTGTCCGGTGATGACGATGATGAGCGGCCGGTCGCGGCGCTTGCGGCGAAGCGGCTCGGCGCTGCCGGCGTCGCCGGGCTTGTGCGGAACGTCGACGTCGGCGCCGCCGTGGCGGATCAGCTGTTCGGGGAGTTCCTGGTCCGTCATGCGGCCGTCCTCGGCGTCGCGGGTGAGTCGCTGAGAGCGTGGAGCTCGGCGCCGGCGGCCGTGGCGAGCACCTCGGCCAGGCCGAGCCGCACAGGGCCGTCCTCGATGTCGATGACGTGCGCGGCATCGGCGGCCCGGCCGAGGCGTGCCGCCGCCCGCCGCACCTCGCCGCCGGGATCCGCCACGCGGCCGTCGGTCAGGATCACGGCGATACTGCGCCGCCCGCGCTCGCGGCCCGACTCGCGCCGGATCACCTGCTCGGCCAGCGCGAGGCCCGCGGCCAGCGGCGTGCGGCCCCCGGTCGGCAGCTGCCGGATCGCCTCGGCGGCCAGCTCCAGCGGCGCGCCAGGCGGGACGAGCAGCTGGGCGTCGCTGCCGCGGAACGCGATCACGGCAACGCGGTCGCGGCGCTCGTAGGCATCGCGCAGCGAGGCCAGCAGCGCGCCCTTGACGCGCGCCAGCCGCCGGCGGGCGCCCATCGAGCCGCTGGCGTCGACCACCAGGCAGAGCAGGGCGCTTTCGCGGCCACCGCGCACGTGCTCGCGCAGGCCGGCCGAGTCGCCCTGCACGAGACGGGCGCGCAGCGTGGCGACGATCGAGACGTCGTCGCTGCCGGCTGCCGCAGGGCGGCAGTCGATCGCGCCCGCGCCCTCGCCCGAGCTGCGCGCGCGCCGTCCGCCCGGGCCACTCCCGGTGGCCGTCAGCCGCAGCGCCTCGGCCGGTAGCCGGGCGGGCGCGGGCGGATCGCGGCGCTCGCGCGCAGGCGCCTGCGCCCCGCCCTCGGCCGGCGTGGGCTCGGATCGCCCGCCGTCGTCGGGCGGCGGCCCTCCGGAGGGTGGCTCGGGCGGCGGCTCATCGTCGAGTGCTCGGTCGATGTCGTCCTGCGAGGGGGTCTGGCCGTCGAGGGGATCGCGCCGGCGCCGATGCAGCAGCGCGAGCGCCGCAGCGCGCCGGACATGCTCTTCTGCCACCTCGTCGAGCCCGTCCAGCGCAGCCAGCGCGCGCGCGGCGCGGGCGGTCACGATGTCGCCGCGCACGCCGTCGACGCCCAGACTGGCGCAGGCGGACGTGATGCGGAACAGCTCGCGCTCCGGCAGGCGGACGTGATCGAGCCGTCCGCGGGCGGCGGCGATACGGTCTGCGAGCCGCTCCTCGTCCGACTGCCACTCGCGCGCGAACGCTTCCGGGTCGCGCTCGAAGGCCAGCCGCCGCCGCACGATCTCGGCGCGCACGGCGGGCTCGGGCGGGCCGATCACCTCGACACCGAGGCCGAAGCGGTCGAGCAACTGGGGCCGCAGCTCGCCCTCCTCGACGTTCATGGTGCCCACCAGCAGGAAGCGGGCATCGTGCACGGCCGAGACTGCATCGCGCTCGACGCGCGAGACGCCCGAGGCCGCCGCGTCGAGCAGCGCGTCGACCAGGTGATCGGGCAGCAGGTTGACCTCGTCGACGTAGAGGATGCCGCCGTGCGCCCGTGCAAGCAGCCCCGCCTCGAAGGCCTTCTCGCCGTTCAGCGCACGGCCGAGATCGAGCGCGCCGACGAGCCGGTCGAGGCTGGCGCCGAGCGGCAGCTCGACGAGCGTCGCCGGGCGCAGCTCGACGTCCGCATCGGCGGCCACGAGCCCGTCGGGCGCCAGCTCGCCGGGCGCGAACGCGAAGGCCTGCCCGCGGGCTACGGGGACGGGCGGCAGCAGGGGCGCGAGGCCGCGCACCGCCGTCGACTTGGCCGTCCCGCGCTCGCCGCGCACCAGCACTCCGCCCACCTCCGGCGAGACGGCGTTGATCAGCAGCGCCTCGATCAGCGCCTCCTGACCGACGATCGCCGTGAGCGGATACGGCTGGCTCACGCCCCGGCCTCCTCGAGCTCGCCTTCCAGCGCGAGGTAGCGATCGCGGATGCCCGAGAGCGTGTCCTGCTCGGGGCTCGCCCACAGGCCGCGGTCGGAGGCCTCGAGCAGCCGCTCGGCGATCGCGCGCGCCGCCCACGGGTTGGAGCGCGACATGAACTCGGCGACGTCGTCGTCCAGCAGGTAGCGCTGGGCGACCTGCTCGTACATCCAGTCCTCCGCCACGCCGGTCGTGGCGTCGTAGCCGAAGAGGTAGTCGACGGTGGCGGAGAGCTCGGCGGCGCCCTTGTAGCCGTGCCGGATCATCGACGCGATCCAGCGCGGGTTGGCGACGCGCGCGCGGAAGACGCGCCGCGTCTCCTCGGCCAGGCTGCGCGCCACGACGCGCGAGGGATCCGAGCTGTCGCCCAGATACGCGGCCGGCTCGCGCCCGCGTGAGCGCGCGCACGGTCGCCACCATGCCGCCGTGGTACTGGTAGTAGTCGTCGGAGTCGAGGATGTCGTGCTCGCGCGAATCGACGTTCTTGACGGCGACCTCGATGCGGCCGAAGCAGTCGCGCATCGAATCGCCGGCGCGCTCGCCCTCGAGCCCGCGCCCGTAAGCGAAGCCGCCCCAGGCCTCGTACACCTGGGCGATGTCGGCGTCGCCGCGCCAGTCGCGCGCGTCCACCAGTTGCAGCAGGCCGGCGCCGTAGGTGCCGGGCTTGGAGCCGAAGACCCGCATGGTCGCCTGCCGCCAGGCCCGATCGCCCAGCTCGGCCGCCAGGCGCTCGGCGTCCTCGCGCGCATGCGCGGCCACGTAGTTCCGATCGGCCGGCTCGTCGAGCGCCGCCACCTTCGCGATCGCATCGTCGAGCAGCACGACGAGGTGCGGGAAGGCGTCGCGGAAGAAGCCCGAGATGCGCACCGTGACATCGATCCGCGGTCTCCCGAGCTCCTCCAGCGGGATGACCTCGATGCCGGTCACGCGCCGCGACTCGGGGTGCCACTTCGGGCGCACACCGATCAGCGCCAGGATCTCGGCCACGTCGTCGCCCTGCGTGCGCATCGCCGACGTCCCCCACGCCACCAGGCCGACCATCCGCGGCAACTCGCCCGTCTCGCTGCGGAAGCGGTCGAGCAGGGCATCGGCGAGCCGGCAGCCCACCTCCCACGAGAGCTCGGACGGCAGCGCGCGCGGGTCGACGGAGTAGAAGTTGCGGCCCGTGGGCAGCACGTCGACGCGCCCGCGCGTGGGGCTGCCCGACGGCCCCGACGGCACGTGGCGGCCGTTGAGCGCGCCGATCACGTTGTCGAGCTCGTTCGGTGGTGCTGCAGGATGCGCGGCGTGACCTCCCGCGCCGCAAACGCCAGCGCGCGCTCGACGCCGCGGTCGTTGCGGCCGAGCACGTCGTGGCAGACGGCCTCGACCGCGCCCGCATCCCAGTCGCGGGCGGCGAGCGCGTCGAGCAGCGCCATCTGCGCCGCCTCGAGCCGGTCGACGAGATCGCCGGCGCTGGCCGAAGGCCCGCGGAAGCGCGACACGAGTTCGGGCACCGCCGCGGGCGCGGGCGAGCCCGCCGCCGCCACGAGCGCCGGCTCGTCGAGCCCGAAGGCCGTGCCGACGGCCGTGCGCAGGCCGGGCACGTCGCCGGAGCCCAGGCGCAGGATGGCCGAGACCAGGCCGCGCATCTGATCGCCGCGCGGCGGCTGGCCGAGCACGTGCAGGCCGTCCTTGATCTGGATGTCCTTGACCTCGCAGAGGTAGCCGTCGATGTGCTCGACGAGCGTCGCCACGTCGTCGGGGCGCTCCTCGATGTGGAGATCGGACTGCAGGTTGGCACGCTCGATCGCGTCCCAGATCTGCACCGCGAGCCCGGGCAGCTTGGACGGATCGAGCACGTCGAGCCGCGCGTACTCGTCGAGCAGGCCCTCGAGCTCGGCCATCTCGTCGTAGGTGTCCGCGCGCATCATGGGCGGCACCAGGTGGTCGACGATGACTGCATGCACGCGGCGCTTGGCCTGCACGCCCTCGCCCGGGTCGTTGACGACGAAGGGGTAGACGAGCGGGATGTCGCCGAGCGCGGCGTCGGGCGCGCACTCCGCCGAGAGCGCCAGCGTCTTGCCGGGCAGCCACTCGAGCGTGCCGTGCTTGCCGAGGTGCACGATGGCGTCGGCGCCCCAGACGCGGTCGAGCCACCAGTAGCAGGCGAGATAGTGATGCGTGGGCGGCAGCTCGGGGTCGTGGTAGATGCCGACCGGGTCGTCGCCGTAGCCGCGCGGCGGCTGGATCGCGACGAGGACGTTGCCGAGCTCGAGCCCGGCGATCACGAAGTCGTCGCCGTCGATGAAGCGATCGCCGGGTGGCGGCCCCCAGCGGCTCTCCATCGCGTCGCGCAGCGACTCGGGCATCGCCGCATACCAGGCCAGGTAGTCGGCGATCGGCAGGCGCAGCGGCGAGGCGGCCAGCTGATCGTCGGTCAGGAACTCCGCGTCGTGGCCGCCGGTGGCGATCAGCGCGTGCATCAGCTCGTCACCGTCGGTGAACGGCCGGTCGACCTGCATGCCATCGGCCGCGAACGCGTCGAACAGGTGCAGCGCGCTGGCGGGCGTGTCGAGCCCGACCGCCATGCCGACCTTGGCGTGCTTGGTGGGGAAGCTCGTGAGCAGCACTGCGACGCGCCGCTGCTCGGCCGGCAGCGTGCGCAGCCGCGCGGTGCGCACGGCCAGGCGCGCGACGCGCCCGCAGCGCTCGGCGTCCGGCGCGTAATGCGGAACGGGCACGCCCACGCGCGAGTTCTCCGCATCGCGCTCCTTGAAGGAGATCACACCGCCCAGCAAGCGCCCGTCGAACTCCGGGATCGCGACCTGCGTCGCGGCGTCGAGCGGCGCAAGGCCCGAGTCGGACTCCAGCCACGCCGCACGCGAGGCCGTGGCGCAGACGGCCTGGATCACGGGGACGCCGAGGTCGGAGAGCGCGGAGGCGTCCCACTCCTGCCAGGCCTCGCCCACGCCGTCGCCGCCCTCGGCCACGACGGTGTCGCCGGCGCTCGACCCACCGGTCGCCAGCATCGTGACGATCAGGGCGTCGACGTTGCCCGCGAGCAGCTCCAGCGCCGGCACGCGGCCGTCCGCGTCGCGGCGCAGCGTGTAGCTCCAGACGGCGACGGCGTTGCCGCCCGCCTCCTCGATGGCGGCGCAGAGCGCATCCACGAAGGCCGTGTTGCCGGTCAGGCGGTGCGAGCGGTAGAAGCAGACGCCGACCGTGGGGCGCGCCGGATCGTGCCGCTCGAGCGCCTGGGCGAGCGGGATGTCGCCGATCCCGGGCGCATACACGCCGAGGTCGGGCACCTCGCGCGGGACCTCGAACCCGTAGCCCTCGAGCAGGAACGTGTCGGCCAGGAAGCGCAGCAGCTGCTCGACGTTGTCGATGTCGCCGTGGCGCAAGTACTCGCCGGCCTGCGCCACCGCGCCGACGGGGGCCAGCGAGAGCGCGGTCATCTCCGCGTCCGGCTGCGCCTCCCCGCCTAGCGCGAGCAGCGCGATGCCGCGCTCGGCGCAGCGCGCGCGCAGCAGATCGAAGCCCTCGGGCCAGCCGCGCCGGCCGCCCAGCACGCGGCAGAGCACGACGCGCGCGTCCTGCAGCACGTCGTCGACGAAGGCGGCGTGATCGATCGCCGCACCCGGATTGGCGCAACGCACCTCGGGGAAGCCCTCGGGCAACCG
Organism: uncultured Actinomycetes bacterium; assembly: GCA_963713435.1. Taxonomy (GTDB): domain Bacteria; phylum Actinomycetota; class Thermoleophilia; order Gaiellales; family JALYLC01; genus JALYLC01. Next base: position 583,212 of record CAVQLU010000007.1, read on the forward strand.
CTCCACCGCCCCCGCCGTGGCCAGGATCTCCGTGTCGGCGGTGGTTATGAAGCGCAGCACGTCGGCACTACCTCCTCGGGATCGAGCGTCCCGGCATCGAGGGTTCGCGGCGGTCGAGTTCCTGGCTCACGGCGTCTGCCGATCACAGTGGCGCGACCGCCCCGGACTCGCACCGGGTTCCCCGCACCGCCACGCTGAGCGGCCTACTGTAGCGGTATCGAGAGGCCCGCGGCCGTCACGGCTTTCCGCGGCCGTCGGTCAGGTCGAGCGCAGCGCCGATGATCGTCTCGGCGTCGATGCCGAAGTGCGCGTAGAGATCCTGGACGTCGCCCGACTGTCCGAAGTCGTGCACGCCGAGGTTGGCGATCGGCATGCAGCGCACGGCCGAGAGGAACGCCAGCGTGTGGGGATGGCCGTCGAGCACGGCCACGATGGGAGCCCGCCGTTCGGCCGGCAGCAGGATGTCGAGGATCGCGTCGTCCCCGGGGAGCAATCCCTGCCGCGCCTGCAGCGCCCGGAAGACGAGATCGGCCGAGGTCAGGCAGACGACATCGACCGCCAGGCCGGCGGCGGACAGCTGGTCCGCCGCGCCGAGCACCTCGGGCAGGACCGCGCCCATGCCGACAAGCGCGATGTCGGGAGGGCTCGCGGCCTCGCGCAGGAGATACCCGCCGGCGAGCACCTGCCGGCGCCGTTCCTCGCGCGCAGCCGGGTCATCCGGCAGACCGGCCAGATCCTGGTCGATCGGCCGCGTGCTGAGGCGGAAGTAGGCCGAGCTGCCGCCGCGCGTGACCGAGGTTCGCGAGCGCTGCCAGCAGCGTCCACTCCAGGTCCTGCCCGAAGGCCGGCTCCCAGGCGACGCAGCGCGGCTGCTCGAGGCCGACCGACGGCGTGATGATGGACTGGTGCGCGCCGCCCTCGGGGGCGAGCGTGACGCCCGACGGGGTGCCCACCAGGATCGACTGCCCGCCCGCGTAGATCCCGAACGACCACGGCTCGAGCGCGCGATTGACGAACGGGTCATAGAGGGTGCCGATCGGCAGCAACGGCTGCCCCGTGCGCGACCAGGTGGCACCGAGCTCGCCGAGCAGGCCCACGAGATTGCCCTCGGCGATGCCGAGCTCGAGGTGCTGTCCGTGCGAGGACTCGCGCCAGCGCACGAGCGTCTCGGCGTCGTCGGCGAACCAGTCGACCCGGTCGCCCATGTTCCACACGCCGACGTGGTTGATCCAGCCGCCGAGGCTCGTCGAGGAGGCCACGTCGGGAGAGACCGTCACGACGCGTTCGGCGATCTCGGGCGCGGCGTGCGTGAGGTCGACCACGAAGCGCCCGAACGCCTGCTGAGTGGAGGCGCTGCTGGTATGCACGCGCCCGAGATCGCGCGGCACCGTGCGGGGCTCGACCTGCGGCAGCGGCTCGCGCGCCAGCCGTTCGGCCGCGCGCCGGCAGAGACTCGGCCTCCGGGCTGCCGGCGGGGAACGCGGCCCACGGATCGTCGAGATCGGCGCCGAGCTCGGCGGCCAGCTCCGCCCACTGCTCGTTGGTCATGAGCGCCGAGTGGTTGGCCGGATGCCCCTGCGTCGGCAGCCCGCGGGCCTTGATCGTGTAGGCGAAGATGACCGCCGGGCGGTCGCGCACCGAGTCGGCCCGCGCGAACGCGTCGAGCAGGTCGGCCAGGTCGTGTCCGGCGAGGTCGCAGATCGGCCGCCGTGATCTCGCGTCGTCGAGGTCGGCCGTGAGCGCGCTGGATCTCGCGCCGCCCGCGGCCATCGCCCGGCAGCCGCTCGCGCAGCTCTGCGGCGGGACTGCGCAGCAGGCGCTGGTACTCCTCGTTGCTCATCGAGTCGATCCGGTCGCGCAGCGCCTCGCCGCCAGGACGCTCGAACAGCTCGCGCAGACGCCGTCCGTACTTGACGGTGATCGTCTCCCAGCCGGCGGCCTCGAACATGCCGCGCAGGCGCCCGGTCGCCATCTCGGGCACGACGCGGTCGAGCGACTGCCGGTTGAGGTCGACGATCCACAGGACCTCGCCCAGGCGCGCCACCATCGGATCGACGAGCGCCTCCCAGATGGCGCCTTCATCGAGCTCGGCATCGCCCACGAGCGCGACATGGCGGCCGCCCTGCGGCACGTCGAAGTGCCCGGCCACGTAGCGCTGGGAGATCGCGCTCCAGAGCGTCGCCGTCGCGCCGATCCCGACGCGAGCCCGTCGAGAAGTCGACGACGCCCGGATCCTTGGCGCGGCTCGGGTAGCTCTGCAGCCCGCCGAACTCGCGCAGCGTCGTCAGGTAGCTCGCGGTCGAGCGTGCCGAGCAGGTAGTTGATGGCGTGCAGCACGGGGGCGGCGTGCGGCTTGACCGAGACGCGATCGGGCGCGCGCAGGTGCTCGAAGTAGAGCGCCGTCATGATGCCGACGAGCGACGCGGACGACGCCTCGTGGCCGCCGACCTTGACGCCCGAAGCCGTCGTGCGCACCTTGTTCGCGTGGTGCACCATGCTCGTCGCCAGCCACAGCACGCGCTGCTGCACCGCCTCGAGAGCCGTCAGCGACGGCGACGGCCGCGCGGCGGCGGCGAGCGCATCGGGAACCGGCATCTCGCGGGAATACAAGCGAGTGCCGGGGGCCTGCGCGGCCACCGGCCGGTTGACTGCCTCATGCACGCAAGATTCGAACTCCACAGGGCGGTTTGGATATGCTTTCTTGCGTGGAACCTCCCGTCGAACGTGACCTGGACACGACGGATCACGAGATCATCGAGCTGCTGAGCGAGAACGCCAGGCGGCCCCTCGCGGACATCGCCAAGCGCGTGCATCTCTCGTCTCCCGCGGTCAAGCGGCGTCTCGATCGCCTCGAACGGCTCGAGGTGATCATCGGCTACACGACGCGCGTCGATCACGCGAAGCTCGGCCGGCCGCTCGAGGCGTTCACCGAGCTGCGCTTCGCCGGCACGACGCCGGTCGACGAGATCGCCGGCATCGCCGAGCACATCCCCGAGGTCCAGGCGGTCTTCACGACGGCGGGCGATCCCGATGCGCTCGTCTGGATTCGCGTGAAGGACGTCGCCGACCTCAAGCGCGTCGTCGACGAGCTCCGCCGCAGCGGCCGGGTCACCGGCACGAAGACGCTGATGGTGCTCGGAACCTCGGAGCGGGCGCGCGCGTCGCTCTAGCAGCCGTGCGGCCGCAGATCGCTACGTGAGAGGCGTGCCCCGCACCGCGCGCAGCAGCAACTCCTCGAGCTCGGCGAGCGTCGGCTTGCGCGGCTGCTCCGGGAGCTCGGGCTCGGCGGCCGCCGCCACGCGGACGACGTCGTCCTCGCTCATCCCGAGCTCGCCGAGCGATCCCGGCGTGCCGACCTCGCGGGCCAGCGCGGCGATGCCCGCCGCCGCGTCCTCGGCGTCGAGCGCGGTCGCGATGCGGCGTCCCGCCGCAGGCGCCGCCGGCAGGAGGAAGGCCGCCGAGTAGGGCAGCAGCGCGGCGTGCATCTCGGCATGCGGCAGGTCGAGCATGCCGCCGATCACGTGGCAGAGCTTGTGGTGCAGCGCGCTGCCGGCGGCGAACGCCTCGCCCGCGAGCCAGGCGCCCGTGAGCGCGGTGGCGCGCGCATCGGGGTCGCGCGGACTGCGCAGGGAGGCGCGGATCCCGATCGCGAGCAGGCGGAGCCCCTCCTCCGCCGCGATGTCGGTGAGCGGCGTCGCGCCGGCCGCCCAGAGCGCCTCGACGCAGTGCGCGACGGCATTCATGCCGCTCGCGGCCGTGACGTTCGCGGGCAGGTCGTAGGTGAGCTCGGGATCGAAGATGACGAGGCGCGGCGCCACGACGTCGGCCCGGCCGGTCGTCTTGCGGCCGTCCTTCGTCATCCCCCACGTCCGCGTCAGCTCGGAGCCCGCGTAGGTCGTCGGCACCGCGGCGATCGGGAGCCCGTCCGTCAGCGCGACGGCTTTCGCGAGCCCGACGGCCGACCCGCCGCCGATCGAGACGAGACAATCGGCTCCCAGCTCTGCGGCCTTGGCCCGCGCGGCCTCGGCGCGCTCGGCCGGCACGTGCACGCGCACGCCGACGATCGTGTCCCCGTCGCCGACTGCCGCGAGCAGGCGATCGGCGTGCTCGGCCTGCGAGCTGCCGACGATCACGAGCGGCCGCCGGAGCTCGAGCCGGGCGAGCTCCTCGGGCAGGTCGGCGAGCGCGCCGGCGCCGAAGACGATGCGGCGCGCGAGCGTGTCGTGGACGATGGTCATCGCGACAGTATCCCGCACGCGCGCGCAGGCGAGCGAACAGTCGCGCATCGCGCCTGAGGCGAAGGGCATGCCCCATTCGGGGGAGCCAGGCTCACCCCGGCCTGCCGAACACGGAGGTGATGTCGTCGCATCGATCCGATTGCGCTGGTCCCGCATCCGGGCCCGTCCCGCCCCGCCGAAGATCAGCGTCCTGATCGTGGTGGGCACGCGCCCCGAGGCGATCAAGCTCATCCCGATCATCCTCGCGCTGCGCGAGAGCGAGCGCTTCAAGCCCGTCGTCGTCACGACCGGGCCAGCACGATCTCATGGTGCGCGAGATCTTCAAGCTGGCCGGCATCTGGGCGGACGTCACGCTGTGGGTCGGCGACACGCGCGCGCGGCTGAACGAGCGCGTGGCGTCGGTGATGCTGCGCTTCGAGGATTTCTTCCACCAGTGGTTCCACGAGGTCGACCCCGGCAGCGCGACGCCCGCCGACGTGATGCGCCGGCCGCTTCCCGGCCGCCGTCCTCGTGCACGGCGACACCAGCTCGGCCTTCGGCGCGGCGCTCGCGGCCTTCCACCTCGGCGTGCCCGGTCGTGCACGTGGAGGCCGGGCTGCGCGCCGGCACCGGCAACATGACGCCGTTCCCCGAGGAGCTCAACCGCCGCCTGATCGCCCGCATCGCCTGCCTGCACCTCGCGCCGACTGCGACCAACCAGGAGAACCTGGTGCGCGAGAACGTGCCGATCAAGCAGATCTACGTGACCGGCAACAGCGCCATCGACGCGCTGCACTGGGCCTCGAGCCTCGACGTGCCGTTCGTCAATCCCGCCGTGCAGCAGATGTTCGACAGCGACCGGCAGCCTCGTGCTCGTCACGGCGCATCGCCGCGAGAACTGGGGCGACGGCCTGCGCGGCATCGGCGAGGCCGTCGCGCGGCTCGCCGCCGACCATCCCGAAGTCGCGTTCGTGCTGCCGCTGCACCCGAATCCGCGCGTGCGCTCGAGTCTGCGCCCGCTGCTCGGAGCGCTCGCCAACGTGCTGCTGTGCGAGCCCGTGAGCTACGGCGAGTTCGCGCGCCTGCTCGCGCGCTGCGACGCTCGTCATCACCGACTCGGGCGGCATCCAGGAAGAGGCGCCCGCGCTCGGCAAGCCCGTGCTCGTCACGCGCGAGATCACCGAGCGCGTCGAGGGCATCGATGCCGGCACGCTCGAGCTCGTCGGCACCGACCCCGACCGCATCGTCGCCTCGGCCCACCGGCTGCTGACCGATCCGGCCGCCTACGCGGCGATGTCGCAGGCGCAGAACCCTACGGCGACGGGCACGCCGCGGCGCGGATCGTGGCGGCGCTCGAGCTACCTGATCGCCGGCGGCGCGGCGCCGGCGCCGTTCGGCTCGAGCCTCGACCGCCGCGCCGTGCTGTCCGCGACCGCAGCCGTGGAGGCGAACGTCATCGCGCTGCCGCAGACGACCTGCCCGACGCCCGGAGCAGCTGCCGGCTGCCTGGGACGTGCGCGAAGCGTCTTGATGCCGTTCGACGGCATCCCGCTGCCCGCGCAGATCGTCCTGACGGCGGCGTTCATCGTGATCGTCACGATGTGCCTCTGGACGACGTCGCTGTTCGTGCGCGGGCAGAAGGCGATCGCCGGCGCGCCGGCGCCGCAGGGCGACGACGACTGGACGTGGGTCTTCCTCGTGGCCGCGCTGAACGAGGAGATCACGATCGGCGACAGCGTCGAGCGCCTGCTGGCGCTCGAGCTGGCCCAGCGCCGCGTGATCGTGATCGACGACGGCTCCGACGACGCGCACGCCGGAGATCCTCGGCGAGCTCTCGCATCCCGATCTCCACGTGCTGCGCCGCAACCTGCCGGAGGCCCGCAAGGGCAAGGCGCAGGCGCTGAACGCCGCCTATCAGCGCATCGGCGAGCTGCTGCCCGGCGCCGATCGCGAGCGCGTGATCGTCGTGCGTCGTGGACGCCGACGGCCGCATCGCACCCGACGGCGCCGCGCTTCGCCGCCGCGCACTTCGCGGATCCCGAGGTCGGCGGCGTGCAGGCGCTCGTGCGCATCTACAACCGCGGCGGCTTCCTGACGCGCATGCAGGACATCGAGTTCTCCGTCTACGGCAGCGTCTACCAGGCGGGGCGCAACGCCAAGGGCACCGCCGGCATGGGCGGCAACGGGCAGTTCAACCGCCTGGCCGCGCTCGACGCCATCGTCGAAGGGCCGGGCCCGTGGCGCAACCGGCTGACCGAGGATCAGGACCTCGGCCTGCGCCTGCTCGCGGCCGGCTGGAAATCGCGTCAGGAGATGCGCGCCGTGGTCGAGCAGCAGGGCGTCCCACGCCTGCGACCGCTGCTGCGCCAGCGCACGCGCTGGGCGCAGGGCAACCTGCAGGCCTTCGACCTGCTCGGCGCCATGTGGCGCGCGCCGTTCGCGCGGCCTGCGCGGCTCGGCGAGGTCTTCTACCTCCTGATGCCGGTCTGGCAGGCGACGGTGGGCGCGGGACTGGTCTGTGCGATCGTGCTCTTCGTCCTCGGCCTCGCGCCGATCATCCCGTCGATCCAGGTGTGGCCCGAGGTCTACGTCCTGGGCTTCTCGAATTCCGTGCTCGGCTGCCTGGCGACCCGCACCACGCACCGGCTGGCGGAGCTGGCTGCGAGCCCTCGGGCTGGCGCACCTCTACGCGCTCTACACCTGGCTGCTCTTCCCCGTGCTGGTGCGCTCGATCGCGCGGCAAGCGGGCACGCGGCGCGACTGGGCGCGCACCGACCGCGTCCCGCTCGAGCCCGCCGCCGGCGCGAGCTGAGGAAGCAGGAGCTCTCAGGCGCCGAAGCTGAAGAGCGGCGCGCCGAGCATCTCCCGATCGACCTCGACGCCCAAGCCCGGGCCGCCCGGCGCCGCCCCGACGCCGTCCTGGGAGCGCGGCTGGTACCCCGCGATGTGCTCGTTCGTCCAGTCGTTCATGAACGACACCGTGAAGAGCGCCTCGGGCCGCACGCTGGCCGCGAGATGGCTCACGGCCGCGGTCACGAGATCGCCGCCCCAGGTGTCCTCGATCGTCAGCCTGAGGCCGAGGGTCTCGGCGAGCTCGCGCATCTGGCGCGCGCGCGTGAGACCGCCGACCTTGGAGATCTTGAGGTTGATGGCCTCCATGCCGCCCGCGTGAAAGGCTCGCAGGAGCGCGGCGGCATCGGTGATCACCTCGTCGAGCACCATCGGCAGCGTCGTCCGCTGCCGCACGTAGAGGCATTCCTCGAGCGTCGGGCACGGCTGCTCGAAGAAGACGCGGTCGAGCCCGTCCAGCAGGCGCGCGGCCACGACTGCGTCCTGGAGCCGCCAGCCGCCGTTCGCATCGGCGATCACGACATCCTCATCCGTCGTCGCCGCGAGCACCGCTCGAACCCGTGCGGCGTCGTCGTGCGGGTCGGCGCCGAGCTTGAGCTGGAACTGGTGGATGCCCTCGGCGCGCCGTGCCTGGACGTAGGCCGCCATCTCCTCGGCCGGCCCGAGCGGCACTGCGATGTAGAGCGGGAAGGTGGCCTGCCGGCGGCCGCCGAGCAGCGTGCAGACCGCCTGCCCGGTCGCCTTGCCGAGCAGGTCCCAGCAGGCGACGTCGACGGCGCTCTTGGCATAGGCGTGGCCGAGCAAGGCCGTGTCGAGCGCGTCGTTCACGGTCGCCAGTGCGCACGGATCGAGGCCGAGCAGCGCCGGCCCGAGCTCGCGCAGGGCGGCGCGCGCGCCACCGCCATGAGCCGGGAGGTAGGCCGGGCCGAGCGGGCACGTCTCGCCGAAGCCCTGCGTCCCGTCGTCGGCGGTGATGCGCACGACGGTGCTGGGCAGGCTGACGATCTCGCGGCCTCCCGACATGACGTATGTGCCATGGACGTAGGTCAGGTCGTAGCCGTGGACGTCGACGCGCGCGATCCGCATGGTTCGGACCATATCCCGCAAGCTGTCAGGATCCGCGTGTGAGCGAGAGCTTCACGTCCGTCGACGAGCTCGCGGCGCAGATCCCCGACGGTGCCCGCATCGCGATTCCGGCCGACTACTCCGGCTGCGCCATGGCCGCCGTGCGGTCGCTGATTCGCCGGGGTGTCAGGGATCTGCACCTCATCACCGTCCCGCAGGCCGGCTTTCAGGCCGACATGCTGATCGGCGCTGGCTGCGTCGCGGTCGTCGAGACCTCGGCGGTGACGCTGGGCGAGCATGGCCAGGCGCCGCGCTTCCGCGAGGCGGTCTCGAGCGGGTCGATCGCGATCCGCGATGCGACCTGCCCGGCGATCCACGCGGGACTGCAGGCGGCGGAGAAGGGCATCCCGTTCATCCCCCTGCGCGGCATTCTCGGCTCCGACGTCCTCGCCCACCGGGACGACTGGCGCGTGGCCGACAACCCGTTCGGCGAGGACGATCCGATCGTGCTCGTGCCGGCGATCAGGCCCGACGTCGCGTTGTTCCACGCCGCCGTGGCCGATCGCAGCGGCAACGTGTGGATCGGCGTGCGTCGCGAGCTGATGGTCATGGCGCACGCCGCCCGCAGAACGCTCGTCACGATCGAGCGGATCAGCGACGAGGATCTGCTGGCCGACGACCGTATGGCGGCGGGGACGATCCCGGCGCTCTACGTGACGGCGCTGGCAGAAGCGCCGCAGGGAGCCTGGCCGATCGGGCTTCGCGGGTCCTATGCGGCCGATGCCGGGCATCTGCGCCTGTACGCGGAGCTGGCCAGGACTCCGGAGGGCTTCGAGCGCTACCTCGACGAGCACGTCCGCGCGCTCGGAAGCTCCAACTGAATGAGCTACCGCACCGAGGAACTCCTGATCGGCACCATCGCGGGCCTGCTCGAGGGCGTGGGCCACGTCGCCGTGGGCGCCGCCTCGCCGATTCCCGCCGCCGCGGCGCTGCTCGCCCGGGAGCGCAGCGACGGTCGCCTGCGCGTCTCCCTGCTCGGGAGCCGGCAGACGCACTTCACCGACGGGGGCAAGGAGCTGTTCGACTGCGCCGCCGAGGGCCGGATCGACGCGTTCTTCCTGGGTGGCGTGCAGATCGACGGCGCGGCCGACATCAACCTCGTCGGCACCGGCGACTACCCCCGCAGTGACATCCGCTTCGCCGGGTCGTTCGGCTCGGCCTACCTCTACTTCCTCGTGCCGCGCGTGATCCTGTTTCAGCCCGACCACTCGCTGCGGACGCTCGTGGAGCGGGTCGACTTCATCAGCGCGCCGGGTACGAGCCCCGCGGGCACCTACCGGCCGGGCGGGCCCGTGGCACTCGTGACCGGGCGCTGCGTGTTCAGCTTCGACCGCGAGGCGGGTCGCTTCCGGCTGGCGAGCATCCACCCGGGCCAGAGCGTGGAGGAGATCCGCGCCAACACCGGCTTCGACTTCGAGTGGGACGAAGGGGTGCCCGAGACACCCGCACCCGACGAGGCGACCCTCGCCCTCACGCGCGGCGCCGTGTGCCGAGAGCTCGCCGGGACGTACCCGGTCTTCGCCGCGAAGGTGCTCGGGCATCCAGGCTGATGCAGCCGCCTATCGCGCGGGCTCGAATTCCTCGTACAGCCGGTGCGCATTGGCCGCAGCCACGCTGTTGCCCTTGTCCTCCCACGTTCGCAGAGCGTTGCGGAACGCGTTGTCGGCCTCGTCCAGCCGGCCGGCGGCGCGCGCGACGATCGCCAGATTCAGGTCGATGGCGGCGCGATCGTTGAGATAGTCCGTCGTCGCCATGAGGATCGAGGCCTCGCGCGCCAGCGACACCGCCTCGTCGAAGGGTCCGCCGCGGTGGGCGATCACCCGCGCCCGGATGCTCCGCCAATCGGCGCCGTAGGCGGCGCTCGGGCGCCTGCCGAAGCGCGCGCTCTCGAGCGCATGCTGCTCGGCCTCGTCGAATCTGCCCTGGGCCAGGACGGCGTGGGCCATCATGTCGCGGTTGACGCCGTAGAGATGCGAATGCGGGTCCATCGCCTCGATGCTGGCGCGCAGCATCGCCTCGGCCGCCGCATAGTCGCCGCTCATCATGTCGACGACCGACCAGTGCTGGACCTGGAACCAGACGTCCATCCGGCTCGCGAGATCGGCATCGACGGCAGTGCGCTGCTCGCGCAGCGCGCGGGCGCCTTCCACGTCCGCGCCCATCGCCATGAGAGCGGCGATGACGGCCGTCACCTTGGCACGTCGCGGCGGATCGTCGGCCACGACCGCGAGCGCCTCGTGGCTGCGGCTGAGAGCCGCGCCGACGGGAATCGCCCCCCACAGGCAGGATGCGCAGATCTCGGGCAGCAGGTCGAGCTCGAGATCGCGCTGGCGGGCGCGCCGGGCGTGGATGCGAGCGCGCTCGGCAGCGGAGATCTCGATGTGGGCCTGCATGAGCGCCCCGCCTTCGCTGGAGCGCATGGCCCACGCCAGCGCGAGGCCGAAGTCGTCCCCGAGCTCGGTCATGCGCGCGATCAGCGAACCGAGCCTGCCGGCCTGCTCCATCCACGATGCGGACGCCTCCGCCTCGACCGGGAGCGCGACCAGCTCGGCCCGCGCCGCCAGCCGGTCATCCCCCAGCTCCGTCGCAAGCTCGAGGGCCTCGCGCGCCATCGCGCCCGCGGCGGCGTTGTCACCGTTGGCGTACTGCACGCGCGAGAGGTCGAGCAGCAGCTCGCAGCGCGCCGTGCCTCTCCCCTGCAGCAGCTCGCGGGCCGGTGTCAGGAGCCGGACGGCCGAATGGGCGTCGCCGCGCTCGCGCGCACGGGCGCCCGCCGCTGCCAGCAAGCGCCCGGCGCGTAGCGCGAGCTCGGCCCGCGAGCTCCCGCCGTCAGGCTCGAGCTCGCCGCTCAGCCGCCAGGCGCGCTCGAGATGGAACGCGACGATCTCCTCGTATTCGGCGGCTCGCTCCCTCACGCGCGGCTCGAGCCAGTCCGCATAGCGCTCGTGCAGCTCCGCGCGGTCGCGCTTGGAGATGTGCGCATAGGCCGCGTCGCAGATCAGCTGATGCTGAAAGCGGAACGTCTCGCCTGCCGAGCGCGAGTGCTCGGGACCGATCAGCTGACGGCGCGTCAGGCTCTCCAGCAGCGCCGCAATCTCATTCGCGCCAACGTCGGGCGCGAGTGCCTCACAGCTTGCGCGCTGGAATACCCGGCCCTCGATGGAGGCGCACTCCAGCACGCGACGCTCGTCGGCGGCGAGGCTCTCGAGGCGCGCGGCCAGCAGCGCCTGGATCGTTCTCGGAATCGCGATCTCACGCTCGCCGTCATCGCTCACCGTGGCCAGCAATTGCTCGACGAAGAGCGGATTGCCCTCGGCGGCGGCCACGATCTGCTCACGGCGCCGGGCGCTCAGGCGCGCGGCCTCGGCGCGGGTCGCGATGAGCTGCACCGTGCTCTCCTCGCTGAGCGGCTCGAGCGGGATCGAGGCCGCGTTCAGCCGGCCCTCGAGCAGCTCCGGACGCGCCGTGCAGATGATCAGGATCGGCGCCCCGCGCGACAGTTCGGCCATGGTGTCGATCAGGTCGAGCAGCGCCTGCTCGGCCCAGTGGATGTCCTCGAACACGAGCACGAGAGGCGCGCGCGCGGCAAGCCATTCGAAGAGCTTGCGCGTCGCCCAGGCGATCTCGCCGGCGTCGGCCACCTCGTCGTCCAGCCCGATCGCCCATGCGACCCGCTCGGCCGCTGCGCCGGCGTCGAGCCATTCGCCTTCTGGCAGCAACGCGTCGAGCTCCCTGCGCGCGAACTCGACGAGCTTGCCGCGCGCCGACGCGGCGCTGTCCTCCTCCGCGATGCCCGCTGCAGCGCGAACCATCTCGGCGATCGGCCAGAACGCGATGCCCTCGCCGTACGAGAGACAGTGCCCGGTGAGCACCGTTGCGTCCGCCGCAGGCCCGGTCGCAAACTCGGCCGCAAGGCGCGACTTCCCCGCTCCGGGAGCGCCGAGCAGGGTGATGACGTGGCACCGGCGCTCGCGCACGCAGCGCTCATAGGTCTCGCGCAGCGCCGCGAGCTCGCGCTCCCGGCCGACCAGCGGAGCATCCATCCGACGGGCGAACCCGGCAGCGCCGGCAGCGATGCCCACGACGTACCAGGCCCGGAGCGGCTCGGCGGTGCCCTTGGCCACGACCGGCTCGGCCTCCACGGCCTCGACGGCATCGCGCACCAGCTCGTAGGTGGACTCGCCGATCAGCACCTGCCCGGCGCCCGCCGCCTGCTCGAGCCGGGCGGCGACGTTGATCGCACCCCCGGTCACGAGGGCGTCTCCGCCTGCGATGACCTCACCGGTGTTGATGCCGATCCTGGCCGGGATCGCGAGCCGCTCGAGTTCGCCGCGCATCTCGATCGCCGCCCTGACGGCACGCAGAGCGTCGTCCTCGTGCAGGTCGGGCACGCCGAAGAGCGCCATCACCGCGTCGCCGACGAACTTCTCGACGGTGCCGCCGTGGCGCTCGATCACGGTGCGCATGGCGTCGAAGTACTCCGCCATGACCGCACGCATGGCTTCGGGATCGAGCCGCTCGGCGCGGGCCGTGGACCCCGCCATGTCGCAGAACAGGGCGGTGACGACCTTGCGCACGTCGCGCTCCGGCTCGTGCGCAGACGCGAGCGCCATCCCGCACGCGTTGCAGAAGCGGGCGCCCTCGGGGTTCTCCTGGCCGCATCGCGGACACGCGCTCACGGCGCGAGTGTATGTCGGCTGTGGCCAACGGGAGTGCCAGAATCCGCCTGTGTTCACGCTGCAATCGGCAATCGTCACCGAGCGGCTGCTCCTCCGCCCCTACGAGCGCAGGGACGTCGACGACCTGCTCGACATCCAGTCGCGCCCCGAGGTCATGCGCTACCTCTACGACGAGGTGCGCACGCGCGAGGAGGTCGAGGAGCTGATCGAGAAGCGCACGACCCAGACCAGCCTGCAGGTCGACGACGACGGGCTGGTGCTGGCCGCCGAGCGGCAGGAGGACGGCCGCGTGATCGGCGACGTCTCCCTCACGCTGCGCAGCGCCTTTCACCGCCAGGGCGAGATCGGATTCGTCTTCCACCCCGACGCGCAGGGCAAGGGATACGCACGCGAAGCAGCCGCCGCGCTGCTCCACGTGGCCTTCGCCGAGCTCGGGCTGCACCGCGTCTACGGCCGGCTCGATCTCCGCAACGAGGCTTCCGCCGGGCTGCTGCGCCGCCTCGGCATGCGGCAGGAGGCGCACCTGGTCGAGAACGAGATCTTCAAGGGCGAGTGGAGCGACGAGCTCGTCTTCGCGATCCTGCAGCGAGAGTGGCTCGCCTGATGCCGGACATGGCAACGATCCTGGTCTTCTGCGGCGTCTCCTTCGCGCTCGTGGCGACGCCCGGCCCGGGCGTGCTCTACGTCGTCGGGCGCAGCATCGACCAGGGCCGCAGGGCCGGCATCGCGTCGATGATCGGCATCGAGTCGGCCGAGCTCGTGCACGTCCTCGCTGTCGCATTGGGGCTCTCCGCGCTGCTCGCCACCTCGGCCCAGGCGCTCGACGTGTTGCGCTACGGCGGCGCCGTCTACCTCATCGCGCTCGGCGTCAAGCGCTGGCGTGACGGCGCCGAGGACATCGATGCGGTGGCCGAGCCCGCATCGGCGCGGCGCATCGCCGGCCAGGGCTTCGTCGTGCAGCTGCTCAATCCGAAGGTGGCGATCTTCTTCCTCGCTTTCTTCCCGCAGTTCCTCGAGCGCGACGCTGCCATCCTCCCGCAGACGCTGGCCCTGGGCGCGCTCTACATCGCGATCGCGGCCTGCTCCGACATGGCGTATGTGCTGCTCGCCTCGCTGCTCGCGGGCCGGCTCAAGCGCAGCGCCCGCGCCCGCCTGCGCGTGGCGCGCGGGAGCGCGCTGATGTACATCGCGCTCGGTCTGCTGGCCGCGCTGTCGGGCGAGCGCCCGGCGACGTCGACGCGTTGATCCGCCGTCACGAGACGGCGGACGCCAGGATCGCGATGCGTTGCTCGCTCCACGGCTCGGCCGCGATGACGACCGCGTGCTCCACTCCGAGGTCCGCGAGCGCCGCACAGCGCTCGGCGAACGCCTCCGCAGTCTCGCCGGGTTCGAGGCGCGTGCTCACGGTCTTCTCGATCTCCTCGAAGGGCCTGCCCGCCGCCTCGCAGTGCTCGGCGAGCACCGCCAGCTTGCGCCTGATCGTGGCACCTCCGTCGGGGATGTCGAAGAGGTTGCAGGCGTCGGCGTAGCGCGCGACCAGGCGCAGCGTCTTGCGCTCCCCCATGCCGCCGATCAGGATCGGCGGGTGCGGGCGGCTGATCGCCTGCGGGCTGTTGATCGGCTGCTCGAGCCGCAGCTGCGCGCCTTCGAAAGGCGCGTCGTCGCCGGCCCACATCTGCAACGCGAGCCGGAGCGTCTCCTCCAGGAGCTCGTAGCGCTCACTCACGGGTGGGAGCGAGAGGCCCAGCGCGCGGGCCTCGAGCTCGTGGTATCCCGTCCCCACGCCCAGCCAGGCGCGACCGCCCGAGAGCACGTCGAGCGTCGTCACGGCCTTCACGAGCAGGGCGGGGGCCCGGTAGGTGGCGGCGGTGACCATCGCCCCGAGCCGGATCCGCCCGCCCTGCCCGGCCAGGAAGCCGAGCGTCGTGTAGGCCTCGAGCATCTCGTCCTCGAGGCTGCTCCAGGGAGCCGCCTGCAGCAGGTGGTCGGGTACCCAGACGGTGTCGAGCCCGCCCGCGTCGGCCGCGCGCACGACTGCCGCAAGCCGTGCGGGATACGCGCGGTCGGGCCAGGAGTAGCTCGTCAGGCTGAGACTGATGCGCATGCCCGGCCTCAGGCCTGTGCATCCGCGCGCAGGCGGTCGAGGCGGGTGCGGTACTCCTCGTCGCCGATCTCGCCGCGGGCGTAGCGCTCGGCCAGGATCCCCTGCGCGCGCTGCGGCCCCGGGCGGTCGCTGCGCGACCAGCAACCACGGCGACGCCAGAAGACGAAGCGGAAGAGGCAGGCGAACACGAGCAGCCAGAACAGCGGGAAGAACAGGAACCACCAGTGGTGGGGCCAGGTGTCGCTGGCAAACAACACGTCGTTCATCGCGCATCTCCTCGGGTAGGAATCGGGTACGCCGATAAACTTAGCAAACGAACGATTCGTATACTAATCATTGTATGCGCCAGCTACACTCCTGAACGGTGATCCGCGATGAGACTTGACCGTGCTCCGATCGGGCGCACGCTGGCGACGACATCGAAGGCCGTCAGCTCCGCCTTCAACGCGGTCTTGCGCGCCGAAGGCGGCTCCCTCCCGGTCTGGCTGATCCTCAACTCGCTCAAGCACGATCGCTGGTCGACCCAGCTCGACCTCGCGCGCTCCCTGGGCATCGAGGGGCCGACGATGACGCGCCATCTCGACAACCTCGAGCAGAGCGGCTTCGTCACCCGACGGCGCTCGGAAAGCGACCGGCGAGCCGTCCACGTCGAGCTCACCGAGGCCGGGAGCGCGGCCTACGACCGGATGCTCGTCGCCGTGATCGCATTCAACAAGCGCCTGCAGGCGGGGTTCTCGCGCGACGAGCTACGGCAGCTCGACGACGTGCTCAAGCGCCTGGCCGACAACGTCGCTGCGCCGGCGTCTTGACGCAGCCGCGCGTCATCCTGGAGCGGCTGGGCGCGCGCCACGTGCCCGACCTGGACGCGCTCGCGGCCGATCCCAGCGTGGTGCGCTTCACGCGCATCCCCGAGCCCCCACCCCCGGACTTCGTCGAGACCTGGCTCGCGCGCTACGTGGCGGGCGAGCGCGACGGAAGCTGCGCGGGCTTTGCGGCGCTCGACGAGGAGAGCCGCTTTCTGGGCGTCGGGCTCGCACCGGCGATCGACGAGAGCGCAGGGGAAGTCGAGCTCGGCTACGTCGTGGCCTCGGCCGCCCGCGGTCGCGGCGTCGCACGCGAGATCCTCCGCCAGCTCACCGCGTGGGCGTTCGCGGAGACCGGCGCCGAGAGGATCGTGCTGATCATCGACAGCGAGAACGTCGCGTCGAGTCGCGTCGCTGCAGGCGCCGGCTACACACTCGAGGGCGTGATGCGCTCGATCCTCGTCAAGCCCGGCGTGCGGCGCGACGCGCAGCTCTGGTCGCGGCTTCGCGGCGATCCCGCCTGAGCGGGTAGGGCACTCAGAGCGAGAACCCGCCGTCGGCGTCGATGACCTGGCCCGTGACCCAGGCGGCGTCGGCAGAGCAGAGCAAGGCGATCAGGTTGGCGGCATCCGACGGCGACCCCCAGCGGCCGGTCGGCATGATGCCCGCGACCTCGGCTCGGGTCGCCTCGTCTGCCCAACCCGTGTCGGTCGGCCCGGGATTGACGGCGTTGACCGTGATGCCACGGCCCATCAGGTGCGCGGCGAGCGAGCGAGTCATCTGGTGGATCGCGCCCTTCGAGACGGCATACGCGAGCTCGGTCGGCATCGCGCTTCCGCCCTGCCCGCTCGTGAGCAGGACGATCCGCCCGTGCGCAGCCTCGAACTGCGCCGCGAACGCCTGCGCCAGCAGCACCGAGCCGCGGGCGTTGACGGCGAACGACAGATCGAGCTCCTCGGCCGTCACGTCGTCCAGGGAGCCCTCGACGCTGCGCGCGTGGTTCGCCACGAGGATGTCGAGCGGCCCGCGTGTGTCGGCCGCGGCCGACACCACACGGCCTGCTGCGCCCGGATCCGCGAAGTCGGCCTCGATGAAGACGACCTCAGGATCCACGCCGCGCAGCTCCTCCAGCACTGCCTCGGCAGCCCCGTCGGCCGATCTGGCGGCGTCTTCCGCATCGCCGGCGGCGAAGCCCTGGATAGCGATGCTCGCGCCCAGGGAGGCGAGGCGGTGGGCCGTTGCGAAGCCGATGCCCGTGCGGCGGCTGACGCCGGTCACGAGTGCGGTCCTCCCCGCGAGCGGGAGCGTCACGACAGCTTCACGGTGACGATCTCGTGCGGCCGGTATGGCACCAGCACCGCGTCGCCGTCGATCTCGAGCGCGTCGCCGTCGTCCTCGAGGATGTTCGCCCGCCGGGCCGACGAGAATGGCGCGCCGACCCGCAGGCGCGCGCAGCCGCGCCCGCCGTGGGCCTCATACAGCCGCAGCACGAGCGCATCGGAGTCCTCGGCGCGCTTGATCGTGTCGAGCACGAGGCTGGGATCGTCCACCGAGGCGAACGACTCGGGCAGCGCCGCGGACGTCGCGCGCAGCGGGGCGTTGAAGCAGACGGCCTCGCCGACGACTCCGGCCTCGCGCCAGTCGCCGGCAGTGCGGCAGCAGCGCGTAGGCGAACTCGTGGCGGCCGATGTCCGCTCCGGGATCGGGCATCCGGGGCGAGCGCAGCAGGCTCAGGCGCAACTCATTGCCGAAACAGCTCCAGCCGTACTTGCAGTCGTTCAGGAGCGCGACGCCGAAGCCGTGCTCGGAGAGATCGGCCCAGCGGTGGCCCGGCACCTCGTAGCGCGCGCGATCCCAGCTCGACGACCAGTGCGTCGGCCGCTCGGCGTAGCCGAACGGCATCTCGTAGGTCGCGCTGCGCGCGTGCACGGCGAGCGGGAAGCAGACCTTGAGCAGCGTGTGCTCCTCCTGCCAGTCGATCGTCGTGTGGAACTCGACGCGGCGCGATCCGGCGTCGAGTCGTACCACCTGCGTCAGCGAGGGGCGCTCGAACACGATCTCGGCGCGCAGCGGCGTGGAGCGCGTGCTCCAGGAGGTCGCGGGCTCGAAGTCGCGGCGCGTCTCGAGCGCCGACGGGTCGATGTCCCACGCATCGAAGTTGACGGGGCGGTCCTCGGAGAGCTCGAGGCGGTTGCCCGGGCCGCGAGCGCCTCGCGGCCGCTCGCCTTGTGCAGCACCGACTCGACCGAGCCGTCCGGCGAGAGCGTGACGCGCAGGTGGGCGTTCTCGAGCGTCAGCCCGTCGACGCGCACCTCGTCGCCGGCTCTCGACGACCCGCGCCGCGCCGAACGGTGCGGCTTCCAGCAGCGAGTCGCCGACGACCTCGCGACGCGCGAATGCCGACGGTGTTCACGAGCGCCTCGCCTGGCGGGATCAGCGCGTCGGCGCCTGCCTCGACGGCCGCCAGGTCGCGCTCGGCGTCCTCGTAGACGAGCCCGATCGACGAGCCGGGAAGGATGTCGTGGAACTGCTGCAGCAGGAGCAGCTTCCACAGCCGGTCGAGCTCGCTCGCGGGGGTAGTCGCCGCTGAGGCAGGCGAGGAACTCGGCGTCGTGCAGGGCCTGCTCGCCTCGCCGGTTGCCGCGCTTGGTGCGCGCCTGCGACGTGTAGACGCCGCGGTGGTACTCGAAGTAGAGCTCGCCCACGACGACCGGCCGATCGGCGCCCTCGGCCTCGAGCGCGCCGAAGAACTCCTCGCTCGTCCTCGGCGTCGTGCGCGGCAGGCCCTGCAGGTCGGCCGCGCGCCGCAGCGAACTCGAGCATCCGCGCGTCGGGCCCGCCGCCCCCGTCGCCGTAGCCGTAGACGAGCAGGCTCGTGCGCGAGTGGTCGTGATCGCGGTACTCGCGCGTCACCTTGAGCAGCTCCGCCACGCTGACCTCGCAGTTGTAGGTGTCGGCGGGCGGATAGTGCGCGAGCACCTCGCTGCCGTCGTCGCCCTGCCACACGAGCGTGTGGTGCTCGGGCCGGTTGAAGCGGTTCCAGGAGAGCTTCTGGGTGAGGAAGCGCGTGATGCCGGCCTCGCGCAGGATCTGCGGCAGCTGCCCCGCGTAGCCGAAGGCGTCCGGGCTCCAGAACTCGCGATGGCGCCGCCCGAACTCGCGCTCGAACCAGCGCTGGCCGTACAGGAACTGGCGCGCGAGCGACTCGCCCGAGGGCAGGTTGCAGTCGGGCTCGACCCAGCTGCCGCCGACGGGGACGAACTGCCCCCGCTCGACGGCGGCGCGGATCCGCTGCCAGAGATCGGGATTGCGCTCCTTGATCCAGGCGTACTGCTGGGCCTGCGAGCAGGCGAAGCGGTACTCGGGGTAGTCCTCCATGTAGCGGAGCTGCGAGCTGAAGCTGCGCTGCATCTTGCGGTAGGTCTCGGCCAGCGGCCACAGCCAGGCGGTGTCGATGTGCGCATGCCCGATCGCCGCGAGCTCGTGCGCGTGCGAGGCGCGATGCGGTGCTCGTAGGAGCGCGGCCAGGATGGCCGGATCGCCCTCGTTGCAGAAGCGGTTCAGCTCCTCGCGCAGCAGGCCCGACCAGGCCTCGTCGCGCGTCTCGACCTCGAGCGCGCGGAGCGTCTCGAAGTCGAAGTAGCGCTGTTGCGCCTCGGGATCGAAGAGTGCGATGTCGCAGCGCTTCAGCTCGGGCGGCGCGTCCTGGGCGCCGAACATCCCGTTGCAGGCGAGCTCGATCTGCAGCTCGAGCGGCCCGGGCTCTGCACTCCGCGGCCAGCACGGCGTCGGGCCGCTCGCCGTCGCCGCCCGTGTTCAGCCCCTGCAGGATGCGGCCGTCGCGCCAGAGCGCCGCCTCGCACTGCGAGACGAAGAGCAGGTCGACGCGACGCCCGCGCCACTCCTCCGGCACGGTCGCGCGAACGCGGAACCAGTACGTCGCCCAGAGCGGCCCGAAGCGCTCGCCCAGCACGGCGGGCCGGTAGTCGAGCGCCTGCGCCTCCTCCCAGGAGATGCGGTCGACCGCCGCGCTCACGAGCACGTCGTCGGCGGGGCGCGATTCTGCATAGATGCGCTCGCGCATGCGCTCCGAGATCTGCTCGAGCCGCTCGCGCGTGTAGCCGAGGTGGCGGATCACGAGGGGAGTCCCGGGTTCGCGAGCACCACCGAGGTCTCGATCTGCCGCTCGGGGATATCCCAGTAGGTCTTCAGCAGGCGCGTCTTCTGCTCGGGCGTCACCAGCTCGAAGCCGTTGCGCCGGTAGAAGGCGATCGCCCACTCGGCGGCCGCCCAGGTACCGACCAGCATGCGCCCCTCCGTCAGCTCCCGCAGGTGCGTCGAGCAGCGCGCCGCCGATGCCGCCGCCCTGGCGGCCGGGTCGCACGTAGGCGTGGCGGATGAGGTCGGCGTCGCCGACGCGCTGGATGCCCATCACGCCGATCAGCTCGCCGGCCGACTCGTAGCCCCAGAACGCGACGCCGCTCGCGAGCTCGCCGTCGAGCTCCTCGGCGCCCATGTACGGCTCGTGCCAGCGATCGGCGGGGATCACGCCGCGGTAGGCCTCGGCGGCGGCGTTGATGATCTCGAGGACGGCCTCGCGCTCGTCGTCGCGGCACGGGCCGGATCACGAGGAGCCCGCCATCACGCTCGTGATGCGCCGGTTGAGGAACAGCGCGAGCAGGGCGGGCGGCAGCAGGGCGAGCACGCCGGCGGCCGCCAGGATCGGGTAGTTCGTCGTGTACTTGCCCACGTATTCGGTGATCAGCACGGTCACGGGCTTCGAGTTCGAGGTCGAGGTCAGGAGCAGCGGGATCAGGAACTCGCCCCAGACCGACAGCGCAACGATGGCAGCGACGGCGGCGATCGCCGAGCCCATCTGCGGCACGACGACGCGCAGGAACGCCTGCCAGCGCCGGCAGCCGTCGACCAGCGCGGCCTCCTCCGGCCCGGTGTCCATCTCGCGCACGTGGTTGTAGAGGAGCCAGGTCGCGAGCGGCGAGAGCGTCGCCAGGAAGACGAGCGTGAGGCCGCGCTTGGTGTCGATCAGGTGCAGGTCGGCCATGACCTGGAAGAGCGTCACGGCGACCACGAAGACCGGCACGAGCATCGTCGCGAGCACGGCGTAGAAGAGCGTCCGCCCGAGCCGGAAGCGCAGGCGGCCGAAGGCGTACGCGGCCATCGTGGAGACGATCAGGATGAGGGCGGTCGCCATGGCCGCGACCTCGGTGCTCACCAGCATCGCGTGGCTGAAGACGCCTGCCTCGGTCACGGTGCCGCCCGCGCGCGCCGCCGCTCGTGCCCAGCAGGAGCTGCCGGTAGGCCTCCGTCGTCAGCTCGTGCGGCACCCAGCGCGCGGGCACCGCGCGCACGTCCTTCTGGCTCGAGAGGCTCGTGACGACCCCGATCACGATCGGGCCGAGCGACCAGGCCACGATCCAGAGGATCGAGACGCCACTTGACGATGCGCCCGGCGAGCGTCGGATCGTTCACTCTCGTCGACCTCCGCAGGCCGATCACGTAGAACGTCCCGAGCACGGCCGTCGCGCCGGCGAGCAGGAACGCGAGCGCCGTGCCGTGCGCGAAGTCGGCCTCGACGAACGTGGTCGTGTAGACCTGGATCAGGATCGAGCGCGTGTTGAGCGCCGTGCCGTTGAGCACGTAGACCTCGTCGAAGATCGCGATCGCGAGCAGCGTGCCGATCGTCAGCGCGACGGCCATCGAGGGCCGCAGCAGCGGCAGCGTGATGTAGCGGAACTGGCGCCAGCCGCCCGCGCCGTCCACCGACGAGGCGTTGTAGAGCTCCTCCGGGATGCTCTGCAGGCCCGCCAGGAAGATCAGGCTGACCAGCGGCAGCACGCCCCAGACGTGCACGATCGTGACGAACGCGATCGCCCAGCGGCCGCCCGCGAGCCAGACGTGCGGCTCGTTGATCAGGTGCAGGTGGATCAGGAGGCTGTTGAGCAGGCCGTTGTCGGGGTCGAAGACGCGCTTCCAGAGCACGCCGCTGACCACCGACGGCAGCGCCCAGGGCAGCACCAGGATCGCGAGCACGATGCCGCGCCCCGGGAAGATGCGGCGCAGCGTGACCGCGATGAAGACGCCGAGCACGAGCTCCAGCGAGACCGCCAGCAGCACGTATTCGAACGTGTGCCGGATGGCGTCGATCGCCGTCGGGTCGTCGATGACCTGCCGGTAGTTGCGCAGGCCGACGTAGCGCTGCGGCTGGCCGAACTGGCCCGACGACATGACGCTCGTCTGGAAGCCCTTGACGAGCGGGTAGACGATCAGCCCGCCGACCGCGACCACGGCCGGCAGCACCATCAGCAGTCCGAGTGCAGCCGACTCGTGGGCGCGGAACCAGCCCCTCACGCGTTCAGAGGCAGACGGTCATGTGCCGGCGTGGATCATGCGCTGGCGTGCGTCTGTGGCCTTCTGCGCGAGCTGGTTGAGGGCGTCCGAGACGCTCATCTGGCCCTTCACCGCCGCGTTGAGCAGGCCCTGCGCGTCGGAGCTGAACTGCGAGTACCAGACCGGCGCGCCCTGCGGGAAGAGCGGCTTGACGACCTTCAGCTGCTGCGCCGAGCACCGGGCCGCCGGCCAGCTGGCCCGAGCCCGCGAGCTGCTTGATGACCGAGGCGCCGCAGGGCAGGTTGCCTTCCTTCTTGTAGATCGGATCGCGTTGGCCGGCTTCTGCCACCACTCGATGAAGGCGGCCGCGGCGGCCTTGTGCTTGGCCGTGACCGGGATCGAGAGACCCTCGGGCAGGCCGAACGACGCGTTCGGGCCGGTGGCGCCCGGCACGAGCGCGGCCGCCGCCGGAGCCGGCGATGCTCGACTCCTTCGGGTCGTTCGCCGTCACGAGGTTGCCGGGGCCGGTCGCGAGCACGATGGCGGTCTGGCCGGCGGTGAACTTGTCGAAGGCGGCGGCGTCGTCGAGCGAGACGGCGCCGGGCGAGACCCAGCCCTTCTTGACGGCCAGGGCCTCCCACTGCAGCGCCTTGTAGCCGGCCGAGCCGGGCTGCTGGAAGGTCGGCTTGAAGTTCTTGTCGAACAGCTGGCCGCCGTTGGCGAGCGTCAGCAGGTACCACGGCGTGACGCCGCCCTCGGTCGCCGCCATGGGGATCGAGAGCGGGTACTTGACGCCCGAGGCCTTGAGCTTCTCGGCGGCCTGCGCCGAGCCCGGCGAGCGTGGTCGGGAACTTCTTGATGCCCGCCTTGGCGAACATCTTCTTGTTGTAGATCGAGATGCGGAAGTCGTTGGAGAAGCAGGCCGCGTAGGTCTTGCCGCCCGACTTGAAGGCCGCGCCCGTGCTCGCGAGGTCCTTCAGCAGCGGCGCCGGGAGCAGCCCCTCGAGCGGCTCGACCCACTTGGCGCCGGCGAACTGGCCCGTGAACGACCAGTCGAACTCGGCCACGTCGGCGATGTAGGTGCGCGCGGTGTTGGCGACGACGAGCTTGGAGTGCGTCGCGTCCCAGCCGGTCACGACGTAGTTGACCTTGACGCCGGTCGCCTTCGTGAACGCCGCGATGACCTCGGGCGGAATCCGGTAGGGCACGAGCACGGTGATCGTCTGGCCGCGGATGTCCTCGCGGGCCCTCGTGTCCTTCGCGCCGGCGGTCGTGCCGCCGGTCACGGCGAGTACCGCGAGAACCGCCATCGCCGCCATCGCCGCCAAGCGACGCTGCAACCTGTTCATTCTTCCTCCGCGCACACGCCTCTGCGAGCTCGTCGCAGGAGCCGCTGGGGTTGGTCCTGCTCGCTCGACGATTGTGGGTGGCGATACTACGAGAGCCTTGGAGGGAATACAACGGAACGGACCCGGCGTCCACCCGCTCGATCCGCTGACGGCGACGGAAGTCGCCGCGGTGTCGTCGATCGTGCGCTCGCACGCGGAGTTCGCAGCGCTCAGCGAGCGCACGCGCTTCATCTCCATCAGCCTGCGCGAGCCGCTCAAGGCTGACGTGCTGGCCTGGGCGGCCGGCGGCGAGGCCCCGCCCCGCGAGGCCGAGGTGGTGATCCTCGACCAGGGCGCCCAGGCGACGGTCGAGGCGCTGGTCGCGCTCGAGCCCGCCGCCGTGACCTCCTGGCGTGCGGCGGACCGACATCCAGCCGATGGCGGTCATCTCGGAGCTGATGGAGGCCGAGGAGCTCGTGCGGCTCCACCCCGAGTTCCAGGCAGCGATGGCGCGGCGCGGCATCACCGACTTCGACGCCATCCAGGTCGACGCCTGGCCCGCCGGGCACTTCGGCGCCGCGGAGGAGGACGGCCGGCGGCTCTCGCGCTGCGTCGCGTTCATCAAGCCGCACCCCGGCGACAGCGAGTGGGCGCGCCCGGTCGACGGCCTGATCGCCCTCGTCGACCTCAACCGGCTCGAGGTGCTGCGCGTCGACGACCACGGCGTCGTGCCGATCCCGGCCGAGAGCGGCAACTACGACGCGGCGGCCGGCGCGCCGCTGCGCGACGACATCGCGCCGCTCGAGATCACGCAGCCCGACGGGCCGGGCTTCGCGCTCGACGGCCGCGTGCTGTCGTGGCAGCGCTGGCAGGTGCACGTCGGCTTCACGCCGCGCGAGGGCCTCGTGCTCAACCAGGTCGCCTACGAGGACGACGGCCGGCTGCGCTCGATCCTCTACCGCGCCTCGCTCTCGGAGATGGTCGTGCCCTACGGCGATCCGAGCCCGAGCCACTACTGGAAGAACGCCTTCGACGGCGGCGAGAACGGCGTCGGCATCGCCGCCTCGCCGCTCACGCGCGGCTGCGACTGCCTGGGCGAGATCGTCTACCTCGACGCCGTCGTCTCGGACGCAGCGGGCGATCCGCTGCCCATCCCGAACGCGATCTGCATCCACGAGGAGGACGCCGGCGTGCTCTGGCGGCACATCGAGTGGCGCGACGGCTCGGGCGAGGTGCGGCGCTCGCGCAGGCTCGTCATCTCGTCGTTCTCGGCCATCGGGAACTACGACTACGGCTTCTTCTGGTACCTCTACCAGGACGGCACGATCGCCTTCGAGGTCAAGCTCACGGGCGTGCTCTCGACCGGCGCGGTGGCGCCGGGCGAGCGGCCGGCGCACGGCACGCTGGTCGCTCCCGGGCTCAACGCGATGGTGCACCAGCACTTCTTCAACATGCGCCTCGATCTCGACATCGACGGCCAGGCGAACGGCGTCGACGAGGTCTGGACCGAGTCGCTGCCGCCGGGTCCCGGCAATCCCGTACGGCAACGCCTTCAGCCCGCGCCGGCGGCGGCTCGCGAGCGAGCTCGAGGCGCGGCGCCGGGTCGACACCGCCTCGGCGCGCTGGTGGGAGATCGTCAATCCGTCGATCCTCCACCGCCTCGGCGAGCCGATCGGCTACCGCCTCCTGCCGGGCGAGACGACGTTCGCCTTCGCGCAGCCCGACGCTCCCGTGAGCAAGCGCGCCGGCTTCATCCGCGAGCACCTGTGGGTCACGCCCTACCGGCCCGACGAGCGCTACGCCGCCGGCGAGTACCCGAACATGCACCCCGGCGGCGCCGGCCTGCCCGAGTGGACGAGCGCCGACCGGCCGATCGACGGCGAGGACGTCGTCGTCTGGTACACGTTCGGCCACCATCACGTCCCGCGGCCCGAGGACTGGCCGATCATGCCGGTCACGACCGCCGGCTTCCTGCTCAAGCCGGTCGGCTTCTTCGAGCGCAATCCGTCGCTCGACGTGCCGCCCTCCACGCCACATTCGGATCACTGCCAACCCGGGAGCAGCACGTGAGCACAGTCGAGGGGCGCGTCGCGCTCATCACGGGAGCCAGCAGCGGCATCGGCGCCGCGACCGCCGCGTCGCTCGCCGCGCAGGGCGCGAAGGTCGCGCTGGCCTCGCGCCGCGGCAGCGACGAGGGCATCGCCGGAGCGCTCGCGCGCTCCTGCGACGTGCGCGACCCGCAGCAGATCGAGCAGCTGGTGGCCGAGACCGTCGAGCGCTTCGGAGGCCTCGACATCGTCGTCGCGAACGCCGGCGTCGGCGCCTACGGCGACTTCCTCGACATCTCGCCCGAGCACCTCGAGGAGATGATCGACGTCAACGTGAAGGGCCTGCATGTACACGGTGCGGGCCTGCCTGCCGCACCTGCTTGCAGAGCTCTGCGGCCGATCTCGTCCTGGTCGCCTCGATCGCAGGGCAGCGCGCGCCCGAGGGCGAGTCCGTGTACGCGGCGTCCAAGTTCGCGCAGGTCGGGTTCATGCGCTCGCTCGACCACGAGCTGCACCGGCGCGGCGTGCGCTGCTCGACGATCGCCCCCGGCGGCGTCTGGACCGAGTTCGCCATGGGCGAGGGCCGCGGGCGCACGCCCGAGGACGCCGACCTGCCGGGGATGATGCGCGCCCAGGAGATCGCCGACGCCGTCGTGCACGCCGTCACGCGGCCGCGCACGCATCGCGTGCTGGAGGCGACGATCCTGCCCATGAGCGACGACTCGATGAACTGAAGCGAGAGGAATCGATGGGACCGAAGGTCACGATCATCGGCGGGGGCAGCAGCAGCTTCGTGCCGGTGCTGATCCGCCGCCTCATGCAGTCCGAGGCGCTCGAGGCTGCGCGGGTCTCGCTCATGGACATCGACGAGGGCCGACTGGGCGTGATGCAGGCGCTCGCCGACAAGCTGATCGCGAGCGAAGGCAGCGACATCCGGGTCACGAGCACGCTCGATCAGCGCGAGGCGCTCGTGGGCGCCGACTTCGTGATCGCGGCGATCGCCGAGGGCGGCATGGACGCCTGGGCCAACGACCTCGAGATCCCGGGCCGCTACGGCATCGTCATGCACGTCGGCGACTCGATCGGGCCGGGCGGGATCATGCGCGCCTTCCGCAACGCGCCGGCGCTGGCGCAGGTCGCCCGCAACGCGGCCGAGGTCGCGCCCGAACGCCTACATCTTCAACTACACGAACCCGGCGCCGATCGAGGCGCTCGCCATGCGCACCGCCGCCCCGGGCGTGAAGTCGTTCGGGCTCTGCTCCTGCGCCGCGCACGCCAGCAGCCGCGAGTGGCTGGCGAGCCAGGCGGGCGTCAAGCCCGAGGAGATCGCGATGCCGCCCGTCGTCGCGGGGATCAACCACTGCGCGTCGATCCAGTCGCTGCGGCTGCTGGACGGCACCGACGCCATGCCGCGCGTGCTGGCGCGCGCGACCCAGCCGGTCGTCAAGTGGGCGCTCGAGACCTACGGCGTGCTGCCCTACTGCTGGACGCACTGGACGGAGTTCTTCCCGCAGATGCAGCGGCTCGAGGAGCCCTACTCGGGCACGGCCCAGGGCGTGAAGATGCGCTACGGCATCAGACGCACGACATGGACTACGAGCGCGCCCGCGTGGCCGGGACTCGAGGGCCTCGCCGCGGCCTGGACGGCGCCCGGCGCCGACCCGATCACGCTCGCCGACCTGCCCGTCGGCGACGAGGACGAGGGCATCGAGGTGATCGACATCATCGAGTCCATCGTGACCAACGGCAACATCACGCGCGTCGTGATCGCGCCCAACAACGGCGCGATCCCGAACCTGCCCGACGCCGCGATCGTCGAGGTCAACGCGCAGATCAACGCCTACGGCGTGCGGCCGATCCACACCGGGCCGCTGCCCGAGGCGCTGGCGGCCCACCTGCGCCACTACGTCAGCTTCCAGCAGCACGTCGTCAAGGCCGCGCTCTCGGGCGATCGCAAGGCGGCGCTGCACGCGTTCCTGCTGGATCCGACGACGCAGTCGCACCTCGACCTCGACCAGACGCAGGCGCTGCTCGACGAGATGCTCGAGGCGAACAGGCAGTACCTGCCGCTCTTCGAGCGCTAGCCTGGCGCGGTGGACGCGCCGGATGCATGGGACGTCAACGCCGCGTACTGGGACGCCTACATGGGCGACGACGGCAACGAATGGCACCTGCGGCTGATCCGCCCGGGGTCGAGCGGCTGCTCGGGCCGGTCGCGGGCCAGCGCGTGCTCGACGTCGCCTGCGGCAACGGGCTCTACGCGCGGCGGCTGATCGAGCTGGGCGCCGCGCACGTCACGGCGACCGACGTCTCGGAGCCGATGCTGGAGCACGCGCGTCGCCGCAGCACAGGGGCCGGCGCGGGCATCGAGTACCGGCGCTGCGACGTCACCGACGGCGAGGCGCTGCTCGCGCTCGGCGAGGGAGCGTTCGACGCGGTCGTCTGCAACATGGCCCTGATGGACGTCCCCGAGATCGCCCCGCTGGCGGCGTCCCTGCCGTCGCTCCTGGCGGCGAACGGCCGTTTCGTCTTCTCGATCACGCACCCCTGCTTCAACCGGCTCGCGACGCGGTTCGTGGCAGAGGCCGAGTACGAGGCCGGCGTCCTCGTGTCCCGTCACGGTGTCTTCATGTCCCGCTACCTGACGGCGGAGAGCGGCGAGGGCGTGGCGATCCACGGGCAGCCCGCCAACCAGCTCTACTTCGACCGGCCGCTCTCGCAGCTGCTCGCGCCCTTCTTCGCGGCCGGCCTGGCGCTCGACGGGATCGAGGAGCCCGCCTTCCCGGAGGGCGAGGAAGCGGACGGCCTCGGCTGGAGGACGACTCCCGAGCTGCCTCCGTTCCTCGTCGCGCGGCTGCGCCGATGAGCTCGCTCACGGTCTGCATCTCGGGCGCGCTCGGAGCGATCGGGCGCGAGCTCGTCCCGGCCGTCGTGGCGGCCGACGATTTCTCGCTGCAGTCGGCGGTCGCGCGGCGCGAGCTCGGCCGCGACATCGGCGAGGCGCTCGGCGGCGCGGCGCTCGGCGTGCCGATCGAAGACGACATCGAGCGAGCGCTGGATCGCCGCCCGGACGTGCTGATCGACTACACGCACCCGGCCGTCGTGCGCCGCCACGTCGCACTCGCGCTGGAGCGGCGCGTGCCCGTCGTGATCGGCACCACCGGCCTGTTCGACGACGACTTCGCCGAGATCGACGCGGCCGCTCGCGCGGCAGGCGTGGGCGTGGCGACGGGCAACTTCTCGCTCACCGCGGCCCTCCTGCAGCACCTCGGCCGCATCGCGGCGCGCCACGTCCCGCACTTCGAGGTGATCGAGCAGGGAGCAGCAGCGAAGCCGGACGTGCCGAGCGGCACGGCCCGCGAGCTCGCGGAGATCCTCGCCCGCGAACGCGCATCACAACCCGCAGCCGGCCCCGATCTGATCGGCCCGCCCGAGGCGCGAGGAGCGGAGATCGCGGGCGTCCCGGTCCACTCCCTCCGCCTCCCCGGAACGAGCCCGACCGTCGAAGTGATCTTCGGAGCCCCCGGCGAACGCCTGACAATCCGCCACGAAGAACAAAACGACCCCTCGATCTTCGTAATGGGAACCCTCCTGGCAGCCCGCCGAGTCCAGACGAAGTCAGGCCTGACAAGAGGCCTCGACTCCCTCCTCTTCGAGTAACGACCACGCTTTGAGTGCACAACCAGGGTCTGGCGCGTCCAGGCGGGGTCTGACCCCAGGTGTACGGGTCTGACCCCGCCTGTCCGTTTTGGCCTCTAGGCCAGTCGGCATGCCGGAAATGCCGCCCCGGCGGCCACGCTGACGAGCGACGCGCCTCGATCGCCAGAACGAGCCGAACGGCCTCAAACGGCTTGGTTAAGCGAAA
Source organism: uncultured Actinomycetes bacterium (assembly GCA_963713435.1). Taxonomy (GTDB): domain Bacteria; phylum Actinomycetota; class Thermoleophilia; order Gaiellales; family JALYLC01; genus JALYLC01. The sequence goes on from CAVQLU010000007.1 coordinate 612,579, forward strand.
CGGACACCTGGGGTCAGACCCGTACACCTGGGGTCAGGCCCGGACTGGACGCGCCAGACCCCAGATGTTCGGTCAGGAGGGGTCGATGTTGTGGTTGTGGTGGAAGACGTTTTCCGGGTCGTAGCGGCGTTTGGCGGCCAGGAGGCGTTCGTAGTTCGGGCCGTAGGCTGCCTTGACGGCGTTCGAGTCCTGGTCGTCGCCGAGGTAGTTCAGCCAGCGCCGCTCGCGAGGTGGGGTCGCAGGGCTGCGTGCGCCTCTTGCGTCCACCTGATGTTCTCGTCGGTCGCGGCCGGATCCATCCAGACGGACGGGATCAGGAAGTTCCAGCCCTCCTCGCGGTGCGGCACGGCCGTTGCGCTCACGGGGATGCGCGTGACCGCTCCGTGGAAGTGCTCCAGCAGCATCACCGTCATCGGGGAGGGCACCGTCGCGAAGTGCTCGGCCATGGCGTCGATCAGCCCGTCCGTCAGGCCGCTCGTGAAGCTCGAGAGCCAGTAGTTGAGCGCTCCCTTCGGATAGCCGGCGTCGAGCAGCGTGTTCATCACCGGGTAGGGCATCGGGCCGACCTGCACCGCCGCCGGCGAGCCCCAGCCCACGAACGGCGCCAGATCGCGCTCCGCCTGCTCGGGTGTGCCCGTGTGGAAGACGACCATCGCGGCCAGCTTCATCCCCGAGCCGTCCGGCGCGTGAACCAGCCCGGCGAAGACGGTCAGGTCGTCCGAGGCGCCGGCGACTGCGTCGCGGTAGAAGCGGAGCATCTCGGGCCCGCGCGTCGATCGGATGGGCGATCAGGCCGCCGGTGACCATGCCCACGGGCTGCAGGCGGTAGGTGAAGGTCGTCACCACGCCGAAATTGCCGCCCCCGCCGCAGAGTGCCCAGAACAGATCGGGATCGGAAGCCTCGGTGACGTCGCGCACCTCGCCCTCCGCGTCGACGAGCTCGAAGGCCAGCAGGTTGTCGGCGGCCAGGCCGTACTTGGCCATCAGCCAGCCGAGACCCCCGCCGAGCGTCAGCCCGGCGATGCCGGTCGTCGAGATCGCGCCACCGGTGACCGCCATGCCGTGCGCGGCGGTCGCATCGTTGAGCTCGCCCCAGCTGAGACCGCCCTCCGCTCGCACCGTGCGGGCCGACGGCATCGACCTCGATGCCCTTCATCTCGGCCAGGTCGATCATCGACGCCGCCCTCGGCGACGGCGCGCCCGGCCACGTTGTGGCCGCCGCCGCGGACGGAGATGTCGAGCCCGGCGGCCCGCGCGAAGCGCACGCCGGCCGACACGTCGGCAGCGTTCCTGCAGCGGATGATCACCGCGGGCGAGCGGTCGACGAGGCCGTTGTGCACGCGGCGCGCGTCGTCGAATGCGTCGTCCCCGGGGCGCAACACGCGCCCGGACACCTGGCCGGCCAGGTCGTCGAGGAGTGCGGGGTCAGGAGACATGGCGGACGTACCTCCGACTCTGCCGCGCCGTTATCGACACGGCGGCTGCGAGTCTAAGGCGTGCGCGCAGGAGGCGCGCGAGGGTCGGGAGCGCGACGAGCGACGTCGCGGCTCAGCCGAGGCGGACGTCGAGCAGGAGCGGCTCCGAGCGCGAGCGCAGCCCCGGCAGCACCTCGCCGAGCGTCGCCAGAAGCTCGTCGTGCGTGACGATGCGGCGCGACGGGCAGCCCATGCCCGCCGCCACGGTCGAGAGGTCGAGCGACTCGAAACCCGGCCAGGCGCCGGGAGCGCCGTGCGCACTCGCGAGCTGATCCATGACGGCGTAGCGCCCGTTGCCCATGATCACGAAGACCACGCCGACGCCGTAGCGCGCCGCGCTCCAGAGCGCCTGGATCGAGTACGTCGACGAGCCGTCGCCGAGCAGCGCGAGCACGGGCCGATCGGGCAGCGCCATGCGCAGGCCGATCGAGGCCGGCGAGGCCGAAGCCGAGGGCGCCGTTGGCGACCGCGACGAAGCCGAGCGGCGCGCGCGTCGCGATGCGGGCGAGGATCTCGGGCCGGGCAGACGGCGCCTCCTCGACGAGGATCGCGTCCTCGGGCAGGCCCGCCGCGAGCGCGGCGATGACGTGTTCCGTGCGCAGCGGCTCGCCGGCCCCGGGCGGCGCCGGTGCGAGCGGGCCGCTCGAGCGCCGGGACCGCTCCGCTGCGCTGCGGCAGACTCGGCCGCGAGCGCCGAGCAGACCGTCGCCGGCGCCGCCAGCAGCGCGAGGTCGCACTGGCTCCGCAACACGTCGTCCGGGTCGTCGCCCACGACGGCGACGCGCGTCGTCGCCTCGACCAGCGAGGCCCGGGTCGTACATGGTAGAGCCGGAAGGCGGGCGTGCCGATGGCGAGCACGAGGTCGTGGCCCGCGAACAGCGCGCGCAGTTCGCTCCGCCGCCACGGCAGGTGCCCGGCGAACAGCCGGTGGTTCTCCGGGAAGCCGTGGCGACTCGAGAACGTGTCCTGCCAGACCGGGCACTCGAGGCGCTCGGCCAGCGCCACGACCGCCGCCCAGCCCTCGGGCGTATCGGCGCCGGCGCCGACGACGAGCGCCGGGGACGACGAGGCGCGCGAACAGCGCGGCGAGCTCCGCCACCGCCGAGTCGTCCACCGCGGAGGAGGTCAGCAGGCGCGCAGGCGCCGCCGGGCCGGCCCACTCGTCGCCGAGCGGCTCCTCCCAGTCCCCCATGGGGACGACGACGAGCGCCGGGCCGCGGCGCACGGTCGCCTCGTGCCAGGCGCGGGCGATGGCGCCGGGCACCTCGGAGGCGTGCGCGGGCAGCGTCGACCAGACCGGATAGTCGCCGGCCAGGCGCTCCAGGTTGCGCCCCGTGAGGAACGGGCCCGAGCGCGAGCTGGCGGCGATCCTGCTGACCGACGACGATCACGAGCGGCACCCGGTTGTCGCGCGCGCAGACGATCGCGTTGACGGCATTGCCGAGCCCGGCGGCGGTGTGCAGGTTGACGAAGGCCGGCCGCCCCGTGCCGAGCGCGTAGCCGCTGGCCATGCCGACGACGGCGCCCTCGTGCAGACCCGAGCACGAACTCGAGGTCGTCGGGGAAGTCGGTCAGGAACGGGATCTCGGTCGATCCCGGATTGCCGAACACGCGCGTCATGCCGAGCCGGCGCATGAGCGCGAACGTCTCGTCCCGGACCGTGGAAGGCGAGCTCATGCCCGCCGTTGTAGCAACGGCCACGCCGCTGGGCGCCGCCTGCCGTGCCTATGCACCCTGCAGCCAGCCGGCTCCGCGCGCGTACAGGGCCTCGACCTCCGGCCCTTCGAGACCCGGCATGTCCGGCTTGACGTCGTAGCCGACCTGCGTCTGGAGATAGGCGAGATGCCGGTAGCCCTCGGGAAAGCGCGCGAGCAGCGCGGGATCGAGCGCCACCCGGGCGCGAGGGATCGACCGGGTCGAGCCGGTCCTTCTCGTAGATCGGCTGTCGCAGCACGAGGCCCCAGCGGCCGTCCCGCCGCTCGAAGAAGTCGTAGAAGCGACCGGTGCAGACGACGTCGCAGAGGGCGCCGTGCACGTCGGCGCGCTGCGAGATCGTCATCTTGGTCTGGCTCACCGCGCGCTCGCCCGACACGTCGATCGAGCTGCCGCCGAGGAAGTGCAGGATGCGCACGCCGCGCGCCCAGCCCTGCTGGTTGGCCTCGATGAAGCCGTCGGCGCTGCCCTGGAACCACGTGGCCATCATGCGGCCGTCGTCGTGCCAGACGGTGCGCAGCCGCTCCCAGTCGCCGCGCGTCGCGCCAGAGCGCCCAGGACTCGACGAGCTCGCGGATCTCGCTGCGGGACTCGGAGTCGCCTGCCATGGACGCGAGCCTAACCGCCCAGGTATCCGGCCTGGCGAACACGAGTGCCCGCCAGGCCCGGAGAACCATTCGTACGCGCTGTGCCTAGGTGTTCGTCGCCTTGCGACGACTGGCCAGCCAGCGGTCGAGCGTCTCACGAAGTCGCGCGAACATTCGCGCCCCCTTTGGGTAGGCCTCGAGTCTATGTCCATACCGGCCGCGCCGCGGACCGGCGGGAGACTCAGTCCGTGCGGTACGCGTAGCCGCGCGAGGTCAGCTCGTGGCAGCGCACGGCGGGGCAGTCCGCCGCCCGCCGGCTTCTCGCAGAGCTTGACGAACATGAAGCCATCCGCGCCCAGGCGATCCCAGACGGGGTCATCGGCGAGCGGCGTCGGCATGCGCCGCTGCAGCCCGCGAAGCGCGGCGAGCTCGGCCGGCGTCAGTCCGTCGGGGTTCACCACGCAGCCAGCCTACGCCGATCTCAGCCCCGGCCTGCGCCTCCCGCCCTCCCGGACCGGCCGTCCAGTAGCATCGCGCACCACATGGCGAACGTCGTACGAGGCGACCAGCCCACCACTCCCGACGAGCTCACCGCAGCCGCGGCCGCGAGCTTCGACGGCGTGCAGCGACGAGCGGCTGCGCACGATCATGCAGGCCTTCGTGCGCCACCTGCACGCGTTCGCGAGCGAGGTCGGGCTGACGCAGGAGGAGTGGATGACGGCGATCGGCATCCTCACCGCGACGGGTCACATCACCGACGAGCGGCGCCAGGAGTTCATCCTCTGGTCGGACACGCTCGGGCTCTCGATGCTCGTCGACGCGCTCGCGCACCCGGCGCCCGCGCCGGCCGACCGAGTCGACGGTGCTCGGGCCGTTCTACGTACCCGGGTCGGCGCTGCGCGAATACGGCGAGAACATCGCCGGCGAGCCCGCAGGCGAGCCCGCCTGGGTGCACGGGCGCGTGCTCGACCTCGACGGGCGGCCGATCGCCGATGCCGAGCTCGACGTCTGGCAGAACGGCGTCGACCAGCTGTACGCGGTGCAGCGGCCCGAGGCGCCCGAGGATCACCTCCGCGGCCGCTTCCGCACGCGCCCCGACGGCAGCTTCGCGTTCCTCGCGGTGCGCCCGGTTCCGTACACGATTCCCGACGACGGCCCGGTGGGCTCGATGCTCGCCGCGACCGGCCGTCACCCCTGGCGCCCCGCGCACATCCACGTGATCGTGCGCGCGCCCGGCTATCGCACCGTCGCGACGCACATCTTCGACTCCGCCAGCGCCTACCTCGACTCGGACGCGGTGTTCGCGGTCAAGCAGTCGCTCCTGCGCGAGTTCGTCGCGCTTCCGCCAGACGATCCCGCCCGGCCCGAGGGCATCGAGGGCGATCTGCTGGACCGTCGAGACCGACTTCGTCATCGTGCCCGACAGCCAGGCCGGCGAGCCCGTCGACCCGGGACGCACCGCATGAATCCAACCCGGAGGTAGCGCCATGACGCCTGCGCGTCCAATCAACCGCGACGAGTACTTGGACAGCCTGCGGGACGGTCGCGAGGTCTGGATCCACGGCGAGAGGGTCGACGACGTGACGGCGCATCCGGCCTTCCGGAACAGCGCGCGCAGCGTCGCCCGGCTCTACGACGCCCTGCACGATCCGGCGCACAAGGACGTGCTCACGGTCGAGACCGACACGGGCAACGGCGGCTTCACGCACCCCTTCTTCCGGGCGCCGACCTCGGCCGAGGATCTCGTGCGCGGGCGCGACGCGATCGCCGCCTGGCAGCGCCATGACATACGGCTGGATGGGCCGGACGCCCCGACTACAAGGCGGCCTTCCTCGCCACCTACGGGCCGAACGCCGACTACTACGCGCCGTACCACGAGAACGCCGCCCGCTGGTACCGCGAGGCCCAGGAGCGCGTGCTCTTCATGAACCACACGCTCGTGAATCCGCCCGTCGACCGCAACAAGGACATCCACGAGGTCGACGACGTCTTCATCCACGCCGTCAAGGAGACGGACGAGGGCGTCGTCGTGCGCGGCGCCAAGATGGTCGCCACGGGCTCGGCCATCTCGAACTACAACTTCGTCTCCTACCACGGCGCCCTGCCGATCAAGAAGAGCGAGTACGCGCTCTCGTTCTTCGCGCCGATGAACCTCAAGGGCACGAAGCTGATCTGCCGCCCGTCCTACGAGTACATGGCGGCGACGATCGGGAGCCCGTTCGACTACCCGCTCTCGAGCCGCTTCGACGAGAACGACGCGGTGCTCGTGTTCGAGGACGCGCTGATCCCGTGGGAGAACTTCCTGATCTACGGGAACCTCGAGATCGCCAGCACCTACCACCTGACCGGCTTCATCTGGCGGGCGCTGCTGCAGGGCTGCACGCGGCTCGCGGTCAAGCTCGACTTCCTGGCCGGCCTCTTCATCAAGATGGTCGAGGCCACGGGAACGCTCGAGTTCCGCGGCATCCAGGCCTCCGTCGGCGAGATCCTCGCGTGGCGCAACATGTTCTGGTCGCTCACGGACGCGATGTGCCACAACCCCGTGCCGTCGGCCAACGGCTCGGTGCTGCCGAACATCGAGGCCGCCTCCGCCTATCGCGTGCTCTCCAACCAGGCCTATCCGGCGATCAAGGCGATCATCGAGAACCAGACCGGCGGCGCGCTGATCGCGCACCCGTCGAGCTCGCTCGACTGGAAGGACGAGGAGCTCCGTCCGCTGCTCGACCAGTTCTACCGCGGCTCGGCCGGATACTCCGCGGTCGACAAGATCAAGCTCGTCAAGCTGCTCTGGGACGCGATCGGCAGCGAGTTCGGCGGCCGGCACGAGCTGTACGAGCGCTCGTACTCGGGCAGCCACGAGCTGACCAAGCTCGAGTGCTACCTGATGGCCAACGGCGACGGCACGGTCGACCGGCTCAAGGGCTTCGCCGAGCAGTGCATGCAGGAGTACGACCTCGACGGCTGGACGGTGCCGGACATGATCGGCAACGACGACGTCCGCATCATCGGCAAGCGCAAGGGGTAGCGCTCGTTCCGCGCTTCAGCGCGGCACCGCGAACCAGGCCTTCGCGCACGGCCACGGCCGCTGCTTCGCCGCGCGTGCGCGCCTCGAGCTTGCGCAGGAGCGCCGAGACGTGGTGGTCGACCGTCCGCCGCGAGACCACGAGGCGCTCGGCGATCTCGGCGTTCCGCTTGCCTTCCGCCAGGAGCGCGAGCACCTCGAGCTCGCGCGCGGTGAGATGCGCGGGGTTCTGCCGCGCGGCGCTGTTCGGCCCGCGCGGAACGTGCCGGACGCCGCGCTCGCGCAGCCGTGCGTGACGGCCGCGGCGGCCGCGCGGGCCCCGATGCGCTGCAGCTCCACCACCCCGCGCCGCGCTGCGTCGTCATCGTCGGCGTGCGCACAGCGCGAGCGCCGCCTCGTAGGGGCAGCTCGGCCTCGCTCCAGAGCTGCGCGGCGCGCTCCCAGTCGCCGGCGAACGCGCGCCGCATCGGCGCCGACCGCGCCCGGGACGTCATCTGCAGGCCGGCGCGGCGGCGCCAGCGGGCGAGCGCGCCGGCCTCGCGCCAGGCACTGACGCGCGACGGCGCGCTCGAACGGCGCGCCGGTCAGGCCGGCGATCAGTTCGGGCTGCCCCTGCAGCCAGGCCGACTCGGCGCGCGCCACGGCCACCATGTCCGTCACATGCACGAGCTCCTGCTGCGCGGCGCGGTCGGCGGCGCGCTCCAGCAGCTCGTTCGGCCCCTCGTTGCCCTGCCTCGCATCTGCCAGGGCGGCGACGACGAGCGCGTTCAGCGAGGGGATGACCGACGGGCCCGGATCGTGCAGGACGATCGCGGCGGCATTGCTCGCCTCGCCCCAGCGAGCGCGATCGAGCGCGCCGGGCGCCGGCCGCATACAGGTAGCGGGCGTAGATCTCGAGGTCGCGCTCGCCGCAGAACGCGAGGCCGGCCTGCGACGTAGGCGATCGACGTGGCGGAATGCGCATGGTGCCGCAGTCGCGACATGGGCCGCGCGCACCCAGATCGAGCACGCCTCCGCGTCGTAGCCCGCCTGCCAGCGCGGATCCGAGCACCTCCTCGAGCGGGCGCCGGCCTTCCTCGCTGGCGTCCCGGTAGGCGCGCTGCGACGCGACCTCGAGACGAGCCCGTAGCTGCATCTGCGCTGGTCGCCGAGCTGCTCGGCCAGCAGCCCCGGCGCGCGTCGCCAAGCGCGATGGCGTCGTCGGTGTGCTCCGCGACGATGGCGAGGTTCAGGTAGGCGAGCGCGGCCTCGCGTCCCGGCGCGAGACCCTCGAGCGCCTCCAGCGCATCGAGGCTCGCGCGCTTCGACGCCGCGAGCCGCCCTGGGCACCAGATCAGTCTCGGCGAGCGCACACAGCGCAGCTGCCTCGCGGCGACGATCGCCGAGTGCCCGGTAGCACTCGAGCGCGCGCTCCTGGGCGGCCACGGCGTCGTCGATCCGGTTCGTGAGATAGCACTCCTGGGCGTGCAGCTCGAGCAGCGCGGCCAGCTCGGCCGGCGGCAAGCCGCCCGCGAACCGCAGGGCGCGCTCGTACTGGGCGGCGGCCTCGCGGTGCGACCCCTGCGCCGCGGCGCGGGCCGCGGCCGCCGTGGCGTACTCGAGTGCCGCCGCGGCATCGCCCGCCGCGTCCGCGTGATGCGCGAGCTGCGCCAGGTCCGAGGGCGCGCCTTCCGGCGGGGCGCGCAGCGCTTCGAGCACGTGCCGGTGCAGGACAGCGCGCCGGTGCGGCCCGATCGACTGCTCGACCGCGAGGCGCGCCAGCTCGTGGCGGAACGACACCGTGCGGCCCTCGCCCTGCAGCATGCCGGCCTCCAGGCACGCGTCCACCTGCTCGACGCCGTCCCCCAGAACCTCATCCAGCAGCCAGATCTCCGCGCGGGGCGGCACGACCGCCACCGCTTCGAGTGCAGCCTGAGCAGAGGCGCCGAGCCGGCTCATGCGGCCGAGCACCGCGTCGCGAACCGTCGGCGGGACATCCGTGCCGCCTCCGGCGAGCACCTCGGTGACGAAGAACGGATTGCCGCAGGTCTTGACGTAGAGCTCCTCGGCATCCAACCCGTGCGAGCCCGCCAGCTGCTGCACGGCGGCGCGCGACAGCGGAGGCAGGCGCAGCTGCGTCACACCCGGCGCGGTGCCGAGCTCGCCGACCGCGAGGCGCACCGGGTGCGTGGCCGCGAGCTCGCTGTCCCGGTAGGTCACGACGACCAGCGCGCCCAGCGTCTCGGCGCGCCGGGCGAGCAGCCGCATGACATCGAGCGTCGCCTCATCGGCCCAGTGGAGATCCTCGATCACGGCGATCGTCGGTGAAGACTCCCGAAGCTCATCGACCAGGGCGACGAAGACCGCGTGCGGCTTCTCGCTCGCGCAGGCCGCGGCCAGCACATCGCCTCGCGCCATCGCCGCGATGTCGGTCAGCGGGCCCAGGGGCCGTGGCGTCTGGAGCGCATCGCAGGCGCCCCAGAGCACGCGTGCGCTCGCATGGTGCGCGTCGCAGAAGTGCCGCACCAGAGTGCTCTTGCCGATTCCGGCCTCGCCCGAGACCAGCACGAGGCGACCGCCGCCGTCCTCCACGGCGGCCAGGGCGGCGTCCAGGGCCTCGGCGAACTCGGCGCGCTCGAGCAGGGCCGATCCGGCCTCGGCGCGCTCTCGCGCCTGAGCGGCGACGTGCCTCATGACCGGCATCGTGCGCCGCTCGGCGAGCGAAATCAAGCCCCGCCTCGTGCGCGGGGCGATGGCCGCGAGCGGGGCGCCGGGCGCCCCGCTCGCGTGAGTCGCACTCAGTTGAACGCGTGCACGAGCGGATTCATGCTCGCGTACATGCCGGCCGGGTTCGGGTACCAGATCCAGACGTGCATGGTCACGAGCGCCGGATGCCAGAAGTTGAACGCCGCACCCGACTGCGGGCTGGTCGTCGGGCAGGTGTCCTGGCTGGCCTCGGGAACGAACGTGCCGTCCTTGTAGTGGCAGGCCGCCGGGAAGGCGCCGTACGTCGCGCCCTTGAGCGGGGGCGTCGCCGGCTTCTTCGGGAAGACCCACTCGAGCGCGCCGAGCTGCCACTTCCCCCCGTGCTTCTCGTACACGAGGATCGGCGGCTTGCTGACGTCGAAGCCCTTGACCGCCGGATTGATGAAGTGGTAGCCCATGCCGGCGATCTGCTGGGTGAGGATGCCGTACCCCGCCGCCTTGGCCGCGCCGAGGTCGTTGGAGTACTTGGCCGTGGCCAGGCGGGCGCGCGCGAGCTGCGCCGCCGGCAGGTCGGGGGCGGCCGCGTGACCGGCCATCGGCATGTCCATGCCCGCGGGCCATGCTCGCGCCCTGATGATGCTGGGTGCTCTTGACGGCCGCTCCCGCGACCGCCGCCCCCGTGAGGATCACGGCCATCGCCGCGATCATTCCGATGATTCGCATTGCTGCTCCTTCGCGTATGTGACAGAAGGAGGGTCGGGAAGCACAAGGGGCGCCGGGCCGGCACAGCCGGGCCTGCGTCCCTCGGGCCAGCCCCCTCCGGCGGGCCCGGCCCCGTCCCTCGGCGGCCACTGCGGCCACCGCAGTCAGAGTGCGCCGCAGCAGGGTGCCGCGTAACGGCAGCACTACCTATCTCACACGCCGGCGACTACCTATCTTTGCGCGTGTAGGCTTGCCGCCTCATGCCGCCCGGCGACGGTTCTCCCCTTGCTCTCGATGCGGAGTCGATGCGCCGGCTGGGCTACCGCACGATCGACATGCTGGTCGACCGGATGACGGGTCCCGCGGGCCCGGTCGTGCGCTCCGCGACTCCGGCCGAGCTGCACGAGCGCCTGACGATGCCGCCGCCGGAGGGCCCTGCGTCGTTCGAGGAGATCCTCGGCGGCCTGGAGCGCGACGTCCTCCCGTTCGTCGCCCGCATCAGCCATCCGGGCTACCTGGCGTTCATCCCGGGTGAGGGCACCTGGCCCGGCGCGCTCGGCGATCTGATCGCGAGCGCGCTCAACCTGGATACATGCTGGTGGCTGGGCGCGTCGGGTCCGAGCGCGCTCGAGCTCGTCGTGCTCGACTGGTTCCGGCAGTGGGTGGGCTTTCCCAGGGAGGCCGCCGGCGTGCTCGTCTCGGGTGGATCGGCCGCCAATCTGACGGCACTGGCGTGCGCGCGCGAAGCGCTCATCGGCGCGACGGACGACCGGGCGACCATCTACCTCTCCGACCAGACGCACTCCTCGGTGGCCCGTGCGGTGCGCGCGCTCGGCTTCCGTCCCGATCAGGTGCGCGTGATCTCGAGCGACCCGCAGGCGCGCATCCGCCTCGACGGCCTGCGCGCTGCCATCGCCGCCGACCGGGGGGCCGGGCGGCGCCCGCTGGTCGTGGTCGCGAACGCAGGCAGCACCACGGCGGGCGCGATCGACCCGTTCCGCGAGCTCTCGGAGATCTGCCGCGCGGAGAAGATGTGGCTGCACGCGGACGGCGCCTACGGCGCCTTCGCCTGCCTCAGCGAGCGCGGCCGCGAGGCGCTCGCCGGCATCGAGCTGGCCGATTCCATCACCCTCGATCCGCACAAGTGGCTGTACCAGCCGGTCGAGCTCGGTGCACTCCTGGTGCGCGACGGGGCGGCGCTCCGTCGCGGCTTCGAGATCTCGTCCGACTACCTGGAGAACGCCGAGGCGGCCGAGCGGGAGGTGAACTTCTCGGATCTCGGGCTGCAGCTCACGCGCACGAGCCGTGCCCTCAAGCTGTGGATCTCACTGCGCTACTTCGGCGTCGGCGCCTTCCGGGATGCGATCGACCGCTGCATCGATCTCGCCCTGCATGCGCAGAGCCGCATCGAGGCCTCGCCCGAGCTCGAGCTGATGTCGCCCGCGTCGCTCGGCATCGTCACGTTTCGCCGGCATCCCCCAGGCGTCGACGACGAGGCTGTCCTGGAGCGCATCAACGCCGGCGTGGTGGAGCAGATCGAGCGCGGCGACGAGGTATTCGTCTCCATCGGGCGCGTGCGCGGGCGCTACGTCATCCGGCTCTGCGTGCTCAACCACTCCACCTCGCAGGCGGAGGTCGATCGCGCGCTCGAGCTGGCCGAGTCCCTGACTGCCGAGCCCGGAGCGCGACCGAGCCTCGCGGTGCGCGAGAGCTATCCGCCGCTCGAGGCCGGGTGGCTCCGCCGCACGCCGCTCGATGCCGAAGGCCTGCGCTCGCTGCCGCTCTTCGCAGGTCTCGACGACGCGCAGTGCGAGCGCGTCCTGCTGGCCGCCTACGAGCATCACGCGCTGTCCGGGGAGGCCGTAGTGGAGCAGTGGCAGGTCAGCCGGGACCTCTTCGTCATCCTGCGCGGCGAGGTCGACGTCGTCTCGGACGCTCACAGCCTGCCGGCGCTCGGCCCCGGGGAGTTCTTCGGCGAGCTGGCCGCGATCAACTGGGGCGCGGGCTATGCGCGCACGCGCACCGCCACGGTCACGGCAACCGCGCCGACGCGTCTCCTCGTGCTCGACTGGGCGCTCGTCAACTGGCTGATGGCGGTCAGCCCGGGCTTCGGCGAGCAGCTCGAGAAGACCGCGCACATCCGTCTCAGCTCCCCCTGATCTCGTCCCTGAGCGCACGAGCCCGGGCGGCCGATTCGGTATTGCCCTTGAGATCGAAGCGGCCGGCCGCCTCGGTCGCCGCCAGCAGCGCCTCGTCGAGACGGCCGGCCATGCGCAGGACCTCGGCCAGGTCGATGTAGGCGTATCCCTGGGAGTCCGGATCCTGCGTCGCCTCGATGATGCGGATCGCGTCGTTCGCGAGCGCTTCCGCCTCGCCGAACGCGCCGCCGCGCGCCAGGAGCTTCGCCCGCACGCTCCGCCAGAGGTACTGCGTCGCGACGTCATCGGTCGCCGCGACCTGCTCGCTCTGCTCGGTCATCGCCAGCGCCTCCGGATCGCGGCCCTGGCGATAAAGGGCCTCCGCGAGGAAGCCTGCGGTGGTCGAGATGAAGTTGCGCTCGCCCATGGCCGCCAGCGCGTCGTAGTCGCGGCGCAGCTCGGCCTCGGCCGCCACCGCATCGCCCGCGATGAGCTCGACCGGGCCGGACGAGATGGCCGATGTGAGCGCTGCGTCGAGATGCCAGCCGAGCGCCTCGAACGTCTCGCGACTCTGGCGGTACATCGCCCGCGCCTCGGGGAATCGCCCCCGCATCGCCTCGAGCACGGCCAGCGCGCGCAGCGTGTCGGCCTCGGACTTGCGATCGTCCTCCAGCTCGGCCAGCACGCCCTCGGCGATCGCGATCGCCTCGGGTACGGGCAGCGGCCCGAGCTGGGCGCAGATCGCCAGCACCGGGAGGGCCCGGAGCTCCATCGCGCGATCGCCGGCTCGGCGGGCGTGCTCGATCCGCTGCTGCGCCGCGACGGTCGCATCGAGATAGCGGCACCCCGCCAGGTGCACGTTCGTGAGGATCCGCCAGGCGCGTGCCAGGCCGCGCTCGTCGCCGGCGGCCTCGAGCAGCGCGATCGCCGACTCGACTCCCGCGATCACCGCCGCCTCGGGCTCGTCGGCCTCCGTGATCTGGTGCAGGTAGATGAGGCCGAGCCGCGCGTTCGCCTCGTCGGCCGACGCCCCCAGCGCCGCTGCCTCCTGCCGCGCCGTCTCGAGCACGCGGTCGGCGTCGGCGAGCTCGCCGGCCTCCATCATCGCCTCGCCCGCCTCGATCAGGATGGCCGGGCGCGCCGGCGACCCGCCGGGCAGGGTCAGCGCGGCGCGCTGCAGGAGGTTGGCGGTCGCGGGCATGTCACCGCGCGCGAAGGCCCGCCGGCCGGCGGACGCGAGCCGCTCCGAAGCCCGCAATCCGAGCCCGCGCCCGTGCTCGTCGAGCGGTCCGAGCTCGGCGAGCAGGCGATGGGCCTGCTCGAGGTGGTAGCCGAGGATCTCTTCGAACTCGAGGGCCCGACCGCGCTCGGCATTGACGCCGTCGGCCCACCCGACGAAGCGCTCGTGGAGCCCTGCGCGCGTCCGCTTGAGCTGGCCGTTGTAGGCGCTGTCGCGGATCAGGAGATGGTGGAACCGGAAGATCTCCTCCCCGTCGGCACCGGGCGCCCAGGGGCGGATGAGCTGCTTGCGATCGAGGGCGCTCAGGTGGGTGGCGAGTGCCGGGCGCAGCGGCTCCGGAGAGAGGAAGCGAATGGCCGACTCCGGGAAGCTGACGCCGATGACCGACGCAGGCTCGAGCACCGAGCGCTCGTCGCCGGCGAGCCGGTCGAGCCGGGCGGCGACCAGCGCCTCGATCGTCGGCGGGATGCGGATCCGCGCCACGGCGGCAGCTCCTTGGCCCGCCACCCGCCATTCGCCATCGACCACGGCCACCGTGCCGTCGTCGACGAGCATCGAGACGAGTTGCTCGACGAAGAGCGGGTTGCCCTCGGCCGCATCCGCCACGCGCGCGCGGATCTCGGCCATGCCCTGCGAGTGCCCGAGCAGGGCCTCGACGATGGCGCCGGCCTGATCCTCGGCCAGCGGAGCGAGGACGATGCGCTGCTCGCGCTCTCCCTGTCCCCACGCCTCGCGCTCCTCCAGGAGGTCGTGCCTGGTAGTGGCGATGACGAGCACCGGCACCTCCATGGCCGCGCCGGACACGTGCTCGATGAGGTCGAGGAGCGTCGGCTCGGCGAAGTGGATGTCGTCGATGACGAGGGCCAGCGGCCGGCGTTCGCTGAGGAATGCGATCAGCCGCTGGACGGCCCAGAACGTCTCCGCCAGCGGGAACGCAGCGGTGCTCAGGCCGGTCACCGACGCGAGCCGCTCTGCCACATCCTCGTCGCCGACGAGGCCGAGGATCTTGGCCTGGGCCCGGTCCGGGGTGTCGTCGTCGTCGATCTCGGCAGCCGCCCGCACGATCTCGAGGAGCGGCCAGAAGGTGATGCCGCGGCCGTACGGCAGGCAGCGCCCGACGACGACGTAGGCCTCGTCGGCCAGGGACGCGAGGAACTCGCGGATCAGCCGCGACTTGCCGACGCCGGCGTCTCCGACGATCGTCACCGTTTGCAGGCTCCGCTGCCCCACCGCCGTGTCGAAGGCGCCGCGCAGGCGCTCGAGCTCCGCGCTGCGCCCCACCATCGGACTCGCGTCCGGGCCGACGTTGCGTGCCTGTGCCGCCTCGGGCCGCACGGAGAGCAGCCGGTAGGCGGGCACGCGCTCCTCCTTGCCCTTCAGCTCGAGCGGGGCGACCGGCTCGACATCGACGGCATGGCGCACGAGGCGATGGGTCAGCTCGCCGATCAGCGTCTCGCCGGGCGGCGCCGCCTGCTCGAGCCGCGCGGCCGTGTTGACGGGATCGCCGGTCACGAGCCGCTGCCCGCCCGCCGGATCGCCGGCCACGACCTCGCCCGTGAAGACGCCGGTGCGGCTGGCGAGCCGGATGCCCCACGCGAGGTCGAGCTCGTCGTTCAGCCGGGCGAGCGCAGCTTGCATGCCGGCTGCTGCGCGCACGGCGCGCAGGGCATCGTCCTCGTGGAGAACCGGCAGGCCGAAGACTGCCATGATGGCGTCGCCGATGTACTTCTCGATCGTGCCGCCATGGGCCTCGAGCTCTGCCCGCATGGCGTCGAAGTAGCGGGTCATCACCTCGCGCAGCGACTCGGAGTCGAGCCGCTCGCCGAGGTCGGTCGAGCCCCTGAGATCGGAGAAGACGATCGTGACGGTCTTGCGGATCTCGCGCGGTGTAGGCGCAGCTTCAGCCGGCGCGAGCGCGGTGCCGCAGTAGCCGCAGAGGCGGAAGCGGGGCGGATTCTCCTCCCCGCAGTTCGGGCAGATCTGCACGCCGGCTCAGCCGCTCACGGCCGGCCGCATCCCGACGAGCGCGAATGCGGCCGGCCGTGAGCGCGAGCTAGGCGCGGCCGCGCGGATCCCCCGCCGGAACGCTGAAGAGCAGGTAGACGTTGCCGTGCAGATCGAACCACTTGAGCAGGACGCACGGCCCACCGGACGGCCGATCGCAGTTCAAGAAGCACGACGGCAGGATACCCGCCTGCCCAGGCGCGATCGCGGCTCCGTACTTGTTCACGAACGACGAGTTCGGCGAGCTGAAGCACACCTCGTACTGGAACCACAGCTTGTTCACGGAGGCGGCCGCGATCTTGAGCGTCACGTTCGTGCGGCCGGTGGCGGGCGTGACGTCGAACGTCACCGTCGCGGACGTCGCGACGTAGTTGTGGTTCACGGCGTTGTTGCAGTCCACGTTGTCGAGCCCGACCGAGACGGAGAGCACGCCCCCGTTGGAGTTGGCGTTGACGGTCGCGCTCGTGGTGCCGGACTGGCTGGTCGCCGAGCACGCACCCGAGCAGACGGTCGCGACATCGCTGATGTTGAACGCGGCGGAGGTTGCCGACGTGATCCCCGCGCCGGCCGAGGCGACCAGCTTGTAGGCGTTCCCGGCGCGGTCGATCGTCGGCGCGAAGAGCGCCGTGCCGGCCGCTGAGGTCGGCGCCGAGGTCGTCCCGCCGAGCACGGCGGCGATGCTGCCGGTCCCGCTCGCGATCGCGAGGCCGATCGGCACGCCGCCGATGGCAGCCGGGTTGCCGTTGCCGTCGCGCAACTGCACGCCGACGGGCGCGCCCGCCGGGTTCGCAGGCTGGCTCGTGATGACCTTGCCGGCACCAGCCGCCGTCGGCTGTGCGCCGAAGGCCAGGCTGCAGGCGGCGACCTGCGCCGTCAGCGTGCTCGCAGGATCCTGCACGAGCGTCACGGCGTAGCTGTCGGTGAACTTGCTGGTGGAGTGGCCGACGACCTTCCAGAGCGCCGCTCCGGTGACACCGCACGGGATCGTCACCTGGAGGGTGACCGTGGCGGTCTTGCCTGCGTAGTCGAGGTTGAGGTTGTCGACCGTCGCCGCTCCCGCCGCGATGGCCACCGGCAGCGGATAGGTGCCGCGCGCGGCCGTGGCGCCCGTGAGCGTGAACCCGGCCGGCGGCGTGATGCGCACCGAGCCGAGCGGCTTGCCGTGCGACCAAGCATCGCCGACGAGTTGCGTGAGCGTGATCGTGGACGACGCGGCCGTGCCGGCCGCGAGCGCGGTGGGCGCGACCGCGGCTCGATAGCTCGGTCCGCTCGAGCTGGAACCTCCGGCCTGCGACAACGCGGGACTGGCAAGTGCCACAGCGGTCGCGAAGACGGCGAGAACGCCGATCAGCGCACCTCGTGGAGCGGGACGGCGAGACGGCGACATAGCGTGCTCCTGGATCAGGCTCGAGGCTCGCGGCAACGACCGGAACGCACGCCTCGAGTCGGGCGCTCCGGGGCGGCAAGCATACCCAGGTGTAGCGCATCGGTGATACGCGAACCGCACCCGGCGGCCCGGGACGGATTGGACGTACCCTTGCGCTGCGATGCCCGACCGCAATTGCCACGAGGTGCAGGCAGTTCGCTACGGCACCCTGCAGACGACCCGGTCCGAGCTCTACTACCGCCACGAGAGCTACGGCGAGCCCGATGCCGAGCTCGAGATGGCGTACTACTTCTGGCTGCTTCGCCGCGGTCCCGAGACGATCGTCGTCGACTGCGGCTTCGACCCGGAGGTCGGTGCGCGGCGCGGTCGCACGTGCCTGTGGGCGCCGCTGGACGCGCTGCGGGCACTCGGGGTGGAGCCCGCCGACGTCTCCACCGTCGTGCTGACGCACCTCCACTACGACCACATCGGGAACCTCGCCGCGTTCCCCTCGGCAACGCTGATCGTGCCGCGCCTCGAGCTCGAGTTCTGGACGAGTCCGATGGCTGCGCGCTTCCACTACGCCTCGCACGTGGAAGCCGGCGAGATCGCGCACGTCGCCGCGGCTGCGGCCGACGGGCGCGTGCGCCTGATCGACGGCAGCGAGGAGATCGTCGACGGCGTCACCGCCGTGACCGTCGGCGGCCATTCGCCGGGCCAGCAGGTCATCGTCGTGCAGGCCTCCGCCGGGGAGGTGGTGCTCGCCTCGGATGCCGCGCATTTCTGCGACGAGCTCGAGCTCGAGCGGCCCTTCGCCGTCCTGCACGATCTCGCGCAGATGTACGCGGGGTACGACCTCCTCAAGCAGTACGCGCGCGCGGGCGCCACCGTCGTCCCGGGTCACGACCCGGACGTCGCGCGGCGTTTCAAGCCAGTCGCCACGGCAGGAGCCGGCTCGGCGGTCCACATCGGATGATCGGATGCAGATGACCGAGGCCCCGGGGGCCGGCAGCGGAATGATCGGCCTCGGCAACATGGGCGGCCGGATCGCTCGCCGGATCAAGGCTGCCGGACTGCCGGTGCAGGGCTACGATCGCAGCCCCTCGCAGAGCGCAGCAGCCGGCATCGCAATCGCCGGCTCGATCGCGGAGCTCGCGGCCGACAGCGACGTCGTGTTCCTCTCGCTGCCCGACTCCGAAGCCGTCGAGGCGGTCGTGTTCGGCGAGGGCGGGCTGCTCGAGAGCGCCCGGCCGGGGATCATCGTGATCGACCTCAGCACCGCGGCGCCGAGCTCGACCGTGAAGATCCACGCGGCCCTGGCCGAGCGCGGCGTGGACTTCGTCGACGCCGGCATCTCGGGCGGCGCCGCCGCGGCCGAGCAGGGCACACTCGCGCTCATGGCCGGGGGCTCGCAGCGGGCGCTCGCCGCGGCTGCGCCGCTGCTCGCGACCTTCAGCGCCCACGTCTACCACATGGGCGAATCCGGCTCGGGGCACGTCGCCAAGCTGCTCAACAACTTCCTCAACGCGATCAGTCTGGCCGCGACGGCCGAGGTGATGGTCGCGGCGAAGCAGGCCGATCTCGACCTCGCGCAGTTCCTCGACGTCGTCAACCACTCGAGCGGCGTCAACTTCGCGACGCTCAACCGCTTTCCGAGGATCATCGAGGGCGACTACCTGGAAGGCGGCCTGACGAGCGCACTGATGGCCAAGGACGTGCGGCTCTACCTCGAGTACCTTCAGCAGGCCGGAGTCACGAGCTTCACCGGCCCCGCCTGTCTCGGAGCGTTCAATCTCGCCGGCGCACTCGGCTACGGCGATCAGATCAGCAACCGCGTGGTCGACGCGATCGGCGATGTCGCCGGCGGCGTCCGCGTCCAGCAGAACCGGAGGACGGAATCGTGAGAATCGCCAAGGCCGGACGCATCGGCAAGCCGACCGAAGAGCGCGGACCGACGTTCACGGGCCAGGTCTGGGCCGACCCCGTGCTGGGCGGCGAGGACGGGATCATGGTCGCCAACGTGTTCTTCGAGCCCGGGTCGCGCACCCACTGGCACACGCACGAGACGGCGCAGGTGCTGCACGTGCTCGCCGGCGAGGGCCGGTTGCAGTCGCGCGACGGGACGGGCGGGAAGCTCCAGGCCGGCGATGTCGCGCACATCCCGGCGGGCGAGGAGCACTGGCACGGCGCCGCGCCCGGCAGCTATCTCCTGCACCTGGCCGTCTCGATCGGCTCGGTCGACTGGCTCGATCCGGTGAGCGACGCCGACTACGCGAGCGCGACCGCCTCCGGCTAAGTCGCCCGGCAGGGCGGCGAGGACCGCTGCCCGGTGCTTTCCGTGCACGCACGGGGTCTGGCCCGCAACGTGCGGGTCTGACCCCGAGCGTGCGGACCTGGCACCGACCCGTGCACGCGGCCGCAACCCCACTGGTCATGCGGGAAACCAGCGACGCGGAACCGTGCGGAACTCCGTGCGGCGGTGGGCCTGAAGCGGCGCCAGGGCCGCAAAGCCCGATGGATAGGGCGATGCACGCACGGGGTCAGGTCCGCACGCACGGGGTCAGACCCGCAACGTGCGGGCCAGACCCCGAGCGTGCGGACCTACCCGAGGGCGGTGGAGTCCGGTTCGTCGTCCTGCAGGGCGGCGAGGATGCCGTCGATCAGCGCTCGAGTGAGCATGAGCGACAGGAACTCCTCGATCCTCGGGACCCAGACCTCACGCTCCCCGGCCGGCGTGTCCGGCGCGAGCCAGGCCGCGATCCCCATCTCGCCGATGTGGCCGACCTGGGCAATCGCCATGGAGAAGTCGCCGCGCCGCGACACGCGGCCGGGACCGCCCGCCTCGACGTAGCTGCGGTACAGCGCGCGCGTGCGCGCCGCGTCATCCGCACCGAACTCGAACAAGGCGACCGCCAGCTCCTGGCTCCGGTCGGCCAGACCGCTGTTGTCCCAGTCGATCACGCACAGCCCGCCACCCGGCGTCGGCAGGACGTTGTCGGCCCACAGGTCGCGATGACAGGTCGCGAGGTCGCGGGGTGGCTCGAGCAAGCCCTCCAGCGCGATCAGCTCCTCGCAGCGAGCGGCCAGCATCGCCGCGCACGGCCCGCTCGCGGCGTCCATCGCATCGGCAAGCTCACGCCAACGCGTAGCGCCGACGGGATCCGTGTACCAGGGATCGAGGGGCATCGTCCCGGCGAAGCCGAGCAGGTGGATTGCGGCGAGAAGACGACCGACCGCCGCAGGATCGACAAGGGGATCCGCCTTTCCGAGCTCGACCCACTCGTAGACGCGCACAGCGTCGCCGGCGCAGGCGAGCTGGATTTCCCCGTCCAGCGTCCGAACGACGCGAGGCGTCGGGATGCCGGCCAGCGTCGCTGCCTCCTGGATCGCGGCGGCCTCCACGGCCTCGCGTTCATCGAGCGGATCGAACGTCTCCTTGACGGCCCAATCGCCCCGCTCCGTCTGCAGCCGCCACACCTGACCGACGACGCCGCGCGCCACCGGGCCGGTCAGCGAGAGTGCCTCGCCGAGGCCGTAGGCCGCTGCGATCGCGTCCTGGTCGGCGGCCCGGAGCACGACGCGGCGCCCTAGCCGAGCAGCGCTTCGGCCAGGGCCGTCCAGCCCCGGCGCGGAATTCCGTCCTCGCCCGTGACCTGCAGGACGACGTGATCGGCGCCTGCGCTGAAATGCGCCCGCGCAACGCCCGCGAGCTCCTCGGCGGTGCCGTGTGGCACTACGGCATCGATCAAGCGGTCGGAGCCTCCGTCGGCGATGTCGGTCTCGCTGAAGCCGAAGCGCAGCAGGTTGCTCGTGTAATTCGTCAGCCCGAGATAGATGCTTGCGAACTCGCGCGCGGCGACTCTCGCCCGCGCGCTGTCGCTGTCGACCACGACGGCGACCTCCGGAGCGACCAGCGGGCCGGGCCCGAGCTGCTCTCGCGCGGCTTTCGTGTGCTCGACCGGGACGAAGTACGGGATCGTGCCGAGCGAGCGCTCGGCGCTCAGCGCCAGCATCTTCGGCGCCAGCGCCGCGATGCACCGGCGCTCGGGTGGAATCGGCACGTCGGCCCCATCGAGGCCGTCGAGGAACGTCCGCATGGCGGTGAGCGGCCTCGTGTAGTCGCTCGTCGCCTCGGGATGGCCGGTTCCGATGCCCACGAGCAGGCGTCCCGGGAAGTCCCGCTCGAGCACCGCGTACTCGGCCGCGAGCTCGGCGGGGTCATAGGCCCAGATGTTCACGATGCTCGTCGCGATCACGAGCTTCTCGGTCGCCTCGAGCAGCGGCCGCACGCTCGGCAGTCGCGGCGAGCCTCCCAGCCAGAACGTCGTGTAGCCGAGGTCTGCGACGAGGCTCGCGGCCTCCCCGGCATTGCTCTCGCCGATGCGGCGCCAGGTCGTCCAGATGCCGAGCTTCCCCAGTTCCATGCGCGCAGGCTACCCCCGCGCGTTCTGGCCGCGAATCAACTCGGCGAGCCGCTCGGCGACCATCAGCGTCGGGATGTGCGTGTTCGCGGACGGAATGTCGGGCATGACGGACGCATCCGCGATGCGCAAACGGTCGATCCCGTGCACGCGCCCGCACTCGTCGACCACTGCTGACGGGTCCGAGGCGGCGCCCATGCGGCACGTGCCGACGGGGTGGTGGTACGTCCAGCAGGACCGGCGCATCCAATCGCGCCGGTCGGCGCGACCCGGCGCCCGGCGACGGCGCGGTCCGCCTTTGCCGAGCAGGCGCAGCTCGGGCTGAGCCGCGAGCCCTTCGGCCAGCTCGAGCCCCTCCTCCAGGCGCTCGAGGTCGCAGGGCTCGCGGAAGGTGCCGAGGTCGATGCGCGGCGCCTCGGTAGCACGCCCCGAACGCAGGGAGATTCTCCCGCGCGAGCGCGGCTTCAGGAGCGCCGCGACCACCCTGAACGTCGCGGGCGCAGCGCCGACCGGCGTATCGGGGACGAAGGCGATGAGCTGGAGGTCGGGTGGACTGCCGGCCACCGCCTGTGAGCTGTGCAGCGTCGCTACCGCCTGCGCAAGCGGAGCCGGAGCCGGGTCCGGCGCGTGTGGCGACGCCAGGGCCACGGCGGTGTGGTCGGCGAGGTTCGCTCCCACGCCGGCCAGATCGGCGCTGATCGTGATTCCCAGGTCGCTGAGCTGCGACGCCGGGCCGATGCCCGAGCGGAGCAGGAGCAGCGGCGAGCCGTAGGCACCGGAGCTGAGGACGACGCACCCGGCGTGCACGATCTCG
Source organism: uncultured Actinomycetes bacterium (assembly GCA_963713435.1). Lineage (GTDB taxonomy): Bacteria > Actinomycetota > Thermoleophilia > Gaiellales > JALYLC01 > JALYLC01. Next base: position 634,746 of record CAVQLU010000007.1, read on the forward strand.
CCGCCCGCCAACCGGACTCCCAGTGCCCGGCCTCGCTCCACCACGAGGTCGACCACCTCGCAATCGCAGCGAATGGCGAGGTTCGGCCGATCGCCCGGGCGCGGCAGGTACGTGTGGGCGGCGCTCAGCCGGATCCCGTCGAGGCAGTTGACGGGGAGCAGGCCCGCACCCACCGCTCCCGGTGCGTTGTGGTCTTCCACCGGCGTGATTCCCATGCCCGCGAACCCAGCGAGGCTTGCAGCCGCGACATCCGACAGCTCGCCGGGTCGATAGCGCCGGATCGGCACGGGGCCTGCGCTCCCGTGCCACGGACGGTCGCCGAAGTCGAGGTCGCGCTCGAGCCGCGTGAAGGATGGCAAGACATCCGAGAACGACCAACCGGGGTTGCCGCTGCTCGCCCAGCCGTCGTAGTCGGCGGGCGAGCCGCGTAGCGCGAACGTCGCGTTGGTCGACGAGCAGCCACCGAGCAGCCGTCCGCGAGGGAGTGCGCGCGTAACCCCGGCCTCATCGGGTTCGCTCGTATAGCCCCAGTCGAAGCTGCGCGTCGGCTGCCAGCCGAGCCGCACATCGTCGGGCGGCGACTCGCGCAGGTCGGGTCCCGCCTCGATCAGGACTACCCGGCAGCTCGGATCCTCGCTCAGCCGCGTCGCGACGACGCAGCCCGCCGCGCCCCCGCCCACGACGAGCACATCTGGAGCGCCGGCTGCAGCGGCGTCCGCCACACGACGAGCGTAGAGAGAACCGGTCCGGAACGCCAGACACGGCGGGCGCTCTCAGCCGCCGCCACCGTCGATCCGGTCGCGCATGAAGTGATCGGATGCGACCTCGCCGATGAGATCGGCCACGGAGTCGACGATCAGCGACGGCCGGTAGGGGAAGCGCTCGGCGGTCTCCCGCGTGCTGATTCCGGTGAGGACCAGGATCGTGCGCAACCCCGCCTCCATGCCCGCCACGACGTCGGTGTCCATCCGGTCGCCGACCATCGCGGTCGCCTCGGAATGCGCGCCGATCACCCGCAGCGCCTCGCGCATCATGAGCGGGTTCGGCTTGCCGACGAAGTACGGCTCCACGCCCGTCGCCTTCGAGATCAGCGCCGCCACGGAGCCGGTCGCGGGCAGGATCCCCTCCGGCCCGGGGCCCGTCGTGTCGGGATTGGCGGCGATGAAGCGCGCCCCGGCGGCGATCAGGCGGATGCCGCGCGTGATGCGCTCGAAGCTGTAGGTGCGCGTCTCGCCGAGCACGACGTAGTCGGGATCGCGCTCGACGAGCACGTAGCCGGCCTCGTGCAGCGCCGTCGTCAGCCCCGCCTCGCCGATCACATAGGCGCTGCCGCCGGGCCGCTGCTCGGCCAGGAACCGCGCGGTGGCGAGAGCGGCCGTCCAGATCGAGCTCTCCGGCACCTGCAGGCCGCTCGCCGCGAGCCGCGCCGTGAGATCTCTCGGCGTGTAGAGCGAGTTGTTGGTCAGCACGAGGAAGCGCCGTCCGGCCTCCTGCAGCGCCTGGATGAAGCGGTCGGCGCCGGGAATCATCCGCTCCTCGGAGATGAGCACGCCGTCCATGTCGATCAGGTAGTTCTCGATCAGGTCGGCGCTCATGCGCGAACGGTACCGGCGCCGCTTCGGCGAGGCACGCGGAGATCGGCAACTCTTCCGACTATCCGACCGGAAGAGGCGAGCGATCTTGAGCAAGAGCGAAGGCCAGAGCTTCAACGCGCAGACGATCGAGGAATTCCGTTCCACCGGCGGCCGCGTGGAGGCGTTCGGAGACGGTCCGCTGCTGCTGCTCACGACGATCGGAGCGAAGTCGGGCCTTCAGCGCACGACCCCCCTCATGTACCTCGCGGATGAAGGCCGGGACGGTCGCGTGTACGTGTTCGCCTCGGCCCGCGGCGCCGATGACGACCCCGCCTGGTTCCGCAATCTCAGCGCCAACCCGCACGACGTCACGGTCGAGATCGGCGAGAGCTCGGCGAAGGCCGATGCCGAGGTCGTGGCCGAGCCGCTCCGCGGAAAGCTCTACGCGGAGCAGGCCGAGCGCTTTCCCGTCTACGCCGGATACGAGACCAAGACCTCGCGCGCCATCCCCGTCGTCGCACTGACCCTGCGCGACGCGTGACCGACGACGCGGTCCCGGCGGCCGGGTCGTCGGGAACGGCGCTGCCCCCCATCCGGACGCCGCGACTCGTGATCAGGCCGCTCGGCGATGACGACCGAGACGCCTCCCGCGCCGTCCTCGACCCGGCTGACGACGCTGCCTTCCGCCGCTGGTTCAGCTGGGCCGTGGCAGCCCCGCCGGCACTCGCCGACCTGCTGCAGCCGCCCTTCGGCGAGCGCGCCGTGATTCTCGTGGAGAGCGACGAGCTGATCGGGTTGGTTGGCCTCGTGCCCTCGCTCGGCCCGTTCGCGCAACTCGAGGGCGCTCCGGCCGGCGGCCCGTGGACGCTCGAGCCCGGGCTCTACTGGGCGCTCTCCCCCGGACATCGGGGGCACGGATACGCCACCGAAGCCGCTGCAGCGCTCTGCCGTGAGCTCTTCACCGTGCTCAATCCCGTGCGGCTGATCGCGATGACCGAGCACACGAATCTCGCCTCGCAGGCGGTCATGCGGCGCCTCGGCATGCGGATGCTCGAGAACCCGCATCCGAAGCCCGCCTGGCTCCAGGTCGTCGGGGTCCTCGACAGCGCGCCCGGCGACGCTCGCTGACGGCCCACCTGCAACGCGGACCCTTCTCAGGTCCCTCTCAGAATCAGCCACTAGGTTGAGATACGTGGATCGCATCGACACCGCAGTCATCGGCGCGGGGCCCTTCGGGCTGTCGGTCGCCGCGCACCTCGCGCGCCGCAGCAGCGCCCGGACCTACGGCGAGCCCATGCGCACCTGGCGCACGCTGATGCCTCCCGACATGCGGCTTCGCTCCGGCTGGCGGACCACCAGCCTCTCGGCCCCCGGCGGCGCCGGCACGCTCGATGCGTGGACGCGCAGTGGAGAGGGCGAGCGCATCGAGCCGCTTCCGCTGCAGCACTTCCTGCGCTACTCGGACTGGTTCAGGCGCACGTTCGTGCCGGAGCTCGATCCGAGCGACGTCACGCGCATCGAGCTCGCCGACGGCGGCGTGCGGGTGGCGACGGCGGCCGGCGACGAGGTTCAGGCCAAGCACGCCGTACTCGCGCTCGGTGTGACGCCGTTCCCGCGCGTACCCGCGGTATTCGCATCCTCCGACGATCCGCGCATTCGCATCGTGCTCGAGCGCAGCGAATACGGTGACCTGGCCGGCAAGCGCGTCGCGGTGATCGGGGCGGGCAACAACGGCGTCGAGAGCGCGCTGCTCGCACACCGAGCCGACGCACGCGTCGAGCTGCTCGCCCGATCGAGCGTGCACTGGTTCACGGAGCACGAGCCGCACACCAAGCGCAGCCCGTTGCAGCAGCGTCTCTACGACCTGGCCTATCCCGTCGTCGGCTTCGGCCCGCCGGGCATCAATCGCTTCGCGCTGCATCCGGATGCATTCGCCCGCCTCCCCCATGCCGTGCGTCACCGCCTCAGCGCACGTCTGCTGCGACCGGGCGCGGCGCCCTGGCTGCGCGAGCACGTCGAGGGCGTCATCCCGATCAGCGAGAACGTGGAGGTGCGCAAGGTGGAATCGCGCCCCGACGACCTCGTGCTGCGGCTGAGCGACGGGACGACGCGCGAGGTCGACGTCTGCATCGTGGCCTGCGGCTTCGCATTCAGTCGCGACGGCCTGACGGCGCTCGCGCCGGAGCTGCGCTCGCGCATCGAGATGCAGGGCGGCTGGCCGCTGCTCGACCGGTGGTTCCGCTCGAGCGTCCCGCAGATCTCCCTCGTCGGCTTCCCGGCCGAAGGTCGCTTCGGGGCGATCGCCCGCTTCGTCGGCGGCGCCGCGTTCGCCGCCGAGCGCGTCGCCGAGGTGCTCGCCGCGCTCTCGCTCTCGGTCTAGCCGCCCCGGGTCCTGCGACCGCAGGTTCGCGGCTTTCCCGCTCGCCGGATACGAGCCCACCCCGATGAGCGGACGGCGCCTGCGAGGCAGGCTGCAGTCGTGTTAGGCGACCTGACGCCCGAGGAGATCGAACGCTTGCTGCGCAGCGAGGCGATCGGGCGAATCGGCTGCTACGGGTTCGGGCGCCCCTACGTCGTCCCCGTCACCTACGCCTATGACGGCGTTGCCGTCTACTGCCACTCGCGCGAGGGCCTCAAGCTGCGCATGATGAGGAACCACCCGACCGTCTGCTTCGAAGTCGACCGCGTGGACGGCGTGTCGGACTGGCAGTCCGTGATCGCGACCGGGAGATTCTCCGAGCTCGAGGCGATGGAGGCCGAGCTCGCGATGCAGTTGCTCGGGCGGCGCCTCGCCCCACTCGTCCCGAGCGCCACGAGCCGGCCGGACAGCCGCATCCACTCCTCGGGCCACCCGTGGTCGGTCTTCCGCATCCTGCTGGCGGAACGAACGGGCCGCTTCGAGCGGCCGGACTCGCGAGACGAGGAGATCCGACGTGGCGTTGAAGCACCCGAAATCTGAACGGACCTCGAGACAGGATCTGGCACCGTCGCCGATCTTCGGCCTCGAGGGCATGCGCATCCCGCGCCGCACGTTGCGGCAGGGACCGATTCCGCCGGACGTTGCCTATCGGGTGATCCACGACGAGCTGATGCTGGACGGTAACGCTCGCCTCAACGTTGCGACCTTCGTGCGCCGAGGAGCAGGGCTTCCACCACTGAAGGCCGCACATTCGGCGGCAACCACTGCGGCGTGACGACAGCCGGCGCGTGGCTGAGCCCACTTCCCGATCGGCGCCGAGGCTCGCCAAGAGACGGCCGCCCCGGTGCCCCGGGGCGGCCGATCTACCAGGACCTCAGGCCCCCGCGGCAGCCGGGACGGCTGCCTTGCGGACGATCGTGACCGGCACCGGCGACTGCCGGATGAGCGCGTGGGAGACGCTCCCGAGCATCACGCCGGCGATTGCGCCATGCCCGCGCGAGCCGACGACCAGCAGGTCGACGCCGAGCTCGTGCACAGCGGACACGATGTTGTCCACCACAGGGCCGCGAGCCGTGTGGGGCGTCGCCTCCACCCCGGCTTCCCTCGCACGCTCCGCGGCGGCCGCTGCGATGCGCTCGGCGCCATGCTCCTCATCGACTTCGAGGACGGCAGGACTGGGTCCGGTGTGGCCCACCGGCAATGGCGGCCGTACCGCAACCACCTGCAGCGACGCGCCCAGCTCGCGGGCCAGTTCGATGGCGACCTCGAGCGCCTGCTCTGCAGATTCGCTGCCGTCGGTGGCGATCATGATGTTCTTCATGACATCTCCTCTCGGTGGCGCCTCGAACGTCCGGGTTCGAGGCTCCTGCCGAGCATCGCGCGATCCGGCCGCAGCGGCATCGGGGAGATCGGCGGAAACCGCATTCGGCTTTCCCGCACTTCCCGGACCGGGCCGCTACCAGGTCTTGAGGCGCGCCGTGCCGCCGCCGCGACGCACGCGGATGCGGCGATCGATCGCGACGCACCCGGTGCTCGTGGCGAGAACCGGATTGAGATCGAGCTCGCAGACTTCGGGCAGGTCGAGCGCCAGAGCCGAGAGACGATGGAGAAGATCTGCCAGCGCTGCCGCGTCGAGCGGAGCCTTGCCACGGAAGCCGGCGACGAGCCGTCCGACGGCACCACCGGTCACGAGCTCGTCGGCATCGACGTCCGTCAGCGGCGCAATGCCGATCGCGACGGCCGAGACGAGCTCGGCGAAGATGCCGCCGAGACCGAGGGCCACGAGCGGACCGAAGACGGGATCGTGGACGACGCCCGCGATCAACTCGGTGCCCTCGAGCATCGGCTGCACGAGCACGCTTCCACCGATACGCGTGGCGGCAGCTCGCACGGCGGCCGCGTCACGGAGATCGAGTGCCACGCCACCGGTCTCGGTCTTGTGTGCACCTGCGACCGCCGACTTGACCACGACCGCCCCGCCCAAGGATTCGGCTGCGAGCACCGCGTCGCGCGGTCCTTCTGCGAGTACCTCGGAGGCGAGCGGGATGCCGTAGGCCTCGAGCAGTCTCCTGCTCTGCCGGACATCGAGCCACGCCTCATCTGTGGCGCGGAGCGCCGTCACGACGATGGCGCGAGCGGCCGCGCGGTCGACTCCGGTCAGTGTCGGTACGACACCTTCGCGCCGCCGCAGCCAGGCGGTCCTCTTCGCAGCTACGCCGAGCGCGGCTGCGGCACTCTCGGGAGAGGCGAACGTCGAGGCATTGACGAGCGGCTCATAGGCATCCGAGCCGGCATCCGCGAGCAGCACTGCGACCACGGGCTTCGTTCGTCCGGCCACGCCGGCAGCGCGGTCGATCACGTGTGCGACGTCCGTCGCGGTGGCGAGCACCGGACGTACGAACAGGATGCAGACGGCATCGAAGGCGGCATCCGCGAGGACGAGCGGCAACACGGCCTCGAAGGTCTCCGCGGTCGCCGAGCCAAGCAGATCGATGGGATTGGCGCGGCTGCTCTCGGCCGGCAAGACCGCCCTCAGCGCCTCGGCCGTCGCACGCGAGGGCGCGGGCAGCACCAGGCCCTGGCCTGCGCATGCGTCGGCAAAGAGGATGCCGAGGCCGCCGGCATTCGTCACGACGGCGACATTGGGGCCGAGCGGGAGCGGTTGCGACGAGAGCAGGGCGGCGGCGTCGAGGAATTCCGAAAGCGTCTTGACGCGGAGGACGCCGGCCTGATGGAAGAGCGCGTCGACGGCCGCGTCGGAGCTCGCGAGCGCCGCCGTGTGGGAGGCGGCTGCACGTGCCCCTGCGGCGGTCGCGCCGCCTTTGAGCGCCAGCACGGGCTTCCTCCGCGCCACCCGGCGGGCGACGCGCCCGAAGCGGAGAGGATTGCCGAAGCTCTCGAGATACAACGCCACGACCGCGGTGGCCCCATCGTCCTCCCAGTACTCCAACAGGTCATTGGAGCTCACGTCGGCCTTGTTGCCGAGAGACACGAAATCCGAGAGACCGAGTCCGCGCGCACGGGCCTGCTCCACGACGGCGAGGCCGAGCGCCCCGCTCTGGGAGGCGAATCCCACATCGCCGGGCGGAAGCGGGCCGGCGGCGAACGTGGCGTTGAGCTGGTGCGCGGATGAAGCGACACCGAGGCAGTTCGGGCCGATGAGGCGCCCGCCGTGAGCCCGCACGGCGTCCATCAGCGCCTTCTGTCGAGCGGCGCCCTCGGGTCCCACCTCGGCGAAGCCGGCGGAGATGACGCAGACAGAGCGAACGCCCGCCGCGAGCGCGTCATGCGCGGCGGCGAGCACCCCGTCGGCCGGCACGCAGATGAGCGCGAGATCGACCCGCGGACTCGCATCCGCGAGAGTGGTCGCTCCCGGCACTCCCCCCACGGCCTCCCCGCGCAGGTTGACCGGAACGACGGGTCCGGGAAAGTGCCCTGCGAGCACGTTCCTGAAGAGCTCGCCTCCGATCGTGCCTCGGCGCGCCGACGCGCCATACACGGCGATCCCCGCGGGCGCGAGGAATGCACGAAGGGAAGCTGCGACACCGACGTGATCGCGATCGTCAACCCGTTCGACGTAGTCACGCGTCGGCTCGATCGACATCGTCGCCTCGATCACCCCGCGAGTCGCCCGCTGTTCCACGGAGAAGCCCGAGCCTGCCACCACTCCGAGCATCTGACGGTTGCCGTGCAGGATCTCGAAAACGAGTCGCTGGATCCCTGCTGCGGCAGCGCGCCCGGCGAGTTGCTCGAGGAGCCGTGTCCCGACCCCGATGCCCTGCATCTCGTCGGAGACGGCGAATGCCACCTCGGCAGCACGTGGCATCGCGCAAGCGGTCGAAGCTCGCGAGAGCCACCACGCGTTCGTCACCGCCCTCGCCGAGCACGCCGATCAGCGCCCCGCGGGAACTCCAGTCGGGTTCGAGAAATGGCTCGATCAGGCTTGCTCGGGCCTGCACGGTCGCGTGAAAGCGCTGGGACATGCTGTGTGGCGAGAGCGCCGCGAGGAATGCCGTCAGCGCGTCGCGATCGGAACGGCACGGCTCCCGCAGGCGAAGCGTCCGGCCATCGCGCAGGATCACGTCGGCAACGACGCGATTCGAGCGTTCAGCAGTAGACACAGGACCAGCCGTGCGCGGCGACGCCGATGAGCGTCCCCGCCTTGGCGCATGTGCCTAGATCCTCCCGGCTGCCTCTCATATGTCGAGGATGCCGTGGCAGAGGCCGGATGCCATCAGTGCCTGCACGCGTCGAGACTACGGGTGTCCCGCACTGCTGTATCGTCGGCGGCGGCGTGATCAAGGTCATCCTCGTCGACGACCACCAACTCGTCCGCAGCGGCGTTCGTCGAGTGCTGGAGGCGACCGAGCGCTTCGACATCGTCGGCGAGGCGTCCGGCGTCCGTGAGGCGCTCGACCGTGCACGGGTCCTGCGCCCTGATGTGGTTGTGCTCGACCTGGGGCTGCGCGACGGTTCCGGACTCGATGCGATCGCGACGTTGCGCGAGGGTGGCGCACGCGTTGTGATCCTGTCGATGCAGGACGAGCCTGCCTACGCGCGCAAGGCCTTCGAGCTCGGTGCACAGGGCTATGTCATCAAAGACGCCGCCGACGAGGAGCTGGCGGGGGCCATCGACGCGGTACTCGCCGATCGCATCTATGTGCACCCGGCGCTGGCCGCCCGCCTGGTGATGAACGAGCCCGAGGACGATCTGACCGAGCGCGAGCGGCAGATTCTGCGCCTGATCGCGCTCGGCTACACGAACCAGGAAATCGCTGGGCAGCTGTATCTGAGCGTCCGGACGATCGAAGCTCATCGCCGGCACATCCTCGACAAGCTCCGGCTCTCCACGCGAGCCGACCTTGTCCGCTACGCGCTCGAGCACCGCATCGTCGAGCTCGCATCACCCTGAGCCGAACACATCGCCGAGGCGGCAGCAGAGTGTGCGCAGGCAGCAGGCGTCACGACGACGCCTTCGGCTTCGGGAAAACCGCAGAGAGGTTTCGATGTCCTCCCCGATGTTGGCCAAGCCATCGCTCAGGGATGCTCTCGGCATACCCGAGTCGAGCTCGGGACATTCGAGAGGAAGACGTCATGAAGAAGATCATGGTTGCCACCGACGGCAGCGAATCCGCCGCCGCTGCGGAGGATGCAGCGATCGAGCTCGCGCAGCAGATGGGAGCGAAGCTTCACGTGCTCGCCGTGCGTCCGCCGGTCGTACACGGGCGAGCAGGCTCGGGCCCGGCCATGACCGAGATCGAGGAATTGCACGGCTCCGACCACATCGCCGAGGAAGCGGCTCGACGCGCCCGCGCAAGCGGCGTGGAGGCAGTGCCGCACGCCAGTCATGGATCGACGGCAGAGGGCATCGTCCCGGCCACGGTGGCAGAGCGCATCGTCCAGGTGGCGACCGAGCTCGGAGTTGAGCTGATCGTGGTCGGGTCGCGCGGAATGGGCGCCATCCACGGCGCGCTCGTCGGCAGCGTTTCCCACGCCCTCGTGAGCCGTTCGCCGGTTCCGGTCATGATCGTGCGTCACACGGCCGTTCCGGCTGCCGTCCAGTCGTGAGTCGAGACGCCCGGTGGCCGGTTCCGGCATGTTGTCGCCTCCGGCCTCGGGTCGTCCGGTAACGCCATCCCGTGGGGCGACGGAGATCGCGGCGGCACCTGGCGGGCTGGACGCCGCAACCGCGGCACACCTGCCGATCCCGGAAGTTCTTTCCCTGCTCGCGAGCAGCGGCCATGGCCTGAGCGACGCAGAAGCCGCCGTGAGGCTCCGCAGCGTCGGGCGGAACGCGCTCGCCGTGCGGCGAGTCTCGGCCATCGCCGTGTTCATGCGCCAGGTGCGGAACCCGTTGCTCCTGCTGCTCCTGGCCGCGGCGGCGGTCTCGGGCCTCACGGGCGACCCCACGGACGCCGCGATCATCGCCGCGATCGTGGTGCTGAGCGTCGGCCTGAGCTTCTTCAACGAGTACCGAGCCGCGAACGCCGTCGCCGCGCTGCATCGCGACCTGCATCACATGGCGCTCGTGTGGCGCGGGGGCGCACAGATCTCGATCGACGTGACCGATCTCGTGCCGGGCGACATCGTCGCGCTCCGCGTCGGCGACATCGTTCCTGCAGACCTGCGCTTGCTCGACGTGACGCAGCTCGAATGCGACGAGGCAGTGCTCACGGGTGAGTCGCTCCCGGTCGAGAAGACGACCGCGGCCTCGGCAGGCGACTCGCCGCTGGATCTGCCGTCGTGCGCGTTCATGGGAACGGTCGTGCACCAGGGCGCGGGACGCGGCGTCGTCGTCTCGACGGGCAAGGCGACCGCCTTCGGCGCGATTGCCGCAGGGCTCTCCGAACGGCAGGCCGAGACGGCGTTCCAGGTTGGCCTGCGCGACTTCTCGAGCCTGCTCGTGAAGGTCGCCGGCGTTCTCTGCGTGTCGATCTTCATCATCAACGTCGCGCTCGCGCGACCGCTGGTCGAAGCGCTGCTGTTCTCGCTCGCGATCGCAATCGGCATCACCCCCCAGCTGCTGCCGGCCATCGTCTCGGTCAGCCTCGCGAGCGGGTCGCGCCGGCTGGCGCGCAAGCGCGTGCTCGTGAAGCGCCTCGTCACGATCGAGGATCTCGGCAACATCGAGATCCTCTTCACCGACAAGACCGGAACCCTGACCGAGGGCGCAATCACGTTCCGCGAGGCGCTCGATTGCGCGGGGGCTGCGAGCGCGAGCACGCTCGCGTACGGCCTGCTCTGCAACGAGACGACGATGACCGATGCCGGCCCCGTCGGCGGCAATGCGCTCGATCTCGCGCTCGTCTCGGCGCCGGAGGCCGCCTCCCCGCTGGTCGCGGCCGGCGCGAGTGCCTGTCAGCGCCTGGGCCTCCTGCCATTCGACCACGAGCGTCAGCTCGCCTCCGTCGTCGTCCGCTCGGCGGGAGGCGTCACTCTGGTCACCAAGGGCGCTCCCGAGGCGGTGCTGGCGCGCTGTGCCGATGTGCCGGCGGCCGCCCACCGCGTGCTCGAGCAGCTCTTCGCCGACGGCGCGCGCGTGGTCGCCGTGGCGACGCGTCCGGCGCCTGGGCTCGGAGCACCGGCGCCGGAGGATGAACGCGATCTGCACCTCGAAGGGTTTCTCAGCTTCGTCGATCGCCCGAAGCCCGATGCCGGCCAAGCGGTCGGCGAGCTCGCGAGCCTCGGCATTGCAGTCAAGATCATCACCGGGGACAACGGCACCGTGGCCGGCAAGGTCTGCCGCGACATCGGCATCGCGGTCGACGGCACCCTGACAGGAGGCGAGGTCGATCACCTGAGCGACGACGAGCTTGCCGCGGCGATCCCGTCGACGACGATCTTCGCGCGTGTCGGGCCCGATCAGAAGTCGCGGCTGATCAGGATCGCGCGGCGCACGGGCGCCGACGTCGCCTTCCTCGGAGATGGAGTCAACGACGCCGTTGCTCTGCACGCCGCAGACGTCGGCATCTCGGTCGACTCGGCGACCGAGGTCGCGAAGGATGCGGCCGACATCGTGCTGCTCGACAAGGACCTCGGCGTGCTGGCCGACGGCGTGCGCGAAGGGCGGCGCATCTTCGCCAATACCCTCAAGTACGTCCTCATGGCGACGTCGTCGAACTTCGGCAACATGTTCAGCGCAGCGGGCGCGTCGCTCTTTCTCTCGTTCCTGCCGATGCTCCCGTCGCAGATCCTGCTCAACAACCTGCTCTACGACGTCGGTCAGATGGCGATCCCGAGCGACCGGGTCGACCCCGAGACCGTTACGCGCCCAGCGGCCTGGGACATCGGGTTCGTGCGCAAGTTCATGATGGTCTTCGGGCCCGTCAGCTCGATCTTCGATTTCGCGACGTTCTTCGTGATGCTCGTGATCCTGAACGCCGGCCACAGCGAGTTCCGGAGCGGCTGGTTCGTGGAGTCGCTGGCGACGCAGACGCTCGTGATCTTCGTCATCCGCACCCGGCGTGTTCCGTTCCTGCGCAGCCGTCCGAGCCGCCTGATGATCATCCTTCCGATCAGCTGCGCGACGATCGGCGCCCTCCTGCCCTTCACGCCGATCGCCTCTGCGCTCGGCTTCGCCGCGCTCCCGCTCGCCTTCTTCCTGATCCTGCTCGGCATGATCGCCACCTATCTCGTGCTCGTCGAACTCGTCAAGGCGCGCTTCTACGCTGCGCACGAACGGCCGCGGCGGCAGCGCCCGACCAGTGAGCAGAAACGGCACCGTCACATCCACCGCCGCGCGCGGCGCTTCACACATCACGCGTCCTTCGCACCGGCACTGAGGAGTCAGCCATGAGCCGCACGAGCGAACCGAGCGCCACGGAACCCCTGACTGCCGACGACCTTGCCCGGCTCGACGCCTGGTGGCGCGCGGCCAACTACCTCGCGGTCGGGCAGATCTACCTGCTCGCCAACCCGCTGCTGCGCGAGCCCTTGCGCCCCGAGCACATAAAGCCCCGCCTGCTCGGCCACTGGGGAACGACACCCGGCCTCAATCTGCTCTACGCGCATATCAACAGGCTCATCCGGCTGCACGATGCGGACGCGTTGTTCATCGCCGGGCCCGGGCACGGCGGCCCGGCGATGTGCGCAAGCACATGGCTCGAGGGCTCCTACACGCAGCACTGGCCCTCGGTCACGCAGGACGAGGCCGGCATGCAGAAGCTCTTCCGGCAGTTCTCGTTCCCGGGCGGAGTGCCGAGCCATGTCGCGCCCGAGACTCCGGGATCGATTCACGAGGGCGGAGAGCTCGGCTACGCGCTCAGCCACGCCTATGGCGCCGCTCTCGACAACCCGGATCTGCTCGTCGCCTGCGTGATCGGCGACGGCGAGGCAGAGACGGGCCCGCTTGCGGCCAGCTGGCACGCGAACAAGTTCCTCGATCCGGCGACCGACGGAGCGGTGCTGCCGATCCTGCATCTGAACGGCTGGAAGATCGCCAATCCGACCGTGCTCGCCCGCATCGGCGACGACGAGCTCGCCGACCTGCTGCGCGGCTACGGGCATCGCGCGATCTTCGTCAGCGGCGACGAGCCCGCGCGTGTTCATCAAGCGCTGGCGGCGGCGATGGACGAGGCCTACGCAGACATCCGCCGGTTCCAGCGCGAGGCGCGCGAGCACGGCACGAGCGAGCGCCCGCGCTGGCCGGCAATCATCCTGCGCACGCCAAAAGGCTGGACCGGGCCCGCGAAGGTCGACGGAGTCCAGGTCGAGGGCACGTGGCGCGCACACCAGGTACCGCTGGCGGGCACGCGTGAGAACCCCGAGCACCTCGCAGCTCTGGAGCGCTGGATGCGGACCTACCGGCCGGAGGAGCTCTTCGACGACGACGGCCGCCCTGTTGCGGCGATCCGCGCGCTCGCCCCGGGCGAGCCGAAGCGCATGGGCTCGAGCCGGCACGCGAACGGCGGGGAGCTCCTGCGCGAGCTCGACCTCCCCGACTTCCGCGAGTTCGGGGTCGCGGTGGCGCAGCCGGGAGGCGCGACGAGCGAGGCGACGCGCGTCCTCGGAAGCTACCTCCGAGAGGTCATGCGACGGAGCTCCGAGGCGCGCAACTTCCGCCTCGTCGGCCCCGACGAGACGGTCTCCAATCGCCTCGGCGCGGTGCTCGAGGTGACGAGCCGGGCCTGGATGGGCGAGCGGTCTGCGACTCGACGAGGGCCTCGCAGCCGACGGGCGCGTGATGGAGATCCTCTCCGAGCACGTCTGCCAGGGGTGGCTCGAGGGCTATCTCCTCACCGGCCGCCACGGCATGTTCTCCTGCTACGAGGCGTTCATCCACATCGTCGACTCCATGTTCAATCAGCACGCGAAATGGCTCAAGGTCACGCGCGGCATCCCGTGGAGGCAGCCCATCGCGTCGCTCAACTATCTGCTCACCTCACATGTCTGGCGCCAGGATCACAACGGCTTCTCACATCAGGATCCCGGCTTCATCGACCACGTCATGAACAAGAAGGCCGAGGTGATTCGCGTCTACCTGCCGCCCGACGCGAACTGCCTGCTCTCCGTCGCCGATCACTGCCTGCGCAGCCGCAACTACGTCAACGTCATCGTGGCCGGCAAGCAGCCGGCACCGACCTGGCTGACGATCGAGGCGGCTGCCGATCATTGCGCGCGCGGGCTCGGCGTGTGGGACTGGGCATCCTGCGAGGGCGAAGAGGATCCCGACCTCGTCATGGCCTGCGCCGGCGACGTCCCCACGCTCGAGACGCTGGCCGCCGTGAGCATGCTCCGCACGCGCTTTCCGCAGCTTCGGGTGCGCGTCGTGAACGTGGTCGATCTCATGCGCCTGCAACCGGCGGGCGAGCACCCGCACGGTCTCTCGGACGCCGATTTCGACGCCATCTTCACGACCGACAAGCCGGTGATCTTCGCCTATCACGGGTATCCGTGGCTGATCCACCGCCTCACCTACCGCCGCACGAATCACGGCAACTTTCACGTTCGCGGCTACAGGGAGGAAGGCACGACGACCACGCCGTTCGACATGGTCATGCTCAACGAGCTCGACCGCTTCCATCTCGTGATGGACGCGATCGATCGCGTGCCGCAGCTCGGCGGCCACGCGGTGGTCGACCGCCAGGCGATGGTCGACGCGCGCGCCGAGGCACGGCGCCATACGCGAGAGACCGGCGCGGACATCGCGGAGGTCACCGATTGGTCGTGGTCGCCGACGGGCTGAGCCCGTCGGCGGTACTCAGGCGCCGGTGAGGTCGCGGCGTTCGAACAGCGCGATCGACGCAGCGACCGCGAGCGCCGCGATGGCGAGCATGGCGGCCGCCGCAGGCAGCCTGAAGGCGTGGATCGGGACGAGCCCGACATGCTGGAACGGCGAGAGCCCGAGCGTCCAGGCCGGCGCGCCGAGCAGCTCGCCCAGGAGGTTCCAGATGAACGCCGCGACCACGACGCCATACGCGACGGTCGTCGTCGCCCGCGGGATCACCGCGAATGCCAGGCAGGCCAGCGCCAGGAAGAGGATGGCCGCAGGCAGGCAGTTCGCACCTGCCTCGAGCATCCGGGCAAGCGAGACGTCGGCACTCTGCGACGCGGCTCCCGCCCAGGCCAGCGCCCCGGCCGCCAGCGCGAGCGCGCTCGCGCCGCCGATCGCGAGCAGGAGTCGGCCGACGAGCCAGCGACGACGGCTGACCGGGCTCGCGAACAGCGTCTCGAGCCGCTGCTCGGCCTCCTCGTGTCGTGCGGCAACGATCTGCGCGCTCATGAACAGGCTGATCACGAGCACGAAGAAGACGAAGTAGAAGCTGAGGGCGCCTGTGGCCGAGAGCAGCGACGCGCCACCGAGCTTCGCGAGGTCGTGCTGCATCTTGCTGGACAGTCCCGACGCGAACGAATCCGAGATGACGCCCACCACGAACGCGAACAGCCCGACGCCCGCCAGCCAGGCGATCAGCGTGCCGACCTCACCGCGCAAGGCCTGGGCGAGCGGTGAGGACAGCAGCGCGAGCCTCGGCTCGGATGCGTCACGCGTCTGCAGGACACCGGAGCCGACATCGCGCCGGAGAGCGATGGCCATCGCGACAGCCAGGAGGGCGATGGCGACGCACGGCGAGAGCATCAGCACGACGGGTCGCGGCCCTGCGAACGCCCGCAACTCCTCGACCCATCCGAGCGGCGTCGCCCAGCGGAGCCAGCCTGTCCCCGTCGTGGTGTCGGCGATCACGCGCAGCGCGAAGGCGATCCCGACCACCGACAGCGACAGCGACAGCGCGAGGCGCCGGTTTGGCGCGAGCTGACTTGCGAGCGCACCCACGCCGACGAAGACGGGGATCGGCGACACGACGGCGAGCGCGAGGAACGCCGCTCCTTGCAGCGGAAGTCGTGTCAGGGCGAGCCCGGCGAACATCGCACACCAGAGGATCGCAGCGCCGATCGCGATGGCGGCGAGGGCGGAGAGAAACACCCGCCGGCGGCTGACCGGGCCTGCCAGCAGCAGCTCATGGCGTCCCGTGTCCTCTTCCGAACGCAGGGCGCGAAGGGCCGCGAGCACGCCCCAGATCGCCGCGAACAGCGACATGAAGCCGCCGACGCGCCAGCTGACGTAGCCGCCGACGCTGAGCAGATCGTGCGGGACGCCGTAGAAGAGCCGGACGGCGTTGTTGTCGCCGAACGTGCGAGCGAACGCGATGCGGTCGGCACGCGTGGGATACGAATCGCGGTAGCCGACAACCTGCGCCGCGGCGACCGCGGCGAACAGGAGCGCGAACGATGCCGTGCGGGCACGCGAGTCGGCGAGCGCGCGCACCGTCAGCGCGCTAGTCGCGGACATCGTCCGCGCGTGAATCGTAATGATGGATGAAGATCTCCTCGAGCGACGGCTCACGGCTCGTCAGCGCACGCCACGGGGTACGCTGCGAGCGCCGCGATCAGCGGGCCGACGCTCCCCGTCACCTCGCAGCGGAGGGCGTTCGCACCCGCGGCGATGACGTGCACACCTGGAAGCGGCGGAAGACTGGGCGCCGGCCCCTCGAAGGCGACCTCCACGGTCTGGGCGACGAGGTGCCGGAGGTCGGCCAGCGTGCCCTCGTCGACGAGGCGTCCCTCGCGCAGAATGCCGACGCGGTCGCAGAGCGCCTCGACCTCGCTGAGGATGTGCGACGAGAGAAACACCGTCTGGCCGCGCCCCTTCGCCTCGAGCACCGTCTCGCGAAAGGCCATTTCCATGAGCGGATCGAGCCCGGCCGTCGGCTCGTCGAGAATCAGGAGTTCGGCGCGGGTGGCGAACGCAGCGACGAGCTGCACCTTCTGCCGGTTGCCCTTCGAGAGCGCTCGCACCTTTTTCCGGGTGTCGAGCTGGAACCGCTCGACGAGCACGTCACGATAGGCCGTGTCGGTCCCCCCGCGCACCTTCGCCATGAACTCGAACGTCTCGGCGCCGGTCAGGCTCGGCCAGAGCATCGGCTCTCCCGCGACATACGCCACCCGGCGATGCGCAGCCACCGCTTCGCTCCAGGCATCCAGGCCGAAAACCTCAGCGCGGCCGGCGCTCGGGCGATGCAATCCGAGCAGGAGCCTGATGGTCGTGGTCTTGCCCGCTCCGTTGGGTCCGAGGAAGCCGTAGACCTCGCCCGCCGCGATGGAGAGCTCGAGCGAATCGAGCGCGAGCGTGCCCCCGTAACGCTTCGAGAGTCCGTGCGCGGTGATCGCATCCACGTCAGGCAAGCTTCGCAGCTCGCCATGCTCGGTTCACCGGGAAGCGGCGGCGCGTGCCCTGCTGCGGACCGTGCAGCGCACGCAGGGCATTGAGGATGGCTGCGACATCGATGACCTCCTGGGCGATCGCGCCCTGCAGCGGCGTGATTCCGCCGAACGCGGCGATGACCATCAGCACCGCGCTGAGACCCATGCCGATGACGATGCCGGTGCGGGCGATCGACAGGGTGTCCCGCCCGATCTCGAGCGCCTCGGCGACGCGCCCCAGATCGTCGACCAGCACGACCGCGTCCGCCGCATCGGACGAGATCGTGCTGCCCGTGGCACCGAGCGCGATTCCGACATCGGCTGCTGCGAGCGCAGGCGCGTCGTTCAGTCCGTCGCCCACCATCACGACCGTCTCGCCCGAGCGGCGCAGCGAGCCCACCACCTGGGCCTTCGACTCCGGCGTCGCCTCGGCGCGGACGTCGTCGATGCCGGCCGCCCGGCCGACCTCGTTCGCCACCGCCGTGGAGTCGCCCGTCAGCAGCACCGGGCGCGAGCCCGTGCGTCGAATGCGGTCGACGACGAGAGGCGCGTCTTCTCGCAGGCGATCGGAGCAACGGATGACGCCCGAACGCCCGCCGTCCACCGAGACCCACACCTCGGCCATCCCGGGCGACGCCGGCCCATCAGGCTCGAGGCCCACGAACGACGCGCTCCCCACACGCGTCCGCCTGCCGCCGACGATTGCCTCCACGCCATCGCCGTAGCTCTCGTGGAACTCAGCGGCCGGTTCGAGGGCCAGCCCCCGCACGACCGCCTCGGCGCGAATCGCCGCAGCCAGCGGATGCGCCGATTGCTGCTCGGCCGCCGCGGCTGCAGCCAGCAGGTCGGCCGGCGCCTCGATGACGCGAGGATGGCCGGTGGTGAGCGTGCCGGTCTTGTCGAACACCACGACCGTCGCCGCGCCGAGCCGCTCGAGTGGAGTGCCGCCCTTGACGACGATGCCGCGCCGAGCCGCACGCGCCAGACCCGAGACGAACGCGATGGGCGTAGCCAGGATGAGTGGACACGGCGTCGCGACGACGAGCACGGCAAGCGCGGCGACAGGCGAGCCGGAGATGATCCACCCGAGCGCCGCAACGGCCAGGGTGATGGGCAGGAAAACAACTGCGGCCCGATCCGCCAGGCGCGCCGTGCGCGGCCTATCGGCCTCGGCGCTCTCGACAAGGCGCACGATGCGCGCGTACGTCGACGAGTCGGCGGCGCGCAGGGCGCGAACCTCGATCGCCTCGCCGACGACACTCGCGCCGCTGCGGATCTCATCGCCCCGCTCGCGACCCACAGGGAGCGGCTCGCCTGTCAGAGCGGCCTCGTCGAGCACCGCGCGCCGGCTCGCGAGCGTGCAGTCCACCGGCACGATCTCACCGGCGAAGACGAGCAGATCGTCACCCGCGACGACCTGACCGGCCGGCACGTCCACGGTGCCGGCGTCCCTGCGCATGTGGGCTACCGCAGGCGCACGCGCCGCGAGCGCGGCGAGCTCGCTGCGGGCACGACGGAAGGCGCGCTCGTCGAGCAGCTCGCCTCCCGACAGCATCAGCGCGACCACGAGGCCTGCAAGCAGTTCACCCAGGAGCAGGGCACCCACCATCGCCAGCAGCGCGATGACGTCGGCTCCCAGCTGGCCGTGCAGCATGCGGCGCGCCACCGCGTAGGCAAGCGGCCCGACAACGGCAATCAGGGCGATTGTCCAGACGATCTCGGCGGCCTGCGTCTCACCGACGGCGGTCAGCACGAGACCGGTGACGAGCGCCAGCGCGACAGCAGCCGGGACGAGGAGGCTTCTCACCTCCCCATCCTCGGTCGGCGCGAAGCTGCACGCATCGGCGGCCGCCCGACAGCGACTAGGTAGGAATCCGCAGCGCGATCGCGAGGTTCTCACCGATGGGTGGGAGCGCGCCGTCCTTCAAGCTGGGTGAACATGCAGACCGCCTCCCCCGACCACTGCGCGACCAATGCCGTCCTGCTGGGATCCGAGCAGTCCACCGGCAGCCGGGCGACGATCGAGGGCACGACCGGAACCTTGCTGTGCACCGAACACGGAGTCGCTGTCCACATCTGGAGCGAGATCGGCACTCCAGGTAGAAGCGAGTCGCGGCCGCACGCTGCGACAAGCCCGTTCTCGAGTGGCACGTGGCCGGAGGCGTTCGCGCGTAGGAATCCGCAATCGGATTGAGCGTGCGCCCCGATGGTCGCCGACAGCGACGTTTCTACGGTGCTGGAAACACGAGGAAGGTACGCTTGTGAACACGGTCGAGACCCACCCCATCCTGCTCTGCTACGACGGCTCGCCGGGCGCCAAGCACGCGATCGAGACGGCGGGCGCGATGTTCCCTGGCCACGCGGCAGTCGTGTTGCACGTCTGGAGCCCCGTCGCACTCATCGTGAGCAGGTACGGCGGCCTGGCGACGATGTCGACGTACGACGACTCAGAGCTCCAGGAGGCGGCAATGGAGTTGGCCGCGCGAGGTGCTCGCGCCGCTTCGGATGCAGGCCTCTCCGCAAGTGCAGAAGCCTGCGAGACAACGTACGCCGGCACTGCACATGACATCCTCGCGGCGGCCGACCGGCATGACGCCGCGCTGATCGTGCTCGGTGCGCGCGGCCTCTCCACGTTCAGGGCGATGGTGCTCGGCTCGGTGTCCCACGGCGTCGCACAGCACGCTCACCGGCCCGTGCTGATCGTTCCGCCGGCCACCCGCGACGAACCGACTCCCGCGTCGGCCGAGCGCTCGCACGCGTCCGTCTAGCCCATGAGGGTCGTCGCAGCGCTGGGAGGGAACGCACTTGCGCGTCGCGGCGAGCCGATCTCGGCAGACGTGCAGCGGCGCAATCTGGCCGTCGCGGCAGCCGCGCTCGCGCCGATCGCGCGCGATCACGAGCTGGTGCTGACCTTCGGCGACGGACCGCAGATCGGGCACCTCCTGCTCGAGAGCGAAGCCGACGCAAGCGCCCCGCCATCGCCGCTCGATGTGGTCGGCGCGGAGGCCGTCGGGATGATCGGCTACCTGCTGGAGCAGGCACTGCTCCAGCAAGATCCGGCTCTCCGCGTCGTCATCCTCGTGACCCAAACGCTCGTGGCCGACGATGACCCGGCTTTCTCATCGCCCTCGAAGCCCATCGGTCCGACGTACGACCAGGCAACAGCTGAAGAGCTGAAGCGCACCCGCGGCTTCAGCGTCGCGCAAGACGGAAGCGCATGGCGGCGCGTGGTGCCCTCACCGGAACCGCGTGGCCTGCTCGAGGCCGATGCGGTGCGTACCCTCGTCGACCACGGGTTCCTGGTGGTCGCAAGTGGCGGCGGCGGCATGCCCGTGGTGCTCGACGCCGGCGGCCGGCCGCGCGGGATCGAGGCGGTCGTCGACAAGGATCTCGCAGCCGTCGTGCTCGCAGCGGCAGTGGGCGCCGAACGCTTGCTCCTCCTGACCGACGTCGATGGTGTCTACCGCGGGTTCGGGAGCGAGCATCCCGAGTTCCTGGGACACCTCTCTCCTGGCCAGGCGAGGGCCATGGCCGAGAGCGGAGAGCTCGGGCGCGGAAGCATGCTCCCGAAGGTCGAGGCTGCGGCGCGCTTCGCCGAAAACGGCGGCACCGCATGCATTGCCGCTCTGTCGGATGCGGGCGCTGCATTGGAGGGGCGCGCAGGCACGACGATCGCCCGCACTCACTTGCGCGCGGCAACGTAGGCCCCACTCCACCGCGGAAAAGCCGCACGACGCGCGCGGGGCACCGCCGATGCGGGGGGCGCGTCCACCGGCGAAGCTCGTTCCAGCAAGCCACGTCAACGAAGGAGGGGTCGTCATGAAACTCAGTCCGAAAGACAGCACCGTCGCCGCACTCGCCGTGCTCATCGTCGGCGTCTTCGTCGTCGCCTACGCCAGCTGGAACGTCCCGCTCATCGGCGACAGCAACCGCTGGGCGGCGGTCGTCATCATCGCTCTAGGCCTGCTCGCCGGCTACCTCGCGTCCCCCGGTTCGGAGGCCCGTTCGTATCTCCTCGCGGGCCTCGTGATCGTGGCGTTCCTGTTCGCGGTGATCGCCCTTGCGTCCGCCTCGCTGACCGCTCTGGCGCTCCTCGTCGTCGCGCTCCTCGCTCTCATCGTCGCGTACACGACGCGGCACGCGGTGCACGACGGCGAACGGCATCTCGCGACATGAGCATCAGGGCACGAGCACCGCAGCTCCGGCCACGCTGCCGTCTGCAACTCTCTGCAACGCACGGTTCGCGTCGGCGAGGGGATGGATCTCCACGTCGGCGCGCACCGGAATCGACGCGGCCTGCTGCAGGAACTCGGCCGCATCCCGCCGCGTGACATTCGCGACACTGCGGATGCTGCGTTCCCACCAGAGCAGGTCGTAGGGGAACTCCGGGACGCGATCGAGGTGGATCGCGTTGACCGCCACAGTCCCGCCGCGCTCGAGTGCGCGCAACGCCGCGACCACGACGGCCCCGGACGGCGCGAAGGTGATCGCGGCGTCCAGCAATTCGGGCGGTGGATCGTCGTAGCCACCGGCCCAGCTGGCACCGAGCTCCAGCGCCCGCGCGCGTTCCGCGTCCGACCGGGTGCACACGAACACGGAGCAGCCCCAGTCGACGGCCACCTGGATCGCGCAGCGCGCGGACGCACCGAACCCGAAGAGCCCCAGCCGGCCACCGGGCTCGATGCCGCAGACCCGGAGGGAGCGGTAGCCGATGACGCCACCGCAGAGCAGGGGCGCTGCGGCCACGTCGGCGATGGCATCCGGCAGCCGAGTCGCGAAGCGCGCACGCACCGTCACGTATTCGGCGAAGCCGCCATCTCGGTCCCAGCCCGTGAAGGTCGCCTGACTGCACAGGTTCTCGCGACCTTCGCGGCAGCGCGGGCAGATGCCGCAGGCGCCCGCGAGCCACGTGACGCCCGCCCGATCGCCGGGGTTCCAGTCCTCGACTTCGACACCCATCGATTCGACACGGCCGACGATCTGGTGGCCGGGAATGAGCGGCAGCGTCCGGGCCGCGAGATCGCCTTCGGCGATCTGCAGGTCGGTCCGGCAGACGCCGCACGCCGAGACGCGCAGCAGGAGCTCGTCCGCGGCGGGCGATGGCAGAGGTACGTCACGGGCCGCGAGCGGGCCATCGGCTACCGGACACGGCCGATCGAGGACGAGTGCACGCATGCGAAGAGCCCACGCTACTCGGCCGACGCGCGCGGGCGTACAGACCGCGAGGCGAACCAGCCGAGCACAAGCGCCGGTGCAACAACGAACGTTGCGACGAGGATGAGTTGCGGCGTTCCGCGCCACCCCAACGTGACAGTCTCGATGACACCCCACGCGGCCAGGACGACGGCCATGGCGCCCGCCGCGAGCCCGGCATATCGCGGGGCAAAAAGCGTTACAGCGGCCGCCGCGAGCATGCCTCCCCCGATCACGAACAGCAGAAAGAATCCGGGAACCGTGTAATCGGGAAAGACACTTCCCTCGAGCCATGCTTGCTTCGCTCCCAACCCCTCCGCGTCGTTGAGCAAGCCGTAGCCGCCGAAGATCGCGCCGAGGCCCACGACCAGCTCGATTGCAGCGATCGTGCAGCGAATTCTGCGGGGCGGCGGGGCGGCGTTTCGTGGGATGGCGTGTGCGGCGGCGTTCATGGATTCCCTCCTGTCAATGCAGAGGAGAATCCCGCTCCGGGAACCCGGTCTCATCAGGGGAGCCGCGGAAGGCGACCGCGTAGTTTCCCGTCGCTCTCCGCGGGCCAACGCGGATGAGAGCGGCGCGCGCGCTGCTGATAGTTGTGCTGCGGCCGATGGCGGTCGCGACCCAGCGAAAGGAGACGCGCGCCATGTCCATTTCCATGCCGGCCACGACTGCGCCGGCAGCCAGTGCGACCGAAACTCCGGCCCGGCCAAAGCTCAAGCGCTCGCTCGGCCTGTCGATGGCCACCGCGCTCGTGATCGGGAACATGGTCGGATCGGGAGTCTTCGGGCTGCCGTCGTCTCTTGCGGCCGTGGGACCGATCTCGCTGCTGGCCTGGGGCTTCACCGGCATCGGAGCGCTCCTGCTGGCGCTCGTCTTCGCCAATCTCGGTCGAGCCTATCCGCAGACCGGCGGACCCTACGCCTTCACGCGGCGCGCGTTCGGCGACTTCGCGGGCTTCTGGACGGCCTGGGGCTACTGGATCGCCGCCTGGGCGGGGAACGCCGCAATCGCAGTCATCTTCGTCAGCTACGGATCCGTCTTCTGGTCGAGTCTCGCAACCAACAACGTCCTCGCATTCGCAGTCGGGCTCTCCGTGATCTGGCTGCTCACACTCGTGAACGTCGCGGGCGTACGCCAGTCGGGGCTGGTCCAGCTCGTGACGACGATCCTCAAGTTCGTGCCGCTGCTACTGATCGGCGTGATCGGGCTCTTCTACATGAACCGCGGCAATTTCACGCCGTTCGACCCGAATCACGTCTCGCTCGTCGGTCACTGGCATGCGATCTCGTTCGCGGCGACGCTCACTCTGTGGGCGTTCCTCGGTCTCGAGTCGGCCACGGTGCCGGCTGAGGAAGTCAAGGACGCGGAGCGCACGATCCCGCGCGCCACCATGATCGGCACGCTCGCCACGACCGGCCTGTACGTGATTGCCACCGTCGCGATCATGGGCATCCTGCCCGCGGCCACGCTGGCGAAGTCGAACGCTCCGTTCGCCGACGCGGCCCAGTCGATCTTCGGCTCCTCCATCCTCGGCATGTCGCCTGCCAAGATCGTCGCGGCCATTGCGATGATCTCGACGTTCGGCGCGCTCAACGGCTGGATCCTGATTCAGGGCCGCGTGCCGCTGGCGGCCGCTCAGGACGGGCTCTTCCCGCGTCAGTTCGCGCAGGTCAGCGGCTCGCGCAAGACGCCCGTCGTCGGCCTCGTCGCATCGTCGGTCCTGCTGAGCATCTTGCTCGGCATGAACTACCAGTCGTCGCTGACGGACACGTTCACGAAGATCATCATCCTCGCGACGCTCACGACGCTCGTGCCATACGCCTTCGCGGCGGCCGCTCAGCTGATGCTGATGTTCCGCGAGCCCGAGCGCTTCAGCGGCCGGCGCCTCGCGCTCGACGCGACGATCGCCGTGCTCGCCTTCGCCTACTCCTTCTGGATGATCTATGGCGCCGGACAGGAGTACATCGCGCAGGGCTTCCTCCTGCTGATGGCCGGCATCCCCGTGTACGTCTACATCAAGTGGCACCAGGCGAGGGCCGAGAAGGCCGGGATCGCCGTGGTCGCCAACCCCGAGCTCACGAGCAACGGCAGCGACCGGCCGCTCGTGAAGGCGGGGATCTAGCCATGTCCACCCGTACTCGCCAATCGGTGGCCGCCCGCGAGGCGGCCACCGAGAGCGTCTTCGGCGTCCACTCGGAGGCAGGGGTCCTGCACACGGTGCTCGTGCACCGGCCCGGGCTCGAGCTCGAACGCCTCACGCCGCGCAACAAGGATGACCTGCTCTTCGACGACGTCATCTGGGTCAAGCGCGCCCGGCAGGAGCACGACGCGTTTGCCGATGCGCTCGCCGACCGCGGCGTTGAGGTTCTCGAGGTACGGCACCTTCTCAGCGAGACGCTCGACCAGGCCGTGGCGCGCACCGATGTGATCGGCCGCACCATCAGCGCGGCAGGGCTCGGCCCGCGCCTCGGCCCCGCACTCGCGGAGTGGTTCCATGATCTGCCCTCCAGCGAACTGGCCGACCGGCTCATCGGCGGCGTCGCCTACGACGAGCTGCCGTTTCCCGACACATCTCTGAGCGCGCTCGCCAGGCGCGGAGACTTCGTCCTCACGCCGCTCCCGAACCAGCTCTTCACGCGTGACACATCGGCCTGGGTCTACGGGGGCGTCTGCGTCAACCACATGGCGAAGCGCGCCCGCGTGCGTGAGGCGGTGCACATGAGCGCCATCTACCGCCATCACCCGCGCTTTGCCGGAGGCGAGTTCTCGTACTGGAGCGAAGGGCATGCCGACGACCCGTCGCTCGAGGGCGGCGACGTGCTCGTCATCGGCAACGGCTGCGTGCTCGTCGGCATGGGCGAACGCACGCGACCGGCCGGCGTCGAGATGCTGGCGGATCGCCTCTTCGCCGCCGGCGCCGCGCACCTCGTGATCGCGCTCGACCTTCCAGAGCGCCGCTCCGCCATGCACCTCGACACGGTCATGACGATGGTCGACGAGGACGCCTTCACGATCTACCCGGATGTCCGCGCAGGCCTGACCGCTTACGAGCTGCGGCCAGGGACGCACGGAGCCGTGGCCGAACGCGCCAATGACGCTCTTGCGAGCATCGCCGCCGCGCTCGACGTGCCGAAGTTGCGGCTCTTCGAGACCGGCGGCGACCGCTTCGAGGCCGAGCGCGAGCAGTGGGACGACGGCAACAACGTGCTCGCACTGGCACCGGGCGTCGTCGTCGCCTACGAGCGCAACGTCGCCACCAACACCCTGCTCCGCCGCAATGGCATCGAGGTCATCACCATCGCCGGCTTCGAGCTCGGACGCGGGCGCGGCGGTCCGCGCTGCATGTCCTGCCCGATCCTTCGCGATCCCGTCCGATGACCGTCGAGAGGAGGGACAGCACGATGAGCACCGTGAGCAGCCTACGAGGACGAAACTTCCTGACACTCGCAGAGTTCTCCGGCGACGAGCTCACCTATCTACTCGATCTCGCCGCCGATCTGAAGAGCGCGAAGCGACAGCACTGCGAGGAGAAACAACTCGCCGGCAAACAGATCGCGCTGATTTTCGAGAAGGACTCCACGCGCACGCGCTGCGCCTTCGAGGTCGCCGCCCACGACCAGGGCGCGCACGTGACGTACATCGGCCCTGGCGGTTCGCACATGGGACACAAGGAGACCGTCAAGGACACTGCGCGCGTGCTCGGGCGCATGTACGACGCGATCGAGTATCGCGGCTTCGGAGAGGCCGTCGCCGACGAGCTCGCCGCATGGGCAGGTGTGCCCGTCTACAACGGCCTCACCGACGAGTGGCACCCAACGCAGATCCTCGCCGACTTCCTGACGCTGCGCGAGCACATCGACAAGCCGCTCGCGGACATCTCGTTCTGTTACCTGGGCGACGCGCGCTTCAACATGGCCGACTCCTACCTGGTCGGCGGCGCCAAGCTCGGCATGGACATCCGCATCGCGAGCCCACGACAGCTCTGGCCGGATCAGTCGTACGTCGATCTCGCGCACTCGCTGGCGGAGGAGTCCGGCGCCACCATCACGATCACGGAGAGCATCGAGGACGCCGTTTGCGGCTGCGACGCGCTCGCCACGGACGTCTGGCTCTCGATGGGCGAGCCCGAGAATGCGTGGGCCGAGCGAATCCGTCTCCTCCTGCCCTACCAGGTCAACGCGGGCGTGCTCGAGCTCACCGGCAACCCCGGCGTGAAGTTCCTCCACTGTCTTCCGGCCTTTCACAGCGCCGACACCGCAGTGGGCGCGACCATCCAGAAGCGCTTCGGCCTCGACGCACTCGAGGTCACCGACGACGTCTTCGAATCGCCTGCATCAGTCGTCTTCGACGAAGCCGAGAACCGGCTGCACACCGTCAAGGCCGTGCTCGTAGCAACGCTCGGCCGCTAGTCCCGGCCTCCCACCCGACGACGACAGGAGACACCCATGAAAACCATCGTGGTTGCCACAGACGGCTCCGAGGGGGCAGGCGCCGCGCTCGAACTCGCAGCGCAATTCGCAGGCGAGACCGGCGCCCAACTCTGCTGCGTGAGCGTGGATGATTCACTCGACACCACCGGCATCGATCCCGCGCCCGAGCAGCGAGCGAGAGCCGGAGCGCAGCTGGCCCGCGAGTCCGGGCTCAAGGCAGAAGCCGTGGCAAAGGTCGGCCCGGCGGTCGAACGCATCATCGAGGTCGCGGACGAACGCGACGCCGACCTGATCGTCGTCGGGTCGCGCGGACATGGCGCGATCGTAGGCACGGTTCTCGGCAGCGTCTCCATGGGCCTCGTCCGGACGAGCCGGCGGCCCGTGTTGGTCGTGAAGAGCAGCGACGTCTGAGCTGAGCTGCGTCGCAGCACCCGGCCCTTCGGAAAATCCGCAGACACGGGTGGGCGGCCGCACCGATGAGGTCGGAGCCGGAGCACGCGATGCTGGGGGAATGGGCGCAGACACCATCCAGCAGGTCGTTGCATGAGAGCGCCCGCGAAAGCTCTGGAAGTTCCGCGGTGTGCGCGCATCCGCGTCGTCATAGCCTTGCCGCACACGCGGTTGCGCGAGGCGGTGTCGACCGCTCTGCACTCGACGCCCGCAATCCTCGTGGTTGCGCAGACCGTGGACGTCGGACGCGCGATCGAGTCCGCGCGCACCACCAGGCCCGACGTCGTCCTGCTCGGCACCTCGCTGCTCGCAGGAGACGTGGCCGAGGGCGTCGTCGAGATCGCCCGCGCGCTCGACGGCGTTCCCCTGGTCATGGCCGGTCACGAGGACAGCGTCGCGTACGTGACCGCCGTCATGGCCGCCGGCGCTGCCGCGTACGTCCCGCTGCAAGGCGACGCGGACACATTGGCACAGGTACTCCGATGCGCCGCGGAAATGCACCCGTAGCGACCTGGCAGGCAAGCGGCCGACCATGTGCGCGCCCGACCCGGTGGTGGCGCCCACGGCGTATACACTCGCTTGCTCAGTGTCTCATTCGCCGCTGGATGAGCCGCGCCTGCGGAGGTTGCTCGACGTTGGCCGTGCTCTTGTCGCCGAGCTCGACCCCGACTCGGTCCTGCGCACGGTTCTCGACGCCGCGTGCGAGCTCACGGGCGCCCGCTACGCAGCGATCGGCATCCTGACCGCCGATCGGATGTCGCTCGAGCGCTTCGTGACCCGCGGCATCGACGCGGAAACCCAGCGCGAGATCGGGGATCTGCCGCGTGGAAGAGGCGTCCTCGGCGTGCTGATCGACGATCCGAGACCGCTGCGGCTGGCGGATGTCGGCCAGCATGCGAAGTCCTACGGCTTTCCGATCGGGCATCCGCCCATGAAGAGCTTCCTCGGTGTCCCGCTGGTGATCCGCGGGGAAGCCTGGGGCAACCTGTACCTCACCGAGAAAGCCGAGGGCGAGTTCGACGAAGCGGACGAGGAAGTGATCCTCGCCCTCGCCGGCTGGGCTGCGACCGCAATCGAGAATGCACGCCTGCACCGCAGCGAGCGCGCACGCCGCGACGAGTTGGAACGTGCTGTGCGTGGTCTCGAGGCCACGACGGAGATCGCCCGCGCGGTTGGCGGCGAGACGCGCCTCGACCGGGTGCTCGAGTTGATCGTCAAGCGCGGCCGTGCGCTGGTCGAGGCTCGTGGCATGGTGATCATGCTGGCCGAGGCCGACGACCTCGTCATCACCGCCGTGGCCGGCCAGATCGACGGCGCGCTCGTGGGAACTCGCCTCGCCGTTGCGGATTCGGCGGGCGGAGCCGTGTTGCGTTCCCGCAAGCCGGAACGGATCACGGACGCCTCGTCGCGGCTGCGGTTCGCCCTCGCCGAGATGGCCGATGCCGAAGCCGGGCTGATCGTCCCGCTGGTCTTCCACGGCCGGGCGGTCGGCGTGCTCGAGGCGTTCGACCGGCTCAGTGGTGGGCCCGCGTTCTCGAGCGAGGACGAGGCGCTCATGGGGGCCTTCGCCGCGAGCGCCGCCACGGCGGTCGCCACCGCCCAGAACGTCGCGGCCCAGACCTTGCGACGAAGCATCGACTCTTCCGAGCGAGAACGCGCTCGCTGGGCGCGCGACCTGCACGATGAGACGCTGCAGGAGCTGAGCGCGCTCAAGATCGCACTCAGTTCCGGCCAGCGCACGCCGGACGCCGAAGCCCTGCGAGCATCTATCGCCACGGCGATCGAGTACAGCGAGCACGCCATCAGGGGACTGCGGGAGATCATCAGCGACCTGCGCCCGGCCGCTCTCGATGCGCTCGGCACCCAGGCTGCCGTCGAGACGCTCGTCGAGCGCGCCCGCTCGCGCTCCGGCCTTGCGATCGAATGCACGATCGAGCTGGAGTACGAGTCCGGGCGAGCCGCCACGCGGCATACCGAGGCGCTCGAGGCCGGGATCTACCGAGTCACTCAGGAAGCCATCAGCAACGCCGTCAAGCACGCTCACGCGTCGCACCTGGCGATCAGCCTCAGCGAGGATGGCGAGGTCGTCGCGCTCTCCGTCGAGGACGACGGCTGCGGGTTTGACATCGCCGAACAGGATGCTGCGGGCTTCGGGCTGGTCGGCATGCGGGAGCGAGTCGAGTTGCTCGGGGGCACGCTCCAGGTGACGTCGCGCTTGCAGAGCGGAACGCGGATCGACGTCGCAGTGCCGGTGCGGCGGCGGAATGCGGAGGCAGCCGAAGCCCCGTCTTCGGAGCGCGCCATCAGTTAACGGAGCACGGGGGGCGCGCGCCCGCCGTGACTCGCCTACGGCGAGGAGCAGCAGGTCCGCCGCCGGTCGCAGGCCGCAGAGCCGGCGTCTTCCGGCGATCACTCGCCGGTCGTGGCACTCGGAGCGTCCGGTGCGACCGGAGAGCAGGTCGATGGGGCTCTTGAGCGGAGCG
Organism: uncultured Actinomycetes bacterium; assembly: GCA_963713435.1. Taxonomy (GTDB): domain Bacteria; phylum Actinomycetota; class Thermoleophilia; order Gaiellales; family JALYLC01; genus JALYLC01. The sequence continues at coordinate 664,492 of CAVQLU010000007.1, forward strand.
AGATCGTCGCGGCCGATCCGGTGACGGAAGACGTGGTACGTCCAGCCCTGATACACCAGGACGACCGGCGTCAGGGCGAGTGCCACGATCGTCATCACGACGAGCGTGTAGTGGGTGGAACTCGTCGACCAGATCGTCAGGCTGTAGGCCTTCCTGGTCGAGGACACGAGCACCCGCGGGTACAGATTGAGGAAGATCGTGAGTGTCACGAGCGCGATCGTGAGGGCCGTCGCGGTGAAGGCGAGGCCGTCCTGGGCGCGCCGCACGAGGAACGGCACCGCGATCGCCAGGCCGAGGGCCGTCAGCGGAATCACGCCGGGAACGAGCCCCTTGTCATGGGCAGACTCAGCGTTCAGATAGGTCCAGAAGAGAAAGACGAACACAAGGGCTGCGGCCACGACCGAGAGCCGCCGGGCCGCTCGGCGCGAACGCTCCAGCATCTCGTCCTTCGTCTTGAGCGAGAGATAGACGGCGCCGTGCAGCGTGAAGACCGCGAGGGTCATGAGGCCCCCGAGGAGCGCGTACGGGTTGAGCAGCGTCAGCAGCGTGCCGGTGTACTCCCCGTGCGCGTCGATCGGCACGCCTTGCAGCATGTTCGCGAACGCCACACCCCAGAGCAGCGCAGGAAGAGCGGAGCCGAAGAAGATCGCGCGATCCCACCACGCCCGCCAGCGCGCCGAATCACGCTTGCCGCGGTACTCGAAGGCGACACCGCGCACGATGAGCGCGACGAGGATCAGGAACAGCGCGAGGTAGAACCCCGAGAACAACGTGGCGTACCAGCCGGGGAAGGCAGCGAAGGTCGCGCCGCCGGCCGTGAGGAGCCACACCTCGTTGCCGTCCCAGACCGGCCCGATCGTGTTGATCATCACCCGCCTGTCGGTGTCGTCCTCGGACAGAAACGGCAGCAGCGTTCCGACGCCGAAATCGAATCCCTCGAGCACGAAGTAGCCGATCCAGAGGATGGCGATCAACGCGAACCACAGGACTTCCAGGTGCCAGTAGCCGGTTGGCATCGTCGCCGCCTCAGTACGCCATGGAGAAGTCGTGGGCGGGCTCGGACGACGCCGGGTCGTGCGGACCGCCGGGTGCGGGCGGCTCGCTGCGCGCGTAGCGGAACATGAGCCACCCGTCGACGGCGGCCAGCAGGCCGTACAACAAGGTGAAGCCGGCGAGCGTCAGCCCGACCTCCCAGGCCGACACGCTCGGCGAGACGGCATTCGACGTCTTCAGCAGGCCCTGGACGACCCACGGCTGACGGCCCATCTCCGTGAAGATCCAGCCGCTCGCGTTCGCGAGCAGCGGCAACGCGATCGCGGCCGTCGCGACGCGCAGGTAGCGCCGCGAGGTCGCGAGGCGCCCGCGCCAGAGCAGGAGCATGCCGAGGGCCGTGATGGCGACCATCAGGAAGCCGATTCCCGTCATGATCCGGAACGTCCAGTAGGTGACGCCAACGATCGGCGCGTAGTTGCCTGGCCCGTATTTCGCCTGGTAGGAGCGGTTGAGGTCGTTGATGCCCTCGACCTCGCCGTTCCACGTATTCGTGGACAGCACCGAGAGGCCGTGCGGAAGCGAGATGTCGAAGGTCGAGCGCGCCGGCTTGTGCTCGAACGGCGCGACCGCGAAGAGCGAGAACGGCGCACCCTTCTGCGTCTCGTAGAGCGCCTCGGCCGCTGCCATCTTCATCGGCTGCTGCTCGGTCATCAGCTGCGCCTGCGCGTGACCGATCATCGTCGTGAAGAGCGCCGCGACGAAGACGACCGGAAGCGCGATGCGGATGGAACGCGCGAACATCTCGACGTTCGAGCCACGCGCGAGGTGCCAGGCCGAGACGCCGACGACGAGCATTCCGCCCGTCATCACCGCCGCGCCGATCGTGTGCGGAAATGCGTAAAGCAGCGTCGGGTTCGTCAACACCTTCCCGATCGACGTCATCTCGGCGCGCCCCGTCGAGTGGTTGATCACGTACCCGACCGGGTGCTGCATCCACGAATTGGCGGCCAGGATGAAGAACGCGCTGAGCGTCGAGCCGAACGCGACCGCGTAGATGATCGCAAGATGGAGGCGCGCCGACAGGCGGCCCCAGCCGAAGATCCACAAGCCGAGGAACGTCGACTCCAGAAAGAACGCGGCCAGCGCCTCCATTGCGAGAGGCGCGCCGAAGATGTCGCCCACGTAGCGTGAATAGGCACTCCAGTTCATGCCGAACTGGAACTCCTGCACGATCCCGGTGACGACGCCGATCGCGAAGTTGATCAGCATCAGCTTGCCGAAGAAGCGCGTCAGGCGCTCGTAGTGCTCATCCCCGCGCCGGTACCAGAGCGTCTCGAAGGTCGCCACGAACCAGGTGATGCCGATCGTGATCGGCACGAACAGGAAGTGGTAGACGGTGGTGACGCCGAATTGCCAGCGCGCGAGATCGAGCGAACTCATCGGCGGTGCCTGCCCACGAAAGGCAATGTGGCGCCGCCACGCGTGCCGGACATCAGTGTGGCCACCGAAGGCCGGTGCGGAAAAGCCGCAGACCAGTAACCGGCGCCCTCGTGGGCGTGGCCCACCTGCCACGATCTCGCCTGATGCACTGGTCGCTCGCAATCGCGGCGCTGGCGTTGCTCGCAGTCGCTTCTGTCTCACGGCGTCTGTCGGGCGCGCCCGTGACGCCCGCGATGCTGTTCGTCGCGATCGGCCTCGTCGTCGGCCCTGAAGTGCTGGGCGGCGTCGAACTCGAGAGCACCGGCTCCGTCGTGCGGACGCTGGCCGAGGCGACGCTGGCGCTCGTCCTCTTCTGCGACGCATCGCGAATCGACCTCGGAGCTCTGCGCGCAGGGGTCGACCTGCCGGTTCGACTTCTCGGCGTCGGTCTTCCACTCACCATCGCGCTCGGGGCGCTCGGCGCGGGCGTCGTCTTTCGCCAGTTGACCTTCGGCGAGGCCGTCGTCATCGGCGTGATCCTGGCGCCGACGGACGCGGCGCTCGGACAGGCAGTCGTAACCGATGCGCGCGTCTCGGCGCGGGTCCGCCAAGGCCTCAACGTCGAGAGCGGTCTCAACGACGGCATCTGCGTTCCGCTCCTGTTCGCGGCAGTCGCACTGGCCGACGTCGAATCACACATCTCCGGCGGGCGCGGCGCACTCGAGCTCGTGCTCCAGGAGATCGGATACGGCGTGCTCGGCGGTGTCGTCGCGGGGGCGCTCGTCGCGGGGACGATCTTGCAGGCCGGACGCAGGGACCTGATCGCAGACCGGTGGCGTCAGGTGATTCCCGCCGCGGCGGCCGCCCTCGCCTATGGCATCGCGAGCGGACTCGACGGATCGGGGTTCATCGCCGCGTTTGTGGCTGGCATCGTCTTCCGCGCACTGCTCGGACGCGACCCGGCCGAGCTGAACGACCTGAGCGAGGAGGTCGGCGGCGTGCTGAACGGCCTGACATTCCTGCTCTTCGGCGCGATACTCCTCGGCCCGGCTCTGGCCGATCTCAGCTGGCGCATCGTCGTCTACGCGCTTCTCAGCCTCACGGTCGTACGCATGGCGCCGGTGGCGCTGGCGCTGCTCGGATCGCATGCGCGGCGCCCGACAGTCGCGTTCGTCGGATGGTTCGGTCCGCGAGGCCTCGCGTCGATCGTCTTCGCGGTCATCGTCATCGAGGAATCCAAACTGCCCCACGAGCACCTCATCGTGCTCGCCGTCTATGCCACGGTCGGGCTTTCCGTCTTCGCCCACGGGATCAGCGCGGCTCCCCTCGCCCGCCGCTATGCCGATTGGTACGAAGCCCACCCTCGTTCGCAGCGCCCTGCCATGGAGAGCGCGCACGCCGAGGTATCGCGCGTACGAGGCCCGGTGGCGGCGGGCTCCTCCGTTCGTCGCGAAGCCTGAGGTGTGCCTCGTTCTTGACCTGCGTTTGCTCGACCAGGGCACCCGCGCGCGTCGCGAGCGCACTGCGCAGACTCGTGTCATCGGCTCCTACTCGCTCTGGATCGCGGCAAGGATGTTCAGCCGTGCGGCACGTCGCGCCGGCAGAATCGCAGCCAACACCCCGAAGATCCCCGCAGCCACGAAGAAGACGACCATCGATCCCCACGGAATCGCGATCGTCTTGAACTCCGGGATGGCGGCAACACTGACGGTGCCGAGGAACACGCCCAGCACCAGGCCGACGAGCGCCCCGATCAACGCGACGATGATCGCCTCCCACCGGATCATGGCGCGCACGGCACGACGCGAGAGTCCCACGGCGCGCAACAGTCCGATCTCACGTGTGCGCTCGAAGACCGAGAGCGCCAGCGTCAGGACGATCCCGAAGATCGCAATCACCACGGCCATCGCCAGCAACGCATAGAACAAGCGAAGCAGCGTGCTGATCCTGCTCACGATGAACGCCTTGTACTCCGACTTCGTGCGCACCTGGAGGTTCGGGAAATCCTTCAGTGCTCTCGTCGCGACCTGCTTGGCGTCGTTCGCCGACATGCCCGGCCCGGCCGCCACGAGAATCACCTGATCTTCTTGCGCGGTGAAGGCCCGGCGATATTGCTCGAGCGACACGAAGAAGCTGCCGAACGTCTCATCGCTGAAGATCGCTGCGACGCGCAGGTTGGTTGCTCCGCTCTTGGCGAAGAAGGCCGGCATCTGCGAACCAATGACGAGCGCGTGCTTTTCCGCGTATCCCCGCTGAACGGCGATCGTGCCCGGGGCGCTGAGTGTCGCCATCGATCCGGCGATCACGCCTGGGTCGTACACGCCCTGCAGGCGTGCGGGATCGATGCCCGAAACCGACTGCGTTGTCTGGTTGCCGTCCTTGAACTCGCCTTCACGCCAGGCGGTCACCCCGGAGAGATCGCGCGACTGGGCGAGGACCGTCGCGGCGGCAGGCGAGAAGGGCTGTTGGCTGCTCGACACGATCACGAGATCGGCTCGCACCCGCTTGTCGAGCACACCGACGTACGTCGCCGTGAACGAGGCCGCGAAAATCGTCACCCCCGTGACCAACGCGACGCCGATCGTGAGCGCGGCGGCGGTCTGTGCCGTGCGCGCTGGATTGCGCATGGCGTTCGCGCGGCCGAGGCGGCCGGCCAGCCCGGCCCTCGCCATCGGCGCACCCAGGATGCGGGCGAGAGGGCGAGCAATGTACTGCGTGAGCATGGCTGCGCCCAGAAAGAGCAGGAGGGCTCCGGCGCCGATCAACGCGAAGCGCTGAGCCAGTCCGTGGAGGTCGGCCAGCAGGCCGGTCAGCACGAGCGCGACGCCGCCGCCCGTGAGTCCCAGCGCCACCGCGGCACGCGCCCTCGGAGCCTCGGTGATCTGGACATTGCGCATCGCAGCGATCGGCGGAACGCCGCTCGCCTTCCAGGCCGGCACGAGAGCCGACGCAACCGTGACGGCCATGCCGGCGACGAGACCGACGACGATCGATTGCGGCTTCACCTCCAGGCTGGTCGCCGGGAGAGCAGCACCGACCGCGTTGAAGCCGACGCGCAGGAACGCGGCGAGCCCGACGCCGAAGACGACGCCCAGGAGCGAGGCAATCAGGCCGATGATGGCGGCCTCGAGCAATACCGAGCCGACCACCTGCGTGGTCGACGCGCCGACGGCCCGAAGCAGACCGAGCTGCCGGGTGCGCTGCGCAACGGTGATCTTGAAGGCGTTGAAGATGATGAAGCTTCCGACGAACAGGGCAATCGCAGCGAAGCCCAGCAGGAAGTTGCGGAAGATGTCGATGAAGCTCTTGAACTGCTGACTCTCCTGTTCCGATGCGGTTTGCCCGGTGACCGCCTCGTATCCCTTGGGCAGGACAGCCGAGATTCTCGCGGCGAGGTTCGCATCTCCCACCCCTGGATCTGCGGTGGCGGTCACCGCGACGAAGCCGTCGGCTGTATCAAGCACCCTCGCCGCAGTCGCCGGGCTGAACGCTGCCAGCGTCGCGCCGATGAGGTTGTTCGTCGCGCCGAAGGCGACGATCCCGACCAGGTGGTAGGTGGCGGACCCCGACTGCGTGATGATGCGCACGTCGTTTCCGATCGCGAACTTCTCGCTGCGGGCTGTCGTCTTGTCGATGACGACGTCTCTCGGCGCCCGCGGAGGGGTACCCGCGATGACGCGGAGCGGGTTCAGGTCAGCATCATCCGACCAGCCGAAGCCCAGCGCAGGAGGCCCTTGGACGCCCGCGGGCTTGCCGTCGTTCCCGATGATCTGGGCGGTACCCGAAACCGATCCATGCACCGTCCGAACGCCGTCGACGGCACGGATCGTCGGCAGCAGGGAGGTGGGCACGCGACGCCGGTCCGTCTCGGACACGGTCTTCACGCCACGCACCTCGACCGCCACCCCCTTGTTGGCGGTCTCGAAAACGCCATCGAAAGCCGTGTTGATCGTGTCTCCGAGAACGAGCGCTCCGACGACAAAGCCAACGCCCAGCACGACAGCCAGCGACGTCAGGAAGAGCCGGAGCTTGCTCGCGAGGAGGCTGCGGAGGGCCTGCCGGACGATCATGTCCTCCGCTCCCCTGCGAGCGTCTTCATCCGATCGAGAATCGAGTCCGGCGTCGGCTCGGTCATCTCGTTCACGATCCGCCCGTCGGCGAGAAACACCACGCGATCGGCGCAACTCGCAGCGGTCGGTTCATGCGTGACCATCACGATGGTCTGGCCGAACTCGTCCGCGGCACGCCGCATGAAGGCCAGGAGCTCGAGCGACGACTCCGAATCGAGCTGGCCGGTCGGCTCGTCCGCGAAGACGATCTCCGGGCGAGAGACGAGCGCCCGCGCAGCAGCCACCCGCTGCTGCTGGCCCCCCGAGAGCTCCGTCGGCCGATGCTTGAGCCGAGGCCGCAGATGAAGGGCGTCGATGACCTGATCCATCCAATCGCCTTCGGGCTCACGCCCCGCGATGTCCAACGGCAGCCGGATGTTCTCAAGCGCGGTCAGGGTCGGAACGAGATTGAATGCCTGGAAGATGAAGCCGACACGGTCGCGCCGCACCTTCGTGATCTGGCGCTCGGACAAGGCACTCAACTCGACGTCGCCGATCCACGTCTTTCCCGACGTCAGCCGGTCGAGACCCGCCATGCACTGCATCAGCGTCGACTTGCCTGAACCCGAGGGCCCCATGATCGCCGTGAACGCACCGTGAGCGAACTCGATGTCAATGCCATCGATCGCCCGCACCTCGGCGTCGCCCTTGCCGTAGACCTTCGTCGCGGCGACGGCACGCGCGGCGATGTGGAGAGCTTCAGTCGTGCCTGCGGGCTGGTGCTCCGCGCCTACAGATGCCAAGAAGCTCTCCGTACTCTGCTTGTTCGTCTCGGTCGGCACACGCATCAGCTCCTGTAGCGCCGACCCTTCGCCCCGGGTCGGTCGTCGCTCGTTCTGGTCGACGGCATGCTCGCTAGGTTTCAGCGAGCGGTCATCGGCAGGAGTGCGCGACTCGCATGCGGCTTTCCCGCACTCGGCGGTTCGTCGCGCCGGCGCTCAACGCGACGTCATCAAGATCCGGCTGCCGGCTTCTCCCAGACGGAGATGTGCGCAGCGCTGTCGCTCGTGAACGGCGCTCGGCTCCAGTCGCTCCAGCGCTCGCGGAGCCTCATGCCGGCCATCTGCGCCATGAGGTCGAGCTCGGAGGGCCACACGTAGCGGAACGGCACCGAGAAGCGCTCGAGCTGCCCATCGACGAGCTCGAGATGATGCGACGTGAGGCCCTGGTTGGCGACGTCGTACTCGTCGATCCCCCACTTCGACTCGCTCACGTGGAAGGGGCGGAAGGTCTCACCGGGCGGGAGCAGCCGGAGCTCCGGGATGCCGACCTCGACGATGAAGCAGCCACCCGGCTCGAGATGCGCCGCGACGTTGCGGAAGCAGGCGACCTGCTCGGCCTGCGACGTCAGGTTCACGATCGTGTTGAAGACCAGGTAGGCGACCGTGAACGCGCCTTCGACGGTCGTTGTCGCGAAGTCGCCGATCGCCACCGGGATGTCCTCGCCTCCCGGCTTCGCACGCAGGCGCGCGACCATCGCGCGCGACAGCTCGATGCCGTGCACGGGCACGCCGGCCTGCGCCAGCGGAAGGCCGATGCGGCCCGTGCCGATGCCGAGCTCGAGCGCCCGTCCCGCTCCGGCGAAGGCGGCGATGAACGCGACTGCCGCCTGGACCGACTGCGGCTCGAACATGCCGGCGACCGATTGGTCGTAGCGCCGTGCGACGTCCTCGTCGAAATAGCCGTCGGCGCCGGGCACGCCCGGAACGTACTGCATCGCGTGTTCCGGGCACCCGGCGATGCGCCTGTCACGATTGCCGGGCGATGTGGGTCCAGCGCGACATCACGCTCCAACCGCGTCCGCGCGGGTTCCATCTCGTCACGCGCGAGATCATCGGCGAGCTGCCCGAGCTCGCCGAGATCCGTGCCGGGCTGCTGCACGTCCACATCCAGCACACCTCGGCCTCGCTGACGATCAACGAGAACGCTGCGCCCGAGGTGCGCCGCGACTTCGAGACCTGGTTCAATGCTGCGGTGCCCGAATCGTTCGGCGGCTGGACGCACACCCTGGAGGGCCCTGACGACATGCCCGCCCACATCAAGGCCGCACTGCTCGGCACCTCGGTCACGGTTCCCGTGCGCAATGGGCGACCGCACCTCGGCACCTGGCAGGGGATCTACCTGTGCGAGCACCGCGACCAGGGCGGCGCTCGCACGCTCACGCTGACGCTCAACGGCGAGTAGGCAGGGCTACCGGGACCCGTAGACCTCATCGTTCAGGGCTGCGGCGAGGGCCGCGGTCGATGCGTCGTACGGGCGCGTGGCGGGCGGGCAGATCGACGTCACGCGCGCGAACCGCTCATGCAATGGCGGAGCGGGCCGCAACCCCTCGGCGAGCAGGATCTGGGTCGCCGTCGTGAGCAGCAACGCGAGGCACGAAGCGAGCGCGGCTCCTGCGGTCTCGTTCCGCCGCCAGGCCAGGAAGGCGGGCGCTCCCGCATCGTTCTGACCGGGGCCGCTGCGCGTCAGGATCGGTGGCTGGGCGGCCGCGGCCGCCTCCTCCGCCCACCCAGCCGTCACCATCAGCGCAAGGCTGAGGAACTCCTCGACGGCCTGGGACTGCCGCTTGCCCGGACCCATCCAGAGCGCCTCGACGTGCCGCTCGGCGAGACGGCAGAGGTCGGCGTAGGCGACCGTCAGCGCGTGCAGCATGTGCGGCGCCATCGCGTTGTGGTAGCCGCCCGTGCTGAAGACGCGCCCGCGCGGGTGCGCGGGCGACGGCGGGAGGAAGACGGGGTTGTCGGTCACCGAGGAGAGCGACGCAGCCGCGCCGCGTTGCGCATCGGCCAGCGCCCGCTCGGCCTGGCCGAAGACGCGCGGGAGGATGCGGAAGCTGACCGGAGCCTGGTGACCTGCGCGCTCGCTTCGCGCGCCTGCGAGCAGGGCGCCCAGGCGCTGCAGCGCCGCCGTCTCGCCCTCGTCGCCCCAGAGGCCGGCAAGCTCGGGATCGTAGGCCTCGAGCGGCGCGGCGAAGGCCTCGACCGAGAGCGCGAAGGCCTCGTAGCCGAGCCCGACCCGGCCGGCGGCGGCGAGCGCTCCATCCGCGAGCAGGGCGGCGGCGCACGGCGAGCCGTTGACGAGCGCGTTGCCCTCCTTCTCCTCCAGACCCAGCCGCCGGCCCATGCGATCGAAGAGATGCCCGAGCGCCAGGATCTCGCCCGAGCCCCCGTTGCCCTGGGACGGCACGCGGGGGAGCTCGTCAGCTCCCAGCATGCCGGCCACCGCCTCCGCCACCTGCGGGCGCACCGCCCCGTGGCCGTCGATGAGGTTCGCGAGCCTCGCGAAGACGATCCCGCGGGTCACGCGCTCGGGCAGGGGCTCGCCGAACGAGACGCCGCGGTCGGAGGCCTCCCTCGCCTGCTCCGCCCGCTCCTCCGGCGAGAGCCGCAGCGTCGCCCGGTCGCCGAAACCGCTCGTGACGCCGTACACGGTCGCGCTCTCGTCCTCGAGCAGGGAGAGGAAAGCGGTTCGCGCGGCGGTCATTCGAACGGGCACCTCCGGCTCCAGCGCGACCTGCTCGCCCTCCCAGGCGACGCGCCTGAACGCCGGCAGCGTGAGATCGCGCCGGCTGCCGAGGGTCACGGTCACGCCGCGAGCGTATCGGCTGAGCCGCGCGGAGCTTTCCACCTCGCAGGCACTTCGCGGGACGTTGCAGGACCGCGAGCCTCGGCGCTATGTTCAGCACCGCCTCGCACCGCACCACGGCAGAGGAGGCCCCATGAAAAGGCATCACGTCATCGCACTCGGCTGCGTCGTCGGCGGACTCATCGGCGCGCTGATCGCGCTCGTGATCAGCCTCGTCGGGCCTGGCGACACGATCTGGTGGACTCCCGCCGGGCTCGTGACCGGAGCTTTCGCAGGCGTGATGATGGGCTTCCTCTTCGCCGAGGAGGTCAAGGGAGGACAGGAGGATGCGCTCGCCACCGCCGAGGCCGAGGCCGCACTCCAGTCCCAGAGCGAGCTGGGGGCCGCGCCGCCCGAGTAGCGGTCCACCCGTTAGCGTCGACCGCCGAATTCCCAGTCGAGAATCTGCAGCTCGAAGTGCTCATCGAGTTCGGGTCGTCCGTCCCTCAGAAGGGCGTCGACGGCGACGCGCGTAGGCGCCTCCAGCGCGAGCGCAACCCCCGCCGGTCGAGCATCGTCGTGAATGAGCAGCTCACCGTGGACGATCAGGCGCTCGCGGAGCTCATGCCCGAGATCACGTCGAAGCAGGGAGGGCGCGGGCTCCCCGGCTCCGGGCAGATGCTGTGCGATCACGAGGAAGCGAGGGTCGCCAGCGCGTCCCGGGAAGTCCCACATCGTCCGGCCCAGCAGGTTCTCGAAGCGGCGGATGGTGTGGTGCTCGAAGAGGCCCGCGGCGTTGTACGGCTCGTGCTCGACGAACTCGCGAGCCGCTTCCGCGCTCGGCAGACCGACGATGTGAAGGCTGCCGGTCCACAGCTCACGATCGGCCGCGAGCGTGGGGCCGCGGGCGATCATGCCGTCGCCGAATCTGTCCATGTAGGACCAGTGCGCCTCGTCGAGCGCGGGGGCGTGTTCGACGCCCGCTGTGCCGGGAACGGCGCGGCTGTAGACGAAGAAGTCCATGCGGTTGAGTGTGCGTCGACGAGTCTCCTGTCCGAGCCAGGGACGCCAGCGGCATGTTCGCGGATGCGCCCGCGCGGAGTCTCGGGTTGCACCCCTCCCGTATCCTGGCGGCATGCCAACGCTCGAGGATCGCCGCGCGTGACCTCGACGGAAGCGGCGGAGCCGTCTGACCCTGTGAACCCCGACTACGCGGTCGTCGGCGCGGGCGCGATCGGCGGCACGGTCGGAGCGCGTCTCGCGCGGGACGGCCACTCGGTGCTCTTCTGCGACGCCGACGCCGAGCACGTCGCCGCAATCAACGAGCGGGGTCTGACCATCGAGGGTCCCCTCGAACAGTTCACCGTCAGGGCCGCGGCCGTCCTCCCGGACGACCTGCCGAGCGGGCTCGGGGCCGTCCTGCTGGCGGTCAAGCACCAGCACACCGCCGCGGCTGCCGCTCACATCGCGCCACGCCTGGCGCCGGGCGGCTTCGTCGTCTCACTTCAGAACGGGATGAACGAGCCGATCATCGCGGAGGCCGTCGGGGAGGAGCGGACGGTCGGCGCATTCGTCAATTTCGGCGCGGACTACCTGGGGCCGGGGCGGATCCATTACGCCGGCCGCGGAACCTTCACCATCGGCGAAGTCGACGGCCGGCCCAGCGAGCGGGTCGAGCGACTCGTGCGGGAGATCGACGACGCGCGCGCGACGGACAACATCTTCGGCTATCTCTGGTCGAAGGAGGCCTACGGGGCGATGCTGTTCGCGACGGCCGTGTCCGATCTCTCGATCGCGGACGCCCTCGCGGAGCCGCGCTATCGCCTGCTCTTCCTTCGCCTCGCACAGGAGGTGCTCGCCGCGGCGACGGCCCGCCCGGAGCCGTTCGACGGCTTCGACCCCTCCGATCTCGAAGGTTCGATCGAGCGCCTCGTCGAGTTCAACCGGCGGTCGGCGAAGACGCACTCGGGTGTCTACCGCGACCTCGCGGTGCGCAAGCGGAAGACCGAGCCCATCCTCGACAGACTCGACGGGCCGCTCGTGCGGCGGACGATCGAGCTGATCCGTGAGATCGAGGCCGACCGCAGGATCTGCGAGGTCGCGAACCTCGAGCTGCTCGCCGCGTACGCGCGCTGCGAGGAGTGGGAGCCGCGGCTGAACGCGGTGATCACGGTGCTGCCGCCCGGAGAGCGGGCGCCGGACGGGGCGCTGCACGGCGCCGTCGTCGCCGTGAAGGACAACATCGACGTGCGCGGCGTCGTCACGACGAACGCCTCGACGGTGGGCGTCCCGCCGCCGGCCGAGCGCGACGCAACCGTCGTCGCGCGGCTGCGAGCGGCCGGCGCCGAGCTCCTCTGCAAGACGAACCTGCTCGAGTACGCGGCCGGAAGCGTGAATCCGGCGTACGGGATGACGTTCAACCCGAGGGACGAGAGCCGAACGTCGGGCGGGTCGAGCGGCGGCTCGGCCGCGCTCGTCGCGGCGGCCGTGTGCGACCGTGCGCTCGGCACCGACAGCGGCGGCTCGATCCGGATCCCGGCCGCCTACTGCGGCATCGTCGGACTCAAGCCGACGTCGGGGCTCGTGCCGCTCGACGGGGTCTTCCCGCTCTCTCCGACGTGCGACCACGTCGGGACGCTGACCCGCACGGTCGAGCAGACGGCGGCACTGCTCGGGGTCATCGCGCGCACGTCGATCGCGTTGCGACCGGTCGACGGGGTGCGCATCGGCGTCCTCGTCGGCCAGCTCGACGACCCCGACCTCGCGCCCGGCGTGCGCGCTCGCGTGCTCGCCGGACTCGAGGCCCTGCGGGCGGCGGGGTTCGAGCTACTCGACGTCGACCTGCCCGAGCTGGAGCTGGTCTCTGCCGCGCTCGGCTCGATCATCCTCAAGGAGGCCTACGACGTCCACCGCGGACGGCTCGAACGCGAGGGCGATCGCTATGGCGCAGGCACGCTGGCGCTGCTCGAGGCGGGCGCGACGATCGACGACGACCAGTACCGCGCCGCGCTCGCCGACCGCGACCGGGTCACGGCTGCATGCGAGCGAGTCTTCGAGGAGGTCGCCGTGCTCGCCGGGCCGACCGCTCCGTTCGTCGCTCCGCCGGAAGACCCCCGCTTCGGCGCGCCCGAAGGTGAGATCGAAGGCCGCTTCACGAGCCCTACAACCTCACCGGGGCCCCCGCGATCTCGCTTCCCCTGCGGGCTCGCGGAGAGCGACCTGCCCGCCGGCTGCAGCTCGCAGCCGCCATGAACGCGGATGAGCTCCTGCTGTCCGTCGCACGCGATACGAAAGGGTGACGCGTTGAGGGTCGTCGATCTGAACTGGATGCAGCTCGAGGCGTACCTCGCGGCGGACGATCGATCGTCTTGCCGCTCGGCTCGATCAAGCAGCGCGGCTACCTCTCGCTGGGGGTCGACATGATCCTCTCCGAACGGGTCTCGGTCGAGGCCGCGGAACCGCTCGGAGTGCCGGTCATGCCGTCGCTCCCGTACGGGTTGACGCATTACTTCGCGGCCTATCCCGGCAGCCCGACGCTGCAAGTGCCGACCTACCAGGCGGTTCTGCGCGACCTGCTCGGCTCGCTCTACGGGCAGGGCTTCAGGCGCTTCGCGCTCGTCAACGGGCACGGCGGCAACGATCCGGGACGCGACGCCGTCGAGGCCTGGGATGGGGACATCCCGACGCGCAGACGCTGTGGCACAACTGGTGGAGCGGCCCTCGCACCAAGGCGGTCGTCGACTCGATCAATCGCGACGCCAGCCATGCGTCCTGGATGGAGAACTTCCCCTGGACGCGTCTCGCAGGCGTCGCCCAGCCGGATGAGCGGAAGCCCATGGCCGACGTCGACGCTGCGCGAGTCCGATCCCGCGGACGTGCGAGAGCTGCTCGGAGACGGCTCGCTGGGCGGCCTTTACGTCCGGCCCGACGACGACGTGCTGCGTGCTGGCAGCCGGCGTCGAGGAGGATTCCGCGCTCCTCGTCGACGGGTGGCGGAGGTGGGCTAGGACCTCGGGGACGGGTCGCAGGCGTGACCGGCACGGGGCACGGGATCGGACCGCCATCGCGCGCGCACTCGCAGAGCACGGGGCCA
>CAVQLU010000008.1:0-25553 GCA_963713435.1 uncultured Actinomycetes bacterium
ATCTCCGACTCGATCGACGAGGTCGGAGCGGGAATCGCGGGCTCGCAGGGCACGGGAGACCTGCCGCCCGAACGTCCAGAACCTCGGCGAATCTGCCCGCGGCGGCAGCGACGAGGGCCGCGCGATGGCGGAGATCGTCTACGACGTGGCGCCGGGCATCAGCGGCATCGATTCGTCACGGCGCCGGCGGGCCGCCAAGGCGAAGGCGAATCGACGACTCCTCGTGGCCACGGCGTCAAGGTCATCGCCGACGACACCGGCTACATCCCGAGCCGTTCTTCCAGGACGACGTCGTCGCGCAGGCCGTCGACCGCGCGAAGGCCGCACGGCGTCGCCGTATCGCATCGGCCGGCAACGACGCCGACAGAGCTGGGAAGGCACCTACACGCCGGGGGCGCAGCATGAGGACTTCGACCCGCGGCCGGCGGCCGACACATCCAGACGGTCGGGACGATCCCGCGCACGGTGCGATCTGACGATCGTGCTCCAGTGGGCGGAGCCGTGGGGCACGGCGACGACCGACTTCGCCTTCGACGTCTACGAATCGCCGGGGGCACGCCGGCGTCTGCGCGGAGCTCGGAGCGAGGACACATCTCGCGACGGGCATTCCCATGGAGTACGGCCCGTGATCGCCGGGCAACGCCGCGGACGACGTTCGGGATCGGGATCCGCCGGGTCGCGGGCGGCACGGCAGCCCGTTCATGAAGTACATCGCGCTCACGAACGGGGCGCCCTGACGTCACATCGAGTACCCACCGACTCCGGTGCGTTCGGCCCGGACGCGGCGTCGCGCGCGGAGCCCTCACGGTCGCGGCGTCGACCTACAACACCCCGACCACGCCGGAGGCCTTCAGCGCGCGCGGGCCGTCGCCCGCTGCTTCGACGCGAACGGCACGCCGCTGGCCGCGCCGGAGGTGCGCCAGAAGCCGGACCTCGCGGCGCCGGACGGCGTGACGACGAGCCTGCCGGGCTTCCCGCCGTTCTTCGGCACGAGCGCGGCGGCGCCCGCGGCCGCCGGTATCGCCGCGCTGATCCTCTCGGCCAAGCCGGGCGATGCCGTCGACGAGCTGTACGCGATCATGACGGAGCCGGCGAACGCGCTGGACTGCCCGGCGCGCGGGCGATCCCGACCCCGACTGCGGCGCCGGGTTCCTGCTCGCCGACAGGGCCGCTCGCGATGGCGCTGGACAGCACGCCGCCCGTCATCACGCCGGTGCTCTCGCCGGCGGCGGCCGACGGCCCGGGCGGCTGGTACCGCGTGCCGGTGACGCGTGAGGCTGGAGCGTCACGGACGCCGAGTCGCCCGTCGTCGGCCCGGCGGGCTGCGGCCCCGCGAGCCTCGGGCGACGGCTCCGCGGCGATGACGTGCAGCGCGACGAGCGCCGGAGGAACGACGTCGTCGCCGCGTGACCGTCAAGCGTCGACTCACTCGCCGCCGGCCGCGCCGGCCTTCGCGCGGTATCGGTCCGAAGACCTACCTGTCCTCGGCGCTGCCGCCGCGAAGGCCATCCAGGATCACCTGCGTCGCGGCCGACCCGACCTCGGGCGTCGGCAGCTGCAAGGTCACCGGCTACAGCCCGGCTGCGGAACCCACGTGCTGACCGCCACGGCGACCAACGGCGCAGGGCTCACGGCGACCAGCACGCTCGCCTACGTGGGTCCCGAGACCGGCGCGATCGCGAGGCTCGAGCTCACGCAGGCTCACGCTGGGCGAGCTCCGAAGACGGGCTTCCCGCTGACCGTGCGCGTCGCGGCCGCCTCGACGCGGCTTCGTCAGGCTGCGGCGCACGGCCCGACGCCGGCCGGCGCGCGGAACCAGCGACGCTGACGATCGCCGCGACGCTCAGCACGAGACGGTCCCGCGGGCACCGCGCACCTGCGCATCAGGCTCACGGCGAGGCGGCAAGGCGACGCCGCACGCGGCTCGCGAAGGGACGCTGAGGGTCGCGGTCACCGGCAGCTCGGCCGCGGCGAAGAAGCCTGAACGGTTCGCTCATCTGCGGCCGCTGAGCGCGCGCCGAGGAAACACGTAGGCCTGACCGTCGGGATGCAGTAAAGACCGGCCGATTCTCGAAGGATGGGCTGGTCGGAGACGGAAAGCCGTGGCATCTCGGCGCCCGAAGTCGGCCACCGGCCACGGCCGGCAGCCGACGACACCCGCCCCGGCGGGGCGCACTGAGCCTCCCGACTCGCTTGCGCCCCGCCGGGTGGGGGCGTCGCTCGCGCGCACCGCACGCGGGCTGCTTCAGGCGCGACCGGACCCGCCGGGACGTCGTATCGTCGGTGAAGCACTGTCCCGCGACAGGGAGCCGCGCGTGACCTACGTGCCCGCCGCCGACCGCTACGAGCGCATGACGTACAACCGCTGCGGCCGCAGCGGACTGCCAGCTGCCGGCCGTCTCGCTGGGCCTGTGGCAGAACTTCGGCGGCGACCGGCCGTTCGAGACGAGCCGCGCGATCGTGCGCCGCGCGTTCGACCTCGGCATCACGCACTTCGACCTGGCCAACAACTACGGGCCGCCCTACGGCTCGGCCGAGGAGACGTTCGGGCGGCTGCTGCGAGAAGGATCTCGCGCCGTTCCGCGACGAGCTCGTGATCTCCACGAAGGCCGGCTACGACATGTGGCCCGGGCCCTACGGCGACTGCGGCTCGCGCAAGTACCTGCTCGCGAGCCTCGATCAGAGCCTCGGCCGCATGGGGCTCGACTACGTCGACATCTTCTACTCGCACCGCAGCGACCCGGACACGCCGCTCGAGGAGACGATGGGCGCGCTCGACACCGCCGTGCGCCAGGGCAAGGCGCTGTACGCGGGCATCTCGTCGTACTCGCCGGAGCGCACCGTCGCGGCGGCCGCGATCCTGCTCGATCTGGGCACGCCGCTCCTGATCCACCAGCCGTCGTACTCGCTGCTCAACCGCTGGATCGAGCCCGGGCTGCTCGACGTCCTGGGCGAGGCGGGCGTCGGCTGCATCGTCTTCTCGCCGCTCGCGCAGGGCATGCTCACCGACCGCTACCTCGACGGCATCCCGGCCGATTCGCGCGCCAGCCGCGAGGGCTCGCTCTCGCGCGACCTGATCACCGAGCAGCTCGCTGGAGAAGATCCGCGCGCTCGACGCGATCGCCTCGCGGCGCGGGCAGACGCTGGCGCAGATGGCGCTGGCCTGGACGCTGCGCGACCCGCGCGTGACCTCGACACTGATCGGCGCGAGCAGCGTCGCGCAGCTCGAGGACAACGTCGGCGCGCTCGACCGGCTCGGCTTCAGCGCCGACGAGCTGGCCGAGATCGACCGCTACGCGACCGACGGCGACATCAACCTCTGGGCCGGCTCGAGCGACGTATGAGCGACCTGCGCACGCCGCTCTGCGACCTGCTCGGCATCCGCGTGCCGATCCTGCTGGCGGGCATGGCGAACGGCCCGGGCACGCCCGAGCTCGTGGCCGCCGTGACGCGCGCGGGCGGCCTGGGCGTGTTCGGCGCCTCGGGCATGACAGGCCGAGGCGCTCGTGCGCGACATCGCGCGAGCGCGCGAGCTCGCACCCGCGGGCCCGATCGGGGTCAACGTGCAGCTCGCGCAGCCGACGCCGGCGACGGGCGAGCGCGAGCGCATCCTCGAGGTGCTGCGGCCGTTCCGGCGCGAGCTGGGGCTGCCCGACGAGCCGCCGGAGCCCGTCCCGGGCGACTCCGCCGGTCGCGCTGGTCGAGGCGGCGCTCGGCGGCGGGCGCCGAGGTGATCGCGACGTTCGACGATCCCTGCGCCGGTGGCCGAGGCGACGAAGCGCCGCCGGCGCGCACCTGCTGCCGCTCGTCACGACCGTCGACGAGGCGCGGCGCGCCGTCGCCCTGGGTGCCGTCGGCCGTGATCACGCAGGGCGGCGAGGCAGGCGGCCACCGCGGCACGTTCGGAGTCGGCGGGGCCTCCGGACCGGCCGCACCCGCGCTCGTCGGCACGCTCGCGCTCGTCCCGCAGGTGGTCGATGCCGTCGGGCCGGGCGTGCCCGGTGATCGCCTCGGGCGGCATCATGGACGGCCGCGGCATCGTCGCGGTGCTGGCGCTCGGCGGCCAGGGCGTCTCGCTCGGCACGCGCGTTCCTGGGGAGTGCCGAGAGCGGCGCCGCCGACGCCTACGCCGGGGCGCTGGCCGGACACGCCGGCGAGCAGACCGTCGTGACCGACCTCGTCACGGGCCGCCCGGCGCGCTGGGTGCGCAACCGCCTGCTCGACGCGCTCGTCGAGGCCGGCGCCGGCACGCTCGGCTGGGGGCGCCAGGCGCCGCTCATGGCCGACGTCCGGCGCGCCGCAGCCGAGCAGGGACGCGCCGATCTCCTGCCGATGCTGGCGGGCGAGGGCGCCGCGCTCAGCCGCACGCGCGAGCCCGCAGCGCGAGATCGTCGCCCGGCTCGTGCGCGAGAGCGAGGTCGCGCTGGCGGCCCTCGCCGCACGCGCCTGAGGGCTAGGCTGACGGCGTGTTCCCGCGCCAGCTCGAGTACCTCGTCGCGCTCGAGCGCGAACGCCACTTCGGTCGCGCCGCGCGCGCCTGCCACGTCTCGCAGCCGACGCTCTCGACCGGGCTGCGCAAGCTCGAGGCCGAGCTGGGCGTGCCGCTCGTGCGCCGCGGCCAGCGCTTCGAGGGCTTCACGCGCGAGGGCGAGCGCGTCGTGCTGTGGGCGCACCGCATCCTGGCCGACTACGACGGGCTCGGGCACGAGCTGTCGCAGATCCGCGGCGGCCTCGAGGGCACGCTGCGCATCGGCGCGATCCCGACGTCGCTGCCGGCCATCTCGCTCGTGACCTCGCCGTTCTGCGAGCGCCACCCGCTCATGCACGTCGAGGTGCTCTCGCTCTCCTCGCGCGAGATCGAGCGGCGCCTCGACGCCTTCGAGCTCGACGCCGGCCTCACCTACCTCGACAACGAGCCGCTCGGCAACGTGCAGCACGGTGGCGCTCTACCGCGAGCGCTACGTCCTGCTGTGCGCGGTCGACGGCCCGTTCGCCGGCCGCTCGACGGTGGACTGGGCGGAGGCGGCGACGCGTGCCGCTCTGCCTGCTCTCGCCCGACATGCAGAACCGGCGCATCCTCGACGACAACTTCGCCGCGGCCGGGCGTCGTGGCATCGCCGACGGTCGAGACCAACTCGATCTCGACGCTCTGCTCGCACGTGCGGCGCGGCTGGTCGAGCGTGATGGCGCACGCCTGGCTGTCGCTCTTCGGCGTGCCGGAGGCGATGCGCGCGGTGCCGCTCGTGGCGCCCGAGGTGACGCATTCGATCGGCATCGTCGTGCCCGACGTGGAGCCGCTCCCGCCGCTCGCCGACGCGCTCGTCGAGCTCGCGCGCCGCCTCGACCTCGAGGGCGAGCTCGACCGCCTGGTCGCGGGC
Source organism: uncultured Actinomycetes bacterium (assembly GCA_963713435.1). GTDB lineage: Bacteria > Actinomycetota > Thermoleophilia > Gaiellales > JALYLC01 > JALYLC01. The sequence continues at coordinate 5,379 of CAVQLU010000008.1, forward strand.
AGCCGCGCCAAGCGCAAGCGATAGTCTGCGTCTATCGGTAGGTGCGCGCTGTCGATTGGCGGAGAATCGACCGCGGGTGCATCCTATCGGTGCAGGACCACCCGCTAGGGAGGATTTTCGCGAATGCCCAAAGGCCGTCTCACAACGCCGCTCGTCCGCTCCGGCGGAACGCTCCAGCCCGCCTCCTGGGACGAGGCGCTCGACGCCGTCGCAGAAGGCTTCAACCGCGCGCGGCAGACCGACACGACCGAGTCCTTCGGGATGTTCTCGTGCTCCAAGGCATCGAACGAGATGAACTTCCTGGCGCAGAAGTTCGCGCGCCAGGTGATGGGCACGAACAACATCGACTCATGTAACCGCACCTGACACGCTCCCAGTGTCGTCGGTCTGGCGACAGCGTTCGGTGCGGGCGGCGGGACCTCTTCCTACCGCGAGATCGAGGAGACGGACGTCATCCTCCTGTGGGGATCGAATGCCCGTGAGACGCATCCGATCTTCTTCCACCACCTGCTCAAGGGCGTGCACAACGGCGCGCGGCTCTACACGGTCGACCCGCGGCGCACCTCGTCGGCCAAGTGGGCCGACGGCTGGCTCGGGCTCGACGTCGGCACCGACATCGCGCTCGCGCACACGATGGCGCGCGAGATCATCCACGCCGGCCTCGTGAATCACCGCTTCGTCGACCGCGCGACCGTCGGCTTCGCCGAGTACGCCGCGCACGTCGAGCCCTTCACGCTCGCCGAGGGCGAGCGCATCACGGGCGTCCCCGCCGACATGATCCGCGACACGGCGCACGCCTTCGCGCGCGCCGACCGGGCGATGATCTGCTGGACGCTCGGCATCACCGAGCACCACGTCGGCGTCGACAACGTGCTCTCGCTGATCAACCTCAGCCTGCTGTGCGGCCACGTCGGCCGCTGGGGCTCGGGCCTCAACCCGCTGCGCGGCCAGAACAACGTGCAGGGCGGCGGCGACATGGGCGCGATCCCGAACAAGCTGCCGGGCTTCCAGGACATCGAGCGCGACGCCGAGGCGCGGGCGCGCTTCGAGGCCGCCTGGGGCTGCGAGATCGTCCCGCGCTACGGCTGGAACCTGACCCAGATGTTCGAGGCCATGAAGCGCGGCGAGCTGCGCTCGCTGTACGTGATCGGCGAGAACCCGGCGCAGTCCGAGGCCGACATCAAGCACACGCGCGAGCTGCTCGCCGGCCTCGACTTCCTGGTCGTGCAGGACATCCTGCTCACCAAGACGGCCGAGCTCGCCGACGTCGTGCTGCCCTCGAGCGCCTCGTGGTGCGAGTCGGAGGGCACCGTGACCAACTCCGAGCGCCGCGTGCAGCGCGTGCGCAAGGCGCTCGATCCGCCCGGCGAGGCGCGCGACGACGGCTGGATCATCAGCGCGATCGCCGAGCGCATGGGCTTCGACTGGGGCCAGCCGACGCGCCGAGGAGGCCTGGGACGAGCTGCGCTCGCTCTCGCCCATGCACCGCGGCATGAGCTACGAGAAGCTCGAGGCCCTGGGCGGCATCCAGTGGCCGTGCCCCGACGAGGAGAGCACCGGCTCGCCGTTCCTGCACGCGCGCCTGTGGGCCGAGCCGCTGGAGGGCGAGCCCGCGCCGTTCTCGCCCGTCGAGCACCGGCCGCCCTACGAGGCGCTCGACGCCGAGTACCCGATCCGCCTCACGACCGGCCGCCGGCTCGAGTCGTACAACACCGGCGTCCAGACCAACCGCTACCGCTCGCCGCTGCACCGCGGCGAGTCGCTCGACCTCTCGCCCGAGGACGCCGAGCGCATGCTGCTCGAGGAGGGCGAGGTCGTGCGCGTCTCCTCGCGCCGCGGCGCGGTCGAGACCCCGGTGCACATCGACCCCTCGCTGCGGCCGGGGCTGGCGTTCATGACGTTCCACTTCCCCGACCAGGTCGACACCAACCTGCTCACGATCGACGTGACCGACCCCAAGAGCGGCACCGCCGAGTTCAAGGCCTGCGCGATCCGCGTCGACAAGCTGATCGCGCCCGAGCAGCAGGCCACCGCGCTCGTCGCCGAGCCGGCGACCATCCCGGGAGACTGATGGACATCCACCTGCTCGACGCCGCTCCGACCATCGCCGAACGCGCGGCGGTCGAGGGCGTGCTCGGACCGCCGGCGGGCGGCTGGGACGGCGGCGCGCGCGACTCGGACCGCCAGGGCCACTCGCTGCGCGGCGGCGGGCACGAGGCGCGCTCCCGGCGGCACCTGCTGCTCCCGATCCTGCTGGCCGTGCAGGAGCACGTCGGCTGGGTCAGCCCCGGGGCGCTCAACCACATCGCCGAGCGGCTGACGGTGCCGCCCGCCGACGTCTACGGCGTGGCGACGTTCTACGCGCTGCTGAGCGTCGAGCCGCGGCCGCCGCGCGTGATCCACGTGTGCGAGGACCTGGCCTGCCGCTGCAACGGCTCGCAGGAGCTGATCGCGCAACTCGAGGAGCACATGGGCGCCGAGGGCGAGCTCAACGCCGACGGCTCGGCCACCTGGCTGCGCAGTCCCTGCCTCGGCCAGTGCGACCGCGCACCCGCCGCGATGCTGACCGTCGCCGGGCGAGCACCCGCAGGAGCACGTGCTCGCGCCGGTCGACGCAGGCGCGGTGCTGGCGGCGATCGACGGGCGCGAGGTCGCGAACAGCGACCCCGTCACGCCGCTGCCGCAGCACGGGGAGGACGTCGCTCGCGCTGCTCGCGCGCGTCGGCCAGGTCGATCCGCTGAGCCTCGACGACTACCGCGCGCAGGGCGGCTACGCGGCCCTGCGGCGCGCGTTCGAGCTCGGCGGCGAGGGCGTCATCCGCGAGCTCAAGGACTCGCGCCTGATGGGCCGCGGCGGCGCCGCGTTCCCGACGGGCGTCAAGTGGGAGGCCGTCGCGCACCAGGCTGCGCGGCCCCACTACCTGATCTGCAACGCCGACGAATCCGAGCCCGGGCACGTTCAAGGACCGCGTCGTGATCGAGGGCGATCCGTACTCCCTGATCGAGGCCATGACGATCGCGGGCGTACGCCACCGGCTGCGAGCACGGCTACGTCTACCTGCGCGGCGAGTATCCGCAGGCGCACGCCATCCTGGGCGCGGCGATCGACGAGGCGCGCCGGCGCGGCTACCTCGGCGCGGACGTGCTGGGCGAGGGGTTCGCGTTCGACATCGAGATCCGCAAGGGCGGCGGCGCCTACATCTGCGGCGAGGAGACGGCGATCTTCAACTCGATCGAGGGCTTCCGCGGCGAGCCGCGCTCCAAGCCGCCGTTCCCGGTGGTCGCGGGCCTGTTCGGCAAGCCGACCGTCGTCAACAACGTCGAGACGCTGGTCAACGTGCTCCAGGTCGTGCTCGAGAGCGGGCCGGGCTACGCCGAGACGGGCACCGAGGGCTCGAGCGGGACGAAGCTCTTCTGCCTCTCGGGCAACGTCGAGCGCCCGGGCGTCTACGAGGTGCCGTTCGGGACGACGCTGAGCGAGCTGCTCGACGCTGGCCGGGGGCGTGGCGGGCGGGCGCGAGCTGCAGGCCGTGCTGATGGGCGGCGCGGCCGGCGGCTTCCTGCGACCCGACGAGCTCGACCTGCCGCTCACGTTCGAGGGCGCGCGCGAGGCCAAGACGACGCTCGGCTCGGGCGTCGTGCTGGTGCTGGACGACCGCGTCGACCTGCCGCGCTTCCTGCAGCGCATCGCCGCCTTCTTCCGCAACGAGTCGTGCGGTCAGTGCGTGCCGTGCCGGGTGGGCACGGTGCGGCAGCAGGAGGCGCTGGCGCGGCTCGTCTCCGGGCGGACGCGCGGTGGCGCGGAGGCGGAGCTCGCGCTGGTGGGCGAGATCGGCCAGTGCATGCGCGACGCCTCGATCTGCGGCCTCGGCCAGACGGCCTCGAGTGCGATCGAATCGGCAATCGGGCGCCTCGGCGTCTTCGGGGGTGCGAAGTGAGCAGTCAGCCGCTGCAGCTGGCCAGGCGCATGGTCGAGCTCGAGATCGACGGGCAGCCCGTGCGCGTGTTCGAGGGCCAGACCATCCTCGACGCGCTGCGCAAGCTCGACATCGCGACACCCACGCTGTGCTACGGCGACACGCTGCAGCCGGCCAACGCCTGCCGCGTCTGCGTGGTCGAGCTCGAGGGAGCGCGCGTGCTCGCGCCCTCGTGCTCGCGCAAGGCCGAGGCCGGCATGAAGGTGCGCACCGATTCCGAGCGCGTGCGCCACTCGCGCAAGCTCGTGCTGGAGCTGCTCGGCTCGAGCGTCGATCTCTCGACGACGCCCGTCGCCGAGGGCTACCTGGCCGACTACGACGCGCAGCCCGAGCGCTTCGGGCCGCCGGCGCCGCCCGATCCCGAGCGCGACCGCAAGCGCGCCGGCCATCACGTCGAGCCCGACGGCCAGACCGCCGCCACGGTGGCCGGTCCGGTCAAGATCGACAACGAGCTGTACGTCCGCGACTACTCCAAGTGCATCCTCTGTTACAAGTGCGTCGACGCCTGCGGCGAGCAGTACCAGAACACGTTCGCCATCACGGTCGCGGGGCGCGGATTCGACGCGCGCATCTCGACCGAGTTCGTCGTCGAGCTGCCCGAGTCGGCCTGCGTCTACTGCGGCAACTGCATCGCGGTCTGCCCGACGGGCGCGCTCATGTTCCGCAGCGAGCACGAGCTGCGCGAGGCGGGGGAGTGGAAGCCCGACGAGCAGGCGGTGACGCAGACCATCTGCCCCTACTGCGGCGTGGGCTGCAACCTCGAGCTGCACGTGCAGGACAATGCGATCGTGAAGGTCACGAGCCCCGACGACCACGACGTCACGCGCGGCAACCTCTGCATCAAGGGCCGCTTCGGCTACCAGCACGTGCAGGAGCCGCGGCGGCGGCGGGAGGAGTAGGCGCGATGGCCGCCACCGAGCGACCACCACTGCGCGGCGCGTCGGTCGAGACCCGCGTGCTGGCCGTGGAGAACGGCTCGGGGCGCGAGCGCCGCGACCGGCTGGCGGGCGAGGAGCCGCTCGAGATCCGCGCGGCGGGCCCGGGCCAGGAGGCCGTGCGCGTGGCGGTCACGATGCGCACGCCCGGCAACGACTTCGAGCTGGCGGCGGGCTTCCTGCACTCCGAGGGCCTGCTGCGCTCGCCGCTCGAGCTGTCCGAGATCAAGTACTGCACCGACATCGAGCTCGGCGAGCAGGCCTACAACGTCGTCACCGTGCACCTGCGGCGCGCGTTCGAGGCAGAGCTCGTGCAGCGCAACTTCGGCGTGACGTCGGCCTGCGGCGTGTGCGGGAAGGCCTCGATCGACTCCATCGAGGTGGCGTCCGAGCCGCTCGCCGAGGGGCCCGTGGTGGACGCCCGGGTGATCGGCGAGCTGCCCGAGCGGCTGCGCGCCGCGCAGCGCACGTTCGAGCGCACGGGCGGACTGCACGCCACGGGGCTGTTCACGCCCGACGGCGAGCTGGTGCTCGTGCGCGAGGACGTCGGCCGGCACAACGCGCTCGACAAGGTGATCGGCAACCGCATGCTGGCCGGCGAGACGCCGCTCGCCAGCTCCGTGGCGCTCGTCTCCGGCCGCGCCTCCTTCGAGCTCGTGCAGAAGGCCGCCGTGGCCGGCATCCCGGTGCTGTGCGCCGTCGGCGCGCCGTCCAGCCTCGCCGTCGACGCCGCCCGCCGCCTCGGGCTCACGCTCGCGGGCTTCGTGCGCGACGGGCGCTTCAACGTGTACTCCGGGGCGGCGCGGATCGCCCTCGCGCCGTCATGACGCGTGCGCGCGACGCTGCGCGGCGCCGAGTCCGGACGTGGCCTACGACGCCTGGCTCGGCGCGCTGGCCGAGGCCGGCTGGCAGGCGCCGCTGGGCGACGAGCGGGTGCCGCTCGACGCCGCCCGCGGTCGCGTGCTGGGCGCGCCGCTGATCGCCGCTGGCCGCCAATCCGCCGCACCGCTGCGCCGCCATGGACGGGTATGCGGTCGTGGCGCGCGAGGCCGCGCGCGGCATCGTCGCGCCGGGCTCGTACCTGCGGATCGACACGGGACAGCCGATCGACGATCGCTTCGACGCGGTCGCGCAGCTCGAGATCGCCGCCGAGAGCGCCGAGGGGCTGCTGGTCGAGAAGCACATCGAAGCCGGCACGAACGTCCGCGCTGCCGGTGAGGACGTGCGCGAGGGCGACGCGCTCCTGCCGGCCGGCCGCCTGCTCTCGAGCTACGACATCGCCCTCGCAGCCGTCGCCGGCCATGCCGAGCTGCCCGTCACCGTGCGGCCGGGCGTCTCGATCCTGCCCACGGGCGGCGAGCTGCGCCCGCCGGGCACGGCGCTTCTGCCGGGCGAGGTCGCCGATGCCGACGGGCCGATGCTGCAGGCGCTGGCGCGCGACGCGGGCGCGCTCTGCGAGCGCCTGCCAGCCGCGGCCCGACGATGCCGAGGAGATCGGTGCTGCCGTCGTAGGCGCCGCTGCCACGAGCGAGCTCGTGCTCGTGATCGCGGGCTCCTCGCGGGGCCGTGCCGACCACACCGCCGCGGTGCTCGAACGCCACGGCGAGCTCGTCGCGCACGGCGTCGCGCTGCGGCCCGCGCACCCGGTCGCGCTGGGCGTGGTGGAGGGGACGCCCGTGATCGGCATCCCCGGCTATCCGGTCGCGGCGGCAATGGCCTTCGAGCGCTTCGGGCGGCCGCTGCTCGAGCTGCTGCTGGGCGCGCTGCCGGAGGACGCGCCGCTGATCCGCGTGCGCCTGATCGGCGACGTGCGCGCGAAGCGCGGCGTCGAGGCCTACGTGCCGCTCGTCCTCAGCGCAGGCGACGACCTGCCGAACGCCATGCCCCAGAGCCGCAAGGGCGGCGCGCTGCGCGGTCTCGCCGGCGCACACGCGCTGCTGTGCGCCCGGCTCGAGGACGGCGTCCTGCCGGCGGGGAGCGAGGTCGACGCGCGCCTCTTGCGCCCCTGGCCGCGCAGCAGCGTCTCGCTAGGTACGATCCCGGGCGAATGGCCGCCCAGGCACCGCATCCGTGGCTCGCGCGGCTGCCGAACGCTCTCACCATCGCCCGGCTGGCGATCCTGCCGCTCTTCTGGTGGGTGCTGCTGGCCTCCGACGACGGGCACTCGACGCTCGCCTTCGCCATCTTCAGCCTGGCCTCGCTGACCGACTGGTTCGACGGCTGGCTGGCACGTCGCTACGGCAGCCAGAGCCGCTTCGGGCGCCTGGCGGATCCCCTGGCCGACCGCCTGCTGATCGATTCGGCCGTGATCATCCTCTGGTACGAGGGCCGCCTGCCGTGGCTCGCGCCGGTGCTCATCATCGGACGCGACGTCGTGCTGGCCCTCGGCATCGGCAGCGCGGCGCGCCACGGCTACGAGCTGTCGGTCATCTATCTCGGCAAGACGGCGACATCGGTGCTCATGGTCGGTCTCGCGACGATGATGCTGATGCCGCCGAGCGCGAGCTGGCCGCCGGTGCTCTTCTGGGCCGGGCTGGGGCTTTCGCTGGCCGCCGGCTGCGTCTACCTGATCAGCGTGAGGGCCCGCGCACGGCGTCCTCAACCTCAACCCCAGGTGGAAGGTCCTGCGCGCAACGGCTAGACTGCGCCCGTGGAGGCATTTCCCGACCTCGTCACTCTCTCCGACGCCGACCTCAAGGGCCTGACCGAGGAGAAGATGGCGGAGGAGCGCGACGTCTCGCGACGTCGCCGTCAGTTGCACGGTCGCATCGACCTGCTCCGCGGCGAGCACACGCGCCGCCTCAAGGAGCGGGGCGGCGACGTGGAGGTCGATGCCGAGATCGTGTCCGAGGAGCTGCTCGCGCAGCTCCCGGAGGAGCTCGCCGTCCTGGCCGACGACGACCTGCTGCCGACGGGCGAGGAGACCGACGATGCCGCCGGCCTCTCCGACGACGAGCTGCGCGAGCGCATCCACGAGCTGAGCGAGAGCGAGCGCGAGGTGTCGTTCAAGCGCCGCATCCTGCACGGCCAGATCGACCTGCTGCGCGCCGAGATCATCGCGCGCCTGCGCGAGCGCGACGGGGAGGCATCCGAGCACCTCGCCGCGAGCGACGTCGACATGCTCTCGGAGATCCTCTCCCACCGCGGTCCGCCGCTCGAGCTGCCCGCCGAGCTCAAGCGACTGGACTGACCGGCATGTACTGCCCCGAGTGCGGAATGCAGAACCCCGACGCGGCGCATTACTGCGCGCGCTGCGGCGGCCTGCTGCTGAGCGAGACGGGCTCGACGCAGACGACGATGTCGTTCGCGCTCGAGAGCGAGACCGAGGCGGCGGCGCCGGCGGTCGGCGACGTGCAGGCCGGCGGCCCGGCGCTCGTGGTGCGCGCGGGCGACCGCGCGGGTGAGCACTTCCTCCTGGGCGACTCGCGCGTTACCATCGGCCGCTCGTCGGGTGCCGACATCCTGCTCGACGACATCACGGTCTCACGCGAGCACGCGCGCGTCGTGCGCAAGCCCGACGGCTTCTACATCGAGGACTCCGACTCCCTCAACGGCACGTACGTCAACCGGCGCCGCGTCGAGTCGCACCATCTGAGCGACGGCGACGAGCTGCAGATCGGCAAATTCAAACTGACCTATCTCGAGCGTTGAGCGAAGAAACCATCACGACGCCCGTCAGCGGACGGCGCCTCACGATCGGCGCGGTCTGCGCTGCGCTGCGCATCGATCACCCCGACATCTCGATCTCGAAGATCCGGTATCTCGAGGAGCAGGGGCTGCTGCACCCGCAGCGCACGCGCGGGGGCTACCGCCTCTTCGCGCAGGAGGACGTCGAGCGCCTGCGCACGATCCTGCGCCTGCAGCGCGACGAGTTCCTGCCGCTGCGCGTGATCCGCGACGAGCTCGAGAAGGCGGCCGAGGGCGCGCGCCAGCGGCCGCGCCGCCGCCCCGTGAGCACCGGCGCCGCGCGCGGACCGCGCTTCGGCGAGCTGATCAGCGCGGCCGGAGTGAACGAGGAGTTCGTGCGCAGCCTCGAGGAGTTCGGCCTGATCGCCGCAGACGCCGGTCGCTACCGGCCCGAGGACGTGCAGATCGTGGCCGCCGCCGCGCGCCTGCAGCGCTACGGCTTCGACGCCCGCCACCTGCGCGCCATCCACTCGGCGATCCAGCGCGAGGCCGGCCTGGTCGAGCAGGTGCTCGCCCCGCAGCTGCGCTCCGCCAACCCCGATCGCGTGGGCGCCGGGCTCGAGCAGCTCGACGAGCTCGCAGGGCTGTGTGCCGAGCTGACCGAGTCGCTCCTGGTGCGCGATCTGCGTCGCCTCGCGGGCGCGACGACCGCCACGACCCGTTCCGAGGTACCCACTTGATCGATCTGCTGACGTCCCGCATCCGGGACGTGCCGGACTTCCCCAAGCCCGGGATCGTGTTCAAGGACATCACGCCGCTGCTCGCCGACCCCGAGGCGCTCAGCGGTGCCGTCGAGACGCTGGCCGAGCGCGTCGCCCCGCTGCGGCCCGAGATCGTGCTGGGAGCCGAGTCGCGCGGCTTCATCCTCGGCCCGGCGCTCGCGATCAGGCTCGGCATCGGCTTCGCGATCGCACGCAAGCCCGGCAAGCTGCCCTGGACGACGGTGACGGCGAGCTACGCGCTCGAGTACGGCGAGGACAGCCTCGAGCTGCACGACGACGCGGTGCACGCCGGCATGCGGGTGCTCGTGCACGACGATCTGCTCGCCACCGGCGGCACGGCCCGCGCCACCTGCGATCTGGCCGAGGCGATCGGCGGCGAGGTCGTGGGCTGTGCGTTCCTGATCGAGCTCGCGTTCCTGGGTGGGCGCGAGCGGCTGGCGCCGTTCCCGGTGGAGGCCCTGATCAGCTACGCGTCGGAGGACTGAGGGCTCGAGCCCGAGCCGCCGTGCGGCGTGCGCTTCTTGCGCGCGGCCGGCTGCACCTCGAGCTCGCCTGCGGCGAAGCGCTGCTGACGCGAGGGCTTGAGCCGCGCGACGGCGCGGCGGACGCGCGAGGGGAGCGCCTCCCAGCAGGGATCGCAGAGCGGCTGGCCGGGCCCGATCTCCGGGGCCGCCGAGCCGCAGCGTGGACAGGACTGCGCGTCCATTGCCACGAGAGTGTGCACGACGGATCGGCGGCGTGGGGATTCACTCCAGCCGAAACCGGGAGTATCTTGGCTCAATGTACGATCCTCTTCGGGCCGAGTACCGCATGCGCTGCCCCGAGCGCGATGCGGACGGCGAGCGGCGATTCGGGGTCACGCTCTCGCACTTCGTGAGCGTCGTGCGCCTTCCCGGCGCACAGCATCCGGCCGTCTACTGCGTGCACCACGAGTGCCCGGCGTGCGGCGGCTCGCACGATGCGCTGCTGACGCACGAGGAACTCGACCACTCTCCCGTCGTCGGCCCGCAGGAAGGCGAGCCGTTCTGGGAACCGCTGACCGGCCGCATCGCCGGGGATTCCGGTGAAGAGCTCCGCGCGGATGCCGCCAGTCGCGTGCGCCGCGGAGATTGGCCTTGGCTGTTCTGGTGCGCGGAGGAGCGTTGCCGCAAGCCGCTCTTCCCGTCGGAGATCCGGTTTGCCGCGCGTCGCGACGACCGCGTCGGCATCGCGGTCGTGTGCTCGGCCTGCGAGCGCGCGTCGCTGAACGTCGTGACGCCCTGGCATCTCGACGTGCCGTTCTTCCACGACCGGGCGGTCGAGGTCAGCGACCGCCCGCTGGCGGTGCTCGACGTCGAGCGCTTCGCGGCGGCCCTCGTGCGGGCGCCGCTGCGCGAGCTCGAACTGACCTAGAGCGACCTACGCAGCTCCGGCCGCGCGCCGCCGCGCCGCCGGGGCCTGCGGTCGCGCGACGACGACGCGATTCTTGCCGCGCCGCTTGGCCTCGTACAGGGCCTCGTCGGCCGCTGCGAAGAGCGAGGCCGAATCGGCGCCCGCGGCCAGGGCCGCCACGCCCGCCGAGCACGTCACGCGCACGCCCTCGCCGAAGCGCAGGTCGCGCAACCCGCCGACCACGCGCGCCGCGGCCAGGCGCGCGGCGGCCTCGTCGCCGCGCACGAGCAGCACGAGCTCCTCGCCGCCGAAGCGCGCCGCGACGTCCGAGTCGCGCGCCGCGTGGCGCAGAACGCCTCCCGCTGCGCGCAGCACCTCGTTGCCGGTGGCGTGGCCGTGCCGGTCGTTGACCTGCTTGAAGTCATCGAGGTCGATGACGACGAGGGCGATCTCCCCGCCGTAGCGCTCCACGCGACGGAGCTCCACCTCGAGCGCCTCGCTGAAGAACTCCGCGCGGTAGAGGCCGGTCAGCGGATCGATGAGCGCCCGCCGCTCGAGCCCGCGCCGGTGACCCGCAGCGAGCGCCGAGGCCGCTGCGGCAGCGCCTGCCGCGGCCAGCAGCGCGATACGCATCGCGAGCGGCATGGGCAGCGCCGCCGCAAGCGGGGCGAGCAGCAATCCGGCGGGTCGCGAAGCCGCCGCCAGCACAACGGCGGGAGCGAGCAGAACGGGGGTGAGCGGAGGGAACGCATCGCCGCCAGCGCACCGCACAGTGCAAGCAACAGTGCGACGGCGAGGGCGAGCCGGTCGCTGCGCAACCGAGCATCGAGCACACCGCTGTGATAGCAGCGCGATCGGACGCCGACCCCGCTGCACGCTCGGGGTCTGACCCGCAACGTGCGGGTCTGACCCGCAACGTGCGGGCCTGACCCCAGGCGTGCGGACCTGGCACCGAGGCGTGCAGGGAGGTTCCTCGCGGCCGGATTTCGCGAAGAAGTCAGGATCCCCCAAAGAAGGTTCTCAACCCCTGACGCGGGGTGCCGATAGGTACCCCGTATGGCGAGCTACCGCTCCACGCGTTTTGGACGCTTCGAGATCGAAGACGGGGCCGCTTTGCGCTTCCCCGACGGCGTCGCCGGGCTCTCGCATCTGGAGTGGTTCGCGATCCTCAAGCGCCGCGCCGATTCGGTCTTCCTGTGGCTGCAGTCGCTCGACGACCCGGACGTCGCGCTGCCCATCGTGCTGCCCTGGGCCTTCCACTGGGACTACGAGATCGAGCTGCCCGACGCCGATCTGCGCCTGCTGGGCGTGAGCAGCGCCGACCAGCTCTCGATCTACTGCCTGGTCGACGTGGGCGACGAGATGCGCTCGGCCACCGTCGATCTGGCCGCCCCGCTCGTGATCAACGACGAGACGCACGTCGCGCGCCAGCTGCGCCACGCGGGCGCCGGCTACTCCAGCCGCGATCCGCTCTTCGGCGACGAGACGGCGGTCACGCCGGTCTCGATGCGCGAGGAAGCCTCGAGCATGGTCACCGTGCTCGAGCGCCGCGCCGCCTGAGCCGCAGGCTGTCGATTCCCATCGCTGCGAAGAGCAGTGCCAGGTAGAGCAGCGAGTAGAGGAACATGCGGCGCGCCGCGCCGCGGTCCTCGGGCGTGCGCCGCAGCAGGATCGCGAGCCAGATGAAGCGCGCGCCGAGCACGACGGCCACGACCGCGTAGAACCAGCCGAGCGTGCCGAGCGCGACGGGCACGAGGGACGAGACCGTCAGCAGCAGCGTGTAGACGAGGATCTGCCTGGCGGCCGCCGCGGCTCCCCGCACCGTCGGCAGCATCGGCACGCCGGCACGCGCGTAGTCCTCGTCGAGCAGGAGCGCCACGGCCCAGAAGTGGGGCGGCGTCCAGAGGAACACGATCACGAAGAGCGCGACCGCCGTCGCGGTGACCGAGCCCGTCACGGCGGCCCAGGCGACCAGCGGCGGCACCGCCCCGGCCGCGCCGCCGATCACGATGTTCTGCGGCGTGCGGCGCTTGAGCCAGACGGTGTAGACGAAGACGTAACAGACGAAACCGGCGAGCGCCCAGAAGGCCGCCAGCCAGTTGACGGCCAGCGCGAGACCCGCGATGCCGGCCACCGCCAGGACGACGCCGAGGGCCAGCGCGGCGTTCGGCGCCACGCGTCCGCTGGCGACCGGGCGAGAGCTCGTGCGCTCCATGAGCGCGTCGATGTCGCGGTCGTACCAGTGGTTGATGGCGCTCGATCCGCCCGACACGAACGCCATGCCCAGCACCGTCCAGACGGCCAGCGACGTGCCGGGCCAGCCCTGCGCCGCGAGCACCAGCGAGCCGATCGTCGTGATGACGATCAGGAGCATGATGCGCGGCTTGAGCAGCTGCCAGTAGTCGCTCAGGCTGGCTTCGCGCTCTGTTCCCAGGCCCGCCGCGGGAGCGAGACCCGTCGTGGCGCCGCCGGTGGTCACGCCGCCAGTCTACCCCCGGCGAGCCGGCGCGATGACCGCCGCGCGCACGCGCAGCGTCCGGCGTACCAACACGCTGTTCCCGGCGCGATCGGTGGCGCGGATCGTCAGCGTGTAGCGCCCCTTGCGCTTGTAGCGGTGCGCGAGGTGGAAGCCGTTCGCACGCGTGCCGTCGCCGAACGTGATGAGCGGCCGGCCCGCCAGGCCGCTGCCGCTGTCGAGCACGGAGGCCGAGACGCGCACCTTTGCGCCCACGCGCGCGCGCTGCGGGGCGCGCAGGCGCACGCGAGGAGCCTGGTTGTCGACGCGCAGCGTGAGGTGGTAGGTCGCGCTGTTGCCGCTCTGGTCGGTGGCGACGAGGTCGAGGGCGTGCGGCCCCGGCACCAGGCCCGCCGTCGGCCAGCTGGCGTGCAGGACGCCGCCGGGATCCAGCGTGGCCACGAGCGGCTTGCCGTCGGCCGTCAGCTGCAGCAACCCGAGCGTGCCTGCGTCGGAGACCGGCAACGCGAGCGGGACCGTTCCGCGCACGAGCGCGTTGTTGGCCGGCGACGGCGCGCCCAGCACGGGCGCGGCCAGATCGAGGCGCAGGCGACCGGCCCCGAAGACGCTGTCGACGCCTACCGGACCCATGTCCAGCGCCTGTGCGACGAGGCGGTCGCGCACCCGCTGCGCCACGCTCCCTGCGCCCCCGTCGGTGGCGACGCTCGGCCACAGCAGCGCCGCCGCGCCGCCGACGTGGGGGGTGGCGCAGGAGGTGCCGCCGCAGGAGGTCAGCGCTTCGGCCTCCGGATCCCCGGGCGTGATGAGCACGTTCGTGGGCGCGGTGATGTCGGGCTTGTTGCGGCCGTCGTCGGTCGGGCCTTCCGAGGAATACGACTCGGGCAGCAGCGTCGTGGCGTCGATCGCGCCCACGGAGAATGCGCCCACGGCATCGCCGGGAGTCGGCGAGCTGGAGGCCGTGACCTGCGCCGCCGGCGAGAGGTCCATGCGGCAGTAGAGCGTCAGCCGCGCTCGTGGGAGGATTGCCCACACGGCGCACGGCGACGTAGTACGGCCCGGGGGAGGAGATCGAGCCGGGCAGCATCGAGGCGTGCGGGTCGGGCAGCAGCGTCGAGCCCGTTCGACGTGATGGGCTGCAGCGTCTTCTTGTCGATCACGGGCGTCGTCAGCGCGGCGTCCTGGTAGAGCGCGAGCGTGTAGTAGTCGCCGGTGGTGGTCGTCGCACCGGCCCACGAGATGTCGCAGGCCGGCCGTCGAGGTCGCGATCAGGTCGACCCTGAACGCGTTGCCGTCGCCGGGCACGTCGAGGTTGCCGTCGCCGTCGGCGTCGCTCCAGGCGCCCTCCCAGTGCCGCGTGCGGTAGTTGCCGGCCGAGTTGACCCAGAGGATCCCGGACGCCGCAGCCGCATCGACCTTCCGCGCGAACCAGCCGGTGCCGTCGAACGGCCCGAACAGGAACGAGTTGGAGTGCACGACGATCTGCGGCCTGATGACGTTCGTGATGTAGTCGACCGCCTGGCCGAACTCGTCGGGCGAGTGGTAGTTGAGGAACCAGTAGGTCGCGCCCGGCGCCATGTCGTAGACGATCTCGGACACGAACTCGCCGTGGCGCGAGCTGTTGCCGTTGTAGTCGCGCCCGGCCAGCCCGTAGACTGCGTCGAAGAGAGGCGGTGCTGGCGCTCGAGCGGCGGCAGCTCGCTGCCCGCCAGCGCGTTCAGGCGGGTCGCGGCGCCGAAGGCCTGGTCGAGCACGACGATCGTCACGCCGCTGCCGTCGCTCCCCGCGTGCTGCAGTGCGTCGGCGCCGCTCAGCGCGACGCCCTGCGAGATGATCGCGTCGGCCGACGAGGTCTCCGCGGGCGCGACGCCCGCGACGGCAGGCGAGTCGCTGACCGCGTGCAGGGCGCTCGCGCCGAGCGCCGCCTTGAGCTTTCCGCCCACCCAGCCCGCGCTCACGCCGCCCGCCGCGGCGACCGCGCGCTGCGCTGCGGCGCGGTCGCCGGACGGTGTCACAAACACCGCCTGGGCGACCGGAGGCGCCGCAGAGCGAGCCCCCGCCGCGGTCGCTAGAGTGCACGGCGTGATGAGGGCCGCAAACGCGCATGCCAGCGCGAATTTCGTGCGAATCGGTGCAAGGACGGCCGAGGGGGACGTGCCCATCGCAGGCACACGGTAGCGAAGCGCACAAAGCTCTCGTCCCCGACAGGCATCGGAGGGCTGTAGAGTCCACGGCGTGTCCCGGGTCCGGAAAGAGCGCCGGTGAAACGCATCGTTCAGTTCATCGTCCTCGGGACGGTGCTGGGCGTCATCCTGTCGGCCCTGTTCATCGCCGTGCCGTGGTTCCCGACCGAGGGATCGCAGCAGTCGAAGAACAACTACCCGCTCTTCATCGCGATCACCTACGTCTCGTTCGTGATCTTCGCGGTCGTGATCGTGGCGATGGGCTACTCGCTCTGGAAGTTCCGCCGCAGCGCGGCCCCTCCGACCTGCGCGACGGCTCGCCCACGCACGGCAACACGCTGCTCGAGATCGTCTGGACGGCGATCCCGGTCGTGATCGTCGTCTTCTTCGGCGTCTGGGCCGCGAAGGTGCTGGACGACAACGAGGCGCACGCGCGAGCAACGGCGGCGCGTGGTGACGGTCATCGGCTACAGCTTCGGCTTCAGCTACCGCTACAACACCGACGGCGGCTTCACGCGCAACGACGGGCTCTACCTGCCGGTCGGCGAGTACGATGACGCTGCACATGATCACGCCGCTGTTCACGCCGGGCACGAAGAAGCTCGAGGTCATCCACGGCTTCTGGGTGCCGGAGTGGGGCGTCAAGCAGGACGCCACGCCGGGCGTGATCGGCAAGACGGTCGGCACCACCTACGTCAAGCCCACGCGCGTGGGCACCTACGAGGTGCAGTGCACCGAGCTGTGCGGCTCCGGGCACGGCACGATGGTCTTCAAGAACATCCACGTGCTGACGCCGAGCGCCTTCGACGACGTGGCTCGCCGAGCGCCAAGGCCGAGGCCGCCAAGGAAGCCGAGGCCTGGCCAAGGCCAACCCCGGGCTGGCGGTCTTCAACGACTCCGGCTGCGGCGGCTGCCACACGCTCGCGGCCGCCAAGGCGACGGGCAAGACGGGCCCGCCGCTGGATGACATCAGCGCCGACTTCGCGCGCGCCAAGGCGGCAGGGCAAGACGAAGCGCGACCGATCTCGCAGGCTTCTTCAAGGAGTCGATCGCCGACCCGAACGAGTACATCGCGAAGGGCTACGCGCCCGGACGTGATGCCGAACAACTTCGCCGACAACCTGAGCCCGAAGCAGTTCGATGCCCTGATCGCATTCCTCACGAAGGGGGCCAAGGGCTAAGTGAGCGTCGCCACCTCTCCCGCGAGCACGCACGTCTCGTCCTACGGCCCGCCCGGCCAGGGCGGCAGTGTCTGGACACGCCCCGGCTGGTGGCGCGCCCTGCTCTGGACGATCGTCGCGTCGATCCTCGCGGTCGCGCTCCCGATGCCTGATCCGCTACTCCGTCGGCTGGCACGCGTTCCAGTACGAGGTCGTCTCGGTCTGCCTCATGTTCCTGGCGCCGATGGGCTTCCTGATCGGCATCGGCTGCTTCGACTACTGGGCGCGCTACATGGTCGGCGCGAAGCTGCCCGGAGGGGCACGCCGACCACGGCGCCTACAGCTGGCGCGACTACTTCAAGGTCAACACCGACCACAAGGTGATCGGGATCCAGTACCTGGTCACGACGTTCGTCTTCTTCCTCATCGGCGGCATGCTGGCCGAGGCCTTCCGCGCGCAGCTCGCCTCGCCGACGAACACGTACTTCGAGGGCGACGCCTACAACGGCCTGATCTCGACGCACGCGTCGATCATGATCTTCCTGTTCATCATCCCGGCCTTCGCCGGGCTGGCGAACTTCGTCGTGCCGCTGATGCTCGGGGCCGAGGACATGGCCTTCCCGCGCCTCAACGCGCTCTCGTTCTGGATGCTGCCGATGGCCGGCATCATCATGCTCCTGAGCCTCTTCTGGGGCGGCTTCAACGCCGGCTGGACGGGCTACGCGACGCTCTCGACGCACGACGCGACCGACCAGAGCACGTTCTTCAACATGGGCGTGCAGTTCGCCGGCACCTCATCGATCCTGACGGCCGTCAACTTCATCGTCACGATCCTGACGATGCGCGCGCCGGGCATGACGCTCTCGCGCATGCCGCTGCTCGTCTGGGCCAACCTCACGACGTCGGCGCTGGTCGTGCTGGGCACGCCGTTCATCGCCGCCTCGCAGTTCATGGTCATGTTCGACCGCGTCCTGCACACGAAGTTCTTCGATGTCGCCGGCGGCGGCTCGACGATCATGTACCAGCACATCTTCTGGTTCTACTCACACCCGGCCGTCTACATCATGATGCTGCCCGGGTTCGGCATCATCAGCGAGGTCATATCGGTGATGGCGCGCAAACCGATCTTCGGCTACCGCGCGCTGGCCTTCTCGACGGTCTCCATCGGCGTGCTCGGCTTCACGGTCTGGGCGCATCACATGTTCGTCGCGGGCGTGCAGCCGTGGCTGCGCGTGCCCATGATGATGACGACGATGCTGATCGCCGTGCCGACGGGCATCAAGGTGTTCTCCTGGGTCGCGACGCTCTACGACGGCGTGATCAACCTGGCGACGCCGATGCTCTGGGCGCTCGGCTTCCTGTTCACGTTCGTGATCGGCGGCCTCTCGGGCATCTGGCTGGCCGTGCTGCCGATCGACATCCAGGTCTCCGACACGTACTTCGTCGTGGCGCACATCCACTACGTGCTGTTCGGAGGGTCAGTCTTCACGATATTCGCGGGCCTCTACTTCTGGTTCCCGAAGATAACCGGGAAGATGTACGACGAGAAGCTCGGCAAGTGGCACTTCTGGCTGACGTTCATCTCGTTCAACGCGACGTTCTTCCCGCAGCACTACCTGGGCATGCTGGGCATGCGGCGCCGCGTCTGGACGTACGACGAGAAGTTCGCGGACTGGAACATGTTCATCACGATCATGGCCTTCGTCCTCGGCGCCTCGACGCTGATATTCGTCTACAACGCGATCATCTCGTGGTGGCGCGGCGAGCCCGCGGGCGACAACCCCTGGCGCGCCCTGACGATCGAGTGGCAGGTGTCCTCGCCACCGCCGATCTTCAACTTCGACGGCGCGCCGCGCGTGGTCGGCGGCCCGTACAACTACGGCCAGCCGGGCGCCAAGCACGTTGTCTTCGACGAGGCGCCCGTGGCGGCGGCGCACCACTGAGGCCGGCATGAGCGCACACGCCGAGACGCACGGACCGCCGCCCGGCTACGGAGGCGTCGGTCAGCTCGACCGCGTGATGATGGGCCTGATCGTGGCCCTGGCGTCGGAGATCATGCTCTTCGGCGCGTTCTTCACGGCCTTCTTCTACGTCCGCTACACGAACTATCCGGTCTTCCCGCCGGAGCCGTTCGAGATGCCCGTCGACTCGACCGGCATCAACACCGCGATCCTGGTGTCGTCCTCGTTCACGATGCACTGGGCGCTCGTCTCGATCAAGCGCGGCAACCGCCGCGGCCTCGCGCTCGGGCTGCTGTTCACGCTGATCATGGGGCTGACGTTCCTGGGCCTGCAGCTGCGCGAGTACATCCTGCTGCACGGCGAGCGCTTCACCCCGGAGCACGCCGCGTTCGGCAGCGTGTTCTTCGCCCTCACGGGCCTGCACGGCCTGCACGTGCTCGTGGGCGCGGTGCTGCTGGCCGTCGCGCTGGCGCGCACGCTGCGCGGGCACTACTCACCGCAAGCACCACATGGGCGTCGAGCTCTCGGGCATCTACTGGCACTTCGTCGACGTGGTCTGGGTCGTGCTCTACACGCTCGTCTACCTGCTCTCGAACGGCGCGCGCGCGCCGCTGTAGACGGCCTCAGCGGATCAGTCGGGAGCGGCCTTGCCCCGGAAGGCCGCGTCGAGCGAGCGTCCCAGGTAGCGCATGATGTGCACGCCGAACAGCGTCATCCACCAGGCGCTCCCGATCAGGTGCGCGTAGGCGGTCGCCGAGTCCGAGCCCGGCGCGACGATCAGGACGACGCCCGTCACGAGCAGCGGCACTGCCAGCGCCGCGAGGATGAGCGAGAGGCCGTCGGTGAAGAAGCGCGCCGGGTCGAGCCCGCGCGCGAGGCGCTCGCGGCCCGACTCGGTGACCTTGTAGGTCACGAGCGCGAGCGCCAGCGCGCTGCAGACGACGTGCAGCCAGATCGCGAGTCGCCGAGGGGCGGTCGTCGCGCAGAGCGATCGTGTACAGCCAGAGGCCGGTGGCGACCGCCATGACCAGCAGCGGGAGCGAGATCAGGCCCAGCCGGGCGCTCGTGGCGCGCACGCGCCGGGCGCGCGCGCGCTCGACGCGCACGCGCCGCCACTCGTCGATCTGCGCGTCCGAGAACTCCGCCGGCGGCTGGTCGGCCATGACCGCTGCAAACCGCCCCAGAAACCCCATGGCGATGATGGCCGGGATGATGTGCGGAATGTGCAGGAGGATGAATGTCGCCATGGCTAGCGCCGTGCGTTGATAGCGTGGTGAGACGCAGGTCGCGCAGCGCCCAGCCCATGATCGAGGCCGCCGACGAAGATCAGCCCGTGCTGGGTGAAGTGCACCGTGGCGTTCTCGTTCGCGAAGTCGTCGACCCACGGCGTGAGCAGCAGGACCTCGAGCGCGAAGCCGCAGGTGCCGAGGGCCAGCGCACCGCGTGGCGACATCAGCGGGAGCAGGCGCGGCGCTGCCACGAGCGCATCCTACGACCATGCGCGGTCAGCGGTAGCATGCTGTCGTGGCCTCCAGTGAACAGGCTCTCGCGCAGGCGCTCGACGGTCTCGATCCCGAGACGCGGCAGGCGCTCGCGCGCGCGCTCGAGCGCGGCGAGGTCGAACTCGAGGGCGGAGGCTGGGGGAGCATCGACGATGGCTCGGGCTGCCTGCTCTCGCTGGCGGCGTGGGAGCTCGGGCTCGATCG
>CAVQLU010000009.1:0-527616 GCA_963713435.1 uncultured Actinomycetes bacterium
GGCCATGACCGACGTACCGGAGACTGCCGCGCCGCAGATCACGGCTCCGGCTCCGGCGCCGGTGCGGGCACGCGCGCTGGCGGGCTGATCGACCTCGTCCCGGCCGACGCGGTGGTGCTGCTGCTGCTCTGGCAGGCCGGCCAGGCCGGGCTGCTGATCGGCCTGGCCCTGGTGGTCGTCGTCTACAGCGTCCTCGAGGCGCGAGGCGGCCAGACGCCCGGCAAACGGCTCATGGGACTCGAGGTGCGCTATCTCGACGGGAGCGCCTGCGACGTGCGCTCGTCGGTCATTCGCAACGCCTTCCGCTTCCTGGACTGGTTCCCGCTGATCTACGTGGTCGGGGGCTTTGCGATCGCGGGCAACCGCCGGCGCCAGCGGCTGGGCGATCAGGCCGCCGGCACGTCGGTGTACCGCCGCGCCGACCTCGCAACCGACGCGTGAGACGCGCCGGACTCGGCTATCGTCCGCTCTTGATGGCGATTCGGACAGGCGGATGCGCGTGACCGACGCCGAGTTCGCGCGCGCTGCAACGGCCTCTGCGCCGACCTCGCACGCTGCGCTGCGCGTGTGGGTCGAGGAGTGGGCGGCCGTGCTCGAGCCCGAGCGCGTGCACTGGTGCGACGGCTCCGAGGAGGAGTACGAGCAGCTCTCGGCCGGCCTCGTCGCAGCGGGCACCTTCGTGCGCCTGAACGACGAGCTGCGGCCCAACTCCTACTGGGCGCGCTCCGATCCCGGCGACGTCGCGCGCGTCGAGGACCGCACGTTCATCTGCAGCGCGCGCCGCGAGGACGCCGGGCCAACCAACAACTGGCGCGATCCCGACACGATGCGCGCCGAGCTGCGCGAGCTGTTCGCCGGCGCGATGCGCGGTCGCACGCTCTACGTCGTGCCGTTCTCCATGGGGCCGCTCGGCTCGCGGATCGCGCACATCGGCGTCCAGCTGACCGACTCGGCCTACGTCGCCGTCTCGATGCGAGTGATGACGCGCATGGGCGCGGCCGCGCTGGCGCAGCTCGGCGACGACGGCGAGTTCGTGCCCTGCGTGCACTCCCTGGGCGCGCCGCTCGCCCCCGGCCAGGCGGACGTGCCGTGGCCCTGCAACGAGCGCAAGGCGATCGCCCACTTCCCCGAATCGCGTGAGATCTGGTCGTTCGGCTCGGGCTACGGCGGCAACGCCCTGCTCGGCAAGAAGTGCTTCGCCCTGCGCATCGCGTCCGTGATGGCGCACGAGCAGGGCTGGCTGGCCGAGCACATGCTGATCCTCAAGCTGACCGCACCCTCCGGTGCCGTGCACTACGTCGCGGGCGCGTTCCCCTCGGCCTGCGGCAAGACGAATCTGGCGATGCTCGTGCCGACCGTGCCGGGCTGGAAGGTCGAGACGATCGGCGACGACATCGCCTGGATGCGCTTCGGCGCCGACGGCCGCCTCTACGCGATCAATCCCGAGGCCGGCTTCTTCGGCGTCGCGCCGGGCACGGGCTACGCCACCAACCCGAACGCGATGGCGACGCTGTGGGGCAACACGGTCTACACCAACACGGCGCTGACGCCCGAGGGCGACATGTGGTGGGAGGGCATGACGCCCGAGCCGCCGCCGCACCTGACCGACTGGCTCGGCGCGCCCTGGACGCCCGAGAGCGGCCACCGCGCCGCCCACCCGAACGCGCGCTTCACGGTGCCCGCCGCGCAGTGTCCGTCGATCGCGCCCGAGTGGGAGGATCCCGCCGGGGTCCCCATCTCGGCCATCCTCCTGGGTGGCCGCCGCGCCTCGACCGTGCCGCTCGTGTACGAGGCGCGCTCCTGGGAGCACGGCGTGTTCGTCGGCGCGACGATGGCCTCCGAGACGACCGCTGCCGCCGCCGGGAAGGTCGGGAACCTGCGCCGCGACCCCTTCGCGATGCTGCCCTTCTGCGGGTACCACATGGGTGACTACTTCGCGCACTGGCTGGCGCTCGGCGCATCCGCCGACCGCGCGCAACTGCCGCGCATCTTCCAGGTCAACTGGTTCCGCAAGGGCCCCGACAACCGCTACATCTGGCCGGGCTTCGGCGAGAACAGCCGCGTGCTGGCCTGGATCGCGGAGCGCTGCGAGGGCACGGCCGAGGCCGTCGAGACCGCGATCGGCCTCGTCCCCGCGCCCGGTGGCCTGCCGGTCGACGGGCTCGACCTCACCCCGAGCGCGCTCGAGTCGCTGCTGGCGGTGGACGTCGAGGGCTGGGAGGCCGAGCTGCCGAGCCTGGCCGAGCACCTGGCGACCTTCGGCGACCGCCTGCCACCCGAGCTCACGGCGCAACTCGAGGACCTGCGGACGAGGCTCGCCGAGGCTCGCTGAGACGTTCTAGCGACTCGCGAGCGAGCAACGATCATCTAGCCTGGCGCAATGCCTCATCGCGTCACACTGATCCCCGGCGACGGGATCGGCCCCGAGCTCTCCGACGCCACGCGTCGCGTCCTCGAGGCCACGGGAGTCACGTTCGACTGGGACGTCCGCGAGGCGGGCGCAGACGTCATGGCCAAGCACGGCGGCAATCCGCTTCCCGAGTCCGTGATCGACTCGATCGCCCGCACCGGCGTGGCCATCAAGGGCCCGATCACGACGCCGGTCGGCACGGGATTCCGCTCGGTCAACGTGGCGCTGCGGAAGGCGCTCGACCTGTTCGCTCAGGTGCGGCCCTGCAAGAGCTACGCCGGCGTGCGCTCGCGCTACGACGACGTCGACCTGGTGATCGTGCGCGAGAACACCGAGGATCTCTATGCGGGCATCGAGTTCGAGGAGGGCACCGAGAACTGCGCCGTCCTGCGCGACACGATCCAGAAGCTCTCGGGCGCGCAGATCCGCGAGGACGCCGGCATCTCGATCAAGCCGATCTCCATCGAGGGCACGCGCCGTGTCGTGACGTTCGCGCTCGACTACGCCCGCAAGGAGGGACGCCGCAAGGTCACGGTCGTCCACAAGGCCAACATCATGAAGCACACCGACGGCCTCTGGCTGCGCGTCGCGCGCGAGGTGGCCGAGGGCTATCCCGACATCGAGTTCGAGGATCGCATCGTCGACAACATGTGCATGCAGCTCGTGCAGAAGCCCGAGCTGTACGACGTGATGGTGCTGCCGAACCTCTACGGCGACATCGTCTCCGACCTCTGCGCGGGCCTCGTCGGAGGGCTCGGCGTGGCGCCCGGCGCCAACTACGGGCGCGAGGCGGCGCTGTTCGAGCCGACGCACGGCTCGGCGCCCAAGTACGCCGGCCAGAACAAGGCCAACCCGACGGCCATGATGCTCTCGGGCGTGCTCATGCTGCGCCACCTGGGCGAGCGCGACGCGGCCGACCGCATGGAGGCCGCGATCGCCGCGGTGATCGCCGAGGGCAAGGACGTCACGTACGACCTCAAGCCCAAGCCGGACGACCCGACCGCCGTGGGCACGTCGCAGTTCGCCGACGCGGTCATCGCCCGCCTCCAGAAGTAACTCCATGAACCGGCGGGCGGTGCTCGCAGCGCTGGCGTTCCTCGCCGCCGCGTGGGTGCTCGGCCTCGGCACGCTCCTGCCGTCGTCCAACCGCTGGTTCCTCGTGTTGCTGGCGCCCGCGCTCGTCTACCGGCGCGGGCTCAAGTACATCGTCTACTTCGCGCCGCTCGCGCTCGCGGTGCTCGTCTACGAGTGGCTGCGGACGACGGCGCACCGCATCAATCCGGACCCGTTCTACCGGCCGCAGATCGACGTCGACAAGGTGATCGGCCTGGGTCGGGTGCCCAGCGTCCAGCTCCAGGGCTGGCTCTACGACGGCACACCCGGGGCCTTCGAGCACGCGCTCGACCACGTGCACGAGTGGCACGTCGCCGCGCTTCTGGGCGCGCTCTTCCTGCTCTGGCTCGACTCCACGCGCGAGTACCTGCGCGCGGCCGCAGCGGCCCTCGGCTGCGCCTTCGCCGCGGTCATCGGATTCGTCCTCTTCCCCGCGGCGCCGCCCTGGCTGGCGGCCTGCCACGGGCTGATCGGGCCGCTCGAGCGCATCCGCGAGCACGGGGAGCAGTGCCCGCCGGCCGTCAAGGATCCGTCGCTCGTGACGCGCCTCTTCGACGACAACCCCGTGGCCGCGGTGCCGTCGCTGCACGGCGCCTGGTCCACGCTCGTCGCGCTCATCATCTGGCGCTGGCGGCCGCGGCTGTGGCCGATCGGCGTGGCCTACGCGCTCGTGCAGCAATTCGCGGTCGTGTACCTGGGCGAGCACTACGTCGCCGACCTGCTGGTCGGCGACGCGCTGGCGCTCGGCATGTGGTGGCTTTCGGGGCGGTTGATTCCGGTTCCGGAGGCGGTGGCGGAGTGACCCGCGCCGCAGTCGGCCCCCTGTCTAGCCTCCAGACCGCGAACCAGCGGTACGGACCTTCAGATGCGTGTTCGCCGCTCGACGCGCTACTCTCGGCGCCGCCTGCCAGGCCGGATGACGCAGGTGTGTTCTCCGGGTGCGCCGATCGAACTCATCCGCTTGACGGGCCTCTTGGGCTTCTTGGGCTTCGCGGCGTGAGTTGCCGAGGCGGTGGCAGCCGCGGTGAGCGTCCGCGTGGTCTTCCGGAAACCAACGAAGCCCTTGGTCGAATTCGTGGCCGCCGGCGTGGCGTGTCCTCCCCGCCTGATGCGGACAGTCTTCGTCGGGCCGATTGCGCCTCGCGAGACCCTGACACTTATCGGCAGGAAGCCAGCGGGCGAGCTCTGATCCGTTGGAATGGTGGTCGGGAAGACCACGTGCTTCTCGGACGCGGCCTCGAGCTTCACGCCGGCCAGGCACACCAGGCACACGCCGAGCAATACCAGCACCATGTGCCGAATCCGGATCTCCACCCTCGCCCCTTCGTGCGGATCGTCGCAACTCTGAGCCTACAGCGCGAATCTACGGAGGAACGAGACGAGGCGCCCCTCACTCCCGGCGAGAGGACGCCTCAGCGGGCGAGCTCACGAGCGCGTCGCGATGCAGCCCAACGCTGTTGCTCGGCAGCTGCGTCGCGGCGTATCCCACGCCGCCGAGTGTCAAGAACGCGCCGGGCAGCCCTGCGTCCGGACTCAGCTCGATCGAGCGAGCGCGACGAGCGAGAGCATCTCGTACGCCACGTTCGCGGCGAGCAGCGCGGTGACCTGTCCCGGCCCGTCGTACTGCGGCGCGACCTCCACCACGTCGAACGCGCGGAAGTCGAGGCCACGTAGGGCGCGAACGTAGTCGAGTGCCTCGGCCGAGGTCGGCCCGCCCACCTCGGGTGTGCCCGTGCCGGGGCAGTAGGCCGGGTCGACGAAGTCGACGTCGAACGTGAAGTAGACCGGGCCGTCGCCGAGTCGTTCGCGCATGAGGTCTCCGTACGCGGCGGGCCCGAGCTCGCGCAGCTCGAGCCAGGGCAGGATCGTCATGCCGAGGTCGCGCGACACCTGGTAGTCCTCCGGGCCGTACAGCGAGCCGCGCATGCCCGCCTGCACGCAGCGAGCGGGATCGAGCAGGCCCTCCTCGCAGGCGCGCTTGAAGACGGTGCCGTGGTTGTAGGGGCGGCCGAAATACGAGTCCCAGACATCGTGGTGGGCGTCGAGGTGCACGAGTCCCAGGGGGCCGTGCACGGCAGCCGCCGCGCGCAGCTCGGCGAGCGTCACCGAGTGGTCGCCGCCGATGCCGAGCGGGATGGCGCCGCCGCGATGGATCACCTCGACGTAGGCCTGGATGCGGGCCAGCGTGTCCTCGATGTAGCCGGGCACCGTGGGTGCGTCGCCGTAGTCCACGCACGAGAGCGCGCCCCACACCATCACGTCCTGAGCCGGGTTGTAGGGGCGCAGGAGCGCGGAGGCCGAGCGCACGGCCTCGGGGCCGAAGCGCGGGCCGGGGCGATACGACGTGCCGGAATCCCACGGCATGCCGAAGAGCGCCACGTCGACGCCGTCGGTCGTCTCGATGTTGGGCAGCCGCCCGAACGTGCGCGGGCCGCTGTAGCGCGGCGACTGCAGGGCGTCGACTGGCTCGTACATCCGGGGGAGACTACTCCGGGATCGGCGTCGGTGAGAGCACGCGCGCGAGGTCGGCGCCGGCCAGCTCGAGGATCACGCCGCGCGCGCCGCCGTTGAGGGCCACGCGCTCGCGCGCCAGCCACTCGGCGACCCCGTAGACGGGCAGGGCCGTCTTCGACCCGAAGGGCGAGATGCCGCCGATCTGGTAGCTGGTGAGCCGCTGGGCGTCGCGCTCCGATGCGAGCGCCGCCGAGCGCGAGCCCGCAGCGCGCGCAAGGCTGCGCAGCGAGAGCTCGCGGTCGCCCGGGACGAGCGCGAAGGCGAAGCCGTCGTCGAGTTCGGCCACGAGCGTCTTGGCCACCATCGCCGGCTCCAGCGCGAGCGCCTCGGCAGCGTACGCGGCTCCCTTGACGCGATGCTCGTAGCGGTGCTCCGTGAACGGCACGCCCTGCTCGCGGAGATATCGCATGCCGCGCGTCACCGCCACGGCGCGATCATGCCACGTAGCGCCTTGGTTAACTGCGAAGCCCTCGACTCCTCCCCGCGAGTACCTTGCGGGAGATGACGACGAGTGAGCGTTCGTGGGGGCGGATCGCCGCTCTGTCCTTCACCGGCCTGGTACTCGTCGTCACGGTTGCGATCTGGCTGCTCGGGACGCCCGCCGACGAGTACGTGCTGCTGCCGGACGATCCGCACCCCGCCGATGCCGTCGTGAGCGTCGGCGGCGCGAAGCCCAAGCCCTCGCGCGACGGCTCCGGCATCTACTACCTCGACGTGCTCGTACACCGGGCCAGCCTCCCCGAGTCGTGGCTGTCGCACTACGAGGACGGCGGCACCGTCGTTCCCGCGGAGGCGATCGTGCCGCCCGGAGGCAACCAGAGCGACCTCGACCGCATCGACCGGCTCGACTTCGCCGACTCCCGCACGGTCGCGGGCGTCGTCGCGCTGCGGGCGCTCGGGCGCAAGGTCACCGTCATCCGCACGGGCGTCACGTTCGACGGCGTCGATCACCCGTCGCCCGCGTATGCAGCCGGCCTGCGTCCCGGTATGGTGATCACGGCCATCGACGGCGTCGCGGTGCCGGGTGTCGACGACCTGCGCAAGCAGATGGAGGGCCGCAAGCCGGGATCGCCCATCCGGCTGACGGTGCGCGACGGCAAGGGCACGCGGGTGCTCAACACGAAGCTGACGACCGATCCCCAGACGCCGGGTCGCGCCATCATCGGCGTGCTCGGCGTGCACGACGCGCCGCCGCGGGCGAAGCTGCCGATCAAGGTCACGATCTCGCCGCGCGGCCTCGGGCGCGGGCCCTCGGCCGGGCTCGCCTTCGCGCTCGAGGTCTACGACGCGCTCACCGGGCACCGCCTGGCCAGGGGCCGTCGCATCGCGGTGACGGGAACGATCGGTCTCGACGGCAAGGTCGGGCCCATCGGAGGCGTGCATCAGAAGGTCATCGGGGCCGCGCGCAAGGGCGTCCGACCTGGTGATCGTCCCGCTCGAGAACGCCGCCGATGCGCGCGCCGCCGCACCGGGGCGCATCAAGGTGGTGGCGGTCGGCACATTCCGCCAGGCGCTCGCAGCGCTCGGCGTCAAAGCCGCCGAAAACTCTTAGCGCTCGTAGCGGGGATTCTGCGCTCCGGCGAGTGGATCCGCAGCGGCGCTACGGCTACGGTCTCCCGGGTTGACGAAGCGACGGACCATCACCTGCGAAGACTGCTACTTCAGGCGCGAGCTGCTGTGTGCTCTGCAACTGAACGAGCCCTGTCCGACGTTTCGCCCGGCCAGCATCGACGGGCTCGTTCCGCCCGTGCAGGCGCCGCTCATACCGCTCCCGTACGCGGTCGAGCACGCTGACGGCGCCGTCGTCGGCGTTCTCTAGCCGAGCGGCCCGCGGCACTTCGCCGCTCGTGCCGAGACGGCCTCTAGACTGGCCGCATGCAGCGCTTCCGCGACCTTCCCGATCAGGGGCTCTACGGCGTCATCGGCGCGCTCGCGATCGCCGCGCTTTACGTGATCGGCTTCGTGATCAAGAACTCGAAGAAGGTCAGCGTCGACTTCGTGCTGTTCTCGACCGGCGTGCCGCTGATCACGCTGATGGTCGTGATGCTCCTGTTCGGCGCGCTGCTCGGCGTCGCGCTGACGCTGGTGCTGGCGCGCAGGCGCGCGCGCAAGACCCAAGGCACCGGGGCGGCCGGCACGGCCACGCCGCCGCCCGCCCAGTCGCCGCCCGTCGATCCGCCGTCGCCGTCGGCCGGCCCGCCGCCCTCCGGCACCCCGCCGCCCGGCGTCTAGAATCTCACCCTCAACTCGAGGCTGAGCTTCGGCGCCTCAGGACGCAGCGATGACGGCGCCGAGGCGCTCGATGCCCTCGCGGATGCGATCCGGCGGGACGGCCGAGAAGGCCAGCCGCAGGCTCGTCGTGCCGCCGCCGTCGGCGAAGAAGTCGGCGCCCTTGACGAACGGCACGCCGGCCTCTGCCGCGCGGGCGCCGAGCGCAGTGGTGTCCGCTCCCGGGCCGAGGTCGAGCCAGAGGAAATAGCCGCCCTGCGGCACGACCATCTGCACGCTGGATGGAAAGTGCTTCCGCACCGACTCGACCATCGCGTCGCAGCGCTCCTTGAGCGCCGCCTTGGCACGCTCGACCCCGGGCTCGAAGTAGCCCGCAGCGCAGTAGGCGGCGAGGCCGGACTGCGAGACCATGCAGGGCGAGATGTAGGTGTTCTCGGCATGCTTGCCGACCGCCCCGGCGAGCGCCTCGGGCGCGACGATGTAGCCGATCCGCAATCCGGGCGCGACGGTCTTGGTGAACGACGAGAGCGTGATCACGCGCTTGCCGCCGTCGAGCTCCTGCAACGTCGGGTGGGAGTCACCCGCCCAGCGCAGGAGACCGTAGGGATCGTCCTCGACGACCACCGTGTCGTGCTGCTCGGCCAGCTCCAGCAGGCGCCGGCGGCGCTCGAGCGACATCGTGGCGCCACTCGGGTTCTGGAAGTTCGGAATCACGTACAGGAAGGCGGCCGGCTCGCGCTCGAGCTCGGCCGCCAGCGCGTCCGTGTCGATGCCGTCGCCGTCGACCGGCACGCCGACGACGTTCGCGCCGGCGCGCTGCAGGATCAGGATGCTGCGGTCGTAGGTGGGCGCCTCGACCAGCACGCGCGGCGTCGCCGCGCGCGCCAGCAACACGTCGGCCACGAACGCGAAGGCCTCGAGCGAGCCGTTGGCGCAGATGACGCGCTCACCCGGCACGCCGTAGCGAGCGCCGATCCAGCTGCGCAGACCGGGGTGCCCGCCCGTGGAGTAGGAGAGCGCGACCACGGGCTCCTTCTCCATCGCCGTCGCGAGCGCAGCGCGCAGGTCATCGACGGGGAGCATGTCGGCGCTCGGCACGCCACGGGTGAACGGGATCGCATCGGCCATGCCCTGCAGCCTAGGGATATGCCCCCGGTCCGCGTCGCGCTAGCTGCGCTGGTTAGTTGCCGTCGGCCTGCTGCCGGGCCTCGAACGCAGCCGAGCCCGGGGCTGCGGCCACGCGAATCGCGCCGCGGCCGTCCACCTCGAGGCCGATCACGCGCGTGCGCACGTGCTGCCGGCTGACGGAGATCGCGAGCGCGTCGCGCGACTCCGCGTAGTCGCCGGCGCGGACGGCGAGTGCATAGCGGCCCGGGTCCAGGCGGTTGACGTGGATCGCCACCATCCCGGTGCGCGGATTCCAGTCGGGGCGGCAGGCGCGGTCGACCGATGAGCCCTGCTCGATCAGCGCGCACTCGAAATAGCGCGGATCGACGCCCGAGCCGGCATCGGTCACGGGCACGATGAGCGTCTTGCCGTCGCCCGAGACGCGCAGGCGGCCGAGCGCGGGCGGCGTGACGTCATTGATCCAGAAGCGCAGCAGGAACGCCCCTCCCCTGCGCCCCGCGGAGTCGACCGAGACGGCGTAGTCGCCGGGCGGCGCCCAGTAGAGACCGGCCGAAGGCACCGGATCCTCCGTCAGCGACGGGCCGACGTCGATCGGCAGCCCCGACTCTCCGACGAGGCGGTTCTCATCGAGCCCGCGCATCACGAACGGACGCAGTCCGCCGCCCGAGCGCGGCTCGACGGTCACGCCGGCGTTGATCGCCCGCTTGGCCAGGTGGAAGCGATAGAGCGCTTCGCCGCCGCGCCAGCGCACCGGCAGACCGAGCGCGCCGGTATAGGCCGGATAGCGGTAGCGGAGCACCCTGTTGGGCTGTCCGCGCGTCGAACCGCGGACGATCCCCGGGCGCGTCAGCAGACGCGACGTGGCAGTCGCGAGCGCCGGGCGCTCGACGTGGGCCCAGTAGGGGATGCGCCTTGTACGGGTCCCCTGTGTCAGCAGCACCGAGCCCGTCGAGTCGCCATCGAGCGCGTCGGCGGCGACGGTCAGCGTGACCGGCAGCAGCGCTCCGCCGCCCGGCGGCACGGTGATCTCCGAGGGAGCCGTCGGCACCGCCCCGGACGAGCGATCGCCGCGGGGATCGACAGCAACCTGCCAGAGACCGGCGCCGTCACCCGCGTCGCTGATGCTCACGGGCACCGTGACGGTGGCGCCCGGCCGGAGGAGCCCGAATCCGAGCATCGGCGGGTCCGAGAAGATGCCGGGCGCTACGGCCCCGGCCGCATCGACGAAGCCACCGCCCGTGCGCAGGGGGGAAGCCTCGACCGTCCCGTTCGAGTCGGCGTAGGCCGGCCCGGCCGAGCCGATCAGCGCCGAGCGGATCTGTGCGGGAGTCCACTCCGGATGGCGCGCGCGCATCAGCGCGACGACACCGGTGACTGCCGGCGCGGCCATCGAGGTGCCCTCCCAGGAGGCGTACGCGCCCGGATAGTCGGGCGAGGCCAGCGGGACGGACGAGAGGACGGCCTCACCGGGGGCCGAGATGTCCGGCTTGAGCAACTGGTCGAACGGCGTCGGGCCCGCGGACGAGAAGTCCGTCAGCACGCGCGCGGGTGTCGGCACCTCGGCGATGCTGCGCGTGAAGCGCACCATCGCGCGCCCGTCGCCGTTCACGCCGGCGATGTACGCGCGCAGCGCCTCGCCCACTGCGTCGGTGACGACGAAGAGCGGGACGTCGGTCTCCTCTTCGACGACGAAGGGCGGCCCGGGCCGGTCGCTCACGACGATCACGGCCAGCGCCCCGGCCTCGTGCGCATTGATGGCCTTCGTGCCGAAGCCGCAGCCGCCGCGTTGGAGCAGGACGACGGCGCGCACCGCCGAGCGCCGGCCCTGGTGGCAGCCGTTGGCCGGGAGCCCGTAGACGTTCGGCCCGGCCAGGCGGGTGAGACTCGCGAGCGCACGCGTCACGGGCGGGCCGCTCGAAGGCACCGCGGTGAACGACTCGAGCCCGGGGGCAGCCGGGCCGCGAACGGTGCCGATGACGCCGAAGACGCGCGAGCTCGACGTCGCGGCGACCGTGATCACGTCCGCCGTCGAACCCGGAGAGGAGATCGAGCCGTAGCCGCGCGAGTCGAAGTCGTTGCCGGCGGCGACGACGGAGGGCACGCCGGCGCGTGCGGCATTCGTCAGGGCCATCGCGAGCGCATCGGCCGAGGCGTCGATCTCCGGGCCGCCGAGCGAGAGGTTGAGCACGTCCATGCCGTCCTTGACCGCGCTGTCGACGGCCGCGGCGAGCTCGACCGTGG
Organism: uncultured Actinomycetes bacterium; assembly: GCA_963713435.1. Classification (GTDB taxonomy): domain Bacteria; phylum Actinomycetota; class Thermoleophilia; order Gaiellales; family JALYLC01; genus JALYLC01. The sequence goes on from CAVQLU010000009.1 coordinate 11,636, forward strand.
AGCCGATCGCGCCGCTCTCGTGGTCGCCGCGCGCGAGTCCGCGGTAATTGCCGAGCCAGGCGCCGGGCGCCACGCCGGAGAGCCCGTGCACCGTCGGCAGCCCGAGCCCCGGCCGCGCGACCGTGCCGTAGGCGCCCGCGACGATGCCCGAGACGTGCGTGCCGTGCTCGGAGACGCGCGGATCGAACGCGAGGTGGTCGGGGCCCGGGGCGTCGCCCCCCGCGAAGCTGCGCGCGACGATCACGCGGCCGGTCGTGAAGCGCCGCTGCCCACGGGGGAATCCGGCCGGCGCGCGCAGACCCGCGGGCGCGAGGAACGGCGCGCCGGCGTCGATCCCGTCGTCGATGATGCCGATCTTGACGCCCTGGCCGGCCGTCGACCGGCCGGCGCCCCAGAGCGGCACGGCTCCCACGAGCGCCGGCACGGTGTCGGCGGTCGCGTGGTAGGTGGCGACGGGATAGACGGCGGCCACGCCGGGCAGTGCTTCCACCCGCGCGAGCGAGTGCACCGGCACGCGTACGGCGAGCGCGTCGAGCACCACCGCGTAGCGGCGCTCGACCGCTGCGCCGGGCACGGCGAGCCGCAGTCGCGCAGCGAAGGCGTCCTGCACGCTGCTCAGGTGCGCCAGGTAGAGCCTCGACCCGAACGAGGAGGCATCGAGGCGCCGGACGCTGCCCACGCCCATCAACTGACGGCGCGAGGGCTGGACGAGCGCGAGCGGCGGCGGCGTCAGGCGCACGATCACGCGCACGACCGCCGGCGACGGACTCGCCTGTGCCGGCACGGCGGCGACCACCGCCAGAGTGGCGCCAAGCACGAACCCGATGGCAGCTGTGCGCGCGCGCCGGGCGCGCGCGGTCACGTCGAGCGGACGCGCTCTGCGGCGATTGCAGCGGCCTCGGTAGGGTTGGTGCCGACGCGGATGCCGCGCGCCTCGAGCGCTTCCTTCTTGGCCTGAGCCGTGCCCGACGAGCCGGAGATGATGGCTCCCGCATGACCCATCGTCTTGCCGGGCGGCGCGGTGAAGCCCGCGATGTAGGCCACCACCGGCTTGCTCATGTGATCGGCGATGAACTCCGCCGCGCGCTCTTCCTCCGCTCCGCCGATCTCGCCGACCATCACCACGAGCTCGGTCTGCGGGTCGTCCTCGAAGCGCTGCAGGATGTCGATGAACGACGAGCCCACGATCGGGTCGCCGCCGATGCCGACGATCGTGGAGTTGCCGACGCCGGCCTGGGCCAGCTCGTTGCCGATCTGGTAGGTCAGCGTGCCGGAGCGCGAGACGAGGCCGACCGGGCCCTTCTTGAAGACCTTCGTCGGGATGATCCCGACCGAGGCGACCTCGGGCGACAGCGCGCCCGGGCAGTTCGGGCCGAGCAGCGTCACGCCGCGCGCCCGCACGTAGGCGTAGACGTCCATCATGTCGTGCGCCGGGATGCCCTCCGTGATGCAGACGACCGTCTCGCAGCCCGAATCGACGGCCTCGTAGATGGCGTCGGCGGCGAACGGCGGCGGGACGAAGACCATCGAGGTGTTGGCGCCGGCCTGCTCGACCGCCTGGGCCACCGTGTCGAAGACCGGAATCCCGTTGACGTCCTGCCCGCCCTTGCCGGGCGTCACGCCCGCCACCACGGCCGTGCCGTAGTCGCGGTTGCGCGTGGCGTGGAAGGAGCCCTCGCGGCCGGTGATGCCCTGGACGACGAGACGCGTCTCGGAGGTGACGAGGATCGGCATCAGGCAGTCGCTCCGGCGAGCTCGACGGCGCGACGCGCGGCATCCAGCATCGTGCGCTCGACGTAGACGCCGGGCGGGTTGGCATCGGCCAGCAGCTTGCGGCCTTCCTCGTCCGAGGTGCCGTCGAGCCGCACGACGATCGGCACGCCGAGCTCGCGGCCGTCGAGCGCGTCGAGGATGCCCTGGGCGACCTCGTCGCAGCGCGTGATGCCGCCGAAGATGTTGAAGAGGATCGCGCGCACCTTGCTGTCGGAGGTGATGACCTCGAGGGCGTCGACGATCTCCTGCGCCTGCGCGCCGCCGCCCACGTCGAGGAAGTTGGCCGCCCGGCCGCCGGCCTGCGCGACCACGTCGAGCGTGGACATGACGAGCCCGGCGCCGTTGCCGAGAATGCCGACCTCGCCGTCCAGCTTGACGTAGGTCAGCCCCTTCTCGCGCGCCATCTGCTCCTGCGGATCGGCCGCGGCGACATCGCGCATCGCGGCGATGTCGGGGTGCCTGCCGAGCGCGTTGTCGTCGACCGTGAACTTGGAGTCGAGCGCGCGCACCTCGCCGTCGGGCGTGACGATCAGCGGGTTGATCTCGACGAGCATGGCGTCGGCGCCGCGGAACGCGCGGTAGGCGCCCTCGATGATCGCCATGACCTGCTTGCGCTCCGCCGCCGGGATGCCGGCGCGGAAGCACAGCTCGCGCGCGACCCACGGATGCCAGCCCGCGAGCGGATCGATGTGCAGGCGGGCGATCGCATCGGGATCGCTCTCGGCCACTTCCTCGATGTCGACGCCACCGCTGGTCGTGAGCATGAAGAGCGCTCGCTTGGCCGCGCGGTCGAACGTGATCGAGAAGTAGTACTCGCGCTCGATGTCGGACGCGCGCTCGATCCAGAGCGTGCGCACGACGTGTCCGCGGATGTCGAGACCGAGGATCTCGCCCGCGCGCTCGGCGGCCTCATCGGGGCTCGCCGCGAGCTTGATGCCGCCCGCCTTGCCGCGTCCGCCCGTGAGCACCTGGGCCTTGACGACGACGGGGCCGCCCAGCTCGGCCGCGGCTGCGCGCGCCTCGCCCGGGGTGAGCGCGACACGCCCCTCGGAGACGGGAATGCCGAAGCGCGCGAACAGCTGCTTCCCCTGGTACTCGTACAGATCCATCTGATCGGAGGCTAGCCGCTCGCGCCCACGGTGAACGCCGTGTGCACGGTGCGGGTATTCGGGAGCGCGAGTGCCGAGGCGTTCTCGGAGTTCTTCGTCTCCTGGATGTCCGAGGCGGTGATGACGAGGCGGTGCCGCCCCGCTTCGAGGCCGCTCACGTGAACGCGCACATCGCCCTCGGGCGAGACCGAGACGTCCTCCTGGGTGCCATCCACGCTGACCACGAGGTCGGGCGCGCTGACGCCGCTGCCCGCGTCGGAAACGTGGAAGCGCAGCTCGCCCTCGGAGCGCACGTACTGCGTCTGGATCTTGCTGATCACGGGCGGGCTGCGATCGTCGATCCAGAGCCGTAGCCGATAGGCGCCCGGCTTGTGACCCGGACGCGTCTCGACGACGACGAAGTAGCGTCCCGGCGCGGGCACGAGCAGCCCGCTGGCCTTCTCGAAGCGGCCGTAGGTCTCGAGGTACGGATTGCCGTTCGAGGGCAGGGCGGGCTCGCCCGCGAGCCTGTTCTCGTCGCGCGCGAGCAGGATCTGGGGCACGACACCGCCCTCGGCGACGACGCCCGCGTTGCGCGCGCCGGGCGGCACCGTGAACGACCACAACTGCTCGCGGCCCGGGTAGAGGCGCGGCAGGCCGCTGCCCGCCGGGCTGGCCGGCCAGCGGTAGCGATCGACGACCCTGGTGCCCTCGCGCGTGTCGCCCTTGACCCAGCGTCCGGCGGCGAGCCGGAGCGAGTGCAGCTTGGCCAGGTGCGGACGCTCGACGTAGCCCCACCAGCGCAGGTGCACGGTGTGCGTCCCCGACGTCAGCACGACGTTGCCGAAGCGATTGCCGTTCGAGCTGCGGCCGGGCGGGCTGAGCGTGAGCTCCAGCTTCTGCGACCCGCCGGCGGGCACCGTGAGCGAGCCCGGGGCTTCCAGACCGGTCGCGGCCACCGACCAGGTGCCGCCGCCCCCGCCCGCGTCGCTCAGCTCGATCGTGCGCGTCTCGCTGTGCCCTGCGCGCAGCAGACCGAACGAGACGCCGGAGGGCGCCGCGAAGAGGCCCGGCGCATCGGCGGCCTGCACGTCGATCATGCCGCCGCCCTGCGCGAGCACGCTGGTCGGGTGCTGGTGCTTGGTGTCGTTGAAGACGGGCCGTCCGGTCAGCACCAGCGCGGACTTGATCTGCGCGGGCGTCCAGGTCGGATGGCGCTCGCGCAGCAGCGCCGCCGCGCCGGCCACGGCCGGCGTCGCCATGCTCGTGCCCGACCACGTGCCGTAGCCGCCGGGAATCGGCGAGACGATGTCGACCCCGGGTGCCGAGACGTCCGGCTTGAGCGCCAGCGAGTAGGGCGCCGGGCCGCGCGAGGAGAAGGATGCGATCAGGCCGGAGTTGGCGGAGATCTGCTCGCTCGACGTGTTGTCGACCGAGAGCGTGAGCTCGCCGCCGGCGACTGCCGCCTGTTGCGCGAGCCTCGCGCCGACGAGATCGGAGACGGTGAGCGAGCGCTGCTGCTCGTCGTCGACGGCCGTCGGGTCGCCCGCGGCGCGCTGGGCGTAGACCACGCCGAGCACCCCGGCTGCGAGCGAGCCGTCGGCGCGCGAGGCGGTGCAGCGCGGGCCGAGCTGTACGAGCACGAGCGCGCCGGGGCGGCCGCCGCCGCAGTCGGTCGCCACGACCAGCGGCACGCCGGCCTTCCAGCCCGCGGGAATCTGATCGGGAGCGTCGGTGGCGGCGCCGAAGGCGCCGAGATCGGCCGGCACGGCGCCCGGCCCGACGACGGCGAGCGTGACGCCGACGAAGCGCCCGACGCTCGTGGCGGCGACGGTGATCGCATCGGCTGCCGAGCCGGGCGAGGAGATCGAGCCGCTGCCGAGGTCGTCGCCGCTGTTGCCCGCCGCGACGACGGTCACGACACCGGCGCGCGCGGCGCCGTGGATGGCGCGGGCGACGACGTCGTTGGCGGATTCGACCTCGGGCTCGCCGAGTGAGAGATTGAGCACGTCCATGCCGTCGGACACGGCGCGGTCGATCGCGCGGGCGATCTCGGGGCCGTTGCCATCGAGGCCGAAGGACGGGGTCGGAGTCGTGAGCACGCGGTAGGAGCCGAGATAGGCGTGCGGCGCGACGCCGGAGAGGCCGCTGATGGTCACGCCGAGCGAGGTGCCCGTGATGCCCGAGAGGCCGGCGGCGATGCCGGCGACGTGCGTGCCGTGCTCGGAGCCGTCGGGGTCGAAGGCCGTCCGCATGCGCTTCGATCCGCCCGGTGGGGCGAAGGCGCGAGCAACGATGATCTTGCCGTTCGTGGACGCGTGCAGGCCCTTCGGGAAGCCCGGCGGATAGTGGTAGCCCGCGCCCGAGAACGACGGGCGGGTCATGTCGATGCCGTCATCGATGATGCCGATGCGCATGCCGTCGCCGGCAGCGGCGAGACCGCCGTCGAGCCCGCTCCAGAGCGCCGGGGCGCCGACCACGGCCGGGACGCGATCGGTCTGCGAGAGCACCGCGGCCGGCGCGACGCCCTCGGCCTGTGAGTGGTAGGTGACCGCCGGCCAGACGCGCTTCACGCCGCTCACGCCGCCCAGGCGGGAGAGCTCGCTGCGCGGCAGCGTGACGACGAGCGCGTCCATCACCGTGCGCAGGTGCCCACGCACCTGCAGGCCGGGCGCGGCGTGCCGGAGCCGCTCGGCGGCGGCTCGCTGCTCGCGCGCGACGGCGGCCAGCGCCAGGCGCGGCCCGAGGCGCCGGAGGTCGACATGCCCGCCCTGGTCGCGCAGTTGCGTCAGCGGGGCGCGGTCGGCGACGGGCGGAGCCTTGAGCTCGACGACGACTTCCGCGCGAGTTGCGGCAGCCGAAGCGAACGCAGGCGCAGCGGCGGACGCCAGCAGCGCGAGCGCGACGAACAAGGAGCGCGCCGGCAGCCTCACAGAGTCAGAGTACCCCGATTTTGCAAGCGAAACATTACGTGGCGGCTAAGACGATGGCCGGGCGGCAAACGTGGGTGATCGAAGTCGTCGGCCGGATCATGGGTCATTCCGATGCGCCTCATGACGGCCTGCGAGCGCACGTTCTGCGGCACCGTGAATGACACCAGCTCCTCGAGTCCGACGACGTCGAAGGCATAGCGGACGCTCGCCAGCGCGGCCTCCGTGGCGTAGCCGTGGCCCCAGTGCTCCGCCGCCAGGCGCCAGCCGACCTCGACGCAGGGCGTGAAGTGCGCCTCGAACCCGGGTACGTCGAGGCCGACGAAGCCGATGAAGGGCGCCACGCCCGGCACCTCCACCGCCCACGGACCGAAGCCATGGCGCTCGAAGTGCTGCGCGGAGCCCCGCGCAAGCGCATCGCTCTGCCGCCGCGAGAGCACTCCGGGGAAATGCTCCATCACGCGCGGATCGGCGTTCATCGCCGCGAACGGCTCGCGATCCTCGGGCCGCCACTCCCGCAGCAGAAGGCGCGGCGTGGTGACGACCGGCGTGCTCACGGCTCGGAGACGCGCAGCAGCTGCTGCCCGCTGCGGACGGCGTCGCCGACCGCCACGGCGAGCTCCTGCACCACGCCGGGCAGGTGCGCCCGGATCTCGTTTTCCATCTTCATGGCCTCGACGATGACGAGCACCTGGCCGGCCTCGACGCCGTCGCCCTCGGCCACCTCGACGCGCAGCACCGTGCCCTGCATGGGGCTCGTCACGCGCTCGCCGCCGGCGCCGCCGAGGCTCCCGCGCGCGCGCCGCTCGTCGCGCCGGCGGCGTTCCGCCGCCAGCAGCTCGTCGGCCGGCAGCGCGACCGCCACCTCGTAACGGGCACCGTCGACCTCGACCGCGTAGCGCCGCTGCTCGGCGGCCGGAAGCGCGGGCTCCGCCGGGCCGGCCGCCGCGAGCGAGTCGGCGAGCTCGCCCTCGATCAGCCCCGCGCACGTCTCTCCGGCGATGAACGAGGGGTGCTGCAGGATCAGCCGGTGCAGCGGCACGAGCGTGGGCACGCCTTCCACGACGAGCTCGTCGAGCGCCCGCAGCATGCGCAGGCGCGCGCGCTCGCGATCGCTGTCCCAGACGCACAGCTTGGCGATCAGCGGGTCGTAGAGACCGACCACCTCGTCGCCCTCCTCGATGCCCGAATCGATGCGCACACCAGGCCCGGCAGGCTCTGCGTAGCGGACAACGCGACCGGGCGCCGGCCGGAAGCCCGCGCCGGCGTCCTCGGCGTTGATGCGGCACTCGAACGCATGGCCGCGCAGCTCGACGTCGGACTGGGCGATCGGCAGCTTCGCGCCCGCGGCGATCTCGATCTGCGCGCGCACGAGGTCGAATCCGGTGACGAGCTCGGTGACCGGGTGCTCGACCTGGATGCGCGTGTTCATCTCGAGGAAGAAGAACGCCCCGTGACGGTCGAGCAGGCACTCGACGGTACCCGCACCGACGTAGCCGACCGCCTCTGCGGCGCCCACGGCCATGGCTCCCATGCGCGCGCGCAGATCGTCGGAGACGGCGGGCGACGGCGCCTCCTCGAGCACCTTCTGGTGGCGCCGCTGCAGCGTGCAGTCGCGCTCGCCCAGGTGGATGGTGCTGCCGTGGCTGTCGGCCAGCACCTGGATCTCGACGTGCCGAGGATCCTCGACGTACTTCTCCACGTAGACCGCGGCGTCCGCGAAGTAGGCCTGCCCCTGACGGCGCGCGGTCTCGAGGGCCCGCTCGGCGTCCTCCGCCGAGGCGACCACCTCCATGCCGCGCCCGCCCCCGCCGGCGGAGGCCTTGATGGCGATCGGCCAGCCGTAGCGATCGCCCAGCTCGATCACGCTCGCGACGTCGCGGATCTCCTCGGTCGTGCCCGGCACGATCGGGACTCCCGCAGCCTCCATGCGCTGCCGCGCGCCGATCTTCGAGCCCATCGCCTCGATCGCGGCGGGCGGCGGCCCGATCCACACGATCCCGGCCTCCTCGCAGGCGCGTGCAAAGGCCGCGTTCTCGGCCAGGAAGCCGTAGCCGGGATGAATCGCCTCGGCTCCGCTGGCCTTGGCCGCGGCCAGGATCCGCTCGCTGTTCAGGTAGCTCTCCGCAGGCGCCCCCGGCCCGATCAGCCGCGCCTCATCGGCCCGCCGCACATGCAGCGAGCCGCGATCGGCCTCCGAATAGACCGCTACCGAGCCCACGCCGAGCTCGCGCAGCGCACGGAAGACACGAACGGCGATCTCGCCGCGATTGGCGACGAGCACCTTGCGAAAAGGCACGGCCATGGCCGCGGGAGTCTAGTGGCCCGTCCCGGAGGGCTGCTCAATCGAGGCCGGGCCCCCCAGCGCCTCAGCCGGCGCGCTTGATCACGTCGGCGAACTCCTCGGCGGTGAACCCGCGCATCGCGGTCGTGCGGAGGTTGCCCTGCGCACCGAGCGCGAGCAGCGCCGCCGAGGCCGTGGCGTCGTCGGGCGCCTCGACGGTGCACACGAGGTCGTAGGGGCCGATCGTCCAGTAGATGTCCTTCAGGGTGACGCCCTGGGCCGCGAGTGCGGTGCGCGCCGCCTCGGCGCGATCGACGGATTGCGCGAAGGCCTTCGCTCCCTGTTCCGTCCAATTCATGAGGGTGACGTAGTGCGGCATGACGCATCCTTCCCGTTGGGTAACGAATGACACGAGCGCGCCGACCTTACAGATTCCTGGGCCGAGCGAACGGGGTCTGGCCCGCACAGTTGGGGTCTGACCCCAGGTGTGCGGGTCTGACCCCAGGTGTTCGTTTTCGACGCCGATGCCTCTAGGCATGCGGAAAAGCGGGTGCCCAGGCCCCCGGGGATTCGCCCCACGGGTACGAGCGCCCGTTGGCGTCGCCGGGTCACAAACGGCATGGACAGTGGGATGGACACCCGGGGTCAGACCCGAACACCTGGGGTCAGACCCGCGCTGCACGCGCCAGACCCCGGGTGTACGGCCCGGGGCGGTGATTACAGGCCGATGCTCGCGCCCAGCGCGCCCGCCACCGTGCGCGCCTTCACGAGCGATTCCTCGTACTCCTCGGCGGGGTTCGAGTCGGCCACGATCGCTCCGCCCACGTGCAGGTAGGCGCGGCCGCGCGTCACGACCGCCGTGCGGATCACGACGGCCAGGTCGCAGGAGCCGTCGGGGGCCAGCCAGCCGAAGGCGCCGGCGTACGGGCCGCGGCGGACGGGCTCGAGCTGCTCGATCAGCTGCATCGCCCGCACCTTCGGCGCGCCGGTCATCGAGCCGGGGGCGAACGCGGCCGCGACCAGGTCGAGCGCGTCGTTTCCGGGGGCGAGCTGCCCGGTGACCGTCGAGACGAGCTGGTGCACGGTCGGGTGCGACTCCACGACGCACAGCGCGGGCACCCGCACGGTTCCGGGGAGGCACACGCGCGAGAGATCGTTGCGCGCGAGGTCGACGATCATCACGTTCTCCGCGCGGTCCTTGGGATGCGTCGCGAGATCGGCGGCCAGCGCCGCGTCGCGCGCCGGGTCGTCGTCGCGCGGTCGCGTGCCCTTGATGGGCCGCGTCTCGCAGCGGCCATCCGCATCCACGCGCAGGAAGGTCTCGGGAGTCGCGCCCACGAGCTGCCAGCCGCCCGCGTCCAGGTAGAGGTTGTACGGCACGGGCGCCGACTCGCGCAGGCGCGCGTAGAGATCGAGCGCGCTCGAGCAGTTGCCCTCGAGACGCTGGGTGTAGTTGACCTCGTACACGTCGCCGCGGCCGATGTGATCCAGCACGCGCTCGACGCGCGCGCGGTAGTGGGCGTACGGCATGCCGCGCAGCTCGTCGCCCGGCGCGGCGGGCCGCACGACGGGACGGACGCGCTCGAGGCCGGCGCGCAGGCGGCGCAGCTCGCGCTCGGCGCGCGCCACGATCCACAGCTCGTCGCGCTCGCGATCGAAGGCGTAGAGCGAGTCGACGGCGGCGAGCTGGATGGCCGGCAGCCCGAGGTCGTCGCGCGCGAGCTGCGGAATCGACTCCAGCGAGCGGGCCAGGTCGTAGCCGAGGGAGCCGAGCAGGCCGCCGGTGAAGGGCGGCGCCCCGGTCGGCACGTCGGCCCCCAGGCGGTCGAGCAGCGAGCGGGCCTCGTCCAGCGCGCCGGCGGGGTCGCGACGCGAGAGCACGGCGGCCGGCCACGGCGCGAGGTACGACCAGCGGCCCTCGCCCGATTCGAGCAGCACGCTGCCGGGCCCGGCCAGCGCGCGCAGCGCCGCCGCCGGCTCGATGCCGCGTGCCGGAAAGGCGTCCGCGAGGACGCGGGCGCCCGCAGCCAGTGCCGGGCTCATCGGTTCACGGTAGCGCCAGCGCGTGGGCCCGCGCACCCGCGGCCACGCCGTCGCGCAGCAGCGTGAGCAACTCGGGGGCCATGCGCCGCAGGTCGTTGCCGTCGAGGGCGACCGCCTCGCTCAGGCCGCGCGGCGACGACGTGAGCAGGATCGCCTGGGCGGAGGCGAGCTCTGCGAGCTCGACCGGCCGCTCCTCGACCGGCAGTCCGAGCGCCGCCGCGGCCTCCAGGAGCGCCGCGCGGCAGACGCCGGGCAGCAGCCCGTCCACCGGCGGCGTGACGAGGACGTCGGCGACGAGCAGGGCGACGTTGGAGTTCGTGCCCTCCCCCACGCGCCCGTCGCGTGCGATCAGCAGCGCGTCGTCGTAGCCGCCGGCCTGCGCCAGGCGGCGTCCCTGCACGCCGTGGAAGTGGCTCGTCAGCTTGTGCTCGCGCAAGACGTAGCCGGGCGCGTACCAGCCGCGCAGGACCGTCAGCCGGACCGGCTCCGGCGCCGCGGCGAGGCGTCGCTCGGCGCGCAACTCGGGCTCGCCGCCCGCGGCGTGGAGCCGCACCCGCACCACGTCACCCGCCCCGCTCGCGCCGGCGATCGCCCCTGCGAACGAGCTGCGGGCCGGAACCGGCAGGCCGAGAGCCAGCGCGGAGGCGCTGAGGCGGTCGAGATGGCGCTCACCGTGCAGGACCGTCCCCTCCGAGACCCGCATCGTCTCGTACAGGCCGGTACCGAGGAGGGCGTCAGGCGAGGCCATCGTCGACGAGCTCGGCGCGCGCCTCCGCGGCCCACCGCGACCGCTCGTGCGGAGCGCCTGCCGTCAGCCCCTGCTCGCGCTCGAGCTGCTCCAGCGCCCGCACGATCGCGGCGGTCACGGCCGGGTCGTCGGGCTCGGGCGTGATCTCGATCTCGCGCACGAGACGAGCCTAGCGCGCGTCGGCGGGCTCCGGCTCTGCGCGGACCAGCTCGTCGCTCGCCGCACGCAGGTGGGCATCGAGCTCGTCGCTCGAGACGACACGCGTCGCGAACTCGGCCGCGAGCGCCGATCCCTCGCTGTCGGTGCGGCGGATGTCGGTCTCGATCACCCAGGCCGTGCCCGACCAGTAGAGGTGGAGGCGCCAGGAGAGGGCGCCGTTGGACGCCAGCTCGGCGTCCACATACCACGCAATTGAGGGTTGCTCACCGCCGAGGATGTCGCATTGCCGATCGACCTTCGAGACGTTCGGGCGGTCGCGCAGGCTGACGGAGAACGCCCGCAGGGTGCTCGAGACGTCGCCGAGAGTGGTGAGGAAGAAGCGGTGGACCACGATGACCCGACGGGTCCCTACCCCGCCGGCGATCGCCTAAACGGCCGGCAGAGCCAGCCGCAGCGGACGGGCGAACTCGCCGGCCGGCGAGACGGATCCGCGCATGCGGGCCGCGCTGAGCCCTGCCAGTGACCAGGTCAGCCGCGCCTGCACGTCGCCGAAATGGACGTGGGCCCGCACGGCGCCGCTCGTGCGATGCCAGGTCGCGTCGCCGGAAACCGGCACATCGGCGCAGAAGCGCGCGCCGGACAGGCGGACGTGCACCGGATGGCTCTCGAGATACAGCCCGCGCACCGTGAAATGCCCGCCGCGGAGCCCCACCCCGCGAGAGCCGGGGATCAGGTTGTAGCGCGTGATGGCGTCGGACACGGCCTGCGCGGCGCACCAGGCTGCGCGGCGCTCCGCGGGCTGCGTGGCGTCGCCGCGCGCCGGCGTGGCCTCGGGCGCACTCTCCGAGCTGCGCGGAAACGCCTCGACCAGGTGCAGCGCCGGGTTGCGCGCGGCGCACGCGGCGCCGCTCACCCGCGTCGTCGCCACGAAGCGCCGCACGATGCCCGCCATGCAGCCCGTCCAGTCGACCAGCGCCGTCACGTGACCCGCATTCGGCACCGGCACGAGCGTGCTGTCCGGGAACTGCGCGGCGACACGCCGCGCGCCGATGAGCGAGGTGCGCTGGTCGAGATCGCCGTCCAGCACGAGCGTGGGAACGTGGGGATAGACGGCGCCGGGTGGCCGTGGCGGATCGGGCGCGTGGGTCGCCTGCGGCCAGCGCACGCACCAGTCGTAGCTCTCCAGATCGGCTCCGAACCAGGTCGCATGGTCGAACGGCGCGAAGGCGTCGGCCGGCAAATTCTTCAGGCGAGCGGCGATCTGCGCCAGCCGCATCGCGGGCGAGGCGGACGTGTCGAACAGCTGCGGATAGTCATGACACTCCACGGCGGCGTCGAGACCCGCCGAGTAGTAGATCGCAGGCCCGTTGGAGCCGCCGGTGAAGGCCTCGGCGGCGAGGCGCGCGAGCGGCGCCGGGTCGCCGTGCTCGTAGGCCACGGCCGCCGCCGGGAAGTCGCGGTAGATGGCGAGATCCGAATCGGCCTCCGAGAGCACGCCTGCCAGGCCGCGGTCATCGAGGCGCACGCGCACGACGTTGCCCGCAGGGTCGCGCGACCAGGCCTCGAGCGGATGCGCGCGCAGTCGCAGCGCCAGGGCGCGCACGCGCGCCACCGCATCGGCAGCGCGCCACGGGCAGGTCGGCGACCGCTCGCAGGTGCCGTGCAGCGCGAAGCGCAGGATGGCGAGCGCATCGCGCGCCCAGACGTCGTAGTCGAGCGGATAGGCGCCGTCGAGCACCAGCGAGCGCACGCGATCGGGGTGCCTGAGCGCGAGGGTCTGCGCGGCGTACGAGCCGTACGAGTCGCCGTAGACATCAACGCGCGCGAGGCCGAGCGCGTCGAGGACGTCCACCATGTCGTCGACGGCCGCGCCGGTGCCGTAGGCGTCGCTGCGGCTGCCGAGCCCGGCGCCGCAGCGCCCGACGGCGAGGCGATAGGGCCGCAGCGCCACGGGGGCGAACGGCGCGTACGGGAAGTCCTGCAGCGGCGCGCAGTCGATCAGCTCCGACTCGCCCGTGCCGCGCTGGTCGACCACCACGAGCGCCGTCGTCCGCCGCGCCGGGCCGAGCATCGCGAGGTAGTAACCGGCGGAGCCGACACTCGGATAGCCCGGGCCGCCCTCGATCGCGAGCAGCGTGCGGCGGGCGGGGCCGCCCGTAGCCGGGTAGCGCCGGAACGAGATGGTCATCGTGCCCGCCCCCGGATCGCTGCGCACCGCCGGGACGACGAGCGTGCCGCACCTCGCCGTGGGCGAGTCGGAGCATGGCGCAAGTGGCACCGCCGCCCCCGCCGGCGCCGCGACGGCGAGCGCTCCGAGCGCCGCCAGCGCGATCGCCAGGCCGCATCACAGCGGGATGTTGCCGTGCCGGCGCTTGGGGCGCTCGACGCGCTTGGTGAGCGCCGTCTCGAGTGCGTCGATCAGCACGGGGCGCGTGCGCGAGGGCCTGATCACGTCGTCGACGTAGCCGCGCTCGGCAGCGGTGAACGGGTTGGCGAACTGCGCCTTGTACTCGTCGATCAGCTCGACGCGCCGCGCGACCGGGTCGGCGGCCTCCTCGAGCTCGCTGCGGAAGACGATGTTGACGGCGCCCTCCGGCCCCATCACGGCCACCTCGGCCGTCGGCCAGGCGAAGTTGAAATCGGCGCCGACGTGCTTGGAGCTCATGACGTCGTAGGCCCCGCCGTAGGCCTTGCGCGTGATCACGGCGAGCTTGGGCGAGGTGGCCTCGCAGTAGGCGTAGAGCAGCTTGGCGCCGTGCCGGATGATGCCGTTCCACTCCTGCGCGGTTCCGGGCAGGAAGCCCGGAACGTCGACGAACGTGACGATCGGCAGCCCGAAGGCGTCGCAGGTGCGCACGAAGCGCGCGGCCTTGACGGACGAATCGATGTCGAGCACCCCGGCCAGCGCCTGCGGCTGATTGCCGACGATGCCGATGGCGTGGCCGCCGAGGCGCGCGAAGCCGCAGACGATGTTCTCGGCGTAGCGCTCGTGGATCTCGAGGAAGTCACCGTCGTCTACGACGTGCCTGATGACCGCTTTGATGTCGTAGGGCTGCGTCGGGGAGTCGGGGATGATCGTGTCGAGCTCGCCGGCGCAGCGGTCGCGCGGATCGTCGGTGCGCACGTGCGGCACGGGCTCGAGGTTGTTCTGCGGCAGGAACGTGAGGAGGTAGCGCGCCTCGTCGCAGAGCGCGTCCTCGTCGTCGGCCACGAGATGGGCGACGCCCGAGCGCTGGGCATGGGTGTCGGCGCCGCCGAGATCCTCGAACGAGACTTCCTCGCCCGTGACGGTGCGCACCACCTCGGGCCCGGTGATGAACATGTGCGACGTGCCGCGCGTCATGAGCACGAAATCGGTGATCGCGGGCGAGTAGACGGCACCGCCCGCGCAGGGGCCCATGACGAGCGAGATCTGCGGCACGACGCCCGAGGCCATGACGTTGCGGCGGAAGATCTCCGCATAGCCGCCGAGCGCGACGACGCCTTCCTGAATGCGCGCCCCGCCCGAGTCGTTGATGCCGATCACGGGGCAGCCGAAGCGCACCGCGAGATCCATGACCTTGCAGATCTTCTCGGCGTAGGCCTCGCCCAGCGAGCCGCCGAAGACCGTGAAGTCCTGCGAGAAGACGAACACCTTGCGCCCGTGGACCGTGCCGTAGCCGGTGATCACGCCGTCGCCGTAGGGCCGCCGCTCCGCCAACCCGAAGTTGGAGCTGCGGTGCTGCACGAAGGCGTCGAGCTCGACCAGCGAGCCCGGATCGAGCAGCCGCTCGAGCCGCTCGCGCGCGAGGCCCTTGCCCCGTTCCCGCTGCCGCTGCACCGAGCGCTCGTCGCCCGCGTGCACCGCTTGATCGCGCAGGCGCTCGGCATATGCGAGCTTCTCGGCGGTGGTATGTGGGGTGGGATCCTCCGGCATGCCGCCGCAAGGGTGACAGAATCGCCGCGTCCTCACACTGCGAAGGAGATCTGCGATGGCCGATCGCATGCTCGACCTCATGCTCAAGCTCGACGCCGCCCGGGGCATCTCCGGGTACGAGGAGGACGTCGCGGCGATCATGGCGGCCGAACTCGAGCCGCTGACGGACGAGCACACGAGCGATCCGCTCGGCAATCACTACTTCACGAAGAACGGGCCCAAGGGCGCGCCGGTCTTCATGCTGTGCGCGCACATGGACGAGCTCGGATTCCTCGTGCAGCACATCGAGGACGAGGGCTTCCTGCGGCTCGCGCCGGTCGGCTACCACGACGACCGCATGCTCACCGACCAGGTGCTCGAGGTGCAGGGCCTGAACGGCCCCGTGATCGGCGTCGTCGGCACGAAGCCCGCGCACATCGTCTCGGCCGAGGAGGCCGGCAAGGCGATCCCGCTGCGCGAGATGTTCCTGGACCTGGGCACCGCGAGCCGCGACGAGACCGAGGCGCTCGGCGTGCGCGTGGGCGATCCGATCACGTTCGTGCGCAGCGGCATGCTGCTCAACGGCACGCGGGTGTTCACGGGCAAGGCCGTCGACGACCGCTCCGGATGCGCCGTGATGATCGAGACGATGCGGCGGCTGAAGGAGCGCGAAGATCAAGGCCACCGTCGTCGCCGTGGCGAGCGTGCAGGAGGAGCTCGGGCTGCGCGGCGCCGGGCCTGCGGCGTTCCGCGTGCAGCCCGACGTCGCCATCGCCCTCGACGTCACGCTGGCCGGCGACACGCCGGCCACCGAGTTCCGCCAGCTGCCCATCAGGCTCGGCGGCGGGCCGGCGATCAAGTACTTCGACTGGGCGCCGGCCTCGACCATCGGCTCCGCGGTGCCGAGGCGGCTGACGCGGCGCCTGGAGGAGGCGGCCGAGCGGGCCAAGGTGCCGTTCCAGCGCGAGGTCCTGCTGGGCGGAGCGACCGATGCCGGATCGATCGCCCTGGCCGGGGCGGGCTCGCTGACCGGTTGCGTCTCGATCCCGTCGCGTCACATCCACTCCGCCGTCGGGGTCGTGCACCTCGGCGACATGGAGCAGTGCGTCGACCTGCTGCTGGCCTTCGCGGAGCTGCTTCCGCTGGACTGACCTCGTACGATCCAGCGCCGTGCCCACCGCGCTCGCAGATGCCGGCGCTGCCCTCGAGCGCGCCTGGAGTGCGCACGTGCGGCCGCTCGTGCCGGTCGCCGACGGCCTCGTCGACGTGCACGCGCACCTCGGGGTCGATGCCTCCGACGGCTCGCGGCTCGATCTCCCGACGCTGCTCGAGAGCATGCGGACGGGCGGCGTCACGCGCACCTGCGCGTTCCCGTTCCAGGCCCCGCGCGGCGCCGGGTACGCGGCCGCCAACGCCGAGGTGCTCGCCATGGCCGAGGCCAGCGGCGGTCGCGTGTACGCCTTCGGCCGCAGCGAGCCGGGCGAGGAGTTCCGGTCCGAGCTGACCCGGGCGCTCGATGCAGGCGCACGCGGCATCAAGCTGCACACGAGCCTGCCGGGGTTCGACTTCTCCCACCCCGGGCTCGGCGCGGCCTTCGCACTGGCTGAGGAGCGCCGCGTCCCGATCCTCTTCCACACCGGCCGGGCGGTGCCGCCGTTCGCGCGCGACCTCGCCAGATTGCTCGAGCGCCACCCCGGGGCGCAGGTGGTGCTCGCCCACTGCGCGATGGCCGACCTGCACGCGGTCTGCGCGCTCGGGCATCCGAACATCCGCTTCGACACCTCGCTCTGGAACTCGCTCGACGTGCGCTCCCTGCTCGCCGAGGCCGCGCCCGAGCAGATCCTCTACGGATCCGACGCGCCCTACTACACGCCCTTCGGCACGCAGGCGAAGCTCTTCCTCCAGCTCGCCGCGGCGGGAGCGAGCGAGGCGCAGAGCCGCGAGGTGGCAGCCGCCGGCGCCGAGCGGCTCCTGGCCGGCGAGCCGTGCCCGGCGCTCGGCGAGCCGCTCGGCGCGCACCTGCCCCTCCCCTCCCGCTCCCGCCTGCGAGCCCACGAGTACCTCGTCATGGCGGTGCCGCTGGTGTGGCAGCAGATGCCCGACCGCATCGGGCTGCTTGCGCTGGCCCGCCAGGCCCTCGGGGCGCCCGCGGATGCGCGCGCGGAGGCGGCGCTCGAGCTGATCGCGCTGGCCGAGCGCACGTGGCCGCTCGAGCTGGAGCACGGCGACCGCACGGAGATCCTGACGGTCTCGTGGCTCACGTTCCGGCTGATCGAGCTTGCCGACGCGCTCGTGATGGCCGAGTAGCTACCCGGTCTCGTACAGCCAGCCGTTCCGCGTGAGTCAGATGTCAGCAAGGAATCCGATGTGCTCCCGCGGCGCGGCCGCTTCAGGTTCAATCGCGTTGTGATCGACCTCTCCCAGGTGCCGTTCGTGGACGGCCACATGCACCCGCCGCTGCGCGTGCGTCCCCAGACGGTCGAGGAATATCGCTGGCCGTGGTTCGAGGGACTGCCCTCGGAGTCGGCGCACGTCACCGAGCTCGTGCCGTACCGCTGGGCCATCCGGCAGCTGGCCGACGACCTCGGCTGCCCCGCCGACGAGCGCTCCGTGGTCGCCGCCACGCGCGACCTCGATCCGCCCACGTGGCTCGCGACGGTGTGCGAGCGCTCGCAGACGACCGGGCTCGTGCTCGACACCGGCTATCCGCCGCCGGAGGAGAGCCTGCCGCTGCAGCAGATCCGCGCCACGGGCGTCGACGTCGCGCCGCTCCTGCGGCTCGAGGCCGTGGCAGGCGACCTGATCGCCGAGGGCCTCGGCTTCGGCGATCTGCTCGAGCGCTACGACGCCGCCGTCGAGGGTGCGCGCGAAGCCGGCTATGCGGGACTCAAGAGCATCGCCGCCTACCGCAGCGGTCTCGAGATCCGCCCCTGGAGCGCAGCCGAGGCCGAGCAGGCGCTCGCTCGCCAGCGCGCAGCGGGCGTGACGCGCGTGCAGGAGCAGGCGCTCGTCGACTTCCTGCTGCTGCGCGCGCTCCCCGTCGCGCGCCGCGACGGCCTCCCGCTGCAGCTGCACGCGGGCTACGGCGATCGCGATCTCGACCTGCGCGCCGTCAATCCCCTGCACCTGCGCGGCCTGCTCTCGAGCGACGCCGCCGAGGGCGTGCACTTCGTCGTGCTGCACGCGGCCTGGCCGTACGTGCGCGAGGGCGCGTTCCTGACCGCGGTCTACGCCAACGTCACGCTCGACGTCGCGACCTGCATCCCGCCCCTCGGCCACGCGGCGCTGCTCGAGGCCTGGCGCTCGGCGCTCGCAGTCGGCGCCCTCAACCGGCTGCACGCCTCGACGGATGCGGCGGGACTGGCCGAGCACATCGCGCTCGGCGCAGTGCGGGCGCGCACTACCCTGGGCCAGGTGCTGGGTGAGCTCGTCGCGACCGGCGAGCTCTCGCTCGGACAGGCCGAGCGCGCAGGCGAGGCGATCCTCTCCGGGAACTCGCGGCGGCTGTATTTCGGCGAGTCTTGAGGCGACCGCAGCAAACTAAAACTTTTGATCAAACGTCCGAGCCCTATGCCATACTTCGCGGCTTCGCCGCTGCCAGGAAGGGTTCCCCAATGAAGCCAGGATTCCGTTTCTCCGCGTTGCTCGTTCTCGCGGCCACCGCGCTCATCGCAGCGCTGACCCTCGGCTCGAGCGCCTCTGCGCGCAGCACGGCGACGCCGACACCGGGCGGCGACGTCGTGATCGCCCGCACGGCCGACTCGCAGTACATGGACGCGACGTCGGTCTTCGACAACGAGTCGATCTGGGTCTTCGAGCAGATCATGGAGCCGCTCTACACCGTCACGGCCGACGGCAAGAGCGTCAAGCCCTGGCTCGCGACGAGCTACACGCTCTCGTCCGACAAGAAGTCGTACACCTTCACGCTGCGCAAGGGCGTCAAGTTCCAGAACGGCAAGGAGATGACGGCCGACGACGTCAAGTTCTCGATCGACGCCGCGCGCAACACCAAGGGCGGCTGGAGCGGCATCGACATCGCCATCAAGAACGTCGTCGTCAAGGACAAGTACACGGTCGTCGTCAACACGAAGTACCCGTGGTCGCCGATGGTGGCCGACCTCGCGCTCTTCTCCAACGCGATCGTGCCCAAGAACTACGACGGCAAGACGAAGAAGGAGTTCTACAAGGCGCCCGTCGGCACCGGCCCGTTCAAGTGGGATCACTGGACGAAGGGCAAGGAGCTCAAGCTCGTCAAGTTCGACGACTACTGGCAGCCCGGCAAGCCGTACCTGAACAGCGTCACGTGGACGAACGTGCCCGACGAGAACACCCGCCTGCTGCAGCTCAAGGGCGGCCAGGCCACGGTCGACGAGTTCCCCGGCTTCGCGCAGATCAAGCCGCTGCAGTCGACCTCTGGCGTGACGACGACGCTCTTCCCGTCGACGCGCACCGACTACGTGCTCTTCAACCAGAAGTTCAAGCCCTACCAGGACGTGCACGTGCGCCGCGCGATCTCGTATCTGATCGATCGCAAGGCCCTCACGAAGGCGATCCTGTTCGGCAACGGCAAGCCCGCCAACTCGTTCATGCCGCCCCAGGTGCCGTACTACGACCCGAAGTCGCCGGGCATTCAGTACAACATCGCGAAGGCCAAGGCCGAGCTGGCCAAGTCGAGCGTCCCGAAGGGCTTCACGACGACCTACGAGGCGATTTCGGGCAACCTGGCCTCGCAGACCATCGGACAGGTCATCCAGGCGGCCGGCAAGCCGCTCGGAATCAAGGTCAACATCATCAAGAAGGACAACAACGCCGTCCAGGCCGACTGGAACGCCGGCTCCTATCCGGGCATGCTCGGCAACCAGTACTGGACGATGGACATCGCCGACCCGGACGAGCTCGTGTCGTTCGCCGTCGATCCGAAGGGCGGCGCCGCCAACTCGTTCCAGACCTTCTACAACAACCCGGACGTCGTCAAGATGACGCGGCAGGCGCAGCGCGAGTTCGTTCCGGCCAAGCGCGCGATCCTCTACTCCAAGATCCAGGCACAGGCCGCACACGACGCATTCATGGCGTTCCTCTACTACTCGCCGTTCGTGTATGCGTACTCGTCCAAGCTGCAGGGCTTCCAGGTCTACCCGACCGGCAACTACCACATGGAGGACGCCTGGCTGCAGAAGTAGTCAAGGCGTAGGGAGAGCAGGAACGTCGTGGATCGTGTCTCCTATGCGCTGCGCCGGCTCGTCGCAAATCGTGCCGGTCGCGCTGGGCGTCGCGTTCCTGACGTTCCTGCTCATCCACATCATCCCGGGCGATCCCGCGGCGACCGTGCTCGGCACGCGCGCGACTCCGGCGCTGATCGCCCAACTGCACCACCAGTGGGGCCTCGACCGCTCGCTGCCCGAGCAGTTCTGGCTCTACCTCGAGCGTCTCGCGCACGGTGACCTCGGCAACTCGCTGATCTACGGCGACCCGTCCGGTCGCTCGTGATCGAGCGCTTGCCAGTAACGCTCTGGCTGCTCTGCTACAGCACCGTGCTGGCGATGGTCATCTCGGTGCCGCTGGCACTGGCGGGCGCGCGCCGCAAGGACGGAACCGCCGACCAGGCCGTGCGCGCCGTACCGATCGTCGGGCTCGGCATGCCGGCGTTCTGGCTCGGCATCATGCTCATCCTCCTGCTCGCCGCCGGCGGCCCGAAGTGGTTCCCCGTCGGTGGCTACGGCGAGGGCCTCTGGGGCCACCTCGTGAGCATGTTCCTGCCGGCCCTCACCGTCGCAATCGGCACGGCGCCGCTGCTCATCCGCAGCCTGCGCGCGAGCCTGCTGGCCGTGCTCGAGTCCGACTACGTCACCACTGCGCGGGCCAAGGGGATCCCCGAGCGGCGCGTCCTGATCCACCACGCCCTGCGCAACGCGATCATGCCGATGATCACGGTGCTCGGCATCAACCTCGGCTTCCTGATCGGCACGACGGTCGTCGTCGAGAAGGTGTTCGCGTTGCCGGGAGTGGGCGCGCTCATCTACGACGGCATCTCGCAGCGCGATTTCTCGGTCGTGCAGGGCGTGACGCTGGTGCTGGCGGCGATCGTCATCTTCGTCAACATCGTGATCGACATCACGTATTCGCTGCTCGATCCGCGCGTGAGGTTCGACTGATGTCGCTCGGTCGAACTCGTCGAGCTGGTCGAGCCCACGCTCGATCTCGCGGCGGCGCACGTTCCGCAACCGCTGGTACCGCACGCCGTCGTTCGTGGCCGGCGCCATCATCGTGCTCACGATCGCGCTCGCCAGCGCGGCGGCGCCGCTGATCGCGCCCTACGACCCGAACGCCCAGGACCTCCTGCACACCTACGCGCACCCGAGCAGCGCGCACTGGCTCGGCACCGATCAGCTCGGGCGCGACGTCACCTCGCGTCTGATCTACGCAGGGCGCGTCGATCTGCTTCACGGCCTTCCTGGCGGTGCTCATCCCGTTCTTCCTCGGCACGATCCTCGGCCTCGTCTCCGGCTACTACGGCCGCCTCGCCGACACGGGCGTGATGCGCCTCGTCGACGTCATGACGGCCTTTCCGGGCCTCGTCCTCGTGCTTGCGCTCGTGTTCGTCCTCGGCCCGGGGCAGACCTCGATCATCATCGCGATCGCGCTGCGTCGGATGGGTGTCGTACACCCGCATCGTGCGCGCCGAGGTCCTCGTGCACAAACGCCTCGAATACGTCCTGGCGGCGAAGGCGTCGGGCCTCTCCGACAAGCGCATCATGGTGCGCCACCTCTTACCGAACGTGATCACCCAGGCGATCGTCTTCTCGATGAGCGACATCGTGCTCTCGATGCTCGCGATCGTGACCCTCAGCTATCTCGGCGCGGGCATCCCACCGCCGACCGCAGACTGGGGCTCGATGATCTCCGACGGCGAGTCCCTGATCACGACGCAGTGGCAGATCGCGACGTTCCCCGGCATCGCGATCCTCGTCACCGGCTTCGGGCTGTCCCTGCTCGGCGACGGCCTGGCCGACCTGCTGGCGCCCGAGTGACGGTCGCCGAGCCGATTCTCTCGGTGCGCGACCTGCGCGTCGAGATCCCCACGCCCCGCGGCGTCGTCAAGGCGGTCGACGGCGTCAGCCTGGACGTCCCGCGCGGAGGCGCACTCGGCCTGGTGGGCGAGTCGGGCTGCGGCAAGAGCATGACGCTGCGCGCGATCCTCGGACTGCTGCCCGGCCGCGCGCAGATCGCCGGCGGCGAGATCGTGTTCGACGGCGAGGCGCTCTCGCCGAAGTCGCTCGCCGGCCTCAGGGGCGCGCACATCGGGATGGTCTTCCAGGAGCCGATGACCGCGCTCAACCCGGTCATGCGCGTGGGCGAGCAGATCGCCGAGGGGCCGCGCGTGCGGCTCGGGCAGAGCGCCGCGAAGGCCAAGGAGCGGGCGCTCGAGTTGATGCGCCTGGTCGGCATCCCCGACCCCGAGCGCCGCTACCGCGCCTACCCGCACGAGCTCTCGGGCGGCCTGCGGCAGCGCATCGTGATCGCCATCGCGCTGGCCTGCGAGCCGCAGCTGCTGCTCTGCGACGAGCCGACCACGGCGCTCGACGTGACGATCCAGGACCAGATCCTGCATCTGCTCGCGCGCCTGCGCGCCGAGACGGGCGTCTCGCAGATCCTCGTGACGCACGATCTCGCCGTGGTTGCGCAGACCTGCGAGCGCGTCGCCGTGATGTACGCGGCGCGCATCGTCGAGACGGGAACGGTGGCGGAGGTCTTCGGTGCGCCCCGGCATCCCTATACGCGCGCGCTGCTGCGCTCGGTGCCCGACTTCGACGACCGCCGCACGCACCTCGAGTCGATCGGCGGCATGCCGCCCGACCTCGTCTCGCCGCCCGGCGGCTGCCGCTTCCACCCGCGCTGCGACATCGCTCACCCCGACTGCGCCGAGATCGACCCGCCGCTGATCACCCTGGGCGACCGGCGCGCGACCGCCTGCCGCTACCACGAGGAGCTGGCGCGCCGTGCCTGAGGCCGCCCAGCCACTGCTCGAAGTGCGTGGCCTGGCCATGCACTTCCCGCTCAACAAGTCGCTCGTGCGGCGCGCGCGGGGCGCGCAGATCGACGTGCTGCGGGCCGTCGACGGCGTCGATCTCACGGTGGCGCGCGGCGAGGCGCTCGGCCTCGTCGGCGAGTCCGGCTGCGGCAAGTCGACGCTCGGGCGCTGCATCGTCGGCCTCTACGAGCCGACCGCCGGCGAGATCGTCGTCGAGGGCAAGCCGATGCCGGGCAAGCGCAGCGCGGCCGAGCGGCGGCGCCTGCAGATGATCTTCCAGGACCCGTACTCGTCGCTCAATCCGCGCATGACCGTGCGCCAGGCGATCTCCGAGCTGCTCAGGGTGCACAAGCTCGTGCCGCGCTCGGGCGTGGATGCGCGCTGCCGCGAGCTGCTCGACCTCGTCGGGCTCCCCGCAAGTGCGCTGGACGCCTACCCGAGCCAGTTCTCCGGCGGCCAGCGGCAGCGCATCTCGATCGCGCGCGCGCTGGCGCTCGAGCCCGACATCCTGGTCGCGGACGAGCCCGTCTCGGCGCTCGACGTCTCGGTGCAGGCGACGGTGCTGAACCTGCTCGCCGACCTGCGCCAGCGGCTCGGACTGACGATGTTGTTCGTCGCCCACAACATGGCCGTCGTGCGGCACGTGTGCGACCGCGTGGCCGTCATGTACCTCGGGCGCATCGTCGAGCTCGCCACCGGCGACGAGCTGTTCTCGAACGCTCGGCACCCCTACACGCAGGCGCTGCTGCGCGCCGTCCCGCGCATCGACCCGGGTCGCGTGACCCAGCGCGACGCCGTCGTGGGGGATCCGCCGAGCCCGATCAACCTGCCGCCCGGCTGCCGCTTCAATCCGCGCTGCCCGCGCGCGGCCGACGTCTGCCGCGTGGACGACCCGGCGCTCGAGGCGCGCGGCGCACACGCGGCCGCCTGTCATTTCGCCTGGACAGACTGAGGGAGGGAGCAATGAAGGTCTTCATCTCGTCCGACATCGAGGGCACGGCCGGCATCGTGCACTGGGAGCAGGTGCTGAACGGGCCGGAGTACGAGGGCGGCCGCACGCTGCTCGAGAACGAGGTCAACGCCGCGATCGACGGCGCCGGCGATGCCGGAGCGACGTCGTTCCTGGTCAACGACGCGCACTACCTCATGCAGAACCTGCGGCCGGAGCGCCTGCACGGGCAGGCCTCGCTGATCTCGGGCAAGCACAAGCCGCTCTACATGATGGAGGGCCTCGACGCGTCCTTCGACGCCGCCTTCCTGGTCAGCTACCACGGCTCGATCTCGGCCCAGACGGCGGTGCTCTCGCACACCTACAACCCCGGCGTCTTCTACCACGTCGAGCTGAACGGTCACGTCGTGGGCGAGTCCGGCATCAATGCGCTCGTCGCGCGCCACTACGGAGTGCCGATCGCGCTGATCAGCGGCGACGACGCCACGGCCGAGGAGCTGCTGCGCATCGCGCCCGACCGCCGAGTGCGTCGTCGTCAAGCGCTCGATCAGTCGCTTCGCCGCCGAGAGCCTGCACCCGGAGGTCGCCTGCGAGCGGATCCGCGAAGGCGCGGCCCGCGCGCTCGAACGGCTCGGCGAGATGGCTCCGCCCGCGATCTCGCTGCCGGCTGCGCTCGAGATCCAGCTCACGACCTCCGACTACGCCGAGCTCGGCACGTGCCTCCCCGGCGTCGAGCGAACGGGCCCGCGCAGCCTGCGCATCGTCGACTCCGACGCGCTGCAGCTCTACCGCACGTGGGTCGCGCTGACGCTGATCACGCGCAGCATCCGGGAGCAGGAATGACCCCGCGCGTCGCACTGGTGACGGGAGCCGCGGGCGGTATCGGCTCGGCCATCGCGGCGCGGCTGGCCGAGGACGGATTCCGCGTGGCCTGCAGCGACATGGACGCCGGGGCCGCCGAGGCGGCTGCCGCGGAGATCGCGGGCGCCGTGGGCTTCGGCTGCGACCTCCGCAGCGAACAGGAGGTGGATGCGCTGCGCGACGCGGTGACCTCGGAGCTCGGGCCGCCCTGGCTGCTCGTCAACGCGGCCGGAGTCTTCTTCGAGCACGAGGTGACCGAGCTCTCGCTCGAGCACTGGGATCTCGTGATGGACGTCAACGCCCGCGGCACCTTCCTGACCTGCCGCGCGGTCCTGCCCGCGATGAGCGCGGCGGGCTCCGGCTGCATCGTCAACATCGCCTCGACGGCAGGCCTGACCGGCGGGCATACGCGCTCGGCCTACAACGCCTCGAAAGGTGCGGTCGTGCTCTTCACCCGCAGCCTCGCGATCGACTGGGGCCCTCGCGGCGTGCGCATCAACTGCGTCGCCCCGGGACTGATCGACACGCCGATGGCCGACTGGATCCGCCTCGACGCCGTGCGGCTGGCGGCCTTCGAGCGCTCCGTCCCGGCGGGGCGGATCGGCACGCCGGCCGACGTCGCCGACGCCGTCTCCTTCCTGGCCTCGGACGGCGCCGGCTACATGCACGGCAGTACGCTGGTCGTCGATGGAGGGGTCACCGCCTGACCGAAGGTCTCGTCACGGAGGTGCACAACCAGTTCGTCGTCGTGCGCATCGCCGGCGAGGAGCGGGAGAGCACCATCGCGGGCCGCCTGCGGCGCTCGCGGCCGGTGGTCGGCGACAAGGTCGAGGTGCGGGAGTTGCCCGACGGCTCGGTGCGGGTCGAGGCCGTGCTCCCGCGGCACGGCATCCTCCTGCGCGGCGCGTTCCGCAACGAGGAGAAGATCGTCGCGGCCAACGTCGACGTGCTCGTGATCGTCGCCGCCGTGGCTGATCCCCCGCTGCGCGCCGGGCTGATCGATCGCTACCTGGTGGCGGCCTGGCGCGGCGGCATCGAGGCGATGCTGGCGCTCACGAAGGTCGACCTGCCGTACGACGAGGACGAGGTCGCGCGCGTGCGCGAGCTCTACGGCGCGCTCGGCCACCGCGTCGTCGTCGCTCTCGCTGCGCTCGGGCGAGGGCCTCGACGAGCTGCGCGCGGCGCTGGCCGACCGGGTCGCCGTTCTGGCCGGCCATTCGGGCGTGGGCAAGACGTCGCTCACCAATGCGCTCACGGGTCGCAGCGATGCGACCGGCGCGCTCAACCCGGTCAGCGATCGCGGGCGCCACACGACGACCGGCGCCCGCTACATGGATCTCCCGGCGGCGGAGCGCTGATCGACACGGCCGGCATCCGCAGCTTCGGCATCGCGGGCGTGGCGGCCGCCGACCTGAGCAGGCGTTCCCCGAGATCGCCGCGGCGGCGGAGGAGTGCGAGTGGGAAGGCTGCCTGCATCGCGAGGGCGAGGACGGCTGCGCCGTTCCGGCGGCGCCCGGCGTCACGCCCGAGCGGCTGGCCTCCTACCGCAAGCTGCTGGCCGAGCTCGAGGAGCTCGAGGCCGAGCGCAGCACCTGAGGCGCCTCAGCGCCCGTCCGAGACCTGCGAGTCGTAGCTCCCCCACTCGTCCCGCAGGGCGCCACAGACCTCGCCGACCGTGCAGCGCGCGGCGAGGGCGGCCCGCAGCGGCTCGAGCAGGGGGAGCGACGAATCGCGCGCCGCCGCGGTGATGTCCGCCAGTGCGTCGCTGCAGACCTCGGCGTCGCGCGCGCCCCGCGCTTTCGCCAGGCGCTCGATCTGCGCCTGCTCGCTGGCCTGGGAGACGACCTGCAGCTCGACGTCGGAACCGGGCGGGTCGGGATAGCGGTTGACGCCGACGATCACGGTCTCTCCGCGCTCGACGGCGCGCTGGTAGGCGAAGGCTTCGTCCTCGATGCGGCCCTTGACCCAGCCGCTCTCGATTGCGGCGACCGCTCCCCCGCGCTCGTCGATCTCGGCGATCAGCGCGCGCGCCTCGCGCTCGAGCTCGTCGGTCAGCCCCTCGACGTACTCGGAGCCGCCGAACGGATCGGGGACGGCGGCCACGCCGGACTCGTGGAGCAGCACCTGCTGCGTGCGCAGCGCGAGCGTGGCGGAGCGCTCGGTCGGAAGCGCGAGCGCCTCGTCGTAGCCGTTGGTGTGCAGCGACTGACAGCCGCCGGCGGTGGCGGCGAAGGCCTGCAACGCGACCCGCACGACGTTCGTGAGCGGGCCCTGCGCCGTGAGCGTCGACCCGCCGGTCTGGGCGTGGAAGCGCAATGCGAGCGAGCGCTCGTCGCGTGCGCCGAAGCGCTCGCGCATGACGCTCGCCCAGATGCGGCGCGCCGCGCGGAACTTCGCGACCTCGACGAAGACGTCGTTGTGCGCGTTGAAGAAGAACGACAGGCGCGGCGCGAAGACATCGACCGAGAGTCCGGCTGCGAGCGCCGCCTCGACGTAAGCGATGCCGTTGGCGAGCGTGAAGCCGAGTTCCTGCGCGGCGCTCGAGCCCGCCTCGCGGATGTGATACCCCGAGATCGAGATCGTGTTGAAGCGCGGCAGGCGCTCGTTGCAGTAGCGGAACAGATCGACGGTCAGCCGCATCGACGGGCCGCGGCGGGAAGATGTAGTTGCCACGCGCGGCGTATTCCTTGAGCACGTCGTTCTGGACCGTTCCGCGCAGGTCGGCGGGGGCCACCCCACCCTCGGCGCCGGCCAGCTCGTAGAGCAGCAGGAGCACGGCCGCGGGCGCGTTGATCGTCATCGACGTCGAGACGCCGCCCAGCGGAATGCCGTCGAAGAGCCGCAGCATGTCGTCGAGCGAGTCGATGGCGACGCCGGTGCGACCGACCTCTCCGCGCGCCAGCGGATCGTCCGAATCGAGGCCCAGCTGCGTGGGCAGGTCGAAGGCCACCGAGAGGCCGGTCTGCCCGCGCTCGAGCAGCAGCCGGAAGCGCTCGTTCGTCTCCTCGGCGGAGGCGAACCCCGCGTACTGCCGCATCGTCCAGGGACGCGTGGCATAGCCGTCGGCGCGGATGCCGCGTGTATACGGGTACTCGCCGGGCCGCTCGTCCACGTGCTGATCGTAGTGGGCAGCTGACCCTTGCCGATCCGGCCTTCCCGGGTTACCGTGTTGGGTATGCGAATGCGCCGTCTTGCCCTGCTCACGATCTGCATCTTCGCCCTCGTCCCCGCCTTCGCGGTCGCCAGCGCAGCCGGCAGCAAGGGCGTCGTCGAGAGCTCGTGGATCTCGCAGACCTCGGGCGGAGACCGGCTGACGAACATCAAGGCCGCCAAGGTCAAGAAGCTCTACGCGAACTTCGTCTGGAAGACGCCGGCCAAGGCCGGGCAGGTTCTGGCGATCGAGTGGCACGATCCGGCCGGCGTCGTGCGCGCGCGCTGGAAGGACAAGACCCTGAAGGCCGACAAGAAGGGCACGCGGCTGTATGCCTGGATCAACTCGGGCGTCGTCAAGGGTCACCCGGGTACGTGGAGCGTGCTGCTCCTGGTCGGCAACTCGCGAGTCGGCACGAGCAAGTTCAAGATCGGCAAGTGAGTCCCGCGTGCGCGTGACGGTGCGGCTGTTCGCCGCGCTGCGCGAACGCGCAGGGGCCGGACAGCGCGAACTCGAACTGCCGGACGGCGCCACGGCAGGCGATGTCTTCGCCGCGCTCGCCATCGGCGCCGAGCCGCCCGGCCTGGCCTATGCCGTCAACCGCGAGTACGCCGAGCGCTCGGCGGCGCTCAGCGACGGTGACGAGGTCGCCGTGATCCCGCCGGTCTCGGGCGGCGAGGACGAGCCGCTCGTCCTGCTCGGGGCGGATCCGATCGACCTCAATCGCCTGATCGCACACGTCAGCGGGCCCGATGCCGGGGCCATCGCGACCTTCACCGGCACCGTGCGCGGGACGGCGCGCGACCGCGACGTCGTCGACCTCGAGTACGAGGCCTACCCCGGCATGGCCGAGCAGGAGATCGCGCGCATCGCGCGCGCCGCCCTGAGCGATCACGGCTGCCTGCGCGCGGCGATCTGGCACCGCACCGGCGTCGTGCCGGTTGGCGAGGCCTCGGTCGCGATCGCCATCTCGTCGGCGCACCGCGCGCCCGCGTTCGCGGCCTGCAAGCAGGTCATCGACACGCTCAAGGTCACCGTGCCGATCTGGAAGAAGGAGCGCTACGCCGACGGCGAGGTCTGGATCGGCCAGGGTTCGTAGGACACGTCAGGCTTTGCACGGCGTTCATCTGGACGGCGCTACCGTGAGTACGTGAGCACGAACACGCCCGACGAGCCGCTCTTCCCCGAGCCTCGGCGCGCGCCCGAGCCGACCTTCGACGAGCGGCCGATCCATCCGCAGGGCGCGCTCAAGTACTGGGCGCGCCGCATCGGCGGCCCGATCATCGCCGCGGCGGTGTTCGGCTTCCAGTGGCTGCTCAAGCTGAAGCTCCTGATCTTCGCCGTCGCCAAGATCGGCTTCATCAGCACCGCGGTGACGATGGTCATCTCGGTCGGCGCCTACACCCTGCTCTGGGGCTGGCCCTTCGCGGCGCTCTTCGTGCTGCTGATCTTCGTCCACGAGCTCGGCCACGCGATCTGGCTGCGCAAGGAGGGCATCCCCGCAGGCTTCCCCGTCTTCATTCCGTTCGTCGGCGCCGTGATCGGCATGAAGGGCCTGCCGCGCAACGCCTACGTCGAGGCCAAGGTCGGCCTCGCCGGCCCGGTGCTCGGCACCGTGGGCGCGGCCGTCATGCTCGCCATCGGAGAGACGACGAATTCCGATCTCGTGCGCGCCGCCGCCCACACCGGCTTTCTGCTCAACCTCTTCAACCTGCTCCCGATCGTCCCCCTCGACGGCGGGCGCGCCATGGCCGCCGTGCATCCGGCGCTCTGGATCGCGGGCCTCGTGGGCCTGGCCGGGCTGCTCATCTACTCCCCGAACGCCATCCTGATCCTGATCCTGATCCTGGGCGGCCGCGAAGCCTGGATCCGCTGGCGCTCGCGCAAGGACCCGGCCGAGGCGAGCTACTTCAGCGTGCCGACGTCGCGCCGCGTGCTGATCGCGATCATCTACGTCGGCGTGGCTGCGGCCTGCGTGCTGGGCATGCAGGCCGGCTACGTCAACACGTAAGAGCCAGTTGGGTCAGCCCGCCGGGAGCGTGTCGGCCGGCGTGGTGTCGGTCGGCGTCGTGTCGGCCGGATTCGTGGAGCCGGTCGTCGTGCCGTCCGTGGCGCCCGGAGCGGCGCCGTTCGGCGCGACGGAGTCACCTGCGGCCGG
The DNA here is from genome assembly GCA_963713435.1 of uncultured Actinomycetes bacterium. Classification (GTDB taxonomy): domain Bacteria; phylum Actinomycetota; class Thermoleophilia; order Gaiellales; family JALYLC01; genus JALYLC01. The sequence continues at coordinate 41,704 of CAVQLU010000009.1, forward strand.
CTTCTTCTTCTTGGGCGGCTTCGGCTCCGCCAGCCAGTTGTTCAGGTCGATGCCGTCCGTCGAGCCGGTGTAGCCCGGGTAGAGGCCCGAGAGCGTCTGGCCGGCGGGCAGCGTGCCGCCCTTGCCGACGAGGTAGATCGCGTCCTCGGGGATGTAGCGCGAGGGGAACGTCTGCTCGCCGCGGACCTTGCCGTTCGAGCCCACGACCGTGCGCGAGACCGTGACGTTGAAGCCGCGCTCGCCGTCCGTGGTCTGCGTGACGGTGCCGTTGGCGACGTCCGGGCTGGCGTAGAAGCGCTTCTTCGGCTCGACGTAGTTGACGGGATCCGACGTCGACAACTCGATGTGACGGTCGAGCGGGCGCGAGAGGAAGAACACGGTCATCGTGTCCGGGTTCGCGCTGGCCTTGATCACGAGCGCGTTCTTCGTGTCGTTCACGAACGTGAAGTCGGGGCCGTTGTCGGCCACGGTCGCATCCAGCCCGAGCGGGTAATGCGAGATGTAGAAGGAGTGGTTGAGGCGGTGGGTGATCTCGTAGCCGCCCTCGAAGGCCGCATCGAAGACCGTCGTCGCGGCCTGGCAGACGCCGCCGCCGATGGACGGCACCAGCACGCCGTTCTCGATCGCCTGGCCCTCCTTGAAGCCGCGCGCCGCGGTGCGCGGGCCGACCTCGGTGTTGAACGAGAACGTGGCGCCGGGCTTGACGATGGTGCCGTCGAGCAGCGTGGCGAGCAACTCGACGTTGTAGATGCGGTTCTCCGAGGAGTCACCGAGGCTCGTGGTCGCCGTGCTCACCACATCCGTCGCGCCGAGCGCGCGCGCCGCGGAGGTGGTCAGCTCGGGCTGCGTGACCCTGAAGGCGAGCGCGGCCGTGCGGCCCGCTCCGTCCACTCCGCCGGCCCGCGTGAGGTGGCGCGCGGTCGCGTGCGCGTCGAGGTCGATGCCGCTCAGCGACGAGAGGACACGGGCATGGTCCCCCTCGACGCTCCAGCGCGCGTCCTTGGCCGGGCGCAGGTAGTCGGAGAGCGGCGGCCGCAGCGCGCGGCCCACCTTCTGCGGGTCGAACTGGACGCCGATCACGTGGTGGTAGGCGGTCGCCGAGAGCATCGGCGCGAGCCGCCGCACGGGCCACTTCCCGGCCGGAGCGCCGCGGCGGGTGAGGGCGATGGGCGCCGACAGCAGCTGCGCGACGCGCGTCTTGGCGCGGCGTGCGGCCTCGCTCGGGATGGCCGCCGGCGTGGGCACCGTGCGCAGCGAGACCTCCGTGCGATCGGCGAGCGCGGCGTCCGTGATCGCGCGCAGCGCCTCGGAACGATCGAAGCCGACCCCCGGCTTGGCCGGGACGGCGATGGCCGCGCCGCTCGGCTTGAGCACCAGACGGGCGTTGACGGGCGATTGCGTGACGGCGGCGAGCTCGGCCGGCAGCGCGAGGTTGTCCGGGTAGCGCAGCACCGGGTCGATGGCGCGCGAATATCCGATCGAGAAGAGCAGGCCACCGCGCACCTTGCCCGCCTCGAGCGCCGCCTTCGCAGTGCTCGCCGCGTCGACGCGCACGCCGAGGTCGTAGGGCGAGAGCGTCGCCGAGCGTCCGGCCACGGTCACCGTCACCTCGCGCTGCAGCTCGTCCCCGACCGCCGCGGTGATCTCGCGCTCGGCCTGCGCCTGGGTCGCGCCGCCCAGCGGGACGCCTGCGACGCGTACGCCGTGCGCCACGGAGTCGCGCTGCAGCAGCAGATGCCCGAACGGAATCGCGATCAGCGCGAGGACGACGCCGAGTCCGAGCAGCACGCGCCGACGGCGTGCGCGCGCACGACTCTGCCGTCCGTAGAGACGCATCGCCTGCCGTGTTCTCGTCGCATGTTCGACGCTCAAGTACGCGCTCCCGCGTGTTCGCCTGCCCGGGCGCCGCCGCCTGCACGCGGCCAGAGCGCGGCCCCCGCCCTCACGGAGTGTACCGCCTACCGGAACACCCACCCCCCGCCGCGCTGAGGCCCAGCCGTACGATACGGCGATGGCCAGCCCGCTCCCGTCCGTCGACGTCCTCGTGCGCGAGGCGGCCTGCGATGCCCCGCACGCCCTCTGCGTGCGGGAAGCGCGGGCGACGCTGGCCGAGCGCCGGGCGCGTGGCGAGCAGGCCACCGCCGCCGCGCTCGCGCCCGAGCTGCGCCGCCGCGTGCGCGCCGCTCTCGAGCCCTCGCTGCGGCCGGTGCTCAACGCGACGGGCGTCGTGCTGCACACCAACCTCGGACGCGCACCGCTCGCCGAGGCTGCGCTCGCGCGCGTGCAGGCGGTGGCCGAGGGCTACTCCAATCTCGAGCTCGACCTCGCGACCGGCGCCCGCGGCTCGCGGCAGGATCACGTCGCCGCGCTGGTCTGCGAGCTGACCGGCGCCGAGGCAGCGATCTGCGTCAACAACGGCGCCGCGGCGCTCGTGCTCGCGCTCGCCGCCCTGGCGGGCGGCAAGGAGATCGTCGTCTCGCGCGGGCAACTGGTCGAGATCGGCGACGGCTTCCGCATCCCCGAGATCGTCCAGAGCGCGGGTGCCCGCCTCCGCGAGGTCGGCACGACGAATCGCACGACGGCCGCCGACTACAAGCGCGCGCTCGGGCCCGAGACGGGTCTGCTGCTGTGCGTGCATCCCTCGAATTACCGGGTGGTCGGCTTCACGGGCGGCGTCGAGGCGCGCGAGCTGGCGGCGATCGCGCACGACGCGGGGCTCCCGCTGGTCTACGACGTCGGCTCGGGCGCCCTGCTCGAGGCCGCGGAGCTGGCGGGCGAGCCGCTCGCCCACGACGCCCTGCGCGACGGCTGCGATCTGGTCTGCTTCTCGGGCGACAAGCTGCTGGGCGGCCCGCAGGCCGGGATCCTGGCCGGCAGCGCCGATGCCATCGCAGCCTGCCGCCGGCACCCTCTGGCGCGTGCCTTGCGCATCGACAAGCTCTCGCTGGCCGCGCTCGAGGCCACGCTGCGCATCTATCGCGACCCGGGGCGAGCGCGCGCCGAGCTGCCCGTGCTGCGAGCCGTCACCGAGCCGGCGGACGACGTGCGCAACCGCGCCGAGGCCCTGGCGGCGCGCATCGGCGGCAGTGTCGTCGAGACGATCGCGCGCGTTGGCGGAGGCGCCCTGCCCCTGGCCGAGCTCCCGTCCTTCGGCGTGCGGCTCGAGGGCGACGCAGAGGCGCTCGCAGCACGCCTGCGAGCGGGCGACCCCGCCGTGCTGGCGCGGGTGACGGACGGCGCGCTGGTGCTCGACTGCCGCACGCTCACGGACGCTGACGCGGCGCGCATCGGCACGCCCGCGTCCCCATGACCGCTGCGCCCGCGCGCACCCTGGGCACGGCCGGCCACATCGATCACGGCAAGACGGCGCTCGTGCGCGCGCTCACGGGCGTCGATACCGACCGCCTGCCGGAGGAGCGCGACCGCGGCATCTCCATCGCGCTCGGCTACGCGAGCCTGTCGCTGCCGTCGGGCCGGGTGCTCTCCGTCGTCGACGTACCGGGACACGAGCGCTTCGTACGCACGATGATCGCCGGAGCGACCGGCATCGATCTCGCCCTGCTCGTGGTGGCCTGCGACGACGGCGTCATGCCGCAGACGCGGGAGCACGTCGCGATCCTGGAGTTGCTCGCGGTGCGCACTGCGGTGGTCGCGCTCAGCAAGCGCGACCTCGTCGATGCCGAGGAGGCCGAGCTGGCCCGCGCCGACGTCGAGGATCTGCTCGCCGGCACGGTCCTCGCGGGCTCACCGGTCGTGGAGACCTCCGTGCGCACCGGTGCCGGCCTCGACGAGCTGCGCGAGGCGCTCGAGGCTGCCGCCGCCTCCGTGGCGCGCGGCAGCGCCCCACGCGTCACACGCCTGCCGATCGACCGCGCCTTCACGCTGCACGGCATCGGCACGGTCGTCACCGGCACGCTCTGGTCGGGTGCAATCGCGGCCGGTGACCGGCTCGCCGTGCTGCCCGGCGCGGGCGAGGTGCGGGTGCGCTCGGTCGAGGTCCACGATCAGGCGGTCGAGCGCGCAGAGGCGGGTCAGCGCGTCGCGGCGAGTCTCGCCGGCGTCGAGCGCAGTGCGATCCCGCACGGGGCGACGCTGGCCACTCCGGGGGGCTTTCCCGAGAGCTTCCGGCTCGACGTCGAGCTGCGGGCGCTGGCGGGCGGCCCGGGCGTGAGGCACGGCATGCTCGTGCAAGCCCTGATCGGCACGGCCTGTGTCGACGCGCGCCTCGCGCTCCTCGACAGCGAGGCGCTGGCCGCCGGTTCGTCCGGGCTCGCGCAGCTGCGACTGCGAGAGCCGGTCGCGGCCGCGCGCGGCGACCGGGTGATCGTGCGCACGACCGCGCCACAGGCCACCGTCGCCGGCGCCCTCGTGCTCGATCCGGCGCCCCCGCGCCACGGCGGGACGGCCGAGGTGCTGGCGCGTCTCCGCCTGCTGGCCGACGGCGACGCGCCGTCGATCGTGCGGGCCGCGCTGGCGTCGTCCGCGTGGCCGGTGACGCTCGAGGCCGTGGCCCCGCACGGCCTGCTCGACAGCGACGCCGCACTGGAGGCACTGGACGAGCTGGTCGGCTCGGGGGAGGTGCTGCGCCTGCCCGGCTCCGAGACCGCCTGGCTGACCGCGGCGCGCTACTCCGAGCTGCGCGCTACGGCGCGGGAGCAGGTCGATCGCCGTGCCGCCGAGTACCCGCTCGAGCCGGCCCTGCCCTCGCAGTCGGTCGTCCCCGCGGGTCCCGGCGCCGACGCCCTGCTCTCGCTGCTGACGGCCGACGGCGTGCTCGAGCGCGACGGGGCGTTCGTGCTCGGCACCGGGGCTCGAGCCGCGGCCACGGGCGGGCACACAGCGGAGGCTGACGCACTGCTCGACGCTCTCGGCGAAGGCGGGTTCACGCCGCCCGATCTGGCCACGCTGCAGGCCGCTTCGGGCCTGTCCGAGCGCGAGTTCGCGGCGCTCTCGGCAGCACTCGAGCGCGACGGGCGGATCGTGCGCTTCGGCGGCGGTCTGGCGTACACGAGTGAGCGCTTCGAGCAGGTGCGCGAACTCGTGCGGGCGCGCTGCGCCGAGCACGGCTCGATCGCGCTTTCCGAGTTGCGCGACGAGATCGGCGCCAGCCGCCGCATCGCCCAGGGCATCCTGGAGCGGCTCGACGCGGACGGGTTCACGCGGCGCGACGGCGATCGCCGCGTGCTCCGCCGGCGCTCCTCTGCGTAGCGATTCTCCCGGAACCTCCCGGAGTGCCGCTGCGGGATTTCGGCCCCTCGGGGTTACGGTGGCGAGCGAGGGCCCTGACAACGACGGGAAGGGGCAGCGCCATGATCGCGGGCCGCCGCATGCTCGCAATCGCCGCACTCGCGCTCGCGATTGCGCCGTCCACCGCCGGTGCGTCACTGAAGGTGTCGGCCTGGACGAGCCACGAACATCTCTCGGTCGCGCGCGACGGCAGCGCCCAGATCACCTGGCGCGAGGCCGGCCGCACGCGCGTCGCCGTGATCCGCGGCGACCGCGTCTCGTACCGCGGCCGCATCGGCGCCCGCCACATCGGCCGCCACGTCGCACCGCAGGTCGCGTACGGCGTCGACGAGGTGGTGCTCGCCGGCGGCACGCACTACGCGCTCCAGCGGGTGCGCCGGCTCGGGCAGTTCGGCAGCCTGGGCGCGCCCGAACTCCGCTTCGCCCGCTGGCGCGGCGCGCAGCCGAGCCTCTCGCTGACCGGTGAGTGGGCCTACCACGGCCGCTTTCCGCGGGTCTGCGGGACGGCGACCTACCACGGCCGGCCCTTCTTCGGAGGCCGCCACACGCTCAGCGGACGACCACTCGACGCCCTGGGCCGCAACGTCTACATCGACGTCCTGCGCGGCTCGCGCTGGTTCCGCATCATGGGAGTCCTGACGCGTCCCCGCGGCTTCGCCCTCCTGATCCGCGAAGCGGCCTGGCGAGGCTCCCGCTACCGGGCCCTCGTCCCCGGCCCGAACGTCGACGGAGACCTGGCACCCGACGTGACAGCCTCCGCTCCGATGCCGGCGCCGACGGCTGCGAACACCTGCCCGTTCTCGACCGGCCTGTACCGCAACGCCTGACCGGCCGACCGCACGGCCTGGCGCGCTACCTGCCCGACCGCACTCACGCCGCCGACCCGGCCGAACCTCTTGCGAGGTGAACATCCGCGTTTCCGGGAGCCGTCCGCGTGGCTATCTGCCGCCGCCGAGTGCGGCCCGGCCGTCGCCGAGCGCCGCGTTCGCGGGGCGTGGGTCACCGGGGGCGTGCTCCCAAATGACACTCGCCAAGGATGCCAATTGGCCCGTGATGCCGCCTGAGCGCCTCGGATCGCCCGCGTAGGGCCAACTGTGGCGATCGCGACGTGACCGACGCCGCCGCGGCCGCGCCGCGAGTGCCACTTGGGTCGCCCGCCCCGGCCGGCTCACGAGTCGTGAGTCTCGTCCTCCCAATCCCTGTCCCAGAGCCGGATCGGTGTCCATGCGCCCGATCTGCCGCCAAATGGCATCTGCCGCGAGTGCCATTTGGGAGGAGTCCCACAGCCCCACGGCGACCGGGTCAGGCGTCCCGCAAGTCTGCGGCGTCGTGCTGTTCACCTCGAGAGAGGTTCGGCCGGGTCGGCGACGTGAGTGCGGTCGGGCAGTTGGCACACACGCGTTTCAGTTCGGCACGGTCTCGTGTCTACGCGGCATGGCAGCCTCTCGGCATGACGCGGCTTCCTTCGCTTTACAAGGCTCGTGGGGTGCCGGTCAAGATGCCTGTTTGCGCCATCTGTCTTGACCGGACGCGTGGGAGGACGCTTGAGCGTGAGCTCACGCACGGGGTGCGGATCTGGCTCTGTGAGGGGCATCACTCCATCGAATTCCTTCGTTCCAACGCGGGGCGGGATTTCGCCGTCACGATGCTGCGCACCTGGAGGGCTCACGGGTGTCTCACACGAGCGCGCTCGCGAGCGCTCGATGCCCACCTGCTCACCGTTCGCGCGCTCGGGCGGGCAGCTGCGCGGCGGCGGCCGGGCTCGTACGCGTGGCCGCGGCTTCGGCGCGAGGCCGAGGAGGCGTTCGCACACGGCGATCGTGCCCTTGCGACGATCGACCGCCTACGCGCACGGCACGCACTCGACCACGCCACCGTGCCCAGCATTCGCACGATGAGGAGGTGGTTCACGCAAGGCCGCTGGCTCCGCCGTCCCGAAGCTGCAGCCGCCTGAGCCTCCCCGTGCCTACGAAGCGGGCGGCTCGATCGCCTCCGCCATCTCGATCAGCCGCTCGATCTCGGCGAAGCCCGCATCCCAGCAGTCGTCGCGCGTGATGTCGAGGCCGATGCCGGCGAGCTGTTCCTGCGGGGAGGCCGCGCCGCCGATCGAGAGGAAGTCGAGATACGGGCCGACGAACGCGTCGCCGTCCTCGCGGTACTTCGCGGCCAACGCGAGGCTCGCGAGATGCGCGAAGACGTATGCGTAGGTGTAGAAGCGCGTGTGGATGAAGTGCGGGATGTACGACCAGCCGACGCGATAGCCCTCCGGGATCTCGACGGCGTCGCCGTAATAGGGCGTGTTGGCGGCGATCCAGAGGTCGTTCAGACGCTCCGGCATGAGCGCCTTGCCCTCGGCGCGGAGCCCGTAGGCGCTCTGCTCGTAGCGCACCATGAGCGTCTGGCGGAAGACGGTGGCGAACGCCGTCTCGACGCTTGACGCGAGCAGCCCGAGGCGGACGGACGGATCGTCGGCGGCGGCAGCCAGCAGGCGGTCGGTCACGATCATCTCGGCGAACGTCGAGGGCACCTCGGCGAGGGCCAGCGGAGGATGGTGCGAGAGCGCGGTCTGGCGCTCCCCGGCGAGCTGGAACTGCATCGCATGGCCGATCTCGTGCGCGAGCGTGCGCACGTCATCCATCTGGTCCGTGAAGTTCAGCATGATGTACGGCAGAGCGTCCTGGGCGATGGAAGCGCAGAACGCGCCCCCGCGCTTGCCCGAGCGCGGCTCGGCGTCGATGCGGTTGTCGCGGTAGAGCCCGTGTGCGACGGCGCCGATGCGCGGCGAGAAATCATCCAGCGCCGTGGCGACGATGGACGTGGCGTCGTCGTAGGCGACCGCGCGCGTCGAGCCGAGAGGCGCGTACTGATCGCCCAGCGAGAGCTTGTCGAGCCCGAGCAGCTTCGCCTTGTGCCGGAACCAGCGGTGCGCGAGATCGTGGTGGCGCTCGACCGCGGCGAGCAGCACGTCGACGGCCTCGCTCGGCAGCTCGTTGTCGAGGTCGCGCGCCTCGCGCGGGTGCTTGTAGCCGCGCACGCGATCGAGCACGAGCCGGTCGGCGACCAGCGAGTCGTACACGTGCGCGAGCACCCCGGTCTCGGGTTCGAGTGCCGTGAAGAGGGCCTCGTAGGCCGCCAGGCGGGTCTCGCGCACGGGTCCGCGCACGCGCGCCAGGACCTCGTCGATGGTGCGATCCTCGCCGTCGAACGGCACGCGCAGCGTCGAGGTGACCTGATCGAAGAGCGTGTGCCAGGCGCCGCCGGCGGCGGGATCGCGCTCCGCGAGCATCTCCTCCTCGGGCTCGCTGCGCGTGTGCGGCGCAAAGCGGCGCGCGCTCGCCAGGTAGTGGCGGTCGCGCGCCAGCCGCTCGTCGGCCAGCACGCGCTCGGCGTGAGCGTCGTCGACCTCGATCCACTCCAGCTGGAAGAAGCGCAGCGCGTTCTGCAGCTCGACCAGAGCCATCTCGACCGCGGCGTTGAGATCGCGCTCGCCCTCGCCGTTGATGTCGGTCGTCAGCCGCAGACCCGAATACGACGCCAGCCGCGAGACGCGGTTGTCGAGCGCCGCGAGCTGCTCGAGCGCCGTCGCGAGCTCGGCCGCCTCCAGCTCGCCGACCCGGCCGCGATAGCGCTCGCGAAACCGGCCGGCCTCTTCCACCAGAGCGGGAATCGCGGCGCGCGCGGCGTCGGCATCGGCAAACAGCGGGGTGAGATCCCAGTGCACGCCGGCGCTGGTCGTTGTCGTCTGGCTCATCGCGGCACCGTAGCGTGAGGCCGCGCCCTACTGATCCAGGAACCAGCGCTCCAGCCGGGGACGCAACTCGGCCTCGTCGAACGGCGCGGCGAGCTGCGTCTCCCCGAGCTCGGCGGTCACGTCGAGGTCGGCGGCGAGCGCCGCATTGGCGGCCTCGAGCGCGTCCTGCATCTCGTAGCCGCGGAACACCCAGTCGTCCTCGCGGATGAGGCTCGGGTTCTCGCGCTCGCCCAGGTCGATCGCCCGCCCCACGCCCCAGACGCCGCCCGGCAGCCAATCGATCCAGATGCGCACCTCCTCGCGTTGCCCGGCGTCGTCCAGGCCGCTCAGCGTGCGTTCGGCGAAGTGCTTCGACGCGCGATCGGAGTCTCCGTGCACCGTGCCCGCACGCTAGCCGCCGTCCCTGCGAGACGCAACTCCGCGAACCGGTTTCAAGTACGCTGCCCGCATGTCGGATGACGGAATTCTCGGGGGTCTGAGCGGCTCCGGCGCCGTAGAGGACGCCCTCGTGCGGTACGTGGTGCGCGAACTCGAGGCGGGTCGCCCGCTGGCGGACGTGATGACCGATCCGTACGTCACGAACCGCGCCGGCCAGGTCGATTCGCGGCGTCTGCTCGACCGGCCCGAGATCATCGCGGCCGTCGGTGAGGACGTCCTCGACGATCTGCGCGCCAAGCTCGGGCTGCTCTAGATGCCAACCCGGCCTGTGCCGGTCTCCAACCACTAGGCAAGTGGATGCCGCCGCTCTGGCGCAACTCCGCCCGGCGCAGCGGCGCGAGCGGGTGCTCGAGACCTTGCGCGAGGATGCACGGCGCCTGATCGAGGATGCCCGGCCGGGCAGCGTCTCGGTCATCTGCGCGGAGACCAGCGACGGCGTCGCGTTGGTGATCCCCGTCGTGGCGGGTGAGGCGCTGCCTGCGCGTGCCGGACGCCTCGCCGGCAGCGCGGCAGCGGCGCTCTCCGATGCGATCGGGCTCTCCACGCCGGTGCGTGCCGGCGATGCGGAGCTGGAGGCCGCGCGCTGGAGCGGCCTCGTCGCGATCCGCGCCACCTACCAGGCGCCCGCCGATGCGCTCGAGCTGCTCCCGCTGGCGCTCGAGGATCACGCGCACGAGCTCGATCGCGTGCGCATCGAAGCGGTCGTGCTGCCCGCGGGCGATCTGGACGAGACCGAGCCCGCCGCCGATGAGCGCTGGCTCTGGCGAGCCGAGATGGGCGCCCGCCTCGGAGGACGGCCCGGAGCGTCCGCCTTCTCGCCCGAGGTCGAGACAGCGGTCGCGCGCCTCGAGTCGGAGCTCGGCCAGGCGGCAGAAGTCGACGTTGCGATCGCGGATGACCCGCTCCCGCGCCGGCGTGCCGCGCGGCGCATGCTCCGCCGCCTCGACGGCATGGGAAAATACGGCGGGTACCACACCGAGTTCCGGCACCTCGCGCGCGGCTTCGCCGGGCACGAGCGCGCACTCGCGCTCGAGGTCGGCGAGGCACTCGTCCGCGCCGGCTACCTGGCCGAGAAGCCGTCGGTGGGCCAGCGCCACGTCTCACTCGTCCCGGCGCGCACCTCCGACATCCGCGAGCTCATCGAGCGTGGCACCTGCGAGGAGCCGCTCAGCAGTCAACTCGCATAGCGTGAGAACGATTGTCACATCCCGCGGGAAAACGAAACTGGCCGCGGAGACGAATCTCCGCGGCCAGTGTTCGGTCGATGGTCCCAGAAGAGACCGGCGTGCGAATTAGAGGGTCGACGTGACCTTGCTGAGCGCGCCCGAAATGCCGCCGCTCAGGGCAGTCAGCGCAACGAGAATGCCGATGGCGATGACGGCGAGAACAACCGCGTACTCAGCCATCGTCTGGCCCTCTTCCTGTGCCAGGCGCGCCTGCGCCTTCGTGTACAGCTCGAGCATTCCATTCTCCCTGGTTCGATTGACCCCGATCACTCACATAAACGGCTGAGAGTGCTGATTTCTCAATCCCCCTTTGGAGGGGAAGCGAGAATCACCCATTCGGGGCGCAACAGTGGGATCCGGGCGCGCGATGCCTTCGGCTACGGTGAGGAGCGTGGTGCTCGTATGAACGTCAATCTCGCGGTGCTCTGCGACGCGGCCAATGTCTCTCGCGAGGGAAAGCTGAATATCCTCGGCGAGTTCGACTCGATCCACGTCGCAACATTCCCGCTCGTCTATCCGACCATGGTGCTGGTCGTGCGCCTCGAGGCGCACCCAACCGAGGCCGGCGAGCATTCGCTCAAGCTCCACCTCGTGGACGAGGACGGGGGCGATTGCGTGCCTCCGCTGCAGGGCGGTTTCCCGACGGGAGACCCGCCGTTCCCGGGAGTGCCAATCCGCACGGCGCCGCTCATCTTGCAGATGCACGGCGTGCGCTTCGACAAGTCCGGGCACTACTCGTTCGAGCTGCTCGTTGACAATCACCATCTGCGCTCGCTGCCCCTGCACGTGTTGTCGGACCCGACCGCCAAGAATGTCGCGGTCGAGGCCTGGCACGACGCGGCCTGAGCCGCTCGGCTCAAGACGGGCGAACGCGCTCGTAGAGCACGGCGCGGACGTCGGAGGCGACCGGCCGGAACGCGCTATCGCGGCGCAGCCGGCGATCCGCCTTGCCGTCCTTGTGGACGAGCACGGCGCGCGGCGCGTGCGCGAGCGCGGCGTCGCCCGAGGGCAGGCCCCGCAGCCAGTGGACGTAGACGCGCTGATCGGCCGTGCTGAAGGCGTCGATCGGGTTGGAGATCCACACGCGCCCGCCCGCATCGGCCACCTGCTCGGCGAGCAGATCCTCGGCGAGCACCGGCGTCCCGTGCGCGAGCGCCAGCGTGCGCTGAATCGTCGGCGGCGTCGCGCCGCTCGGCAGCGGCCCGTGGGCGAGGCCGAGGAGCACGGCCACGAGCAGCGCCAGCGCGAGCGGCTTGGCCAGGCGCGGCAGCGGCCCGCTGCGCACCCGGCCACCGAGACCGGAGGCTGCGAGCGGCACGGCGAAGAGCGCGAGCCACATGCCGCCGCGCGAGGCGTGCAGCGTGAGCAGCGCGAGGCCTCCGAGCGCGACGAACTCCCACGCGCGCGGGCGCGAGCGCACGGCGCCCACGAGCAGCACCGCCGCGGCGAGCACGAAGGCGACGTCCATCCAGTTGCGCGGGCTGAGCGGCGCCCAGACGCCGATGGCCTGGCGCGCCGCCTGGTTGTGCAGGACGCCGAGCACGTAGGCGGGCGTGTTCCAGAGCGCAGGGTTGGCGAACAGCGCGAGGACGGAGGCGAGCATCACGGCGATGCTCTCGCCGGGCCGCTGCCGGCCGCGCTCGAACACGAGATAGGCGCCCGCCACCGCCGCGCCCGTCAGCACGGCGCCGTGCAGGTTGCCCCACAGCGCGAGCAGCGGCACGAGCAGCCAGATGCGGCGCGACGGCTCGCGCGCCTCCGCGCGCAGGAGCAGGGCGCAGACGGCGAACAGCGGGAGTGAGAACAACTGCCCGCGAATCGCGACGATCGGGCCGAAGCAGGCGGGCAGGAGCAGGAGCAGGGCGATCGCGATCCCGCGCTCCTGCGCTCCGCCTCGCCGCGCGTCGCGCAGCAGCAACGCGAGCGTCCCCGCCACGGCCGCGACCTGGGCGATCTGGAGGCCGCGGCCCTCCGAGCGTGGCGAACAGCGCGAACGCGAGCTCGCCGAGCACCGGCACGTTCGGCCAGCCGTGGCTCGCGGCGCTCGCGTAGGGCACGCCGTTGGGAATGCCCCCGCTGCTCGCGATCTTGCGGCCGAGCTCGGCCAGCCACGGGCCGTCGGCGGCCTGCACGCTGATGATCGCCGCGAAGGCGGTGACGGTGAGCGCCGCCAGTCCGCCCGGGCGTGCCAGGGCGCGCAGCGGATCGCCGTGCCGGGGGTGGGCACTCATGGCTCTCAACCTAGTCGAGAGCGCGCGCGGGCTGGATTCCGCCGTATCCTTGCCCTGCCCAGCGACGTGAACGAACCCGCCACCCCCACGCAACGCGGTGCCGGCTCGAGATGGCGACGTGCTGCGGCCGTGCTCGCCGTCACCGGGCACCGCCTGCGCGCGCGCCCCGGGCGGGCGTTGCTGGTCAGTGCCGGCGTGACGGTCGCCGTCGCGTTCCTGGTCGGCGTGGCGGGCGGCAGTGCCGTCTCGGAGGATCTGGCGCTGCGCCACGCGCTCAGCTCGCTGCCCTCTGCCGAGCGAGCGCTGCGCATCGCCTGGTCGGGTCAGGTCGCGCACGGCGGCTACGCCGCGCTCGACCGCACCGCGCAGCGCGAGGTCGGCACGCTCACCAGCCAGCCGCTCACGCGCTCGCTCGAGCTCTCCGACGTGCGTCTCGGCACCGGCCTCGTGAAGCTCGGGGCGGTGAGCGGCATCGGCCGCTACGTGCACCTGAGCAGCGGCCGCCTGCCGCGAGCCTGCACGCCGGCGCGCTGCGAGGTCGTGCAGGTCGGAGGCACCCCTCTCCGCCGGGTCGACGAGTCGGGCGTGCGGCTCGACGTCGTGGGCAAGGGGACGCTCACCTCGCTCGTGCCCTTCGGGGCGGGCGGACTCGCCACGCAATCGAGCGCCGGCGGCATCCGGCCCGAACCCGTTCTGCTGTCGTCGAGCATCCGCGGACTGGCCTCGCTGCCCCCCTTGCGCCTGTTCCCGCGCAGCTACGGCTGGACGGCGCCGCTCGATCCGCAGACCGCGCACGTCTGGGACATCGACCGGCTGCTCGCCGCCGAGGGACGGGCCGAGGCCCGGCTCTCGGCGGCCAGCGGGCAGTTCGGCCTGACGGCGCCCGACGACGCGCTCACGTCGGCGCGCACGGCCGGCCACACGGCGTCGCGGCGCGTCCTGCTCGTCGGCGGGGCGGCCGCCGTGCTGCTGCTCGCGTTCGCGGGCCTGACCGCCGGAGCGCTCCGGCGGGACGTGCGCGCGGAGCTGCGCAGGCTCGGCCAGCGCGGGGCGACGATTACCCAGCAGGGCACGTTCGTGCTCGTCGAGGCGCTCTCCGCAGTGCTCCCCGGGGTGCTCGCCGGGCTCGTGCTGGGCATCGCAGCGGTTGCCGTCATCGCGCAACGCGCGGGCGTGCCGGTGGCGCCTGCGCTCTCTCACGGCCTCGCGACGCCCGCGAGCGTCGCGCTCGTCGCAGCCGGCGCGTTCGGCGCGCTGGCGGTCGTCGTGCTCGCGCTGCGCCGGCCGACCGGGAGCCGGGCGAGCGGCGTGCGGCCGATCGACGTGGCGGCCATCGGCGCGGTCGTCGCCCTCGCGCTGCTGCTGCTCGGGTCGTCGAGCAGCGGAGGCGCGCTCGGAGCCGGCCCGGCCGTCACGCTGGCCGCGGTGCCGCTGCTTGCGAGCTTCGCCTTCGCGGTGCTGCTCGGGCGCCTGCTCGAACCCGCCATCCGCACCGGCCTGCGGGCCTCGCGCGGCGCTCCCGTGACGCTGCGGCTGGCGCTGCTCGCCCTGCATCGCTCGCCGGCGCGGGCGGCCGGCGTCGCAGGCTTCCTCGCAATCTCCGTCGGGTCTCGCGACGTTCGCGCTCTCCTACCGCGCCACGCTCGATCGCTCGAGTGCCGAGCGCGCCGCCTTCGCCGTGCCGCTCGACTACACGGTGACGACCGGCGCGGCGCTCGTCGCCCCGCGCGACGCGGCGTCGCTCGCGGCCTATCGCGGCCTCGCGCCGGGCGTCGGCGCCTGGCCGATCCTGCGCCAGGTCGCCGATGCCGCCGGCACGCGCGGGACGCCGCTCACGCCGACCGTGCTGGGCGTGCCGTCGAAGGCGCTGCCGCTCGTGCACGGCTGGCGCAGCGACTTCTCACCGAGATCGCCGGCGCAGCTCGCCGATCTGCTGCGGCCGCGAACGAGCGTCGCGCTCGCCGGCGCCCCGATTCCGCGCACGGCCACGCGGCTGCAGCTGCCGCGCTCGCATGGCCGGAACGGCCGTCCAGCTCGTACTGGTCGTGCAGACGCGCGACGACGACGCCGCGCAGCTCAGCCTGCCCGTGCCCGCCAAGGGCGCCGCAGGGCGTTCTCGGCGTCCGGGTGCCACCTGCCCTGCGCGGCGGGCGCGTCGTCTCCATCCAGGTGCAGCTGCCGAGCCAACGATCAGCGCTCCGCGGCACATCAGGGCGCCGAGGGCCGCAACGCCGCGCGCGGCTTCGCCGGGCGCCTCACGCCTCGGGCCGCTGTCGGCGACGACGCCGACAGGCCCCGTCCGGATCTCCGATCTCACCGGCTGGGGCGGCCATGGCGGAGTGAGCGCCCGCCCCGCTGCCGGCTCGCTGGCGCTGCGCTACGTGATCGACACCTCGCAGCAGGCCGCGCTGCGTCCGCGGCAGCCGTTCGACAGCCGCCGGCTGCCCGTCGTGGCGAGCCCCGACGTCGCCGCCAGCGCCGGGCCCGGGCAAGACGCTCGAGCTCTCGTTCGGCGGCCAGGTCGTCCACGCGCGGCTCGTCGGAGTCGCCAGGCGCTTCCCGACGACCCAGGACGCAGGCGACAGCTTCGTGATCGCCGACGAGGCATCGCTCGCATCCGCGCTCGGCGCCGACGACCTGCCCTCGTCGGTTCCCGATGAGCTGTGGCTCTCGGCACCGGCCGGGCGTGAGCGCGCAGGTCGGTGACGCGCTCCGGCGTCCGCCCTTCTCCACGCTCGCCCTCGCCTCGCGCGCGGCCATCCACGGAGATCTGCAGCGTGATCCGATCGCGCGCGGCATCGTCTCGTCGCTCGTGGCCGCGGCGCTGGCCGCTCTCGCGCTCGCGCTGCTCGGCGTGGCGCTCGCCACGCTCGGGTTCCTGCGCGACGAGGCCGACAGCCTCTTCGATCTCGAATCGCAGGGCGCCGGCCCGCGTGCGCTCCGCGCCACCGTGCGCTGGCGGGCGCTCGGACTTGCGCTCTTCGGCGTCGTCGCCGGCGTGGCCCTCGGCATCGCACTGGCGATCGCCACGGGGCGCTTGCTCGCGCTCGATGCGACGCTCGCCGTGCCCGACCCGCCGCTGCAGCGCATCACGCCGTGGCTCACGATCGCCGCCGCCACGCTCCTGCTCGCGCTGCTCACGGCCGCGCTCGTCGAGGCGGCGCTGCACATCGCCTACCGCCGCGGCGCGGCGGGACGCGGCGCGACCGGGGAGCCCTGGGCCGAGTGACCGGCCCGCCCTCGAATTGCGCGACGTCTTCCGCATCCACTCCGACAGCGCGACGGGCGCCGTCGCGCTGCAGGGCATGACGCTCTCGGTCGAGCAGGGCGAGCGCTGCGTCATCCTGGGGCCGAGCGGATCGGGCAAGAGCACGCTCCTGCGCATCGCCGCGGGCTTCGATCGCCCCTCGGCGGGCGTGGCGCGCACGCTCGGCGTCGACGTCATGCGGCTGGGCGCGCGGCGGGCCGCCGCGTTCCGCTCGCAGCGGCTCGGCTTTCTCGATCAGCACTACGCGCGCGCCCTCTCCCCCGCGCTCTCCTGCGCCGAGAACGTCGCGCTGCCCCTTGCCCTGAGCGGAGCGACGCGCGCGCGAGCGCCGGCGCCAGGCGCTCGCCCTGCTCGACGGCGTGGGCCTCGCAGACCGTGCCGACGACCTCCCGGCAGAGCTCTCGGGCGGCGAGCAGCAGCGCGTGGCGGCCTGTGCCGCCCTCGCGCACGGCCCGTCGCTGCTGCTGGCCGACGAGCCGGCCGGCGAGCTCGACGCCGGGACGGCGCAGATGGTCTACCGCCTGCTGGGCGAGCTCGTCGCCACGAGCGGCACGACGCTCGTCGTCGTCAGCCACGACGAGACCGCGACCGAGCTCGCCGACCGCGTCGTCCACGTGCGCGATGGACGCATCAGCGGCGAAGTGCTGCGGGGTGACGACCCGAAGCTCGTCGTCGGCCGCGGCGGCTGGGTGCGGCTGCCCGAGAGCGCCCGCGCGCAGGCCGCGATCGGAAACCGCGTGCGCTGGCGCGCCGACGAGGACGAGGTGCGTCTCGCGGGCGACGGATCGGTCGTCGAAGGCGCCCCTGGCCGCCGAGCGCGAGCCCGCCGCGCCCGGCGAGGTCATCTGCGAGCTGCGGGGAATCGCGAAGAGCTACGGCACCGGCCCGCGGGCGCACCAGGTGCTGGACGGGTTCGGCGCGAGCATGGCGCGCGGCGGACTCGTGGCGGTCGAAGGGCGCTCGGGCTCCGGGAAGACGACGCTGCTCCACTTGATCGCGGGCCTCGAGCGCCCGGATGCCGGCTCGGTCACCGTCGCGGGTGTCGACCTCGGCGGCCTCGACCGGGAGGAGCTCGCCGCGCACCGCCGCGAGCACATCGGCTGGGTCGGGCCAGGAGCCCGGCCTCCTCCCGTTCGCGACGGCGCTCGAGAACACGGTGCTCGGCCTCGAGCTGCAGCACGGCGGGCAGGCCCCGGAACACGAGCCCGAGGCGCGCGCGTGGCTCGAGCGGCTCGGCCTGGCCGACTGCATCGACCGCGCGGCCGATCGCCTCTCGGCGGGCGAGCGCCAGCGGGTCGCGATCGCGCGCGCGCTCGCGCGGCATCCCGACGTCGTGCTGCTCGACGAGCCGACCGCGCGGCTCGACCAGGAGAGCGCCGCGCTCGTCGCCGATCTGCTCGGTCACCGCTGCGCGGGTCTCGCAGGCGGCGGTCATCTGCGCGACGCACGACGCGCTGCTGACGCAGCGGGCCGACGTCGTCCTGCGCGTCGGGACGCCGGGTCAGTCCTCGCCGAGGTAGGCCTTGCGCACGGCCTCGTTGCCGCGCAACGCCTCGGCGCTGTCGGACAGCACCACGGCGCCGGTGCCGAGCACGTAGCCGCGCGTCGCGATCTCGAGCGCCATGAGCGCGTTCTGCTCGACCAGCAGCACCGTCGTGCCCTGCTTGTTGATCTCGACGATGACCTCGAAGATCCTCTCGACGAGCACCGGCGCGAGTCCCATCGAGGGCTCGTCGAGCAGCAGCAGGCGCGGCCGCGCGAGCAGCGCGCGGCCCATCGCGCACATCTGCTGCTCGCCGCCCGAGAGCGTGCCGGCCTTCTGCGAGCGCCGCTCGGCGAGTCGCGGGAAGAGATCGAAGACGCGCGCGATGTCCTCGGAGATGCCGTCCTTGTCGCTGCGCTGGAAGGCGCCCATCTCGAGGTTCTCGAACACGGTCATGCGCCCGAACAGACGGCGGCCCTCGGGCGACTGCGCCACGCCCGCCTTGACGATCTGCGTGGCGTTGCGGCGCGTGAGGTCGTCGCCGTCGAAGACGATGCTGCCCTTGCGCGGGCGCATGAGGCCCGAGATCGTCCTCAGCGTCGTCGACTTGCCGGCGCCGTTGGCTCCCAGGAGCGTGACGATCTCGCCGTCGCCGACGGCCATCGACACGCCCTTGAGCGCGTGGATCGCGCCGTAGTAGGCGTGCACGTCCTTGAGCTCGAGCAGCGGCTCCGCGCGGAGTAGGAGCGCTGACGGCGCTCACGCGGTGGCCCTCGTCCCGAGGTAGGCCTCGCGCACGCGCTCGTCCGCGGTCACGTCGGTGGGGAGTCCCTCGGCGATCTTCTCGCCGTGGTCGAGCACCGTCACGCGCTCGGACACGCCCAGCACGACGCGCATGTCGTGCTCGATCAGGAGCACCGTCAGGTTGCGCTCGTCGCGCACCTTGCGCACGAACTCCGTGAAGGTCTGCGTCTCCTGCGGGTTCATGCCCGCCGTCGGCTCGTCGAGCAGCAGCAGCTTGGGCTCGGTCGCGAGCGCGCGAGCCACCTCGAGGCGTCGCTGGTCGCCGTAGGCGAGGTTGCGCGCGTACTCGTCCTCCGCGCGCTTCGGGAGACCGCAGTAGGCCAGCAGCTCGCGCGCCTTCCCGCGCGCGTCCTGCTCCTCGTGGCGCTGCTTCGGCGTGCGGAAGATGCTGCCGAACGTGCCCGCGTGCAGGCGGCAGTGCATGCCGACGAGCGTGTTCTCGAGCGATGTCATGGTGCCGAAGAGGCGGATGTTCTGGAACGTGCGCCCGATGCCGAGTTCGGTGATCTTGTGCTGCGCCAGCCCCGCGATCTCCTGGCCGTCGAACAGGATCTCGCCCGCCGTCGGCGTGTAGGCGCCCGTGAGCATGTTGAAGAACGTGGTCTTGCCGGCCCCGTTCGGACCGATCAGGCTCGTGATGGAGCCCCGCGGCACGTCGAAGTCGACGTCCTGGACGGCCACGAGCCCGCCGAACTCCTTGCGCACGCCGCGGCTCTGCAGCAGCAGGTCGGTGGTGCTGACCGGCGCGGCGCTCATATGGCGATCTGCACTTCGCCGCCGTCGTCGCCCTCGTGCAGCTCGGCGCGTCTGCGCGCGCTCGGGAGCAGGCCCTCGGGACGGAACAGCATGAAGGTCACGATCGCGGCGCCGTAGATGAGATACGAGTACTCGGAGATGTCGATGTCGGCACCGGTCACGGAGTTGAACGTGTGCCCGGCCGCGAACAGCCCCTGGTAGTTCACGTACGAGAGCAGGAGGCCGCCGAGCGCGACGCCCCAGACGTTGCCCATGCCGCCGAGGATGACCATGCAGAGCACGAAAATCGAGACCTGCAGGCTGAAGGCATTGGGCGACGTCGCACCCGCCTGGAACGTGATCAGGCAGCCGGCCGCGCCGCCGAAGAACGCGCCGATCAGATAGGCGAGCGTCTTCATGCGCCGCAGCGGCACGCCCATCGCGGCCGCGGCGTCCTCGTCCTCGCGGATCGCGATCCAGGCGCGCCCCAGGCGCGAGTCGCGCAGCAGCAGCGAGGTGCCCATGGCGATCGCGAGCAGGACGAGGGCGGTCCAGTAGTACCAGGTCGAGTCGACCAGCTCGACGAAGTTGCTGGGCAGGAACGGCAGCGCGCTGTGCACGCCGGTGCCGAAGCCGAGACCGTCGATGCCGGTCAGCCCGAAGGAGCCGTTGGTCAGGTTGAAGCCGCCGACGTGGTCGCCGTTGCGCACGAACTGCGGGATGATCTCGCCGAAGCCCAGCGTGACGATCGCGAGGTAGTCACCGCGTAGCCGCAGCGTCGGCAGGCCGATCAGCACGCCGAGCAGGGCCGCGAAGCAGGCGGCGATCACGATCACGCTCCACGGCGTGAGGTGGATGCCGAGCGTCCCGCTGGGAACGGTCCCCCCGATGACCCAGCTGCGTGGATTGGTGATGCTGCCGCCGAACTGCTGTGACGCGAACCAGCCTGCGACATAGGCGCCCGCGGCATAGAACGCCACGTAGCCCAGGTCGAGCAGCCCGGCATAGCCGACCACGACGTTGAGGCCGACTCCCATGACGGTGAACGCGACGATCACGAACGCCGTCGAGGTGTCGGGAATCCACTGCGACGACTGCGGCAGAACGTGGTGGTAGAGCCAGGGGTAGAGCACGAACAGGGCGATCAGCACGCCGAGCGCGGGACGCGATCGCAGGCGTGCCCGGGCCCGGTCCATCATGCGCGCGTCGAGAGGTTCTCGCCGAGCAGGCCCTGCGGCCGGAAGACGAGGATCAGGATGAGCAGGATGAAGACCACCGACTCGGTCCAGTCGGGACCCGGCGTGTGCCAGGTGAGTCCGTTGTTGAAGTTCTCGATGAGGCCGATGAGGTAGCCGCCGAGCGCGGCCCCCGCGAGATTGCCGATGCCGCCGAGCACTGCCGCCGTGAAGGCGAACAGGCCGATGCGGAAGCCGAGGTCGAAGCGGGCCTGCGTGAAGTAGGCGAAGTAGACGAAGCCGCCGATGCCGGCGAGCGCGCCACCGAGGCCGAACGTGAACGAGATGGCGCGGTCGATGTCGATGCCCATGAGCCTGGCCGCGTCGCGATCCTGCGCCGTCGCCCGCATGGCCTTGCCCCAGCGCGTGCCCTTGACGAGCCAGACCAGCGCCAGCAACACCGGCACCGTGATCAGCAGGACGATCAGCTTGTCCCAGCCGTAGGCCTGGTTGCCGACGTAGAAGATCGCCCCGGTCGGCAGCAGCGGATTGGAACTCTTGTAGCCGAAGCCGTAGATCACGCCGATCAGGTTGGACAGCACGAATGACATGCCGATGGCCGTGATCAGGGGCGCGAGCCGTGGCGCGTTGCGTAAGCGCCGGTAGGCCACGCGCTCGATCGTGACGTTGAGAGCGGCGCAGAACACGGCCGAGCCGATCAGCGCGACGAGCAGCGCGCCGAACGTCATGACGCCCGAGTTGGAGCCGTCCAGCCCGAACCAGCTGATCGCGATGGTGTACGTGATCATCGCGCCCCACGTGAACACGTCGCCGTGGGCGAAGTTGATCAGCTCGAGGATGCCGTAGACGAGCGTATAGCCGAGTGCGACGAGCGCGTAGATCGAGCCGTTCGTCAGGCCGGCTCCCAGCACGAGCGCGAACTGCTTCGGCTCCCGTGCGAGGTTCTCGATCAGCCAGAGCGCGACGAGGCCCAGCAAGACCGCGCCCAGTACCCCCGCGACGCGTCCTCGCAAACGCGGAGCGAGCGCGAGGATGGGCCGACGTGCCGCGCTGTCGGACGCCATCCTCGCGCTCCTCCGGTTATTTCGGTCGGCTCGCCGGGGGTTGGTTAGCCGAGGGCCTTCTGGGCCAGCTCGACCGGCGGGACGATGACCGTGATGATCTTGCTCTGGCCACCGACGTACTGGTCGACTGTCACACCGCCGAGCGACGGGTCGCCGCTCGAGTCGATCTTGAACGACCCGATGATGCCCTTCGGGAAGTTCTGGCTATAGAGGTTCTTCGTAATCAGCGCGCGCGAGGTGCTGGATCCGGCTTTGCGGATCGCGTTCGCGAGCACGAGGTAGGCCTGCGCACCGTAGGCCGTGTAGGCCTCGAGGTGGTTGACCTTGTACGTCTTCTTGAAGTCCTTGATGAACGCCTTGCCGGCCGAGTTGGTCAGCGCGTTCGGGTCGGTGCCTCCGATCGTGACGTACATGCCCTCGGCCGCATCGCCCGCGTCGGTCACCGTCGCGGAGTCGTTGAAGCCGTCAGGGCCGAGCAGCAGGACCTTGCTGTTGTCGCCGAGCACCTTGACCTTGTCCTTGATCAGCTGGCCACCGTGCAGGGAGACGATGCCGCCGAGGAACACGGCCTCGGGGTTCTTGCTGGCGACGCTCTGGAAGAGCGACTGATAGTCGGGCTGGTTCGAGTCCCACTTGTCGTTGCCGAGCACCGTGATGCCGAGCGCCTTCGCGGCGTTCACGAAGTTGTTCGCGATGCCGGTACCGTACGCCTCGCCGTCGTTCAGGACGTAGACGCTCTTGATGCCCTTCTGCTTCAGGAACGTCGCGTCAGCGGCGCCCTGGAAGTTGTCCGGCACGGCAACACGCGCATAGTTGCGATGGCCCGAAGGGAAGTACTTGTTGGGCTCGCCCGGCACGCCGCTCGGCTTCGTGAGGCCGACGTACGTGTTGGCCGGGCTGACCATCGGGATGCCGCCACCCGAAGCGCGGTTGACGATCGGGGCGATGATCTCGGCACAACCCGAGTTGAAGGTGCCGACGATGCCCAAAAGGTTCTTGACCGTCTTGTAGCCGTTGGCGTTGTTCGTGCACGTCTGCGGGTCCCACGAGCCCTTGGCGGCCGTGGAGTCGTCGCACGAGGCATACGTGATCGTCTTGTCGCCGATCTTGTAGCCCGCCTGCTTCAACTGGAGCCGGATGGCCTGCGTGATCTGCAGGGAGAGCGGGCGGAGCGAGCCCTGCAGGGGCAGGTCGCTGACGATCGTGTACTTGCCGTTGCCGAACGTCTTGCAGGTGTTCGGGAGGCCTGAACTGCGGTTGGCCGAAGCCGTGCCCGCGACGCTCGACGCCGTCGTGATGGCAGCGACCATCGCGACGAGCGCAAACGCGACCGTGAATTTCTTCATCATCCTGAACGTGCCTCCTGTTGGTTGGCTGACCCGCCAGCCACGATCTCACTCGGTGTGAGGACGGTTTGTACCAGTCGCGGCCGGTGCGGACAACTCTGCGGGTGTACGGGGCGCACACCCGTCGTGCCTGAGACGGTCTACACACGCCACTGGTTAGAGGTCGTTGCGATCCGCACGTAAGGCGTCGCCGTCCGGGTGTGCGACCTCCTCCCCGTTCGGGCGGGTCGCGGCCGGTCGGAGGATCGTGGCGCGGCGGCAACCGTGGCCGCACTCTTGCGGGAGTGACATCTCGGCGACGGATTCAACCTGCGCGCGCAGGTGCAATACCCGTGCGCAGCCTCGTTGCGCTGGTCGCGCTGATCGTCGGCTGCGGGCTCTTCTCGAGCAGCGTCGGAAGCGGCGCCCTGCCCGCGACGTCGCTGCCGCCCTTCGGTGCCACGGGCGGCGACGGCTCGCTCTCGACGGTCGCCGAGGTCGGCGACGTCAACGGCGACGGCTTCAACGACTACGCCGTCGGCCTGCCCTCCTCCGACGCCGGCGGCGCCGATTCCGGGGTCGTCTACGTCTTCCTCGGTCACGGCGGCCCGCTGCCGGCGACACCGACGGCGGTCAATCTCGCAGCGGCCTCGTTCACGATCACGGGCCACGGCGGCGAGATGCTCGGGTATTCGATCGTGGGCGACGACGTCAACCACGACGGCCTCTCCGACATCGCGATCGGCGCCCCCATGGCGGGCGCGCCCGGCAAGACCAACGGCGGCGCCGTCTACGTGATCTTCGGGCGCTCGAGCCCCGCCGGCGTGAACACGACGACGCTGTCGCCGACCGCGCTCACGACGGACGCGGCTCCCCCGAGCTTGCCGCTCGGCAGCCGCTACGACGGGTTCCAGCAGGACTCCCACACGGGCATGTCGCTCGCGGCCCTCCCGGACGTCAACGGCGACGGCTACAACGACCTCGCCGTCGGCGCGCCCGACGCCGACCTGCACATCATGGGCGGCGGCGGCGTCGCGGTGCTGTACGGCAAGCCCCAGGGCGTGCACATCACGCTCAACGATCTCTGGGAGAAGGCCTACCCGTACTTCTTCCACGTCGATTTCCCGGCGCTCCAGAACGCGCACGCGGGCATGACCGTCGCGGCCGTCGGGGACATGACGGGAGACGGCGAGCCGGACATCGCGATCGGCGCCCCGCAGGCCGACTTCAACGGCACCGACTCGGGCTCGGTCTGGATCATCAGCGCCCACATCGCCCCGATCGTCGGGTGCACGCAGCCCCCGGCGGGCGGGACGATCGCACCCGGCTCGGTCTGCCCGTGGATCAAGCTCAACGGCCTCACCGCCGGCCAGGGGTACCGCATCGACGGCGCGGGCGCAGGTGACGGACTGGGATCGTCGCTGGCCGGCCTCGGCGACCAGAACGGCGACGGCATCGCCGATCTGGCGATCGGCGCGGCGAGCGCATCGCCGAACGGCCGCGCCGGCTCCGGCGAGGTCGTGGTCGTCCCCGGCCAGGCCGATCAGGCGACGCGCAACCTGGCCGCGACGCCCCCGCTGCAGACCTTCTTCGGCCCGGTCGCCGGCGCCGGCCTGGGCGCCTCGCTGGCGCCCGCGGGCGACACCAACGGCGACGGCCGCTTCGAGGTGCTCGCAGGGGCGCCCGGCGAGGCATCGGCGGCCGGCGCGGCCTACCTGCTCAGCATCGTCCCCGGCACGACCTCCGATCTGGCGCTGGCGACGGCGAAGATCGCACCGGCCGGAGCCGGCTCGATGACCGGCAGCGCCGTCGCGGCCGGCTCGATTCTCGACGGCAGCGGGGCCGATGCCCTGGTGGCGGCCCCCGGCGCCAACGGCAGCGGCGCCTGGTTCGTCGTCGGCGGCAGCGGCACCGCCGTCCTGCCTCCCCCGCCGGGGACGCCCGCACCTCCGCCCCCGCCGCCGGCACCGCCGGCGCCCCCGGCCCCGCCGGCCAGGCCTCCGGGCAGCACCACGGTGGTGACGGCGAACGGCACCGTCATCACCACCACGAAGACCGCGACGGGCACCGTCGTGACGACCACGACGCCCAACGGCGTGACCACCACGAAGACGATCCCGAACAAGCCGGTCGTCAAGAAAAAGAAGAAGAAGCTCCCGCTCTGCCCGCTCAAGAAGCCCAAGCCGAAATACCACATGGTCAAGGGCAAGCGTGTGAAGGTGAAGCAGAAGCCGTGCCGCCCGCGCCCGAAGGCGAAAACCAAGGCGAAGGCCAAGGCCAAGGCCTAGTCCGATCGGGCATCCGGTGCGGTCTGCAGAATGCAGCGGATGACCGGGCGCCTCCTGCGGAAACCCCGCATCCTGCTGGCGCTGACGGCGGCGGCGATCGGGTTCGGCGTCTTCTCCTCGAGCGTCGGCATCGGCGCTCTGCCGGTCAGCACGCTGCCCGTCTACGGCGTGACCGACGGCAACGGCTCGCGCACGACCGTCGCCGAGCTCGGCGACGTGAACGGCGACGGGAAGGACGACTACGCGGTCGGCATGCCCTACGCCGACGCCAACGGCAGCGACTCCGGCATCGTCTACGTCTTCCTCGGGCCGGTACCCGCCCCCGCCTCGCTGAACGTCGCAACCGCGTCGTTCCGGATCGTCGGCCACGCCGGCGAGCTGCTCGGGTTCTCGCTCGGCGGAGGCGACGTCAACGGGGACGGCCTGGCGGACATCGCCATCGGCGCGCCCATGGCCGGCCCTCCGGCGCGCGTCGGCGGAGGCGCCGTCTACGTCGTCTTCGGCTCGGCGCACCCGGTCGACGTCGACACGACCGACCTCTCCGGGACCGCGCACACGAACGGCACCAACCCCGCGCCGCATTCGACGATCGGCAGCCGCTACGACGGCTTCCTGCAGAACGGCCACATGGGCATCTCGCTGGCCGTCCTCCCCGACGTGAACGGGGACGGGTACGCCGACATCGCGACCGGATCGCCGGATGCCGATCTGCACCGCCCCGGCGGCGGCGCCGTGGCGGTGCTCTACGGCAAGCCCTCCGGCGAGCACATCTCCCTGACCGACCTCTGGAGCGCCGGTTACCCCTACTTCTTCCACGTCGACTTCCCCGACCTCGACAATCAGCACATCGGGGAGAGCGTCGCGGCCGTGCCCGACATGACCGGCGACGGCTGGCCCGACCTCGCGATCGGCGCCCCTCAGGCCGACCCCGGCGGCAGGATCGATGCCGGCTCGGTCTGGATCATCAGCGGCCACCTGCCGCCCATCGATGCGGGCTGTACGGGCATGAACCTCGACGCCAGCTGCCCCTGGATCAAGCTCAACGCCCTGACCGCCGCCCAGGGCTACCGCATCGACGGCGCCGTGGCGGGCGAGGGAATCGGCTCATCGCTCGCCGCCGTCGGCGATCAGAACGGCGATGGACTCCCCGACCTGGCCATCGGCGCGTCGTCGGCCTCTCCCGCGGGCCGCACGAACGCGGGCGAGGTCGTCGTCATGGCGGGGCAGGCCGGCTCGGCCGCGTCCGACACCAGCTCGGCGCTGGAGCGCATCTGGGGGCTCTCGGCGGGCGCCGGGCTCGGAGCATCGGTCGCCGCCGCCGGCGACATCGACGGCGACCGCCGCATCGACCTGCTGGTGGGCGCGCCGGGCGAGGCGTCGTACGCCGGCGCCGCCTACTTCGTGCGTGGCCAGCCGGGTGCGACCGCGGATCTCTCCCGCGGCGCGTTCCTCTCCAACGTCGCTCCCGCCGGGGCGGGCGCCCAGACGGGCAGCGCGGTGGCGGCGGGACCTGGCACCGCTCTGGTCGCGGCGCCGGGAGGCAACGGCGGAGCCGGGGCCGTCTTCAGCGTCACCGGCAGCGGCTGGCCGGTAGCTCCGGCGGCCGCCTCCGCCACACCGGTGGCGACGGCCGCTCCGGCGGCCAGGCCCGCCGCCAGGAAGACGCCCGCCAAGCGCCTCAAGCTCTGCCCGCTCAAGCGGCCCAAGCCGAGGTACCACCTGGTCAAGGGCAAGCGCGTGAAGATCAAGCCCGCTCCCTGCCGGCCGCGTCCCAAGAAGCAGGCCAGGGCCAAGGCGCCGGCGCGCGGCGGCCAGGCGACCGCGGTTTGACCTGGTAGCTCGCCCGGCGAGGTCCGCCGCCTAGAATCGGCGGCATGTCCGAGAACCCATACGACCGCCCGTCGGATCCCGCCAAGCGCAATTCGGCCGTCATGACCGACGGCCCCGAGCGCGCGGCCGCGCGCGCCATGCTGAAGGCGATCGGTTTCACGGACGAGGATCTCGCACGGCCCTTCGTCGGCGTGGCCACCACGTGGATCGAGACCATGCCGTGCAACTTCAACCAGCGGGCCCTGGCACAGAAGGTCAAGAAGGGCATCCGCGAGGCCGGCGGCACGCCGATCGAGTTCAACACGATCTCGGTCTCCGACGGCGTGACGATGGGCGTCGAGGGCATGCGCGGCTCGCTCGTCAGCCGCGAGGTGATGGCCGACTCGATCGAGCTCGCCACGCGCTCCCACCATCTCGACGGGCTCGTCTGCCTGGTCGGCTGCGACAAGACGATCCCGGCCGCGGCCATGGCGCTCGCGCGCATGGACATCCCGGGGCTCGTCTTCTACAACGGCTCCATCGCGCCCGGCCGCTACGACGGGCACGACGTCACCATCCAGGACGTCTTCGAGGGCGTGGGCCGCTACCTGGGCGGCAGCATGACCGGCGCCGAGCTGCACGCGCTCGAGTCGGCCGCGTGCCCGGGAGCCGGCGCCTGCGGCGGCATGTTCACCGCGAACACGATGGCGACCGCCCTCGACTTCCTCGGCATCAGCCCGGCGGCGCTCTCGGGCATTCCCGCCACGAACGAGGGGAAGGCCGAGGCCGCGCTGGCTGCCGGCCGTCTCGTGATGGACGTCGTGCGGCGCGATCTGCGCCCCTCGCAGCTGATCACGCGTGAGGCGCTGGAGAACGCCGCCGCCTGCGTGGCCGCCACGGGAGGCTCGACGAACGGCGTCCTGCATCTGATCGCCATCGCGCGCGAGCTCGGCATCGAGTTCGGGCTGGACGATTTCGAGCGCGTCGCGGAGCGCACGCCGATCGTC
Source organism: uncultured Actinomycetes bacterium (assembly GCA_963713435.1). Lineage (GTDB taxonomy): Bacteria > Actinomycetota > Thermoleophilia > Gaiellales > JALYLC01 > JALYLC01. The sequence goes on from CAVQLU010000009.1 coordinate 69,576, forward strand.
GCGAACCTCAAGCCCGGCGGCCAGTTCATGGCCACCGACATGTACGAGGCGGGCGGCATCGGGCTCGTGGCGCGCGAGCTGCGCCGGCGCGACCTCATTCACGCGGGCGCGCCGAACGTCGAGGGCGGCACGCTCGGCGACCTGGCCGACGACGCCGAGGAGACCGAGGGCCAGCAGGTCGTGGTCTCGATCGAGCGGCCTCTCAAGCCGACCGGCGGGCTCGCGATCCTCTACGGCAACCTGGCACCCGAGGGCTGCGTCGTCAAGCTCTCCGGCCACGAGCGCACGCTTCACAGCGGCCCGGCGCGCGTCTTCGACTCCGAGGAAGACTGCTTCGCGGCGGTGAAGGCGCGCACGATCAAGAAGGGCGACGTCGTGTGCATCCGCTACGAGGGCCCGGCCGGCGGGCCCGGCATGCGCGAGATGCTGCACGTCACCGCGGCCATCGTGGGCGAGGGTCTCGGCGAGGACGTCGCGCTGATCACCGACGGGCGCTTCTCGGGCGCCACGCACGGCTTCATGGTGGGACACGTCGCGCCCGAGGCCGCACGCGGCGGACCGCTGGCGGCGCTGCGCGAGGGCGACATCGTCACGCTCGACGTCGAGGGCCGCGAGCTACGGGTCGACCTCTCCGACGACGAGATCGCCGAGCGGCTGCGCCATGTCGTCACGCCTCCGCCCCGCTACACCACGGGCGTGTTCGCGAAGTACGCGGCGCTGGTCTCCTCGGCCAGCGACGGCGCGGTCACGCGCGCGAACCTTCTAGCGACGAGGTTCGCGCACGACGCCGGGCGGCGGCTGGCTGCCCGCCTTGCGGCGGCCGGCCTGCTCGCGGATCACCCGTAGCAGCGTCTCCTCGTCGGCCGTGCGCAGGAACTCGGCGGCCGTCTCGTCGAGCTCGGAGATCTGGATCGCCACCAGGCGGTCGCGCGAGTCGTACTCGCCGTTGGCCGTGGGCGAGAGCTCGCGCGTGCGCGCCACCTTGCCCTGGCGGAGGCGGACGTAGCCGGAACGGGAGACCGGGTCGTAGCGCAGGTCGAGCATGCGAGCAGGATAGGGCCAAGACGGCCGCTCACGGTGGAGCGCACGCGCCGTTCAGCGGCTGCCCCGCGACTTTCCTGCGCAGCTGATCGAGCCACGACGGCGAGGATCAGCACGAAGCCGACGGCGACGTCCTGCCAGTAGGGCTGGACGCCGGTGATGACGAAGCCGTTCTGGAGCACGGCCGGAATCCAGACGCCGATGACCGTGCCGATGATGGTGGCGACGCCGCCGAACAGGCTCGTGCCGCCGATCGCGACGGCCGTGATGGCGCGCAGGTTGTCGGTCGAGTGGCCGCCCACCGACGTGGTGGTGAAATAGGCGAGCGAGAGGAAGCCTGCGAGCCCGCTCATCATGCCGCCGAAGACGTAGACCTTCAGGAGGTGGCGCTCGACCTTGATGCCGACGCGGCGCGCGGCCTCCTCGTTGCTCCCGATCGCGAGCGTGTGGCGACCGAACACGCTCAGGTTGAGGAGGATGATCGAGCGATCACGGCCAGCGACGGCGATCGTGATGAGATTGGGCACCGAGGGATGGCGTGGCCGCTCGCGACGCGGGTCGAGCGCGTAGGTCGCCGATGTTGACGCCGTTCTGGAGCAGCAGGGCGATGCCGAGGCCGGCACCGAGCGTGCCCAGTGTGGCGATGAGCGGCGGGATGCGCATGTAGCCGACGAGCGAAGCCGTTGACGGACCGAGAGCGAGACCGGCGAGCAGCGATGCGCAGAGCGCAACGAGGATGTACCAGGCCTTCGTCTGGTCGCCGTCGATGTCGACGGCCGTGCCGTCGCCCACGGAGATCAGGCCCAGGGCCTTCACCGCGAAGACCTCGCCGAGCACGATGCCGCTCGGGATCGAGAGGTCGACGCCGGCGGTGGCGATCACGAACGTGGTGCCGACGCTGACGACGGTCAGGATGGCGACGTTCTGCGCAAGCTGCGGGAAGTTGGAGGCGGTGTCGAACTGGCCCGAGGCCTGGATCGAGAAGGCGATGATGATCACGAGCAGCGCCCCGAACGTGACCATCACGGGGCTCGTTGATGAGCCGCTGCAGCGCCGTCTGCGTCGGCTCGGCCGTAGCATGCCGGCGGTCCTCGGCTTCGGCGGCGACTTCGGCCTCGCCGTGGCGCTTGTCGGGGCTCGCTCATGCCGGACACCTCGTTCGGAGTACGCGCCCGAGATGGCCCCGATCAGCTGCTCGACGTTGGCCTCGCCGCGCCGGAAGCGCGCCACGCGCGCGCCGAGGCGCATGACCTCGATGCGATCGGCGATCTCCAGCACCTGCGGGAGGTTGTGGGAGATGAAGACCACGGCGAGCCCGCGCTCGCGGACGCATCAGGACGAGCTCGAGCACCTTCGCGCGTCTGGATGACGCCCAGCGCGGCCGTCGGCTCATCCATGATGATGGCGCGCTCGGCCCACATGGCTGCCCGCGCGATGGCGACCGACTGGCGCTGGCCGCCCGAGAACGAGGCCACCGGCACGCGCATGTCCTGCACCATGCCCACCCCGAGCTCGCGGAAGCTCTCGGCGGTGCGCCGGCGCATCTCGGGCTGGTTGTGGAGCACGCGGATGCGCCGCCGCACCTCGCGGCCGAGGAAGACGTTGGCGGCGGCGTCGAGGTCGGGCGCGAGCGCGAGATCCTGGTAGACGGTCTCGATGCCGAGGTGCGTCGGCGTGCTGAGGATCGGTCATTGGACGACCGCTCGCCGGCGACCGAGGACCTCGCTGCCGTCGGGCTGGATCACGCCCGCCAGGCATCTTGATGAGCGTCGACTTGCCGGCGCCGTTGTCACCGATGAGCGCGGTGACCTCACCGGCGTAGCGCCTGGAAAATTCGCCGCGCAGCGCCCGCACGTGGCCGTAGCTCTTCGTCAACCCGCGCGAGACGAGCGTGGGGACCGCGGTCCGGCCACGCGCGCCCGCCGCCTGCTCGCCTGCCGTGCGACCGTCGCCGGGATTCTCCGGCGTCTGTGCGTCATCGCCCATCAGGACACCTCGCTGTTCGCGCGTGGCACGCGACTACCTGGCCAGACGGGCGCCGCGTCGGTTTCGGGTGATTCAACTACGCCGGCGGCGACGCCGGCAAGCAGGGCCGCCCAGTCGCGCCGGCTTCGCGCAGCCGCTGATCTCGACGTCGCCGAACTGCCGGCGCTTGGCGGCGAGCAGCGCCGCGTTGCGCGTCCAGCCGCCCGGCTGCGCGTGACGTGCGAGTGAGGGCCGATCTCGGCCTCGATGCGCTCGAGCCGGCGCGCGCTGGCCGCGGTCAGATCGCGAACGGCGGCGGCCCAGACGGCGGCAGCGGGGAGACCGTCGGCGAACGATGCGAGCTGCGGCCGCGTCTCGGCGCCGCTGACGATGACCCCGGGCGGGATCTCTGCGAGATCGACCTCGAGCGCCTGCTCGCCGAGCAGGCGCCGCGAGGCGCGATCGTTCGCGCCGAGCAGCGGCGGCGAGCCGCTCCAGCACGAGTCCCGTGCGCAGCCCCTCCTGCACGGTCGAGCAGCCGCGCGCAACGCCCCAGCCGACGGTCGTTCCGCCCGCGGCGAGCCGGCCGACGGCGGATGGATCGAGCGGCCCGTCCACGCAGCGACGAGTGCCTCTGCGGTGCCGAGCGAGTTGAACAGCGCTCCCGGGCGCGCGGCACCGACGGCCAGCGCGGCGGCCTGGTGATCGTGGCCGGCGACCGTGAGCACGGCACCGCTGGATGCTCGCAGGGAGCGAGTCGCCGCCGGCCGTCCCGGCCGCATCTCCGGCCTGCACGAGCTCGGACAGGAGGTTCCGGCCGACGCAGCGGCGACGGCGCCGGCGAACGGCGCGAGCGCACCGATGTCGAGCAGGCCCGGTCCGGCTCGCCAGGGAGAGCTCGCTGACCGGCTCGCCGCCGAGGCAGACGACGCCCCATTCCGGCAGCGAGAGGAAGCGCACGGCAGTCGCCGCGGCATCGACCGAGCGGCGCAGCCAGAGGATCTTCGCAAGCGACGGCTGCGCATTGAGCGGCATGCCGGACGGCACGCTGAAACGCATCCTCGCCCACCTCCGCGCCGCACGAGCATCGGCATCGCCGCGCGGGTCGTGCCAGGCGAGGATCCGCGCGAGCGGCCGGCCGTGCCCGTCGGCGAGCACGCCCGCCTCCCCCATGCCCGTCACGCCGATGGCGACGACCCGAACCCGTTCGCCGCCTGCCGCTCGATCGCGAGCGGCACGGAGGCGACCGTGTCCCGGATGATCTCCGCCAGCTCGCCCGGATCCATCTCGGCCTGGTCGCCGTGGGTGCTCCAGGGGGTCGGGCGCTCGACTTCGGCGAGCTCGTCGCCGTCGAGCCCGAAGACCGAGCGCCTTGATGCGCGCGGTTCCGATATCGAGCCCGATCACGATCGGCCTCGCTCGCGCGCGCTCACGAGGGGACCGCCTGCTCGCACGTCGAGGCGCCGCACCGGGTGGATCACCAGGCGGGCGGGCTCCCGCAGACCGTCGAGGCGCTCGAGCGCCATCTCGGCCGCCACCCAGCCGAGCCGTCGCGGGTCGGACTGGATCACGAGCGGCGGCAGTGATCAGCAGATCCGGGTCGCTCGACTCGTCGAACGAGATGAGCGGCAGCTCGATACCCGCGGCGCGCATGGCGCGGATCGCCTCGCGCCCCGTGGCGTTGTGCGCCGCGAAGATGGCGGTCGGCGGATCGGACGGAAGCGAGCATCGCGGCGATGCTCGCTTCCGTCTCCCGGCCGTCGGCGCCGGCCAGCACCATCAGCGCCGGATCCTCGGCGATCCCGGCCTCGGCCAGCGCGAGCCGATAGCCGGCCAGGCGCTCCTGCATCGTCCAGAGCCTGGAGTCGTTCGCGAGCGCGGCGATCCGCCGGTGGCCGGCGGCGATCAGCTCACGCACGGCATCGGCCGAGCCGACGCGATTCTCGACGACGACGGTGTCGACCTCGACGCCTTCGACCGGCCGATCCAGCGCGATGACGACGAGCCCGTGCTCGATGTCGTCGGCGAGGTACGACGCATCGCCGGGCGCGGGAGTGAGCAGCAGCGCGTCGACGCGGCGCTCGACGAGCGCGCGCACGATCTTCAGCTGCCGGTCGGCGTCGTCGTGGTGGCTCGCGATCACGAGCTGCAGGTCGCGGGCGCGCAGTGCGAGCTCGACGCTCCCGATCAGCTCGCCGAAGAAGGGATCCGCGACGTCGGAGATGATCAGGCCGATCGGCGGCGCTCGACTGCCCGGAGGCCAGCGAGCGGGCGAGCAGGTTCGGCCGGAAGCCCAGCGAGCGCGCGGCCGCGAGGACCTCTCTCGAGCGTCGCGGGCGCACGCCGTATTCGCCGTTGAGCGCGCGCGAGGCGGTCTTCAGGCTCACGCCGGCCTGCTCGGCGACGTCCGCGAGCGTCGGACGGCTGCGCTTGCTCATGCGCCGGCTCCAGCGAGAGCGCGGGCTGCAGCTCGGCGACCAGCAGCGGGATCGACGCCCCCGGCGAGCGGATGCGCGACGGAGGCACTGCCGGTGGCCACCGCGGCGATGGTCGCGTCGCGCAGCGTAGTCGCCGCGCTCCAGGGCGATCGCGAGGCCGGCCACGAACGAGTCGCCCGCGCCGACGGGATTGACTCCGTCGACGGACGGAGCGGCCACCCAGAAGCACCCGTCGGCTGCGGCGCCGGCCACGCCGTGGCGCCCGGCCGTGACGAGCGCCGAGCGCGCACCGGCGGCGCGCAGCCCGCGGGCCGCCTCGAGGGCCGCCGCACGCACGTCGTCACCCTCGGGCTCGACGGCTTCGTCCGCCGTGCCGAGCAGGGCGGCCGAGGCCTCGGCGAGGTTGGGCGTGACGACGTCGGGGCCGAACGGCGAGGCAGCGCGCGCAGAGCGGCGCGCGCCGCGTCGACGACGCTGAACGCGCCGGCGGCGCGCGCGATCTCCACGACCTGCCCGTAGGCGTCGTCGGGCGCGCCCGGCGGCAGGCTCCCGCTCGCCACGGCCACCCGATGGCCGGGGAGCTCCGCCGCGCACTGCGGCGAGCAGCGCCGCGAAGTCGGCCCGCGACAGCTCCGGGCCGGGCTCGTTGAGAACGGTGATGCGCAGGTCGTCCTCGATGATGACGATCTGCGAGCGCGCCTCGCCGGCAGTGACGACCCGCCGGAGATCGTGACCTTCGGCATCGAGCATGTCCCCGACCAGCTCGCCCATGCGTCCGGGGAGGTTCGCGACGAGGCGCGGGCGGACCGTCGTGGGCGCGGCTCGCGCGGCAGATGTTGACGGCCTTGCCGCCGGCGGTCGCCACGGCCTCGCGCGGCCGCTGCACATAGCCGGGCAGGAGCCGTTCCAGGCGAAGCGTCCGATCGACTCCCAGATTCGCGCCTAGGACGAGCAAGCTTCTCGCCAGTCGGACGGCAGGTGGACGGGAGCCGTACCGGCCCCTCCGCGCCGCGAGCGCCGCGACGAGCGCGCACGGCCGCTGCGTCCGCAGGAGCGCGTCCCGTCGACCTCGATGTGCGGGGCGCTCGGCGGCGTGCCGGCCTCCGCCTCGCGGAGCCACGCGGCGGGATCCGCGAGCTTGGCCTCGTCGCGACCGGCGGAGCGAGCGGCGAGGCGCTCGAGCAAGTCGGCGTCCGGTACCCGTATCCACGCGAGCACGGCTTCGGCGCCAGCGCCGGCGAAGCGGTCGCGCAGGCTGACTCCCAGGCGCGCGCGTCGCGCCGCTCCTCGCGTGAACGGCGCTGCGACCACCACGTGAGCGCCGCTGCGCGCCGCGGCCACGGCCGCGTCCGCGAGAGCGTCGTAGGCCGCTGCCCGCGCAGTCGCTGCGTGCCTCACCGCGTGAGCAGAGGATCGATCGTGCCCGGCGGTCGACGTCGTTGTCGATCAGGGCAGCGGGCAGCGCGCGGGCGAGGACGACGGCGATCGTCGACTTGCCCGCGCCTGCAGGCCCGGTCACGATCACGGCCGTCTGCTGGCGGAGTGTCTGCATCGCGAAGCACGCGAGACGGGAGGGGCGAGAGCACGCTGGCTCCTCGCCCCTCCCCGTGCGGTGCGTCCGGTTAGCAGCTCGCCTTGTAGATGTACTTCTTGACGAGCGGGCTGATTCATGTTCGACTTCGTGATGATCAGCGAGGTCGTGCCGATGTTCTTCGTCGACCTTGCCGCCGGTCAGCGCGGCGACGGCCTGCTCGACGCCCTGCTGGCCGATGTCGTACGGCTTCTGCGCGACGAGCGCCTGCACCTGGCCGGCCTTGAGCTGCTTGATCTGATCCGGGCCCGCGTCGAACCCGACGACCTTGACCTTGCCGGACTTGCCGGCCTGGCGCACGCCGGTGGCGACGCCCTGAGCGGAGAACAGGTTCGTCGCGAACACGCCCTTCGAGGTCGGGATCCTTCTGCGAGCGCGGCCGAGATGATCTGCGCGGCCGTTGCCGGCTGGTTGTGGGAGTACTGCGCCTTGCTCACGAGCTTCATGCCGAGCGCGGCGGCCTTCTTGTTGAAGCCCGCGATGCGGGCGTCCACGCTCGAGACGCCGGGGTCGGTGGAGATGACGAGGACCTTGCCCCTTGCACGCCGAGCTTTTGCGAGCGCCTGCTGCGGCCTGCTCGCCGCCGAGCTCGTTGTCGGTCGCGATGCGGGAGGCGCCGATCGACTTGTCCGTGACCGTGGTGTCGACGAGGATGACCTTGGTGCCGGCCTTCTGGATGCGCTTGAGCGGCGAGGCCGAAGCCTTGACGTCGTTCGGCGCCACGAGCAGCGCGGCGGGCTTGGAGGAGGCGACGGCGTCGAGGAGCGGGTTCTGGAGCGTGGCGTCGAACTTGTCCGGACCCTGCACCTGCAGGCTGTAGCCGGCCTTCTTGGCGGCCGTCCTGTGCACCGCACTGCATGGAGACGTAGAACGGATCGCCCTTCACGCCGACCATGAGGACGATCTTCTTGTTGTTCGCCGCCGGGTGGGCGACCGCCGCCGTGGTGGCGGCGAAGACGGTGGCGCCCACGACGGCCGCACCGATTCCGATCTTCCCTAGAGCTCTCGACTGTTGTCCTTTGTTTGGCTTGATTGCCTGTGAACGGATCTCTGGCGTCAGGCGGGCTGATCTCGTCGTCTTCGATCCTTCCGGCGGGCCGCGCCCACGGCGCCGGCGAGTCCTCATGCGGCGACTTCCCGCCACGAGCGGCCGTGCTCGGCGAGGAGGTCGCTCAGGGTCGCGAGCCTGGGGACGGCGGTCTGCTCGAGGAAATCCGACGCGCGCGGCGCCGGTGAGTTTGACCGCCTCGCCCCAGATGGCGCGCCGGCGATGAAGCCCGACGCGCCGTTGTCGAGCGCCGATGCGAACGCGCTCGACGAAGTCGTCGAACCCGACGCCGGCGGAGAGCAGTGCCCAGGGCACCGGCGCCGAGTGCTTCGGTGACGCGGCGGCAGCCCTCGGCGCTGCCGGGCCACTCGAGCTTCAGGAGGTCGGGACGCTCGCCCGCCATCTGCGCAGCCGACTCGATCACGAGCTCCGCGGTGGCCTGCGGCCGAGAGCGGCGACTCGTCCGGGAGCTTGGCGATGAGCGGCTCGATCACGCTGGGGACGCCGGCCCGGCGGCAGTCGGCGACGACGTCGCCGACGACCGTGAGCGCCTCGGCAGGCGAGGTCGGGATCGCCGGCGCGATGCGGCCGGCCGGGTCGCCACTGCACGAGGAACTTGAGCGCGTCGCCGCCGTTGGCGCAGGACGTACGCGGCGCCCCGCTCCGGATCGACCCGGGCGCGCGGCTCGCCGTTCCACTGATCCTTGTCGACGGGCTCGGCCGCGACGAGCAGGCCCGACCCCATCGGGCAGCGCTCCGGCGGCGCGCACGGGCCCGACGCCGTAGTCCGGCGTCGAGCAGCACGCCGCTCGAGAGCGGCGCGAGTGCACGGACGATGTCGACCTTGAAGGCGGAGAGATCGGCGTCCGCCGGACGGCTGCTCGGCCGCGATCGAGCATGCGCCGCAGCGTTGCTCGCTGATCCATGGCGAGCACCGCGAAGCGCCCGTCGGAACCAGCGATGGCATCAAGACTGGCTCCGCTCAAGGGCTGTCCTTCCGGCTCTGGGACGCATCATATGACAGCGCTGTCAGACAGCGCTGCCAGCGGACGATAGACAATCGCGCTGCCGGTGTCAATAGCCACGAGCTGCGAGGCTGAGATACGCGCCTGCTCTCGCGGGTTTATCGGCCGTGGCAGCGCTTGAACTTCTGACCCGGAGCCGCAGGGGCACGGATCGTTGCGCCCCACGTCGCCTCCGCCGAAGGACGCCTCGAGAGACGGCAGCGCCTCGGTCGGCGTCGCAGCGGTGCCGGGGTCGCGCGCCGCGCGGATGCGGTCGAGCTCGCGGCGGTCGTCCTCGTCGAGCGTGAGCACGAGCTCGACGGGCTCGGCCTCCACCGCCCGCGGCGGGTTGCCCGCGACGAGGCCGAGGGCCTCGAGCAGCGCGTAGCACTCCTCCTCGGTCAGGTCGTCGGCGTCGATCGGGACGTCGACGCGCGACGGCGCCACCAGCCGGAAGCGCTCCCAGCGCTCGCGCGAGGCCTCGTCGCGCTCGGCCGCCAGCTGCTGTCGCAGGGCGCGGCGGGCCGGTGCTCCACCGGAGAGCGCCTCGAGCGCCGCGGTCAGCTCGAACGGCAGCCACGCGGCCCAGCCGCTGTCGATCAGGCTCATGCCGACAGACTAGAAGGCGGGCGACGTTCACCACACTGAAACATTTGATTCAATGAGCGCCAGTTGGGCGATTCACTTGATTCACAACTCTGGTAGGCTTGGCCGCGTGCAGGCACTTGCACGCAATCCTCTGTATGACCGGCGCTTCGAGCACGATGCCTGCGGCCTCGGCCTGATCGCGCGCGCCGACGGCGCGCGCAGCCGCGAGCTCGTCGAGCGCGCGCTCGCCATGCTGGCCGCCATGGAGCACCGCGGAGCGCGCGGCGCCGATCCCGACACGGGCGACGGCGCCGGCCTGATGCTGCAGGTGCCCGACCGCCTGCTGCGGCGGTTCTGCCGCGCCGAGCTCGAGCTCGAGCTGCCGCCGGCCGGCCACTACGCGGTCGCGATGTGCTTCCTGCCCACCGATCCCGCGCTGCGTCTGCGCTGCGAGGAGCTGTGCGTGCGCATCGCGGTCGAGGAGGGGCAGCAGCCGCTCGGCTGGCGTGACGTGCCGCGCGACTCCAGCGCCATCGGCCGCCTCGCGCGCGAGAGCGAGCCCGTGGTGCGCCAGCTCCTGGTCGCCCAGGGCCCGACGGGCGACGAGCTCGCGTTCCGGCGCAAGCTGGCCGTGATCCGCCGCCGCGTCGAGCTCGCCGCGGCCGCCCGGCGCGTGCCCGAGGCGACGTTCCACATCGCGTCGTTCTCGAGCAGCACGCTGACCTACAAGGGGCTGCTGACGGCGCGCCAGCTCCCGGCCTACTACAGCGATCTGCGCGAGCCCGAGATCGAGAGCGCGATGGCGCTCGTCCACTCGCGCTTCTCCACCAACACGCTCGGTTCGTGGGACCTCGCGCACCCCTTCCACTACCTCGCGCACAACGGCGAGATCAACACCGTGCGCGGAAACACGCAGTGGATGCACGCGCGCGAGCCGCAGCTGCGCTCGGCGCAGCTCGGCGACGACCTGCCCAAGCTGTTCCCGCTGATCGACGAGCGCTGGAGCGATTCCGCCGCCCTCGACGCCGCCTTCGAGCTGCTCGTGCTGGCCGGGCGAGCGCCCGCGCACGCGCTCGCGATGCTGATCCCGGCCGCCTGGAGCCAGGCCACGCCCATGGCGGACGACCTGCGCGCGTTCTACGAGTTCCACGCCGGCATGCTCGAGCCGTGGGACGGGCCCGCGGCCATCGCGTTCTGCGACGGCCGGCAGGCCGGCGCGACGCTCGACCGCAACGGCCTGCGCCCCTGCCGCTACCAGGTCACCCGCGACGGCCTGCTCGTGCTGGCCTCCGAGGCGGGGGTGCTCGATCTGGATCCGGCCGAGGTCGTCGTCAACGACCGGCTGCGCCCCGGGCAGATGCTGATCGTCGACACCGACGCCGGGCGCATCCGCGGCGACGACGAGATCAAGCGCGCCCTGGCGCGTCGCCGGCCCTATCGCGCGCTGCTCGACGAGCAGAAGATCTACCTCGAGGACATCCCCTCGCCGCCGGTCGAGCCACCGGCCCCGGAGGCGCTCCAGCGCGACCTGCGCCTCTTCGGCTACAGCGAGGAGGAGCTGCTCGGCATCATCGCGCCGATGGCACGCGACGGACAGGAGCCGATCGCCTCGATGGGCGTCGACACGCCGCTCGCCGCGCTCTCGCGTCGCCCACGGCTGCTGCGCGGCTTCTTCAAGCAGCTCTTCGCGCAGGTCACGAACCCCGCCATCGACCCGCAGCGCGAGACGCTCGTGATGAGCCTGCGGACGGCCGTCGGCGCGCAGGGCAACCTGCTCGACGAGTCGCCCGACCACGCCCGGCGCCTGGCCATGGCCCAGCCGGTGCTCACGAGCGGCGATCTCGCCAAGCTGCGCGCGCTGCCGCGCGACCGCTTCCGCACGGTCACCCTCGACTGCACGTTCGACGCCCGCGGCGGCGGCCGGGCGCTCGAGCGCGCGCTCGACGCGCTCTGCCGGCGCGCCTCCCGTGCCATCGCCCTGGGCGAGGAGATCCTGATCCTCTCCGATCGCGCGGCCGCCGGACCCGACGCCGCGCCGATCCCCGCCCTGCTCGCCACCGCCGCCGTGCACAGCCACCTCGTGCGCGAGGGCTGGCGCACCAAGTGCGGGCTGGTCGTCGAGTCGGGCGAGCCCCGCGAGGTGATGGACTTCGCGCTGCTCGTGGGCTTCGGCGCCGCAGCCGTCAACCCGTACGTCGCGCTCGACCTCGTGGCGGCGCAATGGGCCGGCGGCGAGGTGGCGGCCGAGAGCGCCGAGGAGGCCCAGGGCCGCTACGTCCAGGCGGTCGGCAAGGGCCTGCTCAAAGTGCTCTCCAAGATGGGCGTCTCGACGGTCATGTCCTACCGCGGCGCGCAGCTCTTCGAGTGCGTCGGGCTGTCGGCCGACGTCGTCGCGCGCTACTTCACGGGCACGCCCTCGCGCGTCGGGGGCATCGGCCTCGAGGAGATCGCCGGAGACGTCCTGCGGCGCCAGGAGCACGCGCTCGCCGGCGGCGAGCTCGATCCGGGCGGCGTCTACGCCTACCGCCTGCGCGGGGAGCGGCACGTCTGGAACCCCGAGGTCATCTCGTCGCTGCAGCGTGCGGTGCGCGACGAGCGTCCCGAGAGCTACAGCGCCTTCTCGGCCGCCGCCGACGAGGAGAACCGCCTCGGCGGCGCGCTGCGCGGCCTGGTCGAGTTCGTCCCCGCGGCCGAGCCGCTGCCGCTCGACGAGGTCGAGCCCTCGAGCGAGATCGTGCGGCGCTTCGCCTCGGGCGCCATGTCGCTCGGCTCCATCTCGAAGGAAGCGCACGAGACGCTCGCGATCGCGCTCAACCGCCTGGGCGGCCGCTCCAACAGCGGCGAGGGCGGCGAGGACGCGCGCCGCTCGCAGCTCGACGCCAACGGCGACTCGCGGCGCTCGGCCATCAAGCAGGTGGCCTCGGCGCGCTTCGGCGTCACCACCGCCTACCTGGTCGATGCCGACGTGCTGCAGATCAAGGTCTCGCAGGGAGCCAAGCCCGGTGAGGGCGGGCAGCTGCCCGGCCACAAGGTCGACGTCGAGATCGCGCGCCTGCGCCACTCCACGCCCGGCGTCGGGCTGATCTCGCCGCCGCCGCACCACGACATCTACTCGATCGAGGACCTGGCACAGCTGATCCACGACCTGCGCTGTGCCAATCCGTCGGCCGAGATCAGCGTCAAGCTCGTCGCGCTCGCGGGCGTCGGCACCGTCGCGGCCGGCGTCGCCAAGGCGGGCGCCGACCACATCGTGATCGCCGGCATGGACGGCGGCACCGGCGCCTCGCCGACCTCGTCGATCCGGCACGCCGGCGTGCCCTGGGAGCTCGGCCTGGCCGAGACGCAGCAGGTGCTGGTCGGCAACGACCTGCGCGGGCGCGTGCGCCTGCAGGTCGACGGCGGGCTGCGCACGGGCCGCGACGTCGTGATCGGCGCGCTGCTCGGCGCCGAGGAGTTCGGGTTCTCGACCGCTCCGCTGGTCGCGGCGGGCTGCATCATGATGCGCGTCTGCCATCTCAACACCTGCCCGGTGGGCATCGCGACGCAGGATCCCGAGCTGCGCAGGCGCTTCGCCGGCACGCCCGAGCAGATCGTGCAGTACCTGCTGTTCGTGGCCGAGGAGGTGCGCGAACTGATGGCGCACCTCGGCATCCGGCAGTTCGACGATCTGATCGGGCGCACCGACCTCGTGCGCCAGGCCAGCGACGGCGGCGCCGGCATCGACCTCGGCGCCCTGCTCTCGCCGGCCGTCGGACCCGAGGGCTCGCAGGCGCGCTTCGCGGGCATCCCGGGCGCGGAGCCGGCGGCGCCGCTCGACCGCGAGGTGCTCGCCCTGGCCGGCGACGCGCTGGTGCGCGGCGAGCAGGTCACGGTCGAGCGCGGCGTGCACAACACCGACCGCGCGATCGGCGCGCTGCTCTCGGGCGAGCTCATCCGCCGCCTCGGCCCCGAGGCGCTGGCCGAAAACGCGCTCACGCTGCGGCTGACGGGCACGGCCGGCCAGAGCCTCGGCGCCTGGGGCATCCGCGGCCTCGTGCTCGACCTCGAGGGACAGGCCAACGACTACGTCGGCAAGGGCCTCTCGGGTGCCCGCATCGTCGTGCGCCCGCCCGCCGACGCCGGCTACGAGCCCTCGGCGAGCATCGCCGTCGGCAACACGACGCTGTACGGCGCGACCTCGGGCGAGCTGTTCGTGCGCGGCCGCGCCGGCGAGCGCTTCGCGGTGCGCAACTCGGGCGCCACCGCCGTCGTCGAAGGCGTCGGCCGCCACGGGTGCGAGTACATGACCGGCGGCCTCGTCGCGGTGCTCGGCACGGTCGGCCGCAACTTCGCGGCCGGCATGTCCGGCGGCGTCGCCTACCTGTGGGATCCCGACGGCGAGAACGCGCGCCGCATCAACAGCGACATGGTGGCGCTGCGACCCGTCAGCGACGACGGTCGCCTGCGCGAGCTGGTCGAGCGGCACCGCGACCTCACGGGCAGCGATGTCGCGGCCGCGCTGCTCGCCGACTGGGATACGTCTGTAGCACAGTTCATCGAGGTCATGCCCCACGATCTCCTGCGCATCGCCGCCGAGCGCGATCCCGAGCTGGAAGGCGCCCGTGGCTGACCCGCGCGGATTCCTCGAGGTGCAGCGGCGCCTCGGCCCCCTGCGGGCGCCGCTCGAGCGCGTCGGCGACTACCGCGACGTGCACCTGCACGCGCCCGAGGGCGAGGTGCGCGACCAGGCGCGGCGCTGCATGTCGTGCGGCGTGCCGTTCTGCCACAAGGGCTGCCCGCTCGGCAACCTCATCCCCGACTGGAACGACCTCGTGCACCGGGGTCGCTGGGAGGAGGCGAGCGAGCGCCTGCACTCCACCAACAGCTTCCCCGAGCTGACCGGCAAGCTCTGCCCGGCGCCCTGCGAGGAGGCCTGCGTGCTGACGATCAACGACGACGCGGTCACCATCAAGGAGATCGAGTGGGCGATCGTCGAGCGCGCCTGGGAGGAGGGCTGGATCACCCCGCAGCCGGCCGAGGTGCGCTCCGGGCGCTCGGTCGGCGTGATCGGCTCCGGCCCCGCGGGCCTGGCCGCCGCGCAGCAGCTCGCGCGCGCCGGGCACGCCGTGACGGTCTACGAGCGCGACGACCGCGCCGGCGGACTGCTGCGCTACGGCATTCCCGACTTCAAGCTCGAGAAGGAGCTGATCGACCGCCGCGTCGCCCAGCTGGTCGCCGAGGGCGTCGAGTTCGTGTTCGGCATCAGCGTCGGGAGCGACGTGCCGCTCGACGAGCTGCGCTCCCGGCACGACGCGCTCGTGCTCGCCACGGGGGCCCAGAGGCACCGGCAGCTCGCGCTGCCGGGCGCCGAGCTGGACGGCGTCCACCTCGCCATGGAGTACCTCGTGCAGCAGAACCGGCGCGTCGCCGGGCTGCCCGTGAGCGGGCCCGAGCTGAGCGGGCGCGGCCTCAACGTCGCGATCCTGGGCGGCGGCGACACGAGCGCGGACTGCCTCGGCAACGTGCTGCGCGAGGGCTGCGCCTCGGTGGTCGAGATCGCGCACGGCCCGACGCCGCCCAGCCGGCGGAGCCCGCAGAAGACGTGGCCCGAGTGGCCGTTCCTGATGCGCACCTACCCCGCGCACGAGGAGGGCGGCGAGCGCGAGTGGCAGCTCGAGACGATCGCGCTCGAGGGCGAGGGCGGCCGCGTCAAGCGCCTGCGCGCGCGCCGCATGGAGTTCCCGGGCTTCGCCGAGAGCGGCGTGCGGCGGCCCGAGCCCGTGCCCGGCGGCGAGGTGACGCTCGACATCGACCTCGTGCTCGTCGCCGTGGGCTTCACGGGCGTCGAGAGCGACGATCCGCTCTACGGCCAGCTCGGCCTCGAGCTCGGCCCTCGCGACCGGGTGCCCGTCGACGCGGCGTTCGCCACGGCGGCCGACGGCGTCTTCGCCGCAGGCGACTGCGTGCGCGGCGCCGACCTGATCGTGCAGGCCATCGCCGACGGCCGCGAGGCCGCGCGCAGCGTCGACCTCGCCCTGCAGGGCACGAGCGCGCTGCCGAGCCGCGTCGCGGTCTAGCCTGCAGCGCGTGGCGATTCCCGAGGATCCCGGGCGCAATCCGCGCGTGCGCCTGCGCGAGCTGGAGGTGCTGTCGGACTCCTGGTACACGCTGCGGCGAGCGACGTTCGACATCCAGGGCCGCGACGGCAAGTGGACGACGCAGCAGCGCGAGGCCTACGACCGCGGCAACGGCGCCACGATCCTGCTGCGCGACGAGACTCGCGACACCATCCTGCTGACGCGCCAGTTCCGCATGCCCGCCTACCTCAACGGCCATCCCGACGGCATGCTGCTCGAGGCGCCCGCCGGGCTGCTCGACGGCGACGATCCCGAGACCGCGATCCGCCGCGAGGCCGAGGAGGAGACCGGCTACCGCGTGGCCGCGGTGACGTTCCTGGGCGAGTACTTCATGAGCCCGGGATCGGTGACCGAGCGCATCGCCTTCTTCAGCGGCAGCTACCGCGCGGGCGAGCGCGTCTCGGAGGGCGGCGGGCTGGCCGGCGAGGGCGAGGACATCGAGGTCGTCGAGGTCACGCTCAGCCGAGGCCGTCGCCATGATCGAGCGGGGCGAGATCGTCGACGGCAAGACCGTGCTGCTGCTCCGCCTCGCACAGTTCACATAGCGTCTCGCGAGGTGACGCGCCCCGAGACTCCCTTCGCCGATGCGGTGGATGCCTTCCTGCGCGAGGCGCCGACGGCGTTCTCGACGCCGGGGCACAAGCGCAACCCGGCGCTGATCGGCGACGACCGGCTGCTCGGCGGCCGACTCGCCGATGCACGGCGGTGCGGACGACCTGCGCGGCGGCAAGCGCATCCGCGCGCGCGCCGAGCAACTCGCCGCCGAGGCCTTCGGCGCCGATCTCTGCCGCTTCTCGGGCAACGGCTCGACGCATCCCAACCAGGCGCTCTGCCTGGCGGTGGCCTCCGAGGGCGAGCCGGTGCTCGTCTCGCGCTGCTCGCACAAGTCGGTCGCCGCGGGTCTCGTGCTCTCGGGCTCGCGTCCCGTCTGGGTCGCGCCGGCGGTCGACGAGGCGCCGCGGCGTCGCGCTCGGCCACCCGGTCGAGGCCATCGAGGCCGCGCTGGCTGCCGAGCCGGACGCGCGCGCCATCCTGCTCGTCGAGCCGTCCTGGCTGGGCGTCGTCTCGCACGTCGCGCGCATCGCCGAGCTCGCGCACGCGCGCGGGATCCCCCTGATCTGCGACCAGGCCTGGGCCGGCCACTTCGGCTTCCATCCCGACGTGCCGGCCTCCGCGCTGGCGCTCGGCGCCGATGCGGTGGCGATCTCGACGCACAAGGCGCTGACCTCGTTCACGCCCGGGCGCGGTGCTGCTCGCGCGCGACAGCGGCTATCTCGACCTCGACCGCCTGGACGCGGCCTTCGACGTCCTCGAGACGACGAGCCCTTCGGCCAGCCTGTTCGCGTCCATCGATCGCACGCGCGCGCTGATGCAGGAGCGCGGCGAGGAGCTGCTCACCCGGGCGCTCGCGCTCGCGGCGCTGGCGCGCGAGCTGATCGGCGCGATCGACGGCGTGCAGATGCTCGACGACGGCGTGCTCGGCTGACCCCTCCGTCGGCGCCCGCGATCCGCTCAAGCTGATCGTCGACGTGAGCGCGACGCTGGCCGACGGCATCGCCGTCGACCGCTCGCTCAACGAGCGCGGCATCCGCCTCGAGGGCGCCGACCGGCGCACGCTCGTGCCGCTGCTGACGATCGGGGACGACGAGGCGCGCGTGCGCCGGCTGGCGACCGCGCTGGCCGAGGCGATCGACGAGAACCGCGGCGGCCTGAGCGAGGCGCCGCGCATCGCGACCTCGTGGCGCACCCGGCCCGAACAGCGCATGACGCCTCGCGAGGCGTTCTTCGCACCGCGCGAGCGCGTGGCGATCGAGCATGCGGTCGGGCGGGTGAGCGCCGAGCTCGTCGCGCCCTACCCGCCGGGCATTCCCGCACTGGCCCCCGGCGAGGTCGTGAGCGCCGAGATCGCTACCGCGTTGCGCGGCGAGGTGGCAGGCGGAACGCGCATGGCGGGCGTGTCCGATACCACCCTCGCGACGCTGTACGTAGTGGCCTAGACAACCCTGAAAAGGCCTGTTCGCCCCGGCCGACCCGGGTCACGCGCTCACCTGCGTGCTGAGCGCGAGCAACGGCTGGGGAACGTCGGTCGTCGCCTCCGATCCGTACCGGGTGCCGGGAACCGCGATCCTCCAGGCGGCGCGGCTCACGCACACGGGCGGCGCCTCGCGACCGCGTCCGCGGGTCTCGCCGACGAGGGCCACTCGCTCGCGTGTCAGGCGCGCGGCGCCGGCGCGACACCGCTGCGATCGCCTGCCCTACGCGTGCCGAAGAGCCGTGGCGCCCGGGCGCTCGCGGTCGCGGTCGCGGTCACACCCTGACGAGCACGAGCGCGGCGTTGTGGCCGCCGAAGCCGAAGCTGTTCGAGAGCGACGCGCGCACGTCGACGCCGCGGCGCGCGGTACCCATGACGTGATCGAGGCCGCAGCCGTCGTCGGGCTCGACGAGGTTGAGCGTGGGCGGCACGATTCCGCGCACGAGCGGCAGGAGCGAGGCGGCCGCCTCGACGCCGCCCGCGCCGCCGAGTGTGTGCCCGTGCAGCGACTTGGTCGCCGAGACCGCGGCGTGCGCCAGGCCCGCGCGCTTGATCGCACGCGCCTCGGCGGCGTCGCCCGAGGGCGTCGAGGTGGCGTGCGCGCTGACGTAGCCGATGTCCTGCGGGCCGAGGCCCGCGTCCTCGAGGGCCGCGGTCATCGCGGTCCCGGGGCCGGCGCCCGTCTCGTCGGGATCGGTCAGGTGCGAGGCGTCGCAGCTCGAGCCGTAGCCCGCCAGCTCGGCATAGATGCGCGCGCCGCGCGCGAGCGCGTGCTCGCGCTCCTCGAGCACGAGCACGCCAGAGCCCTCGCCGATCACGAAGCCGTCGCGCTCGGAGTCGAACGGGCGGCTGGCGCCCTCGGCTCCGTGGCGCAGCGTCGCGAGCGCGCCCAGATTGCGGTAGCCGGCCAGCACGACGGGCGAGATCGCGGAGTCGGCCCCGCCGGCGAACATCGCATCGGCGCGGCCCGAGCGGATCAGCCAGAGCGCGGTGCCGATGGCATCGGCACCCGCCGCGCAGGCGGTGCAGGTCGACGACGAGGGGCCGCGCAGCTGCAGCGTGCGCGCCACGGCCGCGCAGGCGGTGTTGGTCAGGGCCAGCGGGATGAGAAAGGGGCTGACGCGATCGGAGCCGCGCTCGAAGTACGTGCGGTAGGCCTCGTCGAGCGTGCCCATGCCGCCGTGGGCGGAGCCGATGCTGGCGCCGATGCGCTCGTGCGGCAGGTCGAGATCGCCGCCCGCATCCGCGAGTGCGAGCGTCGCCGCGGCGGTCGCGAGCTGCGCGCAGCGATCCATGCGACGCGCAGTCGCGGCGCCCGAAGAGCGCCTCGCCGTCGAAGTCCTTGACCCGGCAGACGGGGGTCGGCGGCTCACCGTCCAGCTCGAGCACGCTGGCGCCCGAGACACCGTCGGCAAGCGCGTCCCAGAATGCCTCGACGCCGGTGCCGATCGAGCTCACGACCCCTACTCCCGTGACCACCACCGTGCGCCCCATGCGCTGGAGTCTGCCCGATGAGCCGCACCCGCGCGACGGGTGCGCAGTGTGCGCGGGGGGTGTGTGGGGGTGTCCCCCGCATGCGGGTGTACGCTGAGCCTAACGACCGGAAGTTACCGGCGTCTCATCACTATCGGGGCCCTCACCCCGCCGGAGTCTTTTTCACCACCCCTCTATGTCGACCGCTCGCCGCAGACGGCGCGGCGACCGCCCGCCCGCACTGGGCGATGGTGGCCTCGGCGCCGATCCCACCCGGAATGGCCTGACTGCGCCAGAGGAGATCGGGGCGGCCCGATCCCTGGTTCACGCCTACCGCACGCACGGCCACATGGCCGCGCGCCTCGACCCGCTGGGCAGCGATCCGATCGGCGATCCGGCCCTCGACCCGGCCTACCACGGGCTGAGCGACGAGGCCCTCGAGCACATCCCGGCCGGCACGCTCGACCTCTTCGTACCGGGCGAGACGCTGGCCGACGCGCTCCCGCGCCTGCGCGAGACCTACGCCGGGCCGATCGCGTACCAGATCGAGCACCTCTCGGGACACCGCCAGCGGCTCTGGCTGCGCGAGGCGATCGAGTCGGGCACCTACACGCAGCCGCTGCCGCCCGACGAGCGCCGCCACATCCTCGACCGGCTGCTGCGCGTCGAGACCTTCGAGCACTACCTGCACCGCGCGTTCCTCGGCGAGAAGCAGTTCTCGATCGAGGGCCTGGACGTGATGGTGCTGATGCTCGACGAGATGATCATGCTGGCCGCCCAGGCCGGCGTGGCGGAGGCCGTGCTCGGCATGGCGCACCGCGGCCGCCTGAACGTGCTCGCGCACGTGCTGCGGCGCAACTACACGTCGATCATGGCCGAGTTCGAAGGCCGCCCGGGCGACGACATCCTCGAAGACCTCCCCGTGGGCGGCGCCGGCGACGTGAAGTACCACCACGGCGCGCGCTCCTCGCGCGCCATCGACGTCGTCGTGCGCGAGGCGGGCGAGGTGCGGGTCGAGCAGCGCCGCATCGACATCTCGCTGCTCCCCAACCCCTCGCACCTGGAGTTCGTGAATCCCGTCGTCGCGGGCCGCGTGCGCGCCCTGCAGACCGACCAGGAGCGCAGCGACGCCCCGGCCGACACGGGTCGCGCGCTGGCCATCACGATCCACGGCGACACGGCCTTCCCGGGCCAGGGCGTCGTGGCCGAGACGCTCAACCTGCAGTCGCTGGCGGGCTACCGCATCGGCGGCACGCTGCACATCATCGCGAACAACCAGATCGGCTTCACGACGGATCCGTACGACTCGCGCTCGACGCGCTACTCCTCGGATCTCGCCAAGGGCTTCGACATCCCGATCATCCACGTCAACGCCGACGCCGTCGAGGCCTGCCGCAGCGCCGTGCGCCTGGCGATGGCCTTCCGCGAGCGCTTCGGGCGCGACGTGCTGATCGATCTCGTCGGCTACCGGCGCTTCGGCCACAACGAGACCGACGAGCCCTCCTACACGCAGCCGCTGCAGGTCGCGCGCATCAAGGCGCACCCCTCCGTCACGACGCTCTACTCGCGCCGGCTGGTCGACGACGGCCTGACCGACGAGACCGCGGTCGAGGCGCGGCGGGCGCAGATGCTCGAGCAGCTGGGCGACGCGCACCACCCGTCGCAGACCAAGGAACAGGGCGAGCGCGAGCCCGAGCGCATGGCGCGCGACCTCGACCAGGTCGATGCGCACGCGCCCACGGGCGAGGATCTGATCGCGCTCTCCGATGCGCTGCTCGAGGTGCCGGACGGATTCACGGTCCACCCCAAGCTGGAGTCGCAGCTCGAGCGCCGCCGCGTCGCCGTGCGCGAGGGCGGCATCGACTGGGGCCATGCCGAAGCGCTCGCGTTCGGCTCGCTGCTGGCCGACGGCATCGCCATCCGGCTGACCGGGCAGGACACCGAGCGCGGCACGTTCTCGCACCGCCACCTCGTGCTGCACGACGTCCAGACGGGCGAGCGCTACACGCCGATGCAGCACCTGGCCGACTCGCGGGCGCGCTTCGAGGTGCACAACTCGCCGCTCTCCGAGGCCTCCTGCCTGGGCTTCGAGTACGGCTACTCGGTCACGCGGCGCAACGCGCTCGTGATCTGGGAGGCGCAGTTCGGCGACTTCGCCAACGGCGCGCAGGTGATCATCGACCAGTTCATCGCCTCGGGCCGCTCCAAGTGGGGCGTGACCTCCCGCCTCACGCTCTTCCTGCCGCACGGCTACGAGGGCAACGGGCCCGAGCACTCCTCGGCGCGGCTCGAGCGGTTCCTGCAGCTCGCCGCCGACGACAACCTGCGCATCGCCAACGTGACGACTCCGGCTCAGCTCTACCACCTGCTGCGCCGGCAGGCCGCGGGCCGTACGCGCCGGCCGCTGGTCGTGATGACGCCCAAGGGCCTGCTCCGGCTCAAGGAGTCGCTCTCGTCGCTCGCCGATTTCACCGAGGTCTCGTTCCAGCCGATCATCGACGACCCGGACAGCGCCGAGTGGCGCGAGGACGTGAGCCGTCTCGTGCTCTGCTCGGGCCGCGTCTACTACGACCTCCAGCGCCACGCCGAGCGCGCCAGCGCCGACGAGGTCGCGATCGCCCGCATCGAGCAGCTCTACCCGTTCCCCACGGCCGAGCTGACCGAGCTGATGGCCGGCTACACGGGCCTCAAAGAGGTCGTCTGGGCTCAGGAAGAGCCCGCCAACATGGGCGCGTGGCGGTCGGTGCGCCATCGCCTCGAGGCGGCCGTGCCTCCGGGCGTGCGGCTGAGCTACGTGGGCCGGCCCTGGCGCGGCAGCCCGTCCGAGGGCTACACCTCGGCGCACTACCGCGAGCAGGACCGCATCGTGCGGGCCGCGCTCGGCCTGCCGCTGCCGCCCGGCCTGAGCCGGCCTCAGGCGGCCGCGTCGAGCTCGGCGAAGCGTGCCGCCGTCTGCGCGATCGCGTCGGCGAACGGCGTGACGGTCAGTTCCGGGACGAGCTCGAGCAGCGAGGGTCCCGGTGTATCGGCGGCGATCGGAAGCGGGTCGCCGCTGCTCGTGATGCGCCCCTGCGAGCCGGGGACGGCGCTCTCGATGCAGGCGATGATCTCGTCCATCGTCATCACCACGCCCGGCAGGTCGTAGGCGGCCGGTGCGGCCGGTTGCGCGCGCGCCGCGGCGATGAACGCCGCGGCGACATCGGCCGTGTACTGCATCGACATCGAGCCCGTGAACGGGATGTTGAAGTCCTCGCCGCGCACGACCGCCTGGATGGCGCTGGTGGGCGCGGAGGTGACGCCCTGATCGCGCCCGACGCCGAAGACCGTCCAGGGGCGAAGGCCGACGGACGGCACGCCGAGCGACTCGGCGTAGTGCCGGGCGGTCTCCTCGTTGCAGCGCTTGTAGACGCCGTAGAGCGTGCGCGGGCGCAGCTCGCCCGCAGCGTCGTAGACGCCCGCCGAGCTCGCGTAGGAGAGGCCCCGCACGGCTCCCTGCGCATGACGGACGGCCTCCAGCACGCGCATCGTGCCGACCACGTTGACGAGCGCGCCCATGATCGGATCGGCCGCGACGAACGGCACCTGGAGGCCGGCCAGGTGCACGATGTGCGTCGGCGAGTGCTCGGCCACGACGCGCTCCATGTCGCCGTCCCGGGTGAGGTCGCCCTGGACGAACTCGATGCCGGTCGTGATCTCGTCGCCTGCGATCTCACGCAGGCGCCGTGCGTCGGAGCGGAGGTCGAAGGCCACGCACGGCACGCCCTCGGCGACGAGCTGGCGCAGGACCCAGGCACCGATGCAGCCCTCGCTGCCCGTGATCAGAAAGCGCTCGTCCACGGCGGGAAGCGTGGGGGAGCGGGCGCGCGCCGTCAAGTAGCATCGGCTCGCGTGGACGCGATCGAAGTCGACGGACTCGAGAAGCGCTACGGCGACGTGCACGCGGTCCAGAGCGTGTCGTTTTCGGTGGCGCGTGGTGAGACGTTCGGCATTCTCGGCCCGAACGGCGCCGGCAAGACGACGACGCTCGAGATGATCGAAGGGCTGACGTCCCCCGACGCCGGCTCGATCGAGATCCTGGGGCAGGCGGTCTGGCCGAACCCGACGCGCGTGCAGAGCAAGATCGGCGTCCAGCTGCAGAAGAACGCGCTCTTCGACAACCTCACCACGGCGGAGCTGCTCGAGCTCTTCGCGCGCTTCTACGGCGTCGCGCTCGAGGGGCGGGCGCTCAGGCTGCTGGCGATGGTCGGCCTCGAGGAGAAGGCCGAGGCGCAGGCGCGCCAGCTCTCGGGCGGGCAGCAGCAGCGCCTCTCGATCGCCCTCGCGCTCGTGCACGACCCGGAGATCGTGTTTCTCGACGAGCCGACCACGGGGCTCGATCCCCAGGCCCGCCGCAACCTCTGGGAGGTCATCCGCGCGGTCGCCGCCGAGAACCGCACCGTCGTCCTCACCACGCACTACCTCGACGAGGCCGAGACGCTGTGCGACCGCGTCGCGATCATGGACGGCGGGCGCATCATCGCGCTCGACACCCCGCAGGCGCTGATCGACGGCCTCAGGGGCCGCTCGCGCGTCGTCTTCGAAGGCGACGGACTCGAGCAGGAGACGCTGGCCGCGCTCGCAGGCGTGCAGGGCGTCGCGAGCTCCGAGGGGGTCTTCGAGCTGACCTCCATGGAGCCGCAGCAGACGCTGCTCGGCCTCGTCGCCCTGGCCCAGGAGCGCGGCATCGAGCTGCGCGGCCTCGCGGTGCGCCAGCCCACGCTCGAGGACGTCTTCCTGGACGCCACCGGCACGGAGTTCCGCGCGTGAGCCTCGGGCGGGTGTGGGCGGTGTACCGCGCCAGCGTGCGCATGTTCTCGCGCGATCGCCCGGCGTTCTTCTTCACGTTCGCCTTCCCCATCATGTTCATGGTGCTGTTCGGGCTGATCTTCGGCGCGGCAGGCGGGTCGCGGCCGACCGTCGACGTCGTGGGCAGCGGCCCGCTGCGCCAGGCGCTCGAGAACTCCGACGCGCTCAAGCTGAAGCCGCAGCCCGACGAGGCCACGGCGCTCGAGCGCGTGCGCAACGGCGACGAGCCCGCCGCCATCCTGCTGGGCGGCGGCAATGCCCGCCTCGTCTACGCGGCGAGCTCGCAGGTCGAGGCGCCGATCGTGATCGGCGTCGTCCGCGGCGTCGTGGACGGATTCAACCTGCGCGCCGCCGGCGCGAAGCCCGCCGTGAAGCTCGTCGCCGCGCGCGTCGAGGCACAGCAACTCGACTACGTCGACCTGCTCGTGCCCGGTCTGCTGGCGATGGCGATCGCCCAGAGCGCGGCGTTCGGCGTCGCGTTCTCGCTGGTCGCCTGGCGCGAGAAGGGGACGCTGCGGCGTCTGCGCCTGACCCCGCTCCCGCTCCGGGAGTTCGCGACCGGGCGGATCCTCTTCCACCTCACGATCGCCTTCATCCAGACCGTCATCCTGCTGACCGTCGGGCGCGTCCTGTTCGGCGTGCACCTGGTCGGCAACCCCCTCGCGCTCATTCCGCTCGTGTTCTTCGGGAGCCTCTGCTTCATCGCGCTCGGCCTGTGCATCGGCGGGCGCACGAACACCCCGGACGCGACAGCGGCGCTCTCGAACCTGATCGTCCTGCCCATGGTCTTCCTCGGCGGCGTCTTCTTCTCGCTCTCCGCCGCACCGTCCCCGGTCAGGATCATCGCCCACTTCCTGCCGCTGACCTACCTCGCGGAAGGGCTGCAGGACGTCGCCGTGCGCGGCCACTCGTTCACCTCGACGTTCCCGAACCTGGGCGTGCTCGCGCTCATCGCCGTGCTGCTCACGGGCCTCGCGCTGAAGCTCTTCCGCTGGGAGACGGTCAGCTAGGCAATGCGTGCGCGGATGGCGTCGCCGACCTCGGCGGTGCCGGCGCTCCCGCCCAGATCGCGCGTGCGCGGTCCTTCGCGGCAGACGCCCTCGAGCGCCGCGAGCAGGCGAGCCGAGGCGGCCTGCTCGCCGAGGTGATCGAGCATGAGGACAGCGCTCCAGACAGCGCCGCACGGGTTGGCCACTCCCTGACCGGCGATGTCGGGCGCCGAGCCGTGCACCGGCTCGAAGAGCGCCGGCACGTCGCCGCCCGGGCAGAGATTGGCGCTCGCCGCCATGCCCATTCCGCCCTGCAGGGCCGCGCCGAGGTCGGTCAGGATGTCGCCGAAGAGATTGGAGGCCACGACCACGTCGAGGCTGTCGGGGCGCAGCACCATGCGCGCCGCGAGCGCGTCCACGAGCACGCGCTCGTAGCGGACGCCGGGATGGCGGGCGGCCACCTCTTCGGCGACCTCGTCCCACAGCACGTAGCCGTAGCGCGAGGCGTTCGACTTGGTCGCGCTCGTGACCAGGCCGCGCCGCCCCTCCGCCAGCGCGAACGCGTGCTCGACAACCCGCTCGATGCCCGAGCGCGTGAAGACCGCCGTCTCGATGCCGACCTCGCTGGCATGGCCCTGGTGGACGCGGCCCCCGACGCCCGAGTACTCGCCCTCCGAGTTCTCACGCACGAACAGCATGTCGACGTCGCCGGGCGAGCGGCCCGCCAGGGCGCACGGGCACTCCCTCGAGCAGCCGTACGGGCCGCACGTTGGCCCACAGGTCGAGCCGCTGACGGATGGGCAGGAGCAGGCCCCACAGCGTCACGTGATCGGGGACGTCGGGTCTGCCGACGGCGCCGAGCAGGACGGCGTCGAACGCTCGCAAGTGCTCGACGGCGTCCGCCGGCATCATCGCGCCGTGCTCGAGCCAATGATCCGACCCCCAATCGAGCTCGCTCCACGCGACCGCGAGATCGAGCTCATCGACGCAGCGACGCGCCTCGGAAACCACTTCTGGTCCCACGCCGTCGCCGGGCAGGAGCGCGATGCGATACGTCATGGGAGGAGACCCTAGCGAGACTTCTTAGACTCCGCACCGGAGAGCGGGAGCCCGTGGCGTTCGCGCCTCGCAGGGCCGGGGAGCCGACGATGCCAGAGACGCAAACGACACTGCACAAGAGACAAGAGCTCTTTCGCTCGATGGTGCTCGGCACATTGATCTACTCGGTCGTACTCGGGTTTTTCAATGACTACACCTCGATCCTCTCCACCAAGTCGTATTCCACGACGTTCGCCGTCGCCATTGTCATGCAGGTATTGACATACGCGACCCTGCTGCTCAAGGACAAGACGGTTGCGTGGTTCAGGCACGAGGACGCCGATCGCAGCAAGGCCGGAATGTTTTTCAGCGTGTGGCTGATCATGTTCCTGTCGAAATTCGTCTTCCTGGGAGCGATCGACATCATCTTCGGCGACGCGGTCGAGATCAGCGGTTTCGTCGGCCTGCTCCTGATCATCATCTGCATGACAGCTGGCACAGGCGCTGATCGAGTGGATCGACGGAAAGCTCGGGTACTAACCGTCGCGGAGCGGCCCCAGCGTGCGCGGCCAGGCTCCGCGCACCCGCCAGGCGAGCATGCCCCCCACCTCGCGCGGGCGTCCGAAGGCCGCGCTCACGAGCTGCGGCCACGGCGCGGGATAGCTGCGCGGCATCAGCACGACGTCGACCTGCCGCTCACTCGCCAGCGCACGCAGGTCGCGCGCAGGGAACGGCGGGACGGGTGCCCCGAAGAGCGAGCGCACCACCGGGTGCTGCCAGAGCGCGTCGGGCACCTTCGCATTGACATAGCCGCCCGTCATGCGGAAACCGAAGCCGGCCTCCTCCTGCCACAGCATCGCCTGGCCGTCGAAGGACAGCGGGATGTTGAGCACGTTCTCGCCCGGGCGCACGACGGCGCGCCAGCGATCCCCCTGGAAGAGCGCGGGCCGTTCGAGCTTCGTGACCCAGAGGGATCCGTCGAGGCTCGGCACGAGCGTCAGCGCGAGCAGCCCGAAGGCCAGCCAGCGCAGGCGCCCGCCGCGGGCCAGGAACAGCGCAACCGCAACCGCGAGCGCGAGCCACACGAGCACGAACGCCCGGATCGTGAGTGCGTGCCCGGCCAGCGGCAGCCCGTCGACGAGCGCCCACGGCAACTCGAGGCGCGTGCGGTGCCCGGCCACGACGAGGCGTGCCCCGAGCGCGCACAGCGTGGCGACGGCAATCGTCACGGCGAGCACCCGGGCGAGCGGCTGCCTGCGCCGCTCCCACAGCGCGAAGCCCGCCAGCAGCGGCAGCACGGGGCCGATGTACCCGACCTGCTCGGTCAGGTTCTGGCCGCCGAGCCGCTCTGCCAGGTCGTGCACGAAGCCGGGCCGGATCTCCGTCACGCGGGTCGGCACGATCAGGTTGGCGAGGTCGAGCTCGAAGCCGCGGCCGCTGACCGCGAGCGGATCGGGATGCGCGAGCAGGTACCAGAGGTACGGCGAAGCCGCGAGCAGGGCGATGCCATAGGCCAGCGCCCCCAGCAGCAGGCAGCGGAAGAGGCGCGCCCGCTCGCTTCCGCGCGTGACGATCAGTCCGGCGCCCAGGGCGAACGGCGCCGCCGATCGTGGCCCAGAAGAGCGTCTCGAGGAACGTCGCGAAGATGCCGACGACGCAGAGCGCCAGCAGCGCGACGAACCAGCCGTCGGAGAGCGCCCCGCGCAGGTAGCGCGCCACCACGAGCGCGGCCAGCGGCAGCGTGAAGACGAGCGCCAGGTTGAGGTGGTTGAGCGTCTCGGCCGCCTCGTAGCTGCCGAAGCCGAACACGAGGCCTCCCGCCGCGGCCGCCCAGCCGCCCGTGCCGAGCTCGCGGCAGAGCAGGTACGTGCACCAGGCCGAGAGCGCCGGGGCCGCCAGCGCCAGCACGTCGTAGGCCGGAATCGGCCCGAAGACCGCCGTCAGCGGCCAGGCCAGCAGCGCGGGGCCCGGGAATCGCGCTCGTCCAGGCCAGGTTCCAGCCGTCCGGCGCGTGCACGAGGTCGATCAGGAGCGGGTGAGCACCGTGCTCGATCGCATGCGGCCACCACGCGAGCAGCCACACGAAGGTCGCCTGGTCGGAGCCGTACGAGCCGACGACGCTGCTCCCGCCGTCGCGCAGGACGCCGCGGCCGAAGAGCGCCAGCGAGAGCAGCGCATAGCCCGCGAGCGCGGCGAGCGGGCCGAGTGGGCCGCTACTCGCCCGGGCGGAAGATGCGCTTCGCGCGATCGGCGACCACCGAGCCGAGCAATGATCCCGCGGAGACGGCGTCGTCCTGCCCGGCCGGTTCACCGCCCGTCAGCAACGCCTCCATGTTCTGAGCCATCTGGTCGATCATGCGGCGGGCGACGTCCTGCATCACGCCGCGCCCCATCTGCGCCACGCGACCCGTGATCAGCATGTCGGCCGACACCGTCACGTGCGAGCCGGTGTCGCGCTGCGCTCACGGCCATGTTGAGCTTGGCCTGGGCGGTGCCCTGGCCCCGTTCCTCGGCGCCCTTGGCGAGCATGGTCGCGGTGCGCGCCTCGGGATCGGACTCGGCGATCGCGATCGTGCCCTTGTACTTCATCTTGACCGGGCCGAGCTTGACCGTGACGTTGGCGTCGTAGGAGCCGTCGTCGCGCCGGCCGGTGACCTCGGCGCCCGCGATGCAGGTCGCGACGCGCTCGGGATCGAGCATGAGCGCATACACGTCGGCCGGCGTCGCCGCGACATCGAACTCATTGTCGATAATCACGCTCTGCAGTCTACGAGGGGATTCACGTGAGCGCGATGCGCGAGACGATGTGGCGGCAGCCGGACGATCTCCGGCGGCTGCTGGACGACCGCGGCCCGGCCGAGCGCGCCGCCGAGCGCATTGCCGGGCGCCGCATCTTCCTGTCGGGCACGGGCACGAGCTGGCACGCCGCGAACCACGGCGCCGAACTGCTTCGGCTCGCGGGTCTGGAGGCCTGGGCCGTCCAGGCCGACGAGTCGGTGCTGCATGGCCCTGCGGCCGGCGAGGGAGACGCGCTCGTGCTGCTCAGCCACCGCGGCACGAAGCTCTACACGAGCGAGGCGGTCACCCGCGCGCGCGCCGCCGGCGCGGCGACCGTGCAGATCTCCTCGATCGGGGCGCCCGGCGCCGACATCGAGACGTGCGCGCCCGAGACGAGCCCGGCGTTCACGTCCAGCCACCTCTGCGCCATCCTGCGCCTGGCGCAGATCGCGAGTCGCGCTCGGGGCCGACCTCGGGCGCCTGGACGACGTGCCCGAGGCCGTCGCCGCCGAGCTCGACGACCCCGCGCTCGACGTCCCGCCGCCCGCTCGCCTCCTGCAGTTCGTCGGCAGCGGAACCGCCGCGCTGGGTCGCCGCCGAGGGCGCGCTCAAGATCCGCGAGACGGCCTACGTCGCCGCCGCGGGCTACTCGATGGAGTACCTGCTGCACGGCCCGAGCGTCGCCATCGGCGGCGAGGACGCACTCGTCGTCCTCGACACGGGCGGGCCTGGCGAGGAGCGCCTGGCCCTGGTGGCCGACACCTGCGCCGGCCACGGCGCGGTCGTGCACCGCTTCCGCCGCGACGCGCTCGGCGAGGCCCTCTCGGTCTTCGCGCTCACGACGATCGTGCAGCGCATCGCGCTCGAGGCCGCCGAGCGCCTCGGCACGAATCCCGACACGTTCGGCAAGGATCTGCCCGGCCGCGCGGAGGTCTGGGCCGCCATTCCGCTCTAGAGAACCGGTTCTCGGCTACCAGCCGCTGCCGTTGTCGATGCCGATCACGCGGCCGCTCGGCACCTTCGCATCCTCGTCGAGGCCGCCGAACTTGCCGCGATGGAAGACGAGCGGCTCGCCGCCCGAGCCCTCGAACGAGACGACCTCACCGATCACGAGGTCGTGATCGCCCGCGCGCACGATGTCGGTCACCTCGCAGCGCAGGAGCGCGAGCGCATGCCGCACGGCGAAGTAGCCGAAGCGGTCCTCCATCGCATGGTGCCGCGGGAAGTCGCCGCCGCGCTTGGCGAACTCGAGCGCCACGTCCGCCTGGCGCCGGTGCAGGATGTTGACCGCGAAGCGCCGGCTCTCGCTTCGCCTTCTCCAGCGTCCGCGAGCCGTGCGCGAGCGAGACGAGCACGAGCAGCGGCTCGAGCGAGACCGACGTGAACGAGTTGAGCGTCATCCCCGCCGGGTGCCCGTGCAGATCGGTCGTGACCACGCAGACGCCGGTCGCGAAGGCCCCGACAACCTCACGGAAATCCCGATCCACACCCGACATCGCCCCAAGTGTGACCGATCGCGCAGCCTCGCGAGCAAGAGTGGGCGGTCCGCACGCCCGGGGTCAGGCCCGCACGTTGCGGGTCAGGCCCGCAACGTGCGGGTCAGACCCCGAGCGTGCACGTCTCACCCTCAGGTGGAGGGTTAGAGTATCGCCGCGGTCAGATCGAGCCGCCGAAGGTGTCGCACTTCTTCATGTCGCCGCTCTGGTAGCCGATCTTGAACCACTTCTGGCGCTGGGCAGAAGAGCCGTGCGTCCACTTGTCGGGGTTGACCTGGCCCTGCTGCGCCTGGATGCGGTCATCGCCCACGGCTGCCGCGGCGTCGAGGGCGTCGTCGAGCTGCGCCTGGGTGATCGGCTCGAGCAGGCCCGTGTCGGTCGCATGTGCGGCCCACACCCCGGCGAAGCAATCGGCCTGGAGCTCGCTGCGCACCGACTTGCTCGTCGCGCCCTCGCGGTCGTTGCCGATCTGACCGAGGATGCCGAGCTGATCCTGGATGTGGTGCCCGTATTCGTGCGCGACCACGTAGCCCTGCGCCAGCGAGCCACCCTGGGCGCCCAGGCGATCGTGCAGCTCGTCGAGGAAACCGAGGTCGATGTAGACGCGCTTGTCGGCCGGGCAGTAGAACGGGCCGACGTCGGTGCTCGCGGGGCCGCAGCCGGTCTGCCACTGGCCGCTCTCGAAGACCGTCGTGGAGGGAACGTAGGTGCGGCCCTGGCGCGCGAACTCGGCGCGCCAGAAGGCCTGCACCGAGTTGACGTAGGCCAGGATGCGGCAGTCCTGGCGCGCGTTCGCGTCCGCGCCCGTCTTGCACTCGGAGAGGTCGCTCGGCGGCGCGCCCGAGGTCTGCCCCTCGAGGTCGCCGAGCTGGCCGAGCCCGCCGCCACCGCCGAGCACCGTCAGCAGGACGACGATCACGAGGCCGACGAGGCCGAGCCCGCCGCCGCCCACGGCGATGCGCCCGCCGGGAAATCCGCCGCCCCCGAAGCCGCCACCACCGCCGCTTCCGCGCTGATCACTGACTTCGGAGGGATCGAGCTGCGAGTCATCGCGGAACGACATATGCCGGCCAGTGTACGGTCCGCCGGTGAGCGGAGCAGTGGCATGAGCGGCGAGCGCTCGGCGGAGGAAGCGTGTCGCGAGGCACTCGAGCGACTCGAGGCCGGGAATCCGCGCATCAACGCCGTCGTCGCCTGGGACGGCGAGCGCGCCCTGGCCGAGGCGCGCGAGCGCGACGGCCTGCCGCACGTCTGGCGCGGCCCGCTGCACGGCGTCCCGTTCACGGCCAAGGACCTCACCGACGCGACGCCGTATGCGACCACATACGGATCGCTCGCCTTCACCGACAACGTCCCGGGCACCGACGCGGCCTGCGTCGCGCGCCTGCGCCGGGCCGGAGCCGTGCTGATCGGGAAGACCAACACGCCGGAGATGGGCGCGCGGCCGACGACCGAGAACCTCCTCTTCGGCATCACCCGCAACCCGCACGACGAGACGCGCACGCCCGGGGGGTCGAGCGGCGGCGCGGCGGCGGCGGTCGCCGCCGGCATCGGGACGCTCGCCCAGGCCTCGGACGGCGGCGGCTCGATCCGCATCCCCGCGGCCTGCTGCGGCGTCGTCGGCCACAAGCCGACGCGCGGGCTCGTGAGCGGCGCGCCGGCGACCTACGACGCCTGGGAAGGCCTCGCGACGAACGGCCCGATCGCGCGCACGGTCGCTGAATGCGCGCTCATGCTCGAGGTGATGGCCGGGTCCGAGCCCGGCGACGCCTACGTCGCGCCGCCGCACGACGGGGCCTTCGTCGCCGCCTGTGCCGAGGATCCGGGCCCGCTGCGCATCGGCGTGCTGCGCGATCCGCCCAGGGGCAGCCTGGACGAGGAGCTCGGCGCCATCTTCGACTCGGCGGTCGCGACGCTCGCCCGCATGGGCCACAGGCTCGACGTGCCCGACGCGCCACTGGCGGCGCTCCTCGAGCCCTTCGAGATGATCGTGCTCGGCCAGTCGGCCGCCCTGCGCCAGATCGTGCCGCCCGAGCGCTGGGATCAGCTCGAGCCGCTCGTGCGCGAAGCGGTGCTGGACGGCGAGCGCCTGGGAGTCGGCGAATACGTGCAGGCCGTGTCCGCCGCGCGCCGCGGAACCGCTGCGGTGCTCGAAGCGCTGGCGTCCTACGAACTCATCGTCTCCCCCGTGCTGACGCGGCCGGCCGTGCCGCTCGACGAGTTCCCGGTGGGCGCCGGCCGTCGCGCGTGCTGGCGCGAGTACATCGACTGGCACTCCTACACCGTCCCCTACAACGTGACGGGACAGCCCGCGCTCTCCCTGCCGTGCGGCACGACCGCACAGGGCCTGCCGGTCGGCCTGCAGATCGTCGGGCCGCCGGGCGAGGACGCGCTCGTGTTCGCGCTCGCGGCGGCCCTCGAGAGGGCGCTGCCGCCGGTGGAGCATGCATCCCGCTGACCTCGGGGTCGTCGAGGCCTCTGCGCTGATCGCACACGGCGGGCTCTCGGCCTCCGAGCTGGTGGGTGCCTGCCTGGCGCGCATCCGGGAGCGCGACGGGGCACACAGCCACGAGGGCGACGCCGCGTCGGTCAACGCCTGGGTGCGGGTCTACGAGGAGGGCGCGCTGGCCGCCGCGGCGCGTGCCGACGAGCAGCTCGCCGGGCGCGTGCGCAGTCCCGGAGCGCCTCACTCACTCTGGGGCATCCCGATCGGCCTCAAGGATCTCTACGCGGTCGCAGGCGCTCCGCTGACCGCCTCGAGCTCGCTGCTGGACGAGGTTCCGGCGGCCGACTGCGAGGTCTGGGCGCGTCTGCGCGCCGAGGGCATGATCCTGCTCGGCCACCTGCACACGCACGAGTTCGCCTGGGGCGGGACGACCGACCAGACGGGCAACCCGTGGGCGCTCGGGCGCTCACCCGGTGGGTCGAGCGGCGGCTCCGGCGCCGCGCTGGCCGCGCGCATGGTGCCGGCCGCCACGGGCACGGACACGTGCGGCTCGCTGCGCATCCCCTCCGCCCTCTGCGGCACCTCGACGATCAAGCCCACGCGCGGGCTCGTGCTCGCTGCGGGGCATCGTCCCGCTGGCGCCGAGCCTCGACCACGCCGGGCCGATGGCGCGCACCCTGGACGATTGCGCCCTGCTGCTCGCGGGCATGGCCGGCGCGGCGCCGAGCGCGCTCCCGGGCCGGCGCGCAGGCGCCCGGCCACTGGCCGGCCTGCGCCTCGCCGTGTCGCCCCGCCTGGGGGCCGTGACGCTCGACCCGGACGTCGCCGACGGCTTCGAGAGCGCGCTCGCAGCCTGCCGGGCGCTCGGCGCGGAGCTCATCGAGCCGCCGGCGCCGCACCTGCCGCTCGACGTCGGCGCCGAGGTCCTCGACGTCCTCTTCGGGGAGTTCCTCGTCTACCACCGGCGCTTCGACGACCGCAAGGACTCCTACCGGCCGTCGATCCGGCAGTGGCGCGACAAGAGCGAGGAGCGCAACCTCCCGGCCGAGCGCTACCTCCGCATCCAGGAAGAGCGCGAGGAGACCGCCGCCGGGTTCGACCGGTGGCTCGCCGAGGAGCGCATCTCGGCGCTGATCGAGCCGACCGTCCCCTGCGTCGCGCCCGAGCGCGGCAGCGGCTACGACGTGGCCGGCAGCGACTACGAGCTGATCTCGCTCACGCACTACTGGGACTGGACGGGCTCCCCCGTCGTCGCGCTCCCGGCGGGCGTCGGCTCGCGCAGCGGCCTGCCCGTCGGCGTTTCGCTGATCGGTCCGCGCGGAGGCGACTGGCAGCTGCTGGATGCGGGTATCCAGCTCCAGACCGAGCTCGGAGTGCCCGCCCCCTGACGGGGCCGCCCGCGCCGCCCTGGGTGCGCCTGCGACGATTTACCCCGATCGGGGGACGATTGCCAGGTCCAGACCGGGAATACCTTCTACACCACTCGAGGGGAGCCGGGCAGATGAGGCATGCACTGGAGGAAGGCACGGTCAGCGGCGGCGGGGATGCCGGCGCGAGCGCGCACCGCGCGCCGCCCCGCACGGGCACGCCGGCGCCGCGCACGGGCACGCTGGGGCTGATCGCCCGCGCCGCCGCGCACGACCGCATCAGCGCCGCGCTGCGTGCGGGACGGGAACGTGCGGGCCTCGACGAGCACGAGGTCGTCGAGCTGCTGCGCGTGCGCGGAGTCTCGGTCACCCGGGCGACGATCGAACGCTGGGAGCGCACCGGCGGCATCCGCCTCGAGGAGGCCGTCGATCTCGCCGCGGTGTACCACATGAGCATCGACGAGCTCGCGGGCCGCCGCGCCTGGCACAGCCGGTTCCTCGGCACGATGGATCGCGCGCGGCTCGACTCGGCCTAGACGTTCTCACTGCAGCCACACACGCTCAGTTCAGCTCGAACGTCTGCGCACAATGCGGGCGTGCTGCTCGCAGATCTCGTCGCAACCTCGGCCGCCGTCGCCGCCACGCGCTCGCGCCTGGCCAAGGTCGCCGCGCTGGCCGACTGCCTGCGCCGCGCGGCGCCGGACGAGATCCCGATCGTCGTCAGCTATCTCTCGGGCGAGCTGCGCCAGCGGCGCACGGGCGTGGGCTGGGCCGCGCTGCGCGACCTGCCTCCGCCGGCCCCGGCTGCCACTCTGGAGGTCGGCGAGGTCGATCGCGCCTTCGCGGCGATCGAGAGGCTGAGCGGACCCGGCTCGAGTGCGGCGCGACGGGCCGAGCTCGCCTCGCTGTTCGAGCGGGCCACGGCCGAGGAGGCGCGCTTCCTGGCGCAGCTGGCCGGCGGCGAGCTGCGGCAGGGCGCCCTCGCGGGCATCGTCACCGACGCCGTCGCGGCGGCCGCCGGGGTCGAGCCGGCCGCGGTGCGCCGCGCCGCGATGCTCGCCGGCGACCTGCCGGCGGTCGCGCAGGCGGCGCTCACGCAGGGCGCCGCGGGCCTGGCGGCGTTCACGCTCGAGGTCGGGCGGCCGGTCCAGCCCATGCTGGCGAAGACCGCCCCGTCGCTCGAGGCGGCACTGGAGGGCCTCGGGGAGGCCGCGATCGAGTGGAAGCTCGACGGCGTGCGCGTGCAGGTGCACCGCGACGGCGATGCCGTGGCCGCGTTCACGCGCACGCTCGATCCCGTCGGTGAGCGCATGCCGGAGGTCCTGGAGGTCGTCCGCGCCCTGCCCGTGCGCTCGGTGATCCTCGACGGCGAGGCGATCGCGCTGCGGCCCGATGGCCGGCCGCGCCCGTTCCAGGAGACGGCGAGCCGTGCGGCCAGCCGCACGGACAGCGAGGCGCTGCGCGCGGCGGTGCCGCTCACGCCGTTCTTCTTCGACGTCCTGCATCTGGATGGCCGCGACCTCCTCGACCTCCCCGCGAGCGAGCGCCTGGCCGCGATCGAGCCGCTCGTGCCCAGCGGCGCGTGGGTGCCGCGCATCGTCACCGCAGAGGCGGCGACGGCACGGGAGTTCTTCGACGACGCGCTGGCCCGAGGGCACGAGGGCGTCGTGGTCAAGTCCCCGAGCGCGCCCTACGAGGCCGGCCGGCGCGGCGCCGGCTGGATCAAGGTCAAGCCCGTCCACACGCTCGACCTCGTGGTGCTCGCCGTCGAGTGGGGACACGGACGGCGGCAGGGGCTGCTCTCGAACCTGCACCTCGGAGCGCGCGACGCCGAGACGGGCGGGTTCGTCATGCTCGGCAAGACGTTCAAGGGCCTCACGGACGAGCTGCTTCAGTGGCAGACCGCCCGCCTGCTCGAGTTGGAGACCCGCAGGACTGCCTCGA
Source organism: uncultured Actinomycetes bacterium (assembly GCA_963713435.1). GTDB lineage: Bacteria > Actinomycetota > Thermoleophilia > Gaiellales > JALYLC01 > JALYLC01. The sequence continues at coordinate 105,775 of CAVQLU010000009.1, forward strand.
CCGTCTACGTGCGCCCGGAGCTCGTGGTCGAGATCGCGTTCGACGGCATCCAGACGAGCTCGCGCTACCCCGGCGGGGTCGCCCTCCGCTTCGCCCGGGTGCTCCGCTACCGGCCGGACAAGACCGCCGGGCGAGGCCGACACGATCGCGACCGTGCGCGCGCTGCAGGCCTCCTAGCCGGCCGCCACGAGCAGCACGCCGGCGATCGTGAGAACCGACCCCGCCCCCTGCAGGCGCGTGACTCGCTCGCCGAGATGGAAGCGCGCGAGCGCCACGGTCACGACCGGGAAGAGCGAGCTGAGCACCGCCACGATGGCGAGCAGCTGCAGCGTGGTCGCGACCGAGTAGGCGAGGTTCGCGACCATGTCGAGTATCCCGATGAGAGCGATCACGAGCACGCCGCGGCGCTCGACGCGCACGCTGACGCGCCGCACGAGCGCGAAGATCGCGACGGTCGCCAGCGAGAAGACGCGCAGCACGAGCGGCGCCCAGTACGGATCGACCGCCGACGCGCGCGAGAAGACGACGAGCAGCGACCCCAGCAGCACGGCGGCGATCACGGCGAAGCCGATGCCGCGGCGGCCGCGCGCATGGTTCGCCGAGTCGTGCACGATCGAGACGAGGATCACGCCGGTGAGCGTGAGCGCGAGACCGGTCAGCTGCAGGCCGGACGGTCGCTCGCCTGTGACAAGACCGTAGATCACCGGGATACACGCGCTCGCGGCGAGCACCGGCGCGACGATCGAGATCGGGCCGTACGACAGCGCCAGATAGAAGATCACGATGCAGAACGCGCCCATTGCGCCCGCGAGCGCGGCCGGGAGCATGTTCTCCACGCCCGGAAACGCCACGCCGCGGCCCGCGACGACCAGGGCGATCACCGCCAGCCCCGCGAGCTGCGAGATGACCACGACCGCCAGGACCTGGCGCTTGCGCGACTGGAGGCCGCCGAGATAGTCGGCGACGCCCCACATCAGCGACGCCGAGAGCGCGAGCAGAACTCCGAGCACTACGCGGGAGAAGCGACCTGCGCCACGCCGATCATCGCGTCGCGCGTGACGAGCGCGGCGAGCTGCTCCTCGCTCAGACCGTCCGTGCCCGCGGGCCGCTCGGGCAGCACGAGGTAGCGGATCTCGGCGCTCGAGTCCCACACGCGCAGCTCGACGCCGGGGTCGAGCTCGAGCCCGAACTCGCTCAGCACGCGCCGCGGCTCCGCCACGACGCGCGCGCGGTAGGCCTCGCTCTTGTACCAGGTCGGCGGCAAGCCCGAGGACGGGCCAGGGATAGCACGAGCAGAGCGTGCAGACGATCACGTTGTGCACCTCGGGCGTGTTCTCGACGACGACCATGTGGCCGCCCTCGACGCCGCCGTAGCCGAGCTCGGCGATCGCGCCGCTGCCGTCGCGCAGCAGCCGCTCGCGGTAGGCAGGATCGACCCACGCCCGCGCGATCACGCGCGCGCCGTTCTGCGGCCCGACGTCGTGCTCGTAGTACTCGACGACGGCGTCGATCGCGTCCGTCGAGATCAGGCCGCGCTCGACGAGCAGCGCCTCGATCGCGCGCGCCCGGAGCGCCGGATCCGTCCTGCTCTCGCCCATCAGCCCGGCTCCTCGAGGTACGACTCCGAGAGGTCGACGAGCACGCGGAACGAGGGCTCCTCGCCCGCTCCGAAGAGGTCCTCCGAGCGGAAGCCGACCGCGTAGACCGCCTCGACCGGGGCGTCCTTGCCGCGCGCGCCGGCATCTGGGAGCAGGTCGTCGCCGTGCACCCGCTCGATCACGCCGGCTGCACCGCGGACGTAGCGCGGGCAGCGCGTGTGGCCCTCCGGCCGCATGCGGCGGACGCGCACGCCGTCGCCCGGTGCGAAGCGCGGCGCGGCGGCGGCGGGCAGCGGCTTCCCACTGCGCTGGATCACGAGCACGCGCTCGGTCAGCTCCGGATCGTTCCGCTCGGGCAAGGGCGCGTCCTGGACGCGCGCGAGCGCCTCGTCGAGATCGCCCGGCGCGAGCGACCCGGCACGCTCCAGCCGCCGCTCGAGGCCGTACATCCAGCGCTCGTAGTAGGTCGCGTCGAGGTATTCGCCCGGCGGCATCGACTCGATCGCCTCGCGGAAATGTCCCGCGGTGATGCCCGCTGCGCGAGACACGCGCGTGATCGCGAACATGCGGCGCTCCCAGGGCTCGTGGAAGACCTCGCCGTCGGGTATCACCGGCCCGAAACCGGCCATCCCGCCCATGTCGTGAATGCCGTCCACGCGCGCATCCTACGCCGCGCGGCCGGACGTTCGCGGCTCAGGCGGCCTGACCGCCGCCGGCCGAGGAGTCGCGCGTCCAGAAGCGCAGGCGCTGCGTCGGATCCTGCTCGGACGGATCGCCCGTGCCGTCGGCCGGCGCCGCCTCTTCGATGCGGGCCAGCGAGTGCTGCAGCAGGTCGGCGAAGGCGCCCAGATCGGCCTCCTTGCGCGCCAGCGAGCGCTCGAGGCCGCTCAGGCGCTCCTCCAGCCTGCGCACTTCCTGCTCGCGGCGGTCGAGCTCGACCTGGCGATGGTCGAACACGCTCAGGCGGCCGCGCGACTCCTGCTCGGCCTCGACGGGCTCGCTCGCTGCCGTGCTCGGCGGCGCCTTCTCCCGGCGGCGGGCGCGCAGCTCGCGCTCCAGCTCGAGGTCGGCCTCGATCTCATCCAGCTGCTCCTCGCGGCGCCGCATCTCGCCGAGCTTGCGCTCGAGCTCGCGGGCGTCGCGCTCCAGCGCGCGCTCCCGATCGGCCTGCCGGTCCTCGGCCTCGGCCAGCTCGTCGCCGCGCCGGCGCACCGAATCGGCGAGCAGCCGCATCTCGGCCTCGCGGCCCTCGAGCTCGCGCGCCCGCTCCTCGGCATCGCGCATCTGCGCGGCGCGCTCCCGCATGCTCGCCTCGTTGGCGGCCAGCTCGGCCAGGCGCACGGCCAGATCGGCCTGCAGAGCCTCGAGCTCGGCGCGCTCGGCCTCGACGCCCGCCGCCGCCTCGCGGCTCTGATCGACCTCGACGCGCAGCGCCTCGAGCGCGGCGCGGCCCGAGCGCAGCCGCTGCTCGCGGCGTGCGAGCTCGGCATCGCGGCCCTCGAGCTCCTCGGCCTTGGCGACGATCTCGGCGGTCTGCTCGCTGAGCGCGAGCTCCTGGCGCGTGAGCTCGGCCTGGCGGCCGGCCTCGCGCTCGGCCAGCTCGGATTCGCGTGCCGCCAGCTCGGACTCGCGGGTCGACAGCTCCTGCACGGCGGCCTCGCGCTCGGCCAGCTCGTCCAGGCGCTTCTGCGCGGCCTCGCGCGAGGATTCGAGCGCAGCCTCGGCTCCCGCCAGCTCGGTCTCGCGCGCCGACAGGGCGGCCTCCAGCTCGGTCAGCGCCGCCTCGCGGCTCTCCGTGTCGGCCTCGCTGCGCTCGCCGAGCTCGGCGACCGTGCGCTCGAGCTCGCTGCAGGCGGCCTCGAGGCGGGCGATCTGCGAGCGCGCCTCGGTCTCCTCGATGCGTGCGTTGTCGAGCTCGGCGCGCAGCTCGGTATGAGCGGTCTCGCGCTCCCGCACGCGAGCCCGCGCGGTCTCGAGATCGACCTCGCGCTGGCGCAGCTGCGCCTGCAGGCGGTCGAAGGCCTCGCTGCGCAGCGTCTCGGCCTCGCGGCGCCGGTCGAGCTCGGCCTCGCGCGCGGCCACGGCCTGCTCGAGCAGCGCGGTGCGGTCGTCGCGCGCTTCCAGCTCCGAGACCTGCTCGGCCGCGGCCGAGAGCTCCTGCTCGAAGTCGGCGCGCATGCGCTCCGCGGTCTGAGCCGCGGCGTCGAGATCGGCCTGCAACTTGGCGCGCTCGGCGTCGAGCGCCGCCATCTGCGTCTCCAGGCCGGCGCGCGAGGCGTGTGCAGCGTCGCTCTCGGCGCGCATGCGCTCGACCTCGGCGCTGCCTTCCTCGAGCGCGCTGCGCAGCTGCGCGATCTCCGCCAGTGCGCCGCCGGCCCGCGCTTCCACGTCGGCGACCTGCGACTGCGCGCTCGCGGCCTGCGCCTGCGCCGCCACCAGCGCGCTGTCCTTCTCGGCGATCTCCTGTGCCAGGCGATCGAGGTCGGCGTCGCGCTCGGCCAGCGCCGCCTGGGCGCGCTCGACCTCGGCCGCGGCCTCGGCCACCTGAGCGAGCTCGGCGCGCAGCTGATCCAGCTCGGTCGCGCGCTCGGCCAGCTCGGCCGCACGCTGCGCGAGCTCGTCCTCCAGCTCCGGGACGCGTGCCCGCTGAGCACGCGCGTCGTCGATCGCGGTGCGCGCCTCGGCCAGCGTCGCGCGCGTCTCCTCCAGCTCGTCCTCGAGCGCGCCGACGCGCTCGGCCGCCCCGCTCGTCTGCTCGACGGTCTTCTCGGCGTCGGCCAGCTTCGCGCCGAGCGCCTCGATCTGCGCCGCCGCGCTCTCGAGCTCGCTCCGCGCGGCCGTGAGCGCGTCGTTGGCGCCGCGCAGCTCGATCGCCTCGCGCTCGAGCTTGTGCGCGGCATCGCGCGCCTCGGACAGCTCTTCGGCCGCGGCGGTCGACTGGGCATCCCGCTCGACGAGCTGCGCCTCCAGCGCCGCGACGCGCTGTTCGGCGGCGCCGGCGAGCTCGGCGCGATCGCGCACGCCCGAGAGCTCGGACTCGAGCTCGTTCGCCCGCCTGGCCGTGGCCTCGGCTTCCTCGCGCGCCTTCGCCAGCTCGCTCTCGAGCTCCGCTGCCGCGGCCTCACGCTGCTCGAGCGTCGCTGCGGCCGCCTCGCTCTGCTCCCGTGCCTCGGCGAGCTCGGCCGCGACGGCCTCCGCCTGCTCCGCCTGCTCGGCGATCGCGGCCCTCGAGCTCGGCGATGCGGCCCTCGGCGGCCTCCGCATCGGCGGCGCGCGCGCGCATCGTCGGCAGCTCGCGCTCCAGCTCCTGTGCCCGTGCCAGCGCCTCGTCGGCCTGCTCGCGCGCCTTCGCCAGATCGCTGTGGATCGACGACGCGGCCGCCTCGCGCTCCTCGAGCTGCGTCTCGGCCGCCTCGACCTGCTCCTGGGCCAGCGCGAGCGCGACAGCAGCGGCCTCGGCCTGCTCCGCCTGCTCGGCGATGCGGCTCTCGAGCTCGGCGATGCGGCCCTCGGCCACCTCGGCCGCTGCCGCGCGCGAGCGCACCGACGGCAGCTCCCGCTCCAGCTCGTCGGCGCGTGCGCGGGCCTCGTCGCGCTGCTTCTCGACCACCCCGAGCTCGCCGCGGACGCTGGCGGCGTTGGCGGCGCCCTCCTGCGCGATCGCGAGTGCGGCCGCGGTCTCGGCGACCTGCTCGGACGCCTCGGCGACGCGCTCCTCCAGCTCGGCGACACGGCGCTCGGCCGCCTCGGCTGCGGCTGCCTGCTGTCGAGCTTCCGCGAGCTCCGCCGTGGTGGCGGCGCCCTGCTCGGCGGCCTCGGCGACGCGCTCCTCCAGCTCGGCGATGCGGGCCTCGGCCGCCTCGGCGGCCGCAGCGCGCTCCTGCGCCTGTGCGAGCTCGGCCGCAACGGCCTCCGCCTGTTCGGAACCCTGGGCGATCTGCGCCTCGAGCTCCGCGATGCGGCTCTCGGCCGCCTCGGCGGCAGCCGCCTTCTCCTGCGCCTCGGCGAGCTCCGCCGCAGTCGCCGAAGCCAGCTCGGCCGCGTCGGCGACCCGGCTCTCGAGCTCGGCCACGCGCGTCTCGGCGGCCTCGGCGGCGGCTGCGCGTGCGCGCGCCTCGGGCAGTTCCCGCTCCAGCTCCTCGATGCGCGCCCGCGCCTCGTCGCGCTCCTTCTGCACGCTCTCGAGCCCGGCGGCGGCGCCTTCGGCCGCAGCCGCCTGCTCGGCCGCCCGGGCCAGCTCGGCCTGCGCGTCGGCCAGCTCGGCCCGCGCGGCGGCCAGCTCGCCGGCGGTCGCCTGTGCATCTTCCTCGCGCTGCTTGGCGAGCGTCTCGAGCTCGGCCAGGCGAGTCGCGGCCTCGGCGGAGGCCTCGACCAGCGCCCGCGCCTCCTCCAGGCTCGCGCGCTCTCCCTCGAGCTCGGCGCCCAGCTGCTCCCCGGCGCTGCGCAGGATCTCCAGATCGGCCGCGAGCTTCTCGGCCTCCGCCGCGGACTCGCTCAGCGCCGCGACCTGCTCGCGCAGGGCGGTCGCCTCGGCAGCGTCGCGCTCGAGGCCGCGCAGCTGCTCCTGCAGCTGCGCGATCTCCTCGCGCAGCTCGCTCTCCTTGGCCGAATCCTCTGCGGCGACAGCGGCCTCGCGCGCGGCCAGCTCGCTCTGCAGCGCGGCCAGACCGGCCTCGAGCTCGCCGGCGCGCGCCGCGGCCCCCTCGCGCTCGGCCTGCGCAGCGGCCAGCTCGGCGCGCAGCGACGCGATCTGCTCCTCTGCGCCGGCCGCATCCTCCGCGCCGGCGGCGATGGCGTTCAGGCGCTCGATCTCCTGCTTGAGCTCGCTCTCGCGCAGCTCGACGATCTCGCGATCGACGACGTCCTCGAGCCGGGCGCGCGCCTCGAGCAGCTCGATCTCCATCATCGCGGCCTTGCCCTCGAGCTCGCTCAGCTTCGCGGCGTCGGCGCCCGAGCTGACGGCCGCGCCGGCGTCCCCGCCCGCGGCGATGCCCTCGAGCTCGCGCTCCTTCTCGGCCAGCCGCTCCTGCAGGCGCTCGATCTCGACCGCCTGGTTGTGCATGAGCGACGGATCTTCGAGCACGGACTCCGCCACCTCGCGGCGGTAGCGCTCGTTGTCGACGTTGCGCTCGAGGTCGGCGATCACCCGTTCCTGGCGCTCGACGACATCGCGCAGCTGCACCGTCACGGCAGCCTGCTCGGCCAGCCCTTCACGGCCGTCGGCATCCTCGAGCGCAGCAACAGCTCGCTCGCGCTCCTCGAGAACCTTGCTCCGCTCGTCGAACTGCAGCTGCAGTTCGTGCAGGAGGCGCTGACGCTCCTCGGAGACGCGTTGTTCGATCGCGTCTTCCTGGACTCGTCCGAGCGCTCCGCGCAGGCTGCGGCCTGTACCGGCCTTTGTGGCCTGGTCTAGGCGGTCCTGGAGGCTGCGGTCATGGGTTTCGTCTGTGATGGTGCGTCCCTCTCTCGAGGCTTCCTATCGACAGACGAGTGCGGAGCTTGAGAGGTGTGTGAGCTGCCGCGGGAGCCGAGTCGCAGCTTGGCGGAATGCGCGAGCCGCAGGATCCCCCGTCCGGTTGACCTTCGCGCGCGCGGGGACGAGGACTACAGCGGTCTCTCCGCGGAAGGCCGGAAGCACGACTCGATTGCCGGCCTTGACGGCCAGCGGATGGCCGTCCGGCCCCACTGCACGCGCGATTTGAAAGGGCGCGACGAGGGACTGGCCGCCCGCGCGGCGCTCGCTGCGCACGCGCACGAGCCAGCCGCGCCCGGCGCCCAGCGGGCGCGCATCCAGTCCGATGCCGGCGCGCTGCTCCCAGAACCGGCCCAGCCGGTCGAGCGTTCCGCGCCAGACATCCCCGGGCGTATCTGCGATCAGCGCCCGCTCGACGGCCGCAGCGCAGCCGTGGCGATCGGGCGTCAGCTCGACGAGCGTCGGCGCCCCGCTGCCGCGGTTGCGGCGCAGAGCCACGAAGGAGGCCGCCAGAGCGGCTGCCGGGCCCTCCCCGGGCACATCGTCCAGTGCGACCGGAAAACGCAGCAGGCGACGCTCCAGGCCGCCGCTCTGGGCCTGCCAGAACGGGAAGGCCCCGCCCGCCGCATCCACCGAGAGCGTGGCGTCCAGGCCGATGCCCGTCTGCTCGGCCACCGCCGCGAACCCGCGCGGCGTCTCACCCGAGGCGCCGCGGAAGGCTTCCACGTCGCCGGCTCCGAGCGCGGCCAGCACGTAGCGGGAGACGCGCAGCTCTCCACTCAGCGTCTCGCCGTCGACCTCCGTGGGCGATGCGAACGCGGCGGCGTAGGTCGGATAGGACTCGGCGCCGTTCCCCCGCGGGACGTTCTCGAGCGGGCCGCCGGCGACGCCGCCCGCGATCACGTCGCCCGAGCTCGCGTCGATCGCGTGCACCAGCTCCTCCAGGGCGGGCCCGACGATGGGCGCGCCGCGCGCATCGCGGAGGTAGCGGGTCTGCATGACGTAGGTCGCGCGCACGCCCGTCCTGTGCTCGCGCCGCACGAGCGCCGGGGAGGCGCGCAGCGCCTCCGGGCCGCGCACGTCGTGCAGCAGCACGAGCGCCGAGCGCGCGCCGCCCGGGGCGTCGCCCAGCCGGAAGCCGCCCGGGGTGGCCGCCCAGAAGCGCCGCAGCGCCGCGATCTGGGCATCGCGCAGATGCCCGCCGTTGTCGAGCCCGAGCTCGGGCACCTGCACGAGACGGGTGAAGAAGGCGGTGCGGGGCGAGCCGATGCCGTTGCGCACGGCCCTGCTCGGCGTGACCGCGATGAACGTGCCGCCGTGGCGCACGTAGGCCAGCACCCGGGCACGGCCCTGCGAAGCGAGCTTCGTCACCGGCCAGCTCAGCACCAGCGGGTGGCGCGCGGCCTCGTCGAAGCGCCGCACGACGAGCGCCGGGATGCCTGCGGCCCGGAACAGCGCGACCGCGGCGGCCGGCGAGCGGCCGCCGTGCACCCAGATCGCCGCACCGTTCGGGCCGCTCGCGGGCAGGCTCGGCGCAAGCGGCTCCAGGGGGCGGTTCTGCGTGAACGGCCCGGGCGGTACGAGCGAGCGCGCGTCGCTCACGCCCTGGCCCTCGAGCTGGCTGCGCAGGGGCCCGGCCGTGACGATCACGGCCACGACCCCGACCAGCACGGCGACCAGTACGCGGAGGGAGAGTGCTTGCGGCACCCAGCCTCCATCGGCAGCCGGGGGCCCGCTTGCAATCGAACATACGTTCGCCTAGCATCTCACCCCCATGCTGGTCGGCGTTCACATCCCCCGGTTCGACCTGGCAGTCGCCGCGCACGAGCACGGAGTGCCCATGGCAGGGGTGCCGCTGGCGCTCGCGCCGCTCGACGGCGGCGCCGGTCCCATCGGCGAGGTGAGCACGGCCGCGGCGGCCGCCGGCGTGCGGCCGGGCATGCGCACGGGCCAGGCCCACGCGCTCTGCCCGGCGCTGCGGCTCGTGCCGCCCGATCCGCTCGCGGTGCGCCTGCGGGCCGACCGGCTGTACATCGCGCTGGAGGGGATCGGAGCGGCCGTCGAGCCGGTCGCCGACGGTCTCGCGCTGCTCGATGCCCGCCCGCTCGAGCGCCTCTGGGAAGGTCTCGACGGCGTCCTGCGCGCGAGCGCCGAGGCCGCGGGGCGGGAGACGGGCCTGCGCCCGCGCGTGGGCGCCGCGCCGGGGCGGTTCCTGACCGCGCACGCCGCCCGCCGCGCGCGACCGGGCAAGCCGCTCGTCATCCCCGCCGCCCAGGCGACCGCCTTCCTGGCCGATCTCCCGGTCGCGGCGCTCGGCCCCGGCGCCGCGGGCGCGGCGAGCATCGACAACGACCTCCTGCTCGTGCTCGAGGGCCTCGGCATCCGCCGCCTGCGCGATCTCGCCGCCCTGCCGGCCACGGTGGTGCGCGACCGCTTCGGCTACGAGGGCGAACGCGCCTGGCTGCTCGCGGCGGGGCACGACTCGGAGCGGCTCGAGCCCCGGGCGGTCGCGCCGGCGCTGCGCGAGATGCTGGCCCTCGGCGAGCCGATCGCGACCGAGCAGGCGATGGCACACGCCGTCCGCCTGCTGCTCGACCGGCTGCTCGCCCGGCCCGAGCGGGCGGGGCGAGCGCCGCGCTCCCTGCGCATCGGCGCGCGCCTCGCGGGGGGCGGCTCGTGGGAGGAGCACGTGCCCCTGCGCGAGCCGAGCGCCGACCGCAAGCTGCTCGAGATGGTCGCGACGCCGCGTCTGATCGCCCTCGGCACCCCGGTCGATCAGATCGCGATCGAGCTCGCCGCGCTCACCGAGGCACATCGCCAGGGGGTGCTGCTGCGGGCCGAGGGCGAGGAGCGGCGGGAGCGGCGGGCCGAGGCCGTCCGGCAGGTGCGCGCGGCGGTGGGCCGGGACGCCGCGCTGCGCGTGGTGGCGGTGGCGCCCGACAGCAGATTGCCGGAGCGGCGCTATGCGCTCGCACCGGATGAAGTCTAACCCTTTAGTGGAGGATGAGATATGAGACTGGGATACGTGATCGCCTACGTGGCCGACGTGGACGCGACGATCGAGTGGTGGGAGCGCGCATTCGGCCTGAACAGGCGCTTCGTGGCCGAGGACGGCAGCTACGGCGAGCTGGATACGGGCGTCACGACGCTCTCCTTCGCGTCGCACGAGATGGGCCGTGCGAACCTGCCGGGCGGCTTCGTCGCACACGATCCGGCCGGCCCGCCCGCGGCGCTCGAGATCGCGCTCGTGGACGATGACGTACCCGCGGCGCACGCCCGCGCGGTCGAGGCCGGGGCGCGCGAGCTGGCCGGTCCGAAGCAGAAGCCGTGGGGTCAGACCGTCTCGTACGTGCGCGATCCGAACGGCGTGCTGATCGAGATCTGCTCGCCGATGGCATGAGCGCCGGGCGCATACAGAAGACCACCACAGCCCCGCCAACGCTCTACCGGCTCTCGCTGGTGCAGCCCGCGCAGGTCGAGGTCGACCACAACGGCATCCCGGTCCGGCTCGACGGCCGGCCGGTCGACTCCATCCGCGAGCGCTGGGTCGTCGAGGAGGGCTGGTGGACCGACGCTCCGGTGCGCCGGTCCTACGCCGAGCTCGTGCTGGCCGACGGCAGCCTCGCCGTCGTCTTCGAAGATCTCGCCAATGGCGGCTGGCACCGCCACGCGCAGCCCTCGCGCGGCGTCAGCGCGCGTGGTCGCCGCGGCGGGCGACCAGGACGCCCGCCAGGATGACGCCGCCGCCGACCCACTCCGCCGGCGACACGTACTCGCTGAGCACGGCCATCGCGACCAGGGCGACGAGGAACGGCTCGAGGTAGAGGAAGACCGTCGCGCGCGCCGCGCCCACGCGATGGATGCCATCGAACCAGAGCACGTTCGTGACGAGCAGCGAGAGCACGAGGCTGTAGGCGAGGGCCAGCCAGGCGTTGCGCGGCGGGGCGCTCCAGTCCTGCGTCGCGAGCTGCGGCAGCGAGACGGGGATGAGCATCGCCGAGCCGATCAGCAGGACGGCGGCCGAGAGGCGCTCCGCGCTGTAGCGGGCCAGCATCGGACGCACCAGCACCGAGTAGGTCGCCCACGTCGCGGCCGTGAGCAGGCCGAGCAGCCAGCCGATCAGCGGCGCCCCGCCCACGCCGCCGCCGCCGTAGAGCACGAGCAGCGCTCCCGTGGCGGCCACCGCGACGCCGAGCACGTGCCGCGCGCCGATGCGCTCGTGGCCGAGCGCGAGCGCGAGCAGCGCGGCGATGATCGGCGCGCTCGCCATGAGCATGCCGACGTTGGCCGCACCCGCCTTCTGCACGGCGTAGATCACCGCGACCTGGTTGAGGAAGATGCCGATCGCTGCCAGCAGGACGACGGCGCCGAGGTCGCGCCGCGCGATGCGCAGCGAGCCCTCCCTCCACCACACGAAGAGCGCGTAGGCCGCGGCGCCGAGCGCGAAGCGCACGGACGAGAACGCGAGCGGGTGAAAGCTCTGGACGGCGAAGCGCATGGCCGTGAAGTTGCCCGACCACAACAGCACGACCGTGAGCAGCATGATGTCGGCGGCTCGCGCGGAGCCGGCCCTGGGAGCACGCGTCGCCACCGCCACGGGCTCGACCGTAGATGACCGGCTGGCGCCGGCGGCTCACTTCCCCTCTAGGGCGCCTGGAGCAGCAGGAGCAGGCCGGTCGCGAGCGTGAGGGTCGCGAGCACCGCCGCCTCGCACACGAGGTGGCGCGTGCGCGGACTGGCTGGCTCATCCACCGAGACGATGCCGGCGCCCGCGAAGATCAGCCCCATCGCGCTGAAGATGATCCCAAGGGCCGGGCTCGCGAACACCACCAGCGACGCCACGGACCAGACCAGCGCGAACTGCGCGCGCCCGTCGAGGTGACGATCCTCCTCCACTCCCGCATCCAGGTCGAGGGTCATCCCGCGTCCAGCTCGGCCAGCAGCCGGCGCGGAGCGCTCAGGCGCCAGGCGTCCGTCAGCAGCTCCGTGAGCTCGTCTTCGTCGATCGCCTCCAGGCGGACGAGCACGGCGGGGTAGCCGTTGTAGTGCGGCTCGGTGAAGAACTTCTCCGGGTCGGCGGCGATCAGCACCGCCTTCTCCTCCTCGCCGGAGACGCGCACCGCGAACACGTCGAGCTGCTCCACGCGTGCGCGCTTCTCGTGGATGCGCTTCTTCCACGTCCAGGCGAAGGCCTTGCCGCCAACGGCGTAGCTGATCTTCGACCCGTCCTGCGAGGTGTGCGGGAGCGAGAGCGCGATGCGGCGCACGTCGTCGGCGGTCGTGCCCATGGCCGGATTCTAAGTGCTTGAAAACGAACGTATGTTCGCATACCGTATCGACCCCCTGATGCCCTACGCGGAGCTCCACTGCCACTCGGCCTACTCCTTCCTCGACGGCGCATCGCGGCCGGAGGAGCTCGTCGCGAGGGCGCACGAGCTGGGTCACGGCGCGCTCGCGCTGACCGATCACGACAACCTCTGCGGGGCGCTCGAGTTCGCGCACGCGGCCAAGGCGCTGGGCGTGCGGCCGATCACCGGCTGCGAGCTGACCGTCGAGGACGAGCACGGGTCGTTCCACGTCACGCTGCTCGTCGAGACGCGTGTCGGCTACACCAACCTCTCGCAGCTGCTCACCGTCGCGCACGCGCGTGACCGTCTTCTGCCCCGCACCCCGCTGGACACGCTGTGCGAGCGCGCCGAGGGGCTCGTCTGCCTGACGGGCTGCGCGCGCCATGGCGCGCTCGTCCACCCCGAGGAGCGAGTCGCGCTGGCGCGCGGCCGTGCGCTCTGCGAGGCGTTCGGCAGGGCCAACCTGCGGGTCGAGCTGCAGCGGCCGCTGTGGCGCGGCGACCGCGCGCGCAACCGCAAGCTGCTCGAGTGCGCGCGCGTCCTCGGGTTGAGGCTGATCGCCAGCAACGACGTGCACGTGCACGACCGCCGGCGGGGAGCGCTGCAGGACGCGCTCGTCGCCATCCGCACGCATCGCCCGCTGGAGGCCTGCGAGGCCGAGCGGCGCGGCAACCGCGAGCACGTGCTCAAGAGCCCGCGCGAGATGGCGCTCCTGTTCGGCGACCTGCCCGAGGCGACCCGCGAGACGGTCGAGCTGGCGGAGCGCCTGCGCTTCGACCTCACCCAAGACCTGGGGTACCGCTATCCGGCGGCCGACGACACGGTGGCCGACGCCGAGCTGGCGCAGATCTGCGCGCTCGAGCTGGAGCGGCGCTACCGCGGCCTCTCCCACCGCGGCGAGGCGCGCCTGCGACTCGATGAGGAGCTCGCGCTGATCCGCCACCACGGCCTCTCGGGCTTCTTCCTGCTGCATCGCGAGATCCTCGAGATCGCGCGCGAGATCGCAATCGCGGTGCGCGGCCCGCACTCGGCGCGCATGGCGCTGCCGCCGGGCCGTGGGCGCGGCTCGTCGGTCGGCTCGATCGTGTGTTACCTGACCGGCCTCTCGCACGTCGATCCGGTGGCGGCGCGCCTCTCGCTCGGCCGCTTCCTCAATCGCGAGCTGGCCTCGGTGCCCGACATCGACCTCGACTTCCCGCGCGACATCCGCGAGAAGCTGATCCTGGCGGTGCACGACCGCTTCGGCCGCGAGCGCAGCGCCCTGATCGCGGCGTTCTCGACCTACCGCTCGCGCAGCGCCATCCGCGAGCTCGGCAAGGCGCTCGGCCTGCCGCCGCCCGATCTCGACCGCCTGGCGCGGGGCTCCGACGGCTGGCGCGCCGAACTCGTAGGCGACGAGATCGCTCAGACCGAAGGCTTACGCGAGCGCTCCCACGATCGCCGCTTCCGGGCGCTCGCGCATCTCTGCGGCGAGATCGCGGGACTGCCCCGCCACCTCTCTCAGCATCCCGGGGGGATGATCGTCTCGACCGGCCCGCTGGCCGAGCTCGTGCCGCTCGTGCCCGCCGCCATGGAGGGCCGGCAGCTCTGCCAGTGGGACAAGGACTCGTGCGCCGATGCCGGCTTCCTCAAGATCGATCTGCTCGGCCTGGGCATGCTGAGCGCCGTCGAGGGATGCATCGACCTCATCGCACGCGCGCGCGGCGAGACGATCGACCTCTCGCGCGCGCCGCTCGACGATCCCGGCACGTATGCCGAGATCCAGGCCGCCGACACCGTCGGGGTCTTCCAGATCGAATCGCGGGCGCAGATGCAGATGCTGCTGCGCACGCGCCCCGAGAACCTCGAGGACCTGACGGTGGAGGTCGCGCTCGTGCGGCCGGGACCGATCCAGGGCGGCGCCGTGCATCCCTACCTCCAGCGCCGCGAGGCGGTCCGGAACGACCCGACCTATACGGTGCCCCACGACCATCCGCTGCTGGCCGAGGCGCTGGCCGACACGCTGGGCGTGATCGTCTACCAGGATCAGGTGCTCGACGTGGCCGTCGCGCTCGCGGGCTTCTCGCAGGGGCAGGCCGAGAGCCTGCGTCGCGCGATGAGCCGGCGCCGCTCGCGTGAGGCGATGGTGGCCCACTGGCATGCGTTCCGCGACGGCGCGCAGGGCCGCGGCGTCGACGAGCCGACGGCGCGGCGCGTGTTCGAGAAGATCGTGGCGTTCTCGGAGTTCGGCTTCCCCAAGGCGCACGCGGCGGCCTTCGGATTGCTGGCGTACCAGAGCGCCTGGCTGCGCCGCCACTACCCTGCGGAGTTCCTGTGCGCGCTCCTGAACGAGCAGCCGATGGGCTTCTACCCTCCGGCTTCGCTGATCCGCGACGCGCAGCGCCGCGGAGTCGAGGTGCGCGGCGCCGAGGTCAACGCCTCGCTCGGCGGCTGCAGCATCGAGCCGGACGGCGCGGTGCGGATCGGCCTCGGGTACGTGCGCGGTCTTGGCGAGCCGGCGGCGCGGAGCCTGGTGGAGGCGCGCGAGGGTGACGGCCCCTACACCGACGTGGCCGATCTCGTGCGCCGGGCGGGCCTGTCCCTGCCGGAGTGCGAGCGGGTCATCGCCGCCGGCGCCTGCGACGCCTTCGGGCCGCGGCGCGAGCAGCTCTGGCGCGCGGGGCTGATCGCCCGGCCCTCCCCGACGCGCGGCGGACGGCAGCTGGCACTCGACCTCGAGCTGGGCACCACGCCCGAGCTCCCGAGGCCCGGCGCCTGGGACGAACTCGTGGCCGACTACGAGACGACCGGGATCTCCGTCCGCGACCATCCACTCGCCCAGCTGCGACCCGGCCTGGCGGCGCGCGGCCTGGTCACGACCGCTGCGCTCGAGCAGATCCAGAGCGGGACGCCGATCGGCATCGCCGGGCTGACGGTCGCGCGCCAGCGCCCCGCCTCGGCCAAGGGCGTGGTCTTCCTGTTGCTGGAGGACGAGCACGGGCTCGTCAACCTGGTGCTCTTCGGCGACGTCTACGAGAAGTACCGCCTGCTCGCCCGCACCGAGCCACTGCTGGAGGCGCACGGCGCACTCGAGCGCCGCGAGCGCAACATCAACGTGATCGTGGAGCGCCTCATGCCCCTCGGCACCCCCTCGCGCCGGGTACTCCCGGCCGCAGGCCTGCAGCCGGTCGGAAGCGCCGGAACGTTCGAGGAGCTGCCGCTGGCAGCCGGCGACGACGTCACGCGCCTGCGAGCAACCGCCCCCGGCGCCCACCACTTCGGCAACGGCCGCGGCAGGCGCTGACGCCTAGTGCGGCGGTGCGTGTGGCTGGTTGGTGGTGATCTGCGCCCGTCCTCATCGCCGCTAGCTCGCGCTAGAAGTCGACCCCCGTGGACGGCGCCATCGACCTCGACAACCTGCCGATCGTCGTCAGCGCCGACGGCGTGGAGATCCGGGCGAGCGAGACCGGCGAGTTCACGACGGCGCTCGTGCGACTCGCGAAGGGACACGACGCGCGGCCGCTCTTCAAGGGCCTGCCGGGCGATCTCTGCCAGTGCCCGCACTGGGGCTACATCATCAGCGGCGCGCTGCGAGTCTGGACGGCCGCCGGCTCGGACACCTACCGGGCGGGCCAGGCCTTCTACTGGCCGCCCGGCCATGCGCCCGAGGCACTCGAGGACAGCGCCTTCCTCGAGATCTCCCCCACGCTCGAGCTCCAGGCCCTGTACGCGCACCTCGCCCGCGCGCGCGGATGACGATGCCCGGCCGGTACCGCGACACGCACCCGTGGCCGCTCTACGGCCTGCGCATAACCACGCCTCGGCTCGAGTTGCGCGTGCCCGACGACGAGGACGCCGTCGCGCTCTTCGAGGCGGCACGAGCCGGCATCCATCCCGCCGGCGAGATGCCGTTCGGCGTGCCCTGGACGGACTGACATCCAGACGCCCGGGGCGCTCGAGCGATTCCTGTCCTTCCACTGGACATCGCGCGGCGCGATCTCGCCCGCGCAGTTGGGCGATGCGGCTTCGTCGATGCGTCGCCGACGGGCGGATCGTCGGCTGCCAGGAGCTCGACGCCGACGATTTCGCGTGCAACACGCAGCGTGGCCAGCGGCTCATGGCTGACGGCCTCGGCGCAGGGCCGCGGCATCGGCGTCGAGATGCGCGCAGCCGTTCTGCACCTCGCGTTCGCCGGCCTCGGCGCCCTCGAGGCCCTCACGAGCGCATGGGAGGACAACGTCGCATCGCAGCGCGTCTCGCTGCGCCTCGGCTACTGAGCACGAAGGGCAGACGCTGCTCGCGCGACGCGGAGTGCCCACGCCGCACCTGCGCTTCCGGCTGACGCGCGAGGCGTGGCAACGCACGCATCTCGCGGGCATCGAGCTGCATCACCTCGCGCCCTGTCTGCCGCTGCTCGGCGCTGCATGATTTTGCACGATTCCTGTATAATCATGCAACCATGGCGACTCCGACGACCCAGCCCTCCCGGCACGGCGCAGGCGCGCGCGCGCTGAGTGCGGGCATCGCCGGCGCTTCGGGCTACGCCGGGCGCGAGCTCGCGCGGCTCATCGCCGGCCACCCGCAGCTCTCCCTGCGCACGGCGCAGGCGCGCTCCGAGGGCTTCGACCCGCTCTCGCCCGATGAGCTGGCGCAGTGCGACGTCGCCTTCCTCTGCCTGCCCCATGGGGCAAGCCACGAATTCGGGGAGGCGATCGCGGCCGCGCAGACGCCCGTCGTCGATCTCGGCTCCGACTTCCGGCTCGATGAGGCCTGGGCCTACGGTCTCACCGAGCTGTTCCGCCAGGACGTCCTCGGCTCGCGGCAGATCGCGAATCCGGGCTGCTACGCGACGGCGGCGATCCTCGCGCTCGCGCCGCTGGCCGAGGCGGGCCTGCTCGACGCGCCGGTCGCGATCGACGGCAAGTCGGGCATCTCGGGCGCCGGACGGGAGCCCGCCGAGATGACGCACGTGAGCGAGATCCACGGCGGCGTGCAGCCGTACAAGCCGACCGGCCACCGCCACATCGCCGAGATCGAGCGCTCGCTGGCGCGCCTGGCCGGCGAGCCCGTGCCGGTCACGTTCACGCCGCACTACGCGCCCCACTCGCGCGGCCTCGAGGTGACGTGCTACGCGCGGCTGCAACGGCCGGTCAGCCAGGCGGAGGCCGACGACCTCTTCCGCGCGCGCTACGACTCGGAGCCGTTCGTCTCGATCGAGCAGCGCGTGCACCCCGGCCGCCTCTACGGGGCCAACAGCTGCCACCTCGCCGTGTGGATCGACGAGCGGACGCAGACCGCCATCTGCGCCGCGGCGATCGACAACCTCGTCAAGGGCGCGGGCGGGCAGGCGCTGCAGAACGCCAACCTCGTCCTCGGCCTCGACGAGGGCGCCGGGCTGACGGCACTCGGGCTGGGGGTGTGACGGTGGGAGACGGCGTCGGCGTCTGCTTCCCGCGCGGCTTCCGGGCCGCCGGCGTGACCTGCGGCATCAAGAACTCGGGCGCTCCCGACCTGGCGCTCGTGGCCTGCGACGGTGCGGCGGTGGCCGCCGGAGCGTTCACGCGCAGCCGCCTGGCCGCCGCGCCCGTCGTGCTCTCGCGGCAGCACCTGGCGGACGGGCGCGCCCGCGCGGTCGTCGTCAACTCCGGGAACGCCAACGCCTGCACGGGCGCGCAGGGGATGGACGACGCGCGTGCGATGGCGGCGGCGACCGCCAAGGCACTCGGCATCGCGCCCGACGAGGTCGTCGTCTGCTCGACCGGCGTGATCGGCAAGCACCTGCCGATCGAGGCCATCGAGCGGGGCATCGCGCTCGCCGCCGATGAGCTCTCGCAGGAGGGCGGAGCGGCCGCGGCCGACGCCATCCGCACCACGGACGCCTGGGCCAAGACGAGCACCGCCACCTGTGCGCTGAGCGGCGGCGAGGTCCGCATCGGCGTCATGGGCAAGGGCGCGGGCATGATCCGGCCCGATGTCGCGACCACGATCGTGACGGCCACCACCGATGCCGTCGTCGAGCCCGCCGTCCTCGCCGAGCTGCTCCGCGACGCCGCCGATGCCTCGCTCAACCTCGTCTCGGTCGACGGCTCCGAGTCGACCAACGACACGCTCATCGTGCTCGCGAGCGGCGCCAGCGGCGTGCCCGCGAGCGGCCCTGACGCCGTTGCGCTCGGCGAGGCCCTCACGGCAGCGCTGCTCGACGTCGCGCGCCAGATGGTGGCCGACGGCGAGGGCGCCTCGCGCTTCGCGCACTACACGGTGACCGGCGCGGCCGACGACGGCGAGGCGCGCACCGCGGTGCGCGCGATCGGCGAGGACATCCTCGTGCGCTGTGCGCTGCACGGCGCCGATCCCAACTGGGGCCGCATGCTCGCGCGCGCAGGCAGCTGCGGGGTCGCGCTCGACCCCGAGCGCGTAGCCGTGTGGGTCGGAGGCACGCAGCTCGTCGCCGGCGGCGTCGAGGTCGAGGGCAGGCGGCAGGGCGCGCGGGCCGAACTGAACGCGAGCGAGGTCGAGATCCGGATCGACCTGGCGGCCGGTGACGGACGCGCCGAGCTGTACGCCTCCTCGCTCTCACCCGAATACGTGACCTTCAACGCGGAGTACACGACGTGACTCGCACGGTCGTCATCAAGCTGGGAGGCAACGCGGCACTCGACTACGCACCGCTGGCCGCGGAGATCGCGCGCAACGCGCGCGTCTGCATCGTGCATGGCGGCGGAGCGCAGATCAGCGCGCTCGCCCGCGAGCGCGGGGTCGAGCCTCGCTTCGTGGGCGGCCGGCGCGTGACGGACGAGCCGATGCTGGCCTGCGTGCGCGCAGGGCTCGCGGCCGTCTCGGACGAGCTCTGCAGCGCGCTCCAGGCCGTGGGCGTGGACACGGTCGCCCTCGGCGAGGGCGCAGTCGACGTGCGCCGCGTGCCCGAGCTCGGCTTCGTGGGCGAGCCCGTCGCGGGTCGCCCGGCCGAGATCCTCGCCGCACTCGCGGCGGGCAGCGTGCCCGTCGTCGCACCGCTCGGGCGCGACGCGGATGGCACGATCCTCAACGTGAACGCCGACGACAGCGCCGCAGCCATCGCCACGGCGCTCGCGGCGGACGAGCTCATGTTCCTCTCCGACGTGCCGGGCGTGCTGGACGAGCAGGGCGCCGTGCTCTCGCACATCTCCGCCTCGCACCCGCCCGCGAGCGCGAGCGGCGGCATGCTGCCCAAGCTCGAGGCCTGCACCGCCGCGCTGCTCGGGGGCGTCTCGCGCGTGAGGATCGGCATCGCAGGGACCGTGGTGACCCCATGAGCCTGCGCGAGCGCGCCGAGGCGGCGATTCTCCCCACCTACCCGGAGCGGCCGCTCGCGCTCGTGCGCGGCGTCGGCTGCACGGTCTGGGACGAGGACGGCAACGCGTACCTGGACCTGGTCGGCGGCCTCGCCGTCAACTCGCTCGGCTACGGGCACCCCGCCGCCGTGCAGGCGCTGGCGGAGCAGGCGGCCGTGCTGGGACACGTCTCGAATCTCTTCTACAGCGAGCCGATGGTGGCCCTCGCGGAGCGCCTGTGCGCGCTCTCGGGCCAGGATCGCGCGTTCTTCTGCAATTCGGGGGCAGAGGCGGTCGAGGCGGCGATCAAGCTCGCCCGGCGGGTGGGACGGGCGCGCGGGGGACCGGCCAAGCACCACATCGTGTGCGTGGAGGGCGCCTTCCACGGCCGCACGCTGGCGACGCTCGCGGCCGGCTGGTCGGCCGCCAAGCGCGAGCCGTTCGAGCCCGTGCCGGCCGGTTTCGAGCACGTCGCGCGCAACGATCTGGACGCGCTCGAGGCCGCCGTCGGCCCCGAGACCTGCGCCGTGCTCGTCGAGCCGATCCAGGGCGAGGGCGGCGTCTGGACGATCGACGCCGCCTGGCTACGGCTTGCGCGCGAGTTGTGCGATCGCCACGGGGCCCTGCTGCTCTACGACGAGGTGCAGACGGGCATCGGCCGCTGCGGGTTCTGGTTCTGCGCCGAGCTCGCCGGTGTCAGGCCCGACGCGATCGCGGTCGCGAAGGGGCTCGCCGGCGGTCTGCCGATCGGCGCCCTGCTGGCGAGCGATCAGCCCGACGCGGGCTTCGAGCGCGGCGATCACGCGACGACGTTCGGCGGCTCGCCCCCCATCGCGGCCGCGGCGCTGGCCGTACTGGCCGCGATCGAGCAGGAGGACCTGGTCGAGAACGCCCGCGCGATCGGCGAGTACATCGGCGCCCGCGCCGGAGCCCTGCCGGGCGTCGACCACGTGCGCGGTGCGGGCCTGCTGCTGGGAATCGAGCTCGCCGACGCACCCGCCGGGGAAGTCGCCGAGGCGCTGCGCGCGCGTGGCATCCTCGTCAATGCGATCACCCCGACCGCTCTTCGCCTGGTGCCGCCGCTGTGCCTCTCGCGCGTCGAGGCCGACCGGTTCTGTGCTGCGTTCGAGGACGTGCTCACCGCGCGCCGCGACCAGCATGCCACCACAGTGGCATAAGCCCGAGATGCGCTAGGATACCTATCCCTGGAGATAGCCGGAAACGGCCGTCACCAGCAGTTTTTCCACCTACGGCGAAAGGTGCCGATGCCTACGCTCACCGACTATTCCGTCGGCGACCTGGTGGTCCTTGGACACGACGGGGTCGCGCGTATCGAGGACATCTCCTCGGTTGACATCGATGGCGAGCAGGCCACAATGCTCAAGCTGACGGTGCTCAGCGCGCGCATGACGGTGACGATCCCGCTGGAGCGCGCGCTTGATCGCGGTCTGCGGGCTGTTGCGGATCCCTCGACGGCGCAGATTGCGCTCGAGAAGCTTGCCACCGAGCCCGGTATGGAGCTGGTCGCAGGCCTCACCTGGGACAAGCAGTTGAAGCGGCTCAAGGAGCGGTTCGGCTCCGGTGACCTCGACGGCATCGTCGACGTGCTCGCCACGCTGGTCGATGCCGACGCGCGCCGCCCGCTCAACCACTCGCAGCGCATGCTCCGCGACAAGGCCGAGGAGGCCTTCATCACGGAGATCGGCGCCGCCCTCGAGCTCTCGCCCGAGGACGCGCAGGCCAAGGTCGGCGACATCCTCGCATCGAGGATCGACCGGGAGTGATCGTCTCGGGGCGAGCGTGATCGCTCGCCCCGAATGCACGTCACGAAGGACGCGTATCGATGTAGGTACGTGAGCCTCGCCGTGCGGCGAGCTCCGTGCCGCAGACGATCTCGTAGCCGATCGTCTCCGCGTGCACGGCGAGCTCTTCGGCGGTGATCCGCTGATCGCCCTGAACGCCGATCAGCACGACCTCGTCCTCGAGCTGCACGTCATCGTCGACGACGCACGTCAGCTGATCCATCGAGACCGTCGCGGCGACCAGCCGCCGGCGGCCGCGCACGAGCACCTCGGCGCGGCCGCTCGCGAGCCTGGGGTAGCCATCGGCGTAGCCGACCGGCACGTAGGCGACACGCAGTGACCGGTCGGCGATCAGGCGCCGCCCGTAGCCCGCCGACTGTCCCGGCGCCAGCGTGCGAAGCGCGGCCACGCGGCTCGTCCAGCGCAGTGCGGGCTGGAGTCCGCGCTGCGACGGGTCGCCGCCGAACGGCGAAACGCCGTAGAGCGCGATGCCGCAGCGCACGGCGTCGAAATGCGTCGCGGGCAGTGCCAGTGCCGCAGCGGAGTTCGCGAGGTGGCGCGGGCAGGGCGGGAACTCGCGCACGAACGCGGCGAACACCTCGGCTTGCAGCGCGGCGAACGCGGGATCGTCGTCGGAGGTCGCGAGGTGGGACATCGCCCCCGCGAGACGCAGCGGACCGTCGGCGGCGGCCAGTTCGCGGCCCGTCGCGAGCGCGTCGTCCGGCGCCATGCCCCACCGGCCCATGCCGGTATCGGCCTTCACGTGGACGCCGCAGGAGACCCCGGCCGCTTGCAGGCGGCGGTAGTCCTCCCGGGATGAGACGACGATCTCGAACCCGCCGGCGGCTGCCTCCTCACCCGGCTCGAGCGGCGAGAGCACGATGATCGGCACACCTTCGCCGAGGCCGTCGCGCAGCTCGCGTGCCTCTGCGAGCGTCGCACAGCACACGCGCGCGGCGCCGGCTGCGAGGGCCGCGGACGCGCACTCGACGGCGCCCTGCCCGTAGCCGTCGGCCTTGACGACCGCCCACAGCTCGCTGCCCTGCGCGGCCTCGAGCAGGCGGCGGGCATTCGCCCGGATCGCGGCGAGATCGACCTGCAGCGTCGAGCGCGTCACGCGAGCAGGCGCCCCAGCGGCAGGAGCAGATCCGAGGCGACGATCGCGCCGGCGTCGGCGACCGCCAGCCGCGCGGCCGAGCCGTGTGCGACGGCCGCCAGCGCGAGCGCTTCGGCGGGCGGGAGCCCGCGGGCGCAGAGCGCTCCGACCGCTCCGGCGAGCACGTCCCCCGCGCCCGCGGTGGCGAGTTGCGGGACCGCGGTCTCGACCACGCGCAGCGGCTCGCCCCGTGCCGCGACGAGCGTGTCAGGGCCCTTGAGCAGCACGGCGGCGCCCGAGCGCTCCGCCGCCTCGGTGACGCTCGCGAGGCGCGCGCTCCCGACCGCGGTGCTGTCACGCCCGAGCAATCGCCCGAGCTCGCCGGCGTGCGGCGTGAGTGCGGTGGGGCCTGCGCGCTCGCTCAGCACCTCGAGCCGGCCCGCCAGGGCGAAGAGCGCGTCGGCATCGAGCACGAGCGGCGCCTCGACGCGGCGCACGAGAGCATCGATCAGCTCGGCGGCCTCACGGGCGCGCCCGAGACCGGGGCCTGCGACGACGGCGCCCGCACGGGCCGCGAGCTCGAGCACGCGCTCCGGCGCGAGCTCGCCGTGCACCATCAGCTCCGGGGCATGCGCGGCGACCGCGGCATGCTCGCTCTCGGGCACGCAGGCCCAGACGACGCCCGCGCCGGCGCGCAGCGCAGACAGCGCGGCCAGGGCCGGTGCGCCGCTCATGCCGGGCGAGCCGCCGATCACGAGCACGCCGCCCGCGTCGTACTTCGTGCCCGCCCGTGCGCGGGCGGGCACGAGGGCGAGATCGGAAGGATCGAGGCGCACGGCGCGGGCGGGCTCCGCCAGCGCGCCCGGCAGGCCGATCGGCAGCTCCTGTACCTCGCCGGCGTGGCCGCGGCCGGGTTCGATCGCCGTCCCGAGCGAGCGGCCGTGGAACGCGAGCGTCAGGACGGCGTCGGCGGCGACGCCCTGAACGCGGCCGCTCGCCCCATCCACCCCGCTCGGCACGTCGAGCGCGACAATCGGCACGGCCAGCCCGTTGGCGCGCAGGACGAGCGCCTCGGCCGCTCCTTCGAGGCGGCCGCGGAAGCCGCTGCCGAAGAGCGCGTCGATGAGCACATCGGCAGCCTCCGGCGAGCCTTCGGGGACGCCGAACGCCGTCGCCGCCGCGCGCATCGTGCGGGCGTCCGCCGTCGTGCTCTCGGGTGCGGCGGCGCAGCAGACGCTCACGCCGAGACCCGCCACGTACAGGTGGCGCGCGATGACGAAGCCGTCGCCGCCGTTGTTGCCCGGGCCGCACAGGACGCAGACCGTGACCGCGTCGCCGTAGCGCTCGCGCACGGCGTTCGCCGCAGCCGCGCCGGCGCATTCCATCAGCGCGATGCCCGGGAGACCGAGCTCGTGGATCGCGCGGCTGTCGAGTTCGCGTACCTCTTCAGGGTGCCAGAGCCGTCGCATCCCTCGTCCATGCTAACGCTCGGCCCGCATCGTGCCGATGCCTGCCTCGATGCAGTTCCGACGCTCTCGACCGGCGCCTGCGATGGCCGCGGCCGGCCCATCCCTGCGCACACTGCTCGTGACGGCCGAGGCCGCAGCCCGGGCGAGCACCATCGACGACCTCGCAGACGCGGTCGTCGAGGGCGTCGCCGATCTGCTGGGAGCGACGCGCTGCACGCTGCTCAAGGCGGCGCCGGAGCTGCTCATGCCGCTCGGGACGGCCGACCGCGGGCCGCTGCTCGACGCCGAGCTGCAGGTCGCGGGCGCGGTCATGCGGACCCAGGAAGCTCGCTTCGTGACACAGATCGCGCACCGCCTGGCGAGCCCGGGCGAGGAGACGGCGAGCGAGGTCGAGGTCTCCACGCTGGCGCTGCCGCTGGTCGCGGGGAGCGATCTCGTGGGCGTGCTCGTCGCGACCTGGGACGGCTGCGCCGCCGCGCCGTCCGAGGAGCAGACGGAAGCCGCGCGGGTGGTCGCCAGCATCGCCGGCCTGGCCATGGAGCGCACGCTGCTCGGACAGCAGGCGGCCAAGCTCCACGAGGTCGATCCGCTGACCGGCACCGGGAGCCGCGACAGCCTGATCGCCCTGCTCGACGTGCTGCGCGAGCGCGGCACGCTGCATTCCATCGTCGTGCTCGACGTCGACGGCTTCCGCGAGTACAACCGCAAGAACGGGCGCGCGCACGGCGACCGCCTGCTCACCGCGCTGGCCGCCATGATCAGCCGCGAGTGCCGCGACGGCGACGCACTGGTGCGCTCGGGCGCCGACGAGTTCACGCTCGTCCTGCCCGGATCCCCCGTCGAGGCCGGCACCGCCACCGCACGGCGCGTGGTCGCGGCGATCGCCGACTGGGGACACGAGGACGCCGTCACCGTCTCCGCGGGCGTCGCCTCGGTGAGCTCTCAGGCCTCGGCCGACGTGCTCGAGAGCGCCCTCGAGGCCCTGGCCGAGGCCAAGGCCGCGGGCATCGGCCGCATCGCCGTCAACTAGTCGACGTCCAGCTTGAGCTGGATGGCGCGCGTCTCCTCGTCGGGGTTCTATCTAGGCAGGAAGCAGCGCGAGCGGGCGGGCCGGCACACCGGAGGCACCCGCGAGCGGAGGCGCTCCCACGACGAGCAGCGCGCCGCGCGGCGGTAGCAGCTCCAGGTTGACGAGCCCTTCCAGGTGCCAGAAGCCGGCCGGTAGCGTGATGAAGTGCACCGGGAAGTCGGTCGCGGCGCCGGCGTCGACGCTCGCAGTGTCGATGCCGAGCCCGGAGGCGCGGCGCGTCACGAGCAGGCGCGCGGCCTCGGTCGAGACGCCGGGAAAGTGCAGATCGCCGACGTAGCGCCGCTCATCGCCGCGGAACGCGCTCCAGCCCGTGCAGACCAGCACGGCCGCGTGGGGCGGCAGCAAGCCGTGGGCGGCCTCGTGCTCGAGCACGTCGGCCGCGCTCAGCAGGTAGGCGGGATTGGCGGCGCAGGCCGCGCGGATGTCGAGCACCACGGCGTCGCACACGAGATCGTCGGCGGGGATCCCCTCGACCGTGGCGCCGCCCTCGTAGAAGTGCGCCGGGGCATCCAGGTGCGTGCCGGTGTGCTCGCCGAACTTCACCTCGCGCGTGAAACTGCCGTGCTCCTCGTAGTTCTCGAGGGTGCGCGCGGTGAGCCGCTCCATCCCGGGCCAGACGGCCGTGTCGGGCGACAGCGTCTGGGCGAGGTCGACCACGCGGAGGCCTGCGCGCGAGATCACGTCTCGCGCCCCTGCACGAGTGCGACCGCGCCCGCAATGCCCTTGGAATGGGTCATCGAGAGGTCGGCGACCGTCAGCCCGCGCTTCTCGGCGAAGGCCAGCGTGCGGCCCGAGAGCGTGACCGAGGGCTTCGGGCGCCCCACGATCTCGATCTCCCGCCAGGAGAAGTCGACGCCGCAGCCGAGCGCCTTGCCGACCGCTTCCTTGCCGGCGAAGCGCGCCGCGTAACTCTGCGCGGGATTCGCCTTGCTGTCGCAGTACTCGCGCTCGGCGGCGGTGTAGACGCGCTCGCGGAAGCGGGGCCGCTCGAGCGCCCGCACGATGCGCTCGATCTCGATGATGTCCATGCCGACGAGCACGCAGCGATGCTAGTCGATCGATTCCGGCTCACACATGCGCAGCAGGGTCTCGCGCTCGTTCAGCGCCGGATCGTCCACGACCGCGGCGAGCAAGCGGCGCAGCGTCGCGCCGACCGCGGGGCCTTCGGGCACGCCCGCGGCCATCAGGTCGTCGCCGCGCACGGCCAGGTCGGCGAGCGCGACCGGCTGCCCCCACTCCTGCTCGACGAGCTCCTCGAAGCGCGCGCGCGCGGCCACCTGCTCGGCGGGCATCTCCACCCCCCGGCCCAGGCGGTCCCAGCGGCGCAGCGCCAGCAGGTCGCGCGCGCGCTCGCGCCCCACACGGGCCAGGAAGACGCGCGCCGAGTGCGCCGACGGCTCGCGATCCTCCCGGTAGGAGTGCTCGCGCACGAGCGCCGTCACCGCCGCGACCGTGTCGTTGTCGTAGGTCAGGCGCCGCAGCGCGCGCCGGGCGATGCGCGCGCCGACCTCCGAGTGGTCGCTCGATTCGGCGGGATACGGCTTGCCGACGTCGTGCCACAGCGCCGCCAGGCGCTGTAGCCGCGTGGCTCCGTCGCGCACGGCGGCGTCGACCACGTGGAGGTCGTGCTCGTCGAGGGTGTAGCCCTGGGTCTCGGAGTGCTGATCGAAGTCGATGGAGGGCGCCCACTCGGGGAGCGCGGCGGCGATCGCGCCGACGTCGCGAGCGAGACGCAGCGCCTCGGCCGCGTTGTCTCCCGCGAGCGTGCGATCGAGCTCTTCGCGGATCCGCTCGGGCGACAGCTCTGCGATGCGCGGCGCGGCCGCGGCCATCAGCTCGCGCGTCGCCGCATCCGGCTGCAATCCGTCGATGCTGACACGGGCCACTCCGCGCAGGATGCGCAGCGGATCGTCACGGAAGGCCGTCTCGTGCACCGCGCGCAGCACGCCGGCGCGGACGTCCGCGCGGCCGCCGAAGGGGTCGATCCACTCGCCGCTGCGCACGTCCCGCGCCATCGCGTTGACGGTGAAGTCGCGCCGCTCCAGGTCGTCGCGTACGGGCAGCTCGGCCTCGGGCTCGATGCGGAAATCGACGTGCGGGTTGCCGGTGTAGCCGGGCTCACCCGGCGCGATCGGCGTCTCGCGGCGCGGCGGCACGACCTCGATGCCCTCGCGCGGGCCCCAGGGCGGCCAGAAGCGGACACCCACCAGGCGCCCGGCGACCCGCAGCTCCTCGGCGCGGCCATGCTGCCGGCAGAGCGTGAGCAGCTCCTCGACGTCGTGGCCGCGCACCAGGAAGTCGACGTCCTTCGGCGTGCGCCCCAGGAGCTCGTCGCGCAGCGACCCGCCGACTTCGTACAGCTCCCGGAACGGCAGCTCCGCCATGCGGCGCTGCAAGTCCCCGGAAGCCTTCACGCACGAAGCATGCCGGTCCCGCTACTCGACGGTGACGGTCTTCGCGAGGTTGCGCGGCTGGTCGATCGGAAGGCCGCGCAGCCGTGCGATGCGATAGGCCAGGATCTGCAGCGGAATCGACGCGAGGATCGGCGCGAGCTCGGGCTCGGTGCGCGGGATCGGGAGCGTCCAGTCGGCGTGGTGCAGCGCGTCCTCGTTGCCCTCGGTGATCACTGCGATCACCCGGGCGCCGCGGGCGCGCACCTCCTGGACGTTCGATGCGACCTTCTCGTAGACGTGCGAGTCGTTCATGACCGCGACGACCGGCGTGTCCTCGGAGAGCAGCGCGATCGGCCCGTGCTTCATCTCGCCCGCCGCGTAGGAGTCGGTCGGGATGTAGCTGATCTCCTTGAGCTTGAGCGCGCCCTCGAGGCAGACCGGCATGCCGAGGTGGCGGCCGATGTAGAGGAAGAACTCCTTCTCCCAGACCTCGGCGGCGATGCGCTCCGTCTGCGCCCAGACCTCGGAATCCTCCGCGAGATAGGCGGCGGCGAGCTCGGGCAGCTTGTCGATGCCCGCCCGCAGCTCGGCGATGCGCTCGGACTCGAGCGTCCCGCGCAGCTCCGCGAGATGCAGCGCGAAGAGCGTGAACGCCATGCACTGCGAGGTGAACGTCTTGGTCGCCGCCACGCAGATCTCGCGGCCGCTGCGCGTGTAGAGCGTGCCGTCGGCCTCGCGCGTGAGCTGCGAGCCCATCTGGTTGCAGATCGCCAGCGTCAGCGCCCCGCCCTCGCGCGCCACCCTCTGCGCGGCGATGGTGTCGGCCGTCTCGCCCGACTGCGAGACCGCGATCGCGAGCGTGCGCTCGTCGACGACGGGGAAGCGATAGCGGAACTCGGAGGCGTACTCGATGTCGACGGGCAGCTTGGCCCACTGCTCGATCAGCAGGCGGCCGACCATGCCGGCATGGCAGGCCGTGCCGCAGGCGGTGATCGAGACGCGGTCGATGGCGAGCAGCTGCTCATCGGTGAGGCCGGTGTCGAGCACGACCTCGCCGCCCTCCAGGCGCTCGCCGATCGTCTCGCGCAGCGCGTCGGGCTGCTCGTGGATCTCCTTGAGCATGAACGTCTCGTAGCCGCTCTTCTCCGCAGCGGCCGAGTCCCAGGTGACCGTCTCGGAATCCCGCTCGATCGCCTGGCCGTCGAGATCGAGCAGCTGCGCGCCCTCGGGCGTGATCACCACGAGCTCGCGGTCGCCGACCAGCTTGGCCTCGCGCGTGTGCTCGAGGAAGGCGACGACGTCGGAGGCCAGGAAGGTCTCCCCCTCGCCGAGGCCGATCACCATCGGGCACTGCAGGCGCGCGCCCACGATCATCTGCGGGTGCAGCGGCGAGACGACGCAGAACGCGAAATGGCCGTGCAACTCGAGGAACGTCTTGCGCACCGCCTCCGCGAGGTCGCCCTCGTAGTTGGTCTCGAGCAGGTGCGCGACCACCTCGGCGTCCGTCTCGGAGCTGAAGACGTGACCGTCGGCGATCAGCCGCTCCTTGAGCGCCACGTAGTTCTCCACGATGCCGTTGAGCACGACGGAGAAGCGGTCGTCGCACCCGGCCAGCGGATGCGCGTTGGCCTCGGACGGCCGGCCGTGGGTGGCCCAGCGCGTATGCCCGATGCCGGTCGTGGCGGGCGAGCCGTTGAGGCCTGCGACCTGTTTGAGGACGCTGAGGTTGCCGACTGCGCGCACGACTTCGAGCTCGTCGCCGTCGATCAGCGAGATGCCGGCCGAGTCATAGCCGCGGTACTCGAGACGCTCGAGTCCGCCGATCAGAAAGGGCTTGCAGAGACGCCCTCCGGTATAGCCGATGATTCCGCACATAGTCGCTTCTCCCAGTCGCGCGCCGCACGCCGGAAAGTGCCCGAGCGCAGCGGAATTCAAGCGATGCCGAGCTCCCGCTCTACCTCTGAGGCTAGCGCATTCGCAATCCGATTTAGCTCTTCTTCGTCTTCGTGCTCGACCATCACGCGCACGAGCTGCTCGGTGCCGGACGAGCGCAGCACGATCCGGCCCGAGTTGGCCGCCGCCAGCGGTGCGCTCTCGCGCTCGACCATGTCCCAGACCGGCCTGCAGCCGGCCAGGCGCGCGCGGTCGGCGCGCACGTTGATCAGCACCTGCGGGAACCTGCGCACGATCGTCGCGGCCTCGGCCAGCGGCTCGTGGTGGCGGCCGAGGGCATCGAGCAGCAGGACGGCCGTGATGAGCCCGTCGCCGGTGGTCTGACGGTCGAGCGCGATCACGTGCCCGGACTGCTCGCCGCCCAGCACGGCGCCGTGCTCGCGCATGCCCGCCAGCACGTAGCGGTCGCCGACATCGGTCACGACGGTCTCGATGCCGAGCTCGCGCATCGCGCGGTGGAAGCCGAGGTTGGACATCGAGGTGACGACGACCTTGTTTCCTGCCAGCCGGCCCGCGATCTTCAGGTCGCGCGCCAGCAGCGCGATGATCTGGTCGCCGTCGACGACCGTCCCGGCCGCATCGACGGCCAGCATGCGGTCGGCGTCGCCGTCGAACGCGAGCCCGAGGTCGAATCCGCCTGCCCGCACGCCCTCTGCGAGCGCGTCCAGGTGGGTCGAGCCGACCCGGTCGTTGATGTTGACCCCGTCGGGGTCGCAGGCGGTGATCTCGTGCTCGATCCCCAGCAGCTCGAAGACGAGCGGCGCCACGGTCGACGCCGCGCCGTTGGCGCAGTCGACCAGCACGCGCAGGTCGGGCACCTCGATCGGCGTCCCGCCGCCCCCCGCGGCCCAGGCGGCATAGCGCTCCGCGGCTCCGCCGAGCCGGCGCGACTCGCCGACGCCCGCCCCGAGCGGCCGCTCGCGCTCGTCGCTCAGCAGCGCCTCGACGCGATCCTCTTCCTCGTCCTCCAGCTTGAAGCCGTCCGCGCCGAACAGCTTGATGCCGTTGTCGGGGAACGGGTTGTGCGAGGCCGAGATGACGGCGCCGAGGCTCGCGTCCTGCTCGCGCACGAGCCAGGCGATCCCCGGAGTCGGCAGCACGCCGGCGCGCAGCGCGACGCCTCCCGCCGAGGCGATGCCGGCCGACAGCGCGTCCTCGAGCATCGGGCCGGAGCGACGCGTGTCGCGTCCGACGACGATGACCGGGGGCTCCGCCCCTCGCTCGCTCGCGAACAGCGCAGCCGCGCGCCCGAGCGCGAGGGCGACCGCTGGGTTGAGCACGTCGCCGTTCGCCACTCCGCGCACGCCGTCCGTGCCGAACAGGCGACCCGCCACGGGAGGGTTCAGCGCTTCGAGAACTGCGGGCGGCGCCGTGCGCCCTTGAGGCCGGCCTTCTTGCGCTCGACGGCACGTGCGTCGCGCGTCAGATATCCGGCTCGCTTGAGCGCGGTGCGAAGCTCGGGATCGGCCTCGCAGAGAGCGCGCGCGATGCCGTGGCGCAGCGCACCGGCCTGGCCGCTGATGCCGCCGCCGCCGAGGCGCGCGCGCACATCGAAGCGCTCGGCCTGCTCGGTCTCGATCAGGGGCGCGGAGACGACGGCGCGCAGATACCCGCGCGGGAAGTACTCCGCGAACTCGCGCCCGTTGACCGTGATCTTGCCGGTTCCCGGCTCGAGGATCACTCGTGCGACCGACGTCTTGCGCTTGCCGGTGCCGCGATAGGCCGCGGTCTCTGCCACCTGGTTCGTCCCTTTCCTTCGTTCGCTACGGCAGCGGCGCAGGCTGCTGCGCCTCGTGTGGATGCTGCCCGCCGGCGTACAGCTTGAGCTTGCGCAGCTGCGCGCGGCCGAGTTTGTTGCGCGGCAGCATGCCCTTGACGGCATGCCGGATGACTTCTTCGGGCCTCGTGTCCAGCATCTGCGCGAGCGTCCGCTCGCGCAGGCCGCCGTGATAGCCGGAATGGTTGTAGTAGATCTTCTGCTGCAGCTTGTTGCCGGTCACCCGGATCCGCTCGCAGTTGATGACGACGACGAAATCGCCCGTGTCGACGTGCGCCGTGTACTGCGGCTTGAGCTTGCCCCGCAGCGTGTTGGCGATACGCGTCGAGAGACGGCCGAGCGTCTCGCCGTCGGCGTCGATCACGTACCAGCGGCGTTCGATCTCGCCGGGCTTGGCGCTATAAGTCGTCTGCGTCATAAGAAGGAGGGTCGGAGGTGCGGCCCTTGCACACGCAGGGGCGAGCCGGCACCCGTCCGGCCATTCGGCAGAGTAGCGAGAACTCCCCGGCGAGGCAACCGGTCCCCGCTGCCGGCGACCGCACCGGGCCGCGGTACCCGGCCCGTATCGTAGGCACCGGTGCCGTCCCGCAACGCCACGCTCGCGCTCTACGTCGGGGGGTTCATGGGACCCTTCGGCGGCGCGGTTCTCGGCGTGCTGGTGCCCGAGCTGCAGGAGACGTTCCACGCCTCGCGCGACGCGGTCGCGGCCGCGATCCCGGCCTACCTGATCCCCTTCGCGGCTCTGCAGCTGATCTCGGGCACCGTCGGCGAGCGCCTGGGCGTCACGCGCGTGATCCGCACCGGCTTCATCGTCTACGCGATCGGCTCGCTGATCGCCGCGTTCGCGCCGACGCTCAACATCTTCATCGCGGCGCGCTTCGTGCAGGGCGGCTCGAACGCCTTCCTGACGCCGCTGCTGCTGGCGACGCTGGCCGAGATCGTGCCGCCGCAGCTGCTCACGCGCGCGATGGGCACGTTCGCCAGCGTGCAGACCGGGGCGCTCTCTCTGGCGCCTCTGATCGGCGGGCTGCTGGCAGTCGTCAACTGGCGGCTCGCGTTCCTGCTCAGCGCGTGCGTGGGCGTGGCGCTCGCGATCTTCACCGCGCGCACCTCGGGCGGAGCGCCACCGCGCCGCCGCGAGCGCGCGAGCATGCGCAGCCTGCTCACGCGCCGGCTCGGGTTCCTGTGCGGCTGCGCGTTCCTGGGCTATGCGACCGTCGCCGGCGTCGGCTACATGGTCTCGTTCTACGCGCGCGACGAGATGGGGCTCGGGCCGCTCGAGCGCGGCATGGTGCTCGCGTGCTTCGGCGCCGCGGGCTTCGTGCTCGGTCGTCCGCTGGGCTCGGCCGTCCAGGTCATCGGCCGCGTCCCCGCGGTGATCATCGGCGCGCTCTTCTCGGCGCTCTGCGTCGCGCCGCTCGGCCTCACCGTGACGCCCTGGCAGCTCGCCGCGCTGTGGACGCTCGCGGGCGCCGGCTCGGTACTGCTCTGGACGGGACTCAACACGCTCGCCGTCGAGGCGGTGCCCGAGAACCGCGGCGGCGCGACGAGCATGTTCGGCGCGTTCCGCTTCGCCGGCAGCGCGCTCTCGCCATACGTCTTCCTGCCGATCTACAACGTCGCTCCCGAGCACGCCTTCTTCGCCTGCGCGGTGGCCGCCTGCGCAATCGTGCCGCTGGCCGTCGCGATCCGCACGCTGACCCCCGAGCCCGCAGTCCGCCCGTATCCTGCGACGCCATGAGCGACTGCATCTTCTGCGCCATCGTCGCCGGGACCATGCCGTCCGAGCGCGTCTACGAGGACGATCGAACCGTCGCGTTCCTCGACATCTTCCCGGCCGCCGACGGCCACGTGCTGGTGATCCCGCGAGCACACGCCGACAACATCCACAGCGCCGATCCGGCCGACGTCGCGGCCGTGGCGCAGGCGGCGCAGATCATCGCCGGCCGCGTCAGCGGAGCCCTCGGAAGCGACGGAGTCACGATCACGCAGGCCAACGGCCCAGCCGCCGGCCAGACGGTCTTCCACTACCACGTCCACGTGATCCCCCGCTTCGACGGCGACGGCGTCCTGAACCCCTGGAAGCCAGGACACTCCGACGCCGAAGACCTGTCCCGCATCGGCACACTCCTCCGAGGCGAGTAACCCCGCGCCCACCCCCGGCACACCGCGCCCAATCCCGGCACGCATATACGGGGTCTGGCGCGTCCAGGTGGGGTCTGACCCCAGGTGTACGGGTCTGACCCCAGATGTACGGTCCGGGCCGCAAGCGCACTAACCATGAGGAATCTCAGCCTGCCGTGGACTCGCGGTCAGTGGTGGCCCTTGAGTTGGTCGATGACCCCGAAGTGTCGGAAACCGCATGGATAGGCGTGCGTGCATGTGGGGTCAGGCCCGTACACCTGGGGTCAGACCCGGCCTGCACGCGCCAGACCCTGGGTGTGCGAGGAAGCTCTACAGCGCTTCGTCGAGTTGAGCTGCGCGGATCGCGTTTGCCTGAGTCTGCGTCCGCCCAGATCTCCCAGCGGCCGGACGCCGCCACTTGCGGTGCCAGGAAGTGGTACGGGCGCTTGCCTGCGAATTCCCTGTGGCGCAGGCGGCAGACACCGCCCAGCACCGAGGCGATGCGCCGGCGCGGCCAGCCCATCGCGTCCTCCACCTCGGGGAACGGCCGGGGCTCGTCCGGGTGCCCGGCGAGCGCCCCGAGGAGCTCGCGCATGAAGTCGCTGCAGCAGTCGTAGAAGCGGGCGATGTCGTCTGGGTCCCGCATCACGTTCGGGCCCTCGTCCGGGTATGCGGGCTCGACCTCCCACGGCACGGAGCGCGCGGCGAGGCCGTCCATGAAGCGACCGGCTAGGCGGGCACGGCGTCGTCCGCGAACGCCGCCATGCTCGGGAAGGTCGCGTCGGGGTGCGCGTCGACGTCCATCGAGGCGCCTCCGCCCCGCCCCTGGCGGCGGTCGATCCAGACGGAGGTCATGCCGAGCGCCTTGGCCGGGACGTGGTCGTGGAAGAGGCTCTGGGCGACGTGCAGGATGCGCTCCCGAGGCTCCTCGATGCGCTCGAAGGCGAGCAGGAAGTTGGCCTGGTCGGGCTTGTAGCTGCCGGCCTGCTGGGCCGTGATGACGTAGTCGAAGGACGACGCCCAGCCGTCGCTCCGACTGGGCGAAGAGGTCGTCGTCGCAGTTCGTGATCACGGCCAGCTTGAAGCGCTCCTGGAGACGCCGGAGCGCCTCGGCCGAGTCGGGGAAGGCGGGCCACTGGCCGACCGAGGCGCCGAAGCCGGCCGCCTCGGCATCGCTCACGGCGAAGCCCAGGCGCGCTCCCATGCCGCGCAGCGAGAGCGCCAGCACCTCGCGGTAGGTCTTGTACGGCACCTCGGCCTCGTGCTCGACGGCGGCGAAGGCCGCGATCAGATCCTCGTCGGAGTGCCCGGCGACGGCATCGCCGAGCTGGAAGCGCGTCGCGGCGACGAGGCCCGACTCCCAGTCGATCAGCGTGCCGTAGCAATCGAACGTGAGGACGTCGAAGTCCCCGTACTCGATCACTCCCATTCGATCGTGCCCGGGGGCTTCGACGAGATGTCGAGCGCGACCCGGTTGACGCCTGCGACCTCGTTGATCACGCGACTCGAGATGCGCTCCAGCAGGTCGTAGGGCAGGCGCGCCCAGTCGGCCGTCATCGCATCCTCGCTGGTGACCGCGCGCAGGATGATGGGATATTCGTAGGTGCGCGCATCGCCCATCACGCCGACCGACTTGATGGCGGGCAGCACCGCGAAGGATTGCCAGATCTCCCGCTCCAGGCCCGCGCGGCGGATCTCCTCACGGATCACGGCATCGGCGTGGCGCAGGATCTCGAGTCGCTCCGAGGTGACGTCGCCGATGATGCGGATCGCCAGGCCCGGGCCGGGGAACGGCTGGCGCCAGACGATCTCGTCGGGCAGGCCGAGCTCCTCGCCGACACGCCGCACCTCGTCCTTGAAGAGCCAGCGCAGCGGCTCGCAGAGCTCGAAGTCGATGTCGTCGGGCAGACCGCCGACGTTGTGGTGCGACTTGATCTTGGCCGCGGTCTTCGAGCCCGACTCGATGACGTCCGAGTAGAGCGTCCCCTGAACGAGGAAGCGGGCGTCGTCGAGCTTGCGCGACTCCTCCTCGAAGACGCGGATGAACGTCTCGCCGATACGCATCCGCTTCGTCTCGGGATCCGTCACGCCCGCCAGCTGGGCGAGGAAGCGCTCGGAGGCCTCGACGTGCACGAGCGGCACCTGGAAGTGCTCGCCGAACGTCTGGACGACCTGCTCGGCCTCCCCCGCCCGCAGGAGCCCGTGGTCGACGAACACGCAGGTCAGCTGCTCGCCGACGGCGCGGTGCACGAGCAGCGCGGCAACGGCGGAGTCGACGCCGCCCGAGAGCCCGCAGACCACGCCGGCGTCGCCGACCTGCGCGCGGATCAGCTCGACCTGCTCGTCGATCACCGCGAGCGCCGTCCAGGTCGCGGGCGCATGGCAGGCGCGCGAGAGGAAGTTCTTGAGCATGTCGGTGCCCCGCGGGGTGTGCTGCACCTCGGGGTGGAACTGCACGCCGTAGAGCCCGCGCTCCGGATCCTCCATCGCGGCCACCGGCGTCGATGGCGTCGAGGCGGTGACGCCGAAGCCGTCCGGCGCGCGCACGACGGCATCGTTGTGGCTCATCCAGCAGGAGTCGACCTCGCCCACGTCGTGCAGCAGCACGCCGCCGCGGATGTCGAGCTCGGTCTTGCCGAACTCGGCACCGCCGGTGCGCGCGACGTCGCCCCCGAGCGCAGAGGCCATGGCCTGCATGCCGTAGCAGATGCCCAGCACCGGAATGCCGAGGTCGAGCAGGCGCGGGTCGAGGCGGGGCGCCCCTTCGGCGTAGATCGAGGCCGGGCCGCCGGAGAGGATCAGGCCGTACGGATTGCGCGCCAGGACCTCGTCCGGCGTGATGTCGTGCGGGACGAGCTCGGAGCGCACGCGGCACTCGCGCACCCGGCGCGCGATCAGCTGCGCGTACTGCGCGCCGAAGTCGAGCACCAGGACGGGACGGTCGTCGAGTCCGACGCGCGCCTCGGGCTGAGCGCTCATCGCGACATCCCGACGCCTTGCGCGCGCTGCAGCTGCTTGCCCTCCGTCTGCAAGGCGGGGGCGAACATGATCTCGGCCTTCTGGAAGTCGTGGATCGTCTCGTAGCCCGTCGTCGCCATCGACGTGCGCAGCGCACCCATGAGGTTCGTCGTGCCGTCGTTGTCGAACGCGGGGCCGAGCACGATCTGCTCGAGCGTCCCGATCTGCTCGGTCTTGACTCGCGTCCCGCGCGGCAGCGAGGCGTGGAACGTGGCCATGCCCCAGTGGAAGCCGCGGCCGGGGGCCTCCTTGGCCTTGGCCAGCGGCGAGCCGATCATGACGGCGTCGGCGCCGCAGGCGATCGCCTTGGCGATGTCGCCGCCGGTGCGCATGCCGCCGTCGGCGATGACGTTGCAGTACTGGCCCGTCTCGAGCAGGTGCTGGATGCGGGCGGCCGCCGCGTCGGCGATGGCCGTCGCCTGGGGCACGCCCACGCCGAGCACCCCGCGCGTCGTACAGGCGGCGCCGGGCCCGACGCCGACGAGCACGCCGGCGGCGCCCGTGCGCATGAGGTGGAGCGCCGTCTGGTAGCTGGCGCAGCCGCCGACGATGGTCGGGATCGGCTGACTCGCGATGAATTCCTTGAGGTTGAGCGGCTCGACGACCGAGGAGACGTGCTCGGCACTCACGACGGTCCCCTGGATGACGAGGATGTCGAGGCCGGCCTCGAGCGCCGTCGCGTGGTACTCCCGCACCCGCTGCGGCGTCAGCGAGGCCGCGACGAGCACGCCCGCCGCCTTGATCTCCTGGATGCGCTGCGCGACCAGCTCGGGCTTGATCGGCTCCGTGTAGAGCTGCTGCATGAGCTTGGTCGCTTCGCCGGGAGTCGACTTGGCGATCTTCTCGAGCTGCTTGTCGGCGTCGGCGTAGCGTGTCCAGATGCCCTCGAGGTTGAGGACGGCCAGGCCGCCGAGCTTGCCGATCTGGATCGCGATCGACGGCGAGACGACGCCGTCCATGGCAGACGCGAGGAGAGGAAGCTCGAGCAGATAGGGCCCGAGCTTCCAGCCGATGTCGACATCCTCGGCGTCGCGCGTGCGCCTGCTCGGCACGATCGCGATGTCATCGAACCCGTAGGCGCGTCGCGCCTTCTTGCCCCGCCCTATCTCGATCTCCACCGTGTCGGATCCCTCCGCAGTTTCGGCCGCTCTACGACAAGACCCAGGGGCGCGTACCGCACCGGCCTGGGTCTCGGGAGGAGCGCTCGCCTCGATGTCGAATGCTCAACGTCTGCTGATGCTAGCAACCGGGTCGGCCTTCCCCGACCGAGGGCGGCGATCAGGCCTGCGCAGGGGCGAGCGCGGCGACGTCGACGAGCGCAGAGAGCCGCTGCACCTCGCGGGTATCGAGCATGCCGGGCTGCTCGTGCTGGGTGCTCGCGGCACCGCACGCGACGGCGTGGCGCAGCGCCTCGGCGAACGGGCGCTCGGCCCGGCGCGCGGCCAGCAGGCCGGCCAGCAGGGCGTCGCCCGCGCCGACCGGCGAGACGACCTCGAGCAGCGGGATGGTCGCGCGCAAGAGCAGCGGGACGCCCGCTCTCGCGCACGAACGCGAGCGCACCGTCATCGCGCGTGATCACGACTCCGCGCGCGCCCATCTCGACGATCTGCTCGAGCGCGACCACGAGATCCTGCGTCGTCTCGAACTCGAAGCCGACGAGCTCCTCGGCCTCCATCTGGTTGGGCACGACGAGATCGGGCTCGCCCGAGAGGCCGCGGCGCAGCGGCTCGCCCTCGGAGTCGAGCACCGTGAAGATCCTCTGTCGCCGGGCCTCGCGGAGAGCGGTCGCGTACCAGTCCTCGGGCACCTCTCTGGGCAGGCTGCCGGCGAGCACGACCGCCTCGGTGCCGCCCAGCAGGTAGCTGTACGACGAGGCGAAGGTCTCGAGCTCGTCCGGGCGCACGACCGGGCCGTACTCCACGATCTCGGTCGCCACCTTGGTGCCGGCCGGGTCGAGCACGATCGTGCTCGAGCGCGACTCGTCGGCGATGCGCACGAACTGGTGGACGATGCCGCCCGTCGTGAGGTCCTCGACGATCAGATCGCCGGCGCGGCCACCCGCGAGTCCGGTCGCCACGACCGGCTGTCCCAGTGCTCGCAGCGCGCGCGCGACGTTGATGCCCTTGCCGCCTGCCTGGAGATCGCCCGGCGCGCAGCGGTGGCGGCGGCCGATCTGCAGGTTTGCGACGCGCAGGGTCTTGTCGATCGCTGCATTGAGCGTGACCGTCAGGAACATGGCGCCAGCGGCCGGGGCCGCGCCCTCACTCTACCCCGGATTGCCACGGCGCCCGTCATCGCGTCAGGGCAGCCCGATGGAGTGCAGCCAGGACACGACCCCGGGATGTCCGCCGCCCGCGCGGTCGGCCACGAGCGGTACGCGGCCGATCACGCCGCGCCCGCTGCGCAGCTCGACGTAGCCCAGCCGCTCGCCGCGGCGGACGCGCGCGTCGAGACGCTGCGGCAGCACCACCCGCCGCTGCACCTGCTCACCCGGATCGAGTGCGGCGGAGAGCCCGCGCGCGGCGACCATCCCGACGCCGCCTGCGCTGCCGAAACGCTCTCCGGGCCGCACCAGGCGCGCCTTCAGGTACTGGCCGAAGCCCCAGTCGAGCAGCCGCGCGACGTCGCGGTCGCGGTGCGCCTCGTCGGGTGCGCCGAGCAGGATCGCATAGAGCCGCATGCCGTTGCGGTCGGCGCTCGCCGCGAGGTTCCAGC
Source organism: uncultured Actinomycetes bacterium (assembly GCA_963713435.1). GTDB lineage: Bacteria > Actinomycetota > Thermoleophilia > Gaiellales > JALYLC01 > JALYLC01. The sequence goes on from CAVQLU010000009.1 coordinate 144,920, forward strand.
CCGCCTCGTCGGTGTGGCCGGTCTTGACGCCATCCAGGCCCGCATAGGCGGCCAGCAGCGTGTTGCTGGTCTCGAGGCTGTGGCCGGGGATCGCGATCCTCTGCCGCCCGGCCAGCGTTCGGAAGAGCGGCGAGCGCATGTCGATCTGCGCCAGCTTGAGCACGTCGCGCGCCGAGGAGTGCGCTCCCGGCTCGTCGAGGCCGTGCGGCGTGCGGTAGACGGTGTCCTTCAGACCGAGCCTGCGCGCCTCGGCGTTCATGAGCAGGACGAAGCGCGCCACGGGGTCGCCCGGGAGCGGGCGACCGAGCTCGCGCGCCGCCTGCGCTGCGGCGGCCTGCGCTGCGGGCTGCTGCATGGTGACGTGCGCCAGCACGATGGCGGCGTCGTTGGCCGAGTGCACGATCAGCGCGGCCAGCAGGGCGCCGACGGTCTGGCGCTCACCGAGGGCGAGCGGAACGCTCGACTCTCCGATCGCAACGGCATCGCCGCCCGCGACACCGACGGCGGTCAGCGGCGCGTAGCGCAGCGCCAGATGCGCGGTCATGAGCTTCGTGAGCGACGCGATCTCGCGCTTCGCGCCGGGCGAATGCTGCAGCAGCACGCCACCGCGACCGGGCGCGACGACCATCCACGCCGCCGCCTGCGGCACCGGGGGGGAGTCCGCCAGTGCGCTCGGGATCGGGACGAGCAGGAGGAGGAGGGCGAGAGCCGCGAAGCGCACCGGGCGGGACTATAGTGGCGACCACATGAGCCTTGGCCCACAGGGCGGGCGCGGTCTGCTCGCGACGATGTGGCGCCTGGCGCTCGCGCGCCAGCAACTCGTCCTGATCGCAGTCTTGCTGGTGGCGCTCGACGCCTCGGCGCTGCTGGCCGTGATCGGCGCCCTCAAGCAGGCCGACACGTTCGCGGACTTCGGGCGCGCGCTGTTCGACGAGTCGCGCACGCTCGCGGACGCGCTCGACCGGGTCTTCGACGGCAGCGGCGCCAGCGCCGCCGCGCTCGTGCTGTACGTCTTCGTGCGTCCCTGGCCGATGGCCTGGCTGCGCGCGTCGTACATCAAGGCGCTCTACACCGCGGGCTCGCTGCTGCCGCGGCCGACCTGGCCATCCGTGGCGCGGCTGGTCGTGCTCGACGTCTGCATCGGCACGCCGCTCGCGTTCGCGATCGGCGCTCTCGAGAAGGCCGACCAGGCCGCGCTCGCGGCACCGATCATCCTGCTGGTGCTCGTCTTCACCCTGTACGCCGACTACGCGATCGTCGTCGACGACATCGGCCTCTGGCAGGCGTTCCGGGCGAGCCTCAACGTCGTCAAGCGGCGCCCTGCGGCTTCGCTCGCGGCAACCGCGGTCTGGCTGACGTTCTCCTTCGTGCTCGACAACGGCCTCGGGCCGTCGTTCGACAACGGCGCCACGCCCCTCACCGTGACGGCGCTGCTGGTCGGCACCGGCGTGCTCTCGTTCGCGCTCGACATCTGCCTGATCACGCTCTACCGCGCGACGCCGCCGCCGCCCGAGCCGGGGCTCGAATAGCTCGGGGATCAGCGCACGATCAGCGTCTGACCGACCTGCAGCGCGGCCGGATCGATGCTCGGGTTGAGGCGCTGAAGCTCGTCGACGGTCGTGCCGAACTGCGCCGCGATCGAGGAGAGGGTGTCGCCGGGCTTGACCGTCCACTTGACGTGCTGGCCGGCCGACCCGGTCGTCTCGTCGGTGCTCGTCGTCGTCGTGGATTCGCTCGTCGTCGTCTCGCTCGTGGACGGCGTCGTCGAGGCGTTCGTGCCCGTCGTCGAGGTCTCCGCCGTCGTGGCAGGCGGCGGAGGCGGCGGCGGAGGAGCGGGCTCGGGGGGCGGCGGGGGTGGCTCCGGCGGCGGCGCGGTGCTCGGCACCGAGAGCGTCTCGACCGGCGTGGTCTGACCGGTCGAGGGCGGCTGCACCCCGTCGGACGGCTCGCCGATCCAGCCCGCGCTGGAGGAGATCAGCACGATCACCGAGACCGCCCCGAGCAGCGCGGCCGGCGCGAGGTAGGTCCAGGGAGAGCGCTTGCCGGGGGGCCGCGGCGGCTTCTTGCGCTTGGGCGGCGGCGGGCGCTTGGGCGGGCGCTTGCTCACGCGCCCTCCACGACCGCCCAGGCCGCCTCCTGCAACCTGGCGGCCTCCGCCGCGGCAGCCGCCTGCCAGCGCCCTGGCTCGCGCGAGGCGTACAGGATCGAGCGCGACGCGCTCACGAGGCCGCCCGCCGGGCCGGGCGCGAAGGCAGGGCCGAGCGCGGCCACGTCGCCGCCCTGCGCTCCGACCCCGGGCAGCAGGAAGGTGGCGTCCGGCATCAGCTCGCGGGCGCGCGCCACGGCGCCGGGTTGCGTGGCGCCGACCACGGCGCCCGCGACCGGAGCCAGCGATGCGACGATGCGCGCCACGTGCTCCCAGACGCGAGAGCCGTCGGCGAGCTCGAGCTCCTGGAGGTCGGCGCCACCCGGATTCGACGTCCGCACGAGCACGAACGCGAGGCCGCCGGAGGCCCGGCAGGCCTCCGCGAACGGCTCGAGCGAATCGGCTCCCAGATACGGATTGACGGTCAGCGCGTCGGCCAGCGGCGGCGCCGTGCCGCGCGCGCCGAGATACGCCGCTGCATAGGCCTCGGCGGTCGAGCCGATGTCGCCGCGCTTGCCGTCGGCGATCACGAGCAGTCCGCGCTCGCGCGCCAGCTCGGACACCCGCTCGGCCGCCGCCAGGCCGTGATGGCCGGCCTGCTCGAAGAACGCGAGCTGCGGCTTGACCGCCACCGCATGCTCGGCCACGGCCTCGACGATCCCCGTGCAGAAGCGCTCGATCGCCCGCGCCAGTCCGGCCGGCCCGTCGCGCACGCCGCGGAAGACCTCGGTCGGGGAAAAGCTCGGGTCGCGGGTCGAGCCCGACGCACAGCACGCTCCTACGCTCTGCCGCCAGCCGCTCGAGACGCTCCCGGAAGCTGCTCGCCACGCCCGGCAGGCTACCGTGCGCGTCGGGCCTGCCCGCGCCGCCGCTCAGGCCACGGCCGCCAGTTCGTCGGCGCGCGCATGGCGCCCCGGGGGCAGCGGCTCGCGCAGCGGCACCCGGCGGCGCGCGACGTCCACGCGCTTGAGCGCCAGCGCATCGGGAGTCGCACACGCGATGGGCACGACGCCCGGGGCACGGCCCGCGAAGGCCTGGGCGAGCAGCAGCGCCTCCGCGTAGCGCTCGGCCGGCAGCCAGGGACCCTGGGCCTGCGGCTCGAGCTGCGCGCCCGGAGCGGCGGCTCGCTCGAGCACGCGCGCGACGGCGGCCAGCTCGAGCCCGGGGTCGCCGGCGCGCGGCAGGCGGCGCTTGGCGACCAGCGCCCCGCGGACGACGGCGAACGCCACGACGTGTCGCGGGTCGAGGTCGGGCGCGAGCAGGAGACCGCTGCGCCGGCCGGCACGGCGGATGCTCGCGACCTGCGCATCGGCAGCGCGCAGCGCAGCGAGCAGGCGCGTCGTGCGCCGCGCGTCCTCGAAGCGCTGCTGGCCGATGAGGCGGGCCACCCGTTCCCTCAGCGGGGCGTCGAGCACCGCCTCCTCGCCGGCCAGCCAGGCAGCCAGCGAGCGCGCCGCGCTCGCATAGGCGAGCGCCTCGTCGCCGCCGCGGCAGGGCGCGAGGCAGCGGCCCGCCGCGCCGCGTAGGCAGCGCCCTCGTCGACCGGCACGCGCGGACGGCAGGTGCGGAGGCCATAGCCGTCGCGCAGCGCCTCGGCCGCCTCGGTCGCGACGCGACGCGACGTGAACGGCCCGGCGTAGACGGCTCCGTCGGCGCGCACTTCCTCGCGCACGGCGAGCGCCGGCGCGTGGTCGGCCAGCGCCAGGCGCAGGTAGACCGACTTCTGCGGTCGCGCATCGCGCACGTTGCCCGGCGGCCGCCAGCGACGGATCAGATCGAGCTCGAAGAGCGCGGCCTCGAGCTCCGACCCCGTGGGGGCGGCGTCGATCCTGGCCAGCGCCGCCAGCGCGCCCTCGATCCGCGGCGGCTGCCGGCGCGAGCCGAAATACGACCGCACCCGCGTGCGCAGGTCGCCGGCCTTGCCGACGTAGAGCGCCTGCCCCAGGCGGTCGCGCATGACGTAGACGCCGGGACCGGCGGGCAGGCCCGCCGCCAGATGGCGCCGCTGGCGCGCGCGCCGCGGCGCCGCCAGAGCCAGGGCCATGACGTCCTCGGCGCTCTCGGCCCCGCGCTCCTGGGCGAGCCCGATCAGCCCCAGCAGCACCTCGGCCGTCGCCTGCGCGTCGGGGAGCGCTCGATGGCAGGGGCGAACCGTGACATCGAAGCGCTCCGAGACGCTCGCCAGGTCGAAGCGCGCGATGCGCCCCGCCAGCAGGCGCCGGGCCAGCGCGACGGTGTCGAGCACGCGCATGCCGAGACGCGTGCCGTCGAGCCGCATGAGCGCGCGATCGAGCATGCCCACGTCGAAGGAGGCGTTGTGGGCGACGAAGATGCTGCTCGCGGGCCAGCGCGAGCAGCTCGGCGACGGCAGGGCGGAGCGGGCCGGCGCCCGCCAGGTCGCGGTCGCGGATGCCGGTGAGCTGACTGATGCGCGGGGGCATGGGGATGCCCGGGTCGACCAGCCGCGAGAGCGTACCCGACCTGCTCGCCGCCCTCGAGGCGCACGGCGCCGATCTCGACGATGCGCGCACCGGCCCCCACCCCGGTCGTCTCGAGATCGACGACCGTCCAGGCCGCCTCGGCCAGCGGCGTGCTCGGCGGAGGCGCGAGGCCGACGAGGCCGACCCGGCCATCGTCGTGACGCACGAGGCGCGCGTCGTCGTGCACGACCTCCTCGAGCACGCGGCGCGCGAGCTCGCCCGGCACCCGCGGCAGCGCCAGCAGGGCGCCCGCGGCGCGCTCAGGCGCCAGCGGCTCGCCGCTCTCCTCGATCAGCGCGGCCAGCCGGTCGGCCGCTCCCAGCTCGAGCTGGAGCGGCGCAGCGCGAGGCCCGCGAGGAGGTGGCATCCGACCGGTCATGCGAACGTATGTTCGCAGAGTGGCCGGACACCACCTCCAGAAGCCTGCTAGCCGCGGACGGCGGCCTTGAGCGTCGAGCCCGCGGAGAACTTCGGAACGGTCGCCGCAGGGATCTGCACCTTCTGACCCGGGTTCCGCGGGTTCACACCAGTGCGCGCAGAGCGCTTGGTGACGTGGAACTTGCCGAAGCCGGTGAAGGCGACGTCTCCACCCTTCTTCAGCGTGTCTGTGATCGTCGCGAGCACGGCGTCCACTGCTGCGCCGGCGTCCTTCTTGGACAGCCCGGTGCGCTGCGCCACCTCGTCGATGAACTCACCCTTGGTCACGTGGAATGCCTCCTCGGTTGGGAACCGGCGGTCACGCTAGCAGACACATCGGACGAGAAACCGCATGAACATGCGGTTTCCCGCGCATCGAGTGCTTTCGCGCACCTCGCGGGGCGCGCATGCCGGACAACCTGCAAGCGCAAGTTGCACAACAGGATTCCGCCGTTTGCAGCGGAATCAGGGCCCTGAGAGAACTGCTCTCACTGAATGAGCGTGGCGTCTGGAGCGCGTGGATCGCTGCGGTCTGCAGTGCGCGCTGCGCGGCTCCCGATGCGGGGCTTCGACAGGAACCGCCCGACTCTTGAACAGTTACCGCTCAGTTCAGTTCAGAGCTTCCTCAGCCGACCGGCATGCCGAGATCGGCGCGCCGGAAGAGCGGCACGAGCCGCACACCGAGCGCCGCGAGGGCCTCGGGCCCGCCTTCCTCGCGATCGAGCACGCAGAGCGCGTCCTCGACGACCAGATTGGCGGCGCGCAGGGACTCGATGGCCGCCACCAGCGCGCCTCCCGTGGTCACGACGTCCTCGATCACGAGCACGCGCTCGCCCTGCTCGCAGACGCCCTCCACGCGGCCCTGCGTGCCGTATTCCTTGGTCGCCTTGCGCACGATCAGGAACGGGATGCCGCTCGCCAGCGAGGCGGCCGCCGCGAGCGGCACGGCACCCAGCTCGGGACCGGCCAGGCGATCGGGCGCCGGCAGACTGACCGCGACGAGCTCGGCCAGCGCCTCGCCGATCGGGCCGAGCAGCGCCGGATCGGTCTCGAAGCGGTACTTGTCGAGGTAGACCGAGGAGCGCTTGCCGGAGCGCAGCACGAAGTCGCCGTGCAGGAGCGCGCGCTCGGCGACGCGGGCGGCGAGCTCTTCGCGCGTCACCGGCCGGTGGCTGCGAGTGCCTCGGAGGCGAGCGGCAGCAGCCGGTCGGCCTCGGGCGCGCCCTGCGACAGCGAGAGCATCGAGCCGTCCTCGAAGTAGAGGTCGGCACGGCTCGCGCCGCGGTCGCGCTTGCGCTTGAAGATCAGCGCGGAGCCCGCCGCGGATCCGACCGCGAGCCCCATCGCTCCGAGCATCCTGCGCCTACGCCGGGCCATCGGCGCGCTCCTCTGAAGTGGCGCCGCCGTCGGCCTGCCAGACCACGGTCGGCTCGCCCGGCCACGCCGTGCCCGTCGAGCGCGTGCAGCGCCGACTTGAGGTCGTAGAAGACCAGGCCCACCGTGGGGTCGGGCGCCGTGGTCGCAAGCAGCACGTGCTGCCGATCGCGCACGACGAACACGCTGCCCTGCCCGGTCGAGAGCTCGACCTGCGTGAGCCCGTCGCGACCGAGATCGCGGCGCGAGGCGTCGGCCGCCTCCCAGATCTCCCGCGCGAGCCGCGAGAGCAACTCGCCGGTCGGTCCATCGTCAGGAGAGCAGGCGAGCACCGCACCGCTGTGGTCCGCGATCACGGCGGCTTCGATCTGCACGGAGATCTGCTTGAGGTCGGCGAGCGCTTCATGCCCGTCCATAAGCACCCTTGATTCGGACCGCTTGAACGCGCGGACCGTACCACACGAACGCGATGTCCAAGCGCCAAATCCGGCACTCCCCCCAGGGTGTTCAGACGGCTCCGCAAGTGGGCTCGGGGGGCGCACCCGCTTGAATGCCCGCATGCGACCTGCCGACATCGCGGTGCGCCGGAGCGCGGCCACTGCGCGCCGTCAGGGCGATCCTGCACCGCTACTTCAGCGCCCGCGGCCCGCACCTGGCGGCGATGCTCGCGTACTACGCGCTGCTCTCGCTGCTCCCGTTCGTGTTCCTGGCGGCCTCGCTGGTCAGCGCGATCGGGCGGCCCGCGGAGACCTCGGCGCTCCTGCGCGATCTCAGCCACGTGCTGCCCGGCGCCTCCGCGCACGAGCTCTCGCAAGTACGTGCGCAGCCTCGGGTCGAATGCCACGGAACTCGGGATCATCGGCCTCGTCGCGCTGCTGTGGTCGTCGCTCGGCTTCTTCTCTGCGCTCGAATCGGGCCTGAACGTGCTCTACGGACTGCCGAACCGCGGCTTCCTGCACCAGAAGGTCGTCATGGCCGGCCTCCTGGGGGTCGCCCTGATCGGCCTCCTGCTCGGCCTCACGGTCGTCGTCTCGAGCCAGACGGCGCTCTCGGAGATCGCCCCCGGCCTCTCCAACCTGGCCGCCTGGCGGATCGGCGGCGCGCTCGCCATCAGCACCCTCACGACGCTGCTCTTCCTGATGCTCGTCTACCGCACGCTGCCCAACACCCCGGTCACCACGAGACAGGTCCTGCCCGGTGCGCTGATGGCGACCGCGGTCCTGCAGATCACGTTCGAGGTGCTACCGCTCTACGTGCGCTCCGTCTCGGGCCTCCCGGCCCTGAAGGCCTTCGGAGGCGCGGCGGTCCTGCTCGTCTGGATGTACCTGATGGGCAACATCGTGCTGCTGGGCGGCGCCATCACCTGGTGGTCGGCCCGCGGGCGGGCCGCGGCCGCAGCCGCAGCCGCTCAGGAGCCCGAGAGCACGAGCGTGTAGGGCCCGGCGCCCTGCTTGCGCGTGACGACCACGAGCGAGTTGCCGGACGGCACGGGGGCCCTGACGGCACCCGAGCGCGCGCGGCTCACGTCCGCAGTCGGCGTCGCGTGGATCGAGAGCACCTTCACGCTCACGCCGCGCCCGGCCTTGCGCAGCACCGCCTGGGCGTGCTTGCCGCGCGGCACCTCGACGGTGTAGGCGTCGACGTGGTCGCCGGCGTAGCCGATGCTCGCGACCACGACGGCTCCCGGGTGCGAGCGGTCGCTGAGAGCGGCGCGGCTGCGACCCAGTCGTTCGGCTCGTGCGGGTCGGGCAACTTGGCCTCGTGCAGCGCGGCGCGAACGTCGAGGATGCCGTAGCCCCAATCGCGGCTCGGAGCGCCGCGGCCGAGCGGCTTGGAGTTCGCGCTGCGCACGAGCGCATTGGCGACCTCGGCGGCATTCCAGTCGCGATGCGTCGCCCAGACCATCGCGGCCGCGGCGGTCACGAGCGGCGCGGAGAACGACGTGCCGACCGGCGTCATCACGGACGGGATGTTCGGCGACTTGAACGTCGATGCGAGCACCTTGATGCCCTCGGCCGGAGCCACCAGGTCGACCTGCGGGCCACGCGTCGATCGCGACCAGACCTTCTTGGTCGAGCCGGGCGCCAGCGCGCCGACGCCGAGCACGCCCGGCAGGGCCGCCGGGTAGGTGAGAGCGTCGCCGTTGCCGGTGGACGCCACGACGAGCGCACCCGAGAGCTCGAGCGCCCGCACCGCTTCGCGGAGCGCGTGCGAGCTACCCGCCGTCGCCGACACGTTCACGACCTGCGCGCCGTTGCGGCGCAACCAGCCGAGCGCCTTGACGAGCCCATTTTCCAGCACCGGCCCCGCGCAGGACGTCGAGGAGCGCACGATGCGCGCCGAGAGCAGCGTGGCGTCGGGGACGAGGCCGACGACGTTCACGTCCGGGCGGTTGGCGACGAGGATGCTGGCGACCGCCGTGCCGTGCCCGAGCGGATCCTGTGGCCGCACCTGGCCGCCGGCCGAGAGCGTGAGGTGCGGCGCCTGGCGGGCTGCCAGTCGATCGTCGTCGACGCCGGAGTCGGCGATGCCGATGACCATCCCGGCGGCCGAGCGCTGACTGAGGTGGATCGCCTTCCGCCACCCGAACGGCTTCACCGCATCGGGACCGACCTCGGCGCAGCCCTCGCCGGCCAGCCCGACGGGCGCGTCTCGCTCGACGTAGCGCACGCCGGGGGCGGCGCGCAGGCGGCGCAGCGCCGGGGCGGCGCCGCGCTTCGGCAGCCGTACCAGGGCGAGGCCGAGCTCCCGGTCCAGCGAGCTGACCTGGGCACCGGCGGGCAGGGCGCCCGGCGGCGGCGCGGAGGCGCCGGGGGGCAGCGCCACGACGAACGGCAGGAGCAGGGCGGCGAGATTCACAGTGCCCCGGCCTCCTGCAGCGCGCCGACCAGCGCGCGCGAGGCGCGCCCGCGATGCGAGAGGGCGTCCTTCTCCTCGGGGTCGAGCTCCGCGACCGTGCGCTCCTCGCCCAGCGGAACGAACAGCGGGTCGTAGCCGAAGCCCGCCGCTCCGCGCGGCGCGGCGACGATCTCGCCGTCGACGCGCCCCTCGACCACGAGCTCGCGGCCGTCAGGCAGCACCGCGGCGAGCGCGCACACGAACGCCGCCGAGCGGTCGGACGCGCCCTGCAGCCGGGCCAGCAGCGCGGCATTGCGATCGGCATCGGTCGGGCCCGCCCAGCGCGCCGACCGCAGCCCGGGCTCGCCGCCGAGGGCCGCCACCTCGAGCCCCGAGTCGTCGCCGAGCCCGATCTGACCGGCGGCGCTCGCACTGGCGGCGCGCGCCTTGAGCAGCGCGTTGCCGGCGTAGCTGCCGGCGCTCTCGTCGACCTCGATGGCCTGCGCCCGCACGTCGACGCCGAGCAGGCGCGCGAGCTCGGCGGCCTTCCCGGCATTCCCCGTGGCGAGCACCGCGCGCAGCCGGCTCATCGGGTGGCCGCGACCGCCCGCAGCTGCTCGGCCTCGATCTTCTCCATCCCGGCGGCGCCCAGCTCCAGCAGGCGGTCGAGCTGCGCGCGATCGAACGGCTGCCCCTCGGCCGTGCCCTGAACCTCCACGAGACGCCCGCCGCTCGTCATGACCACGTTGAGATCGACCTCGGCGCTCGAATCCTCGCGGTAGTCGAGATCGAGCACCGCCTCGCCCTCGACGATGCCGCAGGAGACGGCCGCGACGCCCGCGGTCAGCGGCAGCTCGGAGAGCGTGCCCGCATCCACCAGGGCGCTGAGCGCGCGGTGCAGCGCGACGTAGCCGCCGCAGATGGACGCGCAGCGCGTGCCGCCGTCGGCCTGCAGGACATCGCAGTCGACCCACACGGTGCGCTCCCCCAGCGCCTCCAGGTCGACGATGGCGCGCAGCGAACGCCCGATCAGCCGCTGGATCTCGATCGAGCGGCCGTCCGGGCGGCCGCGCGAGGAGTCGCGCTGCTTGCGCTGACCGGTCGAGGCGGGCAGCATCCCGTACTCGGCGCTCACCCAGCCGCGCCCCGTGCCGCGCAGCCAGCGAGGCGTGTCGGCATCGACGCTGGCCGTGCAGATCACGCGCGTGCGCCCGATCGAGAACAGCACGGAGCCGTCAGCCGTCTCGACGAACCCGGGGAGCAGGTCGAGAGGGCGCAGCTCGTCTTCCGCGCGGCCGTCGTGTCTCATCGCTGGAGTCTAGGCGTGGGTCGCATTACGAGCCTAAGACGTCGCGAGCGACAATCCGGCTAGTTCTGCGGCGCCGAGCGCGCGCACGCTCGAGATCGGGAGCTGCAGGAAGCGGCGTCCGACCTCGGCGAAGGCCCCGGCGTCGCCCGTGCAGGCGAAGCGGTAGGAGCCGCGCCGGCCGGGGTCGCGCGCCAGCCGCTTGCGCGCCAGCGTGGCCGCCACCTCCTCGGCCAGCTCCTCGGCGGCCGAGACGAGCGCGACGTCGCGCCCGAGCTCGCGCTGCAGCATCCCGCGGATCAGCGGGTAGTGCGTGCAGCCCAGGATCACGGTGTCGACGCCGGCCGCGCGCAGGGGAGCGCAGTGACCGCCGACGCGCGCCACCATGGTCTCGTCATAGGCCTCGCCGCGCTGGATCGCGTCGGCCAGCCCCGGGCAGGGCACCTCGACCAGCTCGACGCCGGCGTCGAGGCTGTGCACGAGCTCGCGGTAGCGGCCGCTCGCGACCGTCGCCTCGGTGGCCAGCAGCCCGATGCGCCGGTTGCGGGTGAGCTGCACCGCGGCCCGGGCCTCGGGCGTGAGCACGCCGATCACGGGCACCTCGAGCGTCTGCTGGAGCTCGGGCAGGGCCGTCGCGGTGGCGGAGTTGCAGGCCACGACGATCAACTTCACGCCCTCGCGGGCGAGCCAGCCCGCCATCTCCTGGGCACAGGCGCGCAGCTCGTCCGCCGAGCGGCCTCCGTAGGGGAAGCGCGCGGTGTCGCCGGCGTAGAGAAAGTCCTCGTGCGGCATGGTCACGAGGCACTCGTGGAGGACCGTCAGGCCTCCCACGCCGGAGTCGAACATGCCGATCGGACGCTCCGCGTGCACGTGTGGATGGTAGTCGGCGCGTCTCGCGAGCGGACGCACGCCTCTACGATCCCGGCGTGCGCCTGCTCTGCATTCACCACGAGCCGACCTCCGACGGGGGCACGCTGCTCGAGCCCGCGCGCGCGGGCGGCTGGGCCATCGAGCACTGGCGCGCCAACGCGGGCGAGCCCCGGCCGATCCTGGACGGCGTGGACGCCGTGATCGCCTACGGCGGCACGATGAACCCCGACGACGACCGGCGCCTGGCCTGGATCGCCGATGTGCGCGCGACGCTCGCCGAGGCCGTGGCGCGCGATCTCCCGGTGCTCGGCGTCTGCCTCGGGGCGCAGCTGCTGAGCCAGGCGCTCGGCGCCGGCGCCCCGCGGCTCGAGCGCTCGGAGCTGGGCTGGTACCCGATCGAGGTCACGGCGGCCGGGGCCGACGACGTGCTGATCGGCCCGCTGGCGCCCTCGTGCGAGGTCTTCCAGTGGCACGACTACGGCTGCGAGCTGCCGGAGGGCGCCGTCTCGCTGGCGCGCTCCGAGCGCGCGCCGCAGCAGGCCTACCGCCTCGGCGATGCCGTCTGGGCGGTGCAGTTCCACATCGACGTCGATGCCGGCCTGGTGGAGCGCTGGACCGGCTTCGCCCCCGAGCTCGTGCGCGCGCACGGCTCCGAGCCCGCCGACCTGGTGGCGCGCGCCCGGGCCTACGACAGCGAGTACGTCGCGCTCTCGCGCGCCCTCATGAGCCGCTTCCTGACGGTCGCCCGCACGCGCCAGGCCCGCCCGGTTGGCTGACCTCCGAACGCTGCGGCTCACCGTCGAGGGCGGCGTCGTGGCGGGCACCGAGGCGGGCGCCGGCACGCCGATCCTGCTCCTGCACGGCCTCGGCGGCACCGGGGCCTACTGGGAGCGGACGATGCAGCTGCTGGCCGGCCGCGCGCGCCTGATCGCGCTCGATCTGCCCGGCTTCGGCGCCTCCGACGCACTGCCAGGGGGATTCGCCCTCGACACGGCGAGCGATCGCCTGGCCGAGGCGCTCGCCGCGCTCGGCGGGGCGCCTGCGGTCGTCTGCGGCCACTCGCTGGGAGGCCCGCTGGCCGTGCGCTTCGCGGTGCGCCATCCCGAGGGCGTCTCGCGACTCATCCTGGTGGCGCCGAGCGGCCTGGCTCCCGCCCCGGCCTGGCAGCACCGCATCTTCCGGGCCCTCCCGCTGTACCAGGCGCTGCAGCGCCTGCCCTTCGCCTGGGAGCGCTGGCTGCCGCCGCTGACGCCGCTGAGACGCGCCGCGCTGGCTCCGCTCGTCGACAGCACGGCCAACGTCGATCCGGCCGTGATGGGGCGCCTGCTGAAGGGAGCGCGCGCGGCGCGCGAGCTGCCGGCGGCCGCCGTCGTCTCGCTCGCCGGGGGCCTGGCCGAAGAGGTGCGGATGGTGACCGCCCCGATCTCGGCGATCTGGGGCGATCGCGACCGCATGGTGCCCGTCGCCGACGCCGAGCTGCTCGCGCGAGCGGCGCCATCCGCGGCGATCCACATCCTCCCCGCCTGCGGGCACATGCCGATGATCGAGCGGCCCGAGGCGTTCGCGGCGCTGCTCGCCCGCCTGGCCCTGGAGTAGGATCCCCGCGATGCGCGAGCCGACGACGCAGGACATCGACGCCCTGATCGGGCCGTCGACGCCCCACTTCGCCTACCAGATCCGCGAGCGCGTCGAGCGCCTGATCGCGGACCTGCCCGCCGACCACCCGGTGCGCGCGTATGCGGCACAGCGGCTGGACGGTGCTGGACGCCCTCGGCCACGGAACCTCGCGCGCGGAGGGCGGCGACCCCTCCGCGCCGCAGCCCGCGTGAGCGCCGGCACGCTCCGGCAGCACGCCGTCGCCGTCGAGGCGATCGCGCGCGGCGACCTGCTCTTCGCGCTCTTCTCGGGCGACTCGCCGCCGGCCGAGGACGATCAGCTGTGGCTGCTCCCCGACGGCGACTCGTCCGCCGCGCTCACGACCACCTGGCAGCGCGAGGCCGAGACGATGGTCGTCGACGCGCCCGGCGTGCGCTGCCGCTGCAGCGTGCACGGCGTCTATCCGCTCGACGAGGATGCGCTCGACCGCATCCACGGCATGCACGTGTGGTCCGACCGCTACCTCCTCCAGAGGATGGCGCGGGGAGAGCACCTGCACGCGCTGATCGTGCGCGCCTGGGCCGCGCCGGAGCCGGGCCCCCAGAGTGGCGAGCGACCGGCGCTCCCCGCCGACGACGACCTCCTCCCCGCGCTCACCGCCAGCGCCTTCGATCTGCTCGTCGAGCGCCTCGAGCAGGCTCTGCGCGGACCCGTCGCCGCCCGGTCCTGACGGGGAGTCGAGCGCCCGAGAACGGGTACGTTCCATCATCCACGTGATCCGAACAGGGAAGCTGCGTTGCCGTCTGAGACCCTCACGATCGTCGACAACCGCACAGGGCCGCGAGTATTCGCTGCCGATCGTCGATGGCGCGATCCGCGCCACCGACCTCGCCAAGATCAGCGCGGCCGATGGCGATGGAGGCCTGCTCTCGTACGACCCGGCCTACCTCAACACGTCGTCGTGCCGGAGCGCGATCACCTACATCGACGGCGACGTCGGGATCCTGCGCTATCGCGGGTATCCGATCGAGCAGGTGGCCGAGCAGGCGAGCTTCCTCGAAGCCGCGTACCTGCTGCTGGAGGGCGAGCTGCCGACGCGCGCGCAGCTCGACGCGTGGGAAGACGAGGTGCGCAACCACACCTACGTGCACACCAACGTGACGAAGTTCCTCGAGGGCTTCCGCTACGACGCCCACCCGATGGGCATGCTGCTCGGCGCGGTCGGCGCGCTCTCGACGTTCTACCCGGACGCGAAGGACATCGCCGATCCGGCCAACCGCCATCTCCAGCGCGTCCGGCTGATCGCCAAGATCCCGACGATCGCGGCCTTCGCGTTCCGGCACTCGCGCGGGCTGCCCTACGTCTTCCCGCGCAACGAGCTCGGCTACATCGGCAACTTCGTCAACATGACGTTCGAGATCGGCGGGCGCCACGAGCCGAACCCGGTGCTGCAGCGCGCGCTCGAGATCCTGCTGATCCTGCACGCCGACCACGAGCAGAACTGCTCGACGAGCGCGGTGCGCAGCGTGGGCTCCTCGCACGTCGATCCGTTCTCGGCCGTCTCGGCCGGCATCGCGGCGCTCTACGGGCCGCTGCACGGCGGCGCCAACGAGGCGGTGCTGCGCATGCTCGACGAGATCGGCGACGTCAAGAACGTCCCGGCCTACATCGAGGGCGTCAAGTCGGGCAAGGGACGCCTGATGGGCTTCGGCCATCGCGTCTACAAGAGCTACGACCCGCGCGCCAAGCTGATCAAGACGGTCGCCGATCAGGTCTTCGAGCAGACCGGCCTCAACCCGAAGCTCGAGATCGCGCTGGAGCTCGAGCGCATCGCGCTCGAGGACGACTACTTCGTGTCGCGCCGGCTCTACCCGAACGTCGACTTCTACTCGGGCCTGATCTACCAGGCCATGGGCTACCCGACCGACTACTTCACGGTGCTCTTCGCGCTCGGGCGGCTGCCGGGCTGGATCGCCCAGTGGGAAGAGATGCTGAACGACCCGGAGCAGAAGATCTCGCGGCCGCGGCAGACCTACATCGGCTACGACGAGCGCGAGTTCGTGCCGATGCCGGCGCGCTGAGCCTGCCGCGGGCGTGGCTGGAACCTGGCGGGCTGGTGGCAGGCACCAGGTGGCAGACCCGGCGATTCAGCGGACTCTGGCGTGAGCGTCCGACCGAGGCCGCGGCGGAACTCGTCGTCGAGAGCTCGTCGCGGATCGTGGAAGTAGCGCAGCCACTGGCGGACGGCCCGCGCAGGGGTCGACCTCGAGGCCGGTCGCATGCGGAAGCCCGCGACAGCTGGCGATGAGGCCGGGTCTGATGCCCGCGCTGAGACGACTGACCGAGCCGCAACGCACGCGCTCTCGAGACGCGGCACAGGGCGCGGTAGATTCCGAGTTCGCTGAAGCGCCGCCGCCTCGACGCGCGCGAGGACGAGTAGCGCGGGCCCGTCGCTGCAAGCGCGGGGTCAGACCCCCGGGCGCGCCTGGGTGGCGACGCGCAACCGTGCCTGAGCGGTCAGACCCCTGGGCGGGTAGTCCGCAGCGGTGGTCCAACCGCCGCGGCGCGGGTCGCTCGTACTCGGCGGGTATCGGTCGGACCCACGGGTCGTCTGCTGGATCGCCAGGCCTGCTACAGGTACCTGCCACTACCCCGCAGGATCCAGCGACCGCGCATGCAAGCCTCCCGGCAACGTCCGGTGGATCGCCGGGACTGCGCCCCGCGGCCCAGGCCCAGCCGTCGCTCACGGCCGCTGGGGAATCGGGCTGTGGCGGAACATGCCCTGCCCGAGCGCCTGTCCGCCGTCGACCGTCAGCGTCTCGCCCGTGATGTGCCCCGCGTCGTCGGAGAGCAGGAAGAGCGCGCTCGCGACGACGTCCTCGAGCGTCGTGAAACGGTGGGCGGGAATGTCGTCGAGCATCTTCTCGCGGATCTCGGGCGTCGGGAAGAGCCGCTCTGCGGCGCCCTCGCTGTCGAGCGGCCCGGGCGCGATGCAGTTGACGCGGATGCCGAGCGGCGCCCACTCCACGGCCAGCGAGCGTGCGAGGTTCCAGACGCCGGCCTTGGCGGCCGCCGAGTGCGCGGTCATCGGGTTGCCCGTCCAGGCGTAGGTCGCGATCACGTTCAGGATCGAGCCGCCGACGCCGGCCTCGCGCATGCTCCGCGCCACCGCAGTCGAGCAGTAGAACGTGCCGTTGAGGACGATGTCGATGACGGCGCGCCAGCCGTTCGGCGAGAGGTCGATGGCATGCGCGAGGAAGTTGCCGGCCGCGTTGTTGATGAGCAGGCGCGGCGGCCCGAGCTGCGCGCCCGCCTCCGCCACCCATTCGCCCACGCGCTCGGGATCGCGCACGTCGACCTGCGATGCGAGCGCGGGGACGCCGAGGGCGCGGCACAGCTCCGCCGTCTCCTCGATCGGCTCCGGCCGGCGGCCGCACACCGCAACCGGGGCACCGCGTTCGGCCAGCGCCAGCGCGAACGCGCGACCCATGCCCGTGCCGCCGCCCGTGATCAGGGCGGTGCGTCCTTCAAAGGAGCTCATGTCGCGCCCTCCGCATCGTCCAGCTCGACGCGGTAGTGCGCGAGCACGTCTTCGGCAAAGGCCGAGATGGCCGGGGCCGCGTCGCCCAGCGCATCGCTGAAGCGCTCGGGCGCGCCCGCGTCCGCAATCTGCGCGAGGACGTCCCAGACAGCGCGCGCCAGCGGCTCCGCCGGATCGAGCGCCTCGCCGCTCAGGCCCGACGAGAGCTCCGCGCCGCACTGCTGCAGCGCCTGCGCGCTCGCACCCAGAGCGCGTGCGGCATCGGCCAGCTGGTCGACGTACTCGGTCCGCGCGACGCGCAGCCCGGCGCCGTGGGCCGCGGCCGCAAGCGCGGCCTCGCGCGTCGCCTCGAGCGCGCTGCGCAGCTCGGGCCGGTCCGTCGCCGCCCAGTGCGAGTGCGCGCTCGGCGGCCTCGGCGATCTCGGCGGCGTCCGGCACGAGCGCGGCTTCCTCGGCGGTCTCGCAGAGCGCGGCCAGCATCGCCGCCTCCTGCACGCGGCGGGCATCGGCGAGCGCGAGCCCGTCCCCGTCGACTGCGATCCAGCCGAGCTCGGGGATCTCGTCCTCGTCGTCGTCCTCGTCGTCCTCGCGCGGAGCTCCGAGCGCGCACAGGAACACGAGCCCGTGGGCGAACGGATCGGCCACGAGCACGCCCACGACCGCCTCGCCGGCAGCGGCGAACGGCTTGGCGGCCACCGCGGCCGCCAGCAGTTGATCCTCGCTCGCCACGCGCGTAGCGTAGTGCTCGCGAAAGGCCGCGGGTGCCGCCTACCGCACGTCGCGCGCCTTGTCGGCTACCATTACTTCATGGCAGCTTCGCGCTCTGCCGCTCCGCAAGGCCAGGGCCCGCGCTCGGACGTGCAGCAGCAGGTGGTCGAGTGGCGCGAGCTAGTACTCGTCCAGGCCGGCTGCTCGCAGGAGGTCGCCGAGCGCATCGCGCTGAGCGACGCCGACCTGCACGCGGCATGCGACCTGCTGGCGAGCGGCTGCCCGCCCGAGCTTGCCGAACGCATCCTCGTCTGAGCCGAGTCTCGCTGACGCGCCGCCCGAGGCGCCGGCGCGACGCGTCTACACCGTCGCGAACGTCAATCGCGGCCTCGCGCGGCGCATCGACGAGCTGCCGCCGCTGTGGGTCGAGGGCGAGATCGGCGACCTGCGCTACAACCCGAACCGCGGCTTCGTCTTCCTCACCCTGCGCGACCCCGGCGAGGGCGCGTCGCTCTCGGTGACGATGTCCCGCTGGGCCTTCGAGCGCCTCGACCCGAGGCCGGTCGAGGGGCAGCGGGTGCAGGTGCACGGCAAGGTGACGCTCTACGACAAGCGCGCCGAGCTGTCGCTGCGGGCGGATGTGATCGAGCCCGCCGGCGATGGCGCGCTGCTCGCGCGCATCGAGGAGGCGCGCCGCCGGCTCGACGCCGACGGGCTCTTCGAGGCGGGACGCAAGCGACCGCTGCCGCTGTGGCCGCGCGGCATCGGCCTGATCGGCGGTCACGACGCCGCGGCGCCGCTCGACGTCATCCGCAACGCGCGCGCCCGGCTCCCCTCGGCGCGCTTCGTGCAGGCCGAGACGGCGGTGCAGGGCGAGCGCGCCGTGCCCGAGCTGCTGCGCGCGCTGGCTGCTCTCGACGCGCGTTCCGATGTCGACGTGATCGTGATCACGCGCGGCGGCGGGTCGCTCGAGGATCTCCTGCCGTTCTCCGACGAGGGGCTCTGCCGCGCGATCGCGGCGTGCTCGACGGTCGTCGTCTCGGCCGTCGGCCACGAGCGCGACGTGCCGCTGTGCGATCTCGTCGCCGACCGCCGGGCCTCGACGCCCACCGACGCGGCGCGCCTGATCGTGCCCGATGCCCGCCAGGAGCTGGAGAACATCGAACGCCTGCGCTCGAGCGCCCGCCGCTGCGCCGAGCGCGCGGTCGTGCGCGCCCGCGAGCGACTCGAGGCGCTGGCCGCCCGGCCCGCGCTGCGCAGCGCCGACTACTGGGTGGTCTCGCGGCGCGAGGCGCTCGGCCGCCTGCGCGCCGCGCTCGACGGAGCGCCCCAGCGGGCCGTCGCGACGCGCGCCGAGCGCGCCGGACAGCTCGTGGCCCGGCTCCGGGCCGTCGGCCCGCAGGCCACGCTCGAGCGCGGCTATGCCATCGTGATCGACGACGGCGGGCACGCCGTGCGCGACTCGGCGGCGCTGAAGGCAGGCGAGCGAGTCGACGTTGCGGCTCGCGCGCGGCGGCGCCGGTGCGCTCATCGAGGAGGTCAGAGCGGATGGATGACGTCAAACCGGTCGAGGAGCTCTCGTTCGAGGCGGCCCGCGACGAGCTGGAGCAGGTCGTGCAGCGGCTCGAGGACGGCTCCACCTCGCTCGAGGAGGCACTCGCGCTGTGGGAGCGCGGCGAGGCGCTCTACCGCGCCTGCCGCAGCCGGCTCGAGGCGGCCGAGGCGCGCATCGAGAAGCTCGCCGAGGCGCTCGCCGAAGCGCCCGCCGCCGATCAGGACTCGGGCATCGGGCCGACGTAGTCCACCGTGGGGCGGATCAGCCGGTTGTGCTGGAGCTGCTCGAGGATGTGCGCGGTCCAGCCGGCGGTGCGGGCGGCCGCGAACGTCGCGGGATAGAGGTCGGGCGGAAGGTCGACGCCGCCGAGCACGACGGCCGCGTAGTACTCGACGTTCGTGTACAGCCGGCGACCCGGCTTGTACTCGTCCAGCAGCCGCAGCGCGACCTCCTCGACGTGGCGCGCGAGCGCCAGCCGCTCGTTCTCGGCCGCGAGGCCTTCTGCGATCTCGCCGAGCGCCCGCGCCCGGGGGTCGTAGGTGCGATAGACGCGGTGCCCGAAGCCCATCAGGACCTCGCCCGCATCGAGCTTGCGGCGCAGCCAGGGCTCGGCGTTCTCGGCCGTGCCGATCTCGTCGATCATGTGCGAGACGTGGCTCGGCGCGCCGCCGTGCAGCGGGCCCTTGAGGGCGCCGACGGCGCCGACGAGACCCGAGGCGAGATCGGACAGCGTCGAGACGATCACGCGCGCCGTGAACGTCGAGGCGTTCATGCCGTGCTCGGCGCCGAGGATGAAGTACGCGTCGAGCGCGCGGGCCTGGGCCGGGTCCGGGCAGCTTGCCGCTGAGCTTGAGCATGTAGTTCTCGACGATCCCGAGCTCGGGATCGGGAGCGAGCGGCTCGGCGCCCGAGCGGAGGCGCGCGTAGTCGGCGACGATGGCCGGCGTCGCGGCCAGGGCCCAGAGGGCGTCCTCGCTGTCGCCGCCCTCGGCGCGCCCTCGCATCGCACCCCACAGCGAGAGGCCCGTGCGGAGGACGTCCATCGGCAGCGCGCTCGCCATGATCGAGCGGATCGCGTCGTGCACCTCGGCCGGCACGACCATGGCCGCCACTGCGCGATGGCTCAGGTCGGAGAGCTCCGCCTCGTCGGGCAGCCGCCCGTTCCAGAGCAGGAAGGCCGTGGCCTCGAAGGTGCTCTCGTGCGCCAGGCGCTCGGCGTCGTGCCCGCGGTAGATGAGGCGGCCGTTCTCGCCGTCGACCAGCGCGATTTCGGTCTCGCCGAGCGAGACGCCCTGCAGGCCCGTCGCGCGCAATTCGCGCACGCTGCTCTCTCCGCTCATGCCACCGTCCCTGCCGTTGCACGCCGTGTGGTGGAACGGCAGCGCCGTCCCACCACACGGTATCGCGTCTATTCGCCCGGCGTGCCCTTGAGCAGCAACCGGTCGTAGGCGAAGCCCGCGAGCAGGGCGCCGACGACCGGTCCGAGGATCCAGATCCAGAAGTTGTCGAACGAGCCCGACACGAGCGCCGGGCCGAACCAGCGGGCGGGGTTGAACGCGGCGCCGGAGATGACGCCGACGCGCGAGCACGCCGATGCTGATCGTGAGGCCGATGGGCAGGCCCGCGAGGATGCTGAACGCGCCGCGCTTGTCGACGGCGACGCCGTAGATGACGAAGACGAGGAAGAACGTGCCGATGATCTCGGCCATGAGCGCGTTGAACGTGCTGACGCCGTGGCCGCCGACCGCGGGGACGCCCAGGTTGGCGGCGTCCGTGATGGCCGACGGGAAGACCGTGAGCAGCAGCAGCGCCGCAGCCACGGCGCCTGCCAGCTGCGCGACCCAGTAGAGGCCGGCCTCGCGGGCCTCGATGCGGCCCGTGGTGAGCATCGAGAGCGTCACGGCGGGGTTGAAGTGCCCGCCGGAGATGTGCCCGACCGCCGTCACCATGAGCCCGATCGCGAGGCCGTTCGCGAGCGCCTGGCCGACCAGGTTGGCCGCTGCCAGCGCCGAACCGGCGCCGAAGAAGATCAGCGCGAAGGTTCCCACGAACTCGGCTGCGAGCTTGCGTTGACTGTCGACCATCCGCCCTCCCAGTAGTGGATTCGCCGGCCGTGACCGGCTCGCGGGTTGACTCTAGAGCACTGGGTTGGACTCACACCCAGTCGAGCGAGCGCTCCACCGCCGCGTTCCAGATTCGGTAGCCCCGCTCCCGCTCCTCGTCCGTCGCCGACGGCGCCCAGGTGCGCTCACCGCGCGCGATGCCCCTCAGCTCGTCCTGGGATTCCCAGAACCCGACCGCGAGACCGGCTGCGTAGGCGGCGCCGAGCGCGGTCGTCTCGATCGTGGCGGGCCGCACGACCGGCAGTCCCAGCACGTCCGCCTGGATCTGGAGCAGCAGATCGTTCGCGGTCATGCCGCCGTCGACGCGCAACTCGGGCAGCGCCACGCCGGCGTCGGCGACCATGGCGTCCACCAGCTCGCGCGTCGCATACGCAGTCGCCTCGAGCGCCGCGCGCGCGATGTGCGCCTTGGTGTGGAAGCGCGTCAGGCCGCAGATCACGCCGCGGGCATCGGGACGCCAGCGCGGCGCATACAGCCCGGAGAACGCGGGCACGATCACGCAGCCGTCGGTGGCCGGGCACGCTCGCGGCCAGCGCCTCGACGTCGGCCGCGCTCTCGATCAGCCCGAGGTTGTCGCGCAGCCACTGCACGAGCGACCCGGTCACGGCCACCGAGCCCTCGAGCATGTACGCGGGCGCGGCGTCGCCCAGCTGGTAGGCGACGCCCGTGATCAGCCCGTGGGTCGACGGCACGGCTCGCTCACCCGTGTTGAGCACGAGGAAGTTGCCCGTGCCGTAGGTGCACTTGGCCTCCCCGGGCGCGAAGCAGCACTGCCCGAAGAGCGCCGCATGCTGGTCGCCGAGCAGCGCGGCGAGCGGAGCGCCGTCGATCTCGCCCACGACGCCGCTCGACGGCACGATCTCGCCAGCAGCGCGCGCGGCACGCCGATCGCGTCGAGCAGCCCGTCGTCCCAGTCGAGCGTGCGCAGATCCATGAGCAGCGTGCGGCTGGCGTTGGTGACGTCGGTCACGTGCACGCCCGCCAGATTCCAGGCGAGCCAGCTGTCGATCGTCCCCGCGGCCAGCTCTCCGGCCTCGGCGCGAGCGCGCGCGCCGGGCAGCTCGTCGAGCAGCCACGACAGCTTGGGGCCCGAGAAGTAGGTCGCGAGCGGCAGGCCGGTCTGCGCGCGAAAGCGGTCGAGGTCACCCAGCGCGGCGATCCGCCCGGCGCTGCGGGTGTCCTGCCAGACGATCGCGTTCGCGAGCGGCCGCCCGCTCTCGCGCTCCCACAGCACGACCGTCTCGCGCTGGTTGGTGATGCCGATCGCGGCCAGATCGGACGACCGCGCTCCGGCCGCTGCGAGCGCCTCGCTCAGGCAGTCGCGGGAGCGCTGCAGGATCTCGCCGGCATCGTGCTCGACCCAGCCCGGGCGCGGCGCGATCTGGCGGTGCTCGTGCTGCGCGGCCGCGACGGCCCGCCCCTGCGCGGTCGAAGAGCAGGCAGCGGCTGCTCGTGGTGCCCTGATCCAGCGCTGCGACGAGGCGCGCGCTCATGCGAGCAGCTCCTGGACGCGCGCCCGCGCGGCCTCGCCGCGCCCGAGCGCGGCCAGGGTGGTGCGCCGGGCGAGGACGTCGTCGGGCGTCATCGCCCACTCGTGCCGGCGCGCCCAGCGCACCTGCGCTCCGATCTCGGGCGCGCCCGGCAGCAACGGCTCGAGCAGCGCGGGCTCGTCGCGCGCCTCCGCCAGAAGCTCCAGCGCCTCGCTGCCGTGAAAGCGCGCGAGGTGCCGCGCGCTGGGCTCGGGCAGGCGCGGATGGTCGCGCAGGAGCCGCTCGACGACGACCTCCGGATCGGCCGCGCCCGGGAGGGGCACGGGCCTGCGGTCGAGCGTGCGCAGACCCAGATCGCCCCGCACGCGCTCGAGCGCGTCGAGCGCGATGCGGCGGAACGTCGTGAACTTGCCGCCGGCGATCGAGAGCATCCCCTCCTGGCCGCGCTCGAAGACCGTCTCGCGCCGGGCCGACGGCGTCTCGCCCTCCCCCTGTGGCAGCACGCGGACTCCGGCGAAGGTCGAGAGGATGCGCTCGTGCTCGACCACTCCGGGTTCGATCGCGGCACGTGCCTCGCGCACGATCTGCTCGATGTCGGCGGGCGTCGCCTCGAGCCCGGTGGGGTCGCCCTCGAACGGCTCATCCGTCGTGCCCACGAGCAGCGCGCCCTCCCACGGGTTCGCGAACTGCACGCGCCCGTCTGCGAGCGGCGTCGTCAGAGCGGCACCCCAGGGCTCGTCGAGCCGCACGACCAGGTGCGCGCCCTTGGCGAGGCGCAGCGAGCGCGGCGCCGCCGGATCGGCCATCCGCCGCAGGTCGTCCACCCACGGGCCGGTCGCATTGATCACGCAGGTCGCGTCCACCCCGAAGCTCCTTCCGCCGACGACGTCCCTGCACTCCGCCCCGGCGACGCGCCCGGCGGCGAGACGCAGCGCGCGCACCTCGACGCGCGTGGCGATGCTCGCTCCCGCACGAGCGGCGGCCCGCGCGACGGCGACCGTCAGACGCGCATCGTTGGTCTCGTCGTCGACGTAGCGACCCGCCGATCGCAGTCCCGCCAGGCGCAAGGGCGGGACGAGCGCCTGCGCCGCGGGCGGTCGCAGCAGGCTCCCGCCGCCGTCGGCGAATCGCCCGAGACCGCCGTAGAGCACGAGCCCGGCGCGCAGCGTCGAGGCCCTCACCGGGCCTCCGCGGTAGACGGGGACGAGGAACGCCCGCGGACGCACCAGGTGCGGCGCGACCACGCGCGCCAGCGCGTGTCGCTCGGCGTGCGCCTCGCGCACCAGGCCGATGTCTCCCATCTGCAAGTAGCGCAGGCCGCCGTGGATGAGCTTGGAGGACGCGCTCGACGTGGCGCAGGCGAGGTCGCCGCGCTCGACCAGCGCGACGCGCACCCCCGCGCGCGCCGCCAGCCAGGCGATCGCGCAGCCGACGATGCCGCCGCCGACCACCAGCAGATCGACATGGGCTCCCGCCAGGTGCTCCAGCACATCGTCACGCGCTGCGCCCGCCCTCGGATTCGGCTCGTCCGTGGGCACCTACGCGGCTTGCACCGGTGGGTCGGGCGCGGGCAGCAGGGCGCACAGGGCCGCTCCCAGCAGCGCCGCGGGCGGGATCGTCCAGAGCGCGTCGGTCAGGCCGAACGAGTCGGCCAGACGGCCGATCGCGAACGACATCGCGCCGCCGAGCCCGATGGAGAGGCCGATCGAGAGGCCCGCAGCCGTCGCCAGCCGCGTCGGCAGGTACTCCTGCGAGAGCACGATCGTGATCCCGAACGTGGAGATCACGCCCGTGCCCGCGAACGCGATGCCCGCGAGTCCGGGCGCGCCGGTGTTGGCCAGGTAGAGGGCGACGCCCGGACAGCCGGCGAGGAACGTCAGCGTCAGCACCTGACGGCGGCCGTAGCGATCGGCCAGCGGGCCTGCGACGAGGGTGCCGATGGCGCCGCAGAAGAGCATCAGCGCGAGCACGCGCGAGCCGTAGGCGCGGCTGTTGTGACGCGAGTCGTGCTCGAGCAGCGGGATGAACGTGAGCAGGCCGAAGTGCACGTATCCGCGCACCGCGAGCGCGACCAGCAGCAGCGCCGTCGCACCCCAGCGATCGCGCCCGCCACGCGCCGTCACGCTGCGCCCGAAGGCCGTGGCGCCGGTCAGCGCGGCGAGGCCGGAAAGCTGCGCGAGCGCGATCGCCAGCCCCGGGATGGCGAGCAGCCAGACGCCCGCCGAGGCCGAACTGCGATGCGATCAGTCCCGCCAGCAGCGGCCCGGCCGCGACGCCCAGGTTGCCGCCCACGGAGAAGACCGACATGCCGGTGGAGCGCCGCTCGCCCGAGAGCCAGGAGGCGAACTTGCTGGCCTCGGGATGGAAGCCGGCGACGCCGAGGCTCGAGAGCAGCACGCACGGCGAGTGCGGCGGGGAAGGAATGCGCGAACGCGAGCAGCGCCACGCCGATCCCCGCGACGGCGGGACCGGCCACGAGCAGCCACTCGCCCCGGCGGCGTTCGAAGACGACGCCGAAGATCGGCTGCACGACGGACGAAGCGACCGTGGAGGCCAGGATGATGGCCGCC
Organism: uncultured Actinomycetes bacterium; assembly: GCA_963713435.1. Lineage (GTDB taxonomy): Bacteria > Actinomycetota > Thermoleophilia > Gaiellales > JALYLC01 > JALYLC01. The sequence goes on from CAVQLU010000009.1 coordinate 169,934, forward strand.
GTGCGCGTGTACGAGAGGTGCAGATCGCTGCGCAGGAAGGGCAGCAGCGCGGGCACGCTGCCCTGCGCGAGGTCGGTCGCCATGTGGCCGCTCGTCAGCAGCCCGAGCGGTCGGAGCGACCGGCGCAGGGTCGGTGCGGCGACGGCGGAGGCGCTCACGCGCCAACGGTATCCTGGGTCGCCATGCCAATGCCTCCGCCTGGGGTGTATGCCCCCCTGCTCACGCTCTACGACGACGGCGAGGGCATCGACCTCTCCGCCACCGCAGCCTTCGCGCGCCGCCTCGTCGACGCCGGAATCCACGGCCTCGTGGTGGCCGGCTCGACGGGTGAGTTCCATCTCCACACGCCCGAGGAGCGCCGGGCGCTGCTCGAGGCCGTCGTCGCGGCCTGCCCGGGCACGCCCGTGCTGGTGCAGGTCGGCGCCCCGGCGCAGCGCGATGCGGTCGCGCTCGCGGCGCACGCGTCGGCCTCCGGCGCGGCCGGCGTCATGCTGATCACGCCGTACTACAACCGCGTGGGGCCCGCCGAGCTCGTCGCGTTCGCGCGCGCCGTGCACGGCGCGGCCGGCGATCTGCCCCTGATCGCGTACACGATGCCGGCGATGGCCGGTGCGCAGTGGCCGCTCGACGTCCTCGCAGAGCTGGCCGCCGAGGGCGTCGTGAGCGGCGTCAAGGAATCGGCCGACGACACCGGCCGCATGCTCGGCATCATCGACGGCCTGCCCGCAGCCGTTCGCGGCGTTCTGCGGCACGCCGCCGCTGCTCATCTCGACCGTCCTCGCGGGCGGCCACGGCGGCATCCTCGCGATCGCCAACGCCGTCCCCGAGCGCTGCGTCGCCGTCTACGAGGCGGTCGACGCCGGCGACGGGCTGCGCGCGGCCGAGCTGTTCGCTCCGCTCGTCCCGCTGATCGCGGCGGTGCGCACGGCCGGCGCCGCTCCCACCGGGCTGCGCGCCGCCGCGGCCATCCGCTTCGGCGTCGGCACCGCGACCCGGCGTCCGCTCGCGCCCGCGCCGGACGACTCCGCCGTTCGCGCCGCGCTGGCCGGCGCGGCGATGGAGCGCGCTACCCGCTGATGCGGACAGCGCCGTCGTAGCCGCTGTAGCTCGCCAGATTCGAGATCTTGACGACATCGCCGGTGTGCGGCGCGTGCACGAAGTTGCCGCCGCCGATGTACATGCCCACGTGCCCGAGCCCGTGGAAGAAGACGAGATCACCCGGCGCGAGGTCGCTCTGCGACGAGATGTGCGTGCCCGAGTTCCAGAGCGCGCCCGTGAAGTGCGGCAGACCGCCCAGCCCGGCCTGGCCGTAGGCCCACGAGACGAGACCCGAGCAATCGAAGCCGCCGGGCGCCGCGCCGCCCCAGACGTACGGGGTGCCGAGCTGGCCGAGCGCGATGTTGGCGGCGGCCTCGCCGACGGTGGAGGGCGCCGGCAGCGGCACGGACACGCCCGGATCGGGCGCGCTGACGCCGCCGATGTCGTTGACGGCCGCCGCGGGAGCGGTCTGCGAGGCCTGCGCCTGTAGCTGGCGCGTGATCGCGGCAGCCCGCTGCGAGGCCCTGATCTCGGCCTGGCGGCGCTCCTCGATGAGGCGCCGCACCTTGGCCTTGAGGCCGCGGTAGCGCTGCTTCTCGGACGCGATGGAGCTGTTGATCTGCGTCTTCAGCGACGCGAGCTCGGCGACCGTGTCGCGGCGCTCGTTGCGCTCGTGATTGAGCACCCGCTGGCTGCTGTCCACGTCCTTGCGGTAGTCGCGGATGTCGCCGAGGAGGCTCGAGTTGTACTGATTGGCCCGGTCGAGCAGCTGCATCTGCTCCAGCACCTGGCCGAAATTGCGTGCCTGCAACGCGGCCTGGAGCGGGTCCGGCTCCGGGTTCTTGTAGGCGCTGATGAGCGAGATGTTCATCGCATGCCGCGCCTTGTCGAGGTTCACCTTGGCGGTCTTGAGGCGCACCTCGTTCTGGTGAATCCGGTTCATCGTCTGCGCGAGGCGGAACTTGGCGCCGTTGTAGCGCTCGATCACGCCCTCCAGGCGCTGTCCGTCGCTCTGGATCTGCTCCCAGACGCGATTTGCCTCGGCACGCGTATCGCCCACCCGGTCAGCTTGGGCAGGGGTAGCCAGGCCAACGCCGATGCCCACCGCACAGAGCGTGAGGACAGTGACGTGGCGGCCACATCGGCGGGCCCGGTCGAGGGCCCGCGCGTTGCCGCGCGCGGCGAACATCGGATGGACCCTAGCAATTCCCCTACAACGCGGCAACGGTAGAAGCGGTGGTCACCCCTGCAAGAGGACCCATTCACCCACCCATTCCGGCCAGCCCGTGACGCCCGCCGCGGCCACCGGCCGAACGGCCATGGCGCTCGCCGCGAGCGTGCTCGAGAGCGCGCGCTGGAGCGTCTTGCAGGCACCTGGCGCGAGCACCGTGCAGGTCGCGCTGCGCACCGGTAGGAGCCCGCGGATCTGCGCCAGCCGCGCCTGCGAGGCGGGCGCCAGGAGCGCGCCGGCGACGCGGCGCGCGCAGAGCGAGCGACGCGTGCCCGAGACGATGCCGAGCACGCGCTCGCCGGCGATCGTTCCCTCGCTCCGGCAGCACCGCCTCCACGTCGGCTCGCTGATCCCCCAGGGTGGAGGGGTTGCCGAGCGCCAGGTCGATGAGGTTGCGCCGGAAGAGCGAGCGCAGCTCCGAGGCGCTCCCGTAGAGGTGCACGAGGGGCCGGGCCGGCGCGAGCGTCTCGCGCGCCGCCGCGAGCTCGTCGCGCGCGAGTGCGAACGGGTTGCCGATGCCGAGGTAGCGAGCAGCCACGGCCAGCTCGAGCGGCGAGTCGGGGAGCGCGGCCCGCGCCGCGCTGCGCCGCGCGAAGAGGCTGCGCAAGCTCGTGGGCGGCTGCTCGCCGAAGGCCGAGCGACGCGCCAGGAGCATCTGCGGGCTCCACAGGTACGGCACGGCGCGCAGCGCGCCGCTCGGGTCGCGCACGGCGTCGCGCAGGCGGCCCGGGACGTCCGCGAGCCCGTTCACGCCGCGCTCGTTGATCACCGCCAGGCGACCGGCCGCGATCAGCGGCCCGGCGTCGGCGCCGGCCATCTCGACCAGGTCGACGTCCGGTCCAGGTGCGGTCTCGGGCGCGAGCGGAGGCACGATCTCGACGCTGCACTCCGTGCGCGCCTCGACCACCGCGAGCACCGCAGGCGGAAACGCCGCAGGGCCGGCGGCGAGACGCACGGGCTGGCCGGGGGGACGGGCGGCGAGCGCCGGCTGGACGGCGGTGGCCAGGGCCGCCGCGACCGCCAGAGTGATGAGAGCTCGGTTCGGAATGAGCGAGAGCGGACTGCCGCACGCGGCGCGCGCGGCGTTCGCATGATGAGCGGGACTCTAGCCGTCGCTGTGATCCGCGAGTGCTAGCGTTGCCCGACGGCGAGCGAAGGGCGGTCAGGATGGCGATCGAGACGAGCGTGCACGCGGACCTGCAGCGCAAGGCGAAGGATCACCTGTGGCTGCACTTCTCCTCGATGGGGAGCTACCGCGACGGGGAGATCCCGATCATCGAGCGGGGCGAGGGCCCCTACCTCTTCGATACGCGCGGCAAGCGCTACCTGGACATGCTCAGCGGCCTGTTCACGGTGCAGATCGGGTACTCGTTCGGCGACGAGCTGGGCCAGGCGGCGCTGGAGCAGATGCGCAAGCTCCCGTACTACACGAACTGGACGTTCGCCCATCCGCCCGCGGCCGAGCTCGCCGCGCGTCTGGCCGAGCTGGCCCCGCCGAGCATCAACCGCGCGTTCTTCATCTCCGGCGGCTCCGAGGCGGTGGAGTCGGCCTGGAAGCTGGCGCGCCAGTACCACGCGGCCAACGGGCAGCCCATGCGGCGCAAGGTCATCGCGCGCAAGATCGCCTACCACGGCTCGACCATGGGCGCCCTCTCGATCACCGGCATCACGTCCATCCGCACGCCTTTCGAGCCGCTCGTCGACGGCGTGCGCCACGTCGCCAACACCAACCGCTACCGCTGCAAGTACTGCGCGGAGGCGGGCGAGTGCACGCTCGCGTGCGCCGACGAGGTGGCCGAGACGATCGAGCAGGAAGGCCCCGAGACGGTCGCCATGGTGATCATGGAGCCGGTACAGAACTCGGGCGGCACGTTCACGCCGCATCCGGAGTACCACCGCCGCGTGCGCGAGATCTGCGACACCTACGGCGTGCTGCAGGTCGCCGACGAGGTGATCTGCGGCTTCGGGCGGCTGGGCGAGTGGTTCGGCTGCCAGCGCTACGGCTACGAGCCCGATCTGATCACGTGCGCCAAGGGGCTCACGAGCGGCTATGCGTCGCTGGGCGCCGTGCTGATCTCCGACCGTGTGGCCGAGCCCTTCGTCGAGCGCGGCGAGTACTACCTGCACGGCATCACGTTCGGCGGCCATCCGCTGGCGACGGCGATCGCCAGTGCGAACCTCGACATCCTCGAGCGCCTCGAACTGCTCGCCAACGTGCGCGCCAACGAGGCCTATTTCGCCGAGCAGCTCCACGGCCTGGCCGGCGACCACGACATCATCGGCGACGTGCGCGGCGCCGGCTACTTCATGTCGCTGGAGCTCGTGAAGGATCGCGCCACGCGCCAGACGTTCAACGCGGAGGAGTGCCAGGTGCTGCTGCGCGAGTTCCTCTCACCCGAGTTGCAGGAGGCGGGCGTGATCTGCCGGGCGGACGACCGCGGCGATCCCGTGATCCAGCTCTCGCCACCGCTCATCTGCACGCGCGAGCACATCGACGAGGCCGTGCGCGCGCTCGACTCCGTGCTCCCGCGCGCACAGAAGCTCATGCGCGGGGAGAGCTGACAGCGCCCGAACGCCGCACGCGGGCGCCCGAGAGCCTGCCGCCGAGCGGCTGGACGTTCCCGGAAGCTGCGCCCGGCGACGAGCACGGGCTGGTCGGGGTGGGAGCCGACCTGGCTCCGGCGACGCTGATCGGCGCCTACCGGCGCGGCGTCTTCCCGTGGCCGCACGACAGCATCGACGCCGTGCCGTGGTTCAGCCCGCCGCAGCGCGGGGTGATCCCCCTCGAAGACCTCCGCATCTCGCGCTCGCTGGCCCGCACGCCTGCGGCGCAGCGGCTGGGAGACGACCGTCGACGAGGACTTCGACGCCGTGGTGGCAGGCTGCCGCGAGCCGCGGGCCGGCGAATCGGGAACCTGGATCAGCGACGACCTGGCAGCCGCCTACGGCCGCCTCCACCGCTGCGGCCACGCCCACAGCCTCGAGGTCTGGGAAGGCGACGATCTGATCGGCGGCATCTACGGCGTCCTGGTCGGCGGAATCTTCTGCGGCGAATCGATGTTCCACCGCCGGACCGACGCCTCGAAAGTCGCCCTGACCGACCTCGTCGCCCGCCTCCGCGAAGCAGGAGCCGGCCTCCTGGAAGTCCAGCACGCAACCCCCCACCTCCGCTCACTGGGGGCAATCGAAATCCCGAGAACGGTCTACCTCGGCCTCCTCGAAGAACTCCGAGACGACGAGATCCACCTCCTCCGGAACCGCCTGCCAGCAAGTCGTCTAACCCCTGGAAGTACCCGTAGGCCGCACACCTAGGGTCTGGCGCGACACAGGGCGGGTCTGACCCCAGCTGTACGGGTCTGACCCCAGGTGTACGGTCCCGTCCCAAAACGGCTTGCCTAGAGGGGTTCCGCGACTCCGCACAGCCGGCGTGCCGGCAGATGCCGTTCCCGGGGCCAGAGGCCCGGCCGTGCTCCGAGACGAGCTCTCAAGCCCTGAATCGCTCTCCAGGATTCAAAATCGGGGTGCCAGATCCAAAAGCGTGCACGTGGGGTCAGACCCGTACAGCTGGGGTCAGACCCGCCCTGTTCGCGCCAGACCCTCGTTTTTCAGGCGGCGGGGCGTTGGGCGGCTTTTTCTACTGCTCCTGCCAGGGCCTCTACGCAGAGGGGGTCGAGGGCTTCGCCTGCGTCGCTGCGGGCGATCGCCAGGGCTTCTTCCGGCGCCATCGGGCCTCGGTAGGGGCGGTCGGCCGTCATCGCCTCGAAGACGTCGGCGGCTGCCAGGATGCGGGCTCCCAGCGGGAGGTCGCCGGCGGGGATGCCGCGGTGATAGCCGCGGCCGTCCAGACGCTCGTGGTGGGCGGCGGCGATGGTCGCGAAGCCCGCGAAGGCGGGGATGCCCGCGAGGATGCTCTCGGTGAAGGCCGGGTGGAGGCGGATGCGGGCGAACTCCTCGTCGTCCAGCTTGCCCGGCTTGTCGAGGATCGTGTTCGGGATTCCCAGCTTGCCGATGTCGTGCAGCATCCCGGCGCGGTAGAGGTCGCGCAGATCCGCACGGGGCAGGCCGAGCTCGCTCGCCGATCAGGCCGGCGTAGGTCGCCACTCCGCGCGAATGGCGCGCCGTGTAGGGCGACTTCGCGTCGATGACGTCGGCGAAGGCCTCGCAGATGCGGTCGACTCCGCCATCGTCGAGCACGAGGACGCGATCGGCGGGCTCGAGCTCGCGCACGAGCGTCGCCACGTCGTCGCTCGCGAGATCGCTCCAGAGGCGGTCGGCGGGACCGATCGCCAGCAGAATGTCGGCGAGCTCGGGGTCGAACCAGCGCCCACGGCGCTCGCGCACCATCTCCTGGGCGGCCGCCAGGCCGTGCGTCGCGAAGAACACCTCGGTCGTCTGGCTGAGGCAGGCGATGCGCGCGGCCAGCGGGATCGCGTCGCCGGCCAGGCCGAACGGCTGGCCGCGACCGTCCCAGTACTCGTCGAGCGCGCGCACCGCATCGGCCGTCGCGGGCGGGAAGCCCAGGCTCGTGACGATCGCGGCGCCGCGGTCGCAGCGCGTCTCGACGATCGCCTTGCCCTCGGCCACGAGCGAGCGCAGCACCGAGAGCGTGCGCTGCGCGCGTGCGATGCGCCCGCCGCCGGCCACGTGCCGCGAGGTGTAGCGCGCGACTGCGGCCGGCTTCGTCCAGTCGACCAGCTTGCCGTGCGTCTTGAGCGCGATGTCGTCGGTGCCGAACAGCTCGCACATGCGAGCGGCCGACGACGAGCAGCCCACGTCCTTGAGCAGCAGCGCGTAATAGAGGGCGTACCTGCGCCTCCTCGTCGAGCCGCAACTCGTGCGCCAGGCGCATGCCGATCAGACAGCTGCGCTCGGCCTGGCCGACGGGATGCCCCTCGGTCATGTCGAGCGCGTGCGAGAGCGCGGCGATGACCTCCGACTGACGCACCTCTCCCACTCCGCCCGGCACGAGCTCCATGCAGCAGGCATCGGCCTCGGGAGCGGAATCTGAAGCCCCCGCGCGCGGGAGGGCTTACCCGCTTCGCGATGCCCTCGCTGTCGGCAATCGAGCTCTTCGCGATCGCGGCGACCGCGCTGATCGTGATTCCGGGCCCCTCCGTGCTCTACATCGTCTCGCAGAGCGTCGGGCACGGGCGCATCGGCGGCATGGCCGCCGTCCTCGGCGTCGAGACGGGCGCGTTCGTGCACGTGGCCGCGGCGGCGCTCGGCGTCTCGGCCATCATCGCGTCCTCGGCGGCGGCGTTCACCGTGCTCAAGTTCGCGGGCGGCGCGTACCTGATCGTGCTCGGCGATCAGGCGCCTGCTGGAGCGGGACGCCGGCGATGCGCCCCAGTCGACCGTGCGCAAGCCGCTCGCGCGATCTACCGCCAGGGGGTCGTCGTCAACGTGCTGAACCCCAAGACGGCGCTCTTCTTCCTCGCCTTCCTGCCGCAGTTCGTCGATCCCGGCTCGCGGGCACGTCGGCCTGCAGGCGGCGATCCTCGGCCTCGTCTGGGTCGCGATCGCCACCATCAGCGACGCGGTCTGGGCACTCGGCGCCGGCAGCGCGGCGGGCGTCCTGCGCTCGAGCGCACGAGCCGCGAGCCATCGAGCGCAAGGCCTCGGGCGGCATCCTCATCGGGCTGGGCGTGCTCGCCACGCTCGCCCACCCCACGCGGCAGTAGGACTACTTGTCGGCGATGCCCGGTGCCAGCCGGGCGACGAGCGGGCCCTGGATCGCCAGGGAGAGCAGCACGACGAGCCCGGCCAGGGCGAAGATGCGCTCCGAGCCGTCGAGCTCGGCCTGCAGCGCGAGCGCCGCGAGCAGGATCGGCACCGCCCCCTTGAGCCCGCCGATCGTCGCGAAGACGGACTCGGCGTGCGTGCGGCGGAAGGCGCGCAGCAGCGGGTAGACGACCACGCGGGCGGATCACGACCACGAGCACGAGCGTGAGCAGCGCGGCGTCGAAGACCGCGTGGCGGAGCGGGACATCGGCGAGCGCGACGCCGAGCAGGACGAACATCGCGATCTCGGCCAGCGAGGCGAGTTGCTCGCCGAACGTGCGCACCGTCTCGGCCTGCGGGAGGTCGCGCGAGTCGCCGAGCACGAGACCGAACAGGTAGACGGCCACGAAGCCGCTGCCGTGGGCGAGATAGCCGACGCCGAAGGTCATGAACGCGCCGGCGAGGATCGCCAGCGCCGGGGCGAGCGCGAGCGTCGGCATGCGAGGGCCGAGCAGGCGCCGCGCGATCAGGCCGAAGAGCGAGGCCGACCGCGCTGCCGATGACCAGCTCGCGTCCCGTCGTCCAGGCGATGGAGCCGGCATCGATGTCGCCGCTCGTGCTGCCGATGGCGCTCACGAGTGCGAGCGTGAGCGCGATCGCCACCGGGTCGTTGAAGCCCGCCTCGGCCTCGAGCAGCCGCACCACGCGGGCGCCGCCCGCGCCCGCGCGCGAGACGGCGGCGAAGACGGCCGCCGGGTCGGTGGGCGAGAGCACCGCGCCGAGCAGCAGCGCCGGCGTCCAGCCCAAGCCCGACGAGCTCGTGCGCCGCGAGCGCGACCAGGCCGAAGGTCACGGCGGTTCCTGCGATCCCGAGCGAGAGCACGGGCGCGATCTGGCTGCGCACGGCCTCGAGCCCGCACTGCAGACCGCCCTGCAGGAGCACGATGACGAGCGCGATCGTCCCGAAGATCGCGATCACGTCCGGCCCGGCCGCGTCGTGCGAGCCGGTCCACAGCTCCCCGAGCAGCAGTCCGCCGAGCAGGAACGCGAGCGGCGTCGGCAGGCCGATGGCGCGCGCGACCGGCTCGAGCGCGAGCGCGGCGACGGCCGCCGCGCCTGCGACCGCGAACAGCAGCGCGAGGTCGTGGGTGCTCACGCGCGGGCTACGAGATGGCGAGCGCGCGGTTGATGGCCGAGACGACCGCCCGCAGGCTGGCCGTGACGATGCTCGGGTGCACGGCGACGCCCCAGCTGGTCTGCTCGCCGACCTCGACCTGCACGTAGGCGGCCGCGCGGGCGTCGGAGCCCGAGCCGAGCGCGTGCTCGTGATAATCGAGCACGCGCGCCTCGATGCCGGTGGCGTCGCGCACGGCGCGCACGAAGGCATCGAGCGGGCCGTTGCCCTCGCCTGCGACCTCGCGCTCCTGGCCGCCGTGGCGGATCACGGCGTCGATGTGCTCGCCCTCGTCGCCCGAGGCGATGCGATAGCCGTCGAGCTCGAGCGGCGACCTCGCGCTCGAGGTACTCGCCCCTGAACGACTCCCAGATGTCGCCGGCGGCGAGCTCGCCGCCGCGCTCGTCGGTGATGCGCTGCACGACCTGCGCGAACTCGACCTGCATGCTGCGCGGGAGGTCGAGCTGGTACTCGTGCTTGAGCACGTAGGCCACGCCGCCCTTGCCCGACTGCGAGTTGACGCGGATGATCGCCTCGTACGTGCGGCCGACGTCGTTGGGATCGATGGGCAGGTACGGCACGTCCCAGACGGGCGCACCGGAGCGCTGGTGCGCCTCCATGCCCTTCTTGATCGCGTCCTGGTGCGAGCCCGAGAACGCGGTGTAGACGAGCTCGCCGGCGTACGGGTGGCGCTGGTTGACCGGCAGCTCGGTGCATATCCTCGGCGATCTCGCGGATCTCGTCGATGTTCGAGAGGTCGAGCTGCGGATCGACGCCCTGCGTCAGCAGGTTGAGCGCGAGCGTGATGATGTCGACGTTGCCGGTGCGCTCGCCGTTGCCGAACAGCGTGCCCTCGACGCGCTCGCCGCCGGCCATCAGCGCGAGCTCCGTCGCGGCGACGGCCGTGCCCCGGTCGTTGTGCGGATGCAGGCTGATGATCACGCTCTCGCGACGCGGGATCTGGCGGCGAGAACGACTCGATCAGGTCGGCGTAGAGGTTGGGCGTCGACAGCTCGACCGTGGCCGGCAGGTTGAGCACGAGACGGCGCTCGGGCGTCGGCTCGAAGACGTCCATGACGGCCTCGCAGACCTCGAGCGCGTAGTCGGGCTCGGTCGCCGTGAAGCTCTCCGGCGAGTACTCGAAGCGCACGTCGCCGAGCCCCGTGCGCGACTCGGCCAGCTTGCGGATGTGCGTCGCGCCCTGCACCGCGATGTCGCGGATGCCGTCGCGGTCGAGGCGGAAGACGACGCGGCGCTGCGTCGTCGAGGTCGAGTTGTAGAGGTGCACGATCGAGCGCGGAATGCCCTCCAGGCTGTCGAAGGTGCGATCGATCAGGTGCTCGCGCGCCTGCGTCAGCACGACGATCGTGACGTCGTCGGGAATCAGGCCCTCGTCGACGAGCACGCGCATGAAGTCGAAATCGGCCTTCGAGGCCGACGGGAAGCCGACCTCGATCTCCTTGAAGCCGACCGCGCAGAGCAGCGCGAACATGCGCCGCTTGCGCTCCACGTCCATCGGATTGATGAGCGCCTGGTTGCCGTCGCGCAGGTCGACCGAGACCCAGCGGGGCGCGCTGGTGATGCGCTGGTCGGGCCAGGTGCGGTCGGTCAGCTCGACGCCCGGATACGGGCGGTACTTGTGATGGTTCATCGACATGGCCAGAGGCCTCCGGGAACGAAAAGGTGGACAGGGCGACGCCCGTGGCGTTGGCCACGGACACGACGGATGACTATGTCCACGATTGCTCCCCTAGCAGGGGAGGAGGAGGCCGGCAAGCAGGGTGCGCAGGGTCTCACAGGTCATCGCCGTCCGATCATAGCGAGCACGGGCGCCAACCGCAGCGCCGCTCGGCGGTGTCCCGGTATGCTCCGCCCATGCATGCGCTTCCCGCGACCGGAAGGACGTTCGGCTGCCAGGGTCTTCCCGGCAGCCGTGGGGTCGCGGGCATGCCGCGCTAATCACACCCGCCCGGAGGCACACGCATGAGGATCTGCGTCCTCCCTGGTGACGGCATCGGTCCCGAGGTCACGGCGGCGGCGCTGCTCGTGCTCGAGGCCGCTTCGTCGCGCTTCGGGTTCGCCATCGAGATCGACGAGCGCCCGTTCGGAGGCGCCGCGATCGACGCCGGCGGCCACCCCTTCCCCGATGCCACCCGCGGGGCGTGCCAGGGCGCCGACGCCGTGCTGCTGGGAGCCGTCGGCGGCCCGCGCTGGAACAGCGCCGCCGTGCGCCCCGAGCAGGGCCTGCTCGCGCTGCGCCACGTGCTCGGCTGCTACGCCAACATCCGGCCCGCGCGCCGCTACACGCGGCACACCTCGAGCCCGCTGCGCGACGAGCTCGTCGACCAGCTCGACCTCGTGATCGTGCGCGAGCTGATCGGCGGCATCTACTTCGGCGATCGCGAGCTCGGCGACGAGGAGGCCTACGACACCTGCCGCTACAGCGCCTTCGAGATCCGCCGCATCGTCGAGCGCGCCTGCGTGCTCGCGAAGCGCCGCTCGAAGCGCGTGACGAGCGTCGACAAGGCCAACGTGCTCGCGACCTCCAAGCTCTGGCGCCGCGTGGCGAGCGAGGTCGCCGAGGGCCATCCCGACGTGACGCTCGAGCACCAGCTCGTCGACTCGATGGCGATGCTGCTGGTCGAGCGGCCCGCGGCCTACGACGTGATCGTGACCGAGAACCTCTTCGGCGACGTGCTCTCCGACCTCGCCGCCGCCGTCAGCGGCGGCATCGGGCTCGCGCCCTCGGCCTCCCTCGCCGACGGCGGCCCGGGCATCTTCGAGCCGATCCACGGCTCGGCGCCCGACATCGCCGGGAGCGGCGCCGCGAACCCCGCGGGCGCGATCCTCTCGGTCGCGCTGCTGCTCGACGAGCTCGGGCAGAGCGACGCCGCGCGCGCGATCGAGGCCGCCGTGACCGGCGTGCTCGACGACGGCGCCCGCACGCCCGACCTCGGCGGCACGCGCCACCACCGGCGAGGTGGCGGCCGAGATCGCCGAAGCGCTCACCGCTTCCTCCATGTCCACGACCAGCTGACCCACCGGGAGAGAACGTATGTCCACCGCAGAGACGCGGCCCGCCTCCGCCGAGGCGCCCCCGCCCAATCCCTACGAAGGCCAACGCCTCACCGGCGCGGAGGCCGTTATCCGCTCGCTCGAGACGTGCGGCGTCGAGATCTGCTTCGGGATCCCCGGCGGGGCGATCCTTCCGATCTACGACGCGCTCGCCTCGACGGGAACCACCATCAAGCACGTGCTCGTGCGACACGAGCAGGGCGCCGGTCACATGGCGCAGGGCTACGCGCGCGCGACCGGCAAGGTCGGCGTCGCCATGGCGACGTCGGGCCCGGGCGCGACGAACCTCGTCACGCCGGTCGCCGATGCGTTCCTCGACTCGACGCCGCTCGTGATCGTGACCGGCCAGGTGCCGTCGCACCTGATCGGCACGGATGCCTTCCAGGAGGCCGACACGACCGGCATCTTCCTGCCGATCGTCAAGCACTCCTACCTCGTGACGAAGGTCGAGGACATCCCGCGCGTGTTCATGGAGGCCTTCCACCTGGCCTCCACGGGGCGCCCGGGGCCCGTGCTCGTCGACATCCCGAAGGACATCGCCAACACCTCGTTCGTCGTTCCGCTGGCCCAAGCAGCTCGATCTGCCCGGCTACCGGCCCACGGGCAAGGGCCACCCGCTGCAGATCCAGGAGGCGGCGCTCGCGATCGCGCGCTCCAAGAAGCCCGTGCTCTACGTCGGCGGCGGCGTCGTCAACGCCGGCGCCGAGGCCGAGCTGAAGGCGCTCGCCGAGGAGACGCGCATCCCCGTCGTGACGACGCTGATGGCGAAGGGCGCCTTCCCCGACTCGCACGCGCTCTCGCTGCAGATGCCGGGCATGCACGGCTCCAAGTACGCCAACTGGGCGCTGCACCGCGCCGACCTGCTGATCACCGTCGGCGCGCGCTTCGACGACCGCGTGACGGGCAAGCTCGACGCGTTCGCGCCCGGCGCGAAGGTCATCCACATGGACATCGACCCCGCGGAGATCTCCAAGAACCGCGAGGCGGACGTGCCGATCGTGGGCGAGCTGCGCGAGGTGCTGCCCCAGCTGACGAAGGCCATCGCCAAGCTGCGCGAGTCCGACTCGATCGTCAACCACCGCGAGTGGCTCGAGCAGGTCGAGGAGTGGCGCTTCAAGTACCCGTACCGCTACCGCCGCGCGGGCGCGCTCAAGCCCGAGTACGTGATCGAGCGGCTGCGCGACCTGTGCGCCGACCGCGACACGATCTGGACGACGGGCGTCGGCCAGCACCAGATGTGGGCGGCGCAGTGGCTGAAGATCGACGACAGCCGGCGCTGGATCACCTCCGGCGGGCTCGGCACGATGGGCTTCGGCTTCCCGGCGGCGCTCGGCGCCAAGCTCGGCCGGCCCGAGGCGACCGTCGTCTGCATCGACGGCGACGGCTGCTTCCAGATGACGCTGCAGGAGCTCGCGACCGCGGTCGTCTACGACATCCCGATCATCGTCGCCGTCATGAACAACGGCTGGCTCGGGATGGTGCGCCAGTGGCAGGAGCTGTTCCACGACGAGCGCTTCTCGCAGACGCACCTGAACGCGCAGATCCCCGACTACGTGAAGCTCGCCGAGGCCTTCGGCGCGGTCGGCTTCCGCGCCGAGCGCGAGGAGGAGGTCGACGAGGCGATCAACGCCGCTCTCGCCAGCGGCCGGCCCGCCGTGATCGACTTCCGCGTCGACCACGAGGAGAAGGTCTACCCGATGGTCCCGGCCGGCGCCGCGTCGGCCGACATGATCGACGCCGCCTGGATCGAGGACGACAACTCCTGGGTCGAGGAGGGCGTGTGATGGCGCGCAGCGGCCCCACCCACCACACCCTCTCGGTGCTCGTCGAGAACACGCCCGGCGTGCTCACGCGCGTCGCCAGCCTGTTCGCGCGCCGCAGCTTCAACATCGAGTCGCTGGCCGTCGGGCCGACGGAGCGCTCCGACCGCTCCTGCATCACGATCCGCGTCGACGCCTCCGAGGTCTCGATCGAGCAGGTCATGAAGCAGCTCTACAAGCTCGATCAACGTGCTCAAGGTCAACCAGATGACCACGGAGGACTCGATCGAGCGCGAGCTGCTGCTCGTCAAGGTCACGGCCAACCCGGACAAGCGCAGCGAGCTGATCCACCTCGCCGAGGTGTTCGGCGCCCGCGTCTCCGACGTCGGCGCGCAGGCGCTCGTGTTCGAGATCGTCGAGCACCCCGACAAGCTCGCGTCGTTCGAGGAGATGCTGCGCCCGTACGGCATCAAGGAGACCGTGCGCACCGGCCGCATCGCCATGCGCCGCGCACACGGCGAGCGCCGCGACCGCGAGGGCGGCCGCATGCGCGTCCTGGCCTGATCGCATGCAGTTACGCTCGACCGACGACCGTCCCGCCAAATCCGCACGAGGAACCCGATGACGAAGGTCTACTACGACGCTGACGCCGATCGCTCGCTGCTCGCGGGCAAGAAGATCGCTGTCGTCGGCTACGGCTCGCAGGGGCACGCGCACGCCCTCAACCTCAAGGACTCGGGCTTCGACGTCACGATCGGCATCCGCCCGGACTCCGAGGGCTGGAAGCGCGCCGAGGACGACGGCTGGGCGCCCAAGTCGGTCGCCGACGCGGTCGCGGACGCCGACATCATCGGCATCCTCGTGCCCGACCACATCGCCTTCGAGCTGTGGGAGTCGACCATCGGCCCGGCCCTGCGGCCGGGCTCGACCGTGCTCTTCGCGCACGGCTTCAGCATCCACTTCAAGGCCATCGCGCCGCGCGACGACATCGACGTCATCATGGTCGCGCCCAAGGGCCCCGGTCACCTCGTCCGCCGCCTCTACACCCAGGGCGCCGGCGTGCCGTGCCTGATCGCGGTCGACCAGGACGCCTCGGGCCACGCGCGGGGCACCGCGCTCGCGTGGGCCTCCGGCATCGGCGGCGGCCGCGCCGGCGTGCTCGAGACGACGTTCGCCGAGGAGACGATCACCGACCTCTTCGGCGAGCAGACCGTGCTCTGCGGCGGCACCACGGCGCTCGTCCAGGCCGGCTTCGAGACGCTCGTCGCGGCGGGCTACCAGCCCGAGATCGCCTACTTCGAGTGCCTGCACGAGCTCAAGCTGATCGTCGACCTCATGTACGAGGGCGGCCTCGAGGGGATGCGCTACTCCATCTCCGACACGGCCGAGTACGGCGACCTCACGCGCGGGCCGCGCATCGTCGACGCGCACGTGCGCGAGGAGATGGGCAAGATCCTCGAGGAGATCCGCTCGGGCGCCTTCGCCGAGGAGTTCATCGCCGACATCAAGGCCGGCGGGCCCCGCATGAAGGAGCTGCGCGCGAAGGCGCAGGGCAGCCAGATCGAGGCCGTCGGCAAGGAGCTGCGCGGGATGATGCCGTTCGTCTCGGGCGGCAAGAAGCCCGCCTAGCGTCCTGTGGCGCGGGGTCTGACGCAGCCGCGTCAGGCCCCACCGCCCGCGCGAGCGTCAGAGCAGGAAGCCGAGGGCGATCGTCGTCGTAGACGAGCCCGAGCGCACAGGCGACCGTGAAGCGCGTGAGGTTGCGCTCCATGATCTGCGTGGAGCCGAAGCCCGACGAGCCGACGCCGAACGCGCCCGAGAGGCCCGCGTCCTTGCCGGAGTGCGCCAGGACCAGAACGATCACGCCGAAGGCGAACAGCATCTGGAGCGCGATCGTCACGATTCGCAGAAGTTCCACGCCTTGACTCTACCAGCGCCCACGACGCAGAACCGTCGTTTCCCGCGCCCCGGAGTTGGCCAGCGAGATGCGCCGCATGAGGTTCGCGCCGATCGCGGGCCAGGCCATCGCGAGCACGTACGGGTAGCTCGTGATCGGGTCGATCCCGAACACCGCGTAGGCGACGCCCGACCCGAGCACGAGCGCCGACGCGGCACCCCAGCCCCGCTTGAACTCCAGCACGGAGGCGAGCAGCATCGGCAGGATCAGCCCGATCGGCACGGCGGGCGAGGTGGCCGCGGCGAGCGCGGCGAAGACGAGCGTGAGCAGCATCTGGCGGCGGCCGGCGACCATCCACTGCCGGCGGTCGAGGATCAGCGTCCCGAGCGTGAGCATGACGATCGCGGAGACGGCGATGACGCTCGACTCGGCCAGGCCGTCCTTCACCGGGATGAGCAGCGCGGGCACGCTGGCCGCCAGGATGAGCCCAACCGCGGCGACGTGCTCCTGGTTGAAGGTCTCCTGGAGCGAGCGCGCGGACGGGGGCGCCGAGGCCTTGGCCGGAGCGGCCGGGGCCGGCGCGGGCGCCGCGGGAGGGGTACGGCTGCGCTTGCTGCTCGGCATCGCAGGGCTACGCTAGCGGATGTGACCGGAGATGCCCCCGATGCGGCTCGCGATCACCTGCGCTCGCTCATCCTGACCGGCGACAACCGGCTCAAGCAGGGCGGCCCCGTCCAGGCCCGCAAGGCGCGCGAGACCTACGAGCAGGCGCTTGACGGAGGCCGAGGCGGCCGGCCTGGACGACGAGCTCATCCGTGGGCTGCTGGAGCGCCGGATCGCCGACTGCCGGGTGCTCGAAGCGGCCGGGAGCTAGGAAGCTCCGGTGCAGCGCGCGAGCACGTCGACGACCCGCGCCGCCTCGCGCGTCACGGCGTAGGGCTCTGCGGCCGCCCGGGCGCGCGCGCCCGGGGCGAGCGCCGCGCCGCGCACCAGCGCCGACGCGATGTCGTCGACATCGTCCGGGTCGCACAGCTCGCCGGTCACGCCCTCGGTCACCGCGGCGCCGGCGGGCACCCCCCGCGCCACGACGACCGGCCGGCCGCAGGCCAGCGCCTCGATCGCCACGAGGCCGAAGCCCTCGCGCGTCGAGACGAGGCAGGCGACGTCGCAGGCCCGGAACCAGCGCGGCACCTCGCTGGGCGGCACGCCCGTGGCGACGTGCACGCTGTCGCCGATCCCCAGGTCGGCAGCGAGCTCCTGCAGTGCCTCGGCCTGCGGCCCGTCGCCCACGAGCGCGAGCGCGCCGCCGTCCCAGGCCGTGCGCGCGACCGCGAAGGCCGCCAGCAGGCGCTCGAGGTTCTTGGCCGGCACGAGGTTGCCGACGTAGACGACGCGCGGCCCGCGCGCCTGCCAGCCGAGCGCGCCGAGGGCGATCTCGCGGTCGCCGTCGACGAAGGCGTCCAGATCGACGCCCGCGCTGACGATGTGCAGGCGCTCGCCGAGCGACCCGGTGACCGCCTCGAGGCGAGCGCCCAGATCTTCCGAGACGGCGAAGATCGCGCAGGCGCCGGCGACTGCGCGCTCGGTCGCCTTGCGCACGCGCGGGGAGCTCTCGGCATTGGCCACGTCGGTGCCGTGGGCGCTCAGCGCGTACGGGACGCCGGCCGCGCGCGCGGCGCGGCGGGCGATGGGCCCCGTGGGCACGAGGTAGTGACCCCAGACGACCTCCGGCCGCTGCGAGCGCGCGGCCGAGCGAGCGCGCCACGCGAGGCGCCCGTACTTGCGCAGCGTCCGCCAGCCTCCGCCCCGCTCGCTGGAGGCCGCGAGGGAGACGTCGTGCCCGGCGCGCTCGAGCGCAGCCACGAGGCGGGCCACGTAGATGCCGTACGACGGCCGCTCCGGCGACGGGTAGGCGTTCGTGACGACGAGGATCCGCACCGGGACCTTCTAACAGAGCGGCACTCGAGAGCCGGGTGTCGGACTCGAACCGACGACATCTTCCTTACAAGAGAAGCGCTCTACCAGCTGAGCTAACCCGGCCTGCTATTTCCGTATTGTCCACCGTGCGGCGGATCCATGCACGCAGCGTGGGCCGACGGGTGCGGCTTGACTCGCGAGTCAGCACTCCCCTACCGTGCTTGCGAACGCGCGGCCTGTTCGCGCACTCCCGGAGGTACTACGCAATGGCTACCGGCGTCGGCATCGATCCCGCTCGCATCGCCCAGCTCACCGAGCGCGAAGAGAGCCACCTGAACGCCGAGACGAGCGGCTCGGCACGCATGTACGAGCGCTCGAAGAAGGTCATGCCCGGTGGCGTGCCGTCCTCGTACCAGGTGCGCGATCCGCATCCGATCTTCCTCGAGCGCGGAGTGGGCTCGAAGGTCTGGGACGTCGACGGCTCCGAGTACCGCGACTTCCACAACGGCTTCGGCTCGATGGTGCAGGGACACGCCCATCCGGCGATCGTCCGCGCCGTCACCGAGCGCATGCCGCTCGGGACCCATTTCGCCGCGGTGACCGAGGACAGCGTCGTCGTCGCCGAGGAGCTCGTGCAGCGCTGGGGCCTGCCCAAGTGGCGCTTCACCAACTCGGGCTCCGAGTCGACGATGGATGCGATCCGCCTCGCGCGCGCTCACACGGGCAAGGAGCTCGTGATCAAGATGGAGGGCTCCTACCACGGCCATCACGACACGGTCATGGTCTCGATCGGCATCGATATCGACGACGACGCGGTCGGTCCGGCGGATCGGCCGAACAGCGTGCCGTACGGCGGCGGCATCCCCGCCTGCACCGTCGCGCAGACGATCCCGGTGCCCTTCAACAACGCCGACGCGCTCGATGCGCGCCTGAGCGAGCTGTCCGGCCAGGTCGCCTGCGTGATCATGGAGCCGGGCATGATGAACATCGGCGTCGTGCTCCCGCAGGACGGCTACCTGGCCGCGGTGCGCGAGATCACCAAGAAGCACGGCGTCCTGCTGATCTTCGACGAGGTCAAGACGGGGATCACGATCGCCGCGGGCGGTGCGGTCGAGCGCTTCGGCGTGATGCCCGACATCGTCACGCTCGCCAAGGCGCTCGCCGGCGGCCTGCCGAGCGGCGCGATCGGCGGCAGCGAGGAGGTCATGGCCTCCATCGAGGACGGCACCGTCTACCAGGTGGGCACCTACAACGGCAACCCGCTCAGCATGGCCGCGGCCCGCGCGAGCTTCGTCGAGGTCATGACGCCGGAGGCCTACGTCCACCTCGAGCACCTCAACGACCGCCTGCACGACGGCCTCGGCGCGATCATCGAGCGCCACGGCTTCCCGGCCCACGTGATCGGCCTGGGCGCCAAGGGCTGCATCGTGTTCTCGCCGGAGCCGGTGCTCAACTACCGCGACTGGGCGCACAAGACGAACGGCCCGCTGAACGAGCTCGCCTGGCTCTACAACATGAACCGCGGCGTCTTCATGACCCCCGGGCGCGAAGAGGAGTGGACGCTCTCGGTGCAGCACGACGACGCCGACATCGATCGCTTCATCGACGTGTTCGCCGAGCTCGCGGCCGACCTCACGGCGTGAGCGAGCGCGATCTCGCGGAGCTCGCGGCACGTGCGCGGCGCTTCGTCGACGAGCACTGCCTGCCGCACGAGGAAACGGCCGAGCGCAACGGCGGGCGCCTGCCCGCCGAGACGGTGGCCGGAATCGTCCGCGCCGCGCAGGAGGCCGGCATGGTCGGCCTCGACCACTCGCCGGAGCATGGCGGGCAAGGGCTCAGCCTGCTCGAGCAGGTGATCGTCCACGAGGCCTTCGGGCGCAACACCAACGGCGTCTGGTGGTACATCCCGACGGTCGCCAACGTGCTCTCGCACGGCACGCCCGATCAGATCGAGCGCTATCTCGAGCCCGCCCTGCGCGGCGAGCGTGCGGAGTGCTACGCCATCACGGAAGCCGACGCGGGGTCGGACCCCGGTGGCGTGGTCGGCACCGCGCGGCGCCGGGGCGACGGCTGGGTGATGGACACGGAGAAGTGGTTCGCGACCGGCGGCGACGTGGCCGACTTCTTCATCGTGCACGTGCTCGCGAAGGACGAGGACGGCAGCGATCTCGGCCCGACGCTGTTCCTGGTCGACACGGGCCCGGGCGTCACGATCGTCGACGACCCGCCCTTCACGCACACCTTCCCGGTCGGGCACCCGACCGTGCGCTTCGAGGGCGTGGAGCTGGCGGACACTCAGCGCCTCGGCCCGATCGGCGCGGGCGATGCGCTCACGAACGAGTGGTTCATCGAGGAGCGCGTGCACATCGCGGCGCGCTGCGTCGGCGCCATGGAGCGGCTGCTCGAGATCGGCACCGCCTGGGCGCTCGAGCGCGAGCAGTTCGGCCGGCGCATCATGGACTTCCAGGGCGTCTCGTTCCCGCTCGCCGACGCCGCCTGCTCCTGTCTCTCGATGAAGCTGCTGACGCGCCACGTGGCCGAGCTCGCCGACTCCGGCGCCGACCCGAAGCTCGTGCACGGCAAGGCCTCGATGGCCAAGCTGGCGGCCTCGGAGGCCGCCGGGCGCGTCGCCGACGCCGTCGTGCAGGTGCTGGGCGGCCGCGGCTACATGCGCACGAACGCGGCGGAGCGCCTGTGGCGCGAGGTGCGGGTCGACCGCATCTGGGAGGGCACGTCCGAGATCCAGCGGCTCGTGATCGCCCGCGGTCTCGAGCGGCGCGGCGTCGGCGCGATGCTCTCACTGCCCTAGAAGCTTCCGAAACGCAAGGCGCCCCCGAGGGCCGGCCGTGGCCGATCCCCGGGGGCGGATTCAGAGCGTCCTGCTGCTCGTTGCTTGGCTACTTGATGCCGACCGCGTGCGCCAGCACGTGGTCCAGACGTTGCCGGTCGCCGAGCCCTTCTTCGGCCGGCTCCCCGCCGATCACCGTCATCGTGCGCATGGCATCTCGGATATGGGTGTCGCGGTGGTTTCGCTCCGGTGAAAGTGCGGTGAAGCAGCTCAGATCCGTTCACCCTGGCGGGGGTACGCGGTGAGAGCAGCGTTGCCGATGGCGAGACCGGCGGCCCCCGGCCGCGAACCGCATGCGAAACGCCACCCTCACCGCGTTCGTCACGAGCCTCCTGCTCGCGCTGGTCGGCATCTCGCTCGCCGTCTCCGAACGCGTCCAGACGCGCGCCCGCCTCGACCAGCGGCTGGCGCTGCAGGCCGACGGCGAGGCCAACGCCCTCGGCGGCCTCTTCGCCCGCACCCGCCTCGCGCTGCGGCTGATGGCCAACGACTCCGTCTTCCGCACCGGCATCCCTGACGGCGGACCGGCGATGCAGGCCGATATGAACGAGGCGCTCGGCGCGCTCGAGCGCGCCGAGCCGGGTCTCGTCAGCGGCGCCTCGGCCATCGGCCTCGACGGCCGCGAGCAGGCGCGCGTCGTGCGCGGCGAGGCAGCCCCCACGGCGTCGCTCGCGAGCGACGTCCGAGCGAGCGCCTTCTTCCGGGCGACGCTCGGCACCCGCCTCGGTCAGGCGCACGTCTCGCAGCCCTACCGCTCGGCGGACACGGGGCAGTGGGTCGTCTCCAACTCGACGCTCGTGCGGAGCGCCGGCGGAGAGGCCGTCGGCATCGTGCGCTTCGAGCTCCCCCTCGCGGCGGTGCGCACTGCCGCGCGCGCCGCCCTGAGCGGAGAGGACGGCGTGCAGGTGGCGCTGGTGGATCGCTCGAGCGGGCAGGAGATCTTCGATACGGGCCGCGACGTCGTCCCCGGCAACGAAGGTCTCGAGAGCGTCTACGCCAATCTGGTGGCCGACGGAAGCGATCACGGGAACGCTTCGGTGGCAGGCAACCGCGTGGCCTATCGCGCCCTCACGGGCATACCGCTCACGCTCGGATGGGTCGTGCTCGCGGTCAGCCCGCAGCCATCCCTCTTCACGGCGGCCGGCATCTCGCCGGTCGTCGCAGTCCTGCTCGTGTTCGCGCTCGCGCTCGCAGCGGTCGGCCTCTTCTCGCTGCGACAGCGCCGGCGCCACGAGGACGATGCGCTGAGCGAGGCCGAGAGCGCGCGCGACGAAGCCGAGCGCCGCTCGCACACCGATGCGCTGACCGGGCTCTACAGCCGACGTCACGTGGTCGACGCGATCACGGCGGAGCTGGCCCGCTCCGACCGCACCGGCGTCCCGCCGAGCATCCTGATGCTCGATCTCGACAATTTCCGGCGCATCAACACCGTCTACGGGCACGCCGTCGGCGATCGCGTGCTGAGCGTCGTCGCCCGCCGCCTGCAGGGCAGGCTGCGCGGCTACGACGTGCTCGGCCGCTGGGGCGGCGAGGAGTTCATCGTGCTCGCCCCGGGCGTTCCCGACGACGCGACGCTGCTGAGGCTGGCCGAGCAGATCCGCAGGCTGGTCGGTCAGCTGCCCGTCGCGATCGACGAGGAGACGCTGCTGCCCGTGACGGTCTCGGTCGGCGCGGTGCGCGCCGGTGATGCCCTGCGCTCCGTCGAGGGCCTGGTCGACTGCGCCAACCGCGCGCTCGCCGCCGCCAAGCGGCTGGGACGCGACCGCGTGCAGCTGTTCGGCGACCTCACGGTCGAGGATCTCGTCGCCGAGGAGCCCGAGCCGATCAGGCTGGCCCGTGCGCTGGCCCTGTCCGCCAATGCGCGCCCCGACCTGCCGGGGGTGGACGCGGAGCGCGTCTCGGAGCTGGCGGTCGCGATCGCGGAGCAGAGCGGCCTCGACCAGGCGGCGACCGTCCGCTGCCGTCTCGGAGGACTGCTACATGACATTGGCACAGCATCGGTGCCTGACAGCATCCTCGCCCTGGTGGGACCGCCGACCGCGCGCGACCGGCTCACCTACGAGGGCCACGCGGCGGCGGGCGAGCGCCTGGTGCAGACCGTCGCAGGCATCTGCGACGTGGCCGACATCGTGGGCACGCACGAGGAATGCTTCGACGGCACCGGGTATCCGTCCGGGCTGAGCGGGACGGAGATCCCGCTCGAGAGCCGCATCGTCGCGTGCGCCGTCGCGTATGAGCGGCTGGCGCAGGTGCTCGGCCGCGACGAGGCGGCGCGCGCACTCGAGGGGCAGTCGGGCAACGCACTCGACGCCCATGTCGTCGCGTCTGCGATCGCCGTGCTGGCGCGCGACGGCAACGGCACTGCGCAGCTCCTGCGCGACGTTCCCACCGCCTGACGAGTAGAGCAGGCCGCGGGCCGCGCGCTGCCCTATCCTCGGCGGCATGGCCTACCCGCTGCTCCTCAGCCCGCTGCGGATCGGGCCGGTCGAGATCCGCAATCGCATCGTCTCGACGGCGCACCAGACGACGCTCGTCGAGGACGGCTTGCCGACCGACGACTTCGTCGCCTACCACGCGGCCCGCGCCGAGGGCGGCGTCGGCCTGATCTGCATCGAGGCCACCGCGGTGCACCCGAGCGGGCTCCTCACGGGCCACACGATCGCGGGCTACGACCCGCGGGTCGTCGAGCGGCTGGCCCGCGTGGCCGACGCGGCGCACGCGGGCGGAGCGAAGCTCTTCGCCCAGCTCTTCCACGGCGGGCGCGAGCAGATCGACGCACCGCCGCGCGCTCCCGCGGTCGCACCGTCGGCGGTGCCGAGCCAGCGCTTCAAGGTCGAGCCGCGTGCGCTCAGCTCGCAGGAGATCGAGGAGATCGTCGAGCACCACGCGCTGGTGGCCGGCAACGCCCGCGAGGCCGGGCTGGATGGAATCGAGCTGTGCGCATCGCACGGCTATCTCCCCACGCAGTTCCTGAGCGAGCGCACCAACAGGCGCGACGACGCTTGGGGCGGCGATGCGGAGCGGCGCCTCCACTACGTGCGCGAGACCCTGCGCGCCATGCGGCGCGGCGGCGGCCCGGGGATGGCGATCGGGATACGGCTGTCGGCCGACGAGACGCTGCCGGAGGGCCGCCACGCGCCGGAGACGGCGAGCATCCTGCGCACGCTCGCCGACGACGGCCTGATCGACTATGCGAGCGCGGTGATCGGCGACTCGGCCAGCTATCTGGGCTCGGCCTGGATCGTGCCGCCGCCGCCCATCGCGCGCGATGCGATGCGCGAGCCCGGCGAGATCCTGCGCGCCCGGCTCGCCGTCCCCCTGATCGCCACCTCCCGTGTCCACGAGCCGGTCGAGGCCGAGGCGCTGCTGGCGGCGGGCGCCGCAGACGCCGTCGGCATGACGCGCGCGCTGATCGCCGACCCCGACCTGCCGCGACGCATCAGCGAGGGCCGCGAGGAAGAGCGCATCCTCTGCACCGGCTGCAACCAGGGCTGCATCGGCCACTACCACCTCGGGGTGCCGATCTCGTGCCTGCAGAACCCGCGCACGGGGCGGGAGGCCCGGATGCCCGCAGCCGCAGCGCAGACCGGGACGCGCGTGCTCGTGATCGGCGGAGGGCCGGCGGGCATGGCGGCCGCCGTGGCCGCCGCCCGGGCCGGCGCCGAGGTCACCCTGCTCGAGGCGACGGGCGCGCTGGGCGGGCAGTTCGCGCTGGCCGGCCGCGCGCCCGGCGCACCGCGAGACCGCAGCCCGCTACACGGCCGACTGGTCTCGCCGCCTGGCGGCGGCCGGCGTCGACGTCCGCCTGAACACCCGCTACACGGGCTCCTCGGAGCTCGCGGCCGGCGCCGATCGCGTGATCGTGGCGACGGGTGCGCGAGCGCACCATCCGGCCGTGCTCCCGCCCCCGGGCGTCGCAGTGATCGACGCCTGGGACGCGATCGCCGCGCCCGGCGCACGTCGGCGGCCCCGCCCTGGTGGCCGATTGGGGCGGTGGCTGGACGGGTCTCGATGCGGCGGAGACGCTCGCCGAGGCAGGCGCGCGCGTCTGGCTCGCGGTCGCTGCGCCGCTCGTCGGCGAGACGCGTGCACCAGTACCAGCGCGTCTTCTACCTGGCGCGGCTCGAGCGCCTCGGAGTCACGATCCTGCACCATCGCGAGCTGGCCGCGACGGCCGGCGGGGCCGCGTTGCGCTCGCTCTGGACGCACGCCACGGAGCCGTTGCCCGCGGAGGTCCGAACGCTCGTGCTCGCGCTCGGCCGCGAACCCGTCGACGACGTGGCCGCTCAGCTCGGCGAGCGCGGGATCCCGTGCACGACCGTGGGCGATTGCCGCGGCGCTCGCTCGCTCGAGGAGGCGATTCTCGAGGGAACCGCTGCGGGCGAGCAGCCCCCGGTGATCGTCACGACGTACTGAGCGGCTCTCCGGAGCGCAGCTCGGTGGCGTGCGCGAGCTCCCGCATCAGCTCGGTCATGTCGCGATTGGCGTTGTAGGCGCGCATCATGCGCGTGGCGCCGTTGCCCCACGAGATCGTGCGCTCGATCTCTGCCAGAGCATCGGCACAGCCGAGCTCGCGCGCATAGGGCGCGAGCCGCCCGACACTGCGCCGCGCGAGCTCCGAGGCGGGCAGCCTCGTGCGCGGATCGCCCGCGAGATCCATCAGCAGGGCGTCGAGTCCGTAGCGCGCAGCGGCCCACTTGTTCTCCGACACGAGCTGCCGGTGATGCGCCGGCGGCAGCACTCCGCGCCGCGCCTCGTCGACCGCACGCGCCACGCTGGACTGCACGTAGGCCGCCAGCATGAGCGTCTGATCGAGGTCGAACTGGACGTCCATGACGCGGATCTCGACGGTGCCGAAGCGCGGGTGCGGGCGCACGTCCCACCAGAGGTACGTGTAGTCGTCGATCGTGCCGGCGTCTTCCATCGTGCCGACCATCTCGAGGTAGTCCTCGTAGGACGAGAAGCGCGGCGGCTGCCCGGAGCGCGGCATGCTCGCGAAGATGGCGGTGCGCGTCGATGCGAGACCGGTCGCCTCGCCGCGCCAGAACGGGGAGCTCGACGAGAGCGCGAGCAGGACCGGCAGCTCCGCCAGCAGGCTCTCCATGACGTGCATCGCGAGATCGGGATCGGGCACCGCGACGTGCACGTGCATGCCGAAGACGAGCTCGCGGCGCGCGACGTACTGCAGCTGCTCGACCAGCCAGCGATAGCGGTCCCGCGTGGTGATGCGCTGATCCTCCGAGCGCGAGAACGGATGCGCGCCCGCGCCGGCGAGTCGCATGCCGAGCGGCTCGATGGCGGCCGTGATGCCGCGTCGCACCGTTCCCAGATCGCTGCGCAGCTCGTCCACGTTGCGGCAGACGACGGACGCCACCTCGAGCGTGCTCTGCATCAGCTCGGGGTGTGCGCGGCCGTCGAGCGGACCGTCCGCGAGCACGTCGACGACCTCGTCGAAACGCGAGCAGAGCTCGAACGTGGTCGCGTCGAGGAGCATGTACTCCTCCTCGACTCCCACGGTCAGCGGCTCGCCCGCCCCGAAGTTGTGCTCGGCTGCGCTCGTCATCCGCGTGAGTATTGCCCCGCGGGTAGCGGCCCGCAACCTATCCTGCGGAGCGTGACTGCAGTCGAGCTGCGCCCAGGCCTGATCCGCTACGAGAGCGCGCTCTGGGAGACGACCGCGCTCGCGCTCCACTCAGGCGGCGACGCCGTCCTCGTCGACCCGTGCATCTCGGCGCCCGAGCTCGCCGCGATCGCCGACGACGTGGAGGCCCGCGGGCTGACCGTACGCGCCGTCCTCGTCACCCATGCCGACTGGGATCACGTCTGCGGCCTCTACGCCTTCCCGGACGTGCCGGCCATCATGAGCAGGGGCGCCGCCGATCGCATCGCGAGCGGCCAGGCCGCCGAGGAGGTCGTGCGTCTCGGAGCGGACGAAGGGCTGAGCTGGGAGGGCGCGCCGCGCGCCGACCTCGTCTTCGATCCGGGCGAGGCGCTGCAGGTGGGACCGTTCACGGTCGAGACGATGGCGCTGCCCGGCCATACCGCGTGCGGCGCGGGCTACCGCGTACGCGATCTCGACCTGCTGTGCGTGGGCGACTACCTCTCCGTCATCGAATTTCCGTTCGTGTACGTCTCGACGGCGGCCTACCGTGCCACGCTCGCAGCACTGTGGGACGCGCTCGAGCGCGATCCGGCCGCGCAAGTGACGCCGGGTCACGGGCGCGCGCTGAGCGCAGCCGAGGCGCTGGAGGTCGCGCGCGCCGATCTCGCCTATCTGCACGCGCTCAAGGGGGCCATGCGCGCAGCGCTCGCCTCCGGCGCGACGCGCGAAGAGGTCATCGCCGCGGGCGTCGCGGTCGCGGTGCCGCGCCCGGCGGGGGATGACGACGGCAGGTTGCGGCAGGACAATGCCGAACAACAGCTTGCCGAGCTCGCGCCCGCCACCTGACAGTGTCCTTCCTCCGCCGCCTCGTCCGCACGGTCGTCGTGCTGGCCCTCTTCTTCCTCGTCCTGGGCGTGGTCGTCGTCGTCTCGGGCGCCCGTTCGTCGAGCGCATCGCTGCGCGCTCGATCGAGGATCGCCTGGGCACGCCCGTGAGCGTCTCGATCGACGTGCCGCTCCGCCCGGGCATCGCGCGGGGCGACGTCGGCGAGGTCACGGTGCGCGCCGATCAATTCGAGCGCAACGGGCTGCAGCTGACCGGCGCCCAGGCGGTCTACCGCGGCGTCCAGCTCCACGTCTCCGACCTGATCCGGGGCGACGTGAAGCTCCGCTACGCCTCGGTGAACTTCCAGGGAACCCTCACGCAAGCCGCTCTACGAGCCTATTTGAAGCCGTTGCTGGCCAACCGGGGCGTACCGTCGAAGCACCTGGTGGTGCTGATCCACAACGGCGATGCGACGCTGCGCGCCGGTTCCCTGCGTGGCACCGTGCGGGCCAAGGTGGTCGGCGGATCATCGATGCAGCTGATCGCCGTGAAGGGCTCCTCGCCGCTCATGCAGGCGCTCGCGCAGCCGATCCAACTCGGCCCGCTGCCCGATGGCGTGCAGCTCACGGGCATCGTCCTGAGCAAGGGACTCGCGACCATCCTGGGTCGCGGTGAGGCCGGCACGATCCGCGCCTGAGGCAGGCGCGAATCAGGCGTCGAGCACGGCGCGCGAGTCGAGGTGCTGGCCGACCTTGCGCTTGACGCGCTGCAGCGCGTTGTCGACGGCCTTCGGATCGCATTCGACGATCTCGCCGATCTCCTCGTAGGAGCGGCCTTCGAGATACAGCGTCAGCACCCGGCCCTCGAGCGGCGAGAGGCTCGTTCCAAGGCATCCGACCAGGGCCGCGAGCTCCTCCGTCGCGACCACGCGTCGCGCAGGATCGTCGATGGCCGAGCCCGGCAGCGCATCGCCGAGCGTGAAGTCGGAGCCGTCGTCGTAGCCGGCCGGCGTGTGGCTGAACGAGAGCGCACCGTTGAGCGGAGCGTGCTTGTGGCGGGTGGCCGTCTTGATGGCCGTGATGATCTGGCGGGTGATGCAGAGCTCGGCGAACGAGCGGAACGTCGTGTCCTTGTCGACCCGGTAATCCCGGATCGCCTTGTAGAGACCGACGAGACCCTCCTGGATGAGGTCGTCCGGATCGCCGCCGGCGATGAAATAGCTCGACGAGCGGAGGCGGACGAAGCCCGGCATAGCGCCGGATGATCTCTGCTTCGCTCGCGCGGTTGCCCGAGCGTGCCTTGAGCACGAGATGCAGATCCTCAACCTCACGTTGAGTCTTGTACGACTCGCTCCGCCGGAGTGCCGCAGCCATATAAAATCCCCTGCTCCTGCCCGTTTTTCGAAGCTGACGGAGACCCCTCAGTCACCCGTGCAGCTCGACTCTCACACGTCAGATCTCAACCTCTACCTGAGCCAGCGATGGGGTCGAACATAGCACGTACGCGCGAGAACGCAAGTGCGCTGAGGCGCATTTGCCGAGACCGCACGAACAGGTGTTCGTGCTCGCGGCCTGCTTATCGCGCCCAGTAGGCGGTTGCTGTCAGCGACGCGAGCCGGCGCTGGCGATCGGCTTCGTACAGCAGCAGCGACGCCGCGACCGAGACATTCAGCGAGCCGATGGCCCCGTGCATCGGAATGCGCACACTGCCGTCGCAGCGCTGGCGCACCAGCGGGCGGATCCCCGAGCCCTCGGAACCCAGCACGAGCACGACGCCGCCCGTCAGGTCGAGGGCATCCGGCGTCGCCTCGCCGTCCTCGGCTGCCGCATAGCTCCACAGGTCCGCGCGCTTGCTGCGGCGCAGCAGCTCGGCCAGATTGGTGACGATCGCGATCGGCAGGTGCTCGACCGCGCCCGGACGAGGCCTTGGCGACGACGGCGGTCACGCCGGCCGACCCGTGACGCGGAATCACGAGCCCGTGCGCGCCCAGACACTCGCAGGAACGCGCGATTGCGCCCAGATTGCGCGGATCGGTGACGCCGTCGAGCACAACCACGAGCGCATCCGGCGCCGCGAGCAGCGTCTCGGCGTCCGCGTAGGGGTACGGATCGCAGATCGCGACGACGCCCTGGTGGTCGGGACGCTCGGCCAGTGCGGTGACGCGATCGGCGACCGCGAGCGAGAGCGCGCACGCCCGAGCTCTCGAGCCACGGCATGGACGCGGCAGCCTCGCCGTGCACACGATCTCGCGCACGCGCCGGCGTCCGCGCAGCGCCTCGTGCACGGGCTGCAGCCCGTAGACCAGGTCGGTGCGCGGCGCGGCTGTTCGGCCCGATCAGTCATCGAGGGGCACGACCTGTGGCCCCTGCGGCGTGTCGCGAACTGCGAATCCGAGCTCTGCGATGCGGTCGCGCAGCTCGTCTGCGAGCGCAAAATCCCCTGCTGAGCGCGCATTTGCGCGCTCCTCGGCCAGCGCGAGCGCCTCGGCGGACGTCTCGGTGGCCGCGGTCGAGCGATGCCAGGCCGAGAACGTCCAGGGCGCGCACCAGCAGGTCGGCCGAGGCCGCCACCGCGGCCGGAGCCGCCTCGCCGCCGGCCACCGCCACGTTGATGTCGCGCGCGAGCCGTGCAGCTCGGCGAGCGCTCGCGGCGTGTCGAGATCGTCGGCCATGTAGCCGGCGAAGCGATCGAACGCGTCGACCGCGCGATCTGCGGCGGCGGAGCCGCTCTCGGCACGCCCGCGGCGTAGCGCCGGGCGTTGCGCAGGGCCTCGCGAAGCCCGTCGGCGGTCGCCGAGCGCCTGTTCTAGTGTCGTGTCACTGTAGTCGACGGGGCTGCGGTAGTGCGCCTGCGCGAAGAACACGAGCAGCGTCTCGCGGCCAACGCGCTCGAGCGCCTCGGCCAGGCCGTCGATGTTGCCCAGCGACTTCGACATCTTCTCGCCCGTCAGCCGCAGCATCCCGTTGTGCATCCAGCACGCGCGCGAAGCGCTCGCCGGCGGCCTCCGACTGCGCGCGCTCGTTCTCGTGGTGCGGGAAGATCAGATCGAGACCGCCGCCGTGCACGTCGAAGTCCTCGCCGAGCTGCGCGCGCGCCATCGCCGAGCACTCGATGTGCCAGCCGGGCCGCCCGCGGCCCCAGGGCGAGTCCCAGGCGGTGTCCTCGTCCGGGCTTGTTGGCCTTCCAGAGCGCGAAGTCGAGCGGCGAGTGCTTGCCCTCCCCCGGCTCGACGCGCGAGCCGGCG
This sequence comes from uncultured Actinomycetes bacterium, assembly GCA_963713435.1. GTDB lineage: Bacteria > Actinomycetota > Thermoleophilia > Gaiellales > JALYLC01 > JALYLC01. Next base: position 200,266 of record CAVQLU010000009.1, read on the forward strand.
ATCAGCTCGTCGGGCCGCTGGCCCGACAGCTCGCCGTAGTGCGGGTAGGCCTCGACGCTGAAGTACACGTCGCCGTCGTCGCTCGCATAGGCCGCGCCGCGCTCGACCAGCCGCTCGATGAGCGTCGATGATCTCGGGCACCGTCTCGCTCGCAAGCGGCTCCACATCGGGCCTGCCGAGCCCGAGCGCCTCGGTGTCCGCACGATAGGCCGCGGCCATCTGCTCGGCCAGCTGCGCGGACGGGCACGCCCTGCCGCGCGGCCGCCGTGTAGATCTTGTCGTTCACGTCGGTGATGTTGATCGCCAGCCGCACGGGCAGGCCGAGCAGCTGCTCGCTCGCTCGCTTGAGCACCATGGCCGTCCAGTACGGCCGCGCGTTGCCGATGTGGATGCGGCCGTAGACGGTGGGGCCGCAGCTGTAGACCCGCAGCACGCCGGGCGTGCTCGGCTCGACGTCGACGATCTCGTCTCTCAGGCGGTCGTAGAGCTTCAGCTGGGTCATGTCCTGCAGCGTTCGAGGGCTTCTTCACGCGGCAGCACTGCGACCACGACCGGGAGCGGGAGGCCGTGCGGTGCGCCCGTGAGGGCGATTCTCAGAGGGTGTAGCACGTCGCGGGGCGCGAGGCCGCGGCTCTTGCCCTGCGCGCGCAGCGTGGCGACGAGTTCCACCGCGTCGGCGTACGGCAGGTGCTCGCGCACGTCGGCCTCGCGCAGCTCGCGGAACAGCTCCAGCGCCGGCGGAGTCCGGTGGCGGTCCGGTCGGACGCTGTGACAACTCCATAGCAGAGTTCGCGACCTCACCGAGCGCCGGGGCGCCACGCGCCGCCTCGGCGAGCGCCTCGAGCACGACGGCCGGCGTCCCCTCGCGGCAGGAACGGCGCGAGGCGCCGGGCGAGCTCGCCGGCAGGCAGCCCGGCCAGCACTTCGCGGCCCAGCCAGGCCAGATGCGCCGGATCGGCGTGCGCGGTGCCGCGGCCGAGGCGCGTGAGCGAGAAGCGCTGCGCGAGCTCGGGGAACGACGCAACCTCGTCGGCGCCGCCCTGCGCGGGGCAGGCGAGCTGCGCCGCAAAGGCGACCACGGCCTCGGGGGGCACGCCGCGCGCACGCAGCGCCGCGAGAGGCTCGGCGCCTCTGCGCGTCGAGAGCCGCTCGCCGTCGGCCCCGACGATGATCGGGCAGTGCGCGAAGACGGGCTCGACCGCGCCCGAGCGCGCGCAGCAGGATCAGGTGACGGGCGGAATTCGCCAGATGATCCTCGCCGCGCACGATGTGGGTGATCCCGAGGTCGCGGTCGTCGACACAACTCGCGAGGTCGAACGTCGGCCGCCCGTCAGCGCGCAGGAGCACGAAGTCGGAGATCTCGTCGCCGGCGAAGCGCACGGGCCCGCGCGTCGCGTCCTCGACCACCACCTCGGCAGACGGCACGCGGAAGCGGACGACGTTCTCCTCGCCGGCCTCGTGCCGTCGCTCGGCATCGGCGCGCGGAAGCGACCGGCAACGTCCGTCGTAGCGCTCCTGCGAGGGCGGGCAGAAGCAGCGATAGGCGTGCGCCGTCGCCAGCAGCCCCTCGGCCGCGGCGACGTGCTGCTCGCGGCGCGCGCTCTGATGCACGGGCTCACCCGCATGCTCCAGGCCGAGCCAGGCGAGGTCGGTCAGGATCCCCCGCTCGGCGCCCTCGGCCGTGCGTTCCGCGTCCGTGTCGTCGATGCGCAGCAGCAGCTCGCCGCCGAGGGCGCGGGCGCCCAGGGCGTTGGCGACCGCCACCACGGCCGAGCCGAGGTGCAGCGGGCCGGTCGGGGAGGGCGCGAAGCGCAGGCGGGGCGACGGCATGTAGGGACCATGGTCGCCGATGCTTCAGGCCGCTGCAGGAACACGCAGCCAGCGGCGGGCCGTGGCGAGCGAGCCGATCAGCAGGACGAACGTCACGAGTCCGAGGATGATACGGGCGGCCGTCGCGTTCCCCGTGACCGGCTGGGAGAACCCGCTGAAGTCCCACACCGCATGCATCAGCATCGCCGCGACGACCGTTCCCGCCGCCCGTCGTGCGAGATAGAAGAGCGTCGAGACGCAGGTCACGAGCAGCACCTGCCAGAGGACGGCGCGCAGCGGCGAGCCGACGACGACGTTGACGGCGTGCAGGCCGCCGAACGCCAGCGACGTCCACAGCCAGACGCCGCGCTCGCTCGTCAGTCGCCGCACGCCGACGACCAGCACGCCGCGCACGAACAGCTCCTCGTTGAAGCCCACGAGCAGCGCCGTGACCACCAGCGTCGCCGTGTAGCCGGCGCCCTTCGCCGAGAGCCGGCTCCAGTCGACGCTGACGAGGCTGAGCGGGATGAGCAAGCCCGGTATCAGGCCGTACCAGCCGGAGACGCGGCGACGCTCGATCAGCACCGGACGCCACCAGCCGAGCCAGGCCACGAGGGAGCACAGGGCGACGGCGAAGATGACCTCCATGACCAAGGCGTGCTGGATCAGCGCCTCGCTGGACTCGGCGATGTGCCCGTAGGCGACGTAGCTCCAGCCGGCCGCGGCCGGGAGCCCTCGCCCGAGCGCGCCAAGGGCGACGAATACGGCCAGCCACAGCGCCACCAGCGCGCGGGCCGAGAGGGAGCGACCGACGGTCTCGGACACGACCGGCCGAGCATAGCCGCGCGCTTTTCTGCCAATTGACACTCGCCGCGAGTGCCACTTGGCCACGCCGGCTCCGACGCTCCAGGTAGCGTCCGCGCTGATGGCGATCGACGCTCACGCCATGCAGGAGGCCCTGCTCGAATGGTTCGGCGAGAGCGCCCGCGACCTGCCCTGGCGCAGGACGCGCGATCCCTACGCCATCCTCGTGAGCGAGGTCATGCTGCAGCAGACACAGGTGGCCCGCGTGCTGGAGCGCTACGGGCCCTGGCTCGAGCGCTGGCCCACCCCCGCGGCTCTGGCTGCGGCGCCCGCGGCGGACGTCCTGCGCGCCTGGTCGGGCCTCGGCTACAACCGCCGCGCGCTCAATCTCCAGAACGCGGCGCGGCGCGTGGTCGAGCTCGGCGCGTTCCCCGACGACATCGCCGGCCTCGAGCAGCTGCCGGGAGTCGGCCCCTACACCGCACGCGCGGTGGCCTGCTTCGCCTTCGGCGCCGAAGTCACGGCGCTCGACACGAACGTACGGCGCGTGCTCGAGCGCTCCCTTGGCACGACGGAGGTCGCACCGCCCGCCAGGCGGGCCTGGGACTGGAACCAGGCGCTCTTCGACCTGGGAGCGCAGGTCTGCCTGGCGCGCGTGCCGCGCTGCGAGCGCTGCCCGCTGGCCGCGATGTGCCCGGCGCGCGGCCGGACGTTCGCGCCGCTGCGCCGCCAGAGCCGCTTCGAGGGCTCGCGCCGCCAGCGCCGCGCAGCGCTCGTGCGCGAGCTGGCCGACGGCCCGCGCTCCGAGGGCGGGTACGAGCGCGACGTGGTCGACTCCCTGCTGGCCGACGGTCTGGCCGTGCGCCGCGCCGACGGCCTGCTCGCACTCCCCGAGGAGCTACCGGCCTGGTGAGCATCCCCGTCTACGCCAACGAACGCGGTCAGCTGCCTCGCCGTGCGGCCCGGAGGAGCATTTCCAGGCCCTCGTCGACGAGCCCTTCGCGGAGGTCGGCGCGCGTCTCTGCGATGCGGCGCTGGCGGCGGGCGCCGCGTCCGCCGCCTGCGTCGTCGTGCCCGACGTCGCGCGCCCGCTGCTCACCCCGCACGAGCCGCTGATCGCCTCACTCGCCGCCACGGACGCGCTCTGCTTCTGGTTCAACCAGATCCACGACGGGGAGTTCTCGGGCTTCCGCAAGCCGCTCTACCGCCGCGCGCTGACGGAGGGCACGCGCATCGCCTTCGGCGGGCGCATGGACCGCTCGATCCTCGAGCACGAGATGGCCGCCGACTACGGCGCCGTGCGCGAGCTCACCGCCGCGCTCGCGGCGCGGCTGACGGGCGCCCGGCACATCCGGGTGACGACGCCGGGCGGAACCGACTGCACGTTCGACGTGACGGGGCGCGAGTGGAAACTGGACGACGGCGTGCTCGACCGCCCGGGAGCCTTCGGCAACCTGCCCGCGGGCGAGGTCTTCATCGCGCCGCTCGCGACGGGCGCCGACGGCCTGTGCGTGATCGACCGCTCGATCGCGCTGGCCGGCGAGGGCCTCGTCGACGAGCCGATCCGGCTGACGTTCGAGCGCGGGAAGATCGTCGCCATCGAGGGCGGCCGCGCCGCCGAAGCGGTGCGCAGGGCGATCGAGACCGCCGGCGAGGGCGCCGATGTCGTCGCCGAGCTCGGCATCGGCACCAACGAGCGCGCCCGCATCACCGGCAGCGTGATCACCGACGAGAAGGTGCTCGGCACAGCGCACGTCGCCTTCGGCGACAACGCGAGCGAGAGCTACGGTGGCGACAACCGTGCCGCGATCCACGTCGACGGCGTGATGGCCGACGCCACGGTCGAGGCCGACGGCGTCGTCGTCCTCTCCGGCGGGGCGCTGGCCTAAGAAGCTCTCACTGAATGTCTAAGCCTGCGTGAGCAGCGCGACCGCCTGACAGGCGGCGCCTTCGCCACGGCCGGTGAAGCCGAGGCCGTCGGTACCCGTCGCGCGCACGGACACGCGCTCCACATCGCACTGCAGCGCGCCGGCGATGCGCTCGCGCATGAGGGCGCGATGCGGCGCGAGCTGTGGCGCCTGCAGCACCACGAAGGCATCCACGTTCACGAGGCTCCAGCCGGCGGCCGCCACGCGGCGCCAGACCTCGGCCAGCAGATCGAGGCTGCGCGCATCGCGCCACTGCTCGTCGTGCGAGGGGAAATGCGTGCCGATGTCGTCCATGGCCGCAGCGCCGAGCAGCGCGTCGCAGAGCGCGTGGCAGACGATGTCGGCGTCCGAGTGGCCTTCCAGGCCATGCGTGTGCGGAACCTCGACGCCGCCGAGCACGAGCGGCCGGCCGGCCACCAGCCGGTGGGCATCGAAGGCCGTGCCGACGCGGAGCTCAGCCAAGCGGCATCTCGTGCCGCTCGCGGCCGCTGAACACCGAGACCGTGCGATAGCCGCAGGCATGGGCTGCGCTGAGAGCGCGGTCGTAGTCGCGCCCGAGATCGTCCGGGACGTGCGCATCCGAGCCGAGCGTGATGGGCACGCCGCGCCGGTGCAGTGCGCGCAGCAGCTCCTGTGCCGGATACAGCTCGCCCGCGGCCTTGCGCAGACCCGCCGTGGAGATCTCGACGGCGACGTCCGCCTCGGCGATCGCATCCGCCGTCTGGTCGTGCTCGCTCGCGATCACCGACTCGCTCGCGACGTGCCCGAACACCTTGGCCAGATCGAGGTGGGCCAGCACGTCGAAGAGGCCGGAGGCCGCAGCCGCGCGCACCTGGGCGAAGTAGCGGCGCCAGACCTCGTCGGCCGGGAGCTCCTCCCAGATCGCGTAGTCCGGGTGGTCGACCGCGTGTCCGCCCAGCCAGTGCACCGAGCCGAGCACGAGGTCGAAGTCGCGGCCGGCCACGAGCTCTTCGATCTCCTCCTCGCGATCCTCGAGCCAGTCGAGCTCGAGGCCGCAGGCCACGGGCTCGCCGTAGCCGCGCACCACATCGATGTAGGCGTCCAGGTCGGCCTGCGCGCTCTCGTTCCAGAACGGGTGGTCGAAGAGGCCGGCTGCCTGACGGAAGCGGTGGCAGTGCTCGGTCAGGCAGACGTGATCGATGCCGCGCTCGCGGGCGCTCTCGGCATACAGCGCGACGCGGGCAGGCGAGAGCTCCGCCGCGCCGAGGGCGGCGCCGTCGGGCGCGAGGTGGAGGTGATAGTCGACGAGCACCGGTCCAGACGTTCTAACAGACTGCTGCTCCGTTCTCGGGACACTCAGGCGCGGATGCGTTCCCCGGCCGGGTCGTAGAGCGCGCCCTCGACCACCTCGGCGGGCACCCATTCGCCGAAGACCTCGACCTCGGCGCGCGTGCCCGTGCGCGCGTGGGCGGCGGGAACGTAGGCGAGCGCGATGCTGCGGCGCACGCGGCTGCCGTACCCGCCGGAGGTCACGCGACCGCATAGCTCGCCGTCGATGCGCACGGGCTCGGAGCCCAGGCAGACCGAGCGGGCGTCCTCGAGCACGAGACAGGCCAGCCGCTCGCTCGGGCCGCCGGCGTCGCGCTCGGCGCGCAATGCGTCCTGCCCGATGAACGCCGCGGCCTTGTCGAGCCTCACCGCGAAGCCCAGGCCGGCAGCCTCGGGGGTCGTCTCGGGCGTCAGATCGCTGCCCCAGGCGCGGTAGCCCTTCTCCAGCCGCATCGACTCGATCGCGCGGTACCCGCCGCCGCGCAAGCCGTGCTGGGCACCGGCCTCGGAGAGCAGGTCGTAGAGGCCGAGCCCGTACTCCGCGGGGGCGTAGAGCTCCCAGCCGAGCTCGCCCACGTAGGTCACGCGCGAGGCGAGCAGCGGCACGTTGCCGACCGCGATCTCGCGGGCGCGCATGTACGGGAACGCCTCGTGCGAGAGGTCGGACTTCGTCAGGCCCTGCAGGATCTCGCGCGAGCGAGGCCCCCAGAGGCAGTAACACGTGCGCGCCGACGTGACGTCGTCGACGTAGACCGAGCCGTCGTCCGGGAGGTGCCCACGCAGCCAGCCCAGGTTGTGCGAGCCGAACGCGGTGCCGGTGACGTACTGGTAGCGATCGGCCGCGAGGCGCACGAGCGTGACGTCGGCCTCGATGCCGCCGCGCGGGTTGAGCAGCTGCGTGTAGATGACCGACCCGATGGGACGGTCGACCGCGTTCGCGCACATGCGCTCGAGGAACTCGCAGGCGCCAGGCCCGTGGACGTCGAGCTTGGCGAACGACGACTGATCGATCAGCACGGCGCGCTCGCTCGCCGCCGTGCACTCGGCCTCGATCGCCGGCGACCAGTTGGCGCCGGCCCAGCCGCGCGGGCGCAGCGCCTCGTCTCCGTCGGTCGCGTTCGGCTCGAACCAGTTGACCCGCTCCCAGCCCGACTTCTCGCCGAAGCTCGCCCCGTTCGCGAGATGACGTGCGTAGGCTGGCGAGACGCGCAGCGGCCGCCCCGCCTTGCGCTCCTCGCCGGGGTACTTGATGTCGTAGTAGGTCGAGTAGACCTCGACCGTGCGCGCGAGCGTGAAGCTCTGCGAGCGGTACTGGCGGCCGAAGCGCCGGATGTCCATGTGCCAGAGGTCCCATTCCGGCTGGCCGTCGACGATCCACTCGGCCATGACCTTGCCGATGCCGCCGGCGCCCGCGAGTCCGTGGGCACAGAACCCTGCGGCGACCCAGAACCCGGGCACCTCGGACTCGCCCAGGATGAACTCGCCGTCGGGCGTGAAGGCCTCCGGGCCGTTGAAGAACTTCTTGACCTGGGCGTCCTCCATCGCGGGCACGCGCCGGATCGAGCCCTCCATGAGCTCCTCGAAGCGCTCGTAGTCCCAGGTCAGGAGCTGCGCCTCGAAGCCCTCGGGGATGCCGTCCAGCCCGAAGGGCGCGGGATCTCGCTCGTAGCCGCCCATCACGAGCCCGCCGACCTCCGTGCGCCAGTAGACGAGGTTGTCGGGGTCTCGCAGCGTCGGCAACGGCGCGAGCGGCGGGTCGAACGGCTCCGTGATCAGGTACTGGTGCGCCATCGGGATGATCGGGACGGTCACGCCGACCAGTCTGCCGACGTCGGGCGCCGCCATCCCGGCCGCGTTCACCACGACCTCGGTCTCGATCTCGCCCTTGTCGGTGAGCACGCGGGAGACGCGCCCGCGGGCATCGCGCTCGATCGAGAGCACGCGCGTGCGCGTGTTGAGCTCGGCGCCGTAGTGCCGTGCGCCGTCGGCCAGCGCGAACGTCAGCTGGCTGGGGTCGAGGTAGCCGTCGCGCGGCAGGAACGCCGCACCGAGCACGCCCTCGGGCGACATCAGCGGGAAGCGCTCCTGCGCCTCGGCCGCGCTGATGATCTCGAGCGGCAGGCCGAACGTCTTGGCCCAGCCGGCCTGGCGCTGGATCTCCTCGAGCCGGGCCGCCGAGGAGGCCAGGCGGATGCCGCCCAGCTCGTGCCAGCCGGGATCCTTGCCCGTCTCGCGGCGCAGAGCCGCATAGAGCTCGACCGAGTACATCATCATCCGCGTCAGCGAGACGGACGAGCGCAGCTGGCCGACCAGCCCCGCCGAATGCCAGGTCGAGCCGTACGTGAGGTCGAACTGCTCGACCAGCACGACGTCCTGCACGCCGAGCTTGGCGAGGTGGTAGGCGATGCTGCAGCCGCCCACGCCGCCGCCGATGACAACCGCTCCGGCTCTGTTCTTCACCGGCCAAGCCTACCGATGCGCGTATCCTTCGCCGCCAGCGCACCCGTGGAGGCCCCGTGAGCGACGAGCACGTGACGATCGACGACATCCTGCCCCGCGTCGAGCAGCTGGCGGGCGACGACCGCAGCGTCAGCGAGCTGCCCGGGGGGCTCACCAACACCAACTACAAGGTGCGGGTCGACGGGCGCAGCTACGTCGTGCGCGTGTCCTCCAAGGACGCCGGCCTGCTCGCCATCGATCGTGAGAACGAGTACCTCAACTCGAAGGCGGCGGCCGAGGCGGGCGTCGGGCGCCGGCGTCGTCGCGTATCTGCCCGAGCTGGGCGCGCTGGTGCTCGACTTCATCGAGGGCGAGACCATGAGCTCCGAGGACCTGCGCCGGGGCGACCGCCTGCGCGAGGTGGCGGAGGCCTGCGGCAGGTTGCACGCCTGCCGGCCGTTCCGCGACGACTTCAACATGTTCCGCGTGCAGGAGCGCTACGTCGGCATCGTGCAGGAGCGCGGCCTGCGGCTCCCCGAGCGCTACCTCGAGTTCGCGCCCCAGGTGGCGAGGATCGAGCGCGCCATGGCGGTGCGCGCCGAGCTCCCGGTGCCCTGCAACAACGACCTCCTGGCCGAGAACTTCATCTGGACGGGAGACCGCTTCCAGCTGATCGACTACGAGTACTCGGGCAACAACGACGCGATGTTCGAGATCGGCAACGTCTGGAGCGAGTCGAACCTCTCGCTGGAGCAGCTGGAGGAGCTCGTCGCCCACTACTACGGGCGCCCGCTCGTCAACAAGGTCGCGCGTGCACGCCTGTGGGGCCTCATGTCCAAGTACGGCTGGACGCTCTGGGCCTCCATCCAGGACGGCGTCTCGTCGATCGACTTCGACTTCTGGGGCTGGGGCATGGAGAAGTACGAGCGCGCCGTCGCCGAATTCGACGGTCCCGACTTCGAGCGCCTCTGCGAGGACGTCCGGCGTGACGACTGATCGGCGCCCCGCCCGCGCGCTGATCCTCGATTTCAACGGCACGGTCTCGCTCGACGAGCACATCGTCTTCGAGGTCTTCCAGGAGCTGTTCGCCGAGCAGGGCCGGCCGCTCGACGCGGAGACCTACGAGCGCGAGCTCGCCGGGATGTCCGATCCCGAGATCGCCTGGGCCTGGCTCGGACGCGACCACCCGGCCGCCGCCGAGGTGATCGCCGAGCGCGACAGGCGCTACCGGGCGCGCACGGCAGACGGCTCGACCGTGCCCGAGAGCATCCGGGCCGCGGTTCGCCTGGCCGCCGAGCACGTACCGGTGGCCGTCTGCTCGGGGGCGGCGCGGAGCGAGATCTCCTCGACGCTCGGCGCCGCCGGCCTGATGGACGCCATCGACCTGATCGTCGCCGCCGAGGACGTGCCGCGCGGCAAGCCCGCGCCCGACGGCTACGTCGAGGCCCACCGGCGGCTGGCCCCCGAGCTGGCCGCCGGTGACGTGCTCGCGTTCGAGGACACCGAGGTCGGCGTCGTCTCCGCGCTGGCGGCCGGACTGCGCTGCATCGCAGTGCTCGGCACGATGGGCGCCGACCGCTTGCAGGCCGCCGAGCGTGTCGTGCCCGCCCTGGACCCGGTGGTGATCCGCGAGGTGCTCGGAATCTAGCCCCCTGCCGGGCAGCCATCGCGATCGCCGTCCTCGCGCTGATCGCCGACGTTGCCGTCGTTCTCGTGCTCGACATGACCAACGCGTAGGCGTCAGTCGCCGTCCTCGTCCTCGCCGGCCAGCTGCTCGGCGCGGGCGAGGTCGGCCGGCGCGGTGACCTTGAACGCCCGCTCGTCTCCGTCGACGCAGACGACCGTGCGACCCAGTTGCTCGACCATGGATGCGCAGTCGGTGGCCTCGCCCGCGTGCTCGGCCAGCGCCGCGCGCAGCACCGCGAGCGGGAATCCCTGGGGCGTCTGCACGGCGCGCAGCGCGCTCCGCTCGAGCGTCTCGGAGACGCTGCCGTCCGGCGCCACCCGCTTGACCGTGTCGGCCAGCGCGAGCGCCGGCACAACCCCTTCGGCACCGGCCTGCAATGCCGCCACCACGCGGTCGACCACGGCGGGCGGGGTGAGCGGGCGCGCTGCGTCGTGCACGAGCACGAACGCGGCCGACTCGGGCACGCAGGCCAGGCCGGCCGCGACCGAGGCGGGCCGCGTCGCGCCGCCGGGCACCGCGGCGGCGATCTTGGTGGCGCAGAGGTCGTCGGCCAGCAGCGAGGCGCGCTCCTCGTACTCCTCGGGCACCACCATGACGATGCCGTCGATCAGATCGTGGTCGTCGAGCATCGCGAGCGACCAGGCCAGCATCGTGCGGCCACCCAGCCGCACGAACGCCTTCGGGCGGTCGGCCGCGAGCCGCTCGCCCGAACCCGCCGCCACCACGACCGCCCAGGTCTCGCCGGGCATCTTCCTACGAGGCCAAGCGGGTGAAGATCATCTTGCCGCTCGGCGACTGCAGCACGCTCGTGACCTCGGTCTCGACGTGCTCGCCGATGTGGTCGCGCGCGCCCTCGACCACGATCATCGTGCCGTCGTCCAGGTAGCCGACGCCCTGCTCGGCCTCCTTGCCCTCGCGGATCACCTTGACGCGCAGCGCCTCGCCCGGTAGCACGGCGGGCTTGAGCGCGTTGGCGAGGTCGTTGACGTTGAGCACCTGCACGCCCTGGATCTGCGCGACCTTGTTGAGGTTGTAGTCGGTCGTCAGGATCGGCATGTCGAGATCGTGCGCGACCCGCACGAGCTTGGCGTCGACGTCGGTCACGTCGGGCACGGCGACTTCGGGCGTCGCCACCGGATGCGAGCTCAGCCGCAGGTCGTGCACGACATCGAGTCCCCTGCGGCCGCGCGCGCGGCGCTGCGGATCCGTCGAGTCCGCCACGCGCTGCAGCTCCTGCAGCACGAACACCGGGATCACGAGCTCGCGGTCGACGAAGCCGGTCGAGATGAGGTCGCCGATCCGCCCGTCGATGATCGCGGAGGTGTCCACGAGCATCCCGAGCGGGGCCGGCCGCTCGCGCTCCCGTTCGCGCTCCACCGCCGCGGCGCGGGCGGCGCGCATCGGTACGGCCATCGGACCGCCCCTCCGGCCGCCCTTCGTCGGTGCCGAAGCCGCCGAGGCGCAGGATCGAGCGCTGGCTGCGCGCGCCCACGACGGCGAAGAGATAGCCCAGCACGAGCGCCAGCGGCAACAGCAGGTAGCGCCCGACGTACGGCAGCGGCCGCACCGCGAACGTCGCCAGCGCAGCGGCCCCGAGGCCGAGCACCAGTCCAACTCCGCCGACGACGAGTTCGCCGGCGGGACGCGCCTGTGCTGCCCGTTCGACCCTCCCGATCGCTCGTACCAGCGGCCCGGCGACGATCCAGCCGACGAGCAGTCCGGCGAGTGCTCCCACCGCGATCGCGAGCGCCCAGCGGGCCCAGGGAGAAGAAGACAGAAAATCGTAGGGAAGGGCCCCTGGACTGGCCGCGACCTGGCTGCCTGCGAGTGCTCCCAGGAGGGCGAAGACCAGCCTCACGATCAGCTTCACGGTCAACGCTCCTTTATCCGCGGCGCGGTTGGGCCGGTTCACAAACCGGCCTCCGCGTCCGCAAGCAGCTTAGCGAGATCCTCCGGGCGAAGCTAGGCCACTGGTCCCCGCCCGCTCCCCAGCCCTCGCTCAGGCGGCGCGGGCGTCGGGCGAGAGGACGTCGTCGATCCACGCGAGCGCCTCTTCCTCGTCCGTCTTGCGCGCGTACTGCAGCTCGGAGGCCAGCAGGCGCTTGGCGCGCAGCAGCAGCTGGCGCTCACCGCCGGAGAGGCCCTTCTCGTCCTGGCGCCGGGCGAGGTTGCGGATCACGCCGGCCAGCTCGCGCGGGTCGCTCGACTTGAGCTGCTCTTGGTGCGCGCGGAAGCGGCGGTTCCAGTTGGCGTCCTGCTCGCTGACGTCGCCCGTGAGCACGTCGATGATCTCCTGCAGCGCCTGCTTGGCGACGACGGGTCGGATACCTGCCGCCTCGACGCCGTCGCAGCGGACGAGCATCGTCAACTCGGACTGGAAGATCCTGATCGTGAGGTACTCGTGATCCTCACCCAGGATGTGCTTGCGTTCGCGCGCAACGACCTCACCCGCGCCTTGACGCGGGTATACGACGATCTCTCCGACCTTGAACATGAGTGCTCCCTCGGTACGGGCAGCGGCGTTCCCTCGCGCAGCCTCGGCTCTCACCTTAGTGGCGAAAACCCCGAAAAGGGGGATGGATGCCTCACCCAGGCTAGGATCGGCCGATGGAGCCCCTGCTGGTCATCGACGCCGACTCGCTGGGACACCGCGCCTACCACGCGATGCCGGACGTCGAGGGCGCGGGCGGAAGGCCGGTCGGGCTGCTGGTCGGCTTCGCCAACGCGCTCATCGCGACCTGGCGCGCCACCGAGCCCCGCGCGGTGATCGTGTGCCTCGACGCGCGCACGCCGTCGTACCGCCACGAGCTGCTTCCCGCCTATCAGGGTCAGCGCGACCCGTTCCCGGCCGACCTCTGCGAGCAGCTCGACCGGATCCCGGAGATGGCGGAGGCGCTCGGCTTCGCGGCCGTCAAGCTGGCGCCCTGGGAGGCCGACGACCTGCTCGCCACGTCCGTGGCGCTGGAGGAGGCCCGTGGCGGCGGCGCCCTCGTGGTCTCGGGTGACCGCGACACCTACCAGCTCGTCTCCGACGTGACCTCGACGCTGCATCCGCGCCCGCGCGGCGAGCTCGAGCAGGTGGACCGTGCCGGCGTACGCGAGCGCTACGGCATCGAGCCCGAGCAGGTGACCTCCCTGATCGCCCTGCGCGGCGATCCGTCCGACAACATCCCGGGCGCGCGCGGCATCGGCCAGAAGACCGCCGCCGAGCTGCTGAGGCGCTACGGCGACCTCGAGGGCGTGATCGCGCACGCGGGCGAGCTGACGCCGCGCCAGAGGCAGTCCGTCGAGGAGAGCGCCGACGACCTCCGCCGCTACCTCGACGTCGCCACGATGCGGCGCGACCTTCCGATCGAGATCCCCGCCGACGGGGGTCTCGACCCCGAGTCGGGGTCGCGCTGGTGTGCGAAGGCCGGCATGCTCGGCCTCTCCAAGCGCCTCGCGGGCTTCGCTCGGTAGAGCTCCGGCGCGTAGCTCTGCCGCCGCGTGGAATGCTGCGAGGCATGGAGCCCGGCTCGCAACTCGTCCGCGGCCTCGTCGACAACCCGTCGCGCGGGCTCTCGCCCGCCCTCGACCGCTCGACGACGTTCGACCGCGAGCCCGGCGGGACTTCCCCCTACGGCCGCGGGCACGCCCCCGTGGCCGCGGAGGCAGAGGTCCTGCTCGGAGCCCTGGAGGATGCCGAGGCCACGGTCTTCGCCAGTGGCATGACCGCGCTGACATGCCTCTGCCTGGCCGTGCTCGGCGAGGACCGGGCGCTGGCGCTTCCGACGAGCGGCTACTACAGCCTCGACGGGTTCGCGTCCGAGATCCTGGGGCGCTTCGGCGTCGAGGTGCGGCGCTACGACGTGCGCGACCGCGCGAGCTTCCGGAGCGCCTGCGAGGGCGCCGCCCTCGCCATCATCGAGACGCCGTCGAACCCGCTGCTCACGCTGACGGACATCGCGGGGGCCGCCGCCGATGCACACGCCGGGGGCGCGCTCCTGTGCTGCGACAGCACGTTCGCGACGCCGCTCCTGCAGCGCCCGCTCGACCTCGGCGCCGACCTCGCCTGGCAGAGCGCGACCAAGTACCTCGCGGGCCACTCCGACGTCCTCGCCGGCGTGATCGCGACGCGCGACTCCGCGCTGCGCGAGCGCCTGGTGTGGGTGCGCCGGACGATCGGCGGCATCCTCGCTCCCGATCCGGCCTGGCTGCTCCTGCGCGGTCTGCGCACGCTGCACGTGCGCGTCCCGCGGCAGGTCGCGAGCGCCTCCGAGCTCGCCCGCCGGCTGGACGGGCACCCGGCCGTGCGCGCCGTGCACTACCCGGGGCTCGCGACCCACCCGGACCACGAGCTCGCACGGCGGCAGATGCCCGCCGGCGCCGGCGGCACGCTGGCCTTCGAGCTGGCCGACGGTGCGACCGCCGGACGCTGCGAGGAAGACGTGCGGCTGGTGCGCTGCGCGACGAGCCTGGGCGGCTTCGAGACGCTGATCGAGCGCCGCGCCCGCCTCGAGCCGCCTGGCCGCGTGCCGGAGGGCCTGTTGCGCCTCTCGGTCGGCCTCGAGGACGTCGACGATCTCTGGGCCGATCTGACCCAGGCGATCGAGAGCGCCGCAGCGGCGACGGCCGCCTGATGGAATGCTGGGGCTGATGGAGCCCGATTCCCTCCTCGTCCGCGGTCTCGTCGACAACCCGTCGCGCGGGCTCTCCCCCGCCCTCGACCGCTCGACGACCTTCGACCGCGTGCCCGGCGGCAACTCTCCCTACGGGCGGGGGCACGCGCCCGTCGCGCTCGAGGCCGAGGCGCTGCTGGGCGCCCTCGAGGGGGCCGAGGCGACGCTCTTCGCCAGCGGTATGACGGCCTGGACGTGCGTCTGCCTGACGGTGCTCGGGCAGGGCAAATCGATCGTCATTCCCACGAGCGGCTACTACGAGGTGGAGCTGCTCGCCTCGGAGGTTCTCGGGCGCTTCGGCGTCGAGGTGCGGCGCTACGACCTGCGCGACGGCGAGGGATTCCGCCGCGCCTGCGAGGGCGCGACGCTCGCCGTCATCGAGTCGCCGTCCAACCCGTCGCTCGCGGTGACCGACATCGCCGAGGCCGCCGCGGCCGCGCATGCCGGCGGCGCGCTCCTGTGCTGCGACAACACGTTCGCGACGCCGCTCCTGCAGCGCCCGCTCGACCTCGGCGCCGACCTCGCCTGGCAGAGCGCGACCAAGTACCTCGCAGGGCACTCCGATCTGCTCGCCGGCGTCGTCACGACGCGCGACAGCGAGCTGCGGGAGCGCCTCGTGTACGTTCGCCGGACGATCGGCGGCGTGCTCGCGCCCGACCCCGCCTGGCTCCTGCTGCGCGGTCTGCGCACCCTGCACGTCCGCCTTCCCCGGCAGGTCGCCACGGCTTCCGAGCTGGCGCGCCGCCTCGCCTCGCATCCCTCCGTGCAGGCCGTGCACTACCCGGGTCTGCCCGATCACCCCGAATACGAGCTCGCCCGGAGGCAGATGCCGGCCGGCGCCGGGGGGGTCCTGGCCTTCGAGCTGGCCGACGGAGCGATCGCCGCGCGGTGCGAGGAAGCCGTGCGTCTCGTACGCAACGCGACCAGCCTGGGCGGCGTCGAGACGCTGATCGAGCGCCGCGCGCGCATCGAGCCCGAAGGCCGGGTGCCGGAGGGACTGCTGCGACTCGCAGTCGGGCTCGAGGACGTGGACGATCTCTGGGCCGACCTGGCGCAGGCGATCGAGGCAGCGACCGCTCGGCCCGGCACCGTCGCCGGCCAGAGGTCGTCAGCCGCCTCGTAACGGCCGCGCGCGCTAGAAGGGCACGAGCTCCTCGTCCGGGACGCCCAGGGCGAGCTCACAGGCCGCGCGCAGCGTGCCTGCGTGACGCACGCGCAACGGCCCGCTGGGCGCTCCCTCGGGCACGATCGCGACCTCGAGGCCCAGTCTTGCCGCCTCGCCCAGCCTGCGCTCTGGCTGCGTCACGGGGCGCAGCCGGCCCGTCAGGGCGATCTCGCCGAAGGCGCACACCGGTCCGAGCGCCACGCCGCGCGCCGCGGAGACGAGCGCCAGGGCCACCGCGAGGTCTGCGGCCGGCTCGTCGACCCGCACGCCGCCGGCCACGTTCACGAACACGTCGTGCTGCCCCAGCCCGAGCCCGCCGTGACGCGCGAGCACGGCCAGCAGCAGCGAGAGGCGATTGCGGTCGAAGCCGCTCGCGAGACGCCGCGGCATGGCCAGCTCGCTGGGCGCGACCAGCGCCTGCACGTCGATCGTGAGCGGTCGCGTGCCCTCCATGGCGACGAACGTGCAGGAGCCCGGCCGGTCGAGGTCGGCCCTGTCGTGCAGCCGGCTCGCGTCCGTGACCGAGACGAGTCCGCGATCGCTCATCTCGAACAGCCCGATCTCATCGGTCGCGCCGAAGCGGTTCTTCTGGGCGCGCAGCACGCGCAGCGAGCGCAGCGCGTCGCCCTCGAACATGAGCACGACGTCGACGAGGTGCTCCAGCACGCGCGGGCCGGCGACGACGCCTTCCTTCGTCACGTGCCCGATCAGCACGATGCAGATGTTCTTGGCCTTGGCCAGGCGCTGTAGCCGCGCGGCCGACTCCCGCACCTGCGAGACCGATCCCGGCGCCGCCGAGAGCTGCTCGTCCCAGAGCGTCTGGATGGAATCGACGACGCACACGTCCGGCGTGACGGATTCGATCGTGGCGCAGACCGTCTCGAGCTCCGTCTCGGCCAGCACGCCGACACCCGCCGTGGCGCCGAGGCGCTCCGCGCGCAGCCGCACCTGCTCGGGCGACTCCTCGCCCGCCACCAGGAGCACGGGCCGTTGCGCTCCGATCGCGCCGAGCATGGCAGCGGTCAGGCTCGACTTGCCGACGCCCGGCTCGCCTCCCAGCAGCACCAGCGAGCCCGGCACGAGGCCCGCCGCCGAGCACGCGATCGAGCTCGGCGATGCCCGTTCCGATGCGCTCGGCTGCGCTCGTCTCGACCGAGGCGAGCGGCACGACGAGCCCGGGCGCGGCGCCGGGGCGGCGCGCGCCGCTGCGTGCGTCGTCGGACGCGGGCGCCTGCTCGACCAGCGTCGCATAGGCGCCGCAGTCGGGGCAGCGGCCGAGCCAGCGGGACTGCTCGCCGCCGCACTCGCCGCAAACGTAGGTGGAGCGGAGGCGTGCCATCGGATCAGCCAGGCTACCGCCGCAGGCGGACGCTCAGTTGCCGCGCGTGTGACCTCTCATGCCGATCAGACGCCGAGAAAGCGCAGCCAGCGCTTGGTCGGCGCGCCGAGGCACCCCGAGTACGCGCGGCTCACCGGCTCTCCGGCGAAACTGCCGCTCACGCTGACGCTCCACTCACGCGGCCGCACTGTCGGGCACGGGCCGTTGCTGAGGATCGGCGGCAGCAGTGCCCAGCGATCCGCCAGGACGCGCCGGCAGCGTTTGCCGAGCGCCGCGCCGCCGCCCGCGCAGGTGATGTGGAACGTCCGGGCGCGAGGGCTGCCCTTGAGCCTGCTCAGCCGCACGGTGAGATCGGTGCGCGCGCTCGCGAGCTCCGGTGGAGGAGTCCGCGGCACGGGCGCCGCCGCCATGTCCCCGCCGGAGTTCCAGCTGCCGCCGGCCCCGAAGGCCCCGCCGTAGGCGAGCGCCGTGCCGTCCGGCGCCTCGACCTCGAGGTAGTGCAGCGGCCCGCCTGCGCTCAGCGCGGTTCCGAAGATCTTCACGACGCCGTCCTGCACGCGCTCGTCGAAGAGCTGGTTCTCGCGCAGCCGCACGACGACGTCGAGCGCGCCGCCGCCCACGGGCAAGATGCGCGACCTGCGCACGTCGAGACCTGCCGAGCCGGCGTTGCCGAAGACGACGGCGAGCAGCGCCTCGGCGCCCTTCGGCCCCAGCCGGGGGCTGCCCGGGCCGCCCAGGAAGCCCGACACCTCGTAGCCGGCGAGCTTGTGGTGGCGCTTCGCGAGTTGCGACATGACCGTGGCCAGAAACGCGTGCGTCTCCCACAGGCGGCGGTCGTAGTCGACGCCGGCGCCGCTCCGCGAGGGTGCGCCGAGCACGAGATAGCGCCGCTGGTCGATGCGGGCAGAGGTGACCGTCCCCGGATCGACCAGCTTCAGCGCACTGCGGATGACCGCACGCTCGGCACCCGTGCCGCCGGTCACGGGCACGGGTGCCGAGGCGGTCAGCGCAACTGCGGTGAGCGCTACCGCGAACATCCGATCAATCTACCGCCGCGGTCACCCGCTGCGGCCGGCCCGGCTACTCGCCGGGCTGGTCACCCGAGTCGCCGCCCGAGTCGCCGCCCGTGACGCCCGCCGGCGGTTCCGGCGCGGTGTCGGGCACGGGTGCCACGACCGTCATCTCGACCTCGTCCGTGTCGTCCTTGCGGTCGATCACGATGGTCGAGCCCGGCGCCAGCTGGCGTCCGAGGACGAAGTCGGCGAGCGGATCCTCGATCAGCTGCTGGATCGCGCGGCGCAGTGGCCGTGCGCCCATCGCCGGGTCGTAGCCGCGGTCGGCGAGCAGGTCGGTCGCGCTGGCGGACAGCTCGATCGCGACCTCGTGCTCGACCATGCGCTCGCGCAGGCGGCGCATCATCATGTGCACGACGCTCGTGATCTCCTCGCGCGTCAGCTTGTGGAAGACGATGACCTCGTCGATGCGGTTGAGCAGCTCGGGCCGGAACACCTTCTTCAGCTCGCCCATGATGCGGTTCTTCATCTCGTCGTACGAGAGACCGCCCTCGGGATCGCCTGGCACGAAGCCGAGCGACTGATTCTTCGTGATCTGCGCGGCGCCGATGTTCGACGTCATGATCACGATGGTGTTGCGGAAGTCGACCTTGCGGCCCTGCGCATCGGTGAGCTTGCCGTCCTCGAGCACCTGCAGCAGGATGTTGAAGACGTCGGGGTGGGCCTTCTCGATCTCGTCCAGCAGGACGACCGAGTACGGCTTGCGGCGCACGGCCTCGGTGAGCTGACCGCCCTCGTCGTACCCGATGTAGCCCGGGGGCGAGCCGACCAGCCGCGAGACCGCGTGCTTCTCCATGTACTCGGACATGTCGACCTGGATCAGCGCGTCCTCGTCGCCGAAGAGGAACTCGGCGAGCGTGCGCGCCAGCTCCGTCTTGCCGACACCGGAGGGGCCGAGGAAGATGAACGAGCCGCTCGGGCGCTTGGGATCCTTGATCCCGGCGCGCGCGCGGCGGATCGCCTTCGAGACGGCCACGATCGCCTGGTGCTGGCCGATCACGCGCTTGTGCAGCTCGTCCTCCATGCGGACGAGCTTCTGCGACTCGGCCTCGGTGAGCTTGAAGACCGGGATCCCCGTCCACATCGAGACGATGTCGGCGATCTCCTCCTCACCGATCTCGGCCTGCTCGCCTTCGTCGGTGGCCTTCCAGTTCTCCTCGAGCTCGCGCTTCTTCTGCGTCAGCTTGCGCTCCGCGTCGCGGAGCGCGGCCGCGCGCTCGAAGTCCTGCTGCTCGATCGCGCTTTCCTTGTCGCGCCGCGTGGTCTCGACCTCGTCCTCGAGCTCCTTGTAGCGCGGGGGCGAGCCCATCGTGCGGATGCGCATGCGCGAGGCGGCCTCGTCGATCAGGTCGATGGCCTTGTCGGGCAGGTGGCGATCCTGGATGTAGCGGCTCGAGAGCTGCGCCGCGGCGACCAGCGCCTCGTCCGTGATGCGGACGCGGTGGTGGGCCTCGTAGCGATCGCGCAGGCCGCGCAGGATCTGCACGGTGTCGTCGATCGACGGCTCCTCGACGCGGATCTGCTGGAAGCGCCGCTCGAGCGCGGAGTCGCGCTCGAGGTACTTGCGGTACTCGTCCAGCGTCGTCGCGCCGATCGTCTGCAGCTCGCCGCGTGCCAGCGCCGGCTTGAGGATCGAGGCCGCGTCGATCGCGCCCTCGGCCGCACCCGCGCCCACGAGGTTGTGCAGCTCGTCGATGAAGAGGATGATGTCGCCCCGCTGGGCGATCTCCTTCATGACCTTCTTGAGCCGCTCCTCGAACTCGCCGCGGTACTTCGAGCCCGCGACCAGGGCGGCCAGGTCGAGCGTGTAGATCTGCTTGTTGCGCAGCAGCTCGGGCACCTGGTTGGAACTGATGCGCTGAGCGAGGCCCTCGACGACGGCGGTCTTGCCGACGCCGGGCTCGCCGATCAGCACCGGGTTGTTCTTGGTGCGGCGCGAGAGGATCTGCATCACGCGCTCGATCTCGTTCTGACGACCGACGACCGGGTCGAGCTTGCCCTCGGCGGCCAGCTTCGTCAGGTTGCGCCCGAACTGGTCGAGCAGCTTCGACGACTTCTTGGCCTCGCCGGTGGCACCGGCGGCCGCCGGCTGCCCACCGCTGCCCGCGCTCGAGCCCGAGCGGCGCCCGGGGCCGGAGAGCATGCGGATGATCTCGTTGCGGATCTTCTCGGCGTCGGCATCGAAGTCGAGCAGGATGCGCGCCGCGACACCCTCGTTCTCGCGCACGAGGCCGAGGAGGATGTGCTCGGTGCCGATGTAGTTGTGGCCGAGCGAGAGTGCCTCGCGCAGCGCCAGTTCAAGGACCTTCTTGGCACGAGGGGTGAACGGGATCTGGCCCGTCGTGACCTCATCGCCCTGGCCGACGATGCGGGCCACCTGGGCACGCACCTCTTCGACCGTGATTTCGAGGGAATCGAGTACGCGCGCGGCGAGGCCTTCCTCTTCGCGCAGCAGCCCGAGCAGGATGTGCTCCGTGCCGATGTAGTTGTGCTTTAGCGCGCGGGCCTCGTCCTGCGCGAGGACGACGACCTGGCGTGCTCTCTCTGTGAAGCGCTCAAACATAAGGTTCTCCGCACGTTACCAGAGCCCCTCAGGCGTACCCCCGGGCACGCCCTGGGTCGGTCTTGAACGGACATCGGCACCACCCGTCCGGTCCTTGAGACGCCTGCGAGTGCTTGTTAGTCAGTGCCCGGGAACGAGGTCGCGATAGATGTGGCGCGGGGTGAATCCGAGCTGCGCATAAAGCCCCTGCGCTGCAGCGTTTTTCGTCTCGACCTGCAGAATCGCGCGCTGCGCGCCGCCGGCTGCGCCCCAGGCGATGAGACGCTCGCTGACGATGCGCGCGAGACCCCGCCGGCGCTGCTCGGGGAAGGTCGCGACGCAGGCGATGTAGAGCCAGTCACCCTCCAGACGCCCGTATCCGGTGGCGGCGGGCACACCATTCGACGCGCGCGAGCGCGAAGCGCCGCGGCGCGTCTCCGGAGCCGAGCACCCAGCGGGCGCCGGGATCCTGCTCCGGCGGCCAGCGCCGCTCGACGGCCTGGAAGACGCGCAGCCACTCCTCGTCGAGCTCCGGCCGGAGCGAGACCCCGTCGTCGGGCCTCGGGTGCACCTCCGGCAGTTGCTCGGCCACCATCACGACGGCCTCGGTGTCGACGACGTACCCGCGCTCGCTCAGCAGGCCCTGGAAGGCCGCCGGCGTGAGCGGCGTGAGCCGGAAGCCGGGCCGCAGCCCGCGGCTGCGGTACTCCTGCTCGGCCCGGGTGATGAGCCCCTCGAGGTCGCCGCCCCCGCCGTCGATCCGGGCCGAGTTCGCACGCCGCGTGAAGCCGTGCGTGAAGCGCAGAACCGCGCCGTCGAGCTCCAGGCGCTCGCCCGGAGGCCAGGCGCGCTCACACACGTCCTCGAGCGCGGCGACCTCTGTCATCCCCGCAGGATACGCCTGCCAGAATGGCCCGCATGCCAGGCCTCACGCGCGCGCAACTGCTCGTCGGTGCCGGTGTCGGAGCCGTCGGCCTCCCGCAGCTCCGCCGGACGCCTGCGCCGATCGCCGCGCTGAAGGCGGCGATGCGCGGCCCGGTGCTGGTGCCCGGCACGGCCGCCTACGCGCGCGTCGCGCCCGTCTACAACGCGCGCTACGACTACGTGCACCCCGCCGCCGTGGCGCTGCCGCTCGATGCGCGCGACCTGGCGGCGGGCCTCAAGGTCGCGCGCGCCCGCCACATCCCCATTCGCATCCGCTCCGGCGGGCACAGCTACATCGGCGCCTCGACCGTCGCCGGCGGCGTGGTCTTCGATCTGCAGCGCCTGCGCGGCATCAAGCTGCTCTCCGACGGGACCGTGATGGCGGGCGCCGGGCTCATGCAGATCGAGCTGATCGATGCGCTCGCACGGCGGGGCCGCAAGATCGTGCACGGCTCCTGCCCGACCGTCGGGGTCGGCGGGTTCACGCTCGGCGGCGGCTACGGCTTCGACGCCCGCCTGTACGGCCTGGCCTGCGACAACCTCGTCGCGGCCAGCGTGATCGACCTGCGCACGCTCAAGCCGGCCTCCGCGGACAGCGACCTGATGCACGCGCTGTGCGGCGCGGGAGCGAGCATGGCGCCCGTCACGGCGATGCTCATCAAGACGCATCCCATGGGCAACGTGACGACGTTCTTCGCCGACTACCCGTGGTCGCGCGCCGCCGAGGTGCTGCGCGCCTTCATCGCGCGCGCACCGACCGCCCCCGGAGCGCTCGCAGCGATCTGCTCTCTCTCCACCGGCTCCGGCATGCCCACCGTCGAGGTGTTCGGCCAGTACCTCGGCACCGGAGCCGTCGCCACCCGCGCGATCTCGCGCCTGCTGCCTGCCGGCGCGTCGCTGACCGAGAACGAGCACACCTACCTGCAGGCGCAGCTGATCTTCGCCGGGTGCCTCGGCAAGACGGTCGCGCAGTGCCGTCCCCAGAGCGAGGGCGGGGTGCTCCCCCGCGCCACCTTCGCCGCCGGCTCGTCCTACATCGCCAAGACGTTCGGAGCGGCAGCCGCGAGAAAGGTGATCGGAGTGATCAACGCGCGCCAGGCCGCGGGCGGCTCGGGCGTGCTGCTCTTCGACGCCCAGGGCGGCGCGATCGACGACGTCGCCCCGTCGCAGTCGGCCTTCATCCACCGCAACATGCGCAGCTCGGTGCAGATCCTCAGCTACTACGGCGGCGCGAGCGGCCTCGCCGGCGCGCGCGGCTTCGTGGCCTCCGCCCGCCGCGCGCTTGCCCCGATCGCAACCGCCCAGGCCTACCAGAACTACCCCGACGCCGACATGACGACCTGGCGCCAGGCCTACTACGGCAACCAGTACTCAGACCTGGTGAGCTTCAAGCACGAGCGAGACCCCGACAACCTGCTCTCGTTCCCGCAGTCCATCGGCTCGTAGAGCGAACAAACGGGGTCTGGCGAACAAACGGGGTCTGGCGCGACCAGGTCGGGTCTGACCCCAGGTGTACGGGTCTGACCCCACGTGGACGGGCGCCTATCCATGCGGGTTTGCGGCCGCACGTGCCCCTGGGGCAACATCGATGCCGAAGGGCCGCGCAGCGGGACGCGGCGAACATTCCCCATGCCTAGTGGCGTTGCGGCCAAAACGGACACCTGGGGTCAGACCCGTACACCTGGGGTCAGACCCCGCCTGCACGCGCCAGACCCTGGGTGTGCGGTCTAGGTGCGGTCGCGCAGGGCTGGGAAGAGGATCACGTCGCGGATCGAGGGGCGGTCGCAGACGAGCATTGCCAGGCGATCGATGCCCAGGCCCAGGCCGGCGGTCGGGGGGAGGCCGTAGCGGAGGGCTTCGATGTAGTCGGCGTCGAGGGGCTGCGCATCTTCGTCGCCGGCGGCTCGCATCGCGACCTGTTCCTCGAAGCGCTGGAGCTGGAGCTCGGGATCGTTCAGCTCGCTGTAGCCGTTCGCGAATTCCATGCCGCAGCAGAACGCCTCGTAGCGCTCCACGAGCGACGGGTCGTCGGCGAACGGGCGCGCCAGCGGCGAGAGCTCGGTCGGGTAGTCGGTCAGGAACACCGGCTCGACGATGTTGGGCTCGACGAAGTGCGAGAGCGCGCGGTCGACGAGCTGCGGCCAGGTGGCGTCTCCCTCCGCTGCCGCGGCGCCGCGCTCGACCAGCGCGGCACGCAACTCGGCCGGGTCGCGAAGCGCCAGCACGTCGACGCCGCAGGCCTCGCGGATCGCCTCGGTGAGCGGCTTGCGCGGCCAGGGCGGCGCCATGTCGATCTCGCGGCCGTCGCGGGTGATCACCGTCGTGCCGAGCGCGCCGCGGACGCTCGCCGCCACGAACTCCTCGGTGCGCCGCATGCCGTCGGAGTAGTCGGCGTAGGCCTCGTACCACTCGATCACCGTGAACTCGGGGTTGTGCTTGAACGACACGCCCTCGTTGCGGAAGTCCTTGCCGAGCTCGTAGACGCGCTCGAGCCCGCCCACGATCAGGCGCTTGAGATACAGCTCGGTCGCCACGCGCAGGTAGAACGTGCGGTCGAGCTCGTTGTGATGCGTCGTGAACGGCCGCGCGCTCGCCCCGCCGTAGAGCGGCTGCAGAATCGGCGTCTCGACCTCGACGAAGCCGATCCCGTCGAGGTACGCGCGACCGGCGGCGATCATGCGCGCGCGCTTCAGCGCGTCCTCGCGCACGTCGGTGTTGACCATCAGGTCGACGTAGCGCTGTCGATAACGCGCCTCGACGTCGGCCAGGCCGTGATGCAGATCGGGCAGAGGGTGCTGGCAGGGCGCGAGCAACTGGAACTCCTCGAGCCGCAGCGTCAGCTCGCCCCGGCGGCTCGAGATGGCCTCGCCGGCGACTCCGATGACGTCCCCGAGCTGGGTGTCGCAGACCGCGGCGAAGAGCTCCTCGCCGAGGCCGTCTGCGCTCGCGAGCAACTGGATTCGCCCGCTGCGATCCTCGAGGTCGAGGAACGCCGCCTTGCCCATCAGCCGCCGGCCCATCGCCCGGCCCGCCAGCCGGTAGCGGGCGCCGGATGCGGCGCCCGCCTCGAGGCCGCCGTGCTCCGACCGCACCTCGGCGATCTCGGTGCGGTCGGCGAAGCGGTGGGGCAGGTGGTCGAGCCGGCGGCTCTCGCTCACGCCGGAACGCTGATGTTGACGATCTTGAGCTTGAGCACGCCTGCCGGCACGCTCACCTCGACCGTCTCGCCCTTCTTGCGGCCCATCAGTGCACGTCCGACCGGCGATTCGTTCGACAGGCGGCCCGCCGACGGATCGGCCTCGGCCGAGCCGACGATGCGGTACGTCGCGTCGCGCTTGCGGTCGATGTCCTTGACCGTGACCTGCAGCCCGACGTTGACGGCGCCCGCGTCGGCGTCGCTCGGATCGATGATCCGCGCCGAGCGCAGCCGCTCCTCGAGCTTCGCGATCTGCTTCTCGAGCAGCATCTGCTCGTTCTTCGCGTCATCGAACTCGGAGTTCTCGCTGATGTCGCCGAATTCGCGCGCGATGCGGATGCGGTCAGCCACTTCGCGGCGCTTGTCGGTCGACAGCAGCGCCAGCTCCTCTTGCAACTTCTCGTAGCCCTCCTGAGTGAGCAGGACGTCTCGCTCCACGATGCCTCCATTGGGCCCGGCGGCCGGTGGCCGCCGGAAAACCTCATCAGGGCGCACGAAACACATGCGTCTCGACGGCGCCAGACCGCAGCGTACACTGGGTTGCACCGTGCAGCCAACCGCTCTCACCACCCGACGACTCGATCTCGCGTCGCCATTCCAGATCGGCGAGGTGGAGATTGGCTCGCGCGTCGTGCTCGCGCCGATGGCGGGAGTGTCCGTGCAGGCCTTCCGGCGGCAGGGGCGCCGCTTCGGGGCGGGCCTCGTGTGCTCGGAGATGGTCTCGGCCTGCGGCCTCTCGCACGGCAACGCCCGCACGCTCGGCTACCTGCGCATCGCCCGCGACGAGCACCCCCTCGCGGTGCAGGTCTTCGGATCCGATCCGGCCACGGTCGCCGAGGCCGCCCGCATGTGCGAGGCCGCCGGCGCCGACATCATCGACATCAACTTCGGCTGCCCGGTGCGCAAGGTCACGAAGACCGGCGCGGGCGCCTCTGCCCTCGACAATCACGACGTGGCGATCGCCGTCACGCAGCGCGGTCGCAGAGGCCGTCGCCGTCCCCGTGACGGTCAAGCTGCGGGCCGGCGTGCGCAACGGCTCGCGCGACTGCCTCGTGCTCGGCCCCAAGCTGGCCGACGTGGGCGCCGCCGCGATCACGCTCCACCCCCGCTCGGCACAGCAGATGTACACCGGCCGGGCCGATCACGCCCTGACGGCCGAACTCGTCGACCTCGTCGACGTGCCCGTGATGGCCTCCGGCGACATCACCGACCGCACGCGCGCCCAGGAAGTGCTCGACACGACCGGCGCGAGCGCCGTGATGATCGCGCGCGGCGCACAGGGCGACCCCTGGCTGCTGGCCGAGCTGGTCGACGGCATTCCCCGCGTGCCGACCGACGAGGAACTGGTCGGCGAGCTCGTGCGCTTCGTGCGCGAGGTGGCGCGCGAGATGACCCCCGAGCGCGCCGTCGGCTGGCTGCGCAAGTTCTACGGCTGGTACCTGCGCGGCGGCCGACTCGGCCCGGGCATGCGCGCGGCCCTGGCGCAGGCCAAGACGGTCGACGAAGTCGAGCGGCTGCTGCTCGCGGCCTGCCCCGCCGCACAGGCACTGGTGGACCAGAGCGGCCACGACATCGCCGCGCTCGGTGACATCGAGGACGACGAGCTGCTCGACCTGCCGATCTCGATCTACTCGGCGGGCTGACGCAGCTCCCTCAACCGATTGGTTGACAGTCGGCGGGTTCGTCCTCTACGTTCAACCATATGGTTGAGGGAGAGGGGATGGACGCGGTCTTCCGCGCCCTCGCCCACAGCGCTCGACGCGAGATGCTCCGGCGACTCGCCGAGAGGGATCTCACCGTGAGCGAGCTCGCGGAGCCACTCGCGATGTCTCTCGCAGCCGCGTCGAAGCACGTCCAGGTGCTGGAGCGAGCCGGCCTCCTGCGGCGCACGGTCGTCGGCAGGCGCCACATTTGCAGCCTCGAGGGCGTGCCACTCGCCGCCGCAGCGGCCATTCTGAACTTCACGCACCGCCGCGAGCAACCGTTCGACGCCCGCGAGACGCAGCGACGGGCGGCATGGGACGAAACGGCCGAGCGCGTCACCCTCAGGTTGCGCCGGACCATCTTCGCCACGCCCGACCGCGTGTTCCGGGCGTGGCTCGACCCCGATCTGCTGGCAGGCTGGATCGCGCCCCTCGGCTTCGTGGCGACGCGTGTAGAAGTCGATGAGCGCGCAGGCGGCCGCTGGCGCATCTGGCTGCGCCCTCGAGTTCGACTCACCGCGAGAGGCATTGACCGTGCACGGCTTCGAGGTCATCGCCGTCGAGGAGGACGACGACGAGGACGACGAGGCCGAGGTCGATTCCGGGCCGACGATCGATGTCACGGTGCGTCACCGTGCTCACGATCCGGTGCGTGCCTATCTGCGCGAGATCGGTCGGGTTCCGCTGCTCACGGCGGCCGAGGAGATCGCACTCGCGAAGCGCATCGAGCGCAACGACCCGGCCGCCCGCCGCCAGTTGATCGAGGCCAACCTGCGGCTCGTGGTGTCGGTCGCGAAACGCTACGTCGGCCGCGGCATGCTCTTCCTCGATCTGATCCAGGAGGGCAACATCGGCCTCATGCGCGCCGTCGAGAAGTACGACTGGCGGCGCGGCTACAAGTTCTCGACCTATGCGACCTGGTGGATCCGCCAGGCGATCACGCGCGGCATCGCCGACCAGGCACGCACGATCCGCGTGCCCGTCCACATGGTCGAGACGATCAACAAGCTGCACCGCATCCAGCGCCAGCTGCTGCAGGAGCTCGAGCGCGAGCCGACGCCCGAGGAACTGGCCGTGACGATGGAGACGACGCCCGACCGCATCATCCAGATCCTCAAGATCGCGCAGGAGCCGACCTCCCTGGAGACGCCGGTCGGCGACGAGGAAGACTTCATGCTCGAAGCCTTCATCGAGAACGACGACATGTGGCGGCAACCGAACTTGCTCTCCTGGCTGCGCAGCGAAGAGCTCCAGGATGTGCTCTCCACCCTCTCGCATCGCGAGCGCAGAGTGGTCACGATGCGCTACGGCCTGGACGGCAGCGACGCCCGCACGCTCGAGGAAGTCGGCCGCGCCTTGGGCGTCACGCGTGAGCGCGTCCGCCAGATCGAGTCGCGCGCCCTGATGAAGCTGAAGAGCTATCGCGAGACCAAGGGCCTGCCGGGCGAGAAAGCCGCAGGGCGCGCCGCACCGTTCGACTGCGAGCTTGTCGAGCTCGATCCCCGATGAGCGAATCGTCCTCCGCGGGCGCTTCGCCGACGACGGGGTGAATGTCCCGCACGCGACGTTGACGGTCTCACTGCGCCACGCATCAGACGATGCAACGAGGCTCGTCCTCGTCCACGAGCGGCCGCGCGCAGGTGGCGGGAAAGCCCGGCAGATTCCCGGTCTGACCGGGAGGACAGGCGAGGCCTGGCGCCGGGCCCTCAACAGGCTCGCCGCGACCCTCGCCGAGGCGAGCTGACGAGCGCCCTACGCCGACTGCTGCCGCTCGTACACGAGCCGCAGCCCCTCGAGCGTGAGATCGGGCAGGTGCTCGTGCACGGTCTCGGCGTGCGGCACGATCAGCCCGGCGAGGCCGCCGGTCGCGAGCACGCGCGGCTCACCGCCGAGCTCCTCGCTCATGCGACGCACGATGCCGTCCACCTGCCCGGCGAAGCCGTAGACGACGCCGCTCTGCAGCGCATGCACCGTGTTGCGCCCGATCACGGTCGGCGGTGCGACGAACTCCACGCGCGAGAGGCGGGCGGCGCGATCGAAGAGCGCCTCCATCGAGATCGCGACGCCCGGTGCGAGCACTCCGCCCACGTACTCGCCGCCGGCCGAGACCGCATCGAAGTTCGTGGAGGTGCCGAAGTCGACGACGATGCACGGGCCGCCGCAGCGGGCGAGGGCGGCCACCGCATTGACGATGCGGTCGGGGCCGACCTCGCGCGGGTTGTCCATCAGAATCGGCACGCCGCTGCGCACCCCCGGGCCGATCAGCAGCGTGTCGACCTTCAGCGCGTCCTCGCCGACTCCCGTCCAGGCGGTCGCCAGGACGGGCACGGTCGACGAGACGACCAGCGCGCTGACCGCGCTCGGATCGAGATCGCGCAGCGCCAGCAGCCCGTCGAGCTGCACCGCGAGGTCGTCGCTCGTACGCAGCGGGCGCGTGGCGATGCGCCAGGTGTGGACGAGCTCGGCGCCCCGCCAGAGCCCCAGGTGCGTCTGGGTGTTGCCGACGTCGACCGCGAGCAGCATCGGCCGCTAGATCGCCGGCGGCTCGATCGGCGGGCTGCTCTCGGGCGGCCGCAGCTCCTCGATCGTGACGTCCTGCGTGGTGTGGATGTCGGTGCGCGGGATGATCCGCGTCGGCCGGTTCTTGTCCCACACCCAGACGTCCTCCATCGCGACGTGGATCATCGGGTACGACGGCTGGTGCTCGATGCGGAGGTCGAGCTGATTGCAGAGGTACGTCGCCTCCTGCGTGAGCACGCAGTAGCGGAACAGCCCGTAGACGTCCGCGTATTCCTTCTTGAGCCTCAGCTCCAGCTCGGCGTCGTATTCCTCGAGCTCGTCGATATTCGACACGTCAAGCCTCTCCCTCGCGTGCACGTCATCGTAGTGCAACCCCGTCGAGCCGCCGTACGGCCTGGTCTTCGACACCCTCCAGCAGGGTGGCCAGCGACGGGCCGCCGGGCAGCCGCAGCGCGGGATCGAGCTCGAGCAGCGGCTCGAGCGCGAAGCGCCGCTCGGCGAGCCGCGGATGCGGCACCGAGAGGCCCGGCTCCTCGACGACCTCGTCCCCGGCCAGCAGGATGTCGAGATCGCACGTGCGCGGTCCGTAGCGCACGCTGCGTACCCGCCCGAGCTCGTTCTCGACGGCCAGCAGGCCCGCCAGCAGGTCGCGCAGCGGCAGGCCCGTGAGCAGCCGCGCGGCGGCATTCACGAAGGGCGGCTGGTCCGTCAGCCCGACCGGCGCGCTCTCGTAGGCCGAGGAGACCGCGTCGAGCGAGACGCCCGGCAGCGCCGCGATGCGGGCGAGCGCGTCGGTCAGCGTCGCGATCGGATCGCCGAGGTTCCCGCCCAGGCCGATGTAGACCGCGCGCACGCGCGGCCAAGGCTATACGGCCTGAAGTTCCTCGAGGCACGCGATGGCATCGGCGCGCGAGCGCACGCCGAGCTTGCGGAGGATCGACTTGATGTGCCAGCGCACCGTCTCGACCGAGAGGTAGAGCTCGGTCGCGATGCCGACGGTCGTCGCGCCGCCGGCGAGCATGCGCAGGATCTCGAGCTGGCGCGGCGTGAGGTGATCGCGGTCGGGCACGAGCGCCGCGATCTCGCGGCGGCGATCTTCGCGGCGAACCTCGTCGACGAGGTGCATCGTGAGCACCCGCGAGATCGGCGCTTCGCCCCGCAAGAGCCCGTGCAAAGCGCGCTCGAGGCCCGGGGGAGACTGATCCTTGGAGAGAAACCCGGCCGCGCCCGCCCGCAGCGAGCGCAGGAAGGAGTCGCGATCCGCGCTCGAGCTGAGCACGACGACCTTGGCGCCGGGATGGGCCTCGAGGATCTCCGCGATGCGCGGGATGCTGTCGCCGTCGGCGAGCACGAGATCGAGCAGGACGACGTCCGGGAGGAGCTCGGAAGCCATGCGCACCGCGTCGGCCCCGACCGCCGTGCTGCCGAGAACCGCAAAGCCGCGATCGGCGAGCACGGAGACGAGACCCCTGCGATAGAGATCGTTGTCCTCTGCAACCAGGATCGAAATCCGGCGCAATGCGTCGTCCGACGTAGTCCTCCCGTCCATACCTTTGAGTTTCACCGGTCGGAGGGTGGCCCGCAACCGCCAACTAGCCCTTGGTCGTGGCCGGTCTAGCCCCCCGATAGGGAGTCCCGAGGTCTGTTGTCCGCCTTGCGCACTAACAAAGCGTGCAAGCCGTCCTGCTAGTGACGATCCGCCACAACGCTGACGCGGCTCACCGTGACCGCCACGTCGTCGAACTCGAGCCCGAGCGGGGCCTCGGGCTTGTGCACCGTCACCGTCGCGCGCTCGAGCGGCAGACGGGCCAGGAGCCCGTCCGCGATGTGCGCCGCCAGCCGCTCGATCAGGTCGAAGCGCGTGCCCGTCGCGAACTCGACGGCCAGGCGCGAGGCGGTGCCGTACGAGACGGTGTCGCCGAGGCGGTCGGTCTCGCAGCCGAGCGCCGAGCGCGGCACGAGCGCCAGGTCGATCAGGAAGCGCTGGCCGTTCTCGCGCTCGTGGTCGTGCACGCCGTGAAGCGCGTGCACGGAGAGCCCGCGCACCTCGATCGTGAGCGGCGGGGTCAGCACGGCGCTCCTTCCAGCGCACGCTCCACGGCCAGCGCGTCCGCCGTGGCGCGCACGTCGTGCACGCGCAGCAGGTGGGCGCCGCCGCGATAGCAGTAGAGGGCCGCCGCCACGGAGGCGGCTACGCGATCCTCGGCCGCCGTCTGACCCGTGAGCGCGCCCAGGAAGCGCTTGCGCGAGACGCCGAGCAGCAGCGGGCCGAGCCTGGCGAGGCGCGGCAGGGCGCGCAACAGCGCGAGGTTGTGCGCGAGCGTCTTGCCGAAGCCGATTCCGGGATCGAGCGCGATGCGCTCGCGCGGGATGCCGGCCGCGACTGCCGCCTCGGCACGCTCGTGCGAGGAACTCCTCGACCTCGGCCACCACATCGTCGTAGCGCGGGTCGTCCTGCATCGTGCGCGGCTCGCCGAGCATGTGCATGAGGCAGATGTCGGCGCCCGTCGCCGGCGACGACGGCCGCCATCTCCGGATCGCCCCGCAGCGCCGTCACGTCGTTGACGAGCACGGCGCCGGCGGCGACGGCGGCCTGCGCGACCTCGGCCTTGCTCGTATCGACCGAGACGGCGATGCCGGCGGCGGTCAGGCCCTCGATCACCGGCAGCACGCGCTCGAGCTCGACCTCCGCCGGAACCGGATCGGCCCCCGGCCGCGTGGACTCGCCCCCGACGTCGACGAGCGCGGCGCCCTCGGCCGCCAGCAGACGGCCGCGTGCGAGCGCGCTCTCGAGGTCGTCGAAGCGGCCGCCGTCCGAGAACGAGTCGGGCGTGACGTTGAGAACGCCGACGAGCGCACCCCGGGCGTAGCGCTCCGCGAGCGGAGCCACTCGGGGGAGGCTACGCCCCGCCGGGCTGAGCGTCGGGCTCACTCGGCAGGCTCGGCAACCCCGGGAGGATGCTGCGCTTCTCCTTGGCCTTCGGCTCCGCGACCGGATCGGCCGGCGTTGCGGGCGACGGCGGCGGGAAGACCTCATCCTGCGTGGCGCCGTCGAGCAGCCGCAGGAACTGCGGCCGGTCGATCGTCTCCTGCTC
Organism: uncultured Actinomycetes bacterium; assembly: GCA_963713435.1. Taxonomy (GTDB): domain Bacteria; phylum Actinomycetota; class Thermoleophilia; order Gaiellales; family JALYLC01; genus JALYLC01. Next base: position 232,438 of record CAVQLU010000009.1, read on the forward strand.
GAGCAGGATCTTGGCGAGGCGGTGGAGCGTCTCCTCGTGCGCGGCCAGCACCGTCTTGGCGCGCTGGTCGGCCTCCTCGACGATGCGCTGGATCTCGCCGTCGATCTCGCGCGCGACCTCGTCGGAGTAGTCCGGCTCCTGCGCGTACTCACGGCCCAGGAACGGCTGGTCGTGGTTGCGCCCGAACGCGCGCGGGCCGAGCTTCTCGCTCATCCCGAAGCGCATGATCATGGCCTTCGCCGTCGCGGTGACCTTCTCGAGGTCGTTGGCGGCGCCCGTGGTGCGCTCGTCGTAGACGAGCTCCTCGGCGGCGCGCCCGCCCAGCGTCATCGCGAGCGTGTCGCGCAGCTGCGTGCGGGTCGTCAGGTAGGTGTCCTCGGTCGGCATCGAGATCGTGTAGCCGAGCGCCTGGCCGCGCGAGATCACGGAGATCTTGTGCACCGGGTCGCAGCCCTCGAGGTAATGCGCGACGAGCGCGTGGCCCATCTCGTGGTACGCGGTGACGAGGCGCTCCTTCTCGGAGAGCAGGCGCGTCTTCTTCTCGGGGCCGGCGATCACGCGCATGATCCCCTCTTCGAGCTCGTCCTGGCCGACGGTCTTGCGGCCGCGGCGGGCGGCCAGGAGCGCCGCCTCGTTGACGAGGTTCGCGAGATCGGCGCCGGTGAACCCGGGCGTCTGGCCGGCCAGCGCGCCGAGATCGATCTCGCGGCCGATCGGCTTGCCCTTGGTGTGCACCTCGAGGATCTTCTTGCGGCCGTCGCGATCCGGGCGGTCGACCACGATCTGGCGGTCGAAGCGGCCGGGGCGCAGCAGCGCGGGATCGAGGATGTCGGGCCGGTTGGTGGCCGCGATCATGATGATGTTGTCCTTGAGCTCGAAGCCGTCCATCTCGACCAGCAGCTGGTTGAGGGTCTGCTCGCGCTCGTCGTGACCGCCGCCCATGCCGGCGCCGCGGTGGCGTCCGACGGCGTCGATCTCGTCCATGAAGATGATGCACGGCGCGTTCTGCTTGGCCTGCTCGAAGAGGTCGCGCACACGCGAGGCGCCCACGCCGACGAACATCTCGACGAAGTCGGAGCCGGAGATCGAGAAGAACGGCACGCCGGCCTCGCCGGCCACGGCGCGCGCCAGCAGCGTCTTGCCCGTACCGGGCGGCCCGTACAGCAGCACGCCCTTGGGGATGCGCGCACCGAGCGCCTGGAACTTCTTGGGGTTCTCGAGGAACTCCTTGATCTCGTGCAGCTCCTCGACGGCCTCGTCGGCGCCCGCCACGTCCTTGAACGTGATCTTGGGCGAGTCGACCGCCATGCGCTTGGCGCGGCTCTTGCCGAAGCTCATGACCTTCGAGCCGCCGCCCTGCATCTGGTTGATGAGGAAGATCCAGAGACCCAGGAAGAGCACGAACGGCAGCGCGCCGAGCAGCAGGCTCAGCCACTCGTTGCCGCCCACGCCCGAGAACTCGATGCGCTCGCCGGACACCCCGCCCTTGACGAGGTTGTCCACGACCTGATCGGCCGCCTCGCCGGTGCGCGGGTAGCCGGCCTGGAACTTGGCGCCGTTCTGGACCCAGCTGACCTTGTAGTTGCTCTGATTGAACTTGACCTGCTCGACCGACTTCGCGTCTTCGTGCGAAGCCGCGGAGACGAGCGTGCCCCAGCCGGCCTTCTTGGTCGGCTGGCTCGAGCCCCCGAAGTGGAACATGCTCTGCGCCACGTAGACGAGCACGAACACGACCAGGATCGGAAGGGCAACGGTCTTGAACGTACGGTTCACTGCAATCCTCGCGAAGACGGGCGGCCCCGGCGGATCGGCCGAGAGCCAAAGAAAGGGACCGCAGACTAGGCGCGACGGCCCTGTGTGGAGCTTATCACGGTCGTTTTCCCCCGCTCTTCCACGAATCCGGCCGGGGAGGGGCTACAAACCGATGCGCGACTCGTCCACAGTCGCAACATAGGGCAGCCCGCGGAACTGCTCATCCGCGTCCAATCCGTACCCGACGACGAAGCGATTCGGGATCTCGAAGCCGACGTAGCGGCAGGCGATGTCGACCTCGCGCCGGTCGGGCTTGGCGAGCAGCGCGCAGACCTCGAGCGACGCCGGCGCGCGCGAGGCGAGGCTGCCCAGCAGGTAGGAGAGCGTCAGCCCCGAGTCGACGATGTCCTCGACCACCAGCACGTGGCGCCCGGCGATCGGCGCGTCGAGATCCTTGAGGATCCGCACGACGCCCGAGCTCTCGGTGCCCGAGCCGTACGAGGAGATCGCCATGAAGTCGATCGAGCACGGGATCGTGATCGCGCGCAGGAGGTCGCCCGCGAAGATCACGGCGCCCTTGAGCACGGCCACGAGCAGCGGATCGAGGCCCTCGTAGTCGCGCGAGACCTGCTCGCCGAGCGCCTGCACGCGCTCGCGCAGCGCGCTCTCGGAGACGAGGACGCCCTCGAGCACGCCGTCGGGATCGGCAGGCGAGCGAATCACGATGGGGCGATGGTGAGCACGAGTCCAGTCGGTCGGCGCAGCGCCGCTGCCACTGCGATGCCCGGAAGCGCGACAGGCTCGCCATGCACGGCGACGACAGGGTAGCGAGCGCGCTCGCTCCGCGGCACCTGCGCCTCGAGCAGCATGCGGGCGATGGTGCGCCGCGCGCCCGGGAGCCGCTCGCCTGGACGCGGCGCGCGCAGCACCAGCGCAGGCGCGAGCTCGGGGGCGAGCGCGGCGTCGCCGGCCGCGAGCGCACAGCGCACGACGGCGCCGCCGTAGGGCGTGTCGCCCGGCACCGCCAGCGCGACCTCGCCTGCGGGCGCGGCGAGGGAGGCTGCGCGGACGATCGCGATGCGCTCGTAGCGCCGCTCGGCCACCCGCCCGGCGCCGAGCGGAACCGAGCCCGCGCCGGAGCGCGAGCGCGCCAGCGCGCCCACGCGCTCGGCCGCGGCCGGGCGGGGCGACGGGAATCCCGCCACCCGCCGCAGCGCCCGCCGCACGACGGCGTCCGGCGCGTCCGCGACCGCCGCGGTCGCGAGCGCGTCGGGCCCGGCCAGCAGGCGCGCCGCCGCTTCGTCGAGCGCCGCCTCGTCCTCGGCCAGCAGCGCCGCGGTGCGCAGGAGGTTGGCCTCGGCCGCCGGGTGCAGCGAGCGGAAGGCCGGCAGCAGGTCGAGCCGCACCCGGTTGCGCACGAAGCTGCGGTCGAGATTCGACGAGTCCTCACGCCAGGCGATGCCGGCGTCCTGCAGCGCGCTGCGCACCTCGTCGCGGCCCAGCTCGATCAGCGGCCGCACGCGACCGTCCGCGCCGGCCGCCGGCAGCGCCGCGAAGGCCGCGCTGCCCGGCGAGGCGGCGAGGCGGTAGAGGATCGTCTCCACGCGGTCGTCGCGCGTGTGCCCGGTCGCGACGGCCCGCCCGCCGCGCAGAGCGCTCGCCGCGGCGCGCCTGTGCGCGCGCGCCCGGGCCTCGACTCCGGGGCCGGGCGCGACACGACCCGGCGCCTCGTGATGCGGCACGCCGAGCTCGGCGGCCAGCTCGCGGCAGGCCGCGGCGTCCGCGTCGCTCTCCGCTCCGCGCAGACCGTGCGCGACGTGCAGCGTCTCGATCGGATGGCCGAGCGCGGCCAGGGCATGGGCCAGGAGCGTGGAGTCGGCGCCACCGGAGACGAGGGCGAGCACGGGCTGCCCGGGCTCGAGCAGGCGCGCGCGGGCGATCGTCGCGCCGATGCGGGCGATCAGCCCGTCGTCGAGCGCCATCCGGCCGCCAGCCGACCCGCGTAGGTGGTGCCGAGCTCGATGTAGCGCGCATGCAGGCGCTCGGCCTCGTCCTCGTCCCCCGCCGCAGCGGCCGCGCGCATGCGCCGCTCCACGTCGGCCAGGCGCAGCTCGAAGCGACCCTGCAGAGCCTCCTCGCGGCTCAGCTCCTCTGCGCGACCCGCGAGCGCGAACGCGCGCGCCCGCCACACGCGCAGCAGCTCCGCCATGCGCGGCTCCTCGGCCGCGGCGCGCTCCAGGTTGGCCAGGCCTGCGCGCGCGATCGGCTGCAGGCGCTCCCGCACCCACACGGGATCGCCCGCGTGCGGGCAGGGCCCGAGCGCCTCCCGCGCGCGCGCGTGGATCTCGGGCGCATCGAACTCGAGCTCGAAGCCGTCGCTCCCGAGCGCGGCCAGGCGCACGAGGCCGCTCTCGAGCGGCGTGCGGGCGAGATCGAGCTCGCCGCCGCAGTCAGGACAGCGGTAGGCCACGGCTGACACGGTACGGCCCCTCGCCGCGTCCGGCTACTTCTTGTAGTTGAAGGTGGCGCGGCCGATGAGCTGGCCGAACTGGAGCGAGTTGTCCTTCTTCACCACCGCGGGCCAGACGTACCAGACGTAGGTGCCCGCTGTCTTGACCTTGCCCGCCGGCACCTTGTAGTGCGCGTTGGACGGCCAGGCCACGAGCGCCTTCTTGCCGTTGACGTAGAGCTGCAGGTTGTAGTACGAGGCGCCCTTCGAGGCCTTCCAGGTGAGCATCGGCGTGGCCGTGCGGACGACGCTCCCGGTGAGCGGCCGCAGCGGGATGAGCGATGCGAGATTGATCACCTTGCGCGCCGGCTTGGGCGAGTAGTTGCCGGCGTGGTCGTATGCGAACAACGCCAGGTAGGCCGTCTGCCCCGCCTTGAGCTTGATCGTGGCCGAGGTGCCCAGACCGTGATAGATCGAGCGCCCGTCGCTCGGCTTGGCCGGAGCGTGCGCGAGGTTGAGGACGAGGACGATGCGATCGAGATCCGCGGCCGTCGGCTTCGCCCAGCGCAGCGTGTAGGAGATCGAGGTCGACGGCACCTTGGACTTCTTGACCTTGGCCTGCGTGAGCTTCAGCTTGGTCGGCGCGTTCGGCGCGGTCTTGTCGAGGATCACGACGCCGGGCACGGTGCCGATGAGCCCGACGTTGCCGGCCCCGTCGCGGGCGAACACGCCGTACGACCAGGTGCCGCTCGTGACGGTGGTGTCGGTGCAGTCCGGCAGCGGTCGGTGCGCAGACCGCCACGCCGCCGTCGGCCGTCGGCGGGCGGGACGCCGCCGCTGGCGCGGCGCACGACGTAGCCCGAGACGCCGGAGAGCGCGTCGCTCGCGATCGGCCAGTTGAGCTGCACGTGATCACCGGGCAGGAGCTGAGCGGTCGGGGCGCCGCCGCTGAGTGGGCGCCGTGCGGTCGACGACGACCTTGAAGGAGGCCGAGAGCACGCCGGGGTTGGGATCGAGCGCGAGCACGGCGTAGTCGTGCGCGCCCTCCGTGGCGGACGGTGTCCGTGTAGGTGGTCTGCGCGCCCGTCGTTCCGTCGAGACGGCGCCCGTCGCGGTAGATGTCGTAGTGCTGCACGTTGAACGAGGCGGGCGCCGTCCAGTTGAGCGTCGGCGAGCCCGCCGTCGGTGTCGTCGCGGAGAGGCTGCGAGGCGCGCTGACCGCCGTCGAGTCCGTCAGAACGGTGGCGATGCCCGAGGGCGCAGAGGCATTGCCCGCCCGGTCGAAAGCGGTCACCTGGTACCTCAGACTCGCGTGATCCGGCGCACCGATATCGGCCCACGACAGGCCCGCAGTCACCGTCTGCACGGCCGCGAAGGCGGCTCCGTTCGTGGAGCGGGAGACGACGTAGTGGTCGATCCCGACCGCGTCGTGCGCAGCCGTCCAGACCAGCGTCGGCGAGCCCGCGACCGCGGGAGGCGCCGTGAGGATCGGCGCGAGATCCGGAAGCGTGTTGTCGACGGCGACGTTGACCGCCGGCGTCGTGAACGGGTTGCCCGCAAGGTCGGTGATGGTCGCGGTGAGCGCCACGGCGCCGTCGAGAGCAGTGGCGGTGTTGAACGTGGTGGCTCCCGCCGCGCAGCGCGTGTGCCACGCCCGCCTGAGTCCAGGTCCAGACCACGGGCGCGATGCCGTTGAGATCGGCGCCCGTCTGAGCCAGCGCGATCGTGCCTCTCACGGAAGCGCCGGTGATCGGCGCTGTCACGACACCGGTGGGCAGAGTGTTGTCGACGGTCACGGGCACGACGGCCGACAACCCGACGTGTCCGGCGGCATCCGTGGCCGAGACGCAGATCGCGTAGGCGCCGTCCACGACGGTCGTCGAATTCCACGGACTCGCGATCACGGGCGACGCGGCGGTACAGGCCGCACCTGCGGCCTCGTGGATGACGGCGGGAGCGGTGGCGTCGTTGCTCGTGGCCGTGATCGCCACTGCCGCACCGCGCACGAACGGCGCGACCGTCGAATAGGTGACGGCCGCGGTCGCGGTCGGCGTGACCGTGTCGACGGTCGCCTGGGCTCCGTGCTACTGCGTGCCCGAGGTTGTCTGACGACGTAGTAGCAGTACGTGCCGTCGCCGGGCGGTGTCGTCCGTGAGCTGGCGAGGCGGCGGCGTCGGCGAGGACCGGCGGGCCAGCGGTCACCTGGGTCTCCGCCGGTCGGAGTCGCCGTTCCACCGGAGGCGTGGCCCGCTGCACGCGCCGGTGCGCGGAAGAGGGTCTGCGTCGTCACCGTGAGCGGTCGAGCGTCCACGAGAGCGTCACCGGACTCGCGAACGGCGCGACTGGTCAGCGCTGAGTCGTCGCGGCGAACGCGGACACGGGGAACAGCACCGCGCCAAGCGCGGCGATGGCCACGAAGAGAAAACGTCGTGCCATCCCTTTGAACCCTCCGATACATGCAGGAACCTACCCGGCTCATACCGGGAAAGGCCACCGTACCGCGGGTTTGGCGCGACTAGGCAATTCGGGCGATCGACCCCCCCGAAGACCCCCCGAACGGGGAGGCCTTCGGGGGGAATCGATCACCCCGCGTACGTGAAGACGTTCTTCCCGATCAGCTTGCCGTAATGCGCCTTGGCCTTGGCGCCGAGGCCGGGCCAGACATACCAGGTGTACTTGACGCCCTTGTGGAGCTTGGCGTGAGGCACCACCAGCGAATGGCCGGCCGGCCAGCCGACCGCGACGCGGTGCTTGCCGGCGTAGATCTGCACGTTGTAGTAGCGCGCGCCCTTGACCGTCGGCCAGGAGAGGCGCACCTTGCCGTGCACCTTCGCCTTCGGCGCCGGCCCGAACGGGCTCACCGCCTTGACGACGGCCTGGATGCTGGCGGGCGCCGACGCGTTGCCGACGGCGTCGTACGCGACGACGACGAACCAGCGCGACTGACCGGGCGCGACCTTGATCGTGGCCGTCGTGCCCTTGCCGGAGTAGACGCGCGCACCGGCCTTGTTGGCGCTCGGCTTGACCGCGCTCGAGGTGATGACGACGTGATCGAAGTCGCGGTCGGCGGGGTTCTTCCAGGTCAGCGTGACCTTGTTCCCGACGATCTTGATCTTCAGCTTCGAGGCTGCCGCCGGCGCCTGGACGTCGTCCACCTTGCCGTTCGGCGCGGCGCTGACCACCGCGGGCTGCGAGCGGTTGAGCGCCTCGTCGAGCGCGAAGAGACCGAACGTGTACGTGGCGCCGTTCGTCAGGCCGCCGGCATCGCAGGCCGAGGACGTGCCGACGATCGTGCTGCAGACGCGCAGCGCCGTCGGTGTCGCTGGTCGGCGCCTGCGTGCCCTGCTTGGCGACGAGCACGTAGCCGGCGACGTCGTCGTCGGCTGCCGGCAGGCGCCCAGCTTCAGCGAGACGCTGCCGTCGCCCGGCGTGGCGCTCAGGCCGTTCGGCACGGCGGGCGGCGTCTGGTCGCGCGCCGTCACCGGCTGGCGACGACGCCGGCCAGCGACGTGTTGCCGGCGCGGTCGACGGCGAAGACCGCGTAGCTGTAGAGCTTGCCGTTGAGCGCGGTCGCGTCCGCGCAGGACGTCGCCGTGACCTGGCACGTCGCGTCGCCGTCGGCGATCGTCGCGGGCGCGCTCGACGACGACGAGCGCCGCACGACGTAGCTCGCGATTCCCGAGCCGGCGCCGTCGGCCGATGCCGTCCAGCTGATGCCGACCGAGCCGTCGAGCGCGGCAGTGGCGGAGACGCCGCCGGGCGCACCCGGCGCCGTCGTGTCGTAGATGACGCCGACGGGCGCCGAGGCGATCCCGGGACCGGCGGTCGAGCTGATCGACGGCGACGACCTGGTAGGTGTACGTTGCCGTCCGCGAGGGTCGGGGTGACGGTGGTTGTCCGTGAAGGTGGTGCCCGGGACGATTGGCCGAGCGAAGCGCCGCCGCCGCGGTAGATCGTTGTAGTGGTCGACCGTGAAGCCGGCGGAGTGGCGGGAGCGGCCCACGAGATCTGCGGGCGCTGGCTCGTCGCGGGTCGCGAGCGCCGTAACGGACGTCGGCGCCGATGCGCCGCCGACGGATCGAGCGAAGATCGTGCCGTGCCGGCGATGCGGCCGAGACGTTGCCGGCCTTGTCGACGGCCTTCACGGTGTAGTTGTGGGCTCCCGCTGCCGGCGGGCTGAGCGTGGTGGCGCCGCCGTCGCTCCAGTCATAGGTCGGGGCACCGTTCTCCAGGATCGGCGCCGCGTTGACCTTCGTGCCGTCGCGGAAGACGTCATAGTGGTCGACGAGAGAGGACACGCCCGTGACGACGGGATCCGTCGTCGCGTTGAACGTGATCGTCGGCGCGCTGGACACCGGTGTTGGCCGATCGGCGCCACGGAGATCGCGGTCGGAGCAGTGGTGTCGAGCATGATCACGAACGGTGCCGACTGCGCGGACGGATTGCCGGCGAGATCGACGGCGACCACGGTGTACGAGTAGTTGACCGATCCCGTCGCCGGGCTCGACGACTGGCCCGCCACGTCACTCCAGGTGTACGGGCCGCCACTCGCGATCGGGCTGACGATTCATCTTCGTGCCACCGCGATAGATGTCGTAATGGCCGATTCCGGAGGTCACGCCGTTCACGGTCGGGTCGGAGGAAGCTGCGAACGTGATGACGGGCGCCAGCGAGGTCGGCGTCGTTCCCACCGGAGCGAGCGGAGTGGTCGGCGCATCGGAATCCCGATCGATGACCTTCGCCGTCGAGGCGGCAGATGCGTTGCCGGCTCCATCGACCACGACCACGGTGTAGGAGTAGCTCCCGGATCCTGCGACCACCGGATCCAGCGACTGACCCGTGACGTCGCTCCAGGCGTGCGTACCGCCGCCGGTGATCGGACTGGCATTGACCTTCACGCCGCCGCGATACACGTCGTAGTGACCGATGCCCGACGTGACGCCGTTGACGGTCGGGTCGGTGACACTGCCGAAGGAGATCGCCGGTGCGGTCGAAACCGGGGTCGTCCCGTCGGGACAGGAGCGACCGGCGCATCCACGTCGCGCGCGATCACCTTGGCGGTCGACGCCCCGGATTGATTGCCGACGCTGTCGACGACGACCACGGTGTAGGAGTAACTGCCGGAGGCGGCCGGCACGGGATCGAGCGACTGACCGGTGACGTCACTCCAGGCGTGCGTACCGCCCCCGGTGATCGGACTGGCATTGACCTTCACGCCGCCGCGATACACGTCGTAGTGATCGATGCTCGAGGTGACACCACCGACAGTCGGGTCGGTGACGCTGCCGAACGTGATCGCAGGCGCGGTCGAGACCGGAGTCGTACCCGTCGGAACCGGCGCGACCGGAGCATCTCGATCAACGTCGATGACGAGGGGAGGCGATTCCGCGGATTCATTCCCCGCCGAGTCGACGGCGACGATCGTGTAGGCGTAGCTGCCCGAGGCGGCCACCGGAGCCGACGACTGCCCAACCACGTCGCTCCATGCAAGCGGACCGACCGCGGGGATCGGACTGGCGTTGACTTTGGAGCCCTGTCGGTAGACGTCGTAGTGGTTGACGCCCGAGGCGATGCCGTGGTCGGGAGCATCGGCCGACGCGCTCGAAGGTGATCGCCGGAGTCCGGACGTGCGCCGTGCCGAGCGGAGCTGCGCGGCGGATCGGGCGCGCCGAAATCGGCTTCGATGACTCGCGGATTCGATGGGTCCGATTCGTAGCCCGCGTTGTCAACGGCCACCACGGTGTAGGAATAGTCGCCGGACTGGGCGACCGGACCGGTCGACTGCCCCACGATGTCGCTCCAGGTGAGCGGACCGCCGGCCGGGATCGGATTCGCATTGACCTTCGACCCATCGCGATAGACGTCGTAGTGGTTGACGCCGGAGACCGCGTCGACGGACGTGCCGACCGTCGATGGACGGAGCTGTCTTGACGGGCGATGTGCCCGTCGGCGCTCCGGGAATGGGCGGCGGCGCGGTATCGACCATCGCCTGATCGGACGTGCCATACCCGAGCCCGTCGTCCTGCACGTAGTAGCACCAGCGGCCATCGCCCGGCGTGTCCAGAGCGACGGCTTCGACCGGCGGATTTCCCGACGACCCCGCGTACGTCACGACTTCGCTCTGGAGAGGCATCGGAAGGGAGGCGCAGGTTCCGGGAGCTCGCCACACCGTCTCGGTGGACGTGGCCGTCACGTTCCAGGACAGGTCGACCTGACTCGCGTACTGGACGGAGTCGACGGAGATGGTCGCGGCCTGCGCCGTGGCAGGCAGCAGCGCGGCGGCGAGCCACGACGAGGGATGCGAGAAGGCGGATGCGCATGTCAGAGGCTCACGATGAGGAGGACGACGAGAGAGAGCGAGGCGACCGAGGCGGTGGCCAGGCCGGGGCCGCGCCGGGATGCGAAGGCGGCGGCGATACCGAGCAGGGCCGCGCAGGCGGCGAGCGCCAGTGCGGGGATCGGAACGGGGAGACCGCCGCCCGAGCTCGAGGCCGCCGGGTCGTTCGCGGTCTGCGGCAGCGGGCGGGCGGGGGCGGCGCCGATCGACTCGGCGACGGTGCCGGCGAAGACGTCGACGGCTTCGGTGCGCTTGGCCGCGGCGAGCTCGGCGCGCGCGACTGCCTCGGCGTGGGCCTGGGCGGCGGCGAGCAGCTGGAGCTGGTGGGCGTGCTTGCGCGCGGCGAGCTTGCGGGCCTTGGCCTGCTGGCGCGCCTTCGCCGCCGCGGCGCGAGCTGCGCGGCGGTCGGGCCGCTCGGCGCCACCGGCGTGTAGGTGCGCGTGGGCGTGTAGGTGCGCGTCGGCGTCGTCGGCGTCGTCGGCGTGGAGGGAGCGGATGGCTGAGCTGGCGTCGCCGCAACCGGCGCGGGATTGTTGGGCGCCGCAACGGGCGCGGGCGAGGGGTCGGCCGCGACGGCAGCCGCCGGCGCGGCGAGCGCGAGGCAGATCAGTGCGAGCAGCGGGCGACTGGGCAGACGAGACGTCACGCATCTCGGTCTAGCGGTCCCTCGACCACCTGACCTCCCCATGCGGGGGATACCTCAAGCGCGATGGGAATCTCGTGCGCGAGCGGCTACTGCGGCGCGGGAGCGAGCATCGCCGGCCGGTGCCGCACGAGGCGCACCACCAGAAATGCCTCGGCCGCCGCGAGCAGGGCGAGCAGGGCGAGCTTCCACGCAGGCGTCGCTTCGCTGTGCGACGAGCTGCGCTCGGTGGTGGCCACCTGGGTGAGCGGCGTGGGAGCGGGCGCGGGCGGCGGAGGCTCATGCGTCGGCGGCAGGAGCTCGGGTGCGATCGCGTTCGACTGATCGCGGCCGCCGATCGCCGCGAACACGACCACCGGCTTCTCGACCACCGGCGGTGCTCGGCGGTGGAGGCGGCGGGCTCGCCGGAGGTGGCGGCGGCGGGCGGGTGGCGGCGGCGCGGGCGCCGGTGGCGGCGGAGCGGGCGCCGGGGGCGGCGGGGCCGTGCTCTGCGTCGGCTTCGCGATCGGCTTGGGATCGGCCGCTGCCAGCGCCGGAAGCGCGAGCAGCAGGAGAACGGCGAAGACGGCAGACGAAAAGGCACGCAATGGCATCTCCGCCATAATCCGGCAGGTTCGGCCCGGACGCAAGCGACGGGGCCCGCAACACCCCGTGCGGGTAGAGTCGCGGGTCATGCCTATCCATCTCCGTGCCGAGCCCGGCGACTACGCCGAGGCCGTGCTCCTCCCGGGCGATCCACTGCGCGCCCGCCACATCGCAGAGACCTTCTTCGACAGCCCGCGCCAGGTCAACGGCGAGCGGGGCATGCTCGGCTTCACGGGCACGTTCGAGGGATCGCCCATCTCCGTGCAGTCATCGGGCATGGGGTGCCCGAGCGCAGCGATCGTTGTCGAGGAACTGATCCAGCTCGGCGTCAAGCGCATCGTGCGCGTCGGCACCTGCGGCGGATTGCAGTCCGACATGCAGCTGGGCGACCTGATCCTTGCGATCTCGGCCGTCGCGAGCGACGCCACCATGCTCACGTACACGGGTGGGGAGGCGCACTCCCCCACCGCCGACTTCGAGCTCGTACACGCCGCGGTGCACCAGGCCAAGCACGACGGCACGAAGATCCGCGTCGGCCCCTGCGTGTCCTCGAGCACGTTCTACGACCCGGACACCGGTCGCGCGCAGCGCTGGTCCGACCGCGGCGTGCTGGCGGTGGAGATGGAGGCGGCGATCCTCTTCACGATCGCGGCCATCCGGCGGGTGCAGGCCGCCTGCCTGCTGACGGTCTCCGACGTCATCGTGGAGGGCGAGTTCATCCGCATCACGCGACGCCGAGCTGCAGGCCGCCGTCGAGCGCATGACCGAGCTCGCCATCCGCACCGCGCTCTCGAAGGCCAAGCACTGACGGGCCGCGCGTACGTCATCGTCAACCCGGCGGCGCAGAACGGCGCCGCCGGACGGCGCTGGCCGGGTCTGGCCGAGCACGCGCGCAGCCTCGGCCTCGAGCTCGACGTGGCATTCACGGAAGCTCCGGGCCACGCGATCGAGCTGGCGCGCGAGGCCGCCGAGCAGGGCCGTGAGCTGGTCGCGGCGCTCGGCGGGGACGGCACCGTCAACGAGGTGGTCAACGGACTGGCCGCAAGCGGCGCGGCGGGGCCCGAGCTCGCGATCCTGCCGTTCGGCACGGGGCGCGACACCATTCGCACCTACGGGATCCCCAAGCAGCCCAAGCGCGCACTGGAGCTGCTGAGCGGAGGCCGGACGCGCACGATCGACCTCGGCCGTGCGACCTTCCGGGCCGCTTCGGGCGAGGGCTCGCGCTGGTACATCAACATCGGCTCGTGCGGCCTCACGGGCGCGGTGGCCGAGCGCGCGGAGCGCACGTCCAAGCGCCTCGGCGGCACGCCCTCGTTCCTGTACGCGACGGTGGCCACGTTCGCGGCCTGGCGCAACGTCCCGTTCCGCGTCCAGATCGACGATCCGAGCCCCCGCTCGAGCTGGTGGCCAACAACGTCATCTGCGCGAACGGGCGCGAGTTCGGCGGCGGCATCAAGGTCTGCCCGCAGGCGGAGCCCGACGACGGCCTGCTCGACGTGCTCATCTGGGGCGACGTCGGCAAGCTCGATCTCGCGCTCAACCTCCCGCGCCTCTACCGCGGCACGCACCTCGGACACGCCAAGGTGAGCGTGCTGCGCGCCCGGCGCGTGCACGTCGAGCCGTGCGCGTCCGCTGCCCGCTCGAGCTCGACGGCGAATTGCCCGGCACGACGCCGGCGACGTTCGAGGTCGTGCCCGGCGGCGCTGCGCATCCGCGTCCCGGTCTAGGACGCTAGGCGACGATGTCGACCGGCGTGCCCGCCGGCACGAGGCGCAGAAGCTTCTGCATCTGCTCGTTGCGCACCCGCACGCAGCCGTTCGAGACGGCGTCGCCGACCGTGCGCGCGATCGTCGGTGCCGTGGATCGCCACCGGCCCGCCGCGCGTCCAGCCCGTGAGCACCGGGGAGAAGCTCGAGAGGCCGAGCGCGCCCGGCCCGAACGGCCCGCGCGCGTTGCGCAGTGTAGAGGCGCTCGAACACGTAGAACGAGCCGGTCGGCGTCGGCGTGCCGGAGCGCCCGATCGCCGACCGTCAGGCGCAGGCGCTCGCGACCGTCCTCGTAGGCGATCAGGCGGCGCCGGCCGAGCTCGACGCGGATGCGCCAGTGCACGACGTACGGCCGCAGGCCGGCCGCCGGCACCCAGCCGCGCACGCCGTTCGGGCGGATCGGCAGATCGACCTGGTACCAGCTGGCGGCGCAGCGCGCGTTCACGACGCCGGCGCCGGACGAGGAAGACGCGCGTCACGCCCTCGGGCGTGCGCGGCCCGAACGTGCGCAGCGCGGGCGCTGCCGGCACTGCGGCGCCGTGCGCGCCGTGAGCTGCCGCGGGCGAGCTCGACCGCCAGCCGGACGTTCTCGCGTGCCGACGCTCTGCACGCCGCCCGGCGCGCACGAGGCGGCGGCTGCGGCCGGCGCCAGCGCGCCGGCGCACGCGAGTGCCGCGACTAGCGCGAGACGAAGCGGTAGATCGTGCCTCCGGCCGTGCACACGTACAGCATGCCGGATCCGTCCTGCCCGAAGGAGACGATCGACTTCGCGCCGGCGTCGCTGACGACGCTCGAGACGTCGCGCGGAGCACCGCCGGACGGCGAGAGCGTCCACATCTTGCCGGAGCAGTAATCGGCGTACACGTAGCGTCCGCTCAGGCCGGCGATGCGCGGCCCGCGGTAGACGTAGCCGCCCGTGATGCTGCAGCCCTCGCTGTGGCTGTACTCGGCCACCGGCATGCGCAGCTGCCCGCCGGCCAGCGGGGTGTCGGGCGCGAAATCGTGCCGCCCCTCGAAGCGATTCCAGCCGAAGTTGATGCCGCCGACGCCGTGCTTGAGGTGGTCGACCTCCTCCCAGGCGTTCTGGCCGACGTCGCCGATCCAGAGATCGCCCGTCGCGCGGTCGAACGAGAAGCGCCACGGATTGCGCAGGCCGAGCGCCCAGATCTCGGGACGCCAGCCCGGCCTTGCCGGCGAACGGGTTGTCCTTGGGAATGCCGTAGGGGCGGCCGCCGGTGCGGGTGTTGACGTCGATGCGCGAGAGCTTGCCGAGCAGGACGCCGGGGTTCTGGCCGTTGCCGTGCTCGCCGTGCTGGTCGCCGCCGCCGCCGCCGTCGCCGTCGCCGAAATAGAGCATCCCGTCGGGCCCGAACTGCAGCTGCCCGCCGTTGTGGTTGCCCTCGGTGTCGGGGATCTGCACGAGCTCCCGGTGGCCCGGGCCGGATGCTCGCGGCGCCCTTGCGGGCGTGCAGCTCCCAGACGACCTCGTTGCCCTGCTTGTTCGTGAAGTAGACGTAGAGCTTGCCGTTGCTCGCGAAGTCCGGCGAGAAGGCGACCGAGAGCAGGCCCTGCTCGCCGCCGGCGGTCACGTAGCGCCGCAGGTCGGCGTACGGCCTGGCCGCCACCTTGCCGTTGCTGATGGTGCGGATCGTGCCCTCCTGCTCGACCACGAACAGGCGCTTGTCGCCCGGCGCGGAGGTGAGGTAGACCGGCGAGCGCAGCCCGTCTGCGAACTTCACGAGCCCGAACGACGCCTGGGGCGCCGCGGCGTGGCCCTGACGCGCCGCCGCCGGCGCGACCGCGACGACGCAGGCGAGCGCGGCCAGGAGGAGGGGAATCCGGATCCTCACTCTCCGCAACCTACACGCGATCGCGGATAGCGTCCCCGCCCGATGGGGGCATTCCACGGCAGTCGGAGAGGACGGGCTCGCGGCCTGGTGCGAGACCTGGAACGACGGCCCGCGGCTGCTGCCGCGCGCGCCGGCCGACCTCGTGCACGAGTCGGCGACGCTCGGCCTGTGCGAGCGCTTCGCCGTGCGGGCCGAGGGAGCGCCCGAGCGCCGTGGGCGCGCTGCGCCGCCACTTCGCCTTCCGCCAGGACACGCGCCTGGCGCTCGACCTGCACGTGCGGCCGGAGCTCCGCGGACAGGGCCTCGGCGGGTCGTTGCTCGCGCATCTACTGGCCCGGGCACGGGCGCTCGGCGCCGCAGGTGGTGAGGGGCTACGCTCCCCGCGGGCGACCGCGGCTGGGAGGCCCTGGCGGTCCGCCACTCGCTTGCAAGAAGTTGAATGTGATCGCTTTCTCTTGCTTGAACTGGATCGCGCAACTACCTCATTTGAAAGTGATGTCGCGGTCCGGACGCTCGCCGAGGAGCCGGCCGGGAGCGAGCGGGCGGCCTGGCGACTCGAGCAGCGCCTGCACGCCGGCCTCGACACGAGCGCGCCCTTCGTGGAGGAGACGTTCGCGGGCTGGCGGGCGCGCGTCCTGGAGGCCCCGGGCAGCGGGCCCGAGACCGTGCTCGTCACGCGCGACCCGGCGGGGAGGTCGCCGGCATCTGCGCGCTGCGCAGCTGCGTCGCGCAGCCCGAGACCGTCTACCACGCGTTCACCGGCGTGGCGGCCTCTGCGCGCGGGCCAGCGGTCACGGGCTCGCGCTCAAGCTGGCGGCGATCCGCCGGGCGCGCGAGCTCGGCGGCCGGCGGCTCGTCGCCGACACGAGCCCCGGCAACGCCGCCATGCTCGCGCTGAACGAACGCCTCGGCTACGTCGCGGTGCTCGACGTCCGCAACCTCGAAGGGATCCCGTGAGCGACTTCCGCATCGATCTGCGCGTGCGCTTCGCCGAGACCGACGCGATGGGCGTCGCCCACCACGCCGCCTACCTCCCGTGGCTCGAGAGCGCTCGCGTCGAATACCTGCGCGCGCTCGGCCATCCCTACCGCGAGCTGCGCGACCGGGACGGCCTCGAGTTCGCCGTCGTGGGCTCGACCTGCGCTACCACGCGCCGCTGCGCTTCGACGATGCGTTCACGGTCAGCTGCGCGCTCGCCGAGCGCGCGCGCGCCACGTTCGCGCTGGCCTACCGCGTCGAGCTCGGCGACGTGCTCGTGCTCGAGCGGCCACACGCGGCACGCGGTGCTCGACCGCGAGACGGGCGCCCCGCGCCGCCTGCCCGAGTGGCTGGCGCGGCATTCCGGTCGCGACGGCGTAGGGTGCGGCGAGTCCGTTCCCGAACCCGATCGGAGCCTCCCCATGCACCGACTGCTCCCGGCCGCCGCGCTCGCCGCTGCTCCTGGCACTGCCCGCCGCCGCCTCCGCCGCCACGAAGCCCGCCGGTCACTCTGAGCGGCACGTTCTTCAACGACAAGCCGAACGCCAAGCTGACGGTCAAGCTCGGCTCGTCGCTGCGCTTCGTGTGGAAGGACGGCTTCCACAACGTGCTCACCCAGAAGGCGCCCGCCGGAGCCAAGAAGCTCACAGCGGCGATCCCGTCGCCGATCACAAGCCGATCCTCTTCACGCCCGGCAAGAAGGGCAAGTACGTCTTCTACTGCACGCCGCACAAGGCGCTCGGCATGGTGCTGACCGTCACGGTCAATTGATCACCAGGTCTTCCCGCCGTCGGTCGAGACGAGCAGCTCGCCTGCGGGCGTGACGGCCCACCAGATGCGGTCGTTGCGCGGATCCGCAGCCACGAGCGTCGCGCGCTGGCCCGCTGCGGTGCCAGGTCGATCCGTAGTCGTCCGACCACGCCAGCTCGGGCAGCGCGGCGACGACGCGCTGCCAGCGCGCAGGCGTCGTCGCCACCGACTGCGCGTTGCCCGCGACGGGCAGGCGCGACCAGCTCACGCCCGCGTCGATCGAGCGCCAGAGGCCGGCCTTGCCGGCCGCCGCGTAGACGACGTCGGGGCCGCCCTTGCTGCGCGCGGCCGCGATCACGCGCGTCGTGCGCGGCATCTGCAGCGCGGGCGCGGGTACCAGGTGCGCGCGGAGTCGAGCGTGACGTAGAGGTGCCAGTACGTGCCGCGGACGATCGCGTAGAGCTTGCCGCCGGGCAGCCACGAGAGCGCGAGCACGCTGCCGCCGTGAAACGGCGAGCGCTTGGGCGGATCGACGTGGTCGTACGAGAGATTGCCGCGCTGCAGCAGGCGCCCGCGCGAGACGATCGTCGAGGCCTGGGTGAAGCCCGCCGAGAGCGCGCCCCAGACGTGGCGCGTCGTCGTGTGCCACGTCCGCCCGCCGTCGCTCGAGCGGTAGACGCCGAGCGGCGTGCCGAGGAGCAGCGTGCCCGGTGGCGTCGAAGGACTGCACGAGGAAGCTCGGCGCGCCGTACTCCGGCGGCACCGCCCGGGGCTCGTCGGCCTCGCGGGCGCACCCCGCCAGCAGCAGGGCCAGCGAGCACGATGGCGATGACCGCTGCGCACGCCTCAGATCCCCAGCAGGACGCGCAGCCGCTGCGCCAGGCGCATGTCGCCGTCGACCGCCAGCAGCCCGGTCGCCCAGGCCGTCTGCGGAGACAGGCGGCCGTCGCACAGCTCTTCCCAGTGCTCGCGCGCGCACGTGACCGTGACGTCGGCCGGCACGGCGACGCCGGAGCACACCTCCGGCCCATCCGGACCGGGCCGCAGCGACCACCCGCCGTCGGGCGCACCGGCCAGCGCGAAGGCGATCACGGCCTGCCCGAAGTCCTCGTCGGCCGCGCTCACGACGCTCGGGGAGCGCGGCAAAGAACTCGGCGGCGGCCGTCACGCGGGTACCCTACCGGCATGGCTCGCACCGCAACCGCTCCCGAGCGCCTGCCCTTCACCGGCGACGACGAGGCCGACCGCCTGATCGCCGCCGACCCGGTCGCGCTCCTCATCGGCTTCGCCCTCGATCAGCAGGTCACCGTTCAGAAGGCCTTCGCCGGCCCGCTCGAGCTGCGCCGGCGGCTCGGACATCTCGACGTCGCGCGCATCGCGGCGAGCGATCCCGACGAGCTCGCCGCCGTGTTCCGCGAGCGCCCGGCGCTGCACCGCTTCCCCGGCGCGATGGCCGAGCGCGTGCGCTCGCTGTGCGCGTTCCTCGAGGAGCGCTACGAGCGGCGACGCAGCCCGGATCTGGCGCGAGGCCGAGAGCGGCGAGGACCTGCGCGCACGCCTCGCCGAGCTGCCCGGCTTCGGCGAGATGAAGGTGCGTACGGTGCTGACGCTGCTCGCACGCCAGTTCGGCGTGCACCCGCCCGGCATCGACGCCCTGCTTCCCGACCACCCCACGCTCGGCGACGTGCGCACGGCCGAGGAGCTCGCCTCCTACCAGGCGGGCAAGCGCGCCGCCAAGGCCGCGCGGCGCGCGGCAGCAGCCGACCAGTCCTGACGTTCAAGGAGTTCCGTGTTCGACTACTTCAAGGCACTCGACGGCCTGACCGACGAGGAGCGCGAGATCCACAGGACCGTGCGTGCGTTCGTGGACGCCGCGGTCATCCCGCACGTCCAGGGCTGGTGGGACGACGACACGCTGCCGCGCGAGCTGATCACGGAGATGGGCGAGCTCGGCATCCTCGGTCCGACGACGCCCGCCGCCTACGGCGGCAGCGAGATCTCGAGCACGGCCTACGGGCTGATCTGTTACGAGCTCGAGCGCGGCGACTCGGGCGTGCGCTCGTCGGCCAGCGTGCAGGGCAGCCTCGTCATGTACCCGATCTACGCGTACGGCTCGGAAGAGCAGAAGCAGCGCTACCTGCCCGAGCTCGCCTCCGGCAAGATCGTCGGCTGCTTCGGGCTGACCGAGTCCGACGGCGGCAGCGACCCGGGCGCGATGCGCACGCGCGCTCGGCGCGACGGCGCCGACTGGGTGCTCAACGGCTCCAAGATGTGGATCACGAACAGCCCGCAGGCCGACGTCGCCGTGGTCTGGGCCAAGGATCGACGACGACGTCGTCCAGGGCTTCCTCGTCGAGGCGGGCGCGACGGGCTTCAGCGCTCCGGTCACCCACAACAAGGCGAGCCTGCGCGCGAGCATCACCGGCGAGCTCGTGCTCGAGGACGTGCGCGTGCCCGACTCCGCCCGCTTCCCCGTCAAGGGCGGCCTCAAGTACCCGCTCGGCTGCCTCACGCAGGCGCGCTACGGCATCGCCTGGGGCGCGCTCGGCTCGCTCGAGACGTGCCTCACCGCGTCGCTCGACTACACGAAGACGCGCGAGACCTTCGGGCGCCCGATCGCCGCGCGTCAGCTCGTGCAGCACAAGCTGACGACGATGGCGACGCAGCACTCGCTCGGCCTGCTGATGGCGCGCCGCCTCGGGCAGCTCAAGGACGCGGGCGAGATGAACTTCGCCCAGGTCAGCATGGCCAAGCGCAACAACGTGCGCGTCGCGCTCGAGGGCGCGCGCCTGGCGCGCGAGATGCACGGCGGCAACGGCATCACGACGGAGTACCCCGTGATCCGCCACATGCTCAACCTGGAGACGGTCGACACCTACGAGGGCACGCACGACATCCACACGCTGATCGTCGGGCGCGACCTGACCGGCGAGAACGCGCTCGAATGAGCGACGCGGAGCGGCTGGCGGCCGCACGCGACCCCGAGCAGTTCCGGCTGCAGGGCCACGCGCTGGTCGACCGCCTCGCGGACTTCCTCGCCGCCGCCGGCGATCGCTCGCATCCCGGTCTCGCATCCGCTCGACCCGGCGGGCATGTCCGAGCGCTGGCCCGCCGAGTTCGCCGGCGGCGCCGATCCGGTTGCGCTCGTGGAGCGCATCCTCGCCGAGTCCACGGTCACGCACCACCCCGCCTACCTCGGGCACCAGCTCGCCGCACCGCTGCCGACTGCCGCGCTCACGACGCTCGTGACGGCCGTCGTCAACGGCTCGGGCGCGATCTACGAGCTGAGCCAGTCGGGCACCGCCTGCGAGGCCGCGCTCGCGCGCTACCTCGCCGGCCGGCTCGGAATGCCGGCGACGGCCGGCGGCATGATCGTGCACGGCGGCACCATCGCGACGCTCACCGCCCTGCTCGCCGCGCGCCAGGCGAAGGCCGGCTTCGACGTCTGGCGCGACGGCGCTCACGCGGGACCGCCGCTGGCGCTGCTGACGAGCGACCAGGCGCACTACTCGACGGCGCGCGCCGCGCAGATCATGGGCTTCGGAGCGGCAGGGGCGATCTCGGTCGAGAGCGACGAGCGCTGCCGCATGCGCCCGGAGGCGCTCGCGGCCGAGATCGCCGCGGCCCGCGCGCGCGGCCAGCGTCCCGATCGCGGTGGTCGCGACCGCGGGCACCACGCCCACGGGCGCGTTCGACCCGCTCGAGGAGATCGCCGACATCTGCGCCGCCGAGGGGCTGTGGCTGCACGTCGACGCCGCGCACGGCGGATCGGCCGCGCTGAGCCCGCTGCTGGCTCCGCAGCTGGCCGGCATCGAGCGCGCGGATTCGGTCGTGTGGGATCTCCACAAGACGCTTCCGTTCCCGGCGCTCGCCTCGTTACTCGCGTACGCGCGCGCGCGAGACGCATACGGCGCGTTCGCCCAGCAGGCCGAGTATCTCTTCCGCAGCCGGCGACGCGGGCGCCGAGAACATGGGCACGCGCACGCTGGAGTGCACGCGACCGCAGCTCGCCCTGGTCGCCTACCTCGGGCTTCGCGACCGTCGGCGCCGAGGGCCTGCGCACCCACGTCGAGCGGCTCTGGGAGCTGGGGCGCGAGCTCGCGGACGCTGGTGCGCGAGAGCGACGACTTCGAGCTCGCGCTCGAGCCCGAGTGCAACATCGTCTGCTTCCGCCACCGCTGCGCGCCGGGCGTCGATTCCGACGCGCACCAGGAGCGCATCAAGCGCAGCGGTCAACGCCGGCGGGCCTTCTACGTCGTGCAGACGCGGCTGCGCGGCTGCCACCTGGCTGCGCTGCGCGCTCATGAACGCCGCGACCGAGCGGAGCGACCTGCTCGGCCTGCTCGCCGCGCTACGCGCCGCTGCCGCCCGCGGCTGAGGAGCTTCCAGCCAGGCGGGGAGCTCGGCGACGCTGCCGAGGATCGCATCGGCGCGCTCGGTGCGCGGATCGTTCGCGAACGAGCTGCCCTTGCCGGTGCGCACGAACACGCCGCGCATCCCCACGCGCTGAGCCGCCAGGACGTCGTTGCGCAGGTCGTCGCCGACCATGACGCAGTCCGCCGGAGGCCGGCCGAGCGTGCGGCACGCGCTGCGGAAGATCGCCGCGGCGGGCTTGCCGATCACCCGCGGCCGGACGCCGGCGGCGTGGGCCAGCGCGCGCACGTACGAGCCGCTGTCGAGCCGCGGGCCCTCGCGGCGAGAGCCACCAGGCGTTGTCCTGCATGGCGATCAGACGCGCGCCGCCCTGCAGGGCGCGGAGCGCGCGGTCGAGCAGCTCGAGCGTCCAGCTCTCGTCGGGGCCGCCGACGACGACCAGATCGGCCGGCGGGCGGTCGACCAGCAGGCAGCCGGCGAACTGCGCTCGCTGCCGCGCTCGGCCACGAGCAGCACGCGCTTGCCCGGCGTGCTCGGAGCGCACGAGTTGCGCCGTCGCGACCGCCGCCGTGACGATGCGCTCCGCCGGCACGTCGATGCCGGCATCCGCCAGGCGAGCGGAGATGCGCTCCGGCCCGACGCGACGTCATGTTGGTCAGGACGGCACACGGGTAGCCGGCGCGCTGCCAGCTCCTCGCACCGCGCTCGCCGCGCCGGCGATCGGCGCGCCCGCCGCGAGCAGCACGCCGTCGAGATCGAGCACGACGCCCGAGGGGCGCGGCACCGGGCGTCATGCGCCGCGCGGGCCGCGCCGCCGCCTCCACGCCCAGACCGAGCAGCGGCGGAAGCTCGTCGAGCCCGCTGATGCGCTCGCCCGGGATGCTCGGGGTAGCGCCCGTGGCGATCGACGAGCACGGCCCGCAGCCCGCAGCGCGTGGCGCCTGCGATGTCGTCGGAGACGCTGTCGCCGACCATCACCGCCGCCTCGGCCGGCGCGCCTCCGAGCGCCAGCGCGGCGGCGAAGATCGTCTCGCAGGGCTTGCGGCGGCCGTGCGCGCGCGAGGCGAGCGCGAAGTCGACGCCGATGCCGAGCTGCGCGGCGAACGCCTCGAGCTCGCGATCGGTGTTCGACACGAGGCCGACCGTGCACGAGCTGGCCTGCAGCACGGCAAGCAGCGGAAGGACATCGGGGAACAGCTCGAAGTTGCGCGGGTCGCTCCACTCCTGCTCGGCAGCCGCGCCGATCTGCTCGGCCCTAGCCGGGCTCGCGCCCATGCGGCGGACGATCTCGATCGCGAAGCGGCGATGCTGAGCGCTGCGGTGCTCGAGCGTCTCGACGTTGAAGACGTGCAGCGCATCGAGGCGCGCCTGCTCGTAGAGCTCGGGATCGAGACGCTCGCCGAAGCGAGCGCCGAGCTCGGCGTAGCCGTGCGCGTCGAACACCCGCGCTGGACGGATCAGCGTGAAGTCGACGTCGAGCAGAACGAGCTGCGGCGGCGGTCGCACCGCCCGGGACCATAGCGAGGGGCCGCGCATTCGCGCGGCCCCTCGCCCTGCCGATGCGATCGTGACGCCCGAAGGCGCCGCGGGCCTAGCCCATGGCGGTGCTGCTCATGACCTTGCCGAGCAAGGCCATGAGTGCCGCCTGGAACTCCGACTGGGTGCCGAGCGACGACGGCGCCGACGTGTCGGGGGCGCTCGTGTCGACGGTTGTCACGTCGAGATTCACGCTTGCGGAATCGATGCCCTGACTCTGCTTGGTGGCATCGTCCATTGCGGCGTCGACGCTGAATGCCACGCGGTGCACCTTGTGGTCGCTCTTGCCGACCCAGACATCGACGTGCGCCTTCTTGACGACCTTGTTTAGCTGCGCGACGACCTTGTCAATCTCCGCCTGGGTGGCGCCGGTCGCCGTGCTGTTGCCCATGCTCTTGGAGATGTTTGCGGCAGCAGTTGCAAGGCCGCTCATGTTGACATCGCCGGAAACTTTGTCCGAATCGATACCTTCAACGCTTTCGCTCGAGACAGAGGCGTTGTCGAGGAGCTTCGACGGATCGCCGATCGCCGCGAGAATCTTGCCCGCGTCGAGATTGCTCGCAGAAGCCCCGGCCGGCAGCGTCGTGCCGGTTGTCGAGGAGAGCGTGTTGGCGGGGAGGTCATACCACTTGCCGTCGACCTGGATGTACGACTTTCCGCGCGCCTGAGCGGATCTCAGCCTCGATCGGCGAGGAGCCCAGCGTGACGCTCACGTTCACGTCAGCGCTCTTGCCTGCCGAATCGACGGCGCCGTCGACGCCGAGGTGGATCGGCTGCTTCGTGAAGATCGCGAGCTGCTGATCCTTGGGGGTGCCCTTGATGTCCACGTTCAGATCGAGCTTGATCTTCTGCGGACCGGTGCTGGCCTTCGTGTCGATTGCGCTCAGGATGCCGGCGGCATCGCCACTGTCACTTGCAGATGCAGACGTATTGGCAGAGTCCGAGGACTTGCTCGAACTACCACATGCTGCAGTCGTCAGCGCCACGGCGACAAGTGCAACCACTGCGACCGGGGAACGACGCATCAACCTTCCTCCTCATGCAGGATGCGCGATTCGCGCGTGGTACATGGCACTACGTGTCGGCACGCAGCGCCGGGACCTGAAGCACTCGGCCCCTTCGCTCACCCTACACTACCGTTGGCCGCGTTCAGCTCCTGTTAAGTGAATGCGTGTGACGCGCAAACATCTACCGGCGAGACCCAGGCAGTGAGGGAGACAATGGCGGCATCTGGAACACGTGGCAGCATCGGGAAGGCGAGCTACGAAGCAGTGCGCAAGCACATCGACGAGGGCAAGAAGGCCACCGAGGCCTTCCGCCTGGTGGCCCAGGAGACGGGCCGCTCGACGGCGACGGTGCAGACGGCGTACTACCGCGTGGCTCGATCGCTTCCGGGCGGCGGCGGCGTGCAGCTGCGGCCGCGCAAGAAGACCGCGGCCAAGCGGGCGCCGGCCAAGAGCACGGGCGGCAAGACTCCCGCGCGTCGCGGACGCCCGCCCAAGAGCGCAGCAGCCGCCTCCTCCGCGGCCGCCGCGGCGCGCCAGCTGAGCGAAGCCGCCGAGGCGCTGGTGGCGCACGTGACCCGTCTCGAGCGCGAGCTCGCCGACGCCCGCAAGGACAGCGAGCGCCTGGCGAAGATCGAACGCGCTCTCGGTCAGCTGACGAGGTTCCGTTCACGGGTGGGCGGCCGCCGATGAGGATCTGGATCGACCTCTCGGCGCCCGCCCACCCGGTCGTTTTCCGCCCGATCGTCGCGCGGCTGCGCGATGCGGGTCACGAGGTCGAGGTCACGGCGCGCGACTTCGCGCAGACGCTCGAACTGGCGCGAGATCGCCGGTCTCGACGCCCTGGCGGTCGGAGCGCACGGCGGGCGCTCCGCCGGCGGCAAGCTGCGCAGCCTGGCCGGGCGCTCCGCGGCGCTCTGGCGCTGGGCGCGCACGCGGCCCCGCTTCGATCTCGCCGCGGCCCACGGCTCGAACGACCTGCCGATCGTCGCGCGCACGCTGCGCGTCCCCGCGGTCGACCTCTTCGACTACGAGTGGGCGACGTTCCAGCACATGATCGGCTGCCGCCTCGCCCGGCGCGTGATCGTCCCCGACGCGATCCCACCCGAGCGACTGAAGCGCTACGGCGCAGGTCCGAAGAAGCTGCGGCAGTACCCCGGGCTCAAGGAGGAGTACTTCCTCAACGACTTCGAGCCCGACCCCGGGATCCTGGCGAGCGTGGGCGCCGATCCGGCGCGCATCGTCGTCGTCCTGCGGACGCCGCCGGTCGCTGCGCTCTACCACCGCGTCGACAACCCGGTGTACGCCGACCTGCTCGACCGCCTCGGCCACGACCCGGACGTTCACGCCGTGGTGCTCCCGCGTCTGCGCGAGCAGGCCGACGAGCTGCGCCGCCTCGCCCTGCCCTCGGTGCTCGTCCCCGAGCACGCGGTCGACGGCCCGAGCCTCGTCTCGGCCTCCGACCTGGTGATCTCGGCCGGAGGCAGCATGAACCGCGAAGCAGTGGCCCTCGGCGTCCCCGTCTACACGACCTTCCAGGGCCGCATGGGCGGAGTCGACGAAAAGCTCCTCCGAGAGGGCCGCCTCCGCCGTCTGGTCAACGCCGCCGACGTACAACTCGAGCGCCGAGACCGCACAGCCCCCCGCCTGCGCCGCGATCCCCAACTGATCGTGGACCTGATCCTGAGCGCGCTCACCTAACCGCGGTCCGCACGCCTGGGGTCTGGCCCGCAACGTGCGGGTCTGACCCCAGGCGTGCGGACCTGGCACCGACCCGTGCACGCAGTCGCAACGCCACTGGGCATGCCGAAAATCGCCGCTCTCGACTCACCGAAGGCAACGACGGGCGGAAGGCGCTGAACGGCGCCGCGGCCGCAAAGCCCGATGGATAGAGGGATGCAACGCTCGGGGTCAGGTCCGCACGGCCGGGGTCAGACCCGCACGTTGCGGGCCAGACCCCGAGCGTGCGGTCCCCCGCACGGGCGGTCCAAGCCGCCGGCGCTCGCCCTACGCCAGCGGGTTCAGCAGGCGGATGTCGTCGTTGTCGGCCGAGTTCACGAGGGTGGAGGCGTCGGCTCCGATCATTCGCTCGGCCGGGTAGGGCTGGAGGAGGGGCAGAGCATCGCCGGCGGGGACGTCGCGGTCCAGCCAGGGGTCTTCGCTCTCTCGCGGGAGGATGACCGGCATGCGGTCGTGTACCGGTGCGACGAGCGCGTTGGCCTTCGTCGTGATGATCGTGCAGGTGAAGAGCGGCTCGTTGCTCTCGGGGTCGCGCCAGATCGTCCACAGGCCGGCGAAGCCGAACGGCGCCCCGTCCTCGAGCGTGTAGCGCACGGGGCGCTTCTTGCCGTCGGGGTCGAGACGCCATTCGTAGAAGCCGTCGGCGAGGATCAGGCAGCGGCCACGGCTGAGCAACTGGCGATAGGTGGACTTCTCGGCCAGCGTCTCGGCTCGCGCGTTGATCATCTTGAAGCCCACCTTCGGCTCCTTCGCCCAGTGCGGGACGAGACCCCAGCGCGCGACGAGGAGCTCCCGTCCGGCCTTGCGCTCGGTCACGGTGAGCACCGGCTGGCTGGGCGCCACGTTGTAGCGCGGCTCGATGTCGTCCGGGAGGGCGACGTTGAAGCGCTCGGCCAGCAACTGCGGGTCGACGGCGATGGTGTAGCGGCCGCACATGCCGTCATTGTGTCTCTTGGACGTTCTGAACGTCTTAGGCTGTCGCGAGTGACGACGTACGGGCTCAGCTCGGCCGAGGCGGCGCGCCGCCTCGAGAAGCGGGGACCGTCGAAAGCGGTGGCCGGGGGCTTCACCTACCGGTCGATCGTCCGCCGCAACGTCTTCACGCTCTTCAACCTCGTGCTCGCGTCCTGCGCCGTCGCGCTGATCGCCACCGGCCAGCTCGCCGACCTGCTCTTCGCAGGCGTGATCGTCGTCAACTCGGGCATCGGCATCGTCCAGGAGATCCGGGCCAAGCGAGCGCTCGATCGTCTCGCGCTGCTGGCGGCTCCGCGCGCGCGCGTCCTGCGCGACGGGAGCGAGCAGACGGTGATCGTCGACGACGTGGTGGTAGGCGATGCGATCGCGCTGCGCCCGGGCGATGTCGTCGTGGCCGACGGACGCCTGCTCGCCGCGCGCGGGCTGCAGGTCGACGAGTCGATCCTCACCGGCGAATCCGACCCCGACGCGCGGCGCACGGGCGACCTGGTGCAGTCGGGCTCGTTCTGCGTGGCCGGCAGCGGGACGTACGAGGCCGAGCGCGTGGGCGCGGATGCGTACGCCAACGAGCTCACGGGAGTCGCGCGCGAGGACACGCGCGAGCTCTCGCCGCTGCAGCTCTCCATCAACAAGCTGCTGCGCCTCATGGTGGCGCTGATGATCCCGATCTCGGTGCTGCTCCTGTACGCGCTGCGACGTGCACGACGTGCCCACGCGCGAGGCCGTCTCGACCGCCGTCGCGGGCATCGTCTCGCTCGTTCCCGAGGGGCTCGTGCTGCTCGCCAGCCTCGTGTTCGCCGTCGCGGCCGCGCGCGTCGGGCAGGCGCGGGGCGCTCGTGCAGCGCCTCCCCGCCGTCGAGGCGCTGGCCGGACTGCACGTCGTGTGCCTGGACAAGACCGGCACGCTCACGGACGGGACGCTCGCGGTGGAGGAGGTGCTCCCGCTCGCGGGAGCCGGCGAGGCCGAGGTGAACGCCCTGCTCGGCGCGTTCGCCGCCAGCCTGGGCGCCCGCAACCCGACGGCGGATGCGCTGCACGCGCAGCTCGGCGCGGAGCCGCGCCCCGTCACCGCTCGAGGTGCCGTTCTCCTCGCGCTGGAAATGGAGCGGCCTCGCCTTCGACGACGGCAGCGAGTTCGTGCTGGGAGCGCCCGAGGTGATCGCCGGCGCGAGCTCCGACCCCGCGCTGGCGGCCGAGATCGCGCAACGCCAGGAGCGCCGCCTGCGCGTGCTGCTGTTCGCGCGCGCAGACGGCCTGGCCGAGCCGGAGGGCGACGACGAGCCGCACCTGCCCATCGTCCAGCCGCTCGCGCTGGTCGCGCTGAGCGAGCGCATGCGTCCCGATGCGGCCTCGACGATCGCCTACCTGCACCGCGCCGGCGTCGAGGTCAAGATCATCTCCGGGGACGGCCCGGCGACGGTCGCGGCCGTCGCGCGCGCGGCCGGGATCGAGACCGAGGGACGCGTCACGACGGGAGCCGAGCTTCCGGACGAGGCCGGCGCGCTGCGCCAGAGCGCGCTCGACAACTCCGTCTTCGCCCGCGTCCAGCCCGAGCACAAGCGGCAGCTGGTGGCCGCGCTGCGGCGGGGCGGGCGGCGCGTCGGCATGGTCGGAGACGGCGTCAACGACGTGCCGGCTCTGAAGGAATGCGACGTGGCGGTCGCGCTCGGGCTCGGGCAGCCAGCTCGCCAAGGGCGTGGCCGACGTCGTGCTCGTGAGCGAGAGCTTCGATGCGATCCCCTTCGCGATCGAGGAGGGGCGGCGCATCCTGCGCAACGTCCAGCGCGTGGCCAAGCTGTTCGTCGCGAAGTCCGTGTTCGCGGCCACGCTCATCCTCACGGTCGGCGTCGGCGGCGGCGCCTTCCCGTTCCTGCCGCGCCAGCTCTCGCTCGCAGCCGCGATCACCGTCGGCATCCCGGCCTTCTTCCTCGCGCTCGCCCCGGCCGCGCAGGCCCCGCAGAAGCCGTTCATGCGCGACGTCGCGGCGTTCGCCATCCCGGCCGGCCTCGTGCTCGGCATCGCGGTGCTGCTCGGCCACGGCCTCGTGCACACCTCGCTCGACCGCTCCGCGCAGGAGTCGCAGACGACGTCGACGACGATCCTCGTGTTCGTCGGCCTCTACCTCGTGCTCGTGCTCGAGTCGGGCAGCATGCGCCGCTCGCGCATCCGCGGCGCACTCGTGCCCCTGCTGGTCGTCGCCCTGGCCGCGAGCTACCTGGTCGTGCTGTCCGATCCCGGTCCTGCGCGACGCGTTCGCGCTCGCCGCGCCGACCGCGCTCCCGATGATCGTCAGCATCATCTGCACGACGTTCGCGATCGGCGCGCTCGGCCTGCTCGGCCTGTCGCTGACGCGTCCCGGCGGCGAGCAGGTGCAGGTCGTGCGCTTCTGGCGCCGTGCGTGAGGGCCTGATGCGGCCGGGAGTATGCGATAATCGGCGCTTCCGGGGTGTGGCGCAGCCTGGTAGCGCGCTCCGTTCGGGTCGGAGAGGTCCCCAGTTCGAATCTGGGCACCCCGATGCGCTGCCGGGGCCGCGGCGCGGCCCCGGCAGCCGTCTCGCCCTAGACTTGCGCGGGTGAGCGCCGAGCGCGACGAGATCCTGGCCTTCCTCGACGCCGAGCTCGAGACGCACCGCTACCGCGACTACGCGCCCATCGGGATGCAGGTCATCGGCGCCGAGAGCGTCGAGCGCGTGGCCTCCGCGGTCTCCTCGACGCTCGAGGTCTTCGATCGCGCGGCGGTCGAGGGCGCGCAGCTGCTGCTCGTGCACCACGGCATGTTCTGGGACAACGAGCCGCGCGCCATCGGCCGGCACATGAAGCGGCGGCTCGAGCGCCTGTTCGCCGCCGACATCACGCTCGCCGCCTACCACCTGCCGCTCGACGGGCACCAGCTGATCGGCAACAACGCGCGCCTGGCCGAGGAGCTGCGCGTGCGCATCGACGGCTGGTTCTCCGAGCACGGCGGCATCCCGCTGGCGGTGCACGGGACGCTGGCGGCAGCCGTGCCGCTGCAGACGCTGGCGGAGCGCGTCGCCGAGGTCGTCGGCCGGGTTCCCATCGCGTTCCCGGGCGGGCCCGAGCGCGCGCGCACGCTGGCGATCTGCTCGGGACGCCCGGGCGGCATCGCGCTGGAGGCCGCGGCCGTCGGCGCAGACGCCTTGCTCACGGGCGAGCCGCAGGAGGATTTCCGCGCGCTGGCCCGAGAGCTCGGCATGTCGATCATCTGCGCCGGCCACCACGCGACGGAGACGCTGGGCGTGCGCGCCGCGGGCGAGCTGGTGAGCGAGCGCTTCGGCATCGAGCACGTCTTCCTGGACGTCCCGAACCCGGTCTGAAGCCCCGGCGCGCGGACGGCTGACTTTTTGCGAACTCCCCCGTCGAGCCCTTGCCCACATCCGCACGCGGCGCTAGAATCGCGGCATGGGAGTGAGTGTCTACCGATGGTGACCGCTGCGGAAGCCGCTCCCTGACCTGTAAAAGCCCACCACGGCGTAGCCTGGTGGGCTTTGTTGTCGAAGGGCCCAGTGAAACGCGCAAGGGAGTCGCAAACCATGCCGAACCACCTCACGCCCGAAGAGCTCTCCCGCGAGTTCGGGATCGACCGCTCCGAAGTCATCCGGATCTGCGTCGAAGAGCACGTCCCGGTCTATCACGGCAGAATCGACAAGACGCTCTTCGAGGCCGTGCGGATGACCAACCTGGAACCCGCCGCTGTGCACGCGACCAGCTCGGCCTGATCGCCCACAGCACGTAAAGACAGATCGTCGACTGCCCGCGCCGGAGCACACAGCGGGTACCCTCGTTGTGTGCGCGTCCATTTCCGGCGTCCATATTTGCTCGTGCGTCCTGGCACTGTTCGTGCCCGTTGCACACGCGTCTGCCGCACAGGTGACGCCCGGCCCGCGCGAGCACGCCGCGCTCCTCGAGTTGTTCGCGACCGACGCTGCGCTCTCGCGCGCGCGTGCGCGTGAGCAGGTCGCACACGCCCGCCTCGAGCGGGTCCGCAGCGACCTCCGCAGCCTGCGGGCACGCCTGGGTGTGGCGCGCGCCAATCAGGTCGCCGCACAGCGCGCGCTGGCTCAGAGGCTGAACGAGATCTACCGCGCCCGGCCGCTCGACACGCTGGGCGTGCTGCTGGCCGCGCGCTCGTTCACCGACATCAGCACGGGACTCGACCTGCTCGACCGGCTCTCGCGGGCCGACAGCTCGCTCGTCCGCTCCGCGCGCCGCTGGCACGCGGCACTCCAGCGGCAGTCGCGCACGCTGCGAACGGCCGAGGCGAGCGCGCCGCCGCGGAGGAAGCCGCCTGGACGGCGCGCACGGCGGAACTCCAGCGCGCCGACCGCGCCCAGCGCTCGCTCGTCGCGCAACTGCGGCGCGAGCACGTGCACGCCGTGGCCGCGCTGGCGGCGGCAGCGCACCACGACGCTCAGCGCGCGCGCAGAGCGTGGTGCGCCCGCAGCCGCACGGCGGCGGGGGCGACGACACGCCGGTGCCGCCCGCGCCGCCCGCACCGTCGCTCGCGAGCGGCGCGACGCTCTCGGTCTCCTCGACCGCCTATTCGCTCCCGGGGCACACGGCCAGCGGCCTGCCCGTCGGCCTCGGCATCTGCGCGACCGACCCGCGCGTGATCCCGCTCGGAACGCGCTTCGAGATCCCCGGATACGGCGTGTGCGTGGCCGCCGACACCGGCTCGGCCGTGATCGGCGCGACCATCGACATCTGGATGCCGGACGCGCAAGCGTCGGTGTACGGGCGCCAGACCGTTACCATCACTTTCCGTTGATGCGCCGCCTGTGCTCCTTCCTGCTCGCGCTCGGCTGCCTGGTCGTCTTCATCCCCGCCTCGATCGCCGCGGCCGACGAGACGGCCCAGGACGCGGCGCTCGCGCGCGGCATCTCGCGCGCGCTCTCGTCGCACGGATTCACCGGGCCCGGGCACCGGCGTCGCCGTCGCGGACGTCGCGACGGGCGAGGTCATCTACCGCCACAACGGCTGGCGCCGCCTCTTGCCGGCCTCGACCGAGAAGCTCTTCACGACGCGTCGGCGCGCTCAGCACGCTTGCGGCCGACCTTCCGCTTCGACACGCGGGTCGTCGGCGCGGGCTCGCAGGCGGGCTCGACCTGGAACGGCGACCTCTACCTCGTCGGATCGGGCGATCCGACGTTCTCGAGCGCCGACGTCGCCGCGCTCGCGGCCCAGGTCAAGGCCCACGGCATCCGCCGCGTCAGCGGGCGCATCCGCGGCGACGCGACGGTCTTCGACGCGGCGCGCTGGGGACCCTGGCCGTCGCGCTACATCGGCATCGAGTCGCCGCCGCTCTCGGGGCTCGCGCTCGACCGCGACGTGGACGCGCACGGCCGCGACGTCGGCAGCCCGTCCCACAACGCCGCCCGGGCGCTGCGCCAGGCGCTCAGGAAGCGCCGGCGTCGCAGGTCGGCGTGCACTTCGTGGCCGGCGGGCGTCATGC
Organism: uncultured Actinomycetes bacterium; assembly: GCA_963713435.1. Lineage (GTDB taxonomy): Bacteria > Actinomycetota > Thermoleophilia > Gaiellales > JALYLC01 > JALYLC01. Next base: position 264,647 of record CAVQLU010000009.1, read on the forward strand.
CGCCGGGCGCGCATCATCCTGGGCCGCGTGCAGTCCGATCCCGCTCTGGCGGATCGTGCGCTTCATGGATCAGAACAGCGACAACTTCACGGCCGAGATGGTCGCGAAGGCCATCGGCGCCTATGCCGGCGGACACGGCTCGACCGCGCGCGGCATGCACGTCGCGGGCGAGGTCGCGGCGCCGATGCTCGGCGACGACGCGACGCTCATCCACCTCGCCGACGGCTCGGGCCTCTCGCACGCCAATCGCACGACCGCCAGCGCCATGGCCCGCCTGCTGGCCGGCGCGGCGGCCGATCCCGCAATCGCCAAGCCGCTCGCGGGAGCCCTCAGCGTGGCCGGCGTGAACGGCACGCTCGCGCGCCGCCTGCCGGCCCTGCGCGGGCGCGTGCACGGCCAAGAGCGGCACGCTGGACAACGTGTCCGCGCTGGCGGGCTACGTGCGGGCCAAGAGCGGGCGCCGCTACGCGTTCGCGGTGCTCATGAACGTCCGGGCGCTGAGCGACTGGGACGCCCACGCGACCCAGGACGCGATCGTCACGGTGCTCGCCAACCGCTAGATGCAGACGCTAGAGCGCTTCGGGGCCGCCCTCCAGCAGGCGCTGGAAGGCCTCGTCGTCGAGCACCGGCACGCCCAGGCCCTCCGCCTTGGCGAGCTTCGAGCCGGGGCTCGAGCCGGCGACGACGTAGCTCGTGCGCTTCGAGACCGAGTCGGTGACCTTGCCGCCCCGCTCCACCACGCCCGCCTTGGCCTCGTCGCGCGAGAACGAGGGCAGCGTGCCCGTGATGACGAACGTGAGCCCCGCGAGCGGCCCTTCCCCGGGCGGCGGGGCGTCGCCCGAGAGCTCGAGCGTGAGCCCGGCGGCGGCGAGGTCGTCGAGCAGCTCGGCGTTGCTCGGGAACGCCAGCCAGTCCGCCACCGACTCGGCGACGATCGGGCCGACGCCGTCGACCTCGGCGATCTCGTCGGCGCCCGCAGCGCGCAGGGCCGTCGAGCGAGCGGAAGTGCTGCGCGATCGCCTCGGCCGTCACGGCGCCGACGTGCGGGATGCCGAGCCCGAACAGCACGCGGCCGAACGGCCGCTCCTTGCGACTGCGCGATCGAGGCGATCACGTTCTCGGCGGAGCGCTGCTGGAAGCCGTCCAGCTCGAGCAGCTGCTCGACGGTCAGGCGATAGAGGTCGGGCGCGCGGCGCACGAGCTCGAGCTCCCAGAAGCGCTGCATCAGCTTCTCGCCCACGCCGTCGATGTCCAGGGCGCCGCGCGAGACGAAGTGGCGCAGGCCCTCGAGGCCGCGGCTCGGGCAGAACGGGTTGGGGCAGCGATGCACGGCCTCGCCCTCGAGCCGCACGACCTTGGTGCCGCAGGCCGGGCAGTGGTCGGGCATGTGGAACTCGCGCTCGCTGCCGTCGCGCCGCGCGAGCACCGGCCCGACGACCTGCGGAATCACGTCGCCGGCGCGCTGGACGATCACGTGGTCGCCGATGCGCACGTCCTTGAGCCGGATCACGTCCTCGTTGTGCAGCGTCGCCATGCGCACGATCACGCCGCCGACGGCGACCGGCTCGAGCACCGCGAACGGGTTGAGCGCGCCCGTGCGCCCGACGTTGACGCCGATGTCGAGCAGCTGCGTGATCGCGGTCGTGGGCGGGAACTTGAACGCGATCGCCCAGCGCGGATCGCGGCCGACCGACCCGAGCGCCTCCTGCTGGTCGCGGCGGTCGATCTTGACCACGCAGCCGTCGATGTCGTAGTCGAGCTCCGAGCGCCGCTCGACGAGGCCCTCGCAGGCCGCCGCCATGCTCTCGAAGGTGTCGTGCCGGCTCGAGATCGGATTGACGGGGAAGCCGTGCTCGCGCAGCCACTCGAGCACGCTCCAGTGCGAGTCGAACGCGATGCCGTCGAGCGCGCCGACGGCGTAGCAGAAGAGCGCGAGCGGCCGCGAGGCGGTCACGCGCACGTCCTTCTGCCGCAGCGACCCGGCGGCCGAGTTGCGCGGGTTCATGAGCACGCTCTGCCCGGCCTCGAGGCGCTCCTCGTTGAGCCGCTCGAAGGCCGCGAGCGGCAGGTAGATCTCGCCGCGCACCTCGACCAGCGCCGGCGGCGCGTCGCCGCTCAGGCGCTGCGGCAGCGCCGCGATCGTGCGCAGGTTCGCGGTGACGTCCTCGCCGACCGTGCCGTCGCCGCGCGTCGCGCCGCGCGTCAGCACCCCGTGCTCGTAGACGAGCGAGATCGCGAGCCCGTCGATCTTCGGCTCCGTCACGTAGGCGATGTCGTCGTCGAGCCCCTTCTGCGCCAGCAGCCGCCGCGCCCGGGCGTCCCAGGCGGCGAGCGCCTCGTGGTCGCGCGCATTGGCGAGCGAGAGCATCGGCTGGAGGTGCTCGACCGGCGCGAACCCCTCGGCCGCCCGCGCGCCGACGCGCTGCGTCGGCGAGTCGGGCGTGCGCAGCTCGGGGTGCCGCTCCTCGAGCTCGAGCAGCTCGCGGAAGAGCGCGTCGTACTCGGCATCCGAGATCTCCGGCTCGTCGAGCTCGTGGTAGAGCCGCAGGTGCCGCGATGAGCTCCTCCCGCAGCCAGGCGGCGCGCTCGGCTGCATCCTGCTGCGGCTGGTCAGGCATCGCCGAAGAGGATGCCGCGAGCTCGGCGGGCGTCGTCGCGATCGCATCGGGGTGCTCGGCGGCCAGGCCGTCGTAGCCGGCCGCGCCCCAGGTGACGCCGACGGCGGCGACGCCGGCGGCCCGCGCCGCCTGCAGGTCGCTGGCCGCGTCGCCGACGTAGACGGCGCCCTCCTTCGGGCGTCCGAGCAGCGCGAGGGCGTGCTCGATCGGCTCGGCGCCGGGCTTGTGCGTGGCCGTGGACTCGATGGTCACGAGCGCGTCGATGCGCTCCTCGAGGCCGGGGATGACGCCGTAGGCGAGCAGGACGGCGTCGAGCATCTTCGACGTCGCGACGGCCACGGGAATGCCGCGCGCGCGCAGGTCGTCGCACAGCTCGAGCATGCCCGGGAACGCCGTCACGTACTCGTCGTGCACGCGGTGGTTGAACTCGCGGTAGACGTCGAACAGCTCCTGCGCGCGCTCCTCGTCGAACACGCGCATCTGCTCGAGCAGCGGCCGCCCGATGCCCTCGCGCAGCGCCGTCCTCGGGCAGCTCGCGCCCGAGCACGGTCGTGAGCGCATGCCGGTGCGACGCGACGATCAGCGGCACGGTGTCGATGAGCGTGCCGTCGAGATCGAAGATGGCGGTGGTGTAGCGTCATCCGGCCTCCGGCAAGCAGCGCGTTCAGCGCCGCCAGCGCATCGTCGGCGAAGAGATCGAAGCGCAGCGGCGTGAGCGAGATGAAGCCGTCGGCCACCGCGGCGATGTCGGTGCCGGGCTCGCCCTCGAGCCGCAGGCGGCCCGGAGCCGTAGAGGCGGTAGTGGCGCCGGCCGCCCTCGGCCTCGCCGGCCGGCCGCAGCTGGGGCCGGTAGCGCCGGCGGCCGAGGCGCGCCACGCGCACGCCGGCGACCGCACCCGCCGGGGCGTTGACGTTGATGACGACGCCGGGCGGGAGCGCGCCCGAGGCGAGCAGCGGCACGAGGCGGACGGTGAAGCGACCCAGCTCGTCGGCGTCGAAGCCGCCGCTCCGCATCGCCGGCCTGCGAGAGCGCGACTGCCGGGAAGCCCGAGCATCGCGCCCTCGAGCGCCGCCGCGACCGTGCCGGAGTAGGCGACGTCGTCGCCCAGGTTGAGGCCGCTGTTCGGGCCCGAGACGACGACGTCGGGCGGATCGCCCGCCAGGCCGAGCGCCGCGAAGCGCACGCAGTCGGCCGGCGTGCCGCCCACGGCGAAGGCGGCGCGCCCGTCGGGCAGCTCGATCTCGTCGACCGCGATCGGGCCGTGCAGGCTGAGCGAGCGCGAGACGCCCGTCATGTCGCTCGGCCGGCGCGATCACGTCGACGTCGCCGAGCGCGTCGAGCAGCGTCGCCAGAGCGGCGAGGAGCGGCGAATGGACGCCGTCGTCGTTGGTGAGCAGGATGCGCATGGCCTCGGGCAGGATAGAGTCCTTGGCGTGTCGGCCAGAGCAAGCGAGGCGCCTCGGTTCTCGCGAGCCGACCTGATCTCGTTCGGCGTGGCCGCTGCAGCCTCGGTCTTGGCGCTCGTTCTGGAGGAGGCCGGCGCGTCCGGAGCGGTCGTCTTCGTGGCCGCCGCAGTCAGCGTCATGGCGCTCGCCTACGTGCTGGGCGAGGCGACCGAGCAGGCGGGAACGGCCTCAGGGCCCCGTCTCGCGGCGCTCCTCAACGCCACGTTCGGCAACCTGCCGGAGCTGATCATCGTCGTGCTGACGGTGCGCGAGGGGCTGATCGACGTCGCGCGCGCCTCGATCATCGGCTCCGTGGTCGGCAACATCCTGCTCGTGCTCGGAGCGTCCATCCTGCTCGGCGGACTGCGCAACGGCCCCATGAAGTTCGATCAGGCGAGCGCCGGCATGAACGCCTCGATGCTCACGCTCGCCGCCGTCGCACTCGGCATTCCCTCGCTCTTCGACGCGCTCCACGACACCACGCGCCACGAGCAGGTGGCGCTCTCGTACGGGACGGCGGTCATCATGGTGATCGTCTACGCGGCCTACCTCGTCTACTCCCTGACCCAGCCCGGCGAGCAGAGCCATCACGGGGAAGGTCGCTGGAGCGCGCGCACCGCCATGCTCACGCTGGCCGTGACCGCCCTCGTCACCGGAGCGATGTCGGAGCTGCTGGTGTCGGCGATCGAGCCGACGATCAAGGAGATCGGCATCGGCACGGTCTTCATCGGCATGGTCGTCGTGCCGCTCGTCGGCAACGTCCCGGAGCACTGGGCGGCGGTGCGCATCGCGCGCGCGCGGCAACCTCGACTTCTCGATGGGCATCGCCTTCAACTCGGGCCTGCAGGTCGCCCTGGCCGGCACCGCCATCGCCGTCGCCGCGGGCGCGCTGCTGGGCAACGAGGTGCTGATCGTGTTCCCGCCGATCGAGCTCGCGCTGCTGGCGGCGGCCACGATCATGACGGCCATCCTCACCAGCCACCGGCAAGGCCAACTGGCTCCAGGGGCTGCAGCTCCTGGCGATCTACGTGGTCGCCGCGCTCGCCTTCTGGTACCTCTAGACGCGCTAGCTCGAGGCGCGAGCGGCGCGCAGGCGGCGGATGCGCTCATCCATCGGCGGGTGCGTCTGGAAGAGGCCCGAGACGCCGGCGCCGCGCAGCGGGTTCGCGATGTACATGGTCGCCGTCGCCGGCGTGACGTTCATCGGGATCGCCGAGACGCCCCGCTCGAGGGTCTCGAGCGCATCGGCCAGCGGCTTGGCGTCGCCCAGGATCTGGGCGCCGGTGGCATCGGCCAGGAACTCGCGCTGGCGCGAGACGGCCAGCTGCAGGACCATCGCCGCGATCGGGGCGATGATCACCGTCGCGAGCGCGGCGATGCCGCCGAGCGGGTTGTCGCGGTTGTCCGAGCTGCCTCCGAAGATCATCCCGAACTGCAGGATGTTGGCGATGGCGGCGATCGCGGTCGACGATCATCGCCGCGACGGAGCTGACCAGGATGTCGCGGTTCTTGATGTGCGCGAACTCGTGCGCGAGCACGCCGCGGATCTGATCCTCCGGCAGGTACTTGCGCAGGCCGGCGGTCACGGCCACGGCAGCGTGCTTCGGGTTGCGTCCGGTCGCGAAGGCGTTGGGCTGCTCCGACGGGATGACGTAGACCCGCGGCATCGGCACCTTGGCGCGCTCTGCGAGATCGCGCACGATGCCGTACAGGCGGGGGTCGTCCGCCTCGGAGATCTCCACCGCGTGGCTCGAGCGGATCGCGAAGCGATCCGAGAACCAGTAGGAGCCGAACACCATCGCGACGGAGATGCCTGCGAACAGCAAGTAGCCCACGCCACCGAGGACGCGTCCTCCGATGACGACGAGCAAGGCCGACAAACCTGCGATCAGGATCCAGGTGCGAGCCTGGGTCGAGAAGCGGGTCGCAGTCACGTTCACGGGGGTCTCACCTCTCTACGGCGGCTTTGCTGACTGTCTCCGGGCCACCGCCTTCCGGTACCTGGATGGTAGATCGGCGCACGTTCAGTTTGTGTTGTCGTACGAGCTCTTTCGAATGAGCTCTACGGAGCGTCCGCGTACCGCACGGCCACGAGGCAGAGCGCTTGCGGCGGGGCCGTGACGCCCGCCTCTGCGCGCTCCGCGCCCTCGAGCAGCCGCGCCGAAGGCCTCGGGCGGGCGCTCCCCGGCGGCCGTCTGGACCATCGTCCCGACGAGCGTGCGCACCATGTGGCGGAGAAACGAATCGGCCTCGACGCGGAACAGCGAGCTCGTCGCCGCGCCCGCTCCCAGCGCGCGGCCAGAACACGCCGGCGGAAGACCTGGTGCTGCGTCTCCGCGGGCGTGAAGGCGCGGAAGTCGTGCTCGCCCAGGATCGCGCCGCGCACAGGCCTCGAGCACGTCGTGCGGAGAGGTCGCGCGGCCAGTGCCAGGTGCGTGCCGCGCGCAGCGGCGAGGGCGCGCGCGAGCGCAGCACGCGGTACTCGTAGCGCCGCGAGAGCGCCGAGAAGCGCGCATGGAAGCCGTCGGGCGCCCGCGCGGCAGCTCAGCACGGCGACATCGGGCGGCAGGTGCGCGTTGAGCGCCGCCGGAATGCGGCCGAGCTCGGGCCCGCCCTCGGCCCCCTCCAGGCTCACGACCTGGCCGGAGGCGTGCACGCCGGTATCGGTCCGCCCGGCCACGACGGGGCGGCCGCAACGCGGCCAGAACACCTGCAGCGCCTCGGTCAGCACGCTCTCGACGGTGCGCAGCCCGGGCTGCGCGGCCCAGCCGTAGAACGCCGCCCCGTCGTATTCGATCTCGAGGCGGAGAACCGGCAAGGTCACTGCGTGCGTTCGAGCCGCCGCTGGCGCGGCGGGTCGATTCGGTCGACGAGCGCCCAGCGCCCGCCTCCCGCGCCGATCACGATCAGGGCGAGCACGATGATGACCGGCGGCAGCGTGATGTAGAAGCCGCCGTCGGTGCGCCCCGCGACGATCATCACGAAGATCGCGAGCGCGAGGATCAGCCAGGCGGCCAGGCGCGGCGCGAGGCCCAGCAGCAGGACGACGCCGAGGACGATGGCGATCACGGGAATCGCGATGCCCGAGAAGCTCGGAGACGGCAGGCCCCAGATGCGCGCATCGGCCACGGCGGCGTGATGCCGCTGCACCTGGAACACGCCGGCCGCGAGCACGAGCAGGGCGAGCGCGAAGCGCACGAGCGCCACGCCGATCGCGGGGCGGTCATCGAACGGACTGGGCGCGCTCACCCGTGCAGCACCTGCAGGGCGCCGCTCCCGGTCGCCGGTCGATGCGAAGCGCAGGCCGTCGATGGCCTCGCGAAACGCGGGCTCGGCTTCCTCGAAGGCCAGCTCCGTCGCGGTGCCGCAGATGACGTAGCCCGAGGCCGTCGCGCACGGTGAAGGCCTGCAGCTGCACCAGCGGCTCCGACTCGCCCACGCGGAAGCGCACCATGCGCACGAGCGCGCGCTGGCCGTCCACGGTCTCCCAGCCGTTCGAGAGCAGCTCGAACGAGTCGACCTGGTCGCGCAGCAGGTGCGCGTGGCCGTCGGCGAAGCCGCCGAGCCCCATGCCCTCGCACAGGCGCCTCGCGCGTGATCACGAGGTTCGGGAACGGAGCCATCAGCGGCCGCGGGCGCCGACGAGCGTCACCGCGGTGCGGTCGGACCAGCCCGCCGGGAGCGGCAGCTGATAGGCATCCGTGCGCACGGTGGCCACGGTCGCCGCTCCGGCTCAGACGAGCTCGATGTACGCCATCTCGGCCGCGTCGCCGAGACGCGGCCCGAGCTTGATGATGCGCGTGTAGCCGCCCGGGCGCTCCGCGTAGCGCGGCGCGATGTCCTCGAACAGGCTCTTGACGACCGGCTTCTGGCGCAGGAACGCCACCGCCTGTCGCCGCGCGTGCAGGTCGCCGCGCTTGCCGAGCGTGATCATCTGCTCGGCCACGGGGCGCACTTCCTTGGCCTTCGCCAGCGTGGTGCGAATGCGGCCGTGCTGGATCAGCTCCGCCGTCAGGTTGGCGTAGAGCGCCTTGCGGTGGGCGCTGTCGCGGCCGAGCTTCCGCCCGCGCTTCTGGTGTCGCATCAGTCGTCACCCCGAAGCTTGAGGCTGTGCACGGCGAGCGTCTCGCGCACCTCCTCGATCGACTTCTTGCCGAAGTTCGGGATCGCGGCCAGCTCCTGCTCGGTCTTCGAGATCAGGTCGCCGATCGTCTCGATGCCGACGCGCTTGAGGCAGTTGTACGAGCGGACGCCGAGCTCGAGCTCCTCGATCAGGATGTTCTCCATGCCGTGCGCCTCGGGCATCTCGGGCTCGAGCGCGCCGACGGGCGAGGCCGCGGCCAGGCTCGTGAGGTCGCTCGTGTCGATGTTCGTGAAGATCGCCAGCTGGCGGATCAGCACCTCGGCGGCCTGCTCGACCGCCTCGCGCGGCGAGACCGAGCCGTCGGTGTAGATGTCGAGCGTGAGCTTGTCGTAGTCGGTGCGCTGGCCGACGCGGGCCGAGTCGACGTGCACCGAGACGCGGCGCACGGGCGAGAAGATCGAGTCGACCGGGATCATGCCGATCGTCGTCTCCGGGCCCTTGTTGCCGTCGGCGGCGACATAGCCGCGGCCGCGGCCGATCGTGAGCATCATCTCGAGCCGCGCGCCCTCGGCGAGGTGGCAGATCTCGAGCTCCGGGTTGAGGATCTCGAGCTCCGAGCTCGCGTCGATGTCGGCCGCCGTGACGACGCCCGGGCCCTCCTTGAGGATGCGGGCCTCGATGTCGGAGATCTCGCCGTGCAGACGCGCGACGAGCCCCTTCAGGTTGAGGATGATGTCGGTGACGTCCTCGCGGACGCCCTTGATCGACGAGAACTCGTGCGCGACGCCCTCGATCTTGACCGAGGTGACCGCGGTGCCCTCGATGGTCGAGAGCAGCACGCGGCGCAGCGAGTTGCCGTAGGTGTGGCCGAAGCCACGATCAAGCGGCTCGATCGCGAACGCCCCATGGGTGGGCGTCACGTCCTCGTGCGTGATCTTCGGAATCTGGAAATCCATCAGTGCAGACATTCGGAAATTCTCCGGACGGGCGGGAGTGCGGACAGGAGCAGCGGCTTGTAAAGCGCTACTTGGAGTAGAGCTCGACGATCAGCTGCTCCTGGACGGGCGTGTCGATCTCGACACGCTCGGGGAGGCGCAGGACCTTGCCGGTGAGGTTGTCGTGGTCGGCAAGCAACCAGCTCGCGACCGACGACGTGAGGTCGGTCGCATCGCGAATGACCGCCTCGGCGCTGGAGTTCGGGCGGATGTTCACCAGGTCGTTCGGGCGGACGTGGAACGACGGGATGTTCACGCGCCGGCCGTTCACGTGGAAGTGGCCGTGCCGCACGAGCTGCCGCGCCTGGGCGCGGGAGGCGGCGAAGCCGAGCCGGTAGACGACGTTGTCGAGCCGCGTCTCGAGCATGCGCAGGAGGTTCTCACCCGTGATGCCCTGCTTGCGGCTGGCCTTGTCGTAGTAGTTCGCGAACTGCTTCTCGAGCACGCCGTAGTAGCGGCGCGCCTTCTGCTTCTCGCGCAACTGCAGCAGGTACTCGCTCTGCTTGATGCGGCCGCGGCCGTGCTGGCCGGGCGGGTAGGCGCGGCGCTCGACGCCGCACTTCTCCGTCAGGCAGCGCTCGCCCTTGAGGAACAGCTTCATGCCCTCGCGGCGGCACTTCTTGCACTTGGCGTCAGTGGAACGAGCCATGCCGGACCGCCTAGACCCGCCGCCGCTTGCGCGGGCGGCAGCCGTTGTGGGCCTGCGGGGTGACGTCCTTGACCGAGATCACTTCGAGGCCGGCGGCCTGCAGCGAGCGCACGGCCGTGTCGCGCCCCGAACCCGGGCCCTTGACGAACACCTCGACCTTCTGCAGACCGTGCTCCATGCCCTCGCGCGCGCACGCGTCGGCCGTCACCTGGGCGGCGAACGGGGTCGACTTGCGCGAGCCCTTGAAGCCTGCGCCGCCGGCCGACTTCCACACGATCACGTTGCCTTCGCGATCGGTGATCGCGACGATCGTGTTGTTGAACGACGTCTTGATATGCGCCTGGCCGACGGCGATGTTCTTGCGGGCCTTGCGCCGGGCGCGGCTACGCGCCGCGGTGCGACGGGGGGCAGGGGGCAATGCGGGTTCCTCGATCCTTTCTCGAGCGCGGTGGTCGCGCCCGAAGTCCTACTTCTTGCGCTGCTTGCCGACGGTCTTCTTCGGCCCCTTGCGGGTGCGCGCGTTCGTCTTCGTGCGCTGACCGTGAACCGGCAGCCCGCGGCGGTGGCGCAGCCCGCGGTAGCAGCCGATCTCCATCAGGCGCTTGACATTCTGGGAGCGTTCGCGGCGCAGGTCGCCCTCGACCATGAGGTTCTGGTCGATGTACCCGCGCAGCTTCGAGACCTCTTCCTCGGTCAGATCGCGCACCTTCGTGTCGCGGTCGATCTCGAGCGATCCGAGCACCGACTGCGACGTCGAGCGGCCGATGCCGAAGATGTAGGTGAGGCCGATCTCGACGCGCTTCTCGCGCGGGAGGTTGACGCCTGCGATCCGTGCCATCGCTCAGCCCTGCCGCTGCTTGTGGCGGGGATTGGGGCAGATCACCATGACGCGTCCGTGCCTGCGGATGACGCGGCACTTGTCGCACATGGTCTTGACGCTCGCCCTGACCTTCACGATTCCCTTTCAATACAACGAATGAAGCGCGTCCGCCGCGTCCGCCCGAGCGGGCATGCAGCGGCAAAGCGCGAAGCTGCATGGTAGCAGAGTCCGGCGTCCGGATACGCGCTCACAGGCACCTACCGGCGCGCCCCGACTTCGTCGTCGACCGGCGACCAGCCCTCGTGGCGCGTGAGGACAGCGGCCCGTCGTCGGTCACGGCGACGGTGTGCTCGTAGTGCGCCGTGAGCGAGCGGTCGGCGCTGTAGATCGACCAGCCGTCGTCCTCGTCGAGCTCGACATCGGTCACGCCGCTGGCGGTGATCATCGGCTCGACCGCGAGCGTCATCCCCGGGCGCAGGACGTGCCCGCGGCCCGGCGGCCCGTAGTTCGGGATCTGCGGGTCCTCGTGCATGCGCCGCCCGACCCCGTGGCCGACGAGCGAGCGGATCACGCCGAAGCCGTCCTCCTCGACGCGCGTCTGCACGGCGTGGCCGAGATCGGACAGGTGGTCGCCGTCGACGCACTGGTCGACCGCGGCGAAGAGCGAGGCGCGGCAGGCCGTCGAGCAGGCGCGCGCACGTCCTCGGGCGGATCGCCCTCGCCGACCCAGAACGTGTAGCCGGAGTCGGCCACCCAGCCGCGCAGCGTGACGCCGACGTCGACCGAGAGGACGTCGCCCTCGCTGCAGCGACGTAGGCGCCGGGGATGCCGTGCACGACCATGTCGTTCGGCGAGACGCAGATCGAGGCCGGGAAGCCGTGGTAGCCCTTGAACGTCGGCACGCCGCCCTGGCCGCGGATGAACTCCTCGGCGGCGCGGTCGAGCTCGCCCGTCGTCACGCCGGGCCGGGCGTGGTCGCGCAGCAGCGCGAGCGTGCGCGCGACGATCGAGCCGGCGGCGGCCATGCGCTCGAGCTCGCGGCGCGACTTGCGCAGGATCACGCGTCCCCCAGGGCGCGCACGGCCGCGGTGAGCTCGGCCTCGACCGCCTCGGGCGCGCGGCGCGCCGTCGATCGTCAGCGACGGGCGTACCGAGCGCGCGGTAGTGCTCGCGCACCGGCATCGTGTCGCGCTCGAAGACGGCCACGCGGTTGCGCACGACGTCCTCGCGGTCGTCGTCGCGCTGGTACAGCTCGGAGCCGTCGATGTCGCACACGCCGGCGACCGCGGGCGGCGCGTCGGTCACGTGGTAGGGATGGCTGCCGGCGCGGCAGACCAGGCGCCCGGCCAGACGGCGCACGAGCTCGTCCTCGGGCACCTCGATGTCGAGCACGCCCGAGACCTTCGCGCCGCGCTCGGCGAGCATGCGGTCGAGCACGCGCGGCCTGGTCGACGTTGCGCGGGAAGCCGTCGAGCACGAAGCCGCCGGCGGCATCCGGCTGCGAGATGCGGTCGGCGAGCATGCCGATCGTCACGTCGTCCGGCACGAGCTCGCCGCTGTCCATGTAGCCGCGCGCCTCGAGGCCGAGCGGCGTGCCCGGCGCGCATGTGCTCGCGGAACATGTCGCCCGTGGCGATGTGCGGCACGCCACTGGCAGCGGCCACGGCCGCCGCCTGGGTGCCCTTCCCTGCACCGGGCGGGCCGAACAAGAGCACGGCGAGCAGTCGTCGGCAGGCACGCCTACTTCTTGAGGACGCCCTCGTAGTGGCGCATCGTCAGCTGCGACTCCATCTGCCGCATCGCGTCGAGCGCGACACCCACCACGATCAGGATCGACGTGCCTCCGAGGCCGCGCGCGGTGGCCTGCGAGAACCCCATGTAGCGGATCAGGATGTTCGGCAGCACGGCGATCAGCCCGAGGAAGATCGCGCCCGGCAGCGTCAGCCGCGTGAGCACGCGGTCGAGGTAGCGGGCGGTCGGCGCGCCGGGACGGACGCCCGGGATGAAGCCGCCGTACTTCTTGAGGTTGTCCGCCTGGTCGACCGGGTTGAACGTGACGGCCGTGTACAGGAACGTGAACATGATGATCAGCGCGAGCTCGAGGATGATCGCCGGCCAGCCGCCCGGGGCGAAGAACGTCGAGAGCGGCTTGAGGCCGGGGATGAGCTGGCCCGACCGTCGACGGGAAGAAGAGCACCGCGACGGCGAAGATGACCGGGATGACGCCCGCCATGTTGACGCGCAGCGGCAGGTACGTCGATCCGCCCGACATCATCCGGCGGCCGACCTGGCGCTTGGCGTACTGGATCGGGATGCGGCGCTGGCCCTCGTTCATGTAGACGACCGCGAGGATCACGCCGAGCGTGATGATCGGCAGCGCGAGCCGCTCGAACGTGTCGCCGTTCAGCCAGGCGTCGATCGCCGGCGGCGCCGCCGTCAGGATCGAGGCGAAGATCAGCAGCGAGATGCCGTTGCCGACGCCGCGCTGGGTGATCAGCTCGCCCATCCACATGAGCAGCGTCGTGCCCGCCGTGAGCGTCGTCACGATCAGGATGAAGCGGCCCGACGGTGAGATCGGGCAGCAGGTCGTTGGCGCCGATCGCCGAGCCGTTGTGGAACAGGAACACGTAGCCGGCCGACTGGAACGCCGCCAGCGCGACCGTCAGATAGCGCGTGTACTGCGTGATCTTCTTGTAGCCGGACTCGCCCTCCTTGGACAGCTTCTCGAGCGACGGCACGACCGTCTGCATCAGCTGCATGATGATCGACGCCGTGATGTACGGCATGATCCCGAGCGCGAACAGCGAGAGGTTCGCGAGCGCGCCGCCGGAGAAGATGTTGAGCACGCTGAGGATCGAGCCGTTCGCGCCGCCGCCGAAGAAGTCGCGCAGCGAGCTCGTGTTGACGCCCGGCACCGGCAGCCAGGAGCCGGCGCGGTAGAGCGCGATGATCATGAACGTGAAGGCGAGCCGGTGCCGGAGCTCCGGGACGCGCCAGATGTTCATGAGCGGCGCGAACATCAGGCCTCGTCGCCCTCGTCGTCGGCGCCCTCGTCGGCAGCGGGCTCGTCGCTCTCGGCGACGGGCTCCTCGGCGGCGTCCTCGTCGGCAGCTGCCTCGTCGGCGTCGTCATCGTCTGCCGGCTTCTTCTTGGGCGCCTTCGCCGCAGCCGCGGCGCGGGCCTCGGCGGCGGCGCGCTTGACCTCGTCGCGCACGACCACCTCGGGCTCCTCGACCGGCGGATCGATGATCACGACGGTGCCGCCCGCGGCCTCGATCTTCTGGCGCGCGGAGGCGGAGAAGCGGTGCGCGTGCACGGTCAGGGCGACGCCGATCTCGCCGTCGCCGAGGATCTTGACCGGGTGCTTGCAGCGTGCGCAGGACGCGCGCGGCGAGCAGCGCCTCGGGCGTGACCTCGGCGCCGGCCTCGAAGCGCGCGGCGAGCGCGGAGACGTTCACGCCGTGCGTGTACGTGCGGAAGGGGCCGATCGGCATCGAGTCCTTGGAGTGCGCGCCGCGCAGCTTCGGGACCTGCATGTGCAGCGGCATCTGGCCGCCGATGAACCCGGCGCGCATCATGTGCGAGCCCGAGCGGGACTTCTGGCCCTTCTGACCGCGGCCCGACGTCTTGCCCGTGCCGCTGCCCTGACCGCGCCCGACCCGCTTGCGCTCCTTGGTGGAGCCCGGCGTCGGCGCGAGGTTGTGGAGACCGATGCGCTCCTGTCTCGTCCATCAAGCGTCCTTCTTCTTGTCAGCCACCGCGCCGTCTTCGACCTTCACGAGGAATGCGACCTTGTGGAGCATCCCGCGCAGCGTCGGCGAGTCCTCGTGCACCGCACTCGAGCCGATGCGGCCGAGACCCAGAGCCCGCAGCGTACCGCGGTGCTCGCTGCTTGTGGCCGATCTTCGAGCGCACCTGGGTGACGCGGATGGCCATCAGTCGTCACCGTCCGCCGCGGCGTCGGGCTCGACCACGGCCGTGGCCGGGGCGGCCGCGACGGCGGCCTCCACCTTGCGCGCGCGGGGCGGCAGGACCTCTGCGACCGTCTTGCCGCGCAGCTTGGCGACGTCCTCGGGGCGCCGCAGCGCCTTGAGGCCGGCCTCGGTGGCGCGCACGAGGTTGATCGGGTTCGAGGTGCCGAGCGACTTCGCGAGGATGTCGCGGATGCCCGCGAGCTCGAGCACGGCGCGCACGCCGGCGCCGGCGATCACGCCGGTGCCCGGCCCGGCCGGCTTGAGCATCACGCGGCCGGCGCCGAAGATGCCGACGACCTCGTGCGGGATCGTCGCGCGGTAGCGCGGCACCCGGAAGAGGTTCTTCTTGGCGTCGTCCACGGCCTTCGAGATCGCCACGGGGACCTCGTTGGCCTTGCCGTAGCCGATGCCGACCTGCTCGGACTCGTCGCCGACGACGACGAGCGCCGTGAACGAGAAGCGCCGGCCGCCCTTGACGACCTTGGCCACGCGGTTGATCTCGACGACGCGCTCCTGGAGCTCGCCTCCGTCACGCTGCTGCGGGATGCGTCCCATCTAGAACTCCAAGCCGCCCTCGCGGGCGCCGTCAGCGAGCGCCTTGACGCGCCCGTGGTAGAGGTAGCCGCCGCGGTCGAACACGACCTTCTCGATGCCGGCGTCGCTTGGCGCGCTGCGCCACGAGCTTGCCGACCTCGGCAGCCCTTTCGGATTTCGTGCCACTGTCGCCCAGCCGCCAGCGTCGAGGCCGACGCGAGCGTGACGCCCGCGTCGTCGTCGATGACCTGGGCGTAGATGCCCTTGCTGGAGCGGAACACGCACAGGCGCGGACGCGCCGCGCTGCCGTGCACCTTGCCGCGCACGCGGCGATGCCGGCGCCGGCGACGTTGTTCGGTGCTGAGCTTCATGCGCGCTTCCCGACCTTGCGGCGGACGATCTCGCCCGCGTAGCGGATGCCCTTGCCCTTGTAGGGCTCCGGCGGGCGCAGGCGGCGGATGTCCGCCGCGACCTGGCCGACGGACTGCTTGTCGATGCCGCGCACGATGACCTGCGTCGGCGCCGGCACCTCGAACTCGATGCCCTCGGGGGCCTCGACGACGCACGGGGTGCGAGAAGCCGAGCAGCAGCTCGATCGAGGAGCCCTTGAGCGCGGCGCGGTAGCCGACGCCCTGGATCTCCAGGCGCTTCTCGTAGCCGTTCGTGACGCCCTCGACCATGTTCGCGACGAGCGTGCGCGTGAGGCCGTGCAGCGAGCGGTGCGGCCCGCGGTCGGTGGGCCGCGTGACCGTGACGACGCCCTCGTCGACGCTCACCGTCATCTCGTGCGGGACGACCTGCTCGAGCGACCCCTCGGGGCCCTTCACGCCCACGCGTCCAGGCCGACGTCGATCTCGACGCCGGCGGGCAGGGTGATGGGGGCTCTTCCGATGCGGCTCATTGCAGGACTACCAGACGAAGCAGAGCACCTCGCCGCCAATGCCGCGCTCTGCGGCCTGACGGCTGGTGATCACGCCGTACGGGGGTGGACATGATCGCGGTACCGAGGCCGCCGAGCACCTTCGGCAGGCGGTCGGACTTGGCGTAGATGCGACGACCCGGCTTCGAGATGCGCTTGATGCCCTGGATCACGCGTCGACGGTCGTCAGCGTACTTCAACGTGACCGTCAGCACGTCAAAGGCCTCTTCGCCGCGCGCAACCGCGAACGCCTCCACGTAGCCCTCGTCGAGGCAGCACGCGGGCGATCTCGACCTTGAGCTTGGAGGTGGGCATCGACACCGTCTCGTGGCGCGCGAGGTTCGCGTTCCGGATGCGGGTCAGCATGTCGGCGACTGGATCGGTCAGCATCGGCGGCCTACCAGCTCGACTTGGTCATGCCGGGGATGACGCCCTGATGCGCGAGCTCGCGCAGGCAGATGCGGCACACCCCGAACTTGCGGAAGACCGCGCGCGGCCGTCCACAGCGATTGCAGCGCGTGTAGTTGCGCACCTTGTAGCGGTGCGTCCTCGCGGCCTTGACTCTCAGCGACGTCTTCGCCACGTCACGCCTCCCTGAACGGCATTCCGAGCGCTCGCAGCAGCTCGCGTGCCTCTTCGTCGGTGTTCGCGGTCGTCGTGATCGTCACGTCGAGCCCGCGCACGGTATCGATCCGGTCGTAGTCGATCTCGGGGAAGATGATCTGCTCGCGCACGCCCAGCGAGTAGTTGCCGCGGCCGTCGAACGAGGCCGGGTCGAGCCCGCGGAAGTCGCGGATGCGCGGCAGCGCGACGGCCATGAGGCGGTCGAGGAACTCCCACATGCGGGCGCCGCGCAGCGTCACCTTGCAGCCGATCGGCATGCCCTCGCGCAGCTTGAAGCCGGCGATCGACTTCTTCGCCTTGGTGATCAGCGGGCGCTGGCCGGCGATGATCGCGAGCTGCTCGACGGCCTCGTCGAGCGCCTTGGAGTTCGTCTTCGCCTCGCCGACGCCCATGTTGAGCGTGATCTTGCTCAGGCGGGGCATCTGCATGGGCGAGCGGTACTCGAAGCGCTCCTGGAGCAGCGGGCGCACATCGGTCTCGTAGCGGCCGCGCAGGCGCGGCGGGGTGATTGTCGTCTCAGCCATTGCTATCAGGTCACTTTCCGATGTCCTGGCCGCAGCCTTTGCGGCGGCAGTGGCGCAGCTTCTCGCCGTTCTCGGCGATCCGGTAGCCGACGCGCGTCGGCGTGGTTGCAGCGCGGGCACACGAGCGCGACGTTGTCGACGCGCAGGGCGGCTTCCTTCTCGATCACGCCGCCGGGCTGCATCTGACGGAGCCGCGCGAGCCCTTGACGGGCCGCGGCTTGGTGTGGCGCTTGACGATGTTGATCGTCTCGACGATCAGCCGGCGCTCGCTGGGGATCACGTAGAGCACCTTGCCGCGGCGGCCGACGTCCTTGCCGCTGAGCACCTCGACGAGGTCGCCCTTGCGGATCTTGAGCGTCACGTGCTTGGTCTTGGTCTTGGCCGGAGCCATCACAGCACCTCCGGGGCGAGCGAGACGATCTTCATGAAGTTGCGCTCGCGCAGCTCACGGGCGACCGGCCCGAAGATGCGCGTTCCGCGCGGGTTGCGCGCCGCGTCGATGATCACGGCGGCGTTGTCGTCGAAGGCGATGTAGGTGCCGTCGTCACGCGCGAACGACTTCTTGGTGCGCACGACGACCGCCGTGACGACCTCGCCCTTCTTGACGGAGCCGTTCGGCGTCGCCTGCTTGACGGCGCCCACGATCACATCGCCGACGCGCGCATAGCGGCGCTTGGAGCCGCCGCGCACGCGAATGCAGAGGATCTCCCTGGCGCCCGTGTTGTCGGCCACGCGCAGCCGGCTTTCGGCCTGGATCATCGGGTCCTCACTTCGCCTTCTCGACGATCTCGATCATGCGCCAGCGCTTGAGCTTCGAGAGCGGGCGGGTCTCGACGATGCGCACGACATCGCCCACGCCGGCCTCGTTGCGCTCGTCGTGCGCGTGCAGGCGCGTGGAGCGGCGAACGATCTTGTGGTACTTGGGGTGCGGCTTGGCCGAGTCGATGCGGATCGTGATCGTCTTGTCCATGGCGGCCGAGACGACGATCCCGCGGCGCTCCTTGCGACGGCCCTCGGCCTTGAGCGGCCGCGGCTCGCGCACGTGGGGCTTGCGCTCCTTGGGCCGCGCCTTCTTCTTGAGCGGCTTGGCGCGCGGCGTGCGCTTCTTGGGCTGCTCGGCCTCGGCGGGCGCGGCCGCTTCCTCGACGGCGGCGGTCGCCTCGGCGGCCTCCTCGGCTGCGGGCTCGGCGGCCTTCTTGGCACGCGAAGCGCGCGCGGGCTTGGCGGCGGGCTCGGCGGCTTCCTCGGCGACCGGCTCGGCGGCTTCCTCGGCAGCGGGCTCGGCGGCCTCCTCGGGGGCGGCCTCCTCCGCGACGGCCTCGGCCGCCTCCTCCGCCACGGGCTCGGCGGCCTTCTTGGCACGCGTGCGCTTGGCCGGCTTCGCCGGCTCCTCGCTCACGGCCGCAGCCTCGGCCTCGGGCGCCTCGGGCGCCTCTGCCTGCTCGTCGGCCTGGGTGTTGTCGTCCGCCATCACGCACGCTCCTTCGCGGACGCCCGCTGGAGCTGCACGGTCAGCAGGCGCGCGATCTGTTTCTTGACCAGACTCAGCCGGTGGGTGTTCTCGAGCGCTCCCGTGGCGTGCTGGAAGCGCAGGTTGAACAGCTCTCGGCGACCTTCCTCGAGCCTCTGTGCGACCTCGTCGTCGGTCAGGTCCTGAATCTCATTAGCCTTCAAAGAGATCACCCTCCCGCTTGACGAACTTCGTGCGCACCGGCAGCTTCATCGCAGCGAGGCGGATGGCCTCGCGCGCCAGGGGCTCCGGCACGCCGGAGAGCTCGAACATGACGCGGCCGGGCTTGACGACGGCCACGTAGCGCTCCGGCGGGCCCTTGCCCGAGCCCATGCGGGTCTCGAGCGGCTTCTGGCTCACGGGCTTGTCCGGGAAGATCGTGATCCAGACCTTGCCGCGACGGCGGATCTTGCGCGTCATCGCGATACGGGCTGCCTCGATCTGGCGGTTCGTGATCCAGCCGCTCGTCGAGCGCCTTGAGGCCGAACTCGCCGAACTGCACGGTCTGGTGGCCCTTCGACATCCCGGCGCGGCTGCCGCGCTGCTGCTTGCGGTACTTGAAACGACGTGGGAGCAGCATCAGGCCTCACCCTCCGCCGGAGCCGCGGGGGCCTCGGGAGCGGGCGCCTCGACGGGGGGCGCCTCGACGGGCGGCGCCTCGGCCGCGGGCTGCGCAGAGCGATCGGGAGCACGGCGTCCCGACGGGCGTCGACGGGCCCGACGGGCCCGTCTGCTGCCCACGCCGCCGCCGCCACCGCCGCCGGGGCGACCACCGCCGCCACCGGGACCGCCGCCACCGCCGCCACCGGGACGACCGCCGCCACCGCCGCCGCCGCCAGCGCCGCCACCGCCGCCGCCACCCGGGCCGCGACGCCGCTCGGGCCTCGACGGACCGGTGTCCTCGGTGATCGTCGTGACGCCGCGCCTGCGGCGCGCGTCGACCTCACCGA
The DNA here is from genome assembly GCA_963713435.1 of uncultured Actinomycetes bacterium. GTDB lineage: Bacteria > Actinomycetota > Thermoleophilia > Gaiellales > JALYLC01 > JALYLC01. The sequence goes on from CAVQLU010000009.1 coordinate 284,294, forward strand.
GGCGCGTCGTCTGCTGCTGAGCGCCCTCGTAGCCGGCGGGCATGATCTCGCCCTTGTTGATCCAGACCTTGACGCCGATGCGGCCGGCCTGCGTCTGCGCCTCGGCGAAGCCGTAATCGATGTCGGCGCGCAGCGTGTGCAGCGGCACGCGTCCCTCGGAGTACTGCTCGGTGCGCGACATCTCCGCGCCGCCGAGACGGCCGCCGCAGCGGATGCGCACGCCCTGGGCGCCCGAGCGCATGGCCGAGGCCAGCGAGCGCTTCATGGCGCGCCGGAACGAGACGCGGTTCTGCAGCTGCTCGGCGACGGACTGGGCGACCAGGTTGGCGTCCAGCTCGGGCCGCTTGATCTCGTTGATGTTCACGTGCACGGCCTTGTGGGTCATGGCGTGCACGTCCTGGCGCAGCGCCTCGACCTCGCTGCCGGACTTGCCGATCACGATGCCGGGGCGCGCCGTGTAGATGTCGATCGTGATCCGCTGGGAGTCCTTGCGGATGTGGATGTCGGAGAGGCCGGCGTGCGAGAGCTTGCCGCGGATGTGATCGCGGATGCGCACGTCCTCGATGAGGTAGGCGCCGAACTCCTTCTCCGAGAACCAGTTGGACTTCCAGTCGTGAATGATCCCGATGCGGAAGCCGCCCGGGTGAATCTTCTGACCCATTACGAGTCCCCTTCTTCGGCGGCTGTCTGCGTCCGCATCGTCGGCGGGCTGCGACGCCGGTTCGGTGGGCTTCGCGGCAGGCTTCTTGCGCGGCGCCTTGGGCGCCGCAGCCGTCGCTTCCGCAGCCTCGGACGTCTCGTCCTCGGCCGCGGGCTCGGTCTCGGCGTCCGTCTCGGCCTCTCGGCCGCCTTGCGGCTTGCGCGGCTTGCGCGCGGCCTTCGGCTTGGGCGCAGCGGTCTCCTCGGCGCCGGTCTCCTCGGCCTCGGCCTCCTCGACCTCGGGCGCCTCGACCTCGGCGGCCGGCGGCGCGGCGGCGGCCTGCAGCCGCGCGGGCGCGGCCGCGGCGGCTCTCGGCGGCGATCGTGGCCTGGGCGGCGGAGATGTCGCGCGGCTCGGCCACCGCGACGTGCCGCAGCACGATCGTGACGTGGCACATGCGCTTGTGGATGCTCGAGGCGCGGCCGCGTGCACGCGGCTTGAAGCGCTTGAGCGTGCGGTCCTCGTCGGCGTAGCAGTGGTCGATCACGAGCTCGGCCTTGTCGATGTCGTGATTCTCCTTGGCGTTCGCCGTCGCGGAGCGGAGCAGGCCGAGGACGTCTCGGGCCGCCGCGCGCGGGGAGAACTGGAGCGTGGCCTCCGCCTGCATGACGGACAGCCCGCGCACGTGGTCCAGGATCACGCGGGCCTTGCGCGCAGAGCAGCGCAAGTGCCGCACCTGGGCACGCACGAGCGTCGGCTGATCGGTCGCGGTCGCCACGTTACCGCCGCTTCGCCTGCTTGTCGGCGTGCCCACGGTAGGTGCGCGTGGGCGCGAACTCGCCGAGCTTGTGACCGACCATCGACTCCGACACGAACACGGGCACGTGCTTGCGCCCGTCGTGCACGGCGATCGTGTGCCCGACCATCTCCGGGAAGATCGTCGAGGTGCGCGACCACGTCTTGATCATGCGCTTGGAACGCGTGGCGTTCATCTCCTCGACGCGCTTCATGAGGCGCTCTTCGATGAACGGGCCCTTCTTGGAGCTACGAGACATCGCCTACGACCTGCCCTTCCCGCGCTTGCGTCCGCGGACGATGTCGCGGGAGCTTGCCTTCTTCGGGTCACGGGTCCGCCTGCCGAGCGTGATCTTGCCCCACGGCGTGACCGGGTGACTGCCCTTGTTCTTGCCCTCGCCGCCACCATGCGGGTGGTCGACGGGGTTCATGGCCGTACCGCGCACCGACGGGCGCTTGCCCAGCCAGCGCGAGCGACCGGCCTTGCCGCTCGATTGGTTCTGATGCGTCGCGTTCGAGACGGTGCCGATCGTCGCGCGGCAGGTCTCGGGGACGCGGCGGAGCTCGCCGGAGGGCAGGCGCAGCAGTGCGCGTCCGTCCTCGCGTGCGACCAGCTGCGCGCTCGCACCCGCCGAGCGCACCATGCGCGCGCCCTGTCCCGGGCGCAGCTCGACCGCGTGCACGATCGTGCCGGTCGGGATCGACGAGAGCGGCAGGCAGTTGCCGACCTTGATGTCCGCGTCGGCGCCCGACTGCACCGTCGATCCGACGCCCAGGCGCGCCGGCGCCAGGATGTAGGCCTTGTGGCCGTCGACGTAGTGCAGCAGCGCGATGCGCGCGGAGCGGTTGGGGTCGTACTCGATCGCGGCCACCGTGGCCGGAACGCCGTCCTTGCGCCGCTTGAAGTCGATGATGCGGTAGCGGCGCTTGTGGCCGCCGCCCTGGTGCCGCGTCGTGATGCGGCCCGTGTTGTTGCGGCCGCCGTTGCGCTTGACCGGGGCGAGCAGGCTCTTCTCCGGCTTGTCGCGCGTGATCTCGTCGAAATCCGAGATCGTCATGAAGCGACGACCCGGCGAGGTGGGCTTGAACTGACGGACACCCATTAGCGCGCCCCCTCGAAGAGCTCGATCGAATCGCCCTCGCGCAGCTGGATGATCGCCTTCTTGTAGCCGGGGCGGCGACCGGCCACCTGGCCGCGCCGCTTGGGCTTGCCCGGCACGTTGACGATCTTGACGGCGACGACGTGCACGCCGAAGAGCGCCTCGATGGCCTGGCGCACCTGCGTCTTGTGCGCCGTCGGGTGGACCTTGAACGAGTACTTGTTGAACTGGATCAGGTTGTAGGCCTTCTCCGAGACGACCGGCTCGAGGATCACGTGGCGCGGATCGGTGGTCACGGACGTCACGAGTCGTCACCTCCCTGCAGCTCGGCCAGCGCGGCCTGCGAGACGCAGCAGGCTGCGCGCCCAGAGCAACTCGACGACGGTGATGTCCTCGACCCACGCGACGATCACGCGGTCGAGGTTGCGGAACGAGAGCGCGGCGTTGGCCTCGTCCTCGCCCACGAGCACGACGAGCGGCGCCTGCTGGCCCCAGCCCTCGACGAACGCGCGGGCTTCCTTCGTGCTCGGCTTCCCGAAGATCGCGCCGTCGAAGATGCCGACGCTCTCGAGCGAGGCGTGCTGCGAGAGCGCGATCAGCTTGCGCCCGCCGCACGGCCTTGCGGTTCATCTTCACGCTGTAGTCGCGCGGGTGCGGCCCGAAGACCGCGCCGCCGCCCTTCCAGAGCGGCGAGCGGGTCGTGCCCGCGCGTGCCCGGCCGGTGCCCTTCTGGCGCCACGGCTTGGCCGCGCCGCCGGCCACCTGGCCGCGCGTCTTGGTGTCGGACGTGCCCTGACGGCGCGCGAGCATCTCGGCGCGGACCGCCTCGTAGAGCAGCTGCCGGTGCGTCTCGTGACCGAAGACCTCGGCCGCGAGCTCCACGTTGCCCTTGCCGCCCACGACGGGCGCGGTGAGCGTGGCCATCAGCGATCCTCCCGCACGAACACGAGGCCGCCGGTCGGGCCGGGAACCGCGCCCTTGACGAGCAGCAGGTTGCGCTCGACGTCGCGGTCGAGCACCTGCAGGCCGCGCTGCGTGATGTTGGCGGCGCCCATGTGGCCCGCCATGCGCACGCCCTTGATGACGCGCGAGGGCGTGGCCGACTGGCCGATCGAGCCGGGGGCGCGCACGTTGTGCGAGCCGTGGCTGACCGGGCCGCGGGAGAACCCGTGGCGCTTGATCGTGCCGGCGAAGCCCTTGCCCTTGGAGCGGCCGCTGACCTTGACCGCGTCGCCGGGCTCGAAGCCGTCGACCGTCACGACCTCGCCCGCGGCGAGCTCGAACGCTCCGCGGAACTCGTGCAGGTGGCGATGCGGCGAGATGGAGTTCTTGGCCAGGTGCCCGCGCTCGGGCTTCGAGAGCTTGCGCTCGGGCACCTCGTCGAAGGCGAGCTGCACGGCGTCATAGCCGTGATCCGCCTCCGTCTTGACCTGCGAGACCGGGCAGGGACCAGCCTGGATCACGGTGACGGCGACCTTCTGGCCGTCCTCCGTGAAGAACTGGGTCATGCCGAGCTTGCGGCCGATGATGACTTTCGCCATTGCCCTCGCCTACAGCTTGATCTCGATGTCGACGCCCGCCGGCAGGTCGAGGCGCATGAGCGCGTCGACCGTCTTCGGGGTCGGCTGGTGGATGTCGATCAGGCGCTTGTGCGTCCTGATCTCGAAATGCTCGCGGGCGTCCTTGTCCTTGAACGGTCCGCGGATCACGCAGTAGACGTTCTTCTCGGTCGGCAGGGGAACAGGACCGGAAACGGTCGCGCCGGTGCGCTGCGCGGTCTCGACGATCGAGCGCGCCGAGAGATCGAGCTGCGCGTGGTCGTAGCCCTTGAGGCGGATGCGGATCTTCTGCTGTGCCATTGGCGGTCGGCGCGACGTTGCGGCCCGCTCGGGGCGGGCCGCGACGGTCGACGGTCTCCTTCGCTACTTGATGATCTTCGTGACGGCGCCGGCCCCGACGGTGCGGCTGCCTTCGCGAATCGCGAAGCGCAGGCCCTCGTCCATGGCGATCGGCTGGATGAGCGAGATCGTCATGACGGCGTTGTCGCCGGGCATGCACATCTCCACGCCGTCCGGGAGCTCGATGTCCCCCGTCACGTCGGTCGTGCGGAAGTAGAACTGCGGGCGGTAGCCCTTGAAGAACGGCGTGTGACGGCCGCCCTCGTCCTTCGAGAGCACGTAGACCTGCGCCTCGAACTCGGTGTGCGGCGTGATCGAGCCGGGCTTGGCCAGCACCTGGCCGCGCTCGACGTCCTCGCGCTTGATGCCGCGCAGCAGGCAGCCCGCGTTGTCGCCGGCCTGGCCCTCGTCGAGCGACTTGTTGAACATCTCGACGCCGGTGACGACGGTCTTCTCGGTCTTCGGGTGGATGCCGACGATCTCGACCTCCTCGCCGACCTTGACCTCGCCCTGCTCGATGCGGCCGGTGACGACCGTGCCGCGGCCCGTGATCGTGAAGACGTCCTCGATCGGCATCAGGAACGGCCGGTCGATCGCGCGCTCGGCGTCCGGGATGTAGGAGTCGACGGCGTCCATCAGCTCGATGATCTTGTCGCCCCACTCCTTGTCGCCCTCGAGCGCCTTGAGCGCCGAGACCTGGATGACGGGGGTGTCATCGCCCGGGAAGTCGTACTTCGAGAGCAGCTCGCGCACCTCGAGCTCGACGAGCTCGACGCAGCTCGGGGTCGTCGACCATGTCGGCCTTGTTGAGCGCGACGACGACGTACGGCACGCCGACCTGGCGGGCCAGCAGGATGTGCTCGCGCGTCTGCGGCATGGGGCCGTCGGCGGCGGAGACCACGAGGATCGCGCCGTCCATCTGCGCGGCGCCCGTGATCATGTTCTTGATGTAGTCGGCGTGCCCCGGGCAGTCGACGTGCGCGTAGTGGCGCTTCTCGGTCTCGTACTCGACGTGAGCGGTCGAGATCGTGATGCCGCGCTCGCGCTCCTCGGGAGCCTTGTCGATGCTGCCGAAGTCGACGTACTTGTTCGAGCCGCCCACGCGTTCCGCGAGCACCTTCGTGATCGCAGCCGTCAGCGTCGTCTTCCCGTGGTCGATGTGACCGATCGTGCCGATGTTGAGATGCGGCTTCGTCCGCTCGAACTTCTGCTTGGCCATCGCCGGTTCGTACTCCTTGAAAGGTGTTCTTGAGGGCCTGGTGGCCCGGGATTCCTTGGTGTCAGCGACCCGCGACGATCTCTTCGGCGAGTGCCTTCGGGACTTCTTCGTAACTTGCGAACTGCATGGTGTAGGTCGCCCGGCCCTGGGAGAGCGAGCGGACGGTGGTCGCGTAGCCGAACATCGTGGAGAGCGGCACGCGCGCCGTGACGATCTGGGTCTTGCCCCGCGGTTCCATGCTGAGGATCCGGCCGCGGCGCGAGGACAGGTCGCCGATGACGTCGCCCATGTACTCCTCGGGCGTCTCGACCTCCACCTCGAAGACCGGCTCGAGCAGCGTCGGGTCCGCCTTGGGCATGCCCGCCTTGAACGCCATCGAGCCGGCGACCTTGAACGCTATCTCAGACGAGTCGACGTCGTGGTAGGAACCGAAGGTGAGGGTCGCCTTGACGTCCACGACGGGGTAGCCGGCGACCGTGCCCGACTCCATCGCCTCGCGGATGCCCTCGTCGACCGACTTGATGTACTCCTTCGGAATCACGCCGCCGGTGATCTTGTTGTCGAACTCGTAGCCCTTGCCGGGGTTCGGCTCGAGCGAGATGACCGCGTCGCCGTACTGGCCGCGGCCGCCGGTCTGGCGCACGAACTTGCCCTGCACCTTCTCGACCTTGCTGCGGATGGTCTCGCGGTAGGCGACCTGCGGCTTGCCGACGTTGGCCGCCACGCTGAACTCGCGCACGAGGCGGTCGACGATGATCTCGAGGTGCAGCTCGCCCATGCCGGAGATGACGACCTGGCCGGTCTCGTCGTCGGTGCGCACCCGGAACGTCGGGTCTTCCTCCGAGAGGCGCGCGAGCGCGTTGGCGAGCTTGTCCTGGTCGGCCTTCGTCTTGGGCTCGACGGCCAGCCCGATCACGGGCTCCGGGAACGTGATCGACTCGAGCAGCACCTGGTGGGCCTCGTCGCAGAGCGTGTGGCCGGTCGTGACCTGCTTGAGGCCGACGGCGGCGGCGATCTCGCCCGCGCCCACCGACTCGCGCTCCTCGCGGCTGTTGGCGTGCATCTGGAGGATGCGGCCGACGCGCTCCTTGCGGCCCGTGGCCGGGTTGTAGACGTGCGAGCCGGCCTGGAGCACGCCCGAGTAGACCCGGAAGTACGTCAGCTTGCCGACGAACGGGTCGGACATGATCTTGAAGGCCAGCGCGCAGAACGGCTCGGTCGAGGCTCGGCTTGCGCTCGACCTCCTCGCCGGTCTTCGGGTCGATGCCCGTGCACGGCGCCCTTGTCGATCGGCGTCGGCAGGTAGTCGATGATCGCGTCGAGCAGCGGCTGGACGCCCTTGTTCTTGAAGGCCGAGCCGCACAGGACGGGCGTGATCGTGAGGTCGAGCGTGCAGGCGCGGATCGCGGCGCGCAGGCGCGCGGCGTCGATCTCCTCGTCCTCGAGGAAGGCCATCGCGATGTCCTCGTCGTGGTCGGCGACGGCCTCGATCAGGACGTGGCGCGCGGCGTCGGCCTCGGCAGCAGCTCGGCCGGGATCTCGCCCTCTTCCCAGGTGTCGCCGATCGAGTCCGTGTAGCGGATCGCCTTGCGCTCGACGAGATCGATGATCCCCTCGAAGCCGTCCTCGGCGCCGATCGGCAGCTGGATCGGCACGGCGCGGGCGCCGAGGCGATCGACCATCGACTGCACGGCGGCGGCGAAGTCGGCGCCCACGCGGTCCATCTTGTTGATGAACACGATGCGCGGCACGGCGTACTTCTCGGCCTGGCGCCAGACGGTCTCGGACTGCGGCTGGACGCCGGCGACGGCGTCGAACAGCGCGACCGCGCCATCGAGCACGCGCAGCGAGCGCTCGACCTCGACCGTAAAGTCAACGTGGCCGGGAGTGTCGATGATGTTGATGCGATGGTCACGCCAGAACGCGGTCGTCGCGGCAGACGTGATCGTGATGCCGCGCTCCTGCTCCTGCGCCATCCAGTCCATCGTGGCCGAGCCCTCGTGCACCTCGCCGATCTTGTGGGTCTTGCCGGTGTAGAAGAGGATGCGCTCGGTCGCCGTCGTCTTGCCGGCGTCGATGTGGGCCATGATCCCGATGTTCCGGACCAGGCTCGAGCTCATCCATCTTCGGGATCCGGGTATCTCGTCTGAGTTGCGACTTGGGGCATAGGGAGGACTCCGCTTACCAGCGGTAATGCGCAAACGCCTTGTTGGCCTGGGCCATGCGGTACATGTCGTCCTTGCGCTTGAACGCCCCGCCCTGCTGGTTGATCGCGTCGAGAATCTCGGCGGCCAGGCGCTCGACCATCTCGCGCTCGCGGCGCTGCCGCGCGAACGTGACGATCCAGCGCACGGCGAGCGTGCGCGCGCGACGCGCGGGCACCTCGATCGGCACCTGGTAGTTGGCGCCGCCGACGCGGCGCGAACGCACCTCGAGCGACGGCGTGACCGACTTGATGGCCTGCTCCAGCACCTCGAGTGCCGGGCGGCCGGAGCGCTCCTCGATCTTCGCGAGCGCGCCGTAGACGATCTGCTCGGCGGTCGACTTCTTGCCGCCGACCATGACCCGGTTGATCACCTGGCTGACGAGCGTCGAGGAGTGAACCGCGTCTGCGGGGAGGACGCGCGGTGTGATCTCTGCACGGCGGGGCATCGCGCTAGCTCTTCTTGGCGCCGTACTTGGAGCGCGCCTGCTTGCGGTCGGTGACGCCGGAGGTGTCGAGCGCGTGGCGCACGATCTTGTAGCGCACGCCCGGCAGATCCTTGACGCGGCCACCGCGCACGAGCACGACCGAGTGCTCCTGCAGGTTGTGGCTGATGCCCGGGATGTAGCAGGTGATCTCCATGCCGTTCGTGAGACGCACGCGCGCAACCTTGCGCAGAGCCGAGTTCGGCTTCTTGGGCGTGACCGTGTACACGCGCGTGCAGACGCCGCGCTTCTGGGGCGAGCCCTTGAGCGCAGGGGTCTTGGTCTTCGCGTGCTCAGGCGAGCGCGGATGACGCACGAGCTGATTGACGGTCGGCATGCGGCCTCGTGACGGCTTGGACAGTGGAGTGGCGCGCACAAAGAACGCGCGCACACGAACGGCCCGCGAACGGGCCGGGTCAGTAGCGTAGCGAACACCCGGAGGTGCCGCAAACGGGCACCCTCCGGAGCGCGGAACGCTCCGACTCCGGGATTGTAGCGCGAAAGCTTCGAACAAGCAGCGGCCTCGACGAGAGCGAAAAGCGCCGCGCCATCATCGCGGCGAACGAACGGGGTCTGGCGCGTCCAGTTCGGGCCTGACCCCAGCTGTACGGGTCTGACCCCGGTGTACGGGTAGCCCTCAACGCCTCTGGGCATCCCGAATGCGCCGCCATGCCGGCGGACGCCGGTTGCCGTCTCAGCGGCCCAAGGAGCGAAGAGCGTACAAACGGCTTGGACAGTGACCCGTACACGTGGGGTCAGACCCGTACAGCTGGGGTCAGACCCCAACTGTTCGCGCCAGACCCCATGTACGGGCAGCCCGTTGCGGCGCCGGTCAGGACGCGGAGGCGTGGCGGGGCGCTTCTGTGTGCTCGGCGAGCTCGGCGTGCTGGCACTCGGCTGAGAAGCGGGGCGTGCGGGCCAGGCGGTAGTCGTCGTCCTGGGAGTCCAGGAGCGTGACCAGGGCTTCCACGACCTCGGAGTCGAACTGGGCGTCGGCGTTGCGGCGCATCTCGATGATCGCGTCGTCGGGCGCGAGCGAGGCGCGGTAGGCCCTCGGCTGCGTCATCGCCGTGTAGGCGTCGCAGGCTCCGACGATGCGCGCCGCGGCGGGGATCTCGTTGCCGCGCAGACCCGAGCGGGTAGCCGCCGGCCGTCCACGCGCTCGTGGTGGTGGCGCACGATCGTGAGCAGGGTGTGGCTCGAGGGCAGGCCGCCGACGATGCGGGCGCCGGCCTCGGGGTGCTTGCGCACGAGGGCCCACTCCTCGCTCGTCGAGCGGGCCGGCCTTGAGCAGCAGCTCGGCGCGGCAGCGAGAGCTTGCCCACGTCGTGCACGAGCGCGCCGAGCTGGATGCCGGCCGCGGAGTCGGCGTCGGCGCCGAGCTGCAGCGCCACGTCGCGCGCGTACAGGGCGACGGCCGCCGAGTGCTCGGCGGTCTCGGTGTCGAAGGCCGCGAGCGCGCGCACGAGCGCCACGCCCGTCGCGAGCGACGCGCTGTCGACCGCGCGAGCCGCGCTGCGGCTGCGCCAGGGGGTGCGGAGGAATCGGGTCACGCGTGTGGCCAAAAAGGTGAACGGCGCAGCGCGATCGGTCGCGCGCGACGTCCCCGTCCGTTTCTACGACGTGCTGCGGTCAACCCCTGCGAACGGCCAACGGCCGGTGCGAACACCGGCCGTTGCCTTCGCGCAACTACAGCGGCTGAATTACCAGCCGTGGGCCCAACCATGGGCCCAACCGTGGGCCCAGCCGTGGGCCCATCCGTGTGCGTCCATATGACGCTCCTTCCGGTTCCCGGGACTGCATCCGAGGTCGCCCGGGAGACGATCCTCGGACCATCGACACGGCGTTTGTACCGCATGGGGACCCACTCTGCAAGCAGTATCGACCTGCCGTGAACGGCGACATTCCGGAAGGGTGATGGGCTGCCAGCTCCGATGAGATATGCCCCGCAAATCCCGGAAAAACTAACCTTTTTCGAAGTGCCCTCGAGAGCGCATGGACGCCGGGATGGAGCCGCGGCGCCCGAGGCCCTAGGCGCGGGGGTCCTGCAGATTCCGGCAGATTTCAGTGAGAAACGAGCGGAAGACGCCCTCCGGCGACGTAGGGCCTCGCAGCGCGCCGCGCTCGGGCGGAAAACGCAGAAGGGCCGCCCGATGGGCGGCCCTTCCGGTCGTTCTCCGGCCCGGGACCGAAGTCCCGGGCCGGAGTCCTACTCCTCCTCGGCCGGCGCACCCTCGCCGAAGCCGAAGTCGGCGTCCGGCCCGAAGATCAGCGCCTCGGACTCGGAGTCGACCGTGATCTGCGCCGCGACGTCCGCCAGCAGGCGGTCGCGATCGTAGAGCTCGGCACCCTCGCCGGGCGTGATCTCGATGCGCCGGTAGGCGCGCAGCCCGGTGGAGGCCGGGATCAGCTTGCCGATGATCACGTTCTCCTTGAGGCCGTTGAGGCGGTCGATCTTGCCCTCGATCGCCGCGTCCGTGAGCACCTTGGTGGTCTCCTGGAAGGAGGCCGCCGAGAGGAAGCTCTCGGTCGCGAGCGAGGCCTTCGTGATGCCCAGGATGACCGGCTCCCACTGAGCCGTCTCCCCGCTCTTCTCGTCCTCGACGCGCCGGTTCTCGCGCAGGATGCGTGCGCGATCGACCAGCTGGCCGGGCAGGAAGCGCGTGTCGCCGGCGTCGTCGACGCGGGCCTTCTTGAGCATCTGGCGCACGATCAGCTCGATGTGCTTGTCGTTGATCTCCACGCCCTGGGACTCGTACACGCGCATGACCTCGCCGACGATGTAGAGCTCGGTGACCGTCGGGTCGTCCAGTCGCAGGAAGAGCAGCTCCGCCGGGTTCAGCGGGCCCTCCATGAGCGGCTGCCCGCGCTCCACCCGGTCGCCCGAGCGCACGAGCACGATCGTCCGCCGCGGGAGCTGGTAGAGCTCCTCGACGGGGCCCTCGTCGTCGCCGTTGGCCGGCGCGTCGGGGGTGACCGTGATCTTCGCGCCGCGCTCGGTGTCCTCGCGCGTCACCACGCCGGCGACCTGCGAGAGCACCGCGGCGCCCTTCGGGTTGCGCGCCTCGAACAGCTCGACGACGCGCGGCAGGCCGTGCGTGATGTCGGAGCCGGCGACGCCGCCCTCATGGAACGTCCGCATGGTGAGCTGGGTGCCCGGCTCGCCGATCGACTGGGCCGCGACGATGCCGACCGCGTCCCCGATCTCGCTCATCTCGCCCGTGGCGAGGCTGAAGCCGTAGCAGCTCCGGCACACCCCGACCTCGGACTCGCACTTGAGCACCGACCGCACGCGCAGGCGCAGGTCGGAGGCCTCGTCGTGCTCCTCGAGCAGAGCCGGCGTAGATCTCGCCGCTCGAGCGGCGTGTTGGCGGGGATCTTCTCGCCGCCGATCTCGATCTCCTCGGCCAGCACGCGGCCGACGAGCGCCCGGTTCGGGCGTCCGCTGCGGTAGAGCCGCGCCTCGATCGACTGATCGGTGCCGCAGTCGTCCTCGCGGATGATCACGTCCTGCGACACGTCGACGAGCCGGCGGGTGAGGTAGCCGGAGTCGGCGGTGCGCAGCGCGGTGTCGGCCAGGCCCTTGCGCGCTCCGTGCGTCGAGATGAAGTACTCGAGCACCGAGAGGCCTTCCATGAAGTTGGCCTTGATCGGGCGCTCGATGATCTCGCCCTTCGGATTCGCCATCAGGCCGCGCATGCCGGCCAGCTGGCGGATCTGCTTGAACGATCCGCGGGCGCCCGAGTGGGCCATCATGTAGATCGGGTTGAGCTTCCACATGCTGTCGCGCATCGCGACCTCGACCTCGTCGGTCGCCTGGCCCCACAGGATCACGACCTTCTCGTGGCGCTCGGAGTCGGTGATCAGGCCGTACTGGTACTGGTCGCCGACGTCGGCGACCTCCTTCTCGATGCGCTCGAGGATCTCGCCCTTGGCGTCCGGCGTGACGATGTCGTTCTTGGAGATCGAGACGCCGGCCTGCGTGGCGTAGAGGAAGCCGAGGTCCTTGACGGCGTCGAGCACCGGCGCCACCTGGCTCGCGCCGTACACGTCGACGAGCCGCGAGACGTAGTCGCTGATCTCGCTCTTGCGCATCGTCGTGTTGATCCACTCGTGGTTGGCGGCGTCGAACTCCTCGCCCATCGCCTCGAAGAGGGCCTCCTCGATCGCGTTGTTGAAGATCACGCGGCCGGCCGGTCGTGACGAGCTTCTCGAGCGTCGCCGGGCGCCGGAACCAGATCGGTCTCCTGCAGCCCGAGCTCGCCCTCGTGAGACGGCCAGCGAGACGTCGTCGGCGGAGCCGAAGAGACGCAGCGGCGCGTCCTTGCCGGGCACGATCGACTCGAGGTCGTCGTCGAGCGACGTAGGTCAGGTAGTAGATGCCGATGACCAGGTCCTGCGTCGGCGTCGCCAGCGGCTTGCCGTGTGCCGGCGAGAGGATGTTGTTGCTCGAGAGCATGAGGATGCGCGCCTCGGCCTGCGCCTCGACCGAGAGCGGCAGGTGCACCGCCATCTGGTCGCCGTCGAAGTCGGCGTTGAAGGCGTGGCAGACGAGCGGGTGGACCTGGATGGCCTTGCCCTCGACCAGGATCGGCTCGAAGGCCTGGATGCCCAGGCGGTGGAGCGTCGGCGCGCGGTTGAGCAGCACCGGGTGCTCGGCGATGACCTCCTCGAGGACGTCCCACACCTCGGGCACCATCGAGTCGACCATCTTCTTGGCCGCCTTGATGTTCTGCACGGCCTTGCGCTCGACGAGCCGGCTCATGATGAACGGCTTGAAGAGCTCGAGCGCCATCAGCTTGGGCAGGCCGCACTGGTGCAGCTTGAGCGTCGGGCCCGACACGATCACCGAGCGGCCGGAGTAGTCGACGCGCTTGCCGAGCAGGTTCTGGCGGAAGCGGCCCTGCTTGCCCTTGAGCATGTCGGAGAGCGACTTCAGGGGCCGGTTGCCCGGGCCCGTGACCGCGCGGCCGCGGCGGCCGTTGTCGAAGAGCGCGTCGACGGCCTCCTGCAGCATCCGCTTCTCGTTGTTGACGATGATCTCGGGCGCGCCGAGATCGAGCAGCCGCTTGAGGCGGTTGTTGCGGTTGATCACGCGCCGGTAGAGGTCGTTCAGGTCGCTGGTCGCGAAGCGGCCGCCGTCGAGCTGCACCATCGGGCGCAGCTCCGGCGGGATGACCGGGATCGCGTCGAGCACCATCCAGTCCGGCTTGTTGTCGGACTCGCGGAACGCCGACACGACCTTGAGGCGCTTGATCGCGCGCTGCTGGCGCTGGCCCTTGGAGGTCTTGATCGTCTCGCGCAGGTCGAGCTCGAGGGCGTCGAGGTCCTCGCGCCGCAGCAGCTCGCGGATCGCCTCGGCGCCCATGCCGCCGCCGAAGTAGACGCCGAAGCCCCAGTCGGAGCCGAAGCGGTCGTGCAGCTCGCGGAAGAGCCGCTCGTCGCCCACGACGTCCTTGGGCTTGATCTCCTTGAACAGCTCGAACGCCGTCGCGCAGGGTCTCGACGCGCTCCTCGGTCGCCTCGTCGGCGTCCTTGCGCCGCGCCTGCGCGTCCAGGTACGCCTCGCGCACCTTGAGCGCCCAGGCCTCGAGCACCTTGACGTCGTCCTTCGACATCCGGCCGTCGGTCTTGAGGCAGAGGTCGTTGGCGAGGTCGCGCAACTCGGCGCGCTCCTCCTCGGGCAGGTCGATCGCGGCGCGCACGACGTCGGCCAGCAGGCCGCCGCCGAGACCGCGGGCGCGGTCGAGCTCCTTCTGCGCATCGCCCTTGGCCTCGAGCACGCGCTCGATCAGGCCGTCGTCCTTCTTGGCGTCGAGCGCGTCGTTGTCGCCGGCCAGGTAGAGGGCGAGCCGCTCGATCGCCTTCTTGCCGTTGCGACTTGGCCGTGCCCTTGCCCTCGCGGGCGTCCGTGACGGCCTTCTCGTCGGAGTCGAGCACGGCCTTGGCCCAGGCCGCGATGGAGTCGAGCTCGCGCGCGGAGAGCTGCCGGTCCTCGCGCACGGCGGCCGAGCGCACGAGCTCGCGCACCTTGCGCGGTGTCCTCGCCGGCGATGCGGCGGGCGACGTCCTTGAGCACGCCGCTGGCGAGCTCGCGGGCCTCCTCGAGCTGCGGGAAGCCCTGGTCGTCGGCCCACGCGGCGAGCGTGCGGGCCCAGTACTCGTCGTCCTCGTCGAAGCCGTCGGTCGGCGCCGGAGGCGAAGAACTCGCGGCGGCGCAGCAGGCGCTCCTCGACCTCGCCGAACTGCTCCTCGCGGTCGATCGCGAGCTGCTCGACCTCGGCGTCGACCTTCTCGGACAGCTCGCCGAGATCGCTCAGGCGCTTCTCGTCGTCGACGTGCACGACGATGGAGGCCGCGAAGTAGAGGACCTTCTCGAGCTCCTTGGGAGCGATGTCGAGCAGGTAGCCGATGCGGCTCGGGACGCCCTTGAAGAACCAGATGTGCGAGACGGGCGCGGCGAGGTCGATGTGACCCATGCGCTCGCGGCGCACCTTCTGGCGGGTCACCTCGACGCCGCAGCGCTCGCAGATGATGCCCTTGTAGCGGACGCGCTTGTACTTGCCGCAGTAGCACTCCCAGTCCTTCGTCGGACCGAAGATGCGCTCGCAGAAGAGGCCGTCCTTCTCGGGCTTGAGCGTGCGGTAGTTGATCGTCTCGGGCTTCGTGACCTCACCGCTCGACCAGTCGTGGATCTGCTTGGTCGAGGCGAGGCCGATCTTGATCGCATCGAAATTGTTGATGTCGATCACGTGCACCCCTTCGGGGTCGTGGTGGAAGAAAGAGGAAGGCGGCTCGGGAGCGCCGCCCGCAGGCGGCGCTCCTTCGCGCGCGTCACGCTTGGATCTCGGGGGCGTCGGCGCCGAGCACGAGCTCGTCGACGGCCACGTCGTCCACGTCGTTCAGGACCTCGTCGGCGGGCACGTCGTCCGCGGCCTCTTCGGCCGGTGCGCCCTCCTCGAGCTCCTGTGCCTCCGGCTCTCGCGGCGCAGCGCGCAGCGAGCCGGGCGAGATGTCGATGCCGAGCTCCTCGGCCGCGCGCAGGAGCTCGTCGTCCTCCTCGCGGATCTGGACCTCGCCGCCGCCCTCGGAGATGACGTTCACGTCGAGCGCGAGCGACTGCATCTCCTTGAGCAGCACCTTGAACGACTCGGGGATCGAGGGCTCCGGGATGTTCTCGCCCTTGACGATCGCCTCGTAGGCCTTGACGCGGCCGACGGTGTCGTCCGACTTGACGGTGAGCATCTCCTGCAGCGTGTAGGCGGCGCCGTAGGCCTCGAGCGCCCACACCTCCATCTCGCCGAAGCGCTGGCCGCCGAACTGCGCCTTGCCGCCCAGCGGCTGCTGGGTGACGAGCGAGTACGGGCCGGTCGAGCGGGCGTGGATCTTGTCGTCCACGAGGTGCAGCAGCTTGAGCACGTAGAGGTAGCCGACCGTGATCTTGCGGTCGTACTCCTCGCCCGTGCGGCCGTTGTGCAGCACCGCGCGGCCCGAGCACTTGCGCCCGTGGTCGTCGTCGCCGTCGATCGTGAGGCCGATGCCGTCGTCGAGGTGCGTCTCCTGGTAGCTCACGAGCGCCTCGTCGACCTCTTCGGGCGTGGCGCCGTCGAAGACCGGCGTGGCGATGAACTCGGGCGCCGAGCCGTCGCCGCCGTGTGCGGCCGCCCAGCCCAGGTGCGTCTCGAGGATCTGGCCGACGTTCATGCGGCTCGGCACGCCGAGCGGGTTGAGGATGATGTCGACGGGGCGTCCGTCGGCCAGGTACGGCAGATCCTCCTCGGGCACGATCTTGGAGATCACGCCCTTGTTGCCGTGCCGGCCGGCGAGCTTGTCGCCCTCGGCGATCTTGCGCTTGGTGGCGACGTACACGCGCACGAGCTCGTTGACGCCGGGGGACAGGTCGTCTCCCCGCGCGCGCGAGAACGTCTTCACGTCGATGACCTTGCCGCCCTCGCCGTGCGGGACCTTGAGCGAGGTGTCGCGGACCTCGCGCGCCTTCTCCTTGAAGATCGCGCGGATCAGCTTCTCCTCGGCCGTCAGCTCGGTCTCGCCCTTGGGCGTGACCTTGCCGACGAGCAGGTCGCCGGAGCGGACCTCGGCGCCGATGCGCACGATGCCGCCCTCGTCGAGGTCGCGCAGCGACTCCTCCGAGCGGTTCGGGATGTCGCGCGTGATCTCCTCGTCGCCGAGCTTCGTCGAGCGCGCGTCGATCTCGTACTCGTGGATGTGGATCGACGTCAGGACGTCGTCCTTCACGATCCGCTCCGAGAGGATGATCGCGTCCTCGAAGTTGTAGCCCTCCCAGGACATGAACGCGACGAGCAGGTTCTTGCCGAGCGCGAGCTCGCCCTGGTCGGTCGAGGAGCCGTCCGCCAGCACGTCGCCCGCCGCGATCTTCTGACCGGCGTAGACGATCGGCTTCTGGTGGATCAGCGTGCCCTGGTTCGACCGCATGTACTTGATCAGGTCGTAGGAGTCGGCGCCGTCCTTGGTCTCGATCACGATCCGCTCGGCGTCGACGCAGCGCGACCTTGCCGGCGCGCGTGGCGAGCACGACGTCGCCGGTGTCGACCGCGGCCCGGAACTCCAGGCCGGTGCCGACGTAGGGCGCCTGCGTGATCATCAGCGGCACTGCCTGCCGCTGCATGTTCGAGCCCATCAGCGCGCGGTTCGCGTCGTTGTGCTCGAGGAACGGGATCAGCGCCGTGGCGACCGAGACGATCTGCTCGGGCGCGACGTCCATGTAGTCGACGTCGTCGGCGTCGACCTGGTCGGGCTCGCCGCCGCGGCGGCGCACCAGCACCGGCGCGACGAGCTTGCCGCTCTTGCCGATCTCCGCGTTGGCCTGCGCGATGACGTGGCGCTCTTCCTTGGAGGCGTCGAGGTAGATGATCTCGTCGCTCGGCTTGCCCTTGACCACCTTGCGGTAGGGCGCCTGGATGAAGCCGTACTCCGACACGGTCGCGTAGCTCGAGAGCGAGCCGATCAGGCCGATGTTCGGGCCCTCCGGGGTCTCGATCGGGCACATGCGGCCGTAATGGGTCGGAGTGGACGTCGCGCACCTCGATGGGCGCGCGCTCGCGCGTGAGGCCGCCCGCGCCGAGCGCCGAGAGGCGGCGGCGGTGGGTGAGGCCCGGCGAGCGAGTTCGTCTGGTCCATGAACTGCGAGAGCTGCGAGGAGCCGAAGAACTCCTTCAGCGCCGCCACGACCGGACGGATGTTGATGATCGTCTGCGGCGTGATCGTGTCGACGTCCTCGGTCGTCATGCGCTCGCGCACGACGCGCTCCATGCGGTAGAGGCCGATGCGGAAGGCCTCCTGGATGAGCTCGCCGACGTCGCGCAGCCGGCGGTTGCCGAAGTGCTCGTACTCGTCGAGCTCGTGCGCGATCGGATCGCGCTGCAGGTTGCGCGAGTCGTCGGCGTAGTCCTTGGAGTCGTGCGGGACGCCGAGCATGTCGGGCAGCGAGACGAGCTTGCGCGCGAGCGTCAGGATGTCGCGCGTCGTCAGCACGCGCACGTCCATCGGGATCGGCGGCTCGCCGCCCTGCGTGTCGTCCCAGCCGTGCAGGCGCAGGTTGAGCTTGTAGCGGCCGACCTTCGTGAGGTCGTAGCGCTTGGGGTCGAAGAAGAGCGAGCGCAGGAGGGCGCGCGCGTTGTCGAGCGTCGGCGGCTCGCCGGGGCGCTGCTTCTTGAAGACCTCGATGAGCGCCTCGTCGGCGCGCGTCGTGATGTCCTTCTCGAGCGTGTAGCCGATGTAGAGGTTCTCTTCCTTGGTCTTCGGATCGCGGAAGAGCTCGACGATCGCCTCGTTGGACGTCGTGTCCATGACGAAGCCGGTCGTCGGGTCCTCGTGCGGGAGCGCGCGCAGGAGTGTCGTGATCGGCAGCTTGCGCTTGCGATCGATGCGGACCGTGACGAGGCCCTTCTTGTCGATCTCGAGCTCGAGCCACGAGCCGCGCGACGGCATCAGGTTGGCCGTGAAGAGCTGCTTGGCAGCGTCCTTGGGCTCCAGGATGTAGGCGCCGGGCGAGCGCACGAGCTGCGTCACGACGACGCGCTCGGTGCCGTTGATGATGAATGTGCCCCACTCGGTCATGAGCGGGAAGTCGCCCATGAAGACCCGCTGCTCGCGGATCTCGCCGGTGGACTTGTTGATGAAGCGGACGGTCACCGAGAGCGGTGCCGAGTACGTGAGGTCCTTCTCGCGGCACTCCCGGATGGAGACGGGAGGCGGATCGAACGCGTACTCGCCGAACTCGACGGCCAGCGTGCCCGTGTAGTCCTCGATCGGCGAGATGTCGTCAATGACCTCCCGCAGCCCCTCCTCCATGAAACGCCGGAAGGAGGCGACTTGGATATCGATCAGGTTCGGAACGTCGATTACCCGCGGCAGACGGGCATACGATCGACGCTGCCGCGGTGCACGGGACGGGGCAATGGCTGCCACGACGGCAATCCCTCCTCGCAGGGATCGAAAGCGGACGGCGACGCGCGCACGCGCAACTGCAGGCATGCAGGTGCGCGGCGCGAACGTGCAGCATAGCAACGCGCGAGGTCGGAGCGCAACCATTGTCGTTGCACGGGGTCGCAGCGGGGCTGTCCTGAGGGCCGCGACGGTACCAGCTTGTGCCGCGGCGTGCAAGGGCGATTGTGGATAACCGGCCTGGATACGTGGATAACCGCGGCGCCGCCGAGGTCAACGTGCGCTCAACGTGTCTGCTTAACCCCGCGTTCACGTCGGAGGGTGCAAGCTAGTGAGAGCACGGCGCTAGAGTTCAGCAAGGACGTACCGCGACGCTATCCGGGGTCGCTTTCCGAGCGACACCCTTCCCGATGGAGCAGCCGATGGAGCAGGAAAACACACCGGCCGAGCAGACGCCCAGCACCCAACGCACGAATGCGGCGGGGGCGGTGGTCGCCGCCCCTGGCGAAGCCGACGCACAGCGGAGGCTTCATCACGCGCGGCTCCGGCGTCGGGCTCGCGCTCCAGTGGCGCACCTTCAACCGCATCGCGAACGTCGTCGCCCTGTGCGCGGTCCCGGCCGTCTGGCTGGCCTACCGCGACGGCGTCGGCATGTCGCAGCTGCACGCGTTCCTCGCCACCTGGGCGACGCTCGCGGCCGCGCGCGGCACGTTCGACATCCTCGCCCACCGCTTCATCCCGTGGCCGAGCCTGTTCGGCGCCGACAAGTCGTTCCTCACCGAGGACACCTCGCTGCGCCGGCGCATCGCGTTCTGGCGCTTCATCTGGCGCTTCACGCTCTTCTACCTGTTCCTCTTCGGCGTCATCCCGTTCTTCCTGGACGTGCTGCGCGGCGATCCCGCCAGCTTCACCGCCAGCATCGGCTGGGCCATCGACCGCTTCGGCACCTTCGGCTCCTTCTGGAACGGCATGGCCCCCGCCGATCGCGCGCAGCTGCTCTTCATCCTCATGATCAACCTCTTCATCGGGGCCATCTTCATCGTGCCGATGGTGCTCATGGCCGTCCGGCAGATGAAGTCGTACGAGCCCGGCGACGCCAGCTGGGGCGTGGAGATCGACCACGTCCGCGGCCAGGCCGACGTCAAGGAAGAAGTGCGCAAGATCATCGAGCTGTGGCAGGCCGGCGATCAGTTCAAGGAGTCGGGCGGCAAGCCCGAGCGCGGCCTGCTCTTCATCGGGCCGCCAGGCACCGGCAAGACGATGCTGGCCAAGGCCATCGCCACCGGCTTCAACGCCCCGTTCATGGCGGTGCCCGGCTCGGGCTTCGCGCAGACGTTCATCGGCATGGACGTCGTGGCCGTGCAGTGGATGGGCGCGAAGGCCAAGCGCCTGGCGCGCAAGTGGGGCGGCCACTGCATCGTCTTCATCGACGAGATCGACGCCGTCGGCATGCGCCGCGCGGCCCTCGGCGGCGCGAGCGCCGCACCGATGAACGTCGAGATGCCGATGTTCGGACCGCGCGGCGCCCGCACGGCCTCGGGCGACGTCATCATCGAGAGCCGCGAGTGGCGCGAGTACCTCGGCCAGCAGATGGCGGAGGCCGATCGCCCCGTCGTCCGCCGCGGCCCGATCAGCTCGATCGCCCGCGCGGTCGTGCCGGGCATGTTCGGCGGCGGCGGGGGCAGCGGCGCGCTCAACCAGCTGCTCGTCGTCATGGACGGCGTCGACAACCCGCCGTTCCTCAAGCGCATCTCGACGCGCTTCGTCAACACGCTCCTGGACGCCTCGTACGTCGTGCCCCAGCGCGTCTGGAAGGTGAGGCTGCGGCTGCCGCGGCCGAAGCCGCGCAACGACCAGGTGTTCTTCATCGGCGCCACCAACGTGCCGCTGGACGTCCTCGACCCCGCGCTCACGCGCGCGGGACGCATGGGCCGCCAGGTGCAGTTCCGCATCCCGAACAAGGTCGACCGCGCCGACGTGCTCGACTTCTACCTCGCCAAGGTGAATCACACGCCCGATCTCGACTCCGAGAAGCGGCGCGACGAGCTCGCCCGCATGACCGCCGGCTACTCGCCGGCGATGATCGAGCAGGTCTGCTCGATCGCGCTCATGGCGGCACACCACGACGGGCGCGCGGCCTTCGACCGCACCGACATCCTGACCGCCATGGGAACGGTCGAGTCGGGCACCGTCGTCGACTTCGAGTACACGCCGGACGAGCTGCGGCAGATCGCCGTCCACGAGGCCGGGCACGCGACCGTCGGCCACGTCTACATGGGCGACACGCACGAGGCCTCGCGCCTCACGATCCGCATGCGCTCGGACGGCTCGGGCGGCCACTGGATGGCGCGCGAGAAGGACGACCGCTTCGTCCACTTCCGCTCGGAGTTCTTCAAGAGCATGCTCACGACCATGGCCGCGCTCGCCGCCGAGCACGTCTTCTACGGCGAGAACACGAGCGGCGTCGGCGGCGACATGTCCAGCGTCGCCCACCAGGCCGCGATCATGGTCGGCCACGCCGCCATGCCGCCCGAGCGCATCCCGCTGCCGGCGACGATGACCCGCAGCGAGGAGGAGGAGGCGCGCAAGAAGCTCGACGACTACTTCCTCGACACGGGCAGCAAGCTGCTCGCCGTGGCCTCGCTCAGCGACCACTACGCCGGCGCGCTCAACGGCCCGGACAAGCGGCAGTTCGCCGCCCGCATCGTCGGCCACGCCTATCTCGTCGCCTACAAGTTCGCCGAGCAGAACAAGGCAGCGATCGCACGCGTCGCCGACGAGCTCGTCGAGCGCCGTGAGCTGAACGGTGACGAGATCACCGAGCTCATGGACTCGCTGCACCTGAAGCCCGCCGTCGTCGATTACCTGGAGGAACGCACGTGGCCACGCCTGTAACCGGGGAGGCGGCCCCGAAGGTTCATCGGCGGCGCTTCGCAGTTCTCTACGGCGGACTCGTCGTACTGCTCGCAGCCGGCGTCGCGGTGGGCATCCACATGGTGACGCGCACCGTCGTCAAGCCCGTGCCGTGGTCGGCCTGGGTTCCGCCGTCGACGAATCCGCGAGACCGCCGTCCGCGAGATCGCCGGGCACGTCCAGGGCACCTACCTCGGACCGAACGGCAAGGAGCTCGTGACGGTGCGCGGCGGCCCGCTCTCGGTCGGCAGCGATCCGGCGGTGCTCGTCAAGCCCGACACGACGGCCACCGGCGGCTACAAGTTCTTCGACGGCGCCTCGGTCGAGTACCAGCTGTGCGGCAACACGACCAAGGGCAACTGCACGATCGACCAGAAGAAGATCGCGCCCAACACCTCCGGCGCCCTCACCCGCCGCATGGCCTACGAGCTCGCGCTCACGACCTTCCACTACGTGCCCGAGGTCCAGAACGTCGCCGTGCTGCTGCCGGCCGTGATCAAGGGCCAGAAGGCGCGCATGCTCGTGCTCTCGCGCGGCGACACCAAGGATCCGAAGTCGCTCGAGGCCGCGATCGTGCCGATCCGGGAGAAGAACGGGCAGCCGAACTCGGAAGAGGCGCTCAAGATCGCCAGCGCCACCGACCCGATGATCTTCCACTACGAGGTCACGGCGACGAGCGACAACCAGCCCGTCTACCTGATCACGCCGCTCACCATCAAGGACACCGCGGCCACCGCAGGCGCCTCGCTCGGCGGCACGAAGTCCAACGGCTCGACCGGCTAGGAAGTCAGGGCACGGAGCGCGTTCGCTCGACGGCGCTCCGCGCCTCGAGCTCATACGGGTTGCCCGCGTAGCCGCGCAGGTAGGAGAGCGGCATGCCGCACCGGCCGGTGCTGCATCTGCCAGACGTGGCACAGCTCGTGCGTGACGAGATCGTCGTCGTCCAGGTGCTCGCGCTTCCGCACCAGGATGACGACGTGCGTCGCGTAGCCGTCGAAGCGCCGGAACCAGGGCAGGCGGAAGAAGCGCGGCGCGGCCAGCAGCCGCACGCCGCCGATCCGCACCGGCCGCGGGTAGAGGTCGAGCGAGTCGAGCCGCGCGCTTGGCGCGCACGAGGGAAGGGTGCGGCGCGTGCCATCGGCTCGACCGCGCCCGGAGCGGTCATCCGGGCCAGACCCGGATGACCGCTCGACGGGCGCCGTGCGGTGCTACTTGACCTCGACGGTCGCCCCGGCCTCTTCGAGCTCGGCCTTGAGCTTGTCGGCCTCGTCCTTCGGGACGCCGCTCTTGATCGGCTGCGGTGCGCCGTCGACGAGATCCTTGGCCTCCTTGAGGCCCAGGCCCGTGGCCGCCTTGACGACCTTGATCACCTGGATCTTGGACGCGCCCGCGGCGGTCAGAACGACGTCGAAGTCGGTCTTCTCCTCCTCGGCCGCCTCGCCGCCGCCACCCCGCCGCCCGGAGCGGCGGCGACCGCCACCGGGAGCTGCAGCAGCGGAGACGCCGAACTCTTCCTCGAGCGCCTTCACCAGGTTGGAGAGGTCGAGGACGCTCATGCCCTTGATCTCTTCGATCCACTTCTCGACGGTCATTGTCGCCATCGTCGGTTCCTTTCACGAGCGGCGCACGGGCGCCGCGATTCATCTGAGATGCGCGGACTACGCCGCTGCTTCCTTCTGCTGCCGGACCTGATCGAGTGCGACGACCAGGCTGCGCGGCAGCTGTGCGAGTACGTTCGCGAACCCGCTGATCGGCGAGACCATGCCGGTCACGAGATTGGCCAGGAGCTGTTCGCGCGACGGGCAGCGTCGCGAGCTGCTTGACGCTGTCGGCGCCGAACGCCACACCGTCGAGATACGCACCGCGCAGCTCGAGCTTCTTCGACGTGCGCCCGAAGTCGGACAGCGTCTTGGCCGCCGCCGCGGGATCGCCGGGGACGAGCGTGATGGCCGTCGGCCCGACGAGCAGCTCGACGAGCTCCTCGCGGCCGGCCGCGCGCGCGGCGATGCGCGCGAGCGTGTTCTTGGCGACGCGGAACTCCGCGCCGCTCGGGCGCAGGCTTGTTGCGCAGGTCCTTCATCTCGGCCACGGACAGGCCGCTCGGATCGGCGACGATCATCGCGCGTCACGCCGCCGAGCTCCTCGGTCAGCGAGCTGACGATCTCTT
Source organism: uncultured Actinomycetes bacterium (assembly GCA_963713435.1). GTDB lineage: Bacteria > Actinomycetota > Thermoleophilia > Gaiellales > JALYLC01 > JALYLC01. The sequence goes on from CAVQLU010000009.1 coordinate 308,139, forward strand.
CCTTGCGCTGCTTGAGCATTTCCACCTCCTCTCGCTCTGTCGTGCCCACCGGGCGAACGGTGGACGGCGACGAGCGAAGGCATGCTCCGCAACGTGCTCACTCCACCTCGGCCGGGCTTCTGCCCCTGCGGGGGCTGCCGGCTGTCTACGGCGTGGGGCTTGGATTGATCGTTCAGCGGCAGGGTAGCCGCTTGGACGCCTTTGCCTAGGCGGTCACGGCCTCGGCTTCGGAGTCGCGCTCCTCGAGCAGGTCGCGCGTGCGGCTCGGATCGACCTTGATGCCGGGGCCCATGGTCGTGGCGAGCGCGATCGTGAAGATGTAGCGGCCCTTGGCCGAGGCCGGCTTGACGCGCAGGATCTCCTCGAGCACGACGGCGTAGTTCTCGACCAGCTGCTCGACCTCGAACGACTTGCGGCCGATCACGACGTGCACGAGGCCCGCGCGGTTCTCGGTGCGGTACTCGATCTTGCCGGCCTTGATCTCCTCGACGGCCTTCGCGATCTCGAACGTGATCGTGCCGCTGCGCGGGTTGGGCATCTTGCCCTGCGGCCCGAGCACGCGCCCGAGCCGGCCGACGACGGCCATCATGTCGGGCGTCGCGAGCGCGACGTCGAAGTCGGTCCAGCCCTCCTGCACGCGCGTCGCGAGATCGTCGGCGCCCACGTAGTCGGCGCCGGCCTCCTCGGCGGCGCGCGCGTGCTCGCCCTGGGCGAACACGGCCACGGTCTTGGTGCGGCCGGTGCCGTGCGGCAGCATCAGCGAGCCGCGCAGCTGCTGGTCGGCGTGGCGCACGTTGAGGCCGAGGCGGAAGTGCGCCTCGACGGCCTCGTCGAACTTCGCGCCCTCGAACGACTTGAGCAGGCGGACGGCCTCGAGCGGCTGGTAGAGGCGCTCGCGATCGATCTGGGCCTTGGCGGCCTTGAGCCTCTTGCCGGCCATCAGGCCTCCACCTCCACGCCCATGGAGCGGGCGGTGCCCGCGATGATCAGCATGGCCGCCTCGACGTCGTTGGCGTTGAGGTCGGGCATCTTCGTCTCGGCGATCTCGCGCAACTGGCGACTGCGTGAGCTTGCCGACCTTGTTGCGGTTCGGCTCGCCGGAGCCCTTCTCGAGGTTCGAGCTGCTCCTTGATCAGCACGGCGGCCGGCGGCGTCTTCGTGATGAACGTGAACGAGCGGTCCTCGAAGATCGTGATCTCGACGGGCGTGATGCGCCCGGGGATCGAGGCCGAGGTCGGAGGCGTTGAACGCCTTGCAGAACTCCATGATGTTGACGCCGTGCTGGCCCAGCGCGGGGCCGACGGGCGGGGCCGGATTGGCCTGCCCTGCCGGGATCTGGAGCTTCACGATCGTCATGACCTTCTTGGCCATGTCCCACTTCCTTCCGTGGTCAGGCGCCCGCGGCGCGGGCTCCCACAGGCGCCGCGCGGGTACGCGGCGCGGTTGAACGGTGACGGCTCAGTCGAGCCGCTTCACCTGGTCGAACGTCAGGTCCACCGGGACGCTGCGCTCGAAGATCGAGACGGCCACCTTGAGGCGGCCGGCCTCGGCGTTGACTTCGATGATCTCGCCGTCGAAATCGGCGAGCGGGCCCGAGATGACCTTGACGGTCTCCCCGAGCGAGAACTCGGCGGTCGGGCGCGGCTTCTGCTCGAGCGTCGCGACGTGCAGGATGCGGTCGACCTCGCCCTTGGAGAGCGCGACGGGCTTCTGCGCGCCGACGAAGCCGGTGACGCCCGGCGTGTTCTTGACGACGTGCCAGGAGTCGTCGTCGAGCTCCATGTGCACGAGCACGTAGCCGGGCAGCGTGCGCTTCTCGACCTGCACCTTCTGGCCGTCCTTGGTCTCGACGACCTGCTCGGTCGGCACGACGACGCGGCGGATCTTCTGCTGCTGGCTCATCGTCTCGACGCGGTGCAGCAGGTTCTGCCGCACCTTGTTCTCGTGGCCCGAGTACGTGTTGATGACATACCAGTGGAACATCAGAGGCTCTCAGCGATCATTCAGTGGGCGGCGTACTGGTCGATCAGCCAGCGCGACGCGCGGAAGAACACCGCATCGAGCGCGGCGATGTAGACGCCCGACGACGACGCAGACGATGATCACGACGCCTGTCGCCTGCCACAGCTGCGGCCGGGTCGGCCACTGCACCTTGCGCAGCTCGGCGATGCACTCTCGCACGAACTGGCCGAAACCGGGGCGGGACGCCTGCTCGCCGCCCTGGCTCTTGGGCGGCGCCTTCTGGGCGCGAGCCGCGGCGACGCGCTCCTTGCGCGACGCGCGGCGCGACTGCGCCGGCGTCCGCGAGCGCTCGCTGGACCGCTCTTCCTTGCGGTCCCCGTCGGTGCGATCCCCGTCGGCCACGGCGGCTAGCGCGTCTCGCGATGCGCGGTGTGCTTGCCGCACCAGCGGCAGTACTTGCGCAGCTCGATCCGCTCGGGATCGTTGCGCTTGGACTTGTTGCTCTGATAGTTACGCCGCTTGCAATCGGTGCAGGCGAGCGTTACTGCGATTCGGACGTCGGAGGCCATACTTCCTCGCTGGAGTTCGGTCAAGCCGCCATGAGGCGGTGATAGCGGCGGTAGGACTCGAACCTACGACACGCGGATTATGATTCCGCTGCTCTAACCAACTGAGCTACGCCGCCTCGAGAGCGTGCTCGTTCAGGCGTCCAGGGCGGCGCCCGCCGGCGGAGCATAGCAGCGCGCCGCGCACGACGGGCGGCGCGATCGAGGTCTGGCGCCCGTACCCTTGACGGCGGGCTCACCGCGCGTATTGCATACGCACTTTCCGGTACCCGGACGAGGGAGGTGGCCAATGGCGGTAGCTGCTGTCGATGACCGAGAGCTGATCAAGGCGATGAGCTGGTTCGACGGCTTCGTCGTCGCGCTCGCCAACCCGAGCTTCCTGCTCACCGCTCTCGGCGGCTCCGTGCTCAGCCTCGGCGGCTGGGGCGCGGCCATCGTCTGGACCTTTTCCGTCTTCATCGGTGCTCTCCACAACAACATCTATGCCGAAGTCGCGACGATGTTCCCGAAGCTCTCGGGCGGCGTCGCGGTCTACGCGCACGAGGCGTGGAAGCGCTACACGTCGTTCGTCGGCCCGATCGCGGCCGTCGGCTACTGGCTCGGCTGGTCGGTCGTCCTCTCGCTGAACGGCGCCATCGTCGGCTTCCTGCTGCAGTCGCAGTTCTTCGCCGACAGCACGTTCGGCTCACCGGCACGGCCGACTGGTGGGTCTTCACGCTCTCATCGGGCCCGGCGATCCTGATCGGCGCGGTGCTGATCGTGATCATCTGGGTGGCCAACGTGTTCGGCGTCAGGCCGGCGGTCTGGACCGGGTACGTGACGGGCGTGCTGCTGCTCTTCCCGCTCTTCGTGCTGATCTTCCTGCCGTACATCACCGGCGACTGGAGCTCGAGCAACCTGCACAGCTTCATCGACTGGGGCAACACGCAGACGGCCCAGACGACGGGCTCCGGCGACTCGCTGGTCTACAACAACGGCTGGCGGCTCGTGATCACGTGGCTCTACCTGATGTGCTGGTCGTCCTACGGCTTCGAGTGCTGCGCCTCGTTCGCGCCCGAGTACCGCGACCCCGAGCGCGACACGGCCAAGGCGCTGCGCGCGGCTGCGGTGTTCGGCGTGTTCGTCTACGCGCTGCTGCCGATCGGCGCCCTCGGCACGTTCGGCGACCAGAACATCACGCTCGCCAACACGCTCACGTTCTACGGCCAGACCTTCGAGATCCTCGTCGGCCACGCCGCCGCCGAACGTGCTGGTGGTGATGCTCTGCGCGGGCATCGTGCTCTCCATGAACACGGCCACGATGGACGGATCGAGAGCGCTCTACGGCATATCCCAGGACGGCATGACGATCAAGTGGCTGGGCAAGCTCAACCGCAACAACGTGCCCGGCAACGCCATGACGCTCGATGCCGTGCTCAACCTCGCACTCCTGTTCCTCGCGATCGGGACGCTGGCGGGAGGCGGCTATCTCAAGATCCTGGCGGTCTCGAACTTCGGCTACGTGATAGCGCACATCTTCGCGATCTCCGGCTTCCTGCTCCTGCGCAAGGACCGGCCCGGGCTGGACGCGCCCGATCAGGCTCTCGCGCATGTGGATACCGCATCGCGTTCATCTGCCTGACGCTCGACATCATCTACCTGGTCGTCGGCTCGATCTCGTTCAGCCTGACCGGCTACTCCGGAGGCACCGAGGTGTTCATCTGGAGCCTGGTCGTGCTCGTCATCGCGATCGCGCTGTACCTCTACCGCGTGCTCGTCGAGGACAAGAGCAAGCTCCGCTGGAGCCTCGACGCGCCGGCCACGGTCGACGAGCAGGTCTAGGGGCGAGAGGAGTTCCTGACAGGCCGGCGGGGCGACAGCTCCGCCGGCCTGTCAGGATGCACCCACGTGGCCGCTCCCAAGATCACGATCACGTGCGACTGCGGCGAGACGCGCCAGCTGCAGTACGGCGAGTCCTACACCTGCGAGTGCGGCCGCTCCTGGTCGACCTCGCAGATCCCGGCCGCCGACTACGACGCGATCCGCGCGCTCGACCGCCGCTACCGGCTGTTCGGCTGGTTCGCGTTCGGCGGCTTCGGGCTGCTCTGCCTGGCCGTCGGCTTCACCAACCACGTCTCGCTGCTGTTCCTGATCCCGGCCGGGCTGATGACCTGGTTCATGCTGCTGCGGCCGGTCGTGCGGCGGCGCCACTGGCGTGAGATCAACGCGCTCACGCGGCGCTGGAAGCTCAAGGCGGAATGACGGCGCAGGCGGTGATCGCCGGGTACGTGCGATCGCCGTTCCAGCCCGCGCGCAAGGGCGAACTGATCGAGGTGCGGCCCGATGAGCTGTGCGGGCAGATCGTGCGTGCGCTCGTCGAGCGCAGCGGCGTCGATCCGGACGGCCTGGAGGACGTCACCGTCGGCTGCGCCTTCCCCGAGGGCGAGCAGGGGATGAACCTCGGGCGCATCGCGGGCGTGCTGGCCGGACTCCCCCGCTCCGTCGCCGGCGCGACGATCAACCGCTTCTGCGGCTCGTCGATGCAGGCCGTGCACTCAGCTGCCGGGTCGATCGCGGCCGGGATGGGCGAGGCCTTCGTCGCCGCCGGCGTGGAGTCGATGAGCCGTGTGCCGGGCATGGAGGGGTCGTACGACCCGCATCCGGGCCTCGTGGCCTCCTACCCGCAGATCTACCTGTCCATGGGCGAGACGGCCGAGCGGGTCGCGGAGCGCTTCGGCGTGCCCCGCGCGCGCCAGGAGGAGTTCGCCGTCGAGTCGCAGCGCAAGGCGGCCGCGGCGCAAGCGGCCGGCCGTCTGGCTGCCGAGATCGTCCCGGTGCGCGACGGCGGGCACGAGGTGGCGGCGGACGGCTGCCTGCGGCCCGGCACGACCGCCGAGGCGCTGGCCGCTCTGCTGCCTGCCTTCCGGCCCGACGGCAGCGTGACCGCGGGGACGTCGTCGCCGCTGACCGACGGCGCGGCTGCCTGCCTGGTCACCTCGGCCGGCTATGCGGAGCGCAACGACCTCGAGCCGCTGGCCGCGATCCGCGCCTTCGCGGTCTCGGGCTGCGAGCCCGAGGTCATGGGGATCGGGCCGATCGAGGCCACACGCAAGGTGCTCGCGCGGGCGCGGCTGACGATCGACGACATCGACCTGATGGAGCTCAACGAGGCCTTCGCGAGCCAGGCGCTCGCCGTCATGGATGAGCTCGGCATCGACCCCGCGCGCGTGAACCTCGACGGCGGCGCCATCGCGCTCGGCCATCCGCTCGGCGCGACCGGCGCCCGCATCACGGGCAAGGCGGCGCAGTTGCTGCAGCGCAACGCGGCCACTATGCGGTGGCCACCCAGTGCATCGGCGGCGGGCAGGGCATCGCCACGTTGCTCGAGGCCGTCTGAGGGCCTCTCTAAGTCGGGCTGGCGCCCGCGATGATCACGCCGGCGTCCGTCAAGGGCCGGATTCGCGGCTCGCGCGCTGCGCCGCCAGGTCCGCGAGGTGCTCGTGGACGAAGGCGATGGCGATGCTGCCCTCGCCCACGCCGGAGGCGACGCGCTTGATGCTGCCGTGGCGCACGTCGCCCGCGGCGAAGATCCCCGGCACGCTCGTCTCCAGGAGGTAGGGATCGCGTTCCAGCGGCCAGGCATCCGGCATCAGGTCGGTCACGTCGCGGCCGGTGCAGATGAAGCCCCGCTCGTCGCAGATCACCTGCCCGGGCAGCCAGGACGTGTTGGCCTCGGCGCCGATGAAGATGAAGACCGCGTGGACGTCCAGGTCCTCGAGCGAGCCGTCGGCGCGGTTCCGGATCGTGACGCACTCCAGTCGCTCGTCGCCCATGCAGCGGGTGAGCTCGCCACCCGTGCGCACGCGCACGTTCGGCTTGCGGGCGAGCTCGTCGATGAGGTAGCGCGACATCGACGTATCCAGGCTCGCGCCGCGGATCAGGATGGTCACGGTGCGTGCGTAGTCGGCGAAGAAGACCGCAGCCTGGCCCGCCGAGTTGCCCCCGCCGACGAGCAGCACGTCGCGGCCCTGCATGGCAGGGGCCTCGGTGCGTGAAGCGCCGTAGAAGACGCCGATGCCCGCGAAGGCATCGATGCCATCGGCCTGCAGCGCGCGGTAGGAGACGCCCGTTGCGAGGATCACGGCGCGCGCTCCCAGCGAGAGACCGCCGTCGAGCGTCAAGCGGTGGCAGTCGGAGGCGGGGAGGATGGCCTCGATGCTGCGCGTCACGACGATCTCGGCGCCCAGTCGCAGCGCCTGCTCGCGCGCCCGAGCGGCGAGGTCGTCGCCCGAGACGCCGCTCGGGAAGCCGAGATAGTTCTCGATCCTGGAGGACGTGCCGGCCTGCCCACCGGTCGCCTCGCGCTCGACGAGCAGCGTGCGGAGCCCCTCGGACGCGCCGTAGACCGCGGCGGCGAGGCCGGTCGGCCCGCCACCGGCGACCACCAGGTCGTAGGTGTCGCGCTGCGGCTCGACGCCGAGACCGACGGCCTGGGCGAGCTCCGAGAGCGTCGGCCGTTGCAGAATGCGCCCGTCGGGCAGGAGCACGACGGCGCTCTCCGCCGCGAGGGAGAGCGCCTCCCCGAGATCGCTGCGCCCGGCTACCCACGCATCGTCGGGGTTCGCCCACTCGAAGCGCACCTGGTTGCGCGAGAGGAAGTCGCGCAACTCGCGAGCGAGCGGGTCGAGCGCCCGCCCGAGCAGGACAGGGAGGCGCAGTCTGCTGGCCGCCTGGTCCTCGAGACCTTCGACGCGCGCATGGATGCCTTCGACCATGCGATCTCGGAAGGCCTCCGATTCGCCCACCATGAGGCCGAACCCGGCGCGCTCGATGCGCGCCGCCCGCAGCGGCGTGATGGCGCGGGCGCCCGCGAAGAACGGCGCACCGAACACGATCGGCAGCTCGCCCAGGTAGTCGCCGGGCTGGTCGCGCACCGCCAGGCGGCGCTGCCCGTCGGGATAGCGCTTGAGCAGGTCGAACGACCCCGACAGGAGCACGTAGAAGACCGCTGCCTCGCCTTCGCGCACGAGCCACTGGCCGGCATCGATCCGCACGTCGGCAGCGAACGCCGCAGCGCGACTCAGACACGCATCGCTCACGCCGTCGAAGACCCGCAGGCCGCGCAGATCGCCGAACTCGATCACACCGCTCCCATCGTCATGCCCACCCGGGACGGTAGCGGGCGCCTCGTCGATTCAGTGCGACGGACGCTTGCGCATGCCATCACTCCACGCGAGGGCGAGTCCGACGATCACGAGAGCGGCCACGGCCTGCTTCTGCCTCCGGCTCGCAGGCGAGCCGAGGATGCCGTTCCTCGTCCCGGAGGAGAGGAGCGAGCCGTACGAGGCGAACGAGAGCATCGATGCGGCCGAGCCGGCCGACCCGATCGAGAGCAGCGAGCCGGCGCTGCCGATCGACCCGATCGAGAGCACCGAGCCGACGGAGCCGATCGAGAGCACCGATCCCTCGCTCGCGATCGAGAGCACCGATCCCGTCGACCTCCACGACCAACGCGAAGTGTCCATCTCCATCCTTGGGGTCGAAGGGCGCAGGCTGGCCCTATGCCGTGTCGGCCTCGGCTGAGACCGCGAAGCTGTCGCCGTGCGCACGCAGGACTGCCGACCACCGCGACCACGAGATAGCCCGCCGCGGCGGCGCGCGGAAGGAGAGGGCGAGCGCCGTGAGGCTCGCGTAGAAGCCGACGTTCGGCGTCGACTGGCGCAGGATCAGCGTTGATCTCCGCGTCGCTGACCTCGGGTTTGAGCAGCCGGCGATCGAGCGCGATCGCGCCCCACATGCGCGCTGATCGATCGCCGAGATCAGCGAGCAGCGAGGCCCCGTAGACGATCACGGCGGCGCGCTCGGCGTCGCTGGTCGCGCATCGCCTCGGCCATGAAGCGCGTCGGGAACGGCAGCCACGAGACCGCCATCAGCAGCAGGAGGTTGAGGCGCATGATGCGCGTGTCCGCGTACTGCAGCCGCCGGAAGATGCCGTGGTGGACGAGCCAGATGTCCGCCGATCGTGACGAAGCTCGTCGCAAAGCCGAGGTAGGCCGGCCATTCGTGGGCGAGCGCCGTCCAGGGGTCGCTGAACTCCGACGCCGGAATGCGGATGTCGAGCACGAGCAGCGTGATCGCGATCGCGAAGACCCCGTCGCTGAAGGCCTCCGTGCGATTGGTCTCCCAGTGATCGCTCACGCGCCCTTCGTTCGACGCAGGCCCGCGGCGCCCCTTCGCGCGCGGCCTGGCGCGCGGAGCTCAGGCGAGCGCGGCGTCGATCGTGATCTCGGCGACGCCGGCCAGCGCGCGCGAGACGGGGCAGCCGGCCTTGGCGGCCTCCGCTGCGCGCTTGAAGCCGTCGGCGTCGATGCCACTGGCCGACCCGCGCACCGTCAGCGCGGAGCGCGAGACGGTGGGAGCGTCGTTGACGATCTCGAACGTCACGGTGGCGGACACGTCGAGATGCTCCGGCGTGGCTCCGGCCTCGCCGAGCTCGTGCGAGAACGCCATCGCGAAGCAACTGGCGTGCGCGGCGGCGATCAGTTCCTCCGGGCTGGTCGTTCCGGCGCTGCGCTCGGCACGCGTCGCCCACGACACCTTCAGCGGCGCCGCGGCGCCGCTCGCGAGGCTCGTCAGTCCCGATCCGTGTGCCAGCGTTCCGTCCCAGGACGTGGTCGCGGTGCTCTCTGCGTGCATGGCTGTTTGCTCCCCGATCGCGTACGAATCGAGCCCGATGCTAGCGCGTGCCCGAAACGAAGGTTCGAAGCGATCATCTAGGGTTCGCCTGTGAGCATGGAGTCGCCCGCCGAGGAGACGCCGGACGCACCCGTGATCGACCTCCCGAGCGAGGAGCCGGTGAACGAGGAGCCGGTCGCCGTCGAGGAGCCGATCGCCGTCGAGGAGCCCGTGGCCGAAGAAGCTGCGGACACCACCGGCGCGACCGACGACGCCCCCGTCGCAGAAGCGGCCGAGAGCGCACCTGCCGAGCAGGTTGCCGCCGCCGCGGAGGAGGAGCCTGCGGCCGAGGAGCCCGTGGCTGCGGAGCAGCCCGTCGCCGAGGAGGAGCCCGTCGCCGAGGAGCCCGTCGCCGCGGAGGAGCCTGCGGCCGAAGAGCCCGTCGCCGCGGAGGAGCCCGTGGCCGAGGTGGCGACCGAGGAGCCTGCCGCCGAGGAGCCTGCCGCCGAGGAGCCCGCGGCCGAGGAGCCCGCGGCCGAAGAGCCTGCCGCCGAGGCTCCCGGCGACGTCGCGGCCGAGGAGGCGCCGTCCACGGAGATGCCCGAGCAGGTCGTCGCGCTCTCCGGCGAGGACGAGCGCGCGCTGGCGGAGGTACTGCGCACCGCCATCGCGGAAGAGGCCGAGCGCCTGGCCGCGTCGACGCGCTACGCCGAGTCCGCGCAGGGCTTCCGCGACCTCCTCGAGCGCTGGAAGTCGGCGCCGTCGGCCGGCCAGATGCGCGATCGCGAGCTGTGGCGGCGATTCGCCGCGGCGCGCGAGGCGTTCTACGAGCAGCGCAACCGCGCGTATGCCGAGCGAGCGCGAGAGCGCGCCGCGACGGTCGAGCGCAAGGAAGCGCTGATCGCCGAGAGCGAGGCGCTCGCGACCTCCGACGACGGCCGCGCGATCGGCGATGCCCTCGAGCGCCTGATGACGGAATGGAAGGCGGCCGGGCACGCGGGGCGCGACCAGGAGCAGGCGCTCTGGGAGCGGTTCTCGGCCAGCCGCCGCGCGGCGTTCGACCGCCGCCGCTCGATGGCCGCCGAGCGCGATCGCCAGCGCGGCGGGGCGCGTGCCGCCAAGCGCGAGCTGATCGCGCAGACCGAAGCACTGATCGAGCCGTTCGACGCCGCCGCTGCCGAGCCGGCGCTGGCGCGCCAGATGGAAGAGTGGAAGGCCGCCGGCAGCGCCGGCCGGGCCGATGACGAGGAGCTCTGGCAGGCGTTCCGCGCGGCTCGCGACCAGGTGCTCACGCAGCTCCGGGCCGCACGGCCCCCGCGCCGCCGCGAAGGTGGCGCGCCGGCGGGTCGCCGCGATCGCGGCGGCAGCTCGGGCTCGAGCTCGAGCATGCCGCAGCAGCCGCCTCAGCCGCCCGTCAGCCCGCTCACCGTCGCCCTGCGCAAGCACGAGGAGCGCGTGGCCGAGGTCGAGCAGCGCCTCGCCGAGGCGAAGGGCGGCGGCCGCTCGCGCGCAGCCGAGGCACGCGCGCTGGAGCGCAAGCTCGCCGACGAGCAGGGCGCCCTCGAACGGGCCCGCGCGCTGCTCGCCTTCGCCGGCTGAGCCGAAGCGCGCCTAGATATCGGCGTCGTGCGTGCCGACGCGGTCGAGCTCGACCCCGTCGCCGACCAGGCGCCAGAAGTGCAGCCGCCGCGCCGACGGCGAGTGCACCTGCAGCGCGCAGCGCCAGGCGCGCGCGCCATCGGGGCGCTGACGTTGCTCGGTCCCTCCCGCTCCCGCGCGCAGCGGGTGCAGCTCGAGTCCGGGAATCTCGGCCGCGCGCCCCGTGGCGACGTGCACGCAGGTGTCGAGCACGCGGTGCAGCGACACGCCCTGCAGGCCGCGCAGCGATTCGAGGAAGCGCGGCCCCACCACCACGCGCCGCAGCGGATAGCGCGTGCGCTCGGCGGGGCCGTGCAGCCGGGCGTGCGCAACCCCGAGCCAGGCCAGGAACGCGCCCGGGTCGCTGAGCGCCTCGACGCGCAGCAGCGAGTCGAGATCGGTCGAGCCCTCGTGCGTCTGGCGGAGGTCGGCGGCGAGCGTGCGCGCGCGGATGCGCTCGTCGCGCAGCTCCTCGGCCACGCGGTCGCGCTCGGCCCGCGCCTCGTCAGCATCGGCGATCGCCTGCTGGAGGCGCTCGCGCACGTCGCTCAGCTCCTCCTCGCTGCGATCGAGCTCGCTGGCCGCGCGCTGCGCCGCGACGCCGTCGCTGGCGAGGAAGACCGGCCCGTCGGCATACAGCCGCAGCGGCCGGGCGCCCTCGGCGCTCTGCGGGGCGTCCGCGAGCGAGACGACGATGCGGCGCTCGCCGACGTCGAGGCGCACGATGCGGGCGGCGAGCACGTCATCGCGCTCGGCCTCGATCTCGGCCGGGCAGTGCGCCAGCGGCACGAACGCATCCGCGCCGGGCAGCAGCTCCACCTGGTAGCCGTTGTTGCTGCGCCGGCGCACGCGCACGCGCACGACGTCGCCGGGGCAGGCCTGCTCGGCGATGGTGGCGATCTCGTCGGCCTGGAAGGGCTGCAGGTCGAGCCACGGCGTGCCGTCGGGCGCGAGCTCTCGTACCCGCGCGCGCACCCGCTGGCCCAGCCGCAGCACGTCGTGGCAGGAGTGCACGAAGCCGCGCGCCAGATCGCCGGCGCGCACGCGCCCGCAGCCGTCCGGCAGCGCCAGGGTGGCGGTGCGCGCATCCAGCGAGACGACGTCGCCGTCGACGTCGTCTCCGACGGCGAAGTGGCCTTCGACATGCGGTTCCTCGATGCCGAGGGCGGCCAGTAGGCCGCGCTCGGCCTCGCTCTCGCGCCCCTCGAAGGCGTAGATGCGCGGATGCATCGAGGCGCGATCGGAGAGCGTGAAGCCCGGGTGGTAGACGCGCGCGGCGCCGCCCCAGACGGCGAGCTCGTCACCGAGCGCGTCGCGCAGGGCATAGGTGGCCTCGCCCGTCTCGACCAGAACGACCTGGGCGCGCCCGCCGAGGCGCCGCGCCAGCGCGCCGGGCTCCACCAGCGTGCGCCCGTGGCGCGTCGTGATCACGACTTCGGGAAGCTCGCGCTCCGGCGCCAGCAACCAGAGATGGACGTGCTCGCGCACCTCCTCAGGTGGAAGCCGCACGTACAGCTCATCCGAGGCCCGTGCAGGCACACGGTAAGTGTGTCACTCCCGGGCGGTTCCTACCACCCGCGCGCCAGCACGCCGTCGAGCGTCTCGAGCAGCCAGTCCACATCGCGCGCGCTCGATCACGAGCGGCGGCTTGAGCTTGAGCACGTTCATGCCGTCGCCCGTCGGCTGCACGATCGCGCCTCGCTCGCGCAGGCGCTCGCAGATCGCGTAGGCCTCCTCGCGGGCGGGCTCCTTCGTCTCGCGATCGCGCACGAGGTCGAGGCCCAGGTAGAGGCCCATGCCGTGCGCGGCGCCGGCCAGCTCGTGGCGGGCGACCAGCTCGTCCAGACCGTCGCGGAAGGCACCGCCCACGCGCAGCGCGTTCTCCTGCAGGCCCTCCTCCTCGATCACGTCGAGCACCGCCATGCCGATCTCGCACGACACGGCACCGCCGCCGACCGAGGCGAAGAAGCCGCCGTGTCCCTCCAGCGCGTCTGCGATTGCGCCGGTCGTGATCACGGCCGCCACCGGGTGCCCGTTGCCGGTCGACTTGGCGATCGTGACGATGTCGGGCACGACGCCCTGCTGCTCGAATCCCCAGAAGTGCGCTCCGAGGCGCCCGTAGCCGACCTGCACCTCGTCGGCGATGCAGAGGCCGCCCGCGGCGCGCACGTGCGCATAGGCCGCCTGCAGGTAGCCGGCGGGCAGCACGACGCCTCCGGCGTTGCCGTAGAGCGCCTCGCAGATGAACGCCGCGGGCGCGCGCCCGCGGGCGGCCAGCCCGTCGATCGCCTCCCGCACGGCCTCCGCATAGCGCGCGCCGGCATCGGCCTCGTCGCCGATCGGGCCGCGGTAGGTGTCGGGCGAGATCACCGGATGCACGTGCGCGGGCGGCGCCAGCGCGCCCTGCGGGTTGTCGACCGAGCTGGTCGAGACCTCGTAGGTGGCGGTCGTCCAGCCGTGGTAGGCGTCGCGGATGCAGAGCAGGTCGTCCCGGCCCGTCGCAGCCCGCGCCAGGCGCAGTGCGAGATCGTTGGCCTCGGATCCCGTGGAGACGAGGTAGACGCGGTCGAGCGGAGCGGGCAGCAGCGCGGCGAGCCGCTCGGCGAAGCGCGGCATGCTCTCGTAGAGGAAGCGCGAGTTCGTGTTGAGCAGGCGCAGCTGCCGGACGGCGGCGGCGGTCACGCGCGGATGGCTGTGGCCGACGCAGGCGATGTTGTTGACGCAGTCGAGATAGGCGCGTCCATGCGCGTCGTAGAGGTGCTGCCGGAGGCCGCGCACGATCTCGGGCGGATCGTCGAAGTAGAGCGGCTGTGCGTCCGGGATCACGGCGCGCCGGCGCGCGAGCAGCGCGTCCTCGGCGGGGTCCTGCGCAGGCAGGCCGAGCAGCAGCGACGGATCCGGGCAGAGCGCGCGCCAGGCGTCCGCGTGGGCCGGGCGCACGAGACCCGGGATGTCCCGCAGCGTCTCGTTCGCGACCTGGACGTGCAGGTGCGGCGGCAGCGTCCCGCCGTCGCTGAGATGCCCGAGCAGCGCGCCCGCCGCCACGCTCTCTCCCTGCGTGACCGCCGGTGCCAGACCGGCGAGCCGCAGCGCGTAGCCGTCGGCCGAGAGCACGAGGTCCCGCTCGCCGACGAGCTCAACGCGGCCGTCCACCGGCGCGCGCACGTCGCTGCCGCGCTGCGCGAAGAGGTCGAGGCCGAGATGGATCGTGGCCGGCTCCGCGTGCGAGAGCTCGCGCGTCGCGTACAGGCGCGCCTCGCCGTACGCGCCGAGGGCGCCCGGGACCGCGAGCGCGGCCAGCGACGCGCTGGAGCGCCAGGCGCCGTCTGCAAGGGCGTCGGCGGCCGGCGACAGGTCGACGTCGGCGCCCGGCGCGAAATCGGGCAGCGGCCAGGCGGTGCACGTGCGGACCCGCGGCGTGAGCGAGGCCGCGCTGCGGCCACAGGCCAGCCGGAAGGCCGCCTCGGCGAGCTTGAGCGGAATGCCGGCCGCTGCCCGGCAGATCGCCCAGTCGCCCGCGCGCACGCTCTGGGCGTAGTCGTTGTGCGGCTCGAGTTGCGCCTGCTGCTCGGTGCCGACTGCGACGATCACCGCGCGCGCGGTGATCAGGTGCGGCAGCGCCTCGAACTCGGCGTCCTCGAGCGGGCAGGCCGCATCGAAGCCGCGCACGATCTCGGCCAGGGCGGAGATCGGGTCATCCGGGTCGTGGCCGAGCGAGATCGACGCGGCAACCGCGAGCTCGCAGGCGCGCAGCGTGCGCGTCATGTCGCCGAAGTCGATCACACCGCACGGCATCAGGCGGCCGGCCGCATCGCGCCGGCCGATCACGTTCCAGTCGGTCACGTCGCAATGCGTGACCTGGCGCGGCAGCAACGGCGCGAGCCGCTCGAGTGCCGCCGCGGCGGTCCGCCCGAGCGCAGTCGCGAGCTCTCGGCGCTGCGAGTCCTCGATCTGCGGAGCGATCGCCGCGACCACCGCACCTACGTGCCAGGGATCCCACTGCAGCACGCGATCGGCCGCCGGATGCTCGAACCCCTCGAGCGCACGCGCGACGAGGCCCGCCGTCTCGCCCAGCGCTCGCAGGACAGGCAGCGCCAGGTGATCGGCATCGATCAGCGGCGTGCCCTCGATGAAGGTCACGAGCCGCAGGAGGTAGGTCAGCCCGTCGCGCTCGACCGGGACGATCTCGGCGCCGTCCAGGGCACGACACGGGGTCGGCACCGCGAGCGGGAGGCGCTCCGCCAGGTGCACCATCGCGCGGTTCTGCAGGTCGAGCTCGGCCTCGCCGAAGGCCGCGTTGGCGATCTTGAGCACGTAGCGCCCCGACGGCGCGGTCACCAGCACGTTCTGGTCCTGGTGCGAGCCGAGCTCGCTGACGTCGCCGTCGATGCCGAAGTGCTCGCGCGCCAGCTCGCGGGCGTCGGCCAGCTCGAAGCGCGGCGAGTGCAACTCGTGTCCGGCGAAGCTGGCGCTCACTCGGGCTACGGTATACCGCGCTGTGCACCTCTCGCCTCAGGAACGGAGCGTCGTCGACGCCATCGCGGCACGGCGCGAGGCCCTCGTGACGCTCACGGGCGAGTTGGTGGCCTTCGACACGGTGACGCACACCGCGGGCGCCCCTGCACGCGAGGAGCGCGCGCTGCAGGAGCACGTCGCCGCGCTGCTGCGGGCGCACGGCGCAGAGGTCGAGCTGCACGAGCCCGACGCCGGCGCGCTGCGTCCCCACCCGATGGTGCCCGACGGGCTCACCTTCGAGGGCCGGCCGCAGCTCGTCGGGCGCTTCCGTGGCTCAGGCGGCGGGCGGGCGCTGCTGCTCAACGGCCACGTCGACGTGGTCGACGTCGAGCCCCGCGCCGACTGGACGCAGCCCGACCCGTTCGCCGCCGTCGTACGCGACGGCCGGCTCTACGGGCGCGGAGCCTGTGACATGAAGGGCGGCGTGGCGAGCATGATCATCGCGGCCTGCACGCTGGCCGAGCTCGGCGTCCCGCTGGCCGGCGACCTGATCGTGAACACGGTCACCGAGGAGGAGTCGACGGGCGCCGGCGGGCTGTTCGCCGCGCGCCTGCTGCAGGCGGACGGTGCGATCGTGCCCGAGCCGAGCGGCCTCGCGGTCTGGGTCGCGTGCCGCGGCAGCCTGCTGCCGCGCATCACGGTGCGCGGCCGGGCGGGACACGCGGGAATCGCGCCGCTGGCGCCCGAGCAGGGCGGCGCCGTCAACGCCATCGAGAAGATGACGGTCGTGCTCGAGGCGGTCGCGCGCCTGCGCGAGCACTGGGCGGAGCGGCCGCGACACCCGTATCTCTCGGCCGGCGACTGCGTGCCGACGATCGTCGCGGGAGGCGAGTGGCTCGTCTCCTACCCGGCCTCCTGCACGCTCGAGTGCCACATCGAGTACCTGCCCGACCGCGCCGACGCCTCCGGCTACGGCTCGCTCGTCGAGCGCGAGTTCGAGGACTGGATCGCCGACGCCGCGGCGCGCGACCCGTGGCTGCGCGCGCACCCGCCCGAGATCGTCTGGGGCGTCGGGGGCGTGCCGCCCTCCGAGGTCGCCGAGGACGATCCTCTCGTGCAGACGCTCGTGGGGGCCGGCCGCGATCTCGGCCAGCCCGCAGAGCTCGGCGGCCTCGACAACTGGCACGACGGCGCCACGCTGACGGTCGAGGCCGGCATCCCGGCCGTGTGCTTCGGCCCGGGCGACGTCCACCGCGCGCACACGGTCGACGAGTACGTGCCGATCGACGACCTCGTGGCCTGCGCCCAGCGCATCGCGCTGGCGGCCATGCGCTTCTGCGGGTGAGGCGCGGCGCTCGCGCGCCCCACCCGCAGTCGTGCTCGTTCCTAGTCGGGCACCGCAGGTGCGTGTGACGCGAGGTGCCCGCGCGACTTCGACACCAGCACGATCACGATGCCGACGGCGATCCAGAGCAGCGCGAGCCACCAGATCTTGTCGAACCAGTAGAGCGACGGCGCTTTGTGTACGACGCCGTAGAGCGCCGCGACGCTCGTCAGCCCGCCGACGATGCCCGCGACGATCAGGCCCGCGTGGTTCTCGCCGGGTTGCCCCTTGAAGCCCGTCAGCGCGATCAGCAGGTAGACGACGAAGAGCAGGAAGGCTCCGAACGTCGCCCCGAACTGGAAGAACGGGAACCACGACGGATCGGCGTCGAGCCCGGGGGCCAGCCCGTCCGTCCAGTTCACGATCAGCGCGACGATGATCGCCGCGATCGAGACCGCCGAGGCGGCGATGTACGGCGTCTTGTACTTGGGATGCACCGCCGCGAGCGGCTTCGGCAGATGGTCGTCGCGCGCCAGCGCGAAGATGCCGCGCATGGTCGAGGTCGCCGTGCCCAGGCCGACGGCGGCGATGTCGATGACGACCAGCCACTGCACGAACTCGCCGAAGCGCGTGCCACCGAAGTCGGGGTTGCTGGTGGCCGCGTAGAGCGGCGGGAAGTTCTTGAAGAGCGCCGCCAGGTCGAGGCCGAAGGCCAGCAGGAGCGCCCAGGCCAGCACGACGTAGAAGATCGCCGCCGCCACCACGCTGTAGAAGATGGCGCGCGGGATGTTGCGCTTGGGGTTGGCCGTCTCCTCGCCCAGGTTGGCCGCCGACTCGAAGCCGACGAAGATCAGCCCGGCGTAGACGATGCCGTAGGTGATGCCCGAGAACGACGACTCGCCCGGGTTGAAGGGCCGCATCGAGAAGCCGTCGCTGCCGCCCTTGAGGATCACGTAGATCGCCCAGCCGAACACGACGGCGACCGAGAAGAGTGCGAGGAAGAGCTGCGCGCGGGTCGAGATCCGCACGCCGAGCACCGAGATGGCCCAGGCCACGAGCCAGAATGCGAGCGTCAGCCAGATCCAGTCGATGCTGACGCCGTGGACGGTTTCGAGCACGCCGCTCGTGAAGCCGCCGAAGGCCAGGCCGATGGCGAGCGTGAGCATGAGCGCCCCGCCGTAGTAGACCCAGCCCGCCAGCAGGCCGATCGGCCTGCCGAAGCCTTCGCTCACGTAGTCGTAGAGGGCGCCGGCGGCGTGGATGCGCTTGGCGTAGCGCGAGATGATCCACGCGAGGCCGAGCATGCCGATGGCGGTAAGAAGAATCGCGAACGGCGTGGCGATTCCCGCGCCTCTGCCCGTCAGCGAGAGTCCGGCGATGATCGGAATGAAGAACGTGCCGGAGAAGACCGGTCCCATGTAGCCGACCGACTGTGCGACGGCGTCCGGAAGGGAGAGATTTCCCTTGCCGAGACGCGCGCCTTCGTCCTGAGCCATACGGCCTCCCTTCGCGGTGAGGGCCGACTGTATCCCGCGCGCGGGAGGCTGTGTGTAAACGGCGTGAGGTCAGGCGCCGACGGCAACGCGGCCGCTCCGGCGCTCGGGCGCGAGCGTCGGGCGGTCGAGTCCGAAACGCCGAGCCTCGGGCGGCAGCGGCCGCTCCTCGGCGAGGTCGGCGAACAGCTCGCCGAGCACGGGCGAGAACTTGAAGGCATGGCCGATGCAGGCGGCGCCGACGACGATCGGCCCGCGCCGGTCGATCACGAACATCTCGTCGGGCACGAGCGTTATCGGCCCCGCCTCGTGATGCAGCGGCGTCGGGTCGAAGCCCGGAAAGTCCTCGCGCACGCGCTCGACCAGCGCGAGCTCGTTCTCGCGGTCGTAGGGGCGTACCTTGGAGGCCTTCCAGAACGTCATCGGGTTGATCGTCGCCCAGCCGAGCTTGAAGCCGCGCGACTCGGGCATGCCGTAGACGCCGGGTCCGTGCGTGCGCTCCATCAGGCCCGGGCGCTGCTCCCAGCCGGGGTGCAGGCTGCGGAACGAGGTGACCTGGGCGAGACCCGCCTGCAGCGGCAGCCGCAGGCCGAGCGGCACGAGCAGCGGCAGCGACCACGGCCCGGCGCACACGACCGCGACGTCGGCATCGATGCGGCGGCGGCGGGTGAAGGCCCGCACGCCGTCGCCCTGCGGCGCGAGCGCGACGCATTTCTCCTTCTCGTGTACGACGGCGCCCGCCGCGCAGGCCAGGCGCACCTGCACCTCGATCGAGCGGCGCGCGAGGATCACGGCGCCGTCGGGCTGGAAGATCGCCGGCGCGTCGGGCTGCGGTCGCATCTCGGGGAAGAGCCGCGAGACGTCGCGGTGGTCGAGCTCGTCGTAGCGCACGCCCGCCTCGCGCAGCGCGGCGGCCATCGGCGGCACCACGGAGCCGCGTTGCAGGAGGCCGTTGCGCCGCAGCAGCGTGACGCCGCTGCGGCGCTCGAGATCGTTCCAGAGCTCGAGCGCGCGTACCGCGAGCCGCACATCGTCGGCGTGGGTGTGCGAGAGGCGGAACGAGCGCGTCTCGTGGCCCGAGCCGCCGAGGTCGTGCCCGATCGCGTGCTGCTCGATCAGCGAGACGGCCCAGCCGCGCTCGGCCAGCACCCGAGCGGCCGCTGCGCCCATCGCGCCCGCCCCCACCACGACGGCTCTTCTGGGCTGCGTCATCGCGCGTACAATACGGCCCCGTGGAGCCCGCCTCGCCGTCCCCGCAGTTCGAGTCGCTCGGCCACGCCGAGCTGCAGAACTACGCCGGGCTCGAGACGTTCCCGAATCCCGGCGTCGAGCGCGTCGAGATGACGAGCGACGAACTGGCGGCGCTCTGCCCGATCACGCTGCAGCCCGACATGTACGTCGCGACGATCGAGTACTTCCCGCAGGCGCTCTGCCTGGAGTCGAAGTCGCTCAAGCTCTACCTCATGCAGTTCCGCAACGAGGGCCAGTTCTGCGAGGCGCTCACGGTGCGCATCCGCGACGACGTGGCGGCGGCGCTCGAGCTGCCGCCGGACAGGGTGCACACCACGCTCCGCCAGAAGTCGCGCGGCGGGGTCACGATCGTCTCCAGCGTGTAGCTGCGCGCGTGCTCTAGCCCGGGTCGATCGCGACGTGCGACTCGACCGTGATCGCCGCCATGCCGCGCATGGCCCGCATGATCTCGGCGCGATCGGCGTCGTTCTCGGCGTAGCGGTCGAGCAGCAGCCGGCCGAGGCCGACGTGGAACTTCTCGTCCTTGATGATCTGCTCGTAGCCGCGCACGACGTCCGGCAGGTCGTAGCGACGGCCCGCCTCGACGATGGCCTCGAGCGTCCCGGTGGCGGCCGTCTCGCTCATGTTCCAGGCGGCGATCGCGCCGAGCCGGTGGCGGTCGAGGCTGTCCCACAGGAAGCGGCTCCACTCGACCGCCGAGGGCGGAGGCCCCACCGGGACGCGGCCGCCGAGCTGCTCGACGATGCGCCCGACGGTGTCGTAGTGCTCCGCCTCGTCGAGCAGCTGGCGTGAGAGCGCGGTGATGTGGCGGCGCTCGAACGTCAGTCCGTAGCGGCGAATCACCTCGCCGAGCATGAACACGTAGTCGATCTCGCGCCAGCAGCGCGGGACGAACCAGGCGGCGAGGGCGGCCGGGTCGCGCTCCGTCTCGTAGCGCTCCCAGAACGCGCCCGAGCGCTCGCGCACGGTCTCCACCGTCTGCGCGATGAGCGCGTCCAGCTCGTCCCGCACCGGATCGAGACCACCGCGGCGGCCGCCGCGCGCCTCGCGCTCGAATTGCTCGACGACGTCGCTCATGGCACGGACGCTACTGCGCCAGGTAGCCGCCGTCGACCGCGAGCACGTGGCCGGTGACCGTACCCTGAGCGAATACGCCCTCGCTAGACCGACGCGATTCAAGGAGCGGATGTGCGCGTAACGGGACTCTCAACGAATCTGGCCGTGGCTGACATCGAGAGGGCGCGCGGTTTCTACGCCGACTACCTCGGCCTGAGTGTGGAAGCCTTCAACCTTGGCTGGGTTGCGCGCCTGCGGTCACCAGATGGCAGAGCGCACGTCCAGCTTGTGACCCGAGATGCCACGAGTCCTGAGGACTCTGTCATCTCCGTGCACGTCGGCAACGATGTCGATGAGGCCTACGCGGAGGCGCAGCGCCGCGGCTACGAGATCGTTCATCCCCTGACCGATGAACCCTGGGGCGTCCGCAGGTTCCTTGTGCGTGCGCCGGACGGGAACGTGGTTAACGTGGTCAGCCACAGCGACGATTAGGTGGCGGCCAATGTCGGGGCATGGGAGCGCGGGCAAGGGCTCGAGCCTCCAGACTGGCAGCGCCGCTCAGGACGTTGCCGCGCCCTCGTCCGCGCTCGGCGGCGCCGCCTCGTCTGCGGCCTCTGCGGCCTCCGCGGCTTCCTCGTCGACCTCCTCGGGCTCGGGGGCCTCGGGGAGCACCCGCAACGACTCCGCGGGCAGATGCACCGAGACCGACGAGCCCTGCTCGTAGGCCGGCGCGTCGCCGTCGTTGGCCTGCACCGCGGTCACGAGCGCCCCGCCCAGCAGCCGCACGCGCACCTCGCGGAAGCTGCCCAGGAAGACGAGGTGCTCGACCAGTCCGGGGAGCCGGTTCTCGCCCTCGCTGCCCTGCGCCTCGATGCGCACGCGCTCGGGGCGGATCATCGCCTTGACCGAGCCCGTGGCATCGATGGTGCCCTGCACGGCGCGCATCGGGACGTCGCCGACGCGCAACCTGCACGAGCTTCCGTCGCGGCCCGAGGCCTCGGCCGGCACGAGGTTCGAGACGCCCAGGAAGTCCGCTACGAAAAGCGTCGCCGGCTCCTCGTACATCTCCTGCGGGGGGCCGCTCTGCTCGACGCGGCCGCCGTTCATGACCGCCACGCGGTCGCTCATGGTGAGCGCCTCTTCCTGGTCGTGCGTGACGAAGACGAACGTGATGCCGAGCGTCTGCTGCAGCGTCTTGAGCTCGACCTGCAGGTCCTTGCGCAGGCGGGCGTCGAGCGCCCCGAGCGGCTCGTCGAGCAGCAGGACACGCGGGCGCAGGACGAGCGCGCGCGCCAGCGCGACGCGCTGCTGCTGACCGCCCGAGAGCTGTCCCGGCTTGCGCTTCTCGTAGCCGGTCAGCTGCACCAGCGAGAGCGCCTCGCCGACCATCTTGGCGCGATCGCCCTTGCTGACCTTCTTGTACTTCAGCCCGAACGCGACGTTGTCGGCCACGTTCAGGTGCGGGAAGAGCGCATAGCTCTGGAAGACCGTGTTGACGTTGCGGCGATGCGGCGGCGTCTGCGCCACGTCGACGCCGTCCAGCATGATGCGCCCGCTCGTCGGGCGCTCGAAGCCGGCGATCATGCGCAGCGTCGTGGTCTTGCCGCAGCCCGAGGGCCCGACCATGGTGAAGAACTCGCCTGGGGGCATGTGCACGTCGATGCCGTCCACGGCGACGACGTCGCCGAACGACTTGACGAGCGACTCGAGCTGGATCTCGCCTTCCTGCATCCGCTTACACCTCCAAGGTCGCGACCGCTTCGGCGCCTGCGCCGCCGCCGGCGAAGCGCCGATAGACGAAGTACACGAGTGTGAGCGTCCCCAGCGTGATGAAGAGGGCGATCGTCGCGAGGGCATTGAGCGCCGGGGTCGGCGCGCCGCGGGCCGAGGCGTACAGCAGCATCGACACGGTCGTCGTGCTGGCATCGCCCGCGAGGTACTGGGTGACGACGAAGTCGTCGATGGAGAGCGCGAAGACCACCGCGGCGCTGGCCAGGATGGCCGGCGCGAGCAGGGGGAGCAGCACGCGGTAGAGCACGTCGAAGGGCGGCGCGCCCAGATCGGCTGCAGCTTCCTCGTACTCGGGTCCGATCGAGACCAGGCGGCCGCGCACCATCACCACCACGTACGAGATCGTGAACGTGATCTGGCCGATGGCCTGCGTCGTCGTGCCGATGCCGATCGCGCTGAAGACCTGCAGGAAGAGCAGCAGCAGCGCAACGCCCATCACGATCTCGGGCGTGACGAGCGGCAGCAGCATGAGCACGTTGACCGAGCCGCTCCCCCGCCCGCGCCAGCGCTGCAGGCCGAGGGCCAGCGCGACACCGAGCGGCGTGGCGATGGCGACGCAGATGACCGCGAGCAGGAGCGTGTGCTTGAGGGCGCCCTGCAGCGCCGGGTCGTTCCAGACGCTCAGGTCGGGGTCGCTGTAGAACCAGCGCAGCGAGAAGCCATCCCAGCTCGTGCGCGAGCGGCTCGAGTTGAACGCGAACATGATCGCGATCACGACCGGGACGACCGACCAGAAGATGTAGATCGCCGCGATCAGCGGCAGGAAGCGCGGCCGTCCCCAGGGATTGCGCAGCCAGCTCATCAGCGCGCCCGCTCGAGATCGGCCTTACGCGTGGTGCGCAGGTAATAGAACATCAGCACCAGCAGGAACATCGCAAGCAGCATCGTGAGCACCGCGCCGACCGTCTTCTGCGAGCCCTGCCGCGTGAACTGGTCGATCTGGTTGCCGATCATCGTCGTGCGCGGCGAGGCCGAGATGAGGTCGTTCGTGTAGTAGTCGCCGAACATCGGCAGGGCGATCAGCACGGCGCCCGCCAGGATGCCGGGCACCGAGAGTGGCAGCGTGACTCGCCGGAAGGCCGCGAACGGGCTCGCGCCGAGATCGCGCGCCGCCTCGATGTGGCGCTGGTCGATGCGGTCGAGCGCGGCGTAGAGGGGCAGGATGAAATACGGGATGTAGCCGTAGACGAGCGCGATCACGACCGAGGTCGACTGGCCGTTGAGCCAGCCGCCCTCCGAGGAGAGGAGCCCCACCCTCTGGAACGTCCACTCGATGCCGAGATCGTGCAGGAAGAGCGTGCCCCAGCCGCCGGGCGAGAGCAGGTTGATCCAGGCCAGCATCCGCATCAGGTAGTTGATCCAGAAGGGCAGGACAAGGAGCAGGAGCACGAGCGCGCGCCAGCGACCGGCGTGGCGAGCGGCGTAGTAGGCGACGGGGTAGCCGACCAGCAGCGAGAGCACCATCGCGAAGAACACGTAGGCCACGGTGCGCATGAAGACCGTGAAGAACGGACCGCGGTTCCAGATGTCGCGCAACACGTCGAGCAGGTAGCCGACGTTCCAGTCGAGCGGATTCCAGAACGGCACGGGCTCGTTGAGCGTGTTCTGGTTGCCCAGGGCAACGCAGAGCACCGTGTACATGGCGACCAGGAAGAAGACCGAGAGCCAGACGACGCCGGGCGCCGCCAGCACGCGCCAGATCCAGCGGGATTCCACCTAGCCCGCCTTGAACTTCGCCCAGGCGTTCTGCCAGAGCTTGCTGCCCTCGACACTGAGCGCGAGCAGCTCCTGGTTGTTCGCGAACTGGTCGGGGCGCAGGACCGCGGTCTCGAGCTGCTTGGGGATCAGCCCGTCACGCACGAGCGAGTCGCCGTCGATCTTGTTCTGCGGCGGCGTGTAGCCGTTGAACTGCACGAAGTTGTCGTAGGCGTTCTTGGTGTCGAGCATGAAGTCGAGGAAGGCGTGCGCGAGCACGGGCTTCGTGGCCTTCGATGTCACCCAGAGCGTGTCGTTCTGCACCACGCCGCCCGAGTCGGGGCCCCAGAAGGAGATCACCTTGGGCGACGTGCCCTTGGGCAGGTAGTAGAGGACTGCCGCGAGCATGTCGCCCGACCACGCGTGATGCAGCCAGGACTTGCCCTCCGGCAGCGTCTGATAGTCGGTGATGTCGACCTTGACGTTGCTGATGGTCGTCAGCTGCGAGAGGTCGTTCCCGGCCTTGGCGATGATCTCCGCGTCCTCGGTGTTGAGATCCTGGATCCGCCCCTCGCGCATGGCGTCGCGCTGCATCGGCATGGAGAGCGCGTCGCGCTCGTCATCCAGGATGCCGACCTTGCCCGTCCAGGGCTTCGACTCCCAGAAGATGTCCCACGGCACCTTCATGCCGGCGATGTCCTTGCCGATCTTGTCGTTGCGCCAGCCGATGCCGTCCTGCCACACCACGTAGGGCACCGAGTAGCGCGCCCCGCGGTCGTAGAACGGGTCCTGCAGCGGGGCCCAGATGTTCTTCGCGAGGTTCGGCAGGTAGTTGTGATTGAGCGGCATCATCAACTGCTGCGCGATCAGCGTGACCATGTTGTTGGCGCTGAGGCCGATCACGACGTCGAAGCCGACGCTGCCGGACGAGAGCTTGGCGGTCGCCTCGTCGGCGGAGTTGTAGGTCGCGATCTTGACCTTGCAGTCGTACTGCTTCTCGAACTTCTTGACGAGACCGGGCCAGATGTAGTCGGCGTAGTTGAAGACCTGGAGCGTGCCGCCCTCGGGCTTCAGGCCGTTCTTGATGGGCGGGTTGTCGTCGGTGATCGCCCAGGTGACGGCGTAGTCGGGACGCGGCAGGGGCAGGCCGTCCGGACCGGTCGGCCGCGGGACGACGAGCTTGCGCACGGCGGCCGTCCCGCCGCCTTCGCCCGAGCCGATCGCCTCGGTCGTGTTCTGGCACCCGGCCGTCACGCCGGCCACGCCCATGACCGCACCGGCGCCGAGAGCGCCGCGCATGAGGTTGCGCCGGGTGAGCCGGTGTTCGCGTGGGTGCATGCAGTACCGAGGGGAATCGCCGCGCCGTCGATCGAAGCGACTGACGGGGGAGTCAATCGCAGCGGGTGGGCGGCGTCAAGCGGCGGCGCCGGCCCAGCGGCCCGCGGCGGCGCCCGCGACGAGCGCTCCCTCGATCCAGCCCGCCTCCTGCGGCGCGACGTCGGAGGTCGCGAACGCGATGCGGCCGCAGGGAGGGAAGCGCTCGGCGCTGAGCAGCTCCGCACGACCCACCGTCGCAGTGGCCCAGGTGCCGAGCGAGAAGGGATCGGCGACCCAGTCGTGGTGGTCGGAGGCGATCAGCTCCGCCTCGGGGAAGAAGGCGTGCAGCGCGCGCTCCAGATCGGCCCGCTCGGCGGGGTCGAAAGCCGGATCCTCGTAGCCGAACGCGATCAGCAGGACGTCGCCGCCGGCGAGCGTGCGATCGGCGTAGAGCCAGTGCAGTCCCTCCCCCGCTCCGGCGGCGAGCACGCCCTCGGGCACGCCGCGGGCACGCAGCCAGACCTTGCGCGCACGGCCGGCGTTGCAGCCGAGCGCCTCGGCCGTCGGGCCGGGGAGCGCGGGATCGAAGGCGATCGCCGGCAGCGCGTTGACGGGCAGCGCGAGCACCGCGCGCGCCGCGCGGTACGACCCTCCGCCCGCCACTCCGAGCTCGACCCCCGAGCCGTCCTGGCGCACGGAGCGCAGCTCGCAGCCGTGGCGGACATCGAGCGATGCGCCCTGCGCCATACGCTCGGCGAGGGTGCTCCAGCCGTCGGCGGGCGCGTGTCGCAGCGCCGTCAGAAGTCCCGTCGGCCCGCCGTGCCCGGCGATTGCGACGAGGGCGTCGACGACGGCCCCGCGCTCGGGGTCGGTGCCGCCGATCATGACCCACCAGGACTCCAGGAACTCGCGCGTGGCCGCCGGGGCGCCCAGCTGCCGCAGGTACTCGGCGCACGAGAGCGAGCCGCGCGCGGCGAGCGTTCCGGCGGCGGTGGCAGCAGCATCGGCGGTGATCGCAGCGAGGGCCGCGGTGAGCGCGCCGAGCTCCTCGAACGGCACGGGCAGCCCCTCCCGCAGCTCGCCGCCCGTGCGCCAGCGCACCGCGGCCGGCGCGCCGTAGGTGCGGCTCGCGAGCCCGTAGCGGGCCAGCTCGGCGCGCACCTCGGCGTGCTCGGGCGCATACCACGAGCCGCCGATCTCGACGAGCGGGCCCGAGCCCGCGAAGGGCCGCGTCCAGGTCCGGCCTCCCAGGCGGTCCCTGCCCTCGAGCACGAGCACCGAGGCACCCGCGTCGGCCAGGTCGCGGGCGGCGCGCAGGCCGGCGAACCCGGCTCCGGCGACGATCACGTCGGCGTCGTCGCTCATGCCCGCTCCGGCGCCCGGTCCTCCCAGTCCGTCACGCCCCAGGTGATCGCGAGCCAGACGCAGTCGGACCCGCGCACGGCGCCGTGGTAGTGGCGCTCGCCCGCGGGCGCGCTGACGAACGCGCCTGGCGCGAGCTCGTGCTCGGCCTCCGCGAGGCCGACCCGGCCACGGCCCTCCAGGAGGTAGAGATGCTGACCGCCCGGGTGGCTGTGCCAGTTCGAGACGGCGCCCGCGAAGAAGTGCACGCGCGCGATGTCGGGGCGGTCGGCCGCTGCAGACGGCCCCAGCATCTCCAGCTCCACCCGCCCCGTGAAACGGCCGCCGTAGGTCTCGCTCCGCTCACCCTGCTGCACGATTTGCATGGCGCCGATCTTGACAGGTGCGGCCGCTCGCGGTTTGCTGCCGTGCGTGGCGGGCCTGGAGGTACAGGAAATCGAGCGGGGGCTGTGGCGCTGGGCCGCCGCGCATCCCGAATGGGATCCCGACCCGGCACCCACCACCGGCTGGATCGAGCAGGTCGCCAGCGTCTACTGCGAGCTGCCGGGAGCGATCCTCCTGGTCGACCCGGTGGTGCCGGCCGACACGGCTGACGCAGCGAGGCTGTGGACCGCCCTCGACCGCGACGTCGAGCGCCTGAGCCGCCCGGTCTGCGTGGTCACGACCGTTCACTGGCACCGGCGCGGGGCCGACGCGGTGGTCGACCGCTACGGTGCGCTCGACGGCGTCGTCCCGGACGGCGCGCGCACGATTCCCCTCGGCGATCCCATCGGAGAGACGGCCTATGCCCTGCCCCGTTACCGCGCGCTCGTGCTCGGGGACGTCGTGATCGGCGGCGACGCGATTCAGGGCGACCCGCGCGACGGCCTCCGCCTCTGCCCGCCCGGCTGGTACGGCAGCACCGCCGCCGAGCGCGCCTGGTACGGCGGCATCGGCCTGCGCAGCGCGCTGCGCAGGCTCGCGCAGGAGCCGGCCGAGCGCGTGCTCGTCACGCACGGCTCGCCGCTCCTGAGCGGCGGGGCCGAGGCGCTGCGCGAGCTGGCTGCATGAGCGCCGCGCATCGTGGCGCAGCCGGCGCCTGGCCAGGACGAGCTGCTCGACGAGCAGGCGCTGGGCCTGATCGGCGATCTCGAGCGCCGCTTCGGCCCGCGCCGCCGCGCGCTGCTGACGGCTCGCGAGGAGCGCGAGCAGCGCTTCGCCGCGGGCGAGCGGCCGGGCTTCCCGGCCGAGACCCGGGAGCTGCGCGAGGCCGAGTGGAGCGTGGCCGCGACTCCGCCCGACTTCGAGGACCGCCGCGTCGAGATCACGGGCCCTGCCGATCCGAAGATGGTCATCAACGCGCTCAACTCGGGCGCGAGCGTCTTCATGTGCTGTCTCGAGGACGCGCTCTCGCCGACCTGGGGCAACGTCGTCGCCGGGCACGCGGCCGTGCGCGACGCGACCCGGCGAACGCTCGAGTTCACATCGCCCGAGGGCAAGAGCTATGCGCTCGGGGATGACCTGGCCACGCTCGTCGTCCGGCCGCGCGGATGGCATCTCGACGAGCGCCACGTCCAGGTCGACGGCCGCCCGGTCTCGGCCAGCCTGTTCGACATCGCGCTCTACCTGCGCTGGAACGGGCTCGCCTCGCTGGCGCGCGGCAGCGGTCCCTACGTCTACCTCGCGAAGCTCGAGAGCCGCCACGAGGCGGAGCTCTGGAACGACGTCTTCATCGCCGCGCAGGAAGCCGTCGGCCTGCCGCGCGGATCGATCCGCGCGACGGTCCTGATCGAGACGATCACCGCGTCGTTCGAGATGGAGGAGATCCTGTATGCGCTGCGGGAGCACGCCGCGGGTCTCAACGCCGGGCGCTGGGACTACATCTTCAGCGCGATCAAGAAGTTCCGCGACGACCCCGCGCTCGTGCTGCCCGACCGCGCCGCCGTGACGATGGCGGTGCCCTTCATGCACGCCTACACCGAGCAGCTCGTGCGGGCCTGTCATCGACGCGGGGCGCACGCCATCGGCGGCATGGCCGCGTTCATCCCGAGCCGCGACGAGGCGGTCAACGAGCAGGCCTTCGCGCGCGTGCGAGAAGACAAGGAGCGCGAGGCGGGCCAGGGCTTCGACGGCACCTGGGTGGCGCATCCCGGCCTCGTGCCGCTCGCGCGCGAGATCTTCGACGCCGTGCTGGGCGACCGGCCCAATCAGAAGACGCGCCTGCGCGAGGACGTGGTGCCCGACGCCGCCGCCCTGCTCTCGCTCGACCGCACTCCCGGCGCGATCACGCTCGCGGGCGTCCAGACGAACGTCTCGGTCGGCCTGCGCTACATCGACTCCTGGCTGGGCGGCGTGGGCGCAGCCGCGATCGACAACCTCATGGAGGACGCCGCGACGGCCGAGATCTCGCGCGCCCAGCTGTGGCAGTGGATCCGCCACGCCTGTCGCACGAGCGAGGGCGAGGTCGTCACGGCCGCGATGTACGAGCGCGAGCGCGACGCCGTCCTGGCGAGGCTGCCGGGCGACCAGCATCCGCACCTCGGCACCGCTGCGCGGGTGCTGGACGCGCTCGTGCTGGACCGCGAGTTCGCGCCCTTCCTGACGCTCCGAGCCGGCGAGCTGCTGCCATAGCCGGCGAGCCCGAGCCAGGCCGGCACCAGTCCGTCGTCGAGCAGGCGCTGGCCTACTTCCGCTTCGATCGCCGCGAGTCGCGACTCCCGGCCGCCATCGCCGTGCTCGTGCTCGCGGTGCTCTACCTGGTCCTGCCCGGAGCACTCTCGCTCGGCCCGGGCATCATCTTCCCGATCGTGGCGGTGCTCGCCATCGTGCCGCTCTCGATCGCCGATGCCATGGGGCGGACGCATCCCGCCTTGCGGGCGCTCGCGCTGACGCTGCTCGGGTTCACCATCGGGGTCAACGGCGCGTCGCTCATCCTGCTCATCCGCGAGCTGCTCGCGAACAACTCCACGATGAGCGGCCGCCAGCTGCTCTACGGCGCGCTGATCGTGTGGCTGTCGAATCTGATCGCGTTCTCCCTGTGGTACTGGGAGCTCGACCGCGGAGGGCCGCGCCGGCGGGAACTGGACGGCGGCGACACTCCCGACTTCCTCTTCCCGCAGATGACGGACGGCAAGGACATCATGCCCGGCTGGAAGCCCGCCTTCTCCGACTATCTCTACACCTCGAGCACGAACGCGACCGCCTTCAGCCCGACCGACACGATGCCCATCTCGGGCTTCGCCAAGCTGCTCATGGCCGCCCAGTCGCTCTCGTCGTTCGTCCTGGTCGTGCTCGTCACCGCTCGCGCGGTGAACATCCTCAAGTAGCCGAGGAGCCCGGCGCCAGGACGACCAGCGCCTTGGGCCGCGAGCGGAACTCGAGCGGCGACCCCATGCTCACGACCTCGCCGTCCAGGGAGACGAGCTGCGAGCGGCCCTCCGTCTCGACCGTCAGCTGCGTCGGCTCGCCGCGCCAGACGGTGCGCGCGTCATCCAGGCGGCCGAGCGCGCCCAGGACGGCGATGCGCAGCCCCTCGCGCCGCGTCGTGGCGCGTACGGTGAGCACTCCCAGGCAGCCCGCGTCGAGCCGCTCGCGCTGGGGCGCCCCGAGCCCGCGGTCGGCGTAGACGTTGTTGCCGACGAACACGAACGGCGTCTCGAGCGAGACCTCGCCGCCGTCGCTCGCCAGGCGCACGCGCACGGTCGGATAGCGGTGGAACGTGCGCAGCGCCGCCCGCGTCATGGCCGTCCACTTGCCCCGGCCTCCCTCAGTCCTGCAAGCGCTCGCGCAGAGCGACGGTGAGCGGATAGGCGCCGATCGACGAGTTGTTGACGAAGACGTGCCCGTTGACCTCGCCGACATCCACCTCGCGCCGCACGCCGTCGCGCACGAGCAGCGCCGCCTCGGCCGGGTCGAGCGGCAGACCGAGATCGCGGGCGAAATGGTTGAGCGTCCCGGCCGGCAGCACGAGCAGCGGTGTCGGCGTGCCGGCGAGCGCGCCGGCGACGGCGTTGACCGTGCCGTCTCCTCCCATGGCTGCCACGACGTCGAAGTCCACGGCAGCCTTCGCCGCCGCCTCCCGGAGGTCGTCGCCGCCCGTTCGCAGCACGGCCACCTCCGCGCCCGCCTCGCGCAGCGCGCGCTCGACGGACGCGACCGGATCGTCGCCACCACCCGCGCCCGGATTGCCGATGACGGCGACGCGCGTCAGGAGGAGCCCCGCGGGATCGTCACCGTGGCGACGGTTCCCGCACCGGGCGCGCTCTCGAGCGTGAGTGCCCCTCCCAGCGCCTCGGCGCGCTCGCGCAGCGAGGCCAGCCCGATGTGGCCCGCGCGCACCGTGGCCGTGGCCGCGGCGGGGTCGAAGCCCACGCCGTCGTCGCGCACCTGCACGCGGTCGACCTCGGCTTCGTGGCGCAGGCTGACCCAGACGCGAGCGGCGCGCGCGTGCCGGGCGACGTTGGCGAGCAGCTCGCTCGTACAGCGCAGCACGGCGCGGTCGTTCGGCCCCGGCTCGCCTTCCGCGAGGTCGAGCTCGAGCCTCAGGCCCGCGCGCTCCGCCGCCAGGCGCGCGTTCTGCGCGATCGCGGCCGCGAGACCCGCCTGCTCGAGCAGGTACGGGTGGAGGTCGGAGACCGCGCCGCGCAGCTCGGCCACCGTCGCGGTGATCGCTGCGTGCGCGCGCGCCTCGGCGCCCGCGGGATCGGCCTTGGCGGCCATGTCGAGATCGTGGCGCGCGGCCAGCAGGTTCTGGATCGGGCCGTCGTGCAGCTCCTGCGCGAGCTGGCGGCGCTCCCGCTCCTCCGCCGTCAGCGCCTCGGCCACGAGCCGCTGGCGCTGGGCCGAGAGCAGCTGCACCGCGGCCTCGCGGCGCGCGAGGAGCAGCGACAGCAGCGCCAGGGCGAGTCCGAGCCAGGCCAGGTAGGCGGCCTGCACGAGCACGAACGAGACGGCGCCGGCGTTCGACCGGCTGGGGTGCGGAGCTGCCTGCAAGGCGTATACGAGCGTGCAGGTCGCCGCCACCAGGGCCGTCACGAACGGCCGGCCGCGGAAGGCGACGGCGACGACCGGGAACAGGAACGCGAAACGGAGCTGGGAGAAGCCGCCGCCGGAGCTGTAGGTGAGGAGCCCTGCGAAGGCGATGTCGCAGACCACGAGCCGCGACCAGTGCGCCTCCGACGACCACTCCGAGCCGGCCACGACGTAGGTGGTGAAGGCGTAGAGCGCGAACACCGCCAGCACCAGCAGGAACCAGCCCTCGGTGGCCTCGGGCTTGGGGACGTAGACCTCGCCCGCGAGCAATACGGGGACGGCGACGATGCGCAGGAGCGCCGTGAGGCGCTCGGCATCCATGCGCCGCGGCTCGTTCACTCCACGATGCCCCGGCGCATCGCCTCGGCGACGGCGGCCGCGCGATCGGACACGCCGAGCTTCTCGTACAGCCGGCCGAGGTGCGACTTGACCGTCGTGGTGCCGAGATACAGCCGCTGGGCGATCTGGGGCGCCGAGAGCCCCTCGCACAGCAGCTCGAGCACCTG
This sequence comes from uncultured Actinomycetes bacterium, assembly GCA_963713435.1. Taxonomy (GTDB): domain Bacteria; phylum Actinomycetota; class Thermoleophilia; order Gaiellales; family JALYLC01; genus JALYLC01. Next base: position 340,219 of record CAVQLU010000009.1, read on the forward strand.
GCGCTCGCGCTCGGTGAGGAGCGGCGTGTCCTTGTGCGAGCGCGAACGGATCTGATTCGCCAGCCCGGCGGCCAGCTCGGGCGCGAGCTGCGTGCGACCGCTCGCCACGCCGTGGATGGCGCGCGCGATCTCCTCCTGCGTGGCGTCCTTGGTGAGATAGCCGCTCGCCCCGGCCTCGAGTGCGCGGTACACGAGCTCGTCGTCGGCGAAGGCCGAGAGCAGGAGCACTCGGGTCGTGAGCCCGTCGCGGGTGACGGCTTTGGCGATGCCGATGCCGTCGATGTCGGGCAGGCGCAGGTCGACGCAGGCCACGTCGGGCGCCAGCGCACGGATCTGATCGAGCGCCTCGCGCCCGTTGCTGACCTCGGCCAGCAGCTCGAGCTCGGGCCAGCCGCGCACGGCGCGCACCACCCCTTCCCGGAAGAGCGGGTGGTCGTCGGCGACGATCACGCTGAACCGGGGCATGTTCCGATCGTAGCCCCGGGGGCCGATGGCGGCAGCGCAGCTCGTTCGATCGGAGGAGGCCGGGCGGACTCGCGGTCCGGCCGATCGGGCAACGCGGGGCCCGGGGCGCACACACCATGCTGACCGGATGCAGCGCCCCCAGCCGGAGGCCTCGCCGCGCGTGATCAGCGTGGTCGCGGCCGACGACCACGCCGCCTACCTGCGCGCCACCACGGAGACGCTCAAGCGAGCGGGCCTGCAGGTCGTCGGCGTCTCCACGACCGGGCAGGGCGTGATCGACTTCGTGCGCGCGCTGGCTCCCGACGTGGCGCTCGTCGACCTGCACATGCCGGGCCTCTCGGGCGCCGATGTCGCGCGCACCGTGCGCGCCGAGTTTCCCGCCACGCGCGTCGTGATCCTCTCGGCCTACGACGATCCCGAGATCGTGGAGATCGCCGTCAACGCGGGGGCCATCGGGTACGTCACGAAGGACAGCCCGCCGGAGGACATCGTGCGCGCCGTCTGCCGGGCCGCCGACGGCGAGGCGACGCTACCGGCCTGAGGGGTTCCGATCGAATCCTCAGCCGGCCGTGTGCGCCGCCCTGGTGACCGACTGCAGACCGATCCAGCCGCTCCAGGCACCGCGATCATTCTGACGTGCGCTCTTATACCGTGCGCGGGATGCCCCATCGCCTCCCGTGCCTCCTGAACGACCCGCCTGCGGCACCGGGACGCACGTGGTTCACGAACGCCCGGCTGTTCGACGGCACGGCGGCCGCCGTGCGCGAGCGCGCCTCGGTGCTCGTGCAGGACGGCCGCATCGCGGTCGTCACGGGTCCGGGCGAAGCGGCTCCGGTGGGCGCGCGCGTGATCGACGCCGGCGGGCGAACGCTCATGCCCGGGCTGATCGACGCCCATCAGCACGCGACCGCCGGCTCCCGATACTTCTGCAAGTCGGCCAACGAGGCGGGCACGGAGGCGATCTGGCCCGGCACCGCCGCACACGTGGTGGCGCAGGTCTTCCGCGAGCTGCTGCGCATGGGCATCACGACGTTCCGCGACGTCGGCGGCTACGACGATCTGCTCGTCGAGGCGCGCCAGGCCATGCGCTACGGCGCCTTCGCCGGGCCGCGGGTGCTGGCCTGCGGCCGCATCGTCTCGGCCACCGGACCCGGCGGGCGCTTCTTCCCCGGCATGTACCGCGAGGCCGACGGCACGGACGAGATCCGCAAGGCCGTGCGCGAGCAGATCCGCTACGGCGCCGACTTCATCAAGGTGATGACGACGGGCGCCCGCTCGGTCGAGCTCGAGGATCCCGATCCCGCCCAGCTGACGCGCGAGGAGGTGCGCGTGCTGGTCGAGGAGTCGCACCGCATGGGCTACCGCGTCGCGGCGCACTGCGAGGGCATGGCCGGAACCGAGATCGCGATCGAGGAGGGCATCGACACGATCGAGCACGGCATGTACCTCAACCAGCGGCCCGACCTGCTCGAGCGCATGGCGCGCGACGGACAGGTGCTGGTGCCGACGCTCAGCTGCCTCTACGGCATGGCCGGCCTCGGCGAGCGCATCGGCACGAGCAGGGCGGACGCCGAATACCAGGGCGACGCCGGCGGCGGCCTCAAGCGCCCGCCCATGCCGACCTGGACGCCGCTCCTGGTCGACCTCGCGAACTACAACGTCGAGCAGGCCGAGCTCACGCTGCGAGCGGCGCGCGCGGCCGGCGTGACGATCGCGATGGGCTTCGACTGGGGCCCGCCCCACCGCAGCGCGCTCGAGCTGCTGCGCATGATCCACATGGGCCTGACGACGCAGGAGGCGCTGATCGCCGCGACCTCGGCCGGCGCGACGGCGCTCGGGCTCGAGGAGCACGCCGGCACGATCGAGGTCGGCCGGCTGGCCGACCTGCTGATCGTCGACGGCGACCCGCTCGAGCGGCCGGAGCTGCTGCTCGAGCGCGAGAGCATCTGGCTCGTCACGCGACTCGGCGCAGGGGTCGCCGGGACGTCGCTCGAGCGCGACCCTGCCCGGCCCGCCGCCCTATGAGCGCACGCGCCGAGGGGGCGACTCGCGGCAGCTTCGGCGGGCGGGGCGGCGCCGGCAGCGACGCGAAGCGCCCCGAGGACCCTGCGCTGCGCCGCGCCAACACGCGCCGCATCCTCGCCCTCTTCCGCCCCTACCACCGTCCCCTGGGGGGCCTGCTGGCGCTGATCGCGCTGACCGCGGGCCTCTCCATGATCCCGCCGTTCCTGCTGCGCGACCTGCTCGACGGCGTGTTCGCGCAGAGCGACAAGATCGACACCACCCGCCTCGACCTGCTGGTCGCCGGCATGGTCGCCATCCCGATCGTGACAGGCATCATCGGCGTCTGGCAGACCTGGCTCTCGAACCGCATCGGCCAGAGCGTCATGCACGACCTGCGCGCCTCGGTCTACTCGCATCTCCAGCGCCTCTCGCTGGCGTTCTTCACGCGCACGCGCACGGGCGAGGTCCAGTCGCGCATCGCCAACGACATCGGCGGCGTGCAGAGCGTGGTCACCTCGACGGCGACCTCGATCGTCTCCAACTTCACGACGGTCATCGCCACCTCCTTCGCGATGCTCTTCCTCAACTGGCAGCTCTCGCTGGTGGCCTTCGCGCTCTTGCCGGTGTTCGTCCTGCTGACGCGCCGCGTGGGTGCGCAGCGACGCGAGATCACGCGCGTCAAGCAGGGCTCGCTGGCCGACCTCTCGACGCTCGTCGAGGAGTCGCTGTCGGTCTCCGGCGTGCTGCTCGGCAAGACGATGGGGCAGAGCGACGAGCTGACCGAGCGCTTCCGCGGCGAGTCGGCGCGCCTGGCGGAGCTCGAGCTCAAGCAGCGCATGGCGGGGCGCTGGGTCATGTCGTCGATCCAGACGACCTTCGCCGTCATGCCGGCGATCATCTACGGCGTCGCCGGCCATGCCGTCGACAGCGGCCTGGCCACGATCTCCGTGGGCACGCTCGTGGCCTTCACCACGCTGCAGACGCGCCTCTTCTTCCCGGTCGGCAGCCTGCTCAGCGTGCAGGCCGACGTGCAGTCGTCGCTCGCGCTCTTCGACCGCATCTTCGAGTACCTCGACCTCCCGGTCGACATCGAGGAGCGGGAAGATCCCGTCGAGCTCGCGCGCGAGGACGTGAAGGGCGCGGTGCGCCTGGAGCACGTTTCGTTCGCCTACGAGCCCGAGCGCCCCGTGCTCGACGACGTCAGCTTCACGGCCGAGCCCGGCTCCAAGGTCGCGATCGTGGGCGAGACGGGCAGCGGCAAGACGACGCTCGGCTACCTGATCGCCCGGCTCTACGACACCACGGCCGGTGCCGTGCGCTTCGACGGCCACGACGTCCGCGACCTCAGCTTCGCGACGCTTGCGCCGCACCGTCGGCGTCGTCTCCCAGGACACCTATCTCTTCCACGGCACGGTGCGCGACAACCTGCGCTTCGCCCGGCCCGACGCCACGGACGAGCAGCTCGAGGAAGCCGCTCGTGCCGCCCGCATCCACGATCACCTCGCCTCGCTCCCGGACGGCTACGACACCATCGTGGGCGAGCGCGGCTACCGCTTCTCGGGCGGCGAGAAGCAGCGGCTCGCGATCGCCCGCGCGCTCCTGCGCGACCCGCCGGTGCTCGTCCTGGACGAGGCCACGAGCGCGCTCGACGTCGAGACCGAGCGCCTCGTGCAGCAGGCGCTCGACGGCCTGGCCGTCGGCCGCACGACGATCGTGATCGCGCACCGCCTCTCCACGATCCGCGACTCCGATCAGATCCTGCTGCTCGACCACGGGCGCATCGCCGAGCGCGGTACGCACGAGGAGCTGCTCGCGCTGGACGGGCCTTACGCGAGGCTCGTCGAGCGCGATGCTGTCATCGCCGTGTAGGAAGCTCTCACTGAATGAGCGTGGTGTCATTCACGCTCCGTTCAGCTCTTCCAAGCCATTCGCGAGCTTCTACCGGAATTTCCGCTGAAAATCGGCGAATCAAATGATTCATTTCTTGACAATGCGCATGTAGCTATTGCACCATGTGGATCAGAGCGGGCGATGTCGCCCGTTCGCAGGCAATGAAGCCGTTCCCGTAGTTCGGGGCGGCTTTTTCGTGGTCCGAGACAAAAAGGAGAGGAGGCGCGTATGTCGCCAGCAGAACTGACAGTCGCGATCAACACCGTCTGGGTCATCGTCGCCGCGTGCATGGTGTTCCTCATGCAGGCCGGCTTCGCGATGCTCGAAGTCGGCTTCTCGCGCGGAAAGAACGTGGGCGCGGTCGTCGCCAAGATTCTCGTCAACCTCTCGATCGGGACACTCGTGTTCTGGGCAGTCGGCTTCGCGCTGGCATTCGGCAACGGCAACAAGGTGCTCGGCACCGACGGATTCTTCTTGCACGGCTCGACCTTCACGTCCCTCTCGTTCTCGGACGTGCCGCTGTCGGCGAAATTCCTGTTCGAGGTCGTCTTCTGCACCGTCAGCCTCGCGATCGTGTGGGGCACGATGCTCGACCGCACCAAGTTCGGCGTGTACATCGTCTTCGCGGTCGTCTTCGCGGCCCTGATCTACCCGCTGGTCGGGCACTGGATCTGGGGCGGCGGCTTCCTCGCGCAGCGCGGCATGCAGGACTTCGCCGGCTCCACGGTCGTCCACCTCTGCGGCGCGATGGCGGCGCTCGCGGGCACGCTCCTGCTGGGATCGAGAATCGGGAAGTTCGACTCCAAGGGCAAGGCCCATCCGATTCCCGGCCACTCGATGCCGCTCGCGGTTCTGGGCGTGCTGATCCTGTGGTTCGGCTGGTTCGGCTTCAACCCGGGCTCGACGCTCGGCGCCGTCGGCGCGCGCTTCGCCGACATCGCGGTGACGACGAACCTGGCGGCGGCCAGCGGCGTGCTCGGCGCGATCATCGCCGGCTACTTCCTGCAGCGCACGATCGACATCGGCTTCGCGGGCAACGGCGCGATCGCCGGCCTCGTGGCCATCACGGCCCCGTGCGCCTACGTCGACGACTGGGCGGCCTGCGTGATCGGCCTGGTCGCCGGCATCCTCATGGTCTGCACCGTCGTCGCCGTCGACAAGGTCCGCGTCGACGACCCGATCGGCGCCATCGCCGGCCACGGCATGGGCGGCATCTGGGGCACGCTCTCGTGCGGCCTCTTCACGACCGCCGCGCTGGCCAAGACGAACGGCGTCGGCCAGGCCGGCCTGTTCTACGGCGGCGGCCTCCACCAGCTCGGCGTCCAGGCCTTCGGCATCCTCGTCGTGGCCGCGTTCGTGTTCTGCGCCAGCGCCGCCGTGTTCTACGCCTGCAAGAAGACCATCGGCCTGCGCGTCGACGCACAGCAGGAGCTCGAGGGTCTCGACATCCACGAGCACGGCATGTGGGGCTATCCCGAGCAGTTCCTGCCCGGCTACGGCGCCTCCCAGCCCTACGTCCTGGCTCCCAACCGGCGCCCGCCGGCATCCGCGACCGCTCCGGTCACGGCGTTCCAGACCGCGTCGCTCGAAGGGGGTGACTGATCGTGCAGAAGATCGAGGCCTACATCAGGCACGAGGCGCTCGAGGCGATCCGCTCCGGGCTCTACGCGATCGGCCTTCCCAGCATGTCCGTCTGCGACGTGCTGGGCTCAGGCCGGCAGGCCGGGATCGTCGAGCACTACCGCGGGGCGACCGAGGTCCTCTACCTGCGGCCCAAGCTGCGGCTCGACATCGTGGTCGCCGACGAGGACGTCGAGCGCACGATCGAGGTCATACTCGCGCACGCGCGCAGCGGCGAGATCGGCGACGGCAAGGTGTTCGTCCTACCGGTGACGGACGCAGTCCGTATCCGCACGGGCGAGCGCGGCGAGGGCGTGGTGTCCGCGCACGACGAGGCAGCCGCCACGGCCTGAGCAGGGCGCCCCGGGCGGCATCGCGTCACGGGCGATGCCGCCCGGCGGTTGCCTGTCGCCCGGGGCGCTCGAGAGCGCCTGCCCCGAAGGCGCACGAGTACGCCGAAACCTTCCGGAGTCGGTCGTATATCTTGCGGGAACAATTATGTTCTTGCCAACGTTCCTCCTCATAGAAAGCACTACTGATCCAGGAGGAACGAGATGTCCAGCACAGTCGCAACCCAGCTCCCGACCGGCACGTGGTCGATCGATCCGATTCATTCGTCGATCGGCTTCGGCGTCAAGCACCTTGGCGTCTCGACGTTCCGCGGCAGCTTCAAGCAGGCCTCCGGCTCGCTCACGAGCGCAGACGGCGCCATCACCGCGGTCGACGGCACGGTTCGCGTCGAGAACGTCCAGACCGAAGAGCCCCAGCTGACGGGCCACCTGCACAGCGAGGACTTCTTCCACGGGGAGAAGTACCCGGAGATCACGTTCAAGAGCACGTCGATCGAGCCGGCCGCTGACGACAAGCTCCGCATTACGGGCGACCTCACGATCCGCGGCGTCACGAAGCCGGTCGAGCTCGACGCAGAGCTCGAGGGCGTCGGCGACGGCCCCGACGGCAACCCGCGCCTCGGCATCTCCGCCAGCGGCGCGATCGACCGCAGCGACTGGGGCATCGTCTGGAACCAGCCGCTCGCCAACGGCGCACTGGCCGTCGCCGAGCGCGTCACGATCCAGCTCCACGTCGAAGCCGTCAAGGTCTGAGGCGAGATCCCAGTGACCCAGGTTCAGATCCTCGCCATCCCCGGCAGCCTCCGCGCAGGCTCCTGGAACGCCGCTCTGCTGCGCCTCGCGCAGGAGCGGGCGCCCGAAGGCGTGCGCGTCGACATCTGGGACGGGCTCCACAACGTGCCGCCCTTCTCGGAAGATCACGAGGGCGACGACGTGCACGACGGCGTGCACGAGCTGCGCTCGGCCATCGCCTCGGCCGATGCGCTGCTCGTCTCGACGCCCGAGTACAACGGCGGTGCGCCCGGCCAGCTCAAGAACGCGATCGACTGGGCCAGCCGTCCGTACGGCCTCGGAGCCGTCGTCGGCAAGCCGGCCGGCGTGATCAGCGCCAGCACCGGCAGCTTCGGCGGCCGCTGGGCTCAGGAAGACATCCGCAAGGCGCTGCGCCTGAGTGGCGCGGCGGTGCTCGGCGAGGGACTCGCGGTCGGCAAGGCCGCCGAGCGCCTGGTCGAGCTCGGGGAGGCCGACGAGGAGATCGTGACGGGCATCGACGATGTCCTGACACAGCTCGCATCAGCCGTCGCCGAGCAGCGCTACGCGATGAGCGCCTGACGGGAATCGCAATCGGGGGCCGGCATCCGCCGGCCCCCTTTCTTGCGTTCCCTAGACGGGGGTCGGAGCCCCGAGCCCGACGTTGAGCGGATGGTGGCAGGCCGCGAGATGCCCGCCGCCGTGCGGCACGAGCGGAGGCTCCTCGACCGAGCAGATCTCCGTCGCGTAGCGGCAGCGCGGGTGGAAGCGGCAGCCGGTCGGAGGCGAGATCGGGCTCGGCACGTCGCCCTCGAGCACGATGCGCTCGCGTTGCGCATCCGGATCGGGGATCGGGACCGCCGAGAGCAGCGCCTCGGTGTACGGGTGGATCGGCCGTGTGTAGAGCTCCTGGGCCGGCGAGAGCTCCACGATCTTGCCCAGGTACATCACCGCGATGCGGTCCGAGACGTGCCGGATCACGCCGAGGTCGTGCGCGATGAAGACATACGTGAGCGAGAACTCGTCCTGCAGGTCGTCGAGGAGGTTGACGACCTGCGCCTGGATCGACACGTCGAGAGCCGAGACGGGCTCGTCGGCGACGATCAGGCGCGGGTTGAGCGCCAGGGCGCGCGCCACGCCGATGCGCTGCCGCTGCCCGCCGGAGAACTCGTGCGGGTAGCGGTTGTAGTGCTCGGGGGCGAGACCGACGACGTCCATCAGCTCCTGCACGCGCTTCTTCGCGTCGCCCCGGCCTTCGCCGTGGATGACGAGCGGGTCGGCGATCAGCTGGCCCACGCGCTTGCGCGGGTTGAGTGAGGCGTAGGGGTCCTGAAAGACCATCTGCATCTGGCGGCGCAGCGGCCGCAGGGCACGGCGATCGAGGCGCGAGATGTCGCGCCCCTCGAAGATGAGCTCGCCGCTCGTCAGCTCGTGCAGGCGCACGAGGCAGCGCCCGAGCGTCGACTTGCCGCAGCCCGATTCGCCGACGAGGCCGAGCGTCTCGCCCGGGTACACCTCGAACGAGACCGCATCGACCGCCTGCACCTGCGCCACGACGCGACGGACGACGCCCGCCGCCCTTGACCGGGAAGTGCTTCGTGACGGCGCGCGCCGAAAGCAGCGGCTCGCCGCTCACGAGGCGAGCTCCGGATGGATCGTGGCATCGCGGCGGGCGCGCTTCTCGGCTTCCGGCAGGAAGCAGCGATCCAGGTGGCCCGGCGCCGAACGCTCCTCGAGTGCCGGGCGCTCGCTGCAGGCGCCGAAGACGTGCGCGCAGCGCGGGGCGAACGAGCACCCCGGCGGCAGCGCCAGCAGTGACGGAGGCAGGCCCGGGATCGCGGTGAGGCGGCGAGGCTTGGGCCGGTCGATGCGCGGGATCGACCCGAGCAGCCCCCAGGTGTAGGGGTGCTGCGCGTTGACGAACAGCTCGCGCTTGGGGCCGTCCTCGACCACCCGGCCCGCGTACATCACACACACGCGGTCCGCGAGATCGGCCACCACGCCCATGTCGTGGGTGATGACGATGATGGCCGAGTTGAATTCGCGCTGCAGCGTGCGGAGCAGCGCGAGGATCTGCGCCTGGATCGTGACGTCGAGCGCCGTCGTCGGCTCGTCCGCGATCAGGAGGTCGGGGTTGCACGAGAGCGCCATCGCGATCATCGCGCGCTGGCGCATGCCGCCCGAGAACTGGTGCGGATAGTCGTCGGCGCGCAGGTCGGGCCGCGGGATGCCGACCGACCCGAGCAGCTCGACCGCCCGTTTCCTGCGCCGCCGACTTCGAGATGCGCTCGTGCGCCTGCACCTGCTCGGCGATCTGCCAGCCGACGCGGTAGACGGGATTCAGCGAGGTCATCGGATCCTGGAAGATCATCGCGATCTCCGACCCGCGCACCTCGCGCATCTGCCCCGTCTCGAGCTTCAGGAGATCGCGGCCCTTGTAGATCACCTCACCCTCGGTGATCGCATTCGGGTCGCGGATCAGCCGCATGAGCGACATCGCGGTCACGCTCTTGCCCGAGCCGGACTCGCCCACGATGCCGAGCACCTCGCCGGCCTGTCACGCTGAACGACACGCCGTCGACCGCGCGCACGAGGCCGTCCTCGGTGCGGAACGACACCCGCAGGTCGCGGACTTCGAGGAGGGCTTCGCTAGTCAACGCGCACGCGCGGGTCGAGGATGCCGTAGACGATGTCGATGACCGTGTTCGCGATCACGATGAAGAACGCGGCGTACATGACAGTGGCCATGACGACGGGCAGGTCGAGGTTGTGCAGCGAGTCGTAGGTCAGCTTGCCGACGCCCGGTAGCCCGAACACGACCTCGACGAGGATCGCGCCACCTGCGACGAGCGCGCCGAAGTCGAGCCCGAGCAGGCTGACGAACGTGATCATCGACGTGCGCAGGACGTGCTTGATGAGCACACGCCGCTCGGTCAGTCCCTTGGCGCGCGCCGTGCGCACGAAGTCCTCTTCCTGCCCCTCGAGGATGCTCGAGCGGAGCACACGGCCGTAGAAGCCGATGTAGAGCACCGAGAGCGTGATCCAGGGGAAGATCAGGCACTTGAACCAGCCCACCGGCGACCTCGTGAACGGGATGTAGCCGAGCGGCGGCAGCCAGGAGAAGAGCTCGTCGTGGAGCCGGCTCTGCGTCACGAGGTTGATGACCTCACCGAGCCAGAACGTCGGTATCGAGATCCCGATCAGGCCGATGATCATGAGCATCGGGTCGACGAACGTGCCGCGCATCACGGCGGCCGTCAGACCCATCGCAATGGCGAAGAAGACCCATATGATCGCCGCGCCGATCACGAGCGAGAGCGTCACGGGGGCTGCGTCGGTGATCTGCGGGACGACCTTCGCGCCGCGGTTGACGAACGACGTGAGATCGCGGCTCCAGAAGAGCTTCTTCATCATGATCCCGTACTGCACGGGCACCGGTCGGTCGAGGCCGAAGTCGTGCCGAACCTGCTGCAGCGTGAGCTGGCTGGCGTTGCGGCCGGCGATACGGGCCGCCGGATCGACGCCGGGGGTGGCGAAGAAGATCAGGAAGACGATCACGCTCAACGTGAACATCACGACGATGGTGGCGAACAGCCGGCGGATGATGAACGCGGTCACTCGCTGCGCGCCTGTCGTCCGAACCTGAGCTTGGCGCGAGGGTCGAGAGCGTCGCGAATGGCGTCTCCGAGCACGTTCAGGCAGAGCACCGTGAGCGCGATCGCGACGCCGGGCGCGATGGCGACCCAGGGACGCGTGTAGAGCAGGTCCTGGCCGTCGTAGATGACCGTCCCCCAGCTTGCATCGGGGGGCTGGACTCCGACCGAGAGGTACGACAGCGCGGCCTCGGTCAGCATGCAGGTTGCGACCATGAGCGGGAAGAAGACGATCACCGTGGTGATCACGTTCGGGAGCACCTCGTTGAAGATCAGGCGCCGGTTGCTCGCGCCGAGCCCGATGGCCGCATCCACGAACTCCTTCTCGCGCACGGACAGCACCTCGCCGCGGATCGGGCGCGCGACGTACGGCACGTAGATGAAGCCGAGGATCAGGATCGGAACCCAGAGGCTGTCGGCGTTGAGCGTGATGGGGCCGATGTGGAGGCCGCTGGTCAGCGCCACCGTCGAGATCGAGATGGCCGCGAGAAAGACCGGGAACGCCCAGATCAGGTCGAGCAGGCGCGAGAGGATCCCGTCCGTGACGCCGCCGAAGAAGCCCGCGAGGAGCGCGACGACCGTCGCCACGAAGCAGCAGATCACCGCCGCCGTCACCGCGATCAGCAGCGAGTTGCGGCCTCCGTAGAGCACGCGGGCCGCAACGTCGCGCCCCTGGTTGTCCGCACCGAGGAAGTAGTGGTGGAAGTCCCACGTGGGGCCGATCGGCGTCACGCCGAGCCCGAGGCCGCCGGTGCCCTGCACCATCACCGGCGACTCCTTGCCGTCGATGATCGTCGTGCCGTCGATCGTCGACTGGAACGGATCGGTGTGCGCGACGTCACGCGCGTACCAGCCGGCGCTCAAGCAGAGAATGACGATGAGGCTGAAACCGGCCAGCGCGATCATCGCGCTGCGGTTGCGCAGCAGGCGCCGCCCCGCGATCGCCCACGGGCTGCGGCCGACGACGCGGGCTTGCCCCGCGTCGCCGGCCACGACCACCTCAGACACTCCGGGTCGCCCCGGCGCTCTGCATTACTGCACCCAGGACCGGTCGATGATCCAGTAGTACTGCGGGCTCCAGATGAAGTTCCCGACCCGCTTCGAGACGAAGTTGATCTGGCGCGGGTTCAGCAACGTGACCCAGGCGGCCTGGTCGGTGACCTGCTTGTCGATCTTCGACCAGGCGGCGTTCGCCGCCGTGGGGTTCGTGACGCCGAGCAGGAGCGCCGCCTTCATCTGCGCGTCGATCTTCTTGTTGCAGAAGCCCGCGATGTTGATGCTCGAGTCGCTGCCCGGATGGAACGAGTCGCAGCCGAGCAGGACGTTCAGGAAGTCGGAGGCCGCCGGGTAGTCCTGGTACCACTGGGAGACGGAGGCCTGGACCTTGTTCTTCGTGTTCTGGATGTAGGTGAACTGGATGTTCGCGGAGATCGGCTTGACCGTGGCCTTGTAGCCGATCGAGTTGAGGACGCTCTGCAGGTAGATGCCGACGTTCTTGTTGACCTCGTCGTCCTGCGTGACGATGGCGACCTTCTGACCCGCGGTGCCCGACTGCTTGACGAGCGCCTTGGCCTTCGCGAGGTCGGGCGCCGTCCACTTGCCCGAGCCCGGGTTCTTGGTGTACGGGCAGTAGGCCTTGTAGCCGGGGAAGAGCGGCGGCAGGACCTGGCAGCTCGGAATCGCCAGCTTGGGGCCGCCGAGGATGCGCACGGCCGCGTTGCGATCGACCGCGTAGTTGAAGGCCTGGCGCGCGAGCTTGTTGTTGAACGGCGGGAGGTTGACGTTCAGCGGCACGTACCAGTCGGCCGTCTGCGTGTTGATGTGCACCTGCGAGGCGTACTTCGTGCCCATCTCGTTGAGACGGTCGGCAGGCGGCGACTCGAGCGTCCAGTCGGCCTGGTTGTTCTCGATCTGCGTGATCTGCGCCTCGACCGTGAGGCCGAAGGTGTAGGTGATCCTGTCGGGGTAGCCCGGGGGCTGGGCCGCGGCGTTCCAGACCTTGAAGTGGGGGTTGCGCTCGAGCACGAGCTCGTGGTTCGGGTCGTACTTCGTGAACATGTACGGCCCGGTGGTCGGCGGCAGCTTCGTGCCCAGGTCCTTGTTGGGCGTGCCGTAGGGCAGCAGCGCCGCATGCGGAACCGCGAGCTTGTCGAGCCACTCGGCGTCGGGCCGGACGAGGTTGAAGGTGACCGTGTTGGCCTTCTCGTTGATCACGACGCCCTTGGAGAGGTCGCACGTCGCGGGCGTCTTGAGGCACTTGTTGCCACCGACGAGCACCGTGTAGAAGCCACCGGCGGTCGGCGAGTTGGCCTTGAAGATGCGCTGCATCGTCCACAGCACGTCCTTGATCTGGACGGGCTTGCCATTCGAGTACTTGATGCCCTTGCGCAGCTTGAACGTCCAGGTCTTGCCGCCGTTCTTCGGCTTCGGGATCGCCACGGCGAGATCGGGCACGACCTTGAAGCCCGCAGCTCCCGCCGCCGGCTGGAACGTGACGAGCCCGTCCTGCGTGTTGCGGTAGAGCTGCCAGTACTGGAGCGTGTAGTTGATCTGGGGGTCGAGCGAGCCGCCGGCTGCCCGGGCGAGGAGCTTCATCGTCCCGCCGCTGTGCTCGGCGAACAACTTGTCGGCGGCCGACATCTTCGCGGACTTGGACGGTCCGGTGGTCTTGGCGGCGACCGTGCCGGCGACCACCACCACGGTGGCCAGCGCGACCAAGATCGCAGCGGGGAACCTGTAACGACGCATCGTGCTCCTTCGGCTCGATCGGGACGGCTGATCCTACGCTCGCCCCGTCTGGACGGTCAATGCTTGCTGATACGCCGGAAACGGTGAAAAGGATGGTCGCCACATCCGCTTCTCCGCCCGCGTCCTGCGAGGTGCCCGGGCGATCATGTCATCCACCGTCACCCGCGCGTTCCTGGCTGTAAGAGGGCTCGGCTGATATTGTGTGGTTCGGATCAATCCCAGCTCTCCGATTGATCCATGCCTCCCCGGCCCCGGTAGGTGTACCGCACCGCGTCCTCTACGCGATCGGAGTCCGGGATGAGAGCACACCACCAGGCCGCGCCACTCGTCGTGGTGCGCAGCGAGGCCGAGTCCGGCCGCGTCGGTCTGCGCCTGATCGGTGAGCTCGACCTCAACACCGTCGAGCTCCTCGACGCCGAGCTCGCCCGCACGCGCGAGAAGTCTCCGCCGAGCGTGATCGACCTGAGCGAGCTGCGCTTCCTGGACCTCGTCGGCCTGCGCGCATTGCTGCGCGCGGTCGAGAGCGACGTCGCCGGCACCGCGCGGCTGGTCGGCGCGACCGGCATCGTGCGGCGCCTGATCGAGCTCGCCCACACGCTCGACTCCGATGGCACGCACACCGCGCGCGCGCCGTTCCCCACGGAGCCGACCACGCGGGTCGGCCAGGCCGGCAACGGCGCGGCGCAGGCCGACGGCACGCGGAACGGCGTCGCCGCAGGGAACGGAAGAGCCCCCTGAACGAATGGTTGTACCTCCCTCGACGTCGGCCTCTCGGCCTCGACGTCGCCGACCGAGGCGCGGGAAGCCGCCGGCCGGGAGCCGGCCCGCGCCTCGGTCGAGGTTGACCGGACGATCACCCTTCCAGCCTGGTAGGGTCGGCAGCTCGCGTGGCTGCGCCGCCGCGCTCAGCGACTGGGAGGGTGAGGGTTCCGTGAGCAGCGATTCCGACGACGGCCTGGGGTTCGGCTTCTACGCCAAGCTCGCCGGCCTCATCCTGGTCATCGGCATCGGGGTGTTCATCGCATTCGTGATCTTCTCCCGCGCGATCGTCGCATGGGGCTTCCTGGGCGCCTTCCTCGTGATTGCGCTCGTGCTGCTCGCATTCGGCTGGCTCTACGATCGCCGTCACCCCAACGGTTGACCGGCCCGCGGCGCATAGCGTGAGCTAGTGGCCCGGCTGCTGTACAGGCTGGGCCGGCTCGTGGCCGCCCACGCGCTGATCGTGATCGCGCTGTGGATCGTCGTCGCCGTCGGGGTGACGCTGCTCGTGGGGAAGTTCGGCGCCGAGACGAACAACAACGTCCGGCTTCCGGGAACCGGGAGCCAGTCCGCCACCGATCTGCTCGCGGCCGGCTTCCCGCCGCGGCAGAACGGCTCGAATCCGATCATCTTCCACACCTCGCACGGCAAGGTGACGGACGCCGCCAACAAGACCGCGATCACCGATTCGTATGCGGCGATCAAGAAGATCCCGTTCGTCAACAGCGCGCTCAGCCCGTTCGACCAGGGAGGGAGCGCGCAGATCTCCAAGGACGGCAAGACGGCCTTCATCTCGGTGCTGCTCGACATCAGCTCGAGTGAGCTCACCGAAGAGGAGGCGCAGCGCGTGCTGGACGCCGCCGCTCCCGGCGAGAAGGCGGGCATGGAGGTGGTCGGCGGGGCGTCGATCGGGACCGTCCTCTCGCCCAACGACACCTCCGCGAGCGACATCATCGGCATCCTCGCCGCGATGCTCATCCTGACCTTCACGTTCGGCACGGTCGTCGCGATGGGCATGCCGATCGGGACGGCGATCCTCGGCCTGACGACCGCGCTCGGAGCGATCGGCCTGCTCGGCCACCTGATCTCCGTGCCGAGCATCGCCCACACCGTCGCGACGATGATCGGCCTCGCGGTCGGCATCGACTATGCGCTCTTCCTCGTCACCCGCCATCGCAGCCAGCTGCGCGAGGGCATGGAGATGCGCGAGTCCGTGGCGCGGGCCGTCGGCACGGCCGGCACGGCCGTCGTGTTCGCCGGTTGCACGGTCGTCGTGGCGCTCGTCTCGCTCGCGGTGGCCGGCATCCCGCTCGTCTCGGCGCTCGGCTACACCGCGGCGCTGGCGGTCGCGACGGCCGTACTGGCCGCCGTCACGCTGCTTCCCGCGCTCATGTCGCTGGCGGGGTCGTTCATCAACCGGCTCGCGCTGCCTGCGCGCCTCCACCCCTCCGACGACCCGGACAAGGAGGGCCTCTGGGGCCACTGGGCCTCTGCCGTGACGCGCCGGCCGTGGGTCGCCGTGATCGTCGCCGTCGTCGTGCTGGCACCGCTCATCTACCCGGTCTCCACGCTTCGCCTGGGCCAGGAGAACATCGGCCAGACCGACCCCTCGACGATGGAGCGGAAGGCCTACGACCTGATCGAGAGCGGCTTCGGCCCGGGCTTCAACGGCCCGCTGCTGATCGCGGTCTCGCTGTCCCCGGCCGCGAAGGCCGACCCCGCGGTGGTGGCGCAGGAGAACCAGCTCAAGGCGATGCAGAGCCAGCTCCAAGCGGAGCAGAAGGAGGGCCAGCAGCAGCAGGCCTCCCTCGAGAAGCAGCAGGCTTCCCTGCAGAAGCAGCAGGCCTCGCTCGAGCAGCAGGAGGCGTCGCTCAACCAGCAGGCCGCGGCCCTGCAATCCCAGGAGGCCTCGCTGAAGAGCCAGCAAGCCTCGCTGCAGGCTCAGGCCGATCAGCTGAAGGCGCAGGCACAGCGCCTGGCGGCCCAGGCGCGCACGCTGGCGCGGACTGCCGCCAAACAGGCGGCCCAGCTCGCCACGATCCGCGCCGACGAGCGCCGCCTGCAGAACCAGATCGCGAGCGCCACCGACCCGAATCGCAAGGCCCGCCTGCAGGAGCGGCTGACGAGACTGCAGGCCAGTGAGAAGCTGGTCGCAGAACGGCTCGCGGCGTCACGCAAGCAGGGCCAGGCGCTCGCTGGCCAGGCGCGCTCGCTCGCCGCACAGGCCGAGTCGCTGCAATCTCAAGCCACTGCGCTCCAGGCGCAGGCCGACTCGCTCCAGTCCCAGGCCGATCAGCTCCAGGCCCAGGGCGACGCGCTCCAGAAGCAGGCCGATTCACTCAAGGCCCAGGCGGCGGCGCTGGAGAAGCAGAAGGACGCGCTCCTGCAGCTGCAGGCCACGGCGAAGCAGCAGCAGCAGGAGGCCGAGGCGCTGCACGATCAGCTCGTCAAGACGATCACGAAGGCCGGCGGCGACGACCGCGGCACCGATCCGCGGCTCGTGAAGCTCCAGGACGGCCTGATCGGCGTCAAGGCCGACACGCTCGTGGCGCCGCCCTCGATCTCCTCGCAGGGCAACGCAGCCACGTTCACCGTGATCGCGAGCACGGCGCCCTCGGCGCCCGCCACCGCCGACCTCGTGCGCCATCTGCGCTCGACGGTGATCCCGGCGAACTCGGAGAAGGGCTTGACCGCATTCGTCGGGGGCTCGACCGCCTCCAACGTCGACCTGGCGGCGGAGATCTCGGACCGGCTGCCCCTGGTCATCGCCACGATCCTGCTGCTGAGCATGCTGGTGCTGCTCGTGGCGTTCCGCTCGCTGCTCATCCCGATCCAGGCGGCGATCACGAATTTCCTGACCGCCCTGGCGGCTTTCGGGATCCTGACGGTCGTCTTCCAGTGGGGCTGGGGCATCGACTTCGTGGGCATCGACACCACGGCCTCGACGGTCCCGATCGCGAGCTTCGTACCGCTCATGATGTTCGCCGTGCTGTTCGGGCTGAGCATGGACTACCAGGTCTTCCTGCTCTCCTCCGTCGACCACTTCCGCCTGCACGGCGATGACGACCGGACGTCGGTCAGGCTCGGCCTGAAGGCCAGCGCGCGGGTGATCGCGGCCGCGGCGCTGATCATGATGTCGGTCTTCGCGAGCTTCATCCTCAACGGCGACCCGGTCGTGAAGCAGTTCGGCGTCGGGCTCACGAGCGCGGTGGCGCTGGCGGCGGCGATGGTGCTGTTGCTCGCACCGGCGATTCTGAGCATCTCCGGCAAGTGGGCCTGGTGGATGCCGCACTTCCTGGAGCGCATCATCCCGGACGTCGACATCGAGGGCACCGGGCTGACCCCGCCGCAGACGGTTGAGGCCGAGGCCGGCTAGATCCCCAGCTCGTTGAAGAGGTAGAGCCAGATCTCGCTGCGCGTCGGGAAGGCCGGAATCGCGTGCCGCAGCCGCGCCAGCGGAACCTCCCCGACGATCGCGATCGTGGCGGCCTGCAGGAAGTCGGCGACCTCGGACCCGGTGATCGTGGCGCCGACGATCACGCCGCGCCCCTCGTCGATCAGGAAGCGGCTCGTGCCGCGAGCACCGCGGCCGTAGAACGAGCCTCCGGCGTTGCCCGAGGTCGGCACGTCGATCACGCGCACCCGCAGCCCCGCCTCCTGCGCGCTGCGCGTGGTATGGCCGACGGCGGCCACCTGGGGATCGGTGAAGATCACGCGTGGCGAGCGCGGGCCGTCGGCGAGGTGGTCGGCCGCCCAGTCCTTGCCGAGCACGTGGTCGGCGGCGATCGCCGCCTGGTACTTGGCCATGTGCGTGAACGGCGCACGCCCGTTGAGGTCGCCGATGACGTACAGCCAGTCGCGGCCGGCGACGCGGCAGTGCGCATCGACCTCGATGTAGCCGCTCGCCTCGAGGCCGACGCTCTCCAGCCCGAGGCCCTTTGCGTTCGGCGTGCGGCCGACCGCCACGAGCAGCTCGTCGCCCGTCGCGATGCTGCCGTCGCCGAGCGTCACGGCCACGCTGTCGCCGTCGCGGCGGACCGCCGTCGCCTTCTGGCCGGTGCGGATGTCGACGCCCTGCTCGCTGAGCGAGTCGCTCACCTGCTCGCACGCGAACACCTCCTCGCGCGGCAGCAGGTGCCGCTCGCCTTCGATCAGGGTCACGCGCGCGCCCAGTGAGCAATAGGCCTGGCTCAGCTCGACACCCACCACGCCGCCGCCCAGCACGACCAGGCTCGCCGGGACGCTTCGCGAGGTCGTCGCATCCCGGTTCGTCCAGGGCCGCGCATCGGCGAGGCCGTCGATCGGTGGCAGCGCAGGTGCGGTGCCACCGGCCAGGATGACGGCGCGGCGCGCCTCGATCGTCTCGTCCCCGCAGACCACCCGCCGCTCGCCGTCCAGCCGCCCCCAGCCTCGTAGCAGCTCGATGCCGCGCTGCTCGAGCCACGGGAGCTGCGCGCTGTCGTCGAGGCCGTGGATGATCTCGTCGCGGCGTCGCAGCACGGCTTCGGCGTCGAGCGCGCCCGTCACCGCCTCCGCCGCCCCGGGCACGCGGCGCACCTCGGCCAGGAGCTCGCCGGGGCGCAGCAGGCCCTTGGACGGCATGCACGCCCAGTACGAGCACTCGCCGCCGACCTTCCGGTCCTCTGCGATCGCCACGTCCAGGCCCGCCTCGGCGAGCCGCCCGGCCGCGACCTCGCCGCCAGGGCCGGCGCCGAGCACCACGACATCGAAGCTCCGCATCCGCCGAGGCTAGCGCACGCCCCATGGGCAGGAACGCCCGCTCGCCGCCGTTGTACCGTGACGGCGTGCGCGATCAAGCGGTGGCCACGCGATGAGCACTCTCAACAAGGTCGTCCTGCGCGATCAGGTGAGGGAGTTCATCCTGGAGCGCATCGTCACGGGCCGATACGTGCCCGGACAGCGGCTCGTGGAGACGCAGATCGCGCGCGAGCTCGACTGCAGCCTCGCGCCCGTGCGCGAGGCGCTGCGTGACCTGGAACAGCTCGGGTGGGTCGACTACGAGCCCAACCGGGGCTGCTCCGTGCGCGCGTTCTCCGAGGCCGACCTCGCCAGGGCCTATCCCGTCCGGGCCGTCCTCGAGACGCTCGCCAGCGGCCCCGGCATCGGCGCGAGCACGCTCAACAAGGTGCTGCTCCGCGACCAGGTCAAGGATCACATCCTCGAGCTCATCGTCACGGGCGCCTACGCGCCAGGGCAGCGGCTCGTGGAGAGTCAGATCGCGCGCGAGCTCCAGTGCAGCCAGGCGCCCGTCCGCGAAGCTCTGCGTGACCTGGAGCAGCTCGGCTGCGTGCGCTACGAGCGCAACCGCGGCTGTTCGGTGCGGGCGTTCTCAGCCGCCGAGCTGCTCGAGGCCTACCCGGTGCGCGCCGCGCTGGAGGGCCTGGCGGCCGCGGAGGCCGCCTCGCGCATCACCGACGCGGAACTCGACGAGCTCGCCACGCTCTTCGACGACATGTGCAACGGCGCGGAGCGCAACGACGACCACGAGCAGGCGCGCGCGAACATGGCATTCCACGGCTGCATCATGCGCGCCTCCCAGAATCGGACGCTGCAGCGCCAGTGGACGCTGCTCGAGCCGTTTGCGCGGACGTATCTCACGATCGCGAAGTCGCATGTCGACCGGCGCCGGCTGGCCGAGCGCCATCGATCGATTCTCGACGCCCTGCGCGCACGCGACGCGCTGGCGGCGTCGGAATCCATGAGCAACCACCTCCTGGAAGCCGGAGAGCTGCTGCGCGATGAGATCGCGGCCGGCAGCTCGGCCGAGCCCGCCTGATCGCGCTCAAGGCTTTCGGGCCTGTGCCCGAAGACGTTGGTGTGAGCGCACTTCCTCGGGAGCCTCGGCGCATACGAACGCCCCTGGCCCTGGCGCCCGGGCCGGGCGATAGGCCGCCCGCACGGCCTGGCCGGGGCCTGGCGCAGGCCGCGCGCACCCTCGGACCGATCGTGGCGCTCGGTGTCCTGCCTCTCGCCCTGGCGGCCTACTACCTCGCGGTCGTCGTCCCGTTCCACTCTCTCGGGGTCGACTTCCGCGCCTCGTTCTGGCCGGCGGCGCAGGCCGTCCTCCACGGCGAGAATCCGTACCCGGCGCTGGATGCGCGCGTGCTCGCCGACCGCCACGCGTTCGTGTACCCGCCGCTCGTCGCCGTCGCTCTGGCGCCGTTCGGTCTGCTTCCGGTGACCGTGGCGACGCTGCTCGCCGTCGCGCTCGCGGCCGGAGCCCTGGCGGCCACCCTCTGGGTGCTCGGGGTGCGGGACTGGCGTTGCTACGGAGCCTCCCTGGCGTCGCCGGCCGTGCTGGCCTCGCTGCAGACCGCCGCACTCTCCGCGCTGCTGGCGCTGGTCATCGCCGTCGCCTGGAAGCAGCGCGCGCGTGGCTGGGTCACGCCCGTCCTCATCGCCGGGGCGATCGCCGCGAAGCTCTTCCTCTGGCCGCTGCTCATCTGGCTCGCACTCGTGCGAGGCCTGCGCTGCAGCATCCTGGCGGCGAGCGCGACCGTGGCTCTCGTGGCCGCCCCCTGGGTGGTGGGCTTCCCCGGAGCACGCCAGTACCCCGAGCTCCTGTCGTTGCTCACCCGGATCGAGAGCAGAAATGCCTACACGCCGCGAGCCTGGGCGCTCTCGCTCGGTGCGAGCGTCCACGTGGCCGAGGCCATCGCCATCATCGCCGGCGGCGCGGTGCTCGGCGCGGCCTTGCTGATCCGGCGTGGCGAGCGTGCCGATCAGCGCACTCTTGCGCTCACGCTCTTCGCCGCGCTCCTGCTCTCGCCGATCGTCTGGGCGCACTACCTGGTCGTACTCCTGCCGCCCGTCGCCATCGTCTACCGGCGCCTGAGCGCGGCGTGGCTCGTGCCCTGGGGCCTGTGGTTCGCCGGTGGGACCTGGACGACGCCCAGCACCGCGCAGATCACCGTCAGCCTCGTGGTCATGGCGACCGTCACGGCGCTCTGTCTCCGACGACCCGCGAATGCGGACTCGGACTCGCCCGCGCTCGCGGTGCCTGCGGAGCTCAGGCTGGGGAGCCCGCGCGCGGAGCTGCCGCAGCCTCGACAAGCGCTGTCATGAGCCGGACCGCCTCGGCGCGGGTGAGGCGGCCGCCGGCCGTGAGCGAGTGCCAGGTCGGGAAGTCGATGGCATGGCGGAGCGCGGCCGTCAGCAGCTCGCGCCGCCGGCCGCGGCCCGGCCGGCCCGCTGCGAGGATGCCGGCCGCCTCGTCCAGGTAGCGCTCGAACGGAGCGAGCGCGGGCTGGATCGCGGCGACGAGCTCGCGGTCGCGGTAGACGTTGCTGTACATCGACTCGGTGCGCTCGTAGTACGCGTAGAGCTCGTCGAGCGCCCGCGCGAGCCTCGGACCTGGCTCGCCGATCGCCCGCCAGGCATCCAGGTCGGGTTGCGGGTTGGCCTCGAAGAAGTGCACCGAGCAGGCCTCGAACAGATCCGCGTCCGTCGGGAAGTGCCGGTAGAGCGTGTGGCGCTGGACGCCCGCGCGCTCCGCCACGGAGGTCACCGTCGTGCGTGCCGGCCCGACCGTCCCGTGCAACTCGACAGCCGCCTCGGTGATTCGCCGTCGCGTCTCGGCCATGTCGGCGGCCCGGCGCTTCAGCTCGTACTTCCGCTTGGGCTTACTTTCGTGAATCACCATCGTGCAATCAATCTTGACAGATCCGAGCGCCAGATGCTAGCTTCTATTTCGAAGTACATCACTGTCCTACGAAAGGAGAAGCACGTCATGCTCAAGGTCACGACAACGGAACTGGATCTGATGCCCGTCTGGTGGGAGAGCGAGCCCGAGTCCGCTCGGCTGCGCGTCACGTTCCCGATCAACAAGTGGGCCGGCTCGCGCGACAGCGCCGTCGTCTACTTCGAGGTCCAGCCCGGCGATCGACTGCCGCTGCACACCGACAGCGCCGAGGAGATCCTCTACATCGTCGCCGGCGAGGCCGAGGCGGAAGTCGGTGACGAGCGTGGACGACTCGCGACCGGCGACCTCGCCGTCATCCCGGCGATGGTCCCGCACGGCCTCGTCAGCGTCGGCGACGAGGCGCTCAAGGTGGTGGGCTTCTTCTCGGAGTCCAGGATCACGTCGAGCTTCGCCGAGCCGATACAGCCGATCGGACTCGCGGTGGTCGAGCAGGGGGCGCCCGCCCCGGCGCCGGCCTGAGTACGCCCGACCCCTTGCGTGCGCGGTGAGGCCGGGCGGGTCCCTTCCTGTCCGGTCTCACCCTTGGCTCTTGAAGGCGCTGCATTTCGACACAATTTCGGCACACCTTTGCAGCCCGGCTACTGGTAGTTTGCGAACGCATGTTCGCCACTCTGGACGGGACGATCGATAAGACGCTCGAGCGGCGGCGTGCAGCGCGCCGGCGCGAGGTGCGCGCGATCTGCAAACAGCAGGCGCGCCTCGCGCAGCGGCTCACGGAGATCGTGCGCGAGGCCGACGACGAGCGTGACTGGCAGTCGGCGGGCTGCTCGTCGAGCGCGCAGTGGCTCGCGCAACTCTCGAGCAGCGACTACCGCACCGCGGCGCGTATCGCCGGCACGGGCGAGGCGCTGCGCAGCCTTCCCGCGCTTGACCAGGCGCTGAGCACCGGCACGCTCACGCTCGACCAGGTCGCGGCCGCCGCCGAGTTCGCAACCCCGGCCAGCGATGAGGCGTTGGCACGGCTCGCGGTCGGCAAGGCGCCCGGCGAGATCGCGCTCGCGGCGCGCCGGACTGTCCCGCCCAAGGTGCAGGACGACGACGAGCTCTACGAGCGACGCGCGCTGAGCATGACCTGGACGCGTGGCAGGCGTGAGCTCGCGATCAGCGGACGTCTGCCGCTGGAGCAGGGCGCCGCCTTCGAGCAGGCCATCTGGAACATCGCCAAGTCTCAGCGCGCGATCGACAAGCAGGACGGCACGGTGCTGGACTGGCAGCAGTCGGCCGCCGACGCGCTCATGACACTCGTCCGCCACGGTGGCGAGGGCAAGCGCGGCGCGACGCGCAGCCCTACCACCCTCATCGTGCACCTCAGCGACGACGCGCCGCCCCTGCTCGAGGGTGCCGGACCGATCAGCCCCGAAACCGCCGAGCGGCTGACCTGCGATGCGCGCCGCCTCACCATCAAGCCGCAGGGGCGCGACCTCGTGCACTCGCGCGTCGGACGCTGCGCCTCCTACCCGCAACAGCGCGCACTGCACAAGCGTGCATCGCATTGCCAGTACCCCGGCTGCACTGCCGTCCGCGAGCTCGAGGCACACCATCTCATCCCGGTCGAGCGCGGCGGCAAGACCGAGCTCGACAATCTCATCCTGCTCTGCCCCCGCCACCACAAGCGACTGCACGACCACCGCGTCCACACCAGCGGCACCGGCGGGCAGCCCGTCTTCAAAGACGCGGCCGGACGCGAAATCACGACCAACCAGCCACACGCACCGCCGCATTAGGCGGCTCGCCGTGCCGCGGCCGCGGCACGGGCGTGACGGCGAGGCCGGCACGCGAGAGGCGCATTCGAGTAGTGCGCCACAGAACGTGAACGGGAGCGACGGGACTCGAACCCGCGACCTCCGGCGTGACAGGCCGGCGTTCTAACCGACTGAACTACGCCCCCGGACGGCACCCGAAAGCACCGCCAGAGAGCATACAGCCACCTCCCATCACCCTGACGAGGGAGGCTGCCTGCGCGTGCGGGGGACGATGGCTTTCGCATGACGACCCGCGTCATCTCGCTCGTTGCCATGAGCGTCGTCGCCCTCGCCGTGGCCCTGGTGATGCTGATGCACGGAGGCGCGCCGGCGGCCAAGGGACCGCAGTTGCCCGCCGCCGCGACCCCGCCGCCGGCGGCGCAACCCGCTCTCGCTCCGCCCGCACGCGGCGGTAAGGCGCACACGATCCTGCCGCACGTGACCTTGCCCGTCGACTCGCCCTGGGCGCTCCCGCCGATGCTCGTCCTGCAGTCACGGACGGGTGGACGTGCAACGGCGGCGCTGCGACGGCGCGTTCTGCACCTCAAGCACCTTGCGCTGGCGCCGGCCGCGCGTCGAAGCGTGCGCTCCGGCGCCGCGTCGGCCGGTGCGCTCAAGCTGCTGGCAGCCTTCCCGCGCACCGGTGGGCCGCTGCTGGTGCTCAGCGTCAACGGCCGCCACATCCGTGCGCAGGAGACGACGCTCTGGATGACCCGGACGGCTCTGCGCCGCGTTCCTGCGATGCCCGCGAAGCTCCGGCCCAGGCGACTGCTGCTCGAGCCTGTCGCGAGCGACCGCGTCGACCTGGCCGGCCCCCCGCCCGCCAAGCCGGGTCAGTTGAAGACGCTTGTCGACATCTATCGCAGCGCGGGCTATCGCTACGGCATCGACTGGCGCGTGCTGGCAGCGATCAACCGCGTGGAGACGAACTTCGGCCAGAACACCCACGTTTCGAGCGCCGGCGCCGTCGGCTGGATGCAGTTCCTGCCCTCGACCTGGCGTCGCTGGGGCGTCGATGCGTCCGGCGACGGCATCGCCGATCCGTACGACCCACAGGATGCGATCTTCAGCGCGGCGCGCTACCTCAACGCCGCGCATGGGGAGCAGGACATCCGCCGTGCGGTCTTCGCCTACAACCACGCCGACTGGTACGTCAACGAGGTTCTCTCGATCGCAGCCGCGATCCCGGCCGACTTCGGCGCTTAGCCGAAGCTCGGCCCGAGCGGGATCAGCTGCTCCATCGCATCCAGCTCGGCGCCGATGTCCAGGCCCGCAGCCTCGGCATTCTCGCTCACGTGGCGGCCGCTCCGGCTGCCGGCAATGGCGGAACTGACGCCGGGCTGCTGCAGCACCCAGGCGATCGCCACCTGAGCGACCGTCGCGCCGAGCCGTTCCGCGATTGGGCGCAAGCCGTCGGCCACCGCGAAACTCTTCTCGATCCGACCGGGGGCGAGCATCTGCTGGTAGAACGGCGACTCGAGCCATGGTCCGCCGTAGATCGCGTGCAGCTCCTCCCGCGTCTTGCCGGTCAGGATCCCGCCAGCCATGGGTTCGAAGACCGTGACTGCGATTCCGAGCTCACCACAACTGGCGAGCTGTGCGCGCACCTCGAGGTAGTCGATCAGCGATAGGCCGTCCTGCACCACATCCACGGCTCGCTGCCGATGGCAGCGCTCGATGTCCTCGAGCTCGTAGTTCGAAAGCCCGATGGCGCGCACGAGCCCTTGATCGACGAGCTCGGCCATCGCGCCCCAGGTCTCCTCGAGCGGAACACCGCTCTCATCGGGCCAGTGCAGGAAGTAGATGTCGATGTGGTCGCGCCCGAGCCGACTGAGGCTCGCGCGGCAGGCGGCGTGAACCTCGTCGTGTCGGAATCCCGATGCGCCACCGGTGATACCGGCCGCCGGCGCCACCTTGCTCGCGACGAGAAACGCGTCGGGAATCCGGGCGAGCGCAGCGCCGATCAGCGACTCGTTGTTGGTGTCCAGGTAGTTCTCGGACGTGTCGAGCCAGTCGATGCCGGCCGCGAGCGCCGCTTCGATGACCGCCACGCCGCGGTCGACATCGGGCTCATCGCCCGGCTGGGGCCCGAGCTCGAAGCCGCCGAGCCCGACACGCGAGACGGACACTCCGCTGGTGCCGAGCGGGCGCGATTGCATTGCGAGAAGCTATACGGAAGCGCCGTCGCGCGCAGTCGAACCCGACGCCCACAGCGCATAGGCGTGCGCGTAGGCCGCCAACATGCGCCCTCGGCGCTCCTCGCGCGGCCGGCGGGCGACGCCCTCGGCCCAGCGGAAGCGCTCGCGCGCGGCCTCCTCGAGCCCGGCGTCGCCGAGTTCGGCAGCCGTGGCCCTGCCCGCCCGCGCGCGTGACCGGATCCCGCGCAACGCGGGCTCGACCGCTCGCTCCGAGCGCTCGAGCTGCACCAACTCGGCGAGGCACGGCGGACACGGCCGCAGCGCAGGGCGCTCGACCGCGGGACCGCTGCAGAGCCCGCACACGGGGCACCCGTAGGCCACGGGCGCGAGCTCGGCCGGGGCGGCGAACGTGCCGTCCTCCAGCTCTACGCGGTCGTCGCTGAGCACGCGGACCGTGTGCAGGGGCTCGTTGGCGGGCTCGCGGCCGGGCAGCGACCGCACAACGTGGTCGCCGGGACGGAACGAGGAGCGGTTCTGCTCGGGCGTCCGTGCGGGCGGGCGCACGACACGCTCGGGCTCGGCCTCACGCAGCGCCTCGGGCGCCATCGGCTTCGGCCAGGCTTCACCGGCCTCGAGCCACCACTCGCACA
Source organism: uncultured Actinomycetes bacterium (assembly GCA_963713435.1). GTDB lineage: Bacteria > Actinomycetota > Thermoleophilia > Gaiellales > JALYLC01 > JALYLC01. Next base: position 366,711 of record CAVQLU010000009.1, read on the forward strand.
GCTCCCGCGCCTGGTTGAAGGCAGCGGTCACACGGGTGGCGGCGTTCGCGCGCTCGGCGTTGCGGTCGGGGTGCGTCCGCGCGACGCGCTCCTTCCAGGCGCGGCGGATCTCCTCCTGGCTCTCCGGTGCGTCGAGCCCGAGCAGCCATTGCGCCCGTGCGATCTGCGGATAGGAAGGGGCGCGACTCGCCATTCCTTTCAGGGTACCGCCACGAACGCGCCGAGAGCCGCGTCCGCCTGCACGAGTCCTGCACCGTAGGCCGCGTCCCGGCCCGCCGGGCCGAGATCGCGCGCCGTCCGGGTGAGCAGGCGCGAGAGGCCGAGCGCCGTCGTCGCCCGTCCGGCAGCGAACGCCAGTGCGGCGACGCCTGCGACGTGCGGCGTAGCCATGGATGTGCCCGAGAAGGAGCGATCGGCATACCCGCCGGCGCCGTCCAGCGTCTGCTGCAGGATGCCGACGCCCGGGGCGACGAGATCGAGCGCGCGGCCGCCGGCACTGAACGGTGCACGCACGAGCGCGGCATCGACGGCTCCCACGGCGAGCACTCCCGCGAGGCGCGCGGGCACGCCCACCGTCCCTCCGTCGTTGCCGGCTGCTGCGACCACCAGCACATCCTTGGCGCGCGCATAGGCGACGGCATCGGCAAGCACGGTCGAGGCCTCGCTGCCGCCCAGGCTGAGGTTGACGATGCGGGCGCCGTGATCGGCCGCCCACACGATCCCGGCGGCGACGTCGACGTCGCTCCCCGTCCCGTCGGCGGCGAGCACCTTGACCGGGAGGATCGAGGCCTCCGGCGCCACCCCCGACTCGGCCAGGCCGTTGCCCTCGACCTCCGCCACGGTGCCCGCGACATGCGTGCCATGGCCATTGTCGTCGGTCGCATCGCCGCTGCCCGCGATCACGTTCCAGCCCGGCAGCAGGCGACCGGCGAGGTCGGGTGCCGGCGCCACGCCGGTGTCGACGACCGCGACGACGATGCCCGCGCCGCGGCTCAGGGCCCAGGCCGCGCCGACCCCGAGGGCGTCGAGTCCCCACTGCTGCGCGCGGCCGGGATCACCATCCAATGCGCGCAGGCGGCGGGACGGCTCGGCGTAGCGCACGGCGCGCGAACGCCGCAGCGCGCGCAGGGCGGCGGTCCGGTGGCCGGGCGGCAACTGGACGACCACCGCCCGCAGGCGCGGAACCGCGCCCACCTGCACGACCCCCGAAAGGGCCGTCGCCGCCAACGCACCCGGCCGCAGGCCGACCACCACGACGTCGCCCGCCCGCGCTACGCCCGGAATGAGCAGCACGGGCAGGACGCAGAGGACGATCAGCAGGCGGCGGGTGCGTTGGGGCATGGGGGGAGCGTTGCGGAGGTGTGTGTGACGCCGCTCGCGCGAGGTGTGGCGGATGTGTGACGCTGCTGCGGTGGCAGCCGAGCAACCCCACGTGCGCCGTGTCGCGCGCGCCGGCGTGCTCGCGCTCTGCGATCGGCTCGACCGAGCGCCGGGCAGCAGCCTCTACGCCGAGGGGAGCATCCGCTTCGAGACCGCCGAGGAGCGAGCGGACATCACGCCGCCGTTCCGCTTCGAGCACTGGGAGCGACTCGATCGGATCGACACCGGCCCGCTGCGCGCCCACCTGGCGCAACCGCGCCTGGTGGGCCTGCTCGTCGTACGCCTCGGCGGCTACGGCGCGGGCATCTACAGCGACGAGCGCCTCGTCAGCGGTAAGCACGGGGTGCGGTTCGTGAAGAATCGCAACAAGAAGGGCGGGTCGTCCTCGAACCGCTTCCGCCGCCGCCGCGTCGAGCAGGCGCGCGACGCCTACGATCGCGCCTGTGCGCTGGCCGAGGACGTCTTCGGAGCGACGCGCCTCGACGAGTTCGTGGTGGCCGGTGATCGCGCCGGGATCGAGCAGGTGATCGAGCGCTCACGACTCCTCCAGGGTCTGAGCGAGCACGCGCTCACGCTGCCCGTCCACGTTCCCGAGGTGCGCCGCGCGCTGCTGGAGCAGCTCGGCCGCGAGCTGTGGTCGTCGAGCGTGTCTCAGGCAGCAGGCGGCGACCAGGGGTCGTCGGCGCCCGTCGCGTAGCGCGCGGCGAACTCGCCGATCGCCTCGCCCACGCGATCGGCACACGCCTTGCCGTCGATCGCCAGCACGTTCTCGGCGTTCTCCTCGCCCGCGCGCGAGTGGTTGTAGGAGCCGGCGAACGCCCAGTCGTCGCAGACGACCAGCTTCGCGTGCAGGAAGTCGTGCACCGTGGCCGGGCCCCACGGGATGCTCCGCTTGCCGCCGAAGTTGGCCTTGGAGGCCACGAAGCGGAAGGCATCCGGCTTCCACGAGGCCTTCGGCAACGTGCCCCATTGCCGCAGAACGTCATGCATCTGCGTGCGGTCGACCACGCCGGTGACGGGCACGACGCCGCGCCCGACGACGTCGGAGAGCGCTCCCAGGATCGGTCCCGACGTGAGCACCGGCGAGCAGATCATCACGCGCTCGCGCGCGCACGCGATGCGGGTGCCGATCAGCGCCGCGAGTTCGGGCCCGCGGCCGGGACAGAAGTACGGCTGCACGCGCACGGCCTGCCCGCCGTAGCTCGCGTCGATCCAGGGGGTGTCGAAGCGGCCGCTCTTGTCGAGGTGCCGCGGGCGATTCCAGAGATCCTCGAAGTCGCGCAGGTACGCGGCCGCCAGCTCGGCGCTCTCGACGGTCACGATGCAGTTCTCCTGCAGCGTGAACGAGTCCTCGGTCCAGTTCATCGACCCCGTCCAGACGCGCAGCCCGTCGATCACGATGTACTTGTGGTGCATCAGCGTCCCGAAGCCGATCACGGGGCGCACGTCGAGGCCGAGCGAGTCGATGTACTCGGGCGGCGCGGCCGGGCGCGGCACGTTGTCGGGCACCTCGCGCCTGGTCTCGCGCTCGTCGTGGTCGAGGATGCGCACCCGCACGCCCCGGTCGCGCAGGCCCTGCAGCGTCGTGGCGATGCTCGCCGCCTCGGCGTGCTCGACGTGGAAGTCGTAGATCGCGATCGCGACGTCCTTCTGCGCCGTCGAGAGGAACGCGACCAACGCGCCCGCGATGTCGGCGACCGACTGGCCGCCCTCGTGCAGGAAGCGAAACTCGATCGCGCCGCTCACCGCGGCGCGCCGCCGCAGGCGATGGCGCAGACCTCGGCCGGCGAGTCGACGACCTGCACGAGCGCGAGGTCGTCCTCGGAGATCATCCCCTCCGCCAGCAGCCGGTTCCGCATCCAGTCCAGCAGGCCGCTCCAGTACTCCGAGCCGTAGAGCACCACGGGAAAGCGCTTCACCTTGCCCGTCTGGATCAGCGTGAGCGACTCGAACAGCTCGTCGAGCGTGCCGAAGCCGCCGGGGAAGACCACGAACGCCTCGGAGTACTTGACGAACATCGTCTTGCGCACGAAGAAGTAGCGGAAGTCGATCGAGAGGTTCGCGTAGGGGTTGGGCGCCTGTTCGTGCGGCAGCTCGATGTTGCAGCCGATCGAGAGCCCGTCGGCCTCGCTCGCCCCGCGGTTGGCGGCTTCCATGATCCCCGGGCCGCCGCCCGTGATCACGGCGAAGCCGCGCTTCGCGATGCCGTGGCCGACCTCCCGCGCAGCCGCGTAGTAGGGCGAGTCGGCCTTGACGCGCGCCGACCCGAAGACCGTCACGGCCAGGCCGATGCGCGCGAGGACGTCGAAGCCGTCGACGAACTCGCCCATGATGCGCAGCACGCGCCACGGATCGGTGTGGACGAAGCCGGGATCCTCCTGACGCTGCAGGAGCCCTTCGTCGGCCGACCGCATGCGCTTCTCGGCCGGCCCCTTGGTGGTCACGCGGCCGACGCGGCGATGATTGGTCACACGCTCTCCTTGACGCGGATCGTGTCCGCCAGCGCGGCAGCGTCGACGTTGCCGCCCGAGAGCACGACGCCGATGCGCTCGCCCGGCACGGCGCCGGCGGCGATCGCGGCGATCGCCATGGCCGACGTGGGCTCGATCAGCAGCTTGGTCGTGTCCCAGACGAGAGCGAGCGCCCTGCGCGCGGCGTCGTCGCGGACGAGCTCGATGCCCGCACACAGCTCGCTGAGCACCGCGAAGGTGCGCTCTCCCATCTGCACCGTGCGCGCGCCGTCGGCGATCGTCGAGGGCGCGTAGTCGAGGCGCACGCGGCGGCCCTCGGCGAGCGAGCGCTGGGCGTCGGGCGACGCGGCCGGCTCGGCGCCGTAGGCCCGTGTCGACGGGGATGCGATCTGGCAGGCGAGGGCGGCGCCGGAGAGCAGCCCGCCTCCGCCGATCGGCGTCACGACTGCGTCGAGACCGGGCACCTCCTCGAGCAGCTCGAGCGTCGCGGTGCCCTGCCCGGCGATCACGTTCCAATCGTCGAACGGATGCACGAGCGCGAGCTCGTCGCGCATCGCGAGGTCGCGCGCGATCTGCTCGCGGTTGGTCGGGTCGACGCCGTCGGACACGATCGTCGCGCCGTAGCCGATCGTCGCGGCCATCTTGGCCTTGTTGGCGTCGGCGTTCATGACGACCGTCACGGGCAGACCGGCGGCCCTGCCGGCATAGGCGACCGCCTGGGCGTGGTTGCCGCTCGAGACCGCCACGACCCCGCGCGTGCCCGTGGGCAGCGCCCGTACGGCATTGGTCGCGCCGCGCAGCTTGAACGAGCCCGTGCGCTGCAGCGGCTCGCACTTGAGCCAGAGCGAGCACCCGAGCGCCTCGTCGAGCGCGTCGCTGCGCCAGACGGGCGTTCGCACGACCGCGTCGGCGATGCGGGCGCGCGCGGCCTCAAGATCGGCTTCGAAACGCATGGGCGCAGCGTTGCAGGTCACGACAGCAGGTGCCGCTTCAGAAAGGCGGCCACGCGCGGGTAGCAGTCGAGGCGGTTCGGCAGACGCGTGATGCCATGCCCCTCGTCCTCGTAGCGCAGGTAGTCGACGGGCGCGCCCCGCGCCTGCAGCGCGGCGACGACCTGCTCCGCCTCACCGACCGGCACGCGGGGATCGTTGGCGCCGTGGATCACCATGAGCGGGCAGGCGATGCGATCGATCTTGCGGATCGGCGAGATCGACTCCAGGAACGCGCGGTCGCGCACGAGCGAGCCGTACTCGGCCTCGCGCAGCGCGCGCCGGTAGGCGCCCGTGTTCTCGAGGAAGGTGACGAAGTTCACGATGCCGACGATGTTCACGGCACAGGCCCACAGCTCGGGGTACTCGGTGATCGCGGCCATCGTCATGTAGCCGCCGTAGGAGCCGCCCATGACGCCGACGGGTGCGCCGGATCCGGCGCCGAGCGCGCGCCCGAGCGCCGCCAGATCGGAGACCGAGTCGAGCCGCTTCTCGACATCGTCGAGGTGGTGGTAGGTGCGGCCGTAGCCGGTCGAGCCGCGCACGTTCGGCGCAGCGACCGTGATGCCCTGAGCGCAGAGGTACTGGATCACGGCCGCCATCTGCGGCCGGAACTGCGACTCGGGACCGCCGTGCACCCAGCACAGCGCCGGGCGCCCCTCGGGGCCGAAGCGCAGGTACGGGATGCGGCGGCCGTCGAAGCTCTCGACCTCCTCGAGCACCGGCCGCACGAATCCCGCGCGATCGAGCCCGCCGACGGCCGAGCGCGTGCGGCGATACGCGGCCGGCGCCGCGCTCCAGACGTCGGTGGAGTCGTCGGGCGGGCCGGCCGTGATGCTCAGCGAGCCGTCGGGCGCGAAGGCCAGCGCCGAGATGACGCCGCCGGGAAGCCCCTCCACGCGCTCGCCGTCGAGCCACAGCTCGCTCTCGCCGCCACGGTTGATCGTCCACGCGGGCCGGGTGCGCGGGGCGTCGAGCGCGATCAGCTCGACGTCGCCGTCATCCGGCGTCAGCAGCGGCACCTCGGCGCCCCGGCGCAGCACCGTCAGCCGGGTGAACTCGCTGCCGGGATCGCTCGCGCAGAGCACCGCCCCGTCGGGCAGCAGCCGCGCCGAGTCATAGGCGACCTCGCCGTCGTGCGGCGTGAGGTGGACGGTCGCGCCGCTCTGCGCATCGACGAGGTAGAGGTCGTGATCGAAGGGCGTGTTCGCGCGCTGCACGAGGATGCCGTGCTCCGACCAGTCGACGACGTGCGCCCAGCCGCCGGGTTGCGCCAGCTCGCGCGGCTCTCCGCCCGAGACCGGGACGACGGCGACATCGAAGTCGACGCCGTTGCGGCCGGTGTGCGTGTACGCGACCTCGCGGCCGTCGGGCGAGAACGCGCCAGGGACATGGATCGCATCGGGATTGCCGGAGAGTGCGAGCTCGGGGCCTCCGTCCGGGTCGATGGCGAAGAGCGCGTGGCGCTCGTTGCCGCCGGCGTCGCGTGCGATCACCCAGCGCTCCTCCGTGGGGGACGGCAGGGCCGCGGTCACTCGTTCGCTCCCGAACGTGATCTGCTCGTGCAGGCCGTCGGGCGCGACGCGCCAGAGCTGCAGGAGGCCCGTCACGTCGGCCAGGTAGCCGAGCTCTCCCGACGGCAGGTGCCCGGCCACCGTCGCCGCGCGGATCTGCAGGTAGCGCTCGATCACGAGGGGATCTCGCCGCGCGCGACGCGCGCGAGCGACGAGGAGTCCTCGCCACCGTGCCCCGAGTCGACCAGCCGCTGCGCCTGCTCGGCGACGAGGCGCGTGACTTCCATCGGCAGCCCGAGGCGGTCGCCCTCGGCCAGCGCGATGCGCAGGTCCTTGAGGTGCAGCTCCATCTTGAAGCCGAGCGGATAGCTGCCGCGGATCACGTTGCCGGAGCGGTTCTCGAGGATCCACGACCCGGCCGCACCGCCGCCGAGCGCCTCGACGAGCGCCTCCAGCGGCAGTCCCTCGCGCTCGCCCAGCGCGAGCCCCTCGCCGAGCGCCGCATAGGTGCCCGAGATGAGCACCTGGTTGACGGCCTTCCCGGCCTGACCCGCTCCGGGGCCGCCGAGATGCGTGATGGAGCGGCAGAACGCCTCGAGCGCGGGCCGCGCGAACGCGACGTGCGCGTCCTCGCCTCCCACGAACGCGGTCAGCTGGCCCTTGCGCGCACCCTCCGAGCCGCCCGAGACGGGCGCGTCGACGGCGCCCGCGCCGCGCTCTGCGAGGGCCGCGGCCACGCGGCGCGTGGTGTCGGGTGCGATCGTCGAGCAGTCCAGCACGACGGCTCCGGCAGCAATGCCCTCGGCGATCCCGCCGGGTCCGAGCACGACGGCCTCGACGTCGGGCGAATCGGACACGCACAGACACACGAGCTCGGCGCCCTCGGCGGCCTCCCGCGGCGATGCGGCCCTGCGCGCACCGCGCGCGGCAAGCCCTTCCTCGCGCTCCCGGGTGCGGTTGTGAACGCTCAACTCGTGCCCGGCATCGAGCAGATGCCCGGCCATGAACTCGCCCATCGTGCCGAGTCCGATCCATGCGATCTTCATGCCCGGCAGGCTAGATGGTCGGCCCGGGCCGCAGGGTCCGCACGGTCGGTGCCAGGTCCGCACGCCTGGGGTCAGACCCGCACGTTGCGGGTCAGACCCGCACGTTGCGGGTCAGACCCCGAGCGTGCGGTCCGGTTAGGATCTTGTCCATGAGCGTTGACGAACGGCGGGCGCAGTTCCGCTGGATGGACAAGCTGAGCGACGAGGACGTGACCGCGGTCTCGCTCGCGCAGCCGGGCACCAGCCTGGCGGATCTCGACGAATACGTCGATGCGACCAGTCCCAAGCGGGGTCGCGTGATCTCGCTGGAGGGCGAGCGCGTGCCGGAAGGCGGCGTCTACATCGTCAAGAGCGCGAGCCCGCCCGAGCTCTGGGATCGCATCGGCGAAGCGATCAGGTGACGTCGGGTACCCTTGAGGGCATGGAAGCTTCTGTCGCAACGCCCCAGACGGTCTCGGTGTACGTGTGCCCCGACGGTCACCGCACGCTCGCGCTGACGTCCGTGCCCGACACGTGCCATCACCGTGCCAGCCGCACCAAGCCCTACTGCGGCAAGTCGATCCAGCCGCTCTCCGAGGCTTCCGCCGACGTTCAGCAGAAGATGCTGAACCCGCTCAAGGCCTCCAAGAAGGCCTCGAAGAACAAGGCCTAGAGGCTCTCGGCGCTGACCCTGCCGGACGCGACGGCGGCGCCCAGCGCCGCGTAGTCGCGCTCGTTCTGGTCGGCGTAGGCGTCGCTGAAGGACAGGATGGCCTGGTCGAACGCACGGCCGCTGCCCAGGTAGGAGGCGATCGCGATGCGATCGCCGCTGCGCGCATGGGCGCGCGCGAGCGTGGCGCCGCACAGGCGCGCGTAGCCGACGAGGCCCGCCGGCGTCATCGCGGTGACGTCCACCGAGCCCTTCCAGTCGCGCAACTGGCGCACGTAGAAGTCGCGCGGCCGGCCGTCCCCTGCTCCTCCTTGACGCTCAGCCAGCCGAGGAAGATGTCGCTCGTGGCCTGCATCAGCCGCTGCCCGGCGACGACGCGGTGGCCGGCGTTGCGGTGAGCGCTCTTGCGGAGATGGGCCTCGAGCACGGATGCCTGCGCCTCCTTGACCTGCAGGAAGAGCGGGTCCTGGTGATCGCGGCCGAGCAGCAGGGCGATCCAGGCCTGCGTGCCGACGCTGCCGACGCCGACCACCTTGTGGGCGAGATCGGCCAGCTCGTAGCTCTCGAGCAGCACGCGCCGGTTGGCCTGCAGCGAGCGGCGGTAGATCTGCATGATGGCCTGCAGGTTGGCCAGCGTCGCGGCCCGCTGATCCTCGACGAGCTCGGAGACGGGGACGAGCAGGGGCGGGCGCGAGACGATGCGGATCTCGCCGTCGACGACGTGCGTGAGCTTCGAGAGCGCCTCGAGGCTGTCGCGCGTGCGGGCCTTCGTCACGAGCTTGCCGATCTGCTTGCGCGTCTTCGGGTCGGCCTCCGCCGAGAGCGCGGGATCGAGTGAGTCGACATCCACCCGCGCATACCAGACGGCCAGGTTGGTGATGGCCGCGAAGCGCGTCATCTGCGCGCGGTACTCGCCGGCCGTGGCGAGCACGACGCGATCCTGATCGCGCCTCGCGAACCCGCGCTCGCGCGCGGCGATCAGCAGGCTCGCCGCGAGACGCTTGACATCCCATTCCCAGGGCCCCGGCAGCGTCTCGTCGAAGTCGTTGATGTCGAACACCAGGCGCCGCTCCGGGGAGCCGAACAGGCCGAAGTTCGCGAGATGCGCGTCGCCGCAGCACTGCACGTCGAAGCCCGAGCGCGGCGTCGAGGCGAGATCGGCCGCCATGATCGCGGCCGCACCGCGAAAGAAGGCGAACGGCGAGGCGAGCATCCGGCCGTAGCGGATCGGCACGAGCCTGGCCGCGCGGGTCTCGGCCTGCCCCTCGAGGATGTCCACGGGATCCCTGCGATCGGCGGGCGGGTCGTACGACGCGTGACTGGAGCGCGGCACGCCGGCGCGCGCGGCGCGTCCGCGCGCGGCTCGCTCCGCAACGGTTCCTGGCCCGTTCACGCCGCTCGGAATCAGGCGTGCACGAAGCGCGCGGTTTCGACCGGAACGCCGATCGGGTCCTGCTCGACCGGCTTCTTCGCAGGTCGCGATCGGCTTCAGTCCGAGCATCCGCCGCATGAGATTGCGCGCCTGCGGATAGGGGTTGAACCCCGTCTGCGACGTGAGCGTCAGCACCGCGACGTTCGGGCCGCGCGGGACGAGCACGATCGTCAGCGAGGCCTTCTCGCCGCCCGTCAGCTTCGTCGCCGCGACGGCCGCGAGGGCTCCGTGCGGCAGGGCGCTCGCGGGCTGGCGCCGCACCTTGGCCGCCGTCGGCGGCTTGGTCCACTCGCGGTTCACGTCCTGGCGCTCGGCGCGGGCGAAGCGGACGGCAGCCGCCGCGGTCTTGCACTTCACCACGGAGGTCCAGATCGCGACCGGCTTGGTCGCATCGGTGCTCTCGCTGGCCTGGAAGAGCGCAGTCGCCGTGCCGGCCTTGAAGCCGCACTGACGCAGCTCCTGACGATCGCGCTTGCGACTGTGCTCGTCGCTGTAGACGGTCACGAAGCTCTTGATCGTGGTCAGCGGATGCGTCGCCGAGAACGAGGCCTTCATGCCCGGGAGATCGCGCTCCGTGAGGACATGCGGGCGAGCGGCGGCTGCGCTCGCGGCGGGGACTAGGGCGAGCGCAAGCGCAAGGAAGAGCGCGGCGCGCCTCACAACCCTGACGGTAGCACTGCTTCCACGATCGGAAAAGCCCCCCGTTTGGCGGAAAATCACGCGGTCACCAGTGGCCGAGCCGAGTCGTAGAGGTGAGCATCGGGGCTCGCTCCGGTCGCGAGCAGCTCCGAGACGATCCTTCCGGCGGTGAAGCCGTTGAGATTGCCGGTGCCGTTGTAGCCGCCGGCGACGAAGAGCCCGTCGTGCCCGGGCACGGCGCCCACGAACGCGCGCTGGTCGCGCGAGTACCCGACCAGCCCCACCCAGCGGTGCGTGATCGGCGCGTCGATGCCGAGATCGCTGCGCAGGAAGTCCTCGATCCGCGCGTGGATGGCGGCCGACGGCTCCTCGCGCGTCGTGTAGGAGTCGGCTGCGAGCTCGCCGTCGCAATCGGAGAATCCGCCCACCGCGATGCGGCCGTCCGGCCGCTGCTGCAGGTACTCGTAGCCCCAGCGGGCACCGATGGCGCAGGGCACGACGCGCTCGGCGATCGGCGCCGTCGCGACCATGTGGAGGCGCTTGGTGCGGACGCTGGGCGCGTAGTGGGGCACAAGCTGCGGCAACGCGCCGTCGGCTGCCACGACCACGCGCTGGGCGTGCACGGTGCCGCTCCCGGCAGGTACTGCGAGGCCGCCGTTGCGGGCGGCCTCGAGCGGCTCGGGCACGGGGCTCCGCTCGAAGATGCGCACGCCGCGCGCCTCGATCGCGCGCGAGAAGGCGCGCACCCAGCGCGCCGGGTGCATGGTGGCGTCGGGCGGCGAGAACACGCCGACGCGCCCCGGACGCCGCACGATCGCGGGCAGATCGGCCTCGTCGACCCATTCGGCCGGAAGGTCGTCGTCGCGCATCGCCTCGTACTGGAGGCGCGCGTGCTCGAGCTCGTCCGGCTCCCAGGTGACGCGCAGGCAGCCCACGTGCGAGAAGTTGTCCGCCGCGCCGATGTCCTCGGCGATCTCGTAGATGCGCTGCTCGGAGGCGAGCGTGGCGCGGTAGATGCCGACTGCGACTTCGTGCCCGAACAGCTCCACCGCGTCCTGATGCGCCGGCGCCGCTCCGGCCACGAGGAAGCCCCCGTTGCGGCCGCTTGCCCCACTGGCCGCCGTGCGCGCCTCGACGACGGTGCAGGCGATGCCGCGCTCGGCCAGGTGCCAGGCGCACGAGAGCCCCGCGATTCCGGCGCCGATCACGAGCACATCGGTCTCGTGCTCGTCCGAAAGCGGCGCGCGCTCGTCATACGGATCGTCATGCCAGAGCGGAAGCAGCGGAGTCACGGCGAAAGGGTAAGCGTGTACGCGCCGATAGGGAGCCACCAGAGGCCGCGCGTACACTTGGTTGGCATCGCTTGAGCAGCATCTCCTCCTTCATCGACGCGGCGCGCGTCTTCTTCGACCACCTCGCCGACGTCAAGCTGTGGCCGCTGGCGATTGCGCTCCTGTTGCACACGGCGAACTTGCTGCTGCGCACGTTCGCCTGGTACGCGATCCTGCGCGCCGCCTATCCGGGCACGAAGTACCGCTACCGCTCGTGCGCCGGGGCCTACCTCGCCGGCGTCGGCGTCAACGCGGTGGCACCGGCGCGCGGCGGCGACCTCGTCAAGATCTTCCTCACGCGCACGCGTATGGAGGGCTCCACGACTCCAACGATCGTCTCCTCCCTGCTCGTCGAGACGCTCACCGACATCGTGCTCGGCGCGGCCCTGCTCGGCTACGCGCTCACCCAGCACGTGCTGCCTCGCGTGCCCGAGCTGCCGTCGATTCCGGCCTTCGAGTGGTCGTGGGCGGCCTCGAACCCCACGCTCGCGGCGATCATCGCCACGTTCATCCTGCTCGCGCTGATCCTGATCGTGCGCCGCGCGAAGATCGCCGGCCAGGCCTTCTACGCACGCGTGCGCCAGGGCTTCACGATCCTGCACACCCCGCGGCGCTACTTCATCGCGGTGGTCATCCCGCAGCTCGCGGGCTGGGGCTGCCGCGTCGGCGCGGCGGCCGCGTTCCTCGAGGCCTTCGGGATCCCCGGCACGCTGCGCAACGCGCTGCTCGTGATGGTCGTCGGCTCACTCACGACTCTCCTGCCCGTCACTCCGGGAGGCGTGGGCACGCAGCAGGCGCTGATCGTGGTCGTGCTGAGCGGCGCGGCCAGTGACGCCCACCTGCTCTCGTTCTCGGTGGGCGCCCAGGCGGCCGTGATCGTCGCGAACGCCATCATCGGCGGCATCGCGCTCGTGCTGATGCTGCGCACGCTGCAGCTGCGCTCGGCGATCGGCCACGCCCTGCACCATCAGCGCGCCGACAGCACGTAGGCGGCGAGCCCCTGCCGGAAAGCCGTCGCCCCGCCGTTCGCCGGGATGGCGCACCGCTGCGTCGCAGGGCAGGCCCAGCTCGCCGAGCGCGCGCTCCGCGCTGCGGCCGACGGCCACGATCGCGCGCGGCTCGATCCGCTCGATCAGCTCGGCGAGGACGTCCGCGCCGGCGCGCAACTCGCCCACGGTGGGCGTGCGGTTCGAGAGCGGCTCGCCCGGCCGGTGCGGATGTGCCGGGACGACGTTCCAGAGCACCGCATCGAGCCCGAGCGTCTCGAGCGCCCCGTGCACGATCGTCCCCGACTGCTCCGCCCAGCCCTCGGGCCGGAGGCTGGTGGCCTCGTAGGGCGGGCCCCAGCCGGCCAGCGTGCGCTCGGCCGTGAAGGCGAGCCCGCTGAAGCGCCCGCCCGCGTAGCCCATCGCCTCGCCCACGAGCAGCAGCGGCGAGCGGCCGGGCGCGCTCGAGGTAGGCCGTCGCGTTGGCGCGGCGGCGCTGCGGCCCGTCGGCGTGCTCGAGCGCCGGATCGGCCTCGCGGAACATCGGGAACGCCGCGCCGAACGAGCGTTCCGCCACGCTCTCGATGAAGGCCGCGACCCAGCTCTCAGGCCGGCGCACCGCTGCTCTCGGCGGCCCGGATGTGGGCGGCGATCAGGTCGCGCACGGCCTGCTCGTCGCCCGCGCGCAGGAGCTCGATCGGATCGGGCTCGGCGTGCACGATGGCCTCGAAGAAACGCTTGCGGTCCTGATAGGTCGGCAGCGTGTCCCGGGCCCAGGTGCGGACGTCGTTGAGGAGCTCGGCGAGCTGGGCGTAGGGCTCGCCGTAGCGCTCGGCGATCTCGCTGCGCAGCCGCTTGGCGAGGGCCGGGCTGGCGCCACGCGTCGAGACGGCGATCGAGATCGGGCCGACGCGTGCGATGGCGGGCATGATGAAGTTGCAGAGCGGCGGCACGTCGACGACGTTGACGAGCATCGTGCGCTCCTCGGCGGCGCGGAAGACGCGCACGTTGAGATCGCTGTCGGCGGTGGCCGCGAAGACCAGGAACGCGCCCTCGAGATCGTCGTGCCGAGTAGGCGCGCAGGTCGAGGCGCAGCGAGCCCTCGCGCGCCAGCTGCTCGATCTCCGGCAGGGCGTGCAGTGCCACGACGTGCACATCGGCCTCGGCGGCCAGCAGGCCCTCGATCTTCTCGAGGCCCACCGGCCCGGCGCCGACGACCAGGCAGCGGCGCGCGCGCAGATTCAGGCACGTCATGAAGAACGGCGTCTCCACGAGGTCGCGGCTGCACGAGGAGTCGCACTGCCCGAGCGCACGGTGGCACACACAAGGTCGCCCAGTGCTCACGTCCGCAGGGTACCCGGCGCCCGTCGGCTACCGCGGCAGGCGCTCGGCCACGAGCTCTGCGGTGTGCAGGACGCGAACGCCGCGCAGATCGGCGCGCTGGACGCCCTGGCGGAACTGCAGCAAGCAGCCGGGATTGCCGCTGACGATCGCATCCACGCCCGCCTCGGCGATCTCGCCGAGCTTCGCGTCGAGGAAGCGCAGCGAGTCGTCGGGCCGCATCAGCGCATAGGTGCCGGCGGCGCCGCAGCAGCGGCCGGCGCTCGGGAGATCCACGACCTCGACGCCCGGTAGCGAGGCGAGCAGCGCCCGCGGCTCGCGCGTCACCTTCTGCCCGTTGCGCAGGTGGCAGGAGTCCTGGTAGGCGACGCGCAGCGGCGGGCCTTCGGCATGCAGATCGCGCCCGGCGAGCAGCGTCGAGTAGTCCCGCACCCGCGCGCCGAAGGCCTCGGCCTCGGGCGTGCCGAGCAGCGTGCCGTAGTCGGCCATGAAGGCCCCGCAGCCACCGGCCGTCGTGACGATCGGCCCCTTGCTGCCGGCAAACGAGCGCACCGTCCAGTCGGCCAGCTCGCGCGCGCCGCCGAGATCGCCGTTGTGCGCGTGCAGCGCACCGCAACAGCCCTGCTCCGGACGGCGTCGTGACGCAGTAGCCGCCCGGCCGCGAGCGTGCCGCAGGCCGCGTGGGAGGCGCCCGAGAACATCAGATGGCCGACGCAGCCGAGGAAGAGCGCGGCGGGCTCGCCGTCCTCGTCCCCGACGACGCGGCGCATGCGCCAGGCAGCCGGAGGTGCGACCTTCGGGCGCCGAGCGGCCGGCCGCGCGCAGCGCGCGCGAGGGAGCGATGCGGTGCAGCCCGAGCAGCTGGCCCGTGCGCATCATCCGGCCCACGAGCCGCGTGCGGCGCGGAGTGGCGACGGCCAGCAGCAGGGCGCGCAGCTTGGGATCCCTGCGCCGGGCCGACGGCGTCGCGGCCGTGCTCGAGCAGGGTGCCGTAGCGCACGCCCGCCGGGCAGACCGGCTCGCAGGCGCGGCAGCCGAGGCAGAACGAGAACTCCTCGCGTACGTCGTCCTCGAGCAGCGTGCCCGCCTCCAGCGCGCGCATGAGGTTGATGCGCCCGCGCGGCGAGGAGGCCTCGTTGCGCGTGTCCTGGTAGGTCGGGCAGGCCGAGAGGCAGAAGCCGCACGAGATGCAGGTGCGCAGCAGGTCGTCGGGGAAGAGCCCGCGTCCCGGTGGGGCGACGTCCGTTGCGCTCACGGCACGGCCTTGCCGGGATTGAGCAACCCGAGCGGATCGAACGCGCGCTTGATGCCGCGCAGGAGGTCGATGCCCACCGGGCCGAGACGCTGCTCCAGGTACTGCAGCTTGGTCACGCCGATGCCGTGCTCGCCGGTGATGGTGCCTCCGCGCGCGAGCGCCGCCTCGAAGATGCGCTCGAAGGCCCGGTGCACGCGCGCGACCTGGTCGGGGTCGCGATCGTCGATGCAGCAGGTCGGGTGCAGATTGCCGTCGCCGGCGTGCCCGAAGACCGCGATCAGGAGGCCCTCCTCCTCGGCGATCCGCTGCACGTCGCGCACCATCGCCGCGAGCTCGGAGCGCGGCACCGTCGCGTCTTCCAGGATGAGCGTCGGCGCCAGGCGAGCGAGCGCGGGGATCGCGCCCCGGCGGGCGGCCAGCAGCTTGTCGGCGGCAGCGTCGTCGGCCGCCACCTCGACACTGATGGCGCCCTCCTCGCGGCAGATCTCGGCCATCTTCTGCGTGTCGCGCTCGACGACGGCGGCGGCGCCGTCCTGGCCGAAGATGAGCATGGCGCCCGCCTCGGTCGGGAGGCCGAGGTCGGCGCTCTCGTCGACCACGCGCATCGTGGCCTGGTCGAGGAACTCCAGCGTGGCCGGGAGGATGCGGTGCTCGATGATGCGGCTGACCGAGCGCGCCGAGGCCTCGAGGTCGCGGAAGTAGGCGGCGCCGGTCGCCTTGGCCTCGGGAGCGGGCAGCAGCTTGAGCGTGATCTCCGTCAACACGGCGAGCGTTCCCTCCGAGCCGACCAGCAAACGCACGAGGTCGTAGCCGGCCACGTCCTTGGTCAGCTTGCCGCCCACGCGCAGCACCCGTCCGCCCATGAGCACGGCCTCGAGCCCGATCACGTAGTCGCGCGTGATGCCGTACTTGAGGCCGCGCAGGCCGCCCGAGCACTCCATCACGTTGCCGCCGATCGTCGAGATCACCTGCGAGCCCGGATCCGGCGGGTAGAACAGGCCCTTGGCGGCCACCGCCTCCTGTAGCAGGGCGTTCTGGAGCCCCGGCTCGCAGGTCGCCGTGAGGTTCTGCTCGTCGATCTCGATCAGCTTGCGCATGCGGGCGCACGACAGGACGACGCCCCCGTTCAGCGGTACCGCGCCGCCTGAGAGGTTCGTGCCCGAGGCGCGCGGGGTCACGGGGAAGCGGTGCTCCTCGGCCAGCCTGAGCACGCCCGCGATCTCGTCGCGCGTGCTCGCGAGCACGACGGCTTCGGGCCGGGCTCGCTGCAGCGGCGTGGCGTCCGTCGAGTAGGCGACGAGGTCGTGCTCGCTGGTCAGCACGTGCTCCGGCCCGACGAGATCGCGAAGGGCGTCGAGGGGGAGCGGCATCTGGGCGAGGGTACCATCGGGGCCGATGACGAGCGGCTGGCGGATCGAGGAGTACGGGCGTTCCGTGCGCGGGGCGGAGCTGCGCGTGCACCTGCCGGCGCGAGCGCGCCATCTGCTCGTCGCGGGGTTGCACGGCGAGGAGCCCGAGACGGTGCAGCTGGCGCGCGGCGTGCTCGATCGCGTCGAGGCCGCCGCGGCCGGCTGCGCGATCGTGCTGTGCGCGAACCCGGACGGCGTCGCCGACGGCACGCGGCAGAACGCGCGCGGCGTCGATCTCAACCGCAACTTCCCGGCGGCCAGCTGGCGCGAGGGCACGACGCGCACCTACCCCGCCGGAATCGATCCCGCCGAGCGGGTGCCGGCCAACCGCCGGAACCTCTCCTCGACCGGCTCGGCGCCGCTCTCCGAGCCGGAGAGCGCGGCGCTGGCGGCGCTGATCGAGCGCCTCGAGCCCGAGCTGGTGCTCGACCTGCACGCGCCGCTCGAGCTCGTGCTCACCTCGCCGCTCGTGCCGGACGAGATCGCACGCGAGCTCGCCGACGCCGCGTCGCTCGAGCTCACCGACGAGCTCGGCTCGCCCGTGCCGGGCGCGCTGCGCGACTGGCTGGCCGATCGCGGCGTGCCGTGCATCACCTACGAGGTCGAGCACGCGGGTCTGCCGGCGCTGTATGCGCGGCATCTGCCCGGGCTGGTCGCGTTCGTCACGCGAACGCGCGCAATGTCGCGAGATTGATCGCGACGGTGTCCTCGATGCGCTCCGCGTAGCCGCCCGCGAGCGTCACGACGGCGGGAATGCCGGCGCGCAGCAGCGAGGAGCGCACCAGCTTGTCGCGATCGGCGAGGCCGGCGTGCGTGAGCGCCAGCCGCCCGAGGCGGTCGCCCTCGAACGGATCCGCTCCCGCCACGTAGAAGCACAGCTCGGCCCGCGAGCGGTCGATCGCGACCGGCAGCAGCTCGGCGAGCGCATCGAGATAGGCGTCGTCGCCCGTGCCGCCGGGCAGATCCCGCTCGAGATCGCCTGGCGACGCGCCGGAACGGGTAGTTGCCGAGGCCGTTGAGCGAGAACGTGAAGGCCTCGTCGTCGCCGGCCAGGGCGGCGTGCGTGCCATCGCCCTGGTGCACGTCGAGGTCCACGACGAGCACCCGCTGCAGGCGCCCCGAGGCGCGCAGCGCACGGGTGGCCGTGACCACGTCGTTGAAGAGGCAGAAGCCGCGGCCGCTGTCGGGGAACGCGTGATGCGTGCCGCCGCCGAGATTCGCGCCCGTGCCGTCGGCCAGCGCCGCCGCCGAGGCCTCCAGCGTGGCGCCGACCGAGCGCCGGGCGCGCTCGACGAGCGACGGCGACCACGGCAGTCCGAGGGCCCGCAGCTCGTCTCGCGTGAGCTTGCCGCGCTCGGCTCGCTCCACCCAATCGGCCGAATGGGCGAGCAGCAGCTCGGCGCGCGTCGCGGCGCGTGCGTCCTCTACCTCCAGGCGCGGCTCCAGCGCGGCGCGCTCGCGCAGCAGCGCGTACTTGCCCAGCGGAAAGCGATGCCCCGCCGGCAACGGGTACGCGAAGCCGTCGTGCGCGTAGCAGCGCAGCGCCGGACTCAGCCTGGCAGCGACTCGCCGCCGTCGGCGACGAGCGCGTGGCCGGTCATGTACGCCGCATCGTCCGAGAGCAGGAAGCAGGCGAGCTTCGCCGCCTCCTCGGGCGTGCCGATGCGCCCGAGCGGCACGAGGCCCGGCACCGCCTCCAGAAAGCGCTCGCGGCCGCCGAAATTCTCCCAGGACGGCGTGTTGAACGGCGTGTCGATCCAGCCCGGGCAGAGCGCGTTGACGCGGATGCCCTCGCCGCTGTAGTCGCGCGCAACCTGTCGCGCGAGCGCCAGCGCGGCGGCTTTCGTGACCGCATAGGGCGCGAGCTTGGGCTCCGAGAGCAGCGCGGAGTTGGACGCCGTGATGCAGATGGCGCCGCCGCCCGACGCGCGCAGGTGCGGGACTGCCGCGCCGCACACGACTGCGTGGGCGCGCACGTTGATCGCGAATGAGCGATCGAAGTCCTCGACGCTGGCCTGCTCGACCGAGCCTGCGATCTGCACGCCGACGTTCGACCAGACGTAGTCGAGACCGCCGAGCGCCTCGGCCGCTGCTTCGACGAATGCCCGCAAGGCAACGGTATCGACGGCGTCGACCTGGAACGGCGAAGCGTCGATCTCGGCAGCGAGGGCGTCACGCCCGGCCCGTCGATATCGCCCAGGGCGAGCCGATCGCCGCGCGCGGCGAGCAGGCGCGCACCGGCGTTGCCGATACCCGTTGCACAGCCCAGAATCAGCGTCCGCATCGCCATTTCACGGGATTCTGACGGAGACGCGGAAAAAGTGCTCAACTCCGGCGCGGAGCGCCGATACAACGCATCGTGAGCGACAATCCCATCACCCCGGCCGCACCCGCCGCCGGCGATGTCGTCGAGATCGTCGACCGGCTCTCGGGCCAGAAGGTCACCGCGGTCGTGGAGAGCGCATCGGACGGGCCCTACGTCTTGCGTTTCGATCGCGATCTCGCATTCCGGACGAAGCGCATGTTCGCTGGTACGACGGAGATACCGCCTGGCAGGCCATCTCGAAGCTCGCAGCGATCGACGAGACGAGCGCGACCTGCGAGCTCGCGCCCTCGCGCGAGTGGGAGCCCGCACAGGTGCGCCGTTCGCTGCGCGCGCCGGTGGACAACTCGCCGATGCTCGTCAAGATCGTCAGCAGCACCGTGCTCGCCAAGGGCCGGCGCGTGCACGCCGTCTGCCTCGACATCTCCGACAGCGGCTGCCGCGCCAGCTGGCCCGGCCGCACGCCGCTCGTGGGCGACGCGGTCGACGTGGCCTGGGACGTCGGCGACTGGGAAGCCGACAACGAGCCCGGCTGGGTCTCCGCGCGCGTCGCGCGCATCGTCGCGCTGCCGTTCGGCGCCCGGCAGGTCGGCTTCACGTTCGAGATCGCCGACTCCGATCAGGCCGCGCGCGTTCGCTCCTGGCATCAGGCCTGGCTGCACGAGCATCGCCAGCGCCTGATCGACCAGCGCGCCGCCTGAAGAGCGCTAGCGCGGAGCTGGCGAGGCCTGCCTCGATGGCGGCCATCCAGCGCTTCGTGGCCGTGTGCGACGCGCGCCGCAGGTCGTCGGCCGGCAGGTCGTCCAGCTGGATCGGCGGCCCGTAGTAGAGCCGGAACTGCGGCAGGCGCGGCGGCATCAAGCGGATGCGCGTCGCTGCCGGCGATCGCGACCGGCACGAAGGCCGCGCCCGCTTCGATCGCGAGGCGCGCCGCGCCCAGCTGCGGCCGCGCGCTGCCGTCGCGGTTGCGCGTGCCCTCGGGGAACACGAGCAGCAGCTCGCCCTCGCGCAGCAGCGCGGACGGCGGTCTCGTAGGCCTCCATGTCCTGCACGGCGCGCTTCACCGGGAAGCCGCCGCCGAGCGCGATCGCGCGGCCGAGCAGCGGCACCAGGAAGAGCTCGTACTTGGCCATCGCGCGGAAGCGCCGCGGCTTGATGCGGCACGCCGACCGCGAACGTGTCGAAGTACGAGCGGTGCATCGGCGCGAGCACGACGCCGCCCTCGCGCCGGCACGTTCTCGACGCCCTCCGCGGTCATGCCGGAAGACGGCCGCGCATGAACACGGCGCTCGATGCCGCGCACGATGTCGTAGAACCAGGGGCGGTAGCGCGGGAGCGAGAGCGGCTTCTGGCCGGCTCCTCCTCAGCCGGCGTAGACGCCATCTTCGAGCGTGTCCGGATCGGGCCAGGGGCTCGCCTCGGCGCGTGCGACGGCGTCGCCGATGGCGTCCTCGACGCCGCGCTCCAGCGCGGCGAGCTCGTCGTCGCGCGAGCTCGGCGTGCTCGCGCATCCAGGCCTCGAAGCGACGCACCGGGTCGTGCTCGGCCCAGCGCTCGAGCAGCTCGGGCGGCACGTAGGCCGCGTCGTCGTGCACGGCGTGGCCCTCCATGCGCAGCGTCATCAGCTCGAGCACCGTCGGCCCGCCGCCGGAGCGCGCGCGCTCGATCGCCGCGCGCGCCTCGCGGTAGACCGCGAGCACGTCGGTGCCGTCGACGACCACGCCCTCGAAGCCGTAGGCCGGCCCGCGCGCGGCGAGCGACGAGCAGGCGAAGTTGAGGTGCGTCGGCGTGGAGTAGGCGAACTGGTTGTTGTCGATCACGAACACGACCGGCAGGCGCCGCACGCCCGCGAAGTTCATCGACTCGTGCGCCGTGCCGTGGGCCGAGGAGCCGTCGCCGATCCAGCCGAGCGCGACGCGCGGCTCGCCGCGCACGCGGAACGCGAGCGCGGCGCCGACGGCGACGGGCAGGATCGAGGGCAGGTGCGAGGGCCCGGCGAAGATGCCCACGCCCGCGCGTGAGATCCTGCGTGCGCAGGTTGGAGTCGCGGCCGTTCGTCGTGCCGCCGACGCGGCCCATGTACTGGCAGAGCACGCGCCAGGGCTCGACGCCGCGGTAGAGGTGCAGGCCGAGGTTGCGGTGCAGCGGCGCGGCCACGTCGTCCGGGCGCCATGGCCGCCGCCACGCCGACCGAGGCGGCCTCGTTGCCCTTGCAGGTGTAGAACGAGCCCGGGCAGCTTGCCCTGCTTGAAGAGCACGTGCCCGCGCTCGTCGAGGCGCCGCGTGAGCAGCAGCGCAGTACAGGATGCGCAGCAGCGCGTCGCGGTCGAGCCCGAGCGCAGCCGCCTCCTCCATCCCGCCGGCCGCCTCCGCGGTGCGCACGCTCGCAATCGCCATGCCGCCAGCTTAGAGCGTTCCTCCAGCGAGGCAGTGCACACCCGGGCCAGGTCCGCACGCACGGGGTCTGACCCGACGTTGCGGTCCGCAACGTCGAGGGTCAGACCCCGTTTGTCGCGCTGCGGTAAACTGAACGTGCGTTCAGTTTACACGTCGAGAAGCGAGGCTCGCCGTGCCCGGCATCAGTTTCAGCATCAGTGACGAGCAGCGCGATCTTGCTGCGCTCGCGCACGAGTTCGCCGAGCGCGAGCTGCGGCCCGATTGCGCGTGCGGTCGACGAGGCCGACGTCGAGCCTCAGCTCGAGGTCGTGCACAAGGCGGCCGCGCTCGGGCTGACCTCGTACATGCTTCCCGAGGCCTACGGCGGCGGCGGGATCGAGAGCCTCGTGACCGACTGCCTGATCCTCGAGGAGCTCGCCTGGGGGGACGGCGGCCTCGGCGCGCTGGTGACCTCGGGCGGGTTCTTTGCCGCTCCGATCCTCGAGCTCGGCAGCGAGGAGCAGAAGGCGCGGCTGCTCGCGCCGCTGTGCGGCGAGCGGCCGCCGCTCACGGCGCTTGCGACGACCGAGCCCGACCACGGCTCGGATGCCGCCGGCATGACGACGCTGGCGACGCCGCGTCGACGGCGGCTACCGGCTGCGCGGGCAGAAGACGTGGGTCTCGAACGGCGGCATCGCCGAGCACTACATCGTCTTCGCGCAGACCGTCCCGGGCTCGCGCTCGCGCGGGATCACGGCGTTCGTGATCGGCCTCGGCGACGAGGGCGTCGCCTTCGGCGAGCCGATGCGCAAGCTGGGCGACCGCGGCATCGTCAACGCCGAGCTGTTCCTGGACGACGTGTTCGTCCCCGACTCCAACCGCATCGGCGAGGAGGGCCAGGGCTTCGTCGGGCTCATGCGCACGTTCGACAAGTCGCGCATCGTCCTGGCCTCGGGCTGCGTCGGCATCGCGCGCGCGGCCTACGAGTACGCCGCGCAGTACTCGCGCGAGCGCGTGCAGTTCGGCAAGCCGATCGTCGAGCACCAGGCGGTCGGCTTCCGGCTCGCCGACGTCGCCATGCGCATCGACGCGGCGCGGCTGCTGACGTGGCGTGCCGCCGAGGCCTTCGACCGCGGCGAGAACGTCACGGCGCACGCCTCGATGGCCAAGCTGTACGCGTCCGAGGCCTGCATGTTCGCGACCTGGGCGGCCGTGCAGACGCTCGGCGGCTGGGGCTACTCGCGCGAGTACCCCGTGGAGAAGTGGTTCCGCGACGCCAAGCTCGAGGAGATCTGGGAGGGCAGCTCCGACATCCAGCGCCTGATCATCTCGCGGGCGATCGCCCGGGGCGAGCTGTGACGGCGCGCGACCTGGAGCCCCTGTTCGCGCCCCGCTCGGTGGCGGTTCTGGGGGCGTCGACCGACCCGAGCAAGTGGGGCAACTGGCTTGCGCGCAACGCGCTGCGCGGGCGCATCGCCGGCCGGTGCACCTGATCAACCGGCGGGGCGGGTAGATCGACGGCCATCCGCTGATCGCCAGCCTCGCCGAAGCCGGCGGGTCAGTCGAGACCGTGGTCGTCTCGGTCCCCGAGGCAGGCCTCGAGGGGGCCGTCGAGGAGTCGCTCGCGCAGGGCGCGCGCGCCCTGATCGTGATCACCGCCGGTCTCGCGGAGACGGAGCGAGGCCGGGGCGTTGCGCGAGCGCGAGCTGGTCGAGCGCGTGCGCGATGCGGGCGCGGTCATGCTCGGCCCGAACTGCATCGGCGTCTACGATGCGCTGGCGGAGTTCCACGTCTCCTCGAACGCCTACCGGGCCGGCCGGTCGGGCTGATCTCGCAGTCGGGCAACCTCTCGCTCGAGGTCGGCATGCTGCTCGAGCGCTGCGGCCTCGGGCTCTCGCGCTTCGCCTCAATCGGCAATCAGGCCGACGTCCGCCTGCCCGAGGTCGTCGAGCACCTGGCCGGGCACGAGCCCACGCGGCCATCGCGATCTACGCCGAGGACGTCGCCGACGGCCGCGCGTTCGTCGAGGCGGCACGCGCGGCCGCGCACGCGAAGCCCGTCATTCTGCTCAACAGCGGGCGCTCGGCCGCGGGTGCCCGCGGCGCGGCCTCGCACACCGGCGCGCTCGTCTCCAGCGACGCGGTGATCGCCGCCGCCTGCCGCGAGGCGGGGATCGTGCGCGTCGACTCTCCGGGGGAGCTCGTCGATGCCTGCCAGGCCTTCGTGCGCTCGCCGCGCGCACGCGGGCGCCGCATCGCGGTGGTCGCCGACGGCGGCGGGCACGGCTCGGTCGCGGCCGATCTGGTCGCGGCCAGCGGCCTCGAGGTGCCGGCGTTCTCGGACGCGCTCGTCGCGCGCATCGAGCCACAGCTCGAGCGCGCAGGGAGCGTGCGCAACCCGATCGACATCATCGACGGCGCCGACGGGCTGGCGTCGTTCACCGGGATCGCGCGCGCGTGCTTGGATTCGGGCGAGGTCGACGCCGTCCTCCTCTCCGGCTACTACGGCGGCTACGCCCTCTACAGCGACGAGTACGCGACGAGGAGCCGCGCGAAGCCCGCGCGATGGCGGAGCTGCAGGCCGAGCTGGGACAGCCGGTGATCGTGCACTCGCTGTTCGCCGACGCCGTCGGCGGCGGCACCGACCTGCGCGCCCACGGGCTGGCCGCGTACGAGCGTGGCCGAGCAGGCCGTGCGCGCCTGCGCTGCGCTGGCCACGGCGCCGCCGCTCCCTCCCGCGCCGCCCGCCCGCGCCGCCGCTGCGGGGCGCGCCCGGGTACGTCGAGACGCGCACGCTGCTGCTGGACGCGGGCATCGCGTACGGCGACGGCGGCAGTGCGCGCGACGCCGCCGAAGCGGTTGCGCTGGCTGACCGGCTCGGGCTCTACCCGGTCACGCTCAAGGCCGTCGATGCGCGGCTCGTGCACAAATCGGACAGCGGCGGCGTGCGTGTGGGCCTGGCCGATGCGGCGGCACTGCGCGCTGCGGCCCTGGAGATGGCCGAGCGCCTCTCGCCGGCCCTGCTGTTCGTCGAGCGCACGGCCGACGTGCGCGACGGCGTCGAGCTGGTCGTCGGGGCAACGCGCGACGCGCGCTTCGGCCCCGTCGTACTCGTCGGCCTCGGCGGGGTACTGGTGGAGACCCTGCGCGACACCGCGCTCGCGCTCGCCCCGCTCGACGCGCAGGCGGCTGAGCGCCTGCTGCGCTCGCTGCGCGCCTCCGCCGTGCTCGACGGCGTGCGCGGCCGGCCCGCCGTGGACGTGGCCGCCGCCGCCCGCGCCGTGGTCGCCCTCGGCGACGTCATGGCCGCCCACCCCGAGATCGCCGAGCTCGAGGTCAACCCCCTGCTCGTCACGCCCCGCGGCGCGCTCGCGCTCGACGCGCGCGTCGCCCTGTCGTCTGCCGACCGTGAAATGAGACCGCCGTGGACCTGCGCCTGACACCCGATCTGATCGAAATCCGCGAGCGCTCGCGGCGCTTCTGCGACGAGTGGCTCATCCCCTTCGAGCAAGAGACCGAGGAGGCCGGCTCGCTCTCGCCGGCGAGCTACGGGCGCATTCGCGAGGCCGTGCTCGAGGCGAAGCTGAACGCCATGAACATGCCCGCCGAATTCGGCGGCCAGGGCTTCTCGATTCTGCAGCAGGTCGTCGCGCTGGAGCAGCTCGGCCGTGTCACCAACGCCCTCTGGGCCTGCGTCTGGCGCCCCGCGCAGGTGCTCGAGCACTGCACGCCCGCCCAGCGCGCGCGCTTCCTCGAGCCCGAGTGCCGCGGCGAGCGGCGCTACGCCTACGCGATCACCGAGCCCAACGCGGGCTCCGACGTGTCGCTGCCTCGCGACCGCCGCCAGGCGCGTCGAGGGCGGCTGGCGCATCAGTGGCGAGAAGTGGTTCGTTACGGACGCCGACATCGCCGACTACCTGATCGTCGTCGCCGAGGCCGAAGGCTCGGCCAACGTGCTGCCCTCGTCGGCCGCGACCCGGCGCGGGGGTGCGCGAGAACGCGCAGGCCGCGCTACCTGCACGCGTTCGGGGTCGAGCACCCGGAGTACGTGTTCGAGGACTGCTTCGTCCCCGACGACCAGGTGCTCGGGGCCCCCCCGGACAGGGCAACGACCTCTCCAAGGACTGGTTCACGGACGAACGGCTGATGATCGCGGCGCGATGCATCGGAGGCGCCGAGCGCGCGCTCGAGACGGCGCTCGCCTACGCGCAGGAGCGCGTCCAGTTCGGCGGGCCGATCATCGACAACCAGGGCGTCTCGTTCCCGCTCGCGGACTCCGCGGTCGAGATCGCCGCCACGCGGGCGCTGACCTACCAGGTCGCCTGGGAGTGCGGCACGGGCCTTGACCGCAAGACGATCCACGCCAAGGCCTCGCAGGTCAAGCTCTACGCGAGCGAGATGGCCGGCCGGGTCGTCGATCGCTGCGTGCAGGTGCTCGGTGGCCGCGGCTACATGCGTGAGAACCCGTGCGAGCGCCTCTACCGGGATCTGCGCGTCGACCGCATCTGGGAGGGCACCAGCGAGATCGAGCGCATGGTCATCGTCAACGAGCTGCGCAAGCGCGGCCCGGGCGCGCTTCACGGCCTGGCCGGTGTGACCGGCGGATGCGGCCGTCCGTCGAGGAGGAGCGGCGCGAGCAGCTGATCGCCGCTGCCGCGCGCGTGATCGCGCGCAGCGGCTACGACGCCGCGACCGTGCGTGACGTCGCGCGCGAGGCGGGTGTCTCGACGGGCGTCATCGCCTACTACTTCGATGGCAAGGACGACCTCTTCGCGCACGTCCTGCGAGCCGCGTCACGCGACTTCCGGGCGCGCCTCGCGCATGCGCGCGAAGGCGCCGAGGACACCGCGCGAGCGCCTGCTGGCGCTGGCCGAGGCCGCGACTCCGGCCGACGAGGAGGCAGAGCGCGCGCACGCGCTCTGGATCGACTTCTGGGCGCGCGCGGCGCGCGATCCCGCGCTCGCAGGGCTCACGGTGCGCCTGTACGACGGCTGGCGCCGCGAGATCGCCGACGCCGTACGCGACGGCCAGCGCGCGGGCGCCTTCCGCGACGATGCCGATGCCGAGGCGTTCGCGCGCGGCTACGCCGCGGCGGCCGACGGCCTCGCCACGCATGTGGTGCTGCACCGCGGCGTCGTCTCGCCGGACGACATGCGCACGGCCTGTGCGGCACTGGTCGACGCGCTCGCGCGCTGAGGCCGGCTACGGCACGGGGAGCGGCAGCGCGAGCCTGATCCGACGGCAGCGACGCGGGTGTGTCGCCGAACGCCGGGTAGCGCGGAGTGAGCAGGAGGAGATAGGCGTTGGTGCGCGTCTGGAAGCGCAGGCAGACATCCCGAGTGTCTGCAGGGCCGTCCGGCACCCGCCGGTGACCAGCGCGACGAACCAGTTTTGATTGGCAACGGAGGTTGAGCGCGGGATCTGCAGGGGGTGGAGAGGACGATCAGGCACGGCAGCGCGAGCAGCCCGCCAGAAGACCGTGAGAGGCGGTTCTGACTCATCGGCGGGATCGACCTCGACATCGACGGGATAGCTGCCGCCGGAGGGGCCGAACGGCGGAAACGGGGTCGGCCAGGATGTGGGCGGGGATACGCAGCACGCGGGCCGAGTAGCAGCAGATAGCCGCCGATGAAGTCGTGCAGGCTGAGGGGCACCCGTCCTGTGAACAGCGCCGCGAACCAGGCGATGATCTCGGCGAAGAAGACCCCGATCGCATAGACCGCGAGCACGATCACGTGCGGGATGACCCAGGATCAGCCGGAAGAAGACCGTCAGCCGCGAGCGCTGAAGGTCGTGGCCTCCGACCAGGCGAATGGGGTGCGAGGGAGTGCTCATGCCCTCAGCCTCAGCCAGGGCGGCGGCGCGCATGAGCGCCGCAACGACGACCGCGAAGGTCTCGGTGAGACCCTCGCGCGCCTCGCGCACGAGCATGACGGCCTCGGGGAAGAGCACGACGATCGCGTCGCGCACCTGCGCGGCCTGCTCCTCGGGCTTGCCACCAGGTCGAGCCGGTTGATGCAGGCGACCGTCATCTGCACCGCGAGGTTGATGGCGTGTCGGCCCAGCCGACTCTGGCGACCTGCATGTGCTCTGCCATCTCCTGCAGGTGCTTCTGCATGTCGCCCGGGTCACCGAACATCCCGAACGGGAATCCGCCTTCCATCACGCTCTCCTCAAGCCGCTTACCGGAGTGCAGTAGACGTTCTGCGGCGGCGAGCCGTGCGGGTCTACTTGAGCTCGCGCAGCGTGACCGAGATGATCGCACGGGCTCGCTGGGCGGGCCGTCGCCGCGGCCGAGCGCGTCGATGCGCGCGATCGTCGCGAGCGACTCGTCGTCGCGGGCGTGGCCGAGGATGCCGTACTCGGCGCGGCAGGCCCTCGCCGCTCTGCCGGAGATCACGAAGAACTGCGAGCCCGACGCGCCCGGCGGGGCGACGGCCGTCTTGGCCATCGCGAAGTCGCCGACCTTGTACTCGTAGAAGCGCGGCGGCGTGCCGACGACCTCGTAGCCGGGGTCGCCGGTGCCGGTGCCGTTCGGGCAGCCGCCCTGCAGCACGAAGCCGGGCACGACGCGGTGGAACGAGAGGCCGTCGTAGAAGCCCTTCGTGGCGAGGAAGGCGATCGAGTTCGGGATCGGGCCGCCGAGGTCGGGGTCGAGCACGGCGGTGATGGGGCCGTGCGAGGTCTCGAAGTCGAGCGCGTAGCGCTTGCCCTCCTCGAGCACCTGCTCCGGCTGCGGAGTAGCTCGTCATTGCGTCCAGTCCTCTCCGGGTCGAGGCTGCGGCAGAAGCGCGCAACCAGCTCGACGGCGGCATCGACGTCGCGCAGGTCGCAGGTCTCCGACGGCGAGTGCATGTAGCGCAGCGGAATGCCGACGAGCCCGCAAGGCACGCCCGCCCGCGCCTCCTGCACCGCGTCGCTGTCGGTCCAGGAGGCGCTGCCGTCGGCCTCCAGCGTATGCGGAATGCCCGCGTCTCGCGCGACGATCGATCAGGCGCTGGGCGACGCCCTCGTGCTGCGCGGCGCCGCGGGAGATCGACGGGCCCGAGCCGAGCGCGCGCGAGCCGGTCACGCGCGCCTGATCGGCGTTCGGGTAGTCGTCGGTGTGGGTGACGTCGAGCGTGATCGCGACGTCGGGCTCGAGCGCGAACGTCGCCGTGCGCGCGCCGGCGTACGAGATCTCCTCGCGCACGGACGCGACCGCGACGACCTCGGCCGCGAGGTCGCCGGCCGCGGCGGCGCGCCGCGCGGCCTCGAGCACGACGAGCGCGCCGAGGCGGTTGTCGAGCGCGCGCGAGGCGAGCCGGAGCCCGCGCAGCTCGACCGGCTCGGCGCGCCATGACGACGGGGTCGCCGATCTGCACGGTCGCGGCGGCATCGGCCTCGTCGCTCGCGCCGATGTCGACCCAGAGGTCGTGCACCCGGGGCACGCGCTTGCGCTCCTCCTCGCTCAGCAGGTGGCGCGCGGCCTTGCCGATGACGCCCGGGACCGGGCCCGCGGCCGTCATCACGGTCACGCGCTGGCCGACCAGCACGGCCGGATCCCAGGTGCCGATCTCGGCGACGAACAGCACGCCCGAGGAGTCGACGTGCTTGACGACCAGGCCGATCTCGTCGATGTGGCCGACCAGCGCGACGCGCGGGCCGCCGCCGGCATTGACGGTCGCGAAGGAGCTGCCGAGCGCGTCGCCGCGCACGTCCGCGAACTCCGCGGCCGCCTCTCGCCAGACGTCGGCTGCCGGCCGCTCGTAGCTCGAGGGCCCGACTGCGCGCAGCAGGCGTCCAGCAGGACGCGCGCGCGCGCGTCGATGCCCTCCCGTCATGCGGCCAAAGATAGTTGAACGCTCGACGGATCGATCCGGTAGCCGCGCCGGCGACACCGGGTACCATCGCCCGTGGCATGCAACGCATCGCGATCACGGGCATCGGCAGCGTCTCGCCCGTCGGCCTCTCGACGGACGAGGCCTGGGAGGCGCTGCTCGAGGGGCGCTCCGGCATCGCCGAGATCACGCAGTTCGACGCGAGCGACATGCCGATCCGGGTGGCCGGCGAGGTCAAGGGCTTCGACCCGGTCGCCGTGGCCGGCGCCAAGGAGGCGCGGCGCATGGACCGCAACGTCCTGCTCGCGCTGGCCGCGGCGAAGGAGGCCGCGGACGACGCCGCACTGATCGTCGACGACCCGACCCGCGTCGGCGTGCTCGTTCGGCACGCGCCATCGGCGGCTTCCACACGATGATGGAGCAGCACGACATCATGCGCGAGCGCGGCTGGGAGCGCGTCTCGCCGTGGTTCCTGCCGCAGTGCCTGCCCGACATCGCGAGCGGCGCGATCGCGAACATGCTCGGCCTGCGCGGGCACAAACTACGCGCCCGTCTCGGCCTGCTCGACCGGCGCGCACGCCATCATGGAGGCGGCCGAGCTGATCCGCCGCGGCGACGCCGACGTCGTGCTCGCCGGCGGCGGCGAGGCCTGCATCCACCCGCTGATCATCGCCGGCTTCACGACGATGAAGGGCCTCGGCGCGCCGCGGCCGGGCGAGGGGCCCGAGACCGCGTCGCGCCCGTTCGACGCGACGCGCGACGGGTTCGTCTGCGCCGAGGGCGCGACCGTGCTCGTGCTCGAGTCCGTCGAGCGCGCCGAGCGCCGCGGCGCCCGCATCCACGCCGAGGTCGTCTCGGGCGGCAACACGAACGACGCCTACCACGCCGTCACGCCCCGCCCCGACTCGCTGGGCGTCGTCGACGATGATGCGCATCGCGCTCGCGAAGGCCGGCATCGACGCCGTCCGAGATCGGCTACATCAACCCGCACGGCACCTCGACGCCGCAGGGCGACGCGGCCGAGACGCAGGCCATCAAGGAGGTCTTCGGCGACCACGCGCGCAAGCTCTGCGTCTCGTCGACGAAGTCGGCCACCGGCCACCAGTTCGGCGGCGCCGGCTCGTTCGAGGTGGCGGTCTGCGCGCTCGCGCTGCGCGACCAGATCGTGCCGCCCACGCTCAACTACCGCGATCCCGACCCGGAGTGCGACCTCGACTACGTCCCCGAGGGCGCGCGCGAGGTCGAGGTCGAGTACGCGCTCTCGAACTCGATGGGCCTCGGCGGCCACAACGGCTGCGTCGTCCTGCGCCGCTACAGCGGCTGAGGCCTCAGGCGCGGATCTGGCCCGCGCCGCGCACGACGTACTTCGTCGTCGTGATGTCGGCCAGGCCGATCGGGCCGCGGGCGTGCAGGCGCGCGGTCGAGTTGCCGATCTCGGCGCCGAAGCCGAACTCGCCGCCGTCGGTGAAGCGCGTCGAGGCGTTGACGTAGACGCAGGCGCTCGAGATGCCGCGCACGAAGGCGTCGGCCGCCGCGAGGCTCTCGGTCACGATCGCCTCGGAGTGGCCGGTCGAGTAGCGCTCGATGTGATCGATCGCCTCCTCGACCGAGCCGACGGTGCGCACGGCCAGCACGAGGTCGAGGTACTCGGTCGCCCAGTCGTCCTCGTCGGCCGGCACGCTCGGCGCGCCCAGGGCCGCGGCGGCCTCCTCGTCGGCGCGCAGCTCGACGCCGCAGCGCGGCCAGCTCCGCGCCGATCGGGCCGAGCAGCGGCAGGGCGTCGCGGTGCACGAGCAGCGTCTCGGCGGCGTTGCACACGCCCGGGCCGCTGCGTCTTGGCGTTGATCACGATCGGCAGCGCCTTGGCCGGATCGGCGTCGGCGTGCAGGTAGACGTGGCAGTTGCCGCCGGCGGCGACCAGCACGGGCACGCGCGCGTGCTCGAGCAGGAACTTCTTGAGCGCCCTCGCCGCCGCGCGGGATGACGACGTCGCAGGCGGACGGGGTCGGCGACGATCGCGGCCAGCTCCTCGCGCGTCGCGTCGAGCGGGATGACGGCGTCCTCGGGCAGGCCGGCGGCCGCGAGGCCCTCGCGAACGCAGCGCAGCAGCGCGGCGTTCGTGTGCGCGCGCGCTCGTCGAGCCGCGCAGCAGGCAGGCGTTGCCGCTCTTGAGGCACAGGCCGGCCACGTCGACGGTCACGTTGGGGCGCGCCTCGTAGACGACCAGCAGGACGCCCAGCGGTACGCGCACCTTCTGCACGTCGAGGCCGTTGGGCAGCCGCCAGCCGCTCACGACCTCGCCGACGGGATCCTCGAGCGCGGCCACGGCGCGCACCGCGTCGCAGAGCGCCGAGCACGCGCTCGGCGTCGAGCGTCAGCCGGTCGAGCAGGGCGCTCGACTGGCCGGACGCGCGCGCAGCGGCGAGATCCTCGGCGTTGGCCTCGACGATGGCGGCGGTCTCGCGCTCGAGCGCCAGCGCGATCTGCTCCAGCGCCGCGTCCTTGGCGCCGCGGCCGAGCGTCGCCAGCGTGCGCGCGGCGGCGCGGGCGCGGGTGCTCGCGGATCAGTCGTCACTGCCATCGTGCAGGACCAGGTTATCGCGGTGGATGGCCTCGGGGACGCCGGCGACGGCCGAGTGCTGGCCGGCCGCGCGGCGCAGCTCGGCGCTCCCCATGGCCACGACGCCCGTCGCGAACGCCTCGCCGTCGAGCGTGCACACGCGCACCGCGTCGCCCGCGCGGAAGCTGCCCTCCACGCGCTTGACGCCGACCGGCAGCAGGCTCGCGCCGCGCGAGAGCAGCGCCGTGCGCGCGCCGGCGTCGACGAACACGCGCCCGGCCGGCGGCTTGCCGTAGCGCAGCCACAGCTTCCAGGCCGAGACGGGCCGCTTGGCGGCGCTGAAGCGCGTCCCGACCGCGCGGCCCGGCCACGGCGCGCGCGAGCGTGCCCGGGCTGCGCGCCCGAGGCGATGACGCAGGCGACGCCGCCGCCGGCCGCCATCGAGGCCGCCACGACCTTGGAGCGCATGCCGCCCGAGCCGAGGCCGCTCGCCGAGGCGGCGTCGAGGTCGAGCTCGGCGAGCAGCGCACTGGTCGTGCACCTCGCGCACGAGCTCGGCGCCCTTGGCGCGCGGGTCGCGCGTGTAGAGCCCCTCGGCGTCGGTCAGCAGCACGAGCAGGCGCGCGCGCAGCAGCAGCGCGACCTGCGCCGCCAGCGCGTCGTTGTCGCCGAACGTGATCTCGTCGGTGGCCGTGGAGTCGTTCTCGTTGACGATCGGGACGACGTCCCAGGCCAGCAGCGCCTCGAGCGTCGCGCGCGCGTTGAGGTAGCTCGTGCGCCGCCGCACGTCGTCCGCCGTCAGCAGCACCTGGGCGGCGCGGCCGCCGGCGGCGGCGAGCGCACGCTGCCAGGCGCCGGCCAGCAGGCCCTGCCCGACCGCCGAGGCGGCCTGCAGGCTGCGGCACGTCGCTCGGCCGCACGTCGCGCTCGAGCGCTCCCAGGCCGAGCGCGATCGCCCCGCTCGAGACGACGCAGACCGGCGTGCCCGTCAGCTGCAGCGCCACGAGCTCGGACGCGAGGCGCGCCAGCCGCGCGCGGCGCAGCCGCCTGCGGCCGTCCACGAGCGTCGACGATCCCAGCTTGACGACGACCGCGCGGCGCATGCCGGGCCAGCGTACTCGCGCACTCCCCCGGCCGGGGGATCAACGTGGAGATCGTGACGCTCGATACCCGGAATGCGCCAATAGGCGCCTCGACAGTCGGGCGGGCAGGCCCGGAGCCGCCAAGCAGCCGTTCCCTCCTCCGGTGGCCCGGGCCTCCCGTTCCGATGAGTCGGCGCTCGCGAGGTTGCGTCCATCGAGGGGCCGGGATGCGCAGGACCCCGTGCTAGGGTCAGAGCTGATGTCGGACACTGGCGACGACTACCGCGGCGACTACAAACAGGCGATGGACGCCGCCCTCAACGGCCGCATCGGCTTCTACGCCGATTTCGATTCCGTGCGCCAGGAAGAGGTCTGGCGGCTGCTCTCGGCCGACCGTGACCGCCTGCTCACGTTCGCGCGTCGCCACGCGATCACGATCGGCAAGCTCGAGGTGCGCAAGACGCTCAAGAGCCCGCAGCCGGTCTACGAGCTGATCGCCACGGGCCGGGACGCGCGCAGCGTGCGCGAGTACCTCGGCTTCGAGCGCTCCCAGCGCTGACGAGCGCTCAGGCCGTCGCCGCGAGCGCGTCGCCCAGGATCGCGACGATCTCGTCGAGCTCCGCGTCGGCGATCGTCAGCGGCGGCGCCAGCATGACCGCCTCGATCGTCGTCGTCGCCCATCGGCGTCGGGCAGGCGTAGATCATCAGGCCGCGCTCGCGGCAGGCGGCGACGAGGCGCGAGGCGGCGCCGGGCGGCGGCGCGAGCGTCTCGCGGTCGCTCACCAGCTCGAGGCCCTGCAGGAGCCCGAGCCCGCGCACGTCGCCGATCGCGCGGCGAGCGGCAGCCAGCGCGTCGAGGCCGGTCGCGCAGGAGCGCGCCCTTGCGCCGCGACTCGGCCACCAGGTCCTCGTCGCGGATCACGCGGATCGCCTCCGCCGCGACCGCACAGCCGAGCGGGTAGCCCGAGAACGTGTGGCCGTAGGGGAAGCCCTGCGGGGGACTGCTCGAACAGCTCGGCCACCGGCCCGCTCACGAGCACGCCCGAGAACGGCACGATGCCGCTCGTCACGCCCTTCGCGAACGTGATGATGTCGGGCTTCGCGTCCGGCCAGTGATCGGCGGCGAACCACTCGCCCGTGCGCCCGAAGGCCGTGATCGTCTCGTCGAACACGAGCAGGAGCTCGTGGCGGTCGCAGATCTCGCCGCAGCTCGGCGATGTACGCCCGGCGGCGGCGCGATCGCGGCGCCGGAGGCGCCGGTCACGGGCTCGATCACGACGGCCGCGACGTTCTGCGCGCCGCGGCGCAGGATCTCGTCCTCGAGCTCGCGCGCGGCCCAGGCCGCCTCCTCGGCGGGAGCGCGGCGCCGGCGGATGTCGGCGTTCGGGCACGGGCGCGACCGGGTGCTTGCCCAGGATCGGCTCGTAGAACGCGCGCCACTTCGAGCCCGAGAGCGAGAGCGCGCCGAGCGTCGAGCCGTGGAACGACGGCCAGCGCGAGATCAGGTCGGTCTTGCCGGCGTGGCCGCGCAGCTGCCAGTAGCGCAGCGCGAGCTGGATCGCCGACTCGACCGACTCGGAGCCGGACGAGTTGAAGAAGCACCAGGTGTCGTCGAGCGGCGAGACGCCGCGCAGCTCCTGGGCGAGCTCGAGCATCGGGCCGTTGCGGAACGAGAAGCGGTAGGTGAACGAGAGCTCGGCGACCTGCCGCTGCACGACCTCGACGAGCCGCGGGTGGCAGTGGCCGAGCGACATCACCATCGCGCCGCCGCAGGCGTCGAGGTAGCTGCGGCCGTCCTCGTCGACGATGCGCGCGCCGCTCGGCGCTGGCCGCCACCTCGAGCAGCGAGCCGGGCGAGGCGGTCAGCGAGAAGTCGGCGCGGCGCCCCATGCGGTCGGACGGTAGCGCGGCCGAGACCGCGGGGAGCGCACCGCTCGGTGCGCTCCCCGCGCTCAGGTGCGATGAGTCGCTAGCCGGTCACGCCGGCGGTGCGCTTGAGCTTGCCCTTCACGCCGTGCTTGCTCTTCGGCACCTTGATGTTCGCGTGGGCCTTGTCGCTGCCCGCGTTGCTCGAGGTCGCCGTGGCGTTGTTGGTCAGCGTGCCGGCGGACGCGTCCGACGTCGACCTTCGCGGTCAGCGAGAGCGTGAGCGAGCCGGTGAGATCGCCGACGTCCCAGCAGGCGCGTCCGTTGTTCATCGTCGCGGTGCCGAGCGAGACGTAGGTCATGTTCGCCGGCAGCTGGTCACAGACCACGACGTTCTGCGCGGTGCCGCCCGTCGCCTTGACGACCAGCTGGTAGTTGACCGTCGAGCCGGCCGCGACCGTGGTCGCACGCGCCTTCTTCGTCAGCGAGATGGTCGGCGGCTTCGCGGGCGTCACCGGGACGACGGGCGTGACCGGCGGCGTGACGGGCGGCGTCACGGGCGGCGCCGGCGGGGCCGGCGGCGGCGCGGAGGCGTCACGGGCGGCGGCGGGGGCGGCGGCGGGCGGCGGACGGCGGAGGCGGCGGCGGAGGCGGCGGCGGCGGGCAGTGCAGCGTGACCGTCGGGATCTCCCCGCCGCTCCACGTCGCTCCGGCGATCACGTTCCGGAGACGCCCGGCCACAGTGTGCGTGACGGCCGTGTACGCCGGCACCGTGAACTGCTGGCGTGACGCCGTTGACGGTCTCGGTCGAGACCTTCTCACGGCCGAAGTTCGCGTTGTAGCTGAACACGACGCCGGTGCTGTCGCACGTCACGGAGCCGGTGTTGGCCGAGGCCACGCCTGGCACCGCCACGCGATCACGGCCACTAACGGTATGGCGAGACGAGCGCTGAACATCAGATGGATTCCCCCAGATGAAGACGTGCGCCGCAGGGCTACGGCAGCTGTGTACTTCCAGCCGTTCAATACCCATTCTGAGGGAATCTTACGCTTCCTGCCCGACGTATACCTAAATGGTGTCCGTTGCAGGGGCAACGTGAGGCAGGTCGGTCCGCCGGAGCCCTTGATCGCCACGTCCGAGCCCTCGAGCTCCTGCACGCGGCAGCCGGCCGCGCGGAGCTTCGCGGCGGTGCGCGGGTTGCCGGCGAGCATGACGGCGTCGCGCGGGCCGAGCGCGAGCACGTTGGGCGCGAGCGAGTCCCACTCGCCCGCGTCGATCTCGATCAGCTCCACCCCCCGCTCGCGCAGCAGCTGGTAGAGGTGCACCGGCATCAGCGGCAGCGAGACGACGGCCAGGTCGCGGTCGAGCATCGAGATCACGCTGAGCGTGTGCAGGCAGTAGTCGGAGCCCTGGTCGAACGGCAGGTCGACCACGTGCACGGCATCGACGTACGGGCCCACCGCGCCTTGATTGCGCAAGCACCCGCGTCGTTCGTGCGGAAGCCCCGGCCGATCACGAGCGTGCGGGAGTCGAGCCACAGCAGGTCGCCGCCGTCGGCCAGCGCCGGCGCCTCGAGGCGCGCCAGCACCGGGATGCCGTTGCGCTCGAACCAGGCGCCCATGGCCTCAGCCTCAGGCTGACGGATGGGCTTGCCCGAGCGCAGCAGCACCGCGCCGCCGTCGCACACGAGCGCCGGGTCGTAGGTGTAGATGGAGTCGGGCCCGGCCTCGTGCCCGAGCCGCTCGACGACGGCGCCCGAGGCCTCGAGCACCGCCACCAGGGCGTCGTGCTGCGCCTGGGCGAGCGGGAGGTCGACGGCCTCGGCGTAGAACGCGCCCTCGGTCTCGTGCGCGGCGCCGAAGCGCTCGCCGGGTCGGTTGACGAGCACGCGGCGCGAGCTGGCCTGCCATGCCCTGCGCGCCGTAGGAGGAGTCGGTCACGGCGCGTGGTCTACCAGACCCCGGGTAGCGTCCGCAGCATGTCCGACGTGACGATCTACCACAACCCTCACTGCCACGCCTCGCAGAACGCCCTCACGATCGCCGACGAGCTGGCGTCGAGTACGACGTCGTCCTCTACATGAAGCAGAAGCCCGACCGCGCGACGCTGAGTCGATCGCGGACCGGCTGGAGGATCCCGTCGCGGACCTCGTGCGCAAGGACTCGCTGTTCAAGAAGCTCGGCCTCGACCCGGCCGACTACGTCGAGCGCGAGCCGGTCGTCGAGCTGCTCGCGCAGCGCGCCGCGCTGCTTCAGCGCCCCATCGTCGTGCGCGGCGACCGCGCCATCGTGGGCCGCCCCAAGGAGCGCATCCGCGAGCTGCTGGAGGGCTGACGACGGGCCGCAGGCTCCCGGCCGCGCCGGGACGCTACGGTTTCGCAACCTGCAACGCCGAGGAGTCGCATGCCAGCCGACATCGAGACACTCTCGATCGACACCATCCGCTGCCTCGCCATGGACGCGGTGCAGAAGGCCAACGCCGGCCATCCCGGTACCGCCATGGCGCTCGCCCCCGTCGCCTACGTCCTCTACCGCGAGCGCATGCGCCACGATCCGGCCGACCCGTCGTGGCCCAACCGCGACCGCTTCGTGCTCTCGGCCGGGCACGCCTGCATCCTCCAGTACGCCGCGCTGCACCTCTCCGGCTACGACCTCACGCATCGAGGATCTGAAGCAGTTCCGGCAGTGGGGCTCGCGCACGCCCGGGCATCCCGAGCTCGAGCGCGACCACCCCATCCCGGGCATCGAGATCACGACCGGCCCGCTCGGCCAGGGCGTCGGCAACGCCGTCGGCATGGCGCTCGCCGAGGCCATGCTGGCCGAGCGCTGCAACGGCGACGGCGAGCCGCTCGTGGATCACCGCACCTACGCCATCTGCTCGGACGGCGACGTCATGGAGGGCGTCTCGGGCGAGGCCAGCTCGCTGGCCGGCTTCCTCGGGCTGGGCAAGCTCTGCCTGATCTACGACGACAACCACATCACGATCGAGGGCTCGACCGGACTCGCGTTCGGCGAGGACGTCGGGCTCCGCTACGAGGCCTACGGCTTCCACGTGCAGCGGCTCGACGACGGCTGGACGACCGACGACCTGCGCGCGGCGCTCGATGCCGCCGAGCGCCGAGACCGAGCGCCCGTCGCTGATCATCGTGCGCACGCACATCGCGATCGGCGCGCCGCACGCCCAGGACACGCCGGAGGCGCACGGCGCGCCGCTCGGCGAGGAGGAGGTGCGCCTCACCAAGCAGGTCTACGGCTGGGATCCCGACCGCACGTTCTACGTGCCCGACGAGGTCTACGCCCACTTCGACCAGCGCGAGCGCGGAGCCGCCGACCACGCCGCCTGGAACGCCGTGCACGCGGCCAGCTCGCGCGCGACCCGGCGCGCGTCGAGGAGTTCGACCGCGTGCTCTCGGGCGTGCTGCCCGCGGGCTGGGAGGACGCGCTGCCCGATCTCGCGGGCGGCGATCCGCAGGCCACGCGCGTCGAGCTCGGGCGCCTGCATCCACGCGCTGGCCGCGGCGATCCCGGAGTTCGTCGGCGGCTCGGCCGACCTCGCGCCCTCCAACAACTCCACGATCAAGGGCAAGCCGACGATCGCCGGCGCGCCGCTCGCCAACAAGGAGAACGCGCTGGCCGACTCCGTGCTGCCGGGCCGCATGGGCGGGCGCACGCTGCACTTCGGCATCCGCGAGCACGGCATGGGCGCGATCCTCAACGGCCTCACCGTGCACGGCGGCTTCCGCGCCTTCGGCGCGACGTTCTTCGTGTTCTCCGACTACATGCGGCCCGCCGTGCGGCTGGCCTGCATCATGGGCCTGCCCGTCACCTACGTCTGGACGCACGACTCGATCGGCCTGGGCGAGGACGGCCCGACGCACCAGCCGATCGAGCACCTCGCGTCGCTGCGGGCGATGCCCCACATGCGCGTGATCCGGCCGGCGGACGCGACCGAGACGGTCGAGGCCTGGCGCCTCGCGCTCGAGCGCACCGACGGGCCCGGTCGGGCTCGCGCTCTCGCGCCAGAAGCTGCCCGTGCTCGACCGCAGCGCGCTCGCGCCCGGCCAGCGGCGTGCGGCAGGGCGGCTACGTCCTGGCCGACGCCGCGGCGGCACGCCCGACGTGATCCTGATCGGCGTCCGGGCTCGGAGGTGCACGACCTGCTGGCCGCGCGCGAGACGCTGGGCGCCGACGGCGTCGGCGCGCGCGTGGTCTCGCTGCCCGACTGGAACCTCTTCATGGCACAGCCGCAGGCCTACCGCGACGAGGTGCTGCCGCCCGAGCGTGTGGCGCCGCGTCTCGCTCGAGGCCGGCGCGACGTTCGGCTGGTCGGCGCTCGTGGGCGAGCGCGGCACGGCGCTCGGGCTCGATCGCTACGGCGCCTCCGCGCCCGCGCCCGTGATCGCGCGCGAGCTCGGGATCACGCCCGAGGCCGTCGTCGCGGCCGCGCGCGCGCTCCTGCAGCGATAGCTCCGAGGCCGACCACCCCGCTGGGGTGTCTGCGGGTGGTCCTAGGACTGATCCGCGCAGGTTCGGGAACAATCCGCCGTGAAGGGTGGAGGCCGCCGCCACGACCAACGTACGGAGGAGGAAGGATGCGAAGAACGACACTGCTCGCACTCGCGGTGATCGCCGCGATCGTGGCGGTGCCGAGCGCGCAGGCGCACAACCGGCACCGGCAACGGCTCGGGTGGACGGTCGTCGCCAGCGGGCTCGACAATCCGCGCGGCATGGACGCTCGCCAAGAATGGCGACCTCTGGATCACCGAGGCCGGCAGAGGGCGGCAACGGCGCCCGTGCTTCGCCCGGCGAGGAAGGAGCGCGAACAGCTGCTTCGGCAACACGGGTGCCTTCACGCGCGTGCACAACGGCGTGCAGAAGCGCGTCGTCACGGGCCTGCCCTCGATCGGCGATCGAGGGCACGGGTGACAACGCCACTCGGCGCCGCCGACATCATCGTCAACGGCAAGCACGTCACCGGCCTGATCGGCGCGGGCGGCAACCCGGAGACCGCGCGCAGCTCGCGGCGGTCGCCGGAGCGCTGTTCGGCTGGGTCGTCAAGATCGACCCGTGGAAGGGCACGGTCAGGCCGTTCGCCGACTTCTGCAGTACGAGGCCGACCAACAACCCCGACAGGCAGCGAGATCGACTCGGACGCCTACGGCCTGCCGAGCGCGCACGGCGGCTTCGTCGTCGCGGACGCGGCCGGCAACGACGTGCTCGGCGTCAACTACAAGAAGCAGATCTCGACGCTCGCCGTGTTCCCGGACATGCAGGTCGACGCACCGCCGTTCCTGGCGCCCCGCCGGGCACGAAGATCCCGATGCAGGCGGTGCCCGACGAGCGTCGCCGTGCGGCCGCACGACCCGAACATCTACGTCGGCCAGCTGACGGGCTTCCCGTTCCCGCCCGGCGCGGCGAGCGTGTGGCGCATCAAGCCCGACGGCACCACGGACGTGTACGCCACGGGCTTCACGAACATCATGGACATCGCGTGGGGCCCGAAGGGCGTCGCTGTACGTGGTCGAGATCGCGGCCAACGGCCTGCTCTCCGATGACCCGACCGGGCGCGATCGTGAAGGTCTGGCCGAACGGCAGAGCAGGACGTCGTCGCCAGCAAGGGCCTCGTCAACCCGACGGCGATCGCGATCGCCAAGGACGGCACGGTGTACGTGACCAACAACGGCACGAGCGCCGGCAACGGCGAAGTGCTCAACATCGGCAAGGTGTAGACCGCCGCAGCGTCCGGGCGCCGCGCAGCCGCGGCGCCCGGCGCGTCGCGCTCAGGGCGCGAGGCGCTCGATCGTCCAGGCCGTCGCCCTCGCGGCGATAGCGCAGGCGATCGTGCAGCCGGCTCGGCCGGCCCTGCCAGAACTCGATCTCGGCGGGCGCGATGCGGAAGCCGCCCCAGTACTCGGGCCGCGGCACGTCGTCGCCAGGGAAGCGCTCCTCGATCGCGCGCACGAGCGCGTCGAGCTGGGCGCGGTCGGCGATCGCGCTGGCTCTGCGGCGAGGCCCACGCGCCGATGCGCGAGCCGCGCGGGCGCGAGGCGAAGTAGGCGTCGGCCTCGGCGTCGCGTCGACGCGCTCGACCGCGCCCGCGCAGGCGCACCTGGCGGTGCAGCTGCAGCCAGCCGAAGGCGGCCGCCGCCGCCGGGTGCGCGAGCAGCTGCGCGGCCTTGACGCTCTCGAGGTTCGTGTAGAACGCGAACCCGCGCGCATCGACGCCGCGCACGAGCACGAAGCGCACGTCGGGCACGCCGTCCTCGCCCAGCGTCGAGAGCGCCATCGCGTTGGGCTCGGTCACGCCCGCCGCGACCGCCTCGTCGTACCAGCGCTGCCACTGCCGCAGCGGGTCGGGGTCGAGTCGGCGACGTCGAGACCGGCGCTCTCGTATTCGCTGCGGCGGCTGGCGACGTCGCTCATCCGCAGCAGAGTAGAGCCTGCGCGGAGGTGGGTACGATGCAGCCGACCCTCGACCAGGGAGCCACATGCATGGGCAACCCGCTGCTCGCCATCCGCGCGCTGGGCCAGTCGATCTGGCTCGACAACATCAGCCGGGAACTGCTCGACTCCGGCACGCTCGCGCGCCTGATCGCCGAAGACGGCATCAGCGGCGTGACCTCGAAC
This sequence comes from uncultured Actinomycetes bacterium, assembly GCA_963713435.1. GTDB lineage: Bacteria > Actinomycetota > Thermoleophilia > Gaiellales > JALYLC01 > JALYLC01. Next base: position 407,806 of record CAVQLU010000009.1, read on the forward strand.
CCGACCATCTTCGAGAAGGCCATCGGCCACTCGGAGCTGTACGACCGCGCGCTGACGCGCGGCCGCGCGCGACGGCCTCGACGCGCGCGCGATCTTCTTCAAGCTCGCCTACGCCGACATCCGGGACGGCGCGGACGCTGCTGCGGCCGACCTACGACGCGGCCGACGGCCAGGACGGCCACATCTCGTTCGAGCTGCCGCCGGAGCTCGCGCGCGACGCCGCCGGCTCGATCGAGGCGGCCAAGCGCATTCAGGCGGAGATCGACCGCCCGAACGTGTTCATCAAGGTGCCGGCGACGCCGCGAGGGCGTCGAGGCCTTCCGCGAGCTGACCGCGGCCGGCGTCTCGGTCAACGTCACGCTGCTGTTCGCCGTCGAGCGCTACGAGGAGATCGCGAACGCCTGGATCGACGGCCTCGAGCGGCGCGTCGCCGGCCGGCGAGCCGGTCGACCGGCTCGCCTCGGTCGCGAGCTTCTTCGTCTCGCGCGTGGACAGGCAAGGTCGACGCGCGGCTCGAGCAGCTCGGGCGCAGCGACCTGCAGGGCATCGCCGCGGTCGCCAACGCCAAGCTCGCCTACCGCTCGTTCCAGCGGATCTTCTCGGGCCCGCGCTGGGAGGCGCTGGCGGCCAAGGGCGCGCACGTGCAGCGCCCGCTGTGGGCCTCGACGTCGACCAAGAACCCGTGCCTACCCCGACACGCTCTACGTCGACACGCTGATCGGCCCGCGACACCGTCAACACGATGCCCGACGCGACGATCGACGCCACGCGCGACCACGGCGCCGCGGCGCGTCACGATCGACAAGAAGGTCGACGTCGCCGAGGCGCACATGGCGGAGCTCGACGCGCATCGGCGTCGACCTCGACGCAGATCCTCCTGCACGAGCTGGTCGACGAGGGCGTCGAGTCGTTCACGAAGTCGTTCGACTCCCTGATCGCGACGATCGACGACAAGGCGCGCGCGCTGGCTCCGGCGCGGGCATGAGCGCGGGAGCAGAGGTCGCGCGGCTGTTCGCGCGCGACGCCTCGCTCTGGACGAGCTCGGGCGAGGACGAGTGGCTGGGCTGGATCGACGCGGTCGAGGAGGGCCAGCGCGGCCTCGCCGACGCTGCAGTCGTGGGCCGGCCCGCTCGGCGCGCGCCACGAGCGCGTCGTGCTGTGCGGCATGGGCGGCTCGAGCCTGGCGCCGCTCGTGATCGGCGAGCTGCACGGCAGCGACCGGCTGCACGTGCTCGACTCGACCGATCCCGACGCCGTGCGCGCCATGCCGGTCGAGGGCTCGCTGTTCGTGATCGCCTCGAAGTCGGGCTCGACGATCGAGCCCAACTGCTTCGCCGACGCGTTCTGGGCGCAAGACCGACGGCGACGGCTCGCGCTTCGTGGCCATCACCGACCCGGGCTCGGCGCTCGAGGAGCGGGCCGCAGGGACGGCTGGGCGCACGTCGCCCACGGCCGCCCCGACGTCGGCGGCCGCTACTCGGCGCTGACGGCGTTCGGGCTCGTGCCGGCCGCGCTCGCGGGCATCGACGTCGCGCCGATGCTCGCAGCGCGCCGCCGAGGCGCTCGCGAAGTGCCACGACGAGCTCGGCGTCAACCCGGGCCAGACGCTCGCGCACGTGATCGCGCGACGCGCACGCGAAGGGCCGCGACAAGCTGACGTTCGTGATGCCGCCGGAGCTGGCCAGCTTCGGGCTGTGGCTCGAGCAGCTGGTCGCCGAGTCGACCGGCAAGCAGGGCACCGGCGTCCTGCCGGTCGCGGGCGAGCCGCTCGGCGACCGTCCGCCTACGGCGACGACCGGCTCTTCGTCCACCTGCGCCAGGGCACGGCCACGACGAGCAGGACGCGGCGCTGAGCCCTGCGCGCGGCCGGCCACCCGGTGTTCACGCTGCAGCTCGACGGCGCCCGGCGACCTCGGCGCGCTGTTCGTCGAGTGGGAGGTCGCGACGGCGCTGGTCGGCGCGCGGCTGCACATCAACCCCTTCGACCAGCCGAACGTGCAGGAGGCCAAGGACCGCACCGTCGCGATCCTCGAGGGCTTCGCCCGCGACGGCAAGCTGCCGGTCGAGGAGGCGGGCTCGCTCGAGCGACGTGCTCGGGCATGCCGAGCGCGGGCGCTCGTACGTCTGCCTGCAGGCGTTCGTGGCGCCCACGCCGGAGCGCCAGGCGCTGCTCGAGCGCCTGCAGGGCCGGCTGCGCGACGCGCTCGGCTGCGCCGTCACGGCCGGCTTCGGGCCGCGCTACCTGCACTCGACCGGCCAGTACCACAAGGGCGGGCCGCCGACGGCGTGTTCGTGCAGCTGCTTGCGGGCGAGCAGGACGACGAGGCGATCCCCGGGCGGCCCTTCGGCTTCCGCACGCTGCGCGACGCGCAGGCGCTGGGCGACGCGGGCGCGCTGCGCGGTCGCGGACTGCCCGTGGCGCGCATCCCCCTGGCCGCCTGCGAGGCGGCGATCGAGCGCGCGCTCGAGCACATCGCGAACACGAGGATCAGCACATGAAGATCGCCTTCGTCGGACTCGGGCGCATGGGCGCCGGCATGACCCACCGCCTGCTCGACGCCGGCCACGAGGTGCACGCCTGGAACCGCTCGGAGGGGCCGCGCGCAGACGCTCGCGAGCCAGGGCGGGAAGCCGGCGGCGTCGCTCGCGGAGCTCGTCGACGAACCTCGGCGAGGGGCGCCGCGCCGTCTGGGTCATGGTGCCCTCGGGCGACGTCACCGAGCAGACGATCGACGAGCTCGCCGGCCTGCTGCGCGAGGGCGACATCCTCATCGACGGCGGCAACTCGCACTTCACGCGACGGCAAGCGGCGCTCGGCCGCGCTGGCCGAGCGCGGCATCGAGTTCGTCGACGCCGGCACCTCCGGCGGCGTCTGGGGCTACCAGGTCGGCTACTGCCTGATGGTCGGCGGCCCCGACGACGCGATCGCGCACCTCGCCCCCGCGCTCACCGACCTCGCGCCGCCGGACGGCTGGCTGCACTGCGGCCCGGCCGGCGCGGGGCACTTCGTCAAGATGGTCCACAACGGCATCGAGTACGGCCTCATGCAGGCCTACGCCGAGGGCTTCGAGATCATGCACGCGAGCGAGTACGAGCTCGACGAGGGCGCGATCGCCAAGCTCTGGAAGCAGGGCTCGGTCGTGCGCTCCTGGCTGCTCGAGCTGCTCGGCCTGGCGTTCGACGCCGATCCGGGCCTGACCGGCATCCGCGGCTACGTCGACGACTCCGGCGAGGGCCGCTGGACGGTCGAGGAGGCGATCGACACCGCCGTGCCGGCGCCGGTGATCGCGCTCTCGCTGATGATGCGCCAGCGCTCGCGCCAGGACGACTCGTACTCGGCCAAGGTCAACGCGGCGCTGCGCCAGCAGTTCGGCGGGCACGCGGTGCAGAAGGCGTGAGCACGAACCCGCTGCGCGACGGCATGCGCATGTCGCGCGTGCCGGGCCCGTGCGCGCTCGTGATCTTCGGCGCCTCGGGCGACCTCGCGCACCGCAAGCTGCTGCCGGCGCTCTACAACCTGGCGCTGCGCAACATGCTGCCGCCGACGTTCGCGCTGATCGGCGTCGCGCGCAGCGACTACGGCGGCGACGAGGGCTACCGCAAGGAGGTGCGCAAGGCGCTCGAGGCGTACTCGCGCACGCAGCCGATCGACGACGCCGTCTTCGACTCGTTCGCGCGCGGGCTCTTCTACGTCAGCGGCTCGTTCGACGACCCCGAGCTGTACGCCGAGCTGAAGCGCCGGCTGGCGCAGGCCGACCGCGAGCGCGGCACGCAGGGCAACGCGTCTTCTACCTGGCGACGCCGCCGACCGTCTTCCCGCTCGTGACGACGCAAGCTCGGCGAGGCCGGGCTGTCGCGCAGCCGCACGGCCACGCGCTCGGTCGTGATCGAGAAGCCGTTCGGCCGCGACGGCGCCTCGGCGCGCGAGCTCGACGCGGTCGTGCGCTCGGCCTTCCGCGAGCGCCAGGTCTTCCGCATCGACCACTACCTGGGCAAGGAGACCGTCCAGAACATCCTGGTCCTGCGCTTCGCCAACGGCATCTTCGAGCCCGTCTGGAACCGCAACTTCATCGACCACGTGCAGATCACCGTGGCCGAGTCGATCGGCGTCGAGGGGCGCGGCCGCTTCTACGAGGAGGCCGGCGCGATGCGCGACATCGTGCAGAACCACCTCCTGCAGGTGCTCTCGTTCGTGGCCATGGAGCCGCCCGGCTCGTTCGACGTCGAGTCGGTGCGCAACGAGCGCGCCAAGGTGCTGGCCACGCTGCGCCCGCTCGGCACGGCCGACGTCGTGCGCGGCCAGTACGACGCGGGCTTCGTGGGCGGCAAGCCCGTGCCGGCCTACCGCGACGAGGAGGGCGTCGACCCCGACTCGCTGACCGAGACGTACGTCGCGGCGCGGCTGGCACGTCGACAACTGGCGCTGGGCCGACGTGCCGTTCTACCTGCGCACCGGCAAGCGGCTCGCCAAGCGCGTCAGCGAGGTCGCGATCCAGTTCAAGCGCGTGCCGCACCTGCCGTTCTCGTACGCGGCCGCCGAGCAGCTCGAGCCGAACGTGCTGGTGCTGCGCATCCAGCCCAACGAGGGCATCGCGCTGCGCTTCGGCGCCAAGGTGCCGAGCACGCGCACGCAGATCCGCACCGTCAACATGGACTTCGACTACGACACGGCGTTCGCCACGGCGCCGGCCGAGGCCTACGAGACGCTGCTGGTCGACGCGCTGCGCGGCGACGCCACGAACTTCATCCGCATCGACGCCGTGAGGACGCGTGGCGCGTCGTCGATCCCGTGCTCGCACGCCTGGCAGAACGAGGGCGGCGCGCCGCACCTCTACGCCGCCGGCGGCTGGGGGCCCGACGCGGCCGACGAGCTGCTGGCGCGCGACGGCCGCAGGTGGCGCCGGCCGTGAGCGCGATCGCCGAGCGTCGAGGAGCGCCTCGCCGAGCTGCGCGGGGGCGAGCGGGGCCGAGGCGCGCACGCAGCTGCTCGACCTCGTGGTGCTCGGCGACGATCCGCGCGAGGCCGACGCGCATGGCGCGGCTGCTCGAGGAGCTGCCCGGCAACCGCCCGTCGCGGGCGATCATCGCGCTGGCACGAGCGCGGCGAGCGCAAGGTCGACGCCAGCGCGGAGGTCGTGACCACGGCCTCGCCGAGCGGCGGCGGCGCGGAGCTGCGCTGCGAGCTCGTGACGCCTGGCCGCCGGCGAGCGACGGCGCGGCGCTGCCGAGCCTGATCGCGAGCCTGCTGCTGCCCGACCTGCCGGTGTTCCTGCTGCTGCGCCTCGATCCCGAGCGCTGGGAGCCGCTGGTCGAGCGCCTGCTGGCCGTTCGCGACGCGCGTGGTGGTCGACTCGACCTGCGAGCGCTCGGGCCTCCACTCGCTGCCGGGGCTGCTCGCGCGCGAGCCCACGCGCAGCGTCACCGATCTCTCCTGGACGAAGCTGACCGGCTGGCGCGAGCTCGTGGCCCGGCTCTTCGACCCGCCCCGCGCCGCGCGCGCCTGGCCCGGCTCGACCGCATCGAGGTGACGCACGCCGGCCGCTCGAGGCGCAGGCGCGGCTGCTCGCGGCCTGGGTGCTGAGCCGCACGGGCCGGCACCCGAGCGTCGAGCTGACGAGCGAGGCGCGGCGCGACATGCGCTCCGGCTCGCTCATCCGCGTCGTCCTGACCTGCGGGCAGGAGCGGTACGAGGTCGTGCGCCTGGCCGAGGGCGTGGCCGAGGTGCGCTCGCCCTACCTGGAGCCGCAGCGGCGCGGCTGTGGGTGCCGCACCTGCCGGCGCTGGTGGCCGAGGAGCTCGGCATCTACGAGCGCGACGAGGGCTTCGAGGCCGCCGTCGCGCAGCTCGCGACATGAACCTCGACGTCTCCCCCGATCCGGCGGCGCGATCGAGCGGCTCTGCGAGCTCATCGTCGGCGCGCGCCGCGCAGCCTCGTGCTGACGGGCGGCACGACCGCCGGCGCCGCCTACGACCTGCTGGCCTCGGAGGCCTGGCGCGACCGCGCTCGACTGGTCGCGGGTGACGCTCTACTTCGGCGACGAGCGGCGCGTCCCGCCCGACGACGAGGGCTCCTGCTATCGCCTCGCGACGCGAGACGCTGCTCGCCGGCGTGACGCCGGCGGGCGTCGAGCGCATGCGCGGCGAGGAGCCCGACGGCGAGGCCGAGGCCGACCGCTACGCCGCGCTGCTGCCCGAGCGCCTCGACGTGACGCTGCTCTCGATGGGCGAGGACGGCCACTGCGCCTCGCTCTTCCCGGGCTCGCCGCAGCTCGACGAGCGCGAGCGGCTGTGCGTGACCGGCCTGGCGCCCTACGCGCCGCTCGAGCGCATCACGCTGACGCTCCCGGCGCTGGCGCGCTCGCGGCTCGTGCTGATCCTCGCGCTCGGCGAGCGCAAGCGCGAGGCGCTGGCGCGCATCCGCGCCGGCGAGCGCCTGCCGAGCGCGCTGGTCGCGCCGACCGACGGCGAGGTCGTCTGGATCGTCGACCGGCCGCGCTCGGCTAGCGTCAGGTCTTCTTCTTGGGCGTCGTCTTCGTGCCGGGGCCGTCTTCTTCGCGATCTTCTTGGCCTTCGCGGCCGAGCTTGTCGGGCATGACGATCAGTCTCGTGACGCGCGAGAAGTTGCCGCTGAGGTCGATCGCGAAGAGGTTGACGTAGACGATCTGCCCCGCCTGAGCTTGAACGAGGCGTGCAGCCGCGGCCCGTGACCATGGCCTTGCCCGCCGGGCGCTTGGCCGGCCCGTTGTTGAAGAGCGTGACGCGGAACTTGCTGAGATCGCGATCCTTGGGCGAGACCCAGCGTCATCGTGATGCGCCGAGCGCGTCACGCGCACCTTCTTCGGCAGCCCAGGCTTCTGTGTCGCTCGAGCTCGGCGTACCGTGACCATCGTCGGCGCCGAGAAGTTGTGGACTCGTCCATCGCGTAGATCGCGAAGGTCACGGCCATCCCGGTGCTCAGGTTCTGGACGAAGCAGTCGCGTCGCGGAATCCGAGGCCCGGGCAGACCTCGGTGCCGTCGCGCGGATTCGTCGGCTGCTTGACACCGGCGGCGAGCTTGATGATGCGGTAGCCCGCGAGGTCGGCGTCCTTGCCCTGACGCGCGGGCACATCCCATTCGAGGTGCGCGTTGGTCGGGCCGACCGCGGCGCGGAAGCCAGTCACCGGGTCGGGCGACGGTGTCGAGAGCACGGGCGCTGGCGACCTGGCGGGTGACGTTGCCGGCGGCGTCGACGGCGAATACGGAGTAGCCGTAGATCGATCCGTTCTGCGCGCCGAGTCGAGGCAACCCGTCGCCGGCAGCGTCACGGTGCAGACGCCCGTGCCATCGCCGGGTCGGCGGGCGGCGACTGACCCCCACGCCGCACGACGTACTTAGAGAGGCCCGAGCCCGGCACGGCGTCTACGCGCGGGCGCCGAGAGGAGACGGAGCCATCCGCGTTCGGCGTCGCTGAGACGGCCGCGAGTGACGGCGCGATGGTGTCGAAGACGACTGATACGGGTGCAGACGCATCGCCGAGCGCTGAGCCGTTGGTCGCGCGAATCATGTACGAGTGCAGACCCTGGCTAGGAACACCATCGTCGTCGAAGCTCAGCGCGTTCGCACTAAGAGTGTGGTCACCAGCACATTGTCTCGATAGATCTGCCAACCGGTCACGAGGAACGTGATCGGGCGCTGCCAGGTGAGATGGGGCGTTGTATTGGTCGGCGAAACGGCTGAGACATTCTGCGGGGCGGTGACACTCGCCGGAACAACATCGACGGAAACAGGATCCGAGGAGGCCACCACCCAACTCATCGTCGACCGCTTGCACCGTGTACTTGTATGTGCCGGGCGGGAGAGGTTTAGTCGGGATCGCTCCAGCCGCTTGTCATGTTGGCCCAGTGCAGGAGAACAGCTCCCGTTACCCGCGTCGGGAGCGCAGCATCTGATACGTCACGGGCTGCCCGCGGTCGCGCATCGACCGAAGCCGGGGTCCAGAAGATCTGCGGCGAGCCGGCGACCGCAGGTTGCGCGGTCGCGAGGCGGGGTTCGGACGGGGAGGTGTGTTTGTCCACGACAACGTACCGGACGGGATCGCGTGCCCGGTATTTCCTGCGATGTCCTTCACATCCGCGTGAATGCGATAGGTGCCATCGGGGGTACCGAGCGCGTATCCATGGACTGCCGATCGTCGTGGCCGCCGGTCCGGTTATCGAAAGAGCAGTCGCCGCGATGCCTGAACCCGGCGGCATCTGAGGAGCTCGCTGTGACTGTCACGGGGGCACGAGCCCGAGATGAACATCGAGGTCGGCGGCGCTGGGGGATGGACACAAGCGGCGGCGTGGCTGTCCACGAACCAGACGTCGTTCGAAGATGGGGGCGGCGTGTGCATCGCTGTAGGTGCCCGTGAGCGCGTAGCAATAGCGACCATCTGGAGAGGTGAGTCAGAGAAAACCGATGTCTGCATCGGCGACGGGGGGCAGCAGGTTGGGCGACGGGGCGCCGTTGGATGCGCACGTCCAGGGGGCGCGCGTTCAGCAAGTAGCCCGTGAGATTCAAAACGGTATCGGCGTCGCCCGGCCACGGGGGGACGAGGTTCACGGGTTCGAAGCAAGCGAGGGCGCGGTCAGCGTGACCGCCGCCATCGCAACGGCAGCCCAGACGCCGAACGCGACCACGGCCGTCGCGCCGCTGATCGCAATGCACCGCCTTCTCCACTTCGGGGCCATTCGCATGTTCACCCTCCTGGCCACTCGCACGACGAGCGGTCGATCGCGGACGCTTTCCTCGCGGCGCTCGTCGTGTCAGGGGCCGGAAGCAGGGGAGGCCCGCCGTAGCGGGCCTCCCCGGATTGCCGGGTCGAGCTGTTCGGGCTAGAGGCCGATCAGCTTCACCGTGACCTTGGCGGTCTTCGCCGGGATGGCGAGGTTCCTGACCGCCATGAGTCGGTTGGCCGGAACGAAGCGGGTGACCACGCGGGTCTTCCCGTTGTTCAGGATCGTGATGCGGAGCTTGACCAGGCCGGGCTTGCCGTTGACGCGCACCTGCAGCTTGGCCTTGCCATGGAACGGTGTCACGACCTTCGCGAACCGGATCTTGTGCAGGACCTTCTTGACCTGCTTGGCCTGCTGGGACTTGATCGTCGTGATCGCGGGCTTCGCCGCGATCACCGGGCCGCTCGCCGAGACCACGACAGCGGAGGTGAGCTGGGACTGCGACGGGACGTGCGAGGTCGCCGGTCCGTCGGCGCCGGCGTGTGGCCAGTCGTCGGGCTGCCGAAGCTCGCGAACGTGTCGCGGAGGATGCCCTCGTTGACGAACTCGGCGATGACGTCAACGTCCGTCTTGCGCGAGTTGTAGACCTCGATGGCCGTGTTGCCCCACTCGTCCGTGAAGGTGCAGAGGCGGTTGATGCCCCACGGATCCTGGTAGGTCGTGAGCAGGGCGTGGCGCGGATCGAGGTTGATGACGGCGTTCGGATCGTCGGCGGTCGGAGCCGGCAGGTCCCCGCGAAGACCCGGAAGCCCGCTGCGTTCTGGTCGGCCATCCAGCAGACCAGCTCGTACGCGAGCGGCGAGCCGTCGATGTCCTGCGCGTGTGCGAGGACGATCTTGGCGACCGAGTTCGAGACGATGCCGTTCGGGTCCGCGCCCTTCGAGTAGGCGGTGAGCGTCTTCTTGAACTGGTTGTGAACGGTGAAGTTGACCGGATCCGCGGCCACGTCCGGAAAGGTGACGGGCTGGTACGGATACCGGGCCACGACGTCGACCTGCGCCTTGCCGATCGGGTCGATGCCTCGAGGTCACAGCCGCCGTTGAGGTTCTTGTTGGCGTTGAGGTTGTCGAAGTACATCCGAGACCCGGCACGTAGTTGACGTTGGCCTCGCCGCTCTCGTCCGTGTAGATCGAGACGGAGTCGTGCCGTACGGCAGCGGGCGATAGTTCTCGTCACGCCCGGGAGGATCTGCGAGAACAGGCACTTCGAGTTCGCTTCGGGTGGCGGCTGTTCTCCCACGCGAACTGCCAGTTGTGTACTGGCCGTTCCAGAGGAACCCGTTGAAGCCGTCCGGGTCGCCCGAGCCGTCGATGCCGCTCGGCGGCGGGGCGCCGTAGGGCCCGCCAGCGCGTCCACCGGACGCGACGTGGCCGGGATGTACTGCGAGTAGAACGGCGCGTAGAGGTTGTGCGCTTGACCGTGCCCGGCCATCACGGCTGTACACGTCGTCTTGTAGCTCGGGTACAGGTAGCCGACGCCGCTGATGTCGGTTTTGTCGGCCGCGTCGTTGTCGATCGGTCACGTCGATCTGCGCGGCCGGCATCGGCGCGTCACCCGCGTCGACCTTGCCGTCGGAGAGCATCGTGTCGAAGGGTAGATCGGATCCCACGGGCCGATGGTGTGATCGGCATGCGACTGCTTCCGAAGACCGTCGAGAAGCCGCCCCACGCGTCGCCCGCGGTGCAGTTGTCGACGGCGTCAAGTTGGTGTATTCTCCTCTAGTCGGCGGCCGGGCACTGGTTGCCGAGCGGTGTGATCGTGTGACCCTCGGTCGTCAGCGAGTCGTCGTGGATGTCCCAGTTGGTCATCGCGTGGACGACGGTGTGATCCCAGGTCGTGCGCGCCATCGCGGCGGCCCACTTGCCCCAGTCGTCGGGCAGCGTCAGATGTCGCCCAGGCCCCACTCGCTGAAGTCGTTCTCCAGCGGAAGGTTGCCCTTGACGGTGACCTGAATGCGGTGACGCGGATCCTGCGGGTCGTGGTAGCAGTTCGAATACGGCCCGTAGAGCCCGATGAAGTCGGCCGTGATCCTGTTATCCATGCTCTGGCAGAAATCACCGGCGTTGACATCCCCGCCACCGACGACGGTCGGCTTCAGCAGCTCCATCCAGCCGACGATGAACTGCTTCTCGAAGATGTCGGCGCCGGCCGAGTTGCGCACGATGAGCTTGATGAACGCAATGCCGGCCTTCTGCGAGATCCAGTGGCGGGCGCGCAGTTGCCGACGACCGGTCGACGCCATGTCGAGTCCGGGCTGGAAGACAGGATCGTTCGGCGGATCCTCGAGCATCCAGGTGGCCGACGACCCCTCGGGGAAGCTGACCTCGTCACAGCCGACGAGTCGCACGTGCTCCCCTCGCCACGCGAGATACGGGACATTCGCATCCTGCGTGCGTAACCCATCGACGGCAACTTGCCCGTCGGAGCCGCCGGCGTCGATGCCGACGCCGTGCTCACTCCTGCTCCGGCGACGATGGCCATTGCGGCCATCGCGCCGAGCAGCATCTTCTTGAGACTTCTCAAGTCGTGCTCCTCTCCGATATGGAACTCCGCCGTGCCATCGGCGCCTCTCCGACGCCGTCGCATGCACGACCCGAGCGCTCCCCTAGCGCTCGCCCCTTCAGCGACGTGCACCCCGCTCGTCGCGCTGCTCCCGGCAGACGCGTCGGCAGGGCAGCTGGTGGTAGCCGCGTCACCCGATGGCTGCGCTGACGCTGGTTGACGCCATGAATCGGACGTCCGGTCGATGCCGGGCCGTCGTGGTGCCGGTGACCCCCGGTCGGGGCCAAGCGCACGCGAGCACGGGTGACTGGGATGCTTCCCACCAGCGGCCATGTTCGCGAGTCGGGAGGGCGCTCGCAATGGGCATTTCGCCTCAAACCCGGCCCACACGATCCTGGGGGAATCTGTGGGCTTTCCTAGGTCTGGACCTAGGTGATCTGGGTCTTTCGGGTAGGCCCGAGGTGGGCCCTGGCCCTCAGCGCCAGGCTCTACCGGAGGGGTCTTCGGACCCACGCAAGGCCGCTGCAGCAGCCGCGCGATTGGACACGCCGAGCTTCGCGAGGATGTTGGAGACGTGGTTTTTGACCGTCTTCGTCTGCAGCGAAAGGCGCTGCGCGATCTCCTTGTTGGAGAGCCCGTCGTCGATCAGGCGCAGGATCTCGCGCTCGCGCAGGGTCAGGCGGGCGTCGCCCGCGGGCTCGCGGCGCTGGCTCGCGAGGGCCGCCACGCGGCGCGCCAGGACCGCCGCCACGCCGGGCGGGCAGACGACCTCTCCGCGTGCCACGCCGCGGCCGCCGCGACCAGCTCGTCGGCCGAGCCGGAGGTGGTCACGTACCCGGCGACGCCGATCTCGGCGCACTGCACGACGATGCCCTCGAGCTCGGGGACGCTGACGACGATGACCGGAAGATCTACCCGCAAGCGTCGCAATTCGGCGACGCTGCGCAGGCCCGGGGGCCGCGCCACGTCGACGAGCGCGACGTCGGCGTCGTGCAGCATCAGCTCGGCCGCCGAGCCGGCGGCGCCGACGACGTCGAGCGACGGCTGGGCGCCGAGCAGGTGCGCGAGCCCCTCGCGGTAGAGCCGGTTCTCGGAGATGACGATCAGCCGCAGCGCGGTGGCCGGGGCGAGCGCGTCCTCGACGCGGGCGCGCACGACATGACCGCGCGCAGCCGGTCGCTCGTACGGCGCATCCGTGCCCCCACCGATCAAACCTGCTCCTATCTCCCCCGAGCCCATGTTCCGGCTGTGGCAAGCATGACGGTTCGGGAGGTCCCGGGTCAAGTCGCAGCTTGAGGTGGGGACCGGGGTGTCAGCGCGGAGGGGCGCGTACACCGTCGTAAGGGTGGAAGACCCACCCTGTCGGTGGGTATCCGGGGCGCCGGGAGCGGCCGAAACGCGGCCACCATCTAGGCTGCGCGTGTGAGCTTTCCCGAAGTTCGCATGCGCCGCCTGCGGCGCACGGAGGGCCTGCGGCGCCTCGTGCGCGAGACGCGCGTGGCTCCCGCCGATCTCGTGCAGCCGCTCTTCGTCGTCAGCGGCTCGGGCGTCGATCGGCCCATCCCCTCGCTGCCCGGGCAGCGGCACGTCTCGGCCGACGTGGCCGCCGCGATCGCCGCCGAGGCGCAGTCGCGCGGCGTCGGCGGCATGCTGCTCTTCGGCCTGCCCGACGACAAGGACGAGCAGGGCTCGTCGGCCTGGGACGACGCCGGCCCGGTGCAGAGCGCCATCCGCGCGATCCGCGAGCGCGGCGCCCGGGCTGCCGATCCTGACCGACGTGTGCCTCTGCCAGTACACCTCGCACGGCGCCTGCGGCGTCCTGCACGACGGCGAGGTCGACAACGACGCCACGCTGCCGCTGCTGGCGCGCGTCGCCGCTCTCGCACGCGCGCGCGGGCGCCGACGCGGTCGCGCCCTCCGACATGATGGACGGCCGCGTGGCGGCCATCCGCAGCGCGCTCGACGGCGACGGCCTGCGAGACGGTCGCGATCTTCGCCTACAGCACGAAGTTCGCCTCGGCCTTCTACGGGCCGTTCCGCGACGCGGCCGGCTCGGCGCCCAAGTCGGGCGACCGCAAGGGCTACCAGCTCGACGGCGCGAACGCGCGCGAGGCCGTGCGCGAGGCGCTGCTCGATGCGGCCGAGGGCGCCGACGCGCTGATGGTCAAGCCCGCGCTGCCCTACCTCGACGTGATCGCGCGCGTGCGCGAGGCCTCCCCGCTGCCGCTCGCCGCGTACCAGGTGTCCGGGGAGTACGCCATGCTCGAGGCGGCGGCCGCGGCCGGCGCGCTCGATCGCCGCACCGCCATCCTCGAATCGCTGACGGCGATCCGCCGCGCCGGCGCCGACCTCGTCATCACCTACTGGGCGAGCGAGGCGGCGGAGTGGCTGACCTGACGCTCGACGCGATCGCGGCAGCGGCGGCGGCCGAGCGCGGCGCGCTGGCGGCCACGCTGCTGGCCGCCGAGGCGCGGCGCGGCGCGGAGGTCTGGGGCCCGCTCTGCGGCGAGCCCTGGGCGCCCGGCATGGAGGCGATCTACGAGGGCTACCTGCTGCACTACGGGCAGCCCGCGCCTGTTCGCGCCGCGCGACGACGGCGAGCGGCTGCTGTGCGGCGACCACCTCTACGCCCAGGGGCTCGTCTGGATCGCGGCGCTCGGCGACCTGCAGGCGATCGACGCGCTGGCGACGCTGATCGGCACGGCGGCCGCCGTGCGCGCCCGCGGCGACGACGACAACGACCTCTGGGCCGCGACGGCGCTCGCGCTGGCCGGCGTGATCGACTACGACGGGCTCGCGCGCGCCGCGCGCGCGCTGCGCCTGGAGGAGGACGCGCTGCCGATCGCGGCGCTCGATCGCCGGCCGCGACGTGGTCGAGGCGCAGCTCGCGCACGCGCGACTCGACGGCGTGAGCGATCATCCACTAGCCTCCCGCTCGTGATCTGCGACGACCTGCGCGAGTGGATCGACCTGCTCGAGCGCGAGGGGGAGCTGGTCGAGGTCACGGCGGAGGTCGACCCGCACCTCGAGATCAGCGAGATCGCCGACCGCGTCGTCAAGGCGGGCGGGCCGGCGCTGCTCTTCCGCAACGTGCGCGGCTCGGCGCTCCCGCTGCTCATCAACCAGTTCGGCACGCGAGCGGCGCATGTGCCTGGCCTTCGGCGTCGAGCGGCTCGACGAGCTCGGCGAGAAGGTCTCCTCGGTGCTGGAGATGCAGCCGCCGCAGGGCATGGGCGACAAGCTGCGCGCGCTCGGCAAGCTCAAGTCGCTGGCCGACTCGCGCGCCAAGACCGTCTCCAAGGGCCCCTGCCAGGAGGTCGTGCTCGACCAGCCCGACCTCGACCGCCTGCCGATCGCGACCTGCTGGCCCGGCGACGGCGGGCCGTTCATCACGCTGCCCTCGGTGTTCACGAAGGATCCGCACACGGGCGGGCGCAACGTCGGCATGTACCGGCTGCAGAAGTACGACGCGACCTCGACCGGCCTGCACTGGCAGATCCACAAGGACGCCGCCTCCGACTGGCGCGAGGGCGCGGGGCGCATGGAGGTCGCGATCTCGATCGGCAGCGACCCGATCACGGCCTACGCGGGCTCGTGCCCGGCGCCCAAGCACGTCGACGAGATGATGGTGGCGGGCTTCCTGCGCGGCAAGCCGGTCGAGATGGTGCAGTGCAAGACGGTCGACCTGCAGGTGCCGGCGCGCGCCGAGATCGTGCTCGAGGGCTACTGCGAGCGCGGCGAGCTCGCCGACGAGGGGCCGTTCGGCGACCACACCGGCTACTACACGCCCGCCGAGCCGTTCCCGGTGCTGCGGCTGACGGGCATGACGATGCGCCGCGACGCGATCTACCCGAGCATCCTCGTCGGCCCGCCGCCGGCCGAGGACGCCTGGCTGGGCAAGGCCACCGAGCGCCTCTTCCTGCCCGCGCTGCGCGCCACGCTGCCCGAGCTCGTCGACTACGACCTGCCCGTCGCCGGCGCGTTCCACAACTGCTGCATCGTCTCGATCCGCAAGGCCTACCCGGGTCACGCGCGCAAGGTCATGCACGCGGTCTGGGGCACCGGTCTGCTGTCGCTCACGAAGATGGTGATCGTGGTCGACGAGTGGGTCGACGTGCACGACTACGGCGAGGTCGCCTGGCAGGTCGGCGCGAACGTCGACCCCGGGCGCGACGTCGAGCAGGCGCGCGGCCCGCTCGACCAGCTCGACCACGCGCCGTCGCTGCAGTCGCTCGGCGGCAAGCTCGGGCTGGACGCGACGAAGACCTGGCCCGGCGAGGGCTATCCGCGCGAGTGGCCCGAGGTCGCGCGCATGAGCGACGAGGTGCGCCGTCTCGTCGACGAGCGCTGGGATTCGCTCGGGATCGCGCTTCCCGCCGCGTCCGCAGGGGCGCCCGCGCCGCGCAGGCAGCGCCGCGGATGGCGCCGCTCGTAGCGGTACTGGGCGCGAGTCGTTTCCTCGGCCGGCTCGCGATCCCGCTGTTTGCCGCCGAGGGCTGGCGCGTGCGCGCGCTCGACCGCCGCCAGGCCGCGATCGCCGGCATGCTCGGCGTCGAGCGCGACTGGGCCGACCCGCTCGACGAGCGCTCGCTCACGCGCGCGACGACCGACTGCACCTGCGTGCTCGACCTCAGCTCGAGCGAGGGCGGGCCCGAGGCCGTCGCCGTCGCGGAGGCCGCCCTGCTGGCCGGCAACGCGGGCCGCGTCGATCCGCATCGAGCGGCTCGGCGATGCCGGTCGCCTCGCCCGCGGGCGATCCCGCCCGCGTCACGGTCGTGCGCTGCGCGCCCGTGATCGGCGCCGGGCGCGCCCTGGGTGGTGCTGCTGCGCGCGCTCGGCGACCGCCTGCCGGTCGTCCCGTGCCCGGCCTGGATGCGGCGCGCGACCGAGCCCGTGGCGGCCGCCGACGCCGTGCGCGCGCTGGTCTGGCTGGCGGGCGCCGACGAGCTCGACCCGAACGGCCACGACCTGGCGGGCGAGGACCGCACGACCTACCGCGAGCTGCTCGGCCTGGTCGCGGCCGCCCACGGCCGGCGGCCGCGGCTGGTCGACGCCGGCATCGCCGGCGACGTCGTCACGCGCGTCGCGCTCGGCGTCGCCGCGCGCAGCGAGCCCGAGGTCGCGGCGCTCGCAGCCGCCCTGCCGGCGCCCGAGGCGGTGGCGCGCGGAGACTCGCTGCTGCGCCTCGCCGATCTCCCGATCACGCCGCTCGCCTCGGCCATCCGCGCGGCCGCCGCCGGGGGCCGGCGGCGCGGTATCTGAGAGCAGCGTCTGAGGCCTGGCGGGGCGCGCGCTCGTTGCAGACGCCTCAGCGTTGCGGAGTGCCGCCGGATCGGCTGTAATGCTCCCTGGCACACGCGACCGGAGGTCACGCTCGTGGCGGAGACGCCCGCCGACAATCAGGAACACGGCACGACGCCCGGCGAGGCCGCGGCTGCTGCTGTCGACCCCGGCTCCGCGCAGGCGGCGATGAGCCGTCAGAAGATGCTCACGCGGCGCGACCATCGGCGTCGGCGCCCTGATGGGCGCGATCATCGCGGTGCCCGTGACGGTCGCCGCGCTGGCTCCGGCCTTCAAGGTCGACACGAGCTATCCGATCGACATCGGCCCGATCAGGCTCTACCCCGAGATCCCGCAAGGGCCAGGTGCCCTGGCACGAGGTGACGCTCGAGGACGCGCCCGACGACACCACCGGCCTCTCGCGGCGGCTCGTCTTCGTCCGCAACGACGGCAACGACAAGTTCACGGTCATCGCCAACACCTGCATGCACCTCGGCTGCCCGGTGCAGGCCAACGCCACGGGCTTCGCCTGCCCCTGCCACGGCGGCCAGTACAACTCGGAGGGCCAGCGCATCGCCGGCCCGCCCGTGCGCCCGCTCAACCGCTACGAGACGTACGATCGACGATCGCCGGCACCTCATCCTGGGGCAGCTCTACGCCGTGGACGACAGCCTGCAGCGCCATCAGCTGAAGGCGCCCCGGCCAGCCGCTCAACGGGATCCTCCGGTTCCTCTATCCCGAAGCCCCGGCGGGCTAGCCGATGCCGCGCACACGCCCGACGGCCAAGGAACTCGTGGTCGATGCGCCGCTCGAGTGGGTCGAGGAGCGGTCCGGCTTCGTCGGCCTCGTCGAGGCCTTCCTCTTCCGCAAGGTGCCGGGCGACACGTCCTGGCTGCAGACGCTCGGCTCGTCGCTCCTGACGGTCTTCATGCTGCAGGCCATCGACCGGCGTGATCCTCGCCATGAGCTATCACCCCGATCCGGGCACGGCCTACTCGTCGATCCAGTACATCACCAACGACGAGACGCTCGGCTGGCTCGTGCGCGGCATGCACAAGTGGGGCTCGTCGGTGATGGTGATCCTGCTCTTCCTGCACATGGCGCGCACCTTCGTGTTCGGCGCCTACAAGTACCCGCGCGAGCTGACCTGGGTCACGGGCGCGGTGCTCTTCATCCTGGTCATGGCGATGGCGTTCACGGGCTACCTGCTCGTGTGGGACCAGCGCGCCTACTGGGCGACGGTCGTCGGCGTCAACATCAACGGCACCGGCCCGATCGTCGGCCCCTACCTGGCCAACTTCCTCAAGGCCGGCGCGGTCTTCGACAACCAGACGCTCTCGCGCTTCTACTCGCTGCACATGCTGGTGATCCCCGGCGGGATCTTCACCTTCATCTTCATCCACATGTGGCTCGTCGTCCGCCTCGGCGTGACGTCGCCGCCCTGGTCGCGCAAGCGCTACGACGAGGCTGCCGCCCGCGACGCCGTCGAGAGCACGCGGTGAGCGAGCTCGTAGCGGACGGGGCAGGAGGGACGCGCGATGGCACGCCTGACCGCGCGCGAGCGCCGCGAGGCGTACCTCCGCGAGTACAGCTACCAGAAGAAGACGGGGAAGCCGTTCTTCCCGCAGGTGATCCTGCACGACATCATCGTCAACCTCTTCTTCGTGCTCCTGATCGTGGGGCTGGCGATCGTCTGGTACTACACGGCGGACGGCACGCAGAGCGGCATCCTGGGCCCGCTCTACGAGGACAAGGCCGACTCCGCGGTCGCGATCTACGACCCGCGTCCGGACTGGTACTACTTCTTCCTCTTCCAGCTCCTGCGGATCTTCGACAATCCGAATCTGGTGCTGCTCGGCACGATCATCATCCCGACGATCTGGATGGGGATCATGATCGGGATGCCGTTCATCGACCGCTCGCGCGAGCGCCGCGTGTCGCGCCGCCCCATCGCGATCGCGTTCGCCGGCGGCATGATGGTGCTGCTGCTGACGCTCACGTGGAAGGGCTCGAGCGCGCCCAACATCGGCGGCGAGGCGACCGCCACCGGGCCGGGCGTCGCGTTCACCGAGAGCCAGTCCTGCGGCAGCTGCCACACGCTCTCACAGCTCGGCTGGGGCGGCAACATCGGCCCGAACCTCGACAACGCCAAGCCGGACTACGCCCTCGTCGTCGAGCGCGTGACGAAGGGCAAGGCGCCGATGCCGTCGTTCGCGGGCACGCTCACCGAGTCTCAGATCAAGTGCATCGCGACCGTCGTCGCGAATGTCTCGGGCGGCGACACCTCGCCGAGCCCGCAGGCGGTGGCCTGTAAGGGCCTCAGCTAGCGCGCGCTGCGCGCCCGCCTGCTCGGAGAGGTCGGTACCCTTGCTCGCGTGCGGTTCTTTCTCGGCATCACGGGCGCTTCGGGTGCGCCCTATGCCGCTCGCGTGCTCGCCGGCCTGACGGCGGCCGGCGCCGAGGTCGGCGTGTGCGCCTCGAGCGCCGCGGGCGAGGTGATCGCCTACGAGCTCTACCGCGACCGCTCGCTCGATCCCGCCGAGGCGGTCAAGCGCCTGGTGGCCGAGCACGGCGGCGAGCGGACGACGCTCTATGCGGAGCGGGACTGGTTCTCGCCCTATGCCTCCGGCTCCGCCAGGGTGGACGGCTACCTGATCTGCCCGTGCTCGATGGCGACCGCCGGGACGATCGCCTCCTCGGGGCAGGCCAACCTGATCCACCGAGCGGCGGGCGTGGCGCTCAAGGAGGACCGGCGGCTCGTGCTGGTACCGCGCGAAACGCCGCTCTCGGCCATCCATCTCGAGGTGCTGCTCAAGCTCCGGCAGGCCGGTGCGTTGATACTGCCTGCAATGCCCGCGTTCTACACGCAGCCCGACACGCCTCGCCGACGTCGTCGACTTCGTCGCCGGCAAGGCGCTCGACCTGCTCGGCGTGGAGCACGATCTGCTGCGCCGCTGGGGGACCGGGCAATGAGCATTCGCGACCGTCTCGAGCCGACCGAGGTCGAGCGCATGTTCGACCGCATCGCCGGCCCGTACGACCTCATGAACCGCGTCATGACGGCCGGTCTCGACCGGCGCTGGCGTGCGCTCGCGGCGCGCGAGAGCGGCGTCGGGCGTGGCGCGACGGTGCTCGACGCCTGCTGCGGCACCGGCGACCTGGCCATCGACCTGGCCCAGCTCGTGGGCCGCAGCGGCCAGGTGACCGGGCTCGACTTCTCGGCCGAGATGCTGAGCCGGGCCGCGCGCAAGCCGCGCGGCGACGACGCGGCCGCGATCGAGTGGGTACGCGGCGACGCGACGGCGATGCCGTTCGCGGATCGCTCCTTCGCAGCCGCGACGATCGCCTTCGGCCTGCGCAACCTCCCCGACGTCGAGGCCGGCCTGCGCGAGCTCGCGCGCGTCGTGCGCCCGGGCGGGCGCGTCGTCTGCCTCGAGATCACGCGGCCGGTCCATCAGCCGCTGCGCAGCTTCTACTCGCTCTGGTTCGACCGCGGCATCCCCGCCCTCGGCAAGGTCTTCGACCGCGGCGGCGCCTACGCCTACCTGCCCGCCTCGGTGCGCAGGTTCCCCGGTCCCGACGAGCTCGGCGCGGCCTTCCACCGCGCCGGCATGGTCGACATCCGCTACCGGCTGCTGGCGGGCGGCATCGTCGCCCTGCACGTCGGAGAGGTCGTGACGTGACCGCGGTGACCCAGGACGTGAGCACACTCGCGGGCGAGCGCACGCTGCCCTTCCTGGCCGGTGTCGAGGAGCGCCTGGCGGCTCAGCTGGCCGACGACTCCGTCGGCCGGGCGTCGCGCGAGACGCTGGCCGCCGGCGGCAAGCGCCTGCGGCCGCTGCTCGTCCTGATCGCGGCGCCGCCCGGCACGCGCGACCGCCCCGAGCTCGAGATCGCGGCCGCCGCCTGCGAGCTCGTGCACATGGCCACGCTCGTGCACGACGACGTGCTCGACGCAGCGCCGCTGCGGCGCGGGCACGCGACCGTGTGGGCGCGCCATGGCGAGGCCCTCGCGCGGGCGACCGGCGACCACCTGTTCGCGCTCGCCTTCGCCGGACTGACGCGCGCCGGCTCGCCCGATGCCGTGGCGCTGCTGGCGCTCGCGGCGCTCGACCTGGCACGCGGCGAGGCGCTGCAGAGCGAGCAGGCGCGCCGGCCCGAGATCACCGTCGAGGCCTACGTCGAGCGCTGCCTCTTCAAGACCGGGCGGCTGTTCGGCGCCGCCTGCGCGCTCGGAGGCCAGTTCGGCGGCCTCGACCGCGCCGGCATCGAGGCCATGGAGCGCTTCGGCGAGCAGCTGGGCATCGCCTTCCAGCTGGCGGACGACCTGCTCGACTGCGAGGGCGACCCCGAGACGACCGGCAAGGCGCTCGGCGTCGACCTGCTCGACGGCACGGTCACGCTGCCGCTGCTGCTGGCCGCCCAGCGCGATGACGAGGTGGCGGCCGCGCTGCTCGACCGCGAGCGCGCGCAGGCCGACGTGGTCGGAATCCTCGCGCGCGTGGCGGCCACCGGCGCGATCGCCGACACCCGCCGGGCGGTGCTGGAACACGCCGACGCCGCCCGGGCGACACTTGCAGCGCTCCCCGACCGTAGCGACCGCGCAGCTCTCGAAGCTATCGTGCGGGCAGCGACAACCCGCGACCACTGAGAGATCGATGGCTAGCACGCTTACGCGCACGCTGATCGACCCCGTTCGCGAGAAGGTGCTGGCGGGGGAACGGCTCGACTTCGACGACGGCGTCGCGCTGCTCGAGAGCGACGACCTGCTGGGCCTCGGCGCACTCGCCGACCAGGCGCGGCGGTTGCGCGGGGGTGGCGACGAGGTCTACTTCGTCAACAACCTCTACCTCAACCACACGAACGTCTGCCGCGTGAAGTGCAAGTTCTGCGCGTTCGCGCGCACGAACAAGCAGGACGGCGCGTACACGTGGGAGATCGGGCCGCTGACGCAGCACGCCGTCAAGCGCTACGAGGTGGATCCGTACAGCGAGATCCACATGGTCGGCGGCGAGAGCCCCTATCTCGATCTCGACTACTACCTCGACCTGGTGCGCAGCCTCAAGGCCGCGCTGCCCGACGTGACGCTCAAGTGCTTCACGGCCTCCGAGGTGCACCACATGACGAAGCTCTCGGGGCTGACGCACGAAGAGGTGCTCAAGGAGCTCTTCGCGGCCGGCGTGGAGACGATCCCCGGCGGTGGCGCGGAGGTCTTCGCCGACCGCGTGCGCAAGATCGTCGCGCCCGGCAAGGAGCATCCGGACATCTGGCTCGAGGTACACCGGCTGGCGCACGGCATGGGCGTGAAGACGCACTGCACGATGCTCTACAACCACGTCGAGACCTACGAGGAGCGCATCGACCACCTCATGCGCCTGCGCGACCTGCAGGACGAGACGGGCGGCTTCATGGCCTTCATCCCGCTCCCGTTCCACCCCGAGAACACGGTCTTCGAGCGCCGCGGCTGGACGTTCACGAGCGGCCACGACGATCTCAAGATGCAGGCCGTCTCGCGCCTCATGCTCGACAACATCGAGCACATCAAGGCCTACTGGATCATGATCTCGACGCCGCTCGCCCAGGTCGCGCTGCATTTCGGCGCCAACGACATCCAGGGCACGGTCGTCGAGGAGACCATCGCGCACGCCGCCGGCGCCGTCACTCCCACCGAGGAGAAGGTCGCCGACCTCGTGCGCGTGATCCGCGAGGCCGGGCGCGTTCCCGTGCAGCGCGACTCGTTCTACAACGTCGTCCGCCGCTTCGATTGATGCTGCGACTCGGCCGCGTCTCGTACATCAACACGTTCCCCGTCGAGTGGGCGCTCTCGCGCCACCTCGACCCGGACGAGGTGCGAGAGGTGGTGGCCGTGCCGACCGAGCTCAATCGCCTGCTGGCGGCGCGTGAGCTCGACGTCGCCAACGTCTCGAGCATCGAGTACGCGACCAACCCCGAGCGCTACGTCCTGCTGCCGTCGCTCTGCATCGGCTCCGACGGCGCGGTCGAGTCGGTTCAGCTCGTCACGCAGCTGCCGCTGCCCGCGGTGCGCACGATCGCCGTCACGAGCGACTCGGCCACCTCCGTCGTGCTCGTGAAGGTGCTCGTCCCCCAAGCCGAGATCCTGCCCGAGGGCGCAGAGGCCGACGCGCGCCTGATGATCGGCGACGCGGCGCTGCACTCGGCCTTCTCCGATCCGACGCCGCACCATGACCTGGGAGCGCTCTGGCGCGAGCGCACCGGGCTGCCCATGGTGTTCGCCGTGTGGGCGGCCCAGCGCGACTGCGACCCGGATGCCCTCGCGCGCATCGACCGCGCGCTGCGCGGGGCCGTGGCCGAGTCGTCCGAGCACGCCGACCTGGTCGCATCCGCCGCGGGCGAGCGCCACGGCTTCCCGGCGGGGTACCTCGCGCGCTACTTCGAGAAGCTGCGCTACGGCTTCGGCGAGCGCGAGCGCGCCGGGCTCGAGCGCTTCTACGCACTGGCCGCCGAACGCGGGGCGATCGCGGGCACGCCCGAGTTGCGCTTCGCCGACACCGCTCGCGTACGCTGACGCCGATGGCAGTCGATGTCGCCAGCCGTCCCGTAGCGGCCATCCTGGAGAGCGTGCTCGACGGCGCGCGGCTCGAGGACGAGGATGCCGCGACGCTGCTGCGCTCGCGCGACCTCGTAGCGGTCGGCCGTGCGGCCGACGAGATGCGGGCGCGCAAGAGCAACCCCGACGAGGTCACGTTCATCGTCGACCGGAACATCAACTACACGAACGTCTGCATCACCGACTGCGACTTCTGCGCGTTCTACCGGCGCCCCGGCGACACGCGCGAGGGATACGTGCTGCCGAAGCCCGTGATCCACAAGAAGATCGAGGAGACGCTCGCGCTCGGCGGCACGGCGGTGCTGATGCAGGGCGGGCACCATCCCGACCTCGGCATCGACTGGTACGAGGATCTCTTCTCGGGCATCAAGTCGCGCTACAAGATCCATCTGCACGCGCTCTCGCCGCCCGAGATCCAGCACATCTCGCGGCGCTCCAAGCTGACGGTCGCCGAGACGCTCTCGCGCCTGCGCGATTCCGGTCTCGACTCGCTTCCGGGCGGCGGCGGCGAGGTGCTCGTCGACCGCGTGCGCTCGATCATCGCGCCCAAGAAGACGAAGACCAACGACTGGCTCGGCGTCATGCGCGAGGCGCACCGCCTGGGCATGTCGACGACGGCCACGATGATGTACGGGCACGTCGAGACGCTCGAGGAGCGCGTCGAGCACATGCGCCGCATCCGTGAGCTGCAGGACGAGATGCACGGCTTCCGGGCCTTCATCTCGTGGACGTTCCAGCCCGACAACACGCGCCTCGGGCAGCAGGTCAAGGAGACCCCGACCTCGTTCGACTACCTGCTCACGCAGGCGGTCTCCCGGCTCTACCTCGACAACGTCGACCACATCCAGTCCTCATGGGTGACGCAGGGCCTCAAGATCGGCCAGGTCGCGCTGCACTTCGGCGCCGACGACATGGGCTCGATCATGATCGAGGAGAACGTCGTCTCGGCCGCCGGCACGACCTACTGCGCGTCGGTCGACGACTTCTGCCGCCTGATCCGCGCCGCGGGCAAGCGCCCGGTGCAGCGCGACACGCTCTACCGCCGCGTCAAGGCCTACGACGCCTAGGTCGCGGCGTGATGGAGGTACTTGACCTCCATCAGCTCGGCCGGCGGGCCGTCGACCGCGATCTCCGAGCTGACCGTGAGGTCGCTCGCGACGTGCACGAGCTCGCCGACGTCGAGCAGGCGCCAGTCGGGGTGCTCGTCGAGCGGCTCGCTCGCGATGACGGCGCTCGGGTGGCGCGAGAGGTGCTCGGAGTGCACGCGCAGGGTGTCGGTGCCGCAGTGCAGCGCGCGATCGCCGTGCGTGCCGCCCGCCTGGCGCTGCAGCACGAACAGGCGATGTGTCTCGGGGTAGCGCAGCGCCCACAGCCCGTCGGGCGTCGTCAGGATCAGGTTGATCGCATAGACCGGGAGGTTCTGGGCGATCCAGTTGGCCGCCTCGCGGATGCCGGCGCCGACATCGCCGCCGTTCGCATCGATGCGCTTGGTGATGAGCGCGAACATGCGCTCCGAATCGGTGTCGCCGAGCACGAGCGCGCGGTAGTCCCCGAGCTCCGCCTCCAGCTTGTCGAGGCCGGAGATCGCGCCGTTGTGGGCCATGATGCGCCCGTTCATCTCGAACGGATGGGTGTTCTGCGGCAGCAGCGCGCCGGTCGAGGCGAGCCGCACGTGCGCGACGAACGTCGTCGAGCTGATGTGCTGCACCTCGCGCGAGAACGCGGCGTCCTCGAAGGCGGCCACGGGCTCCTTGTCGAGCACGGGCGTGCCGTCGGGCTCGTAGTAGCCGAGACCGGTGCCGTCGGCGTTGCGCTTGCTCTGGACGGTGAGGCTGTCAGGCGCCTCCAGCAGCCAGAAGCGGGTGTGCACGCGATGCGGGGCGGCGGAGAGTCCAAAGAGTCGGCACATATGCCGCGCATCGTCCCATACCGCTGAGGGTCAGGGCAGCGGCACCAGACGCGCCGTGTCGATGTAGACCGCCCGCTTGGGCGGGCAGTCGCCGCAGCCCGGCGTGGCGAGGCCGTTGATGCGCTTGATGGTCGCGAGCGATGCGCGGTCGGTCGCATGGCCGAGGAGGCCGTACTCGGGCGGCAGCTGGGTTCCCTGCGACCCCGAGATGACGAAGAACTGCGAGCCGGCGGTGCCCGACGGATCGACGGCCGTCTTGGCCATCGCGACGTCGCCGACCTTGTAGCGGTAGGAGGCCGGCGGCTTGCCGACGACCTCGTAGCCCGGGCCGCCCGTGCCGTCGCCCTTGGGGTCGCCGCCCTGCAGCACGAAGTCGCCGACGACCCGGTGGAAGTTGAGACCGTCGAAGAAACGCTTCTGTGCCAGGAACGCGATGGAGTTCGGGATCGCGCCGCCCAGCTTGCGGTCGAGCACGATGCGGATGGGGCCGCAGCTCGTGTTCATCACGATGGCGTAGCGCTTGCCCTTGGCGAGCACGCCGGCGGCCTTCTTGTAGCTCGGCTTGGCCTTGCCGGCGGCGGCCGGCTTCGTCGTGGAGCAGCCGGCGCTGTTCGCGGCCTGCACCGGGGACGCCGCGAGGCCCGCGGTCAGAAGTGTCCCGAGCAGCAACAGGAGGGGAAATCGCATATGCCGGAGGATGCCACGGCGGCCTCTGAGTACGCTGCGGGGAGTGAGCCACGACGATCGCACCGGCTATCTGCTGTTCGTGCCCTCGCCGCAGGGCTACCGCCTCGAGGAGCGCAGCGGCCTGGCCCCCGAGCGCGACGAGCGCGTGGAGATCGACGGCGGCGCGTACGTCGTCTCCCGCGTCGGCGCCTCGCCCCTGCCGCTCGACCCGCGGCCCTGTGCGTACCTGCTCTCGTGCTGAACCGCCTCGTCGACGCAGTCACGAACCTGATCGGCGACCACGGCGTCCCCGCCGTGTTCTTCCTGATGGTGCTCGAGTCGGCCTGCCTGCCGGTGCCGAGCGAGGTCATCATGCTGTTCGCCGGCTACCTCGTCTCGATCGACCAGATGACGCTCACCGAGGCCGTCGTGGCCGGCACGCTCGGCAACGTCGTCGGCTCGTGGATCGCCTGGGGCATCGGCATCAGCGGCGGGCGCGTCCTGCTGGAGCGGCACGGCCGCTGGGTGCACATCACACCGGCGCGTCTCGACATGGCGGATCGCTGGTTCGAACGGCGCGGTGAGCGCATCGTGCTGATCGGCCGCTGCCTGCCGATCATCCGCACGTTCATCTCGCTTCCCGCCGGCATCGCGCGCATGCCGTTCGTGCGCTTCACGATCTACACGGCCATCGGCTCGTTCATCTGGGTGCTCGCGCTCGGCCTGATCGGCGTGCAGGTCGGCGCGCAGTGGGAGGAGTGGCACAAGCGCCTGGAGGTGCTCGACTACGTGATCGCGGTCGGGATCGTCGTCGGCGTCGCCTACCTGGTCGTGCGCTGGAGGCGCGGCACCGCGCACGCATGAGCGAAGGGCTGCCGGGGGAGCGGCGCTTTCTCAGCTGGGCGGAGCGGCAGGCGCACGAGTCCTGGCTCGGGCCGCGGCTGCACACGCTCGAGACCGCGGTGCCCTACGGCTCCGCCTTCCTCGTGTACGCCCTGCTCACCGTGTTCGGCCTGCGGCGCGCGGAGCACCGCTCGCCCGCCCTGCGCGCGATGGCCGCCGGCGTGGTCGCCTGGATCGCCAGCGATGTCCTCAAGCTCCTCGTCGAGCGCCCGCGGCCGTGCCTGCACCAGGTCTCGTGCGGCACGCACTCCTTTCCCGAGGGCCCGGGCATGGTGTTGGCCGCCGTCGCCGTCGCGATCTGGCCGAGTTCACGGGCGATCGCGCTGGTCGCGGCGCTCTGCGCCGTCGGGGACGCCGTCGTGCAACTCGCCTACGGAAGCCACTGGCCGAGCGACCTCCTGGGCGCCTGGGTGCTCGGTGGGTTGTGCGGTTTCGTCGTCCCGCGCGCCGCTGAGCGCCTCTCGCGCGGCCGCGAGGAGCCGCCCGCAGGGGAATAGCCCTTGGGGGGGCGGCGTTAGCTGGTCCGGTGTACGTTTCTCTCATGGAGCCCGAAGTGACTGCGTCCTCGGATGCGCGCGACCTCGCCGTGCGTGCGCGTGACCGCGTTCGCTTCGAAGAGGACGCCCTGGCCTACGCCGACGACGCCTTTCGCGTCGCGCGGCGCCTGACGGGCTCCAGCGAGGCCGCCGAGGATCTCGTCCAGGACGCGTACATGCGCGCCTTCCGGTCGTGGGAGCAGTACACGCCGGGCACCAACCTGCGCGCGTGGCTCCTGCGCATCGTGCACAACCTCGCGGTCGACGCAGGGCGCAAGCGCCAGCGCACGCCGCAGATGGAGCCGGTGGAGGAGAGCGATTACTACCTCTACCAGCGCATGGGCGGGACGTCCACGCCGGAAGAGGCCGACACCGTCGTCGAGCGCCTCTCGCAGGGCGGAGTCGTCAGCGCGCTCGCCGCGCTGCCCCAGCCCTACCGCGACGCCGTCGTGCTCGTCGACCTGGCCGACTTCTCCTACCAGGACGCGGCCGATATCCTCGACGTGCCGATCGGGACGATCATGTCGCGGCTGCACCGCGGACGTCGCATGTTGAAAACGGAACTCGCCCAGACGATCGAGAACACAGCGGAGGCTGCAGCATCGTGAGCACGACGACTGGAGCCTGTGCGCACGCGGAGAGCCGCATGCAGGCCTACCTCGACAAGCTGCTCTCCGATGCCGACGTCGCGATCGTCGAGGAACATCTGGCCGTGTGCAGCGATTGCGCCTGCGCCTACCGCTTCGAGGTCAAGCTCCGCCAGCACGTCAAGGCCTGTTGCGGCGGCCAGGCCGACGAGGATCACTGTCGCGAGGAACTGCTCGCGAAGCTCAAGTCCTGCTGCGGCGGCGCGGCGGACGAGACCGCCTCCTAGAGCGCGCTAGCTCTCCCGGGCCTTGAAGGCCTCGCGCTGCCAGGCGGCATCCGGCGCTTCGCGCCAGGCGCGCTCACCCGGTGCGAGCTCGAGCACCTCGGCCACGCTCGGGTCGAGCTCGAGGATCGCGAACAGCGGCACCAGCTCGAAGTCGTCGGTCGTGTACTCGAAACCGTCCATGCACTGCCAGTCGCCGGCCTCGTCGTGGATCACGACGTAGGCCCACTCCCGGCCGGTCGTGATGGACTTGTTGACGAGCACGCGCGTATCCCACGGGATGGGATGGCGCCAGTCGCTCTCCCCGGCCGAGAGCAGGCTCCGCCAGCTGATGGACTGCTCCGAGGCCGGCAGCCAGAGGCGCGGCTGCAGGGGCCAGGGCGCGCTGTCGGCGGTCGAGACGAAGGCCTGGGCGACGCGCATCGGGCCGCGGTTGAACCAGCCGGCCGCGAGGAAGAGCTCCCGCTCGATCCAGAGGTCGTCGACGCGCCGCAGCATGAGCGTCGCGTCATCCGGCTGCTCGATCATGCGCGCCTCGGCGAACTCGCCGCCGCGCGCATAGAAATCGGCGACGTCGGTGAGCATCGTCGCCATGCCGTCGAGCGCGAACCCCGAGATCACGACCTCGGGCTCGTCGAACGTGTGCTCGAAGCCGATGGTGTACAGCCAGTCGATCGCGCCCTCGGCCGCGTGGTACATGTGCCACCCGTGCGCGCGCACGCCCTCGATCAGCTCGCGGTTACCGGGAGCCGTGAGATCGCTTGCTTCGGGCTTGCAGATTCGGCAGTTGCAGGGGCGCATCGCGGAGACGGTATCTTGCACAACGGGAACTACGCAGAGGGTCTGCCAGACTGAGAGCGTGATCGCGCCCGCCGCGCCTCCCGCTCCGCCTCCGGTGTCGCGCGAACCAGGCTTCGTGCTCCCTGCCGCGTCGGCGAGTGTACTCAACGGCCGCGCCGTCGACGGCATGCGCTGCGTCACCCGCCGTGCGGTCGACGCCGTGCACCTCGAGATCTTCGTCAACCGGCGCGTGCTCATCATGCCGGCCGGCATCGGCCTGCGGCCGCCGCTGCGCCGCGCGGGCATCGCACGACTCGCGGGCGGTCGGTGCGCCTATCCGCTGCACACGCTCGACCCGACGGGCACGGTCTTCGTCGAGCGCTCGCGGCCGCAGCTCCTGGGCGCGTTCTTCACGGTCTGGGGACAACGCCTGGCTCCGCGGCAGCTGCTCTCGTTCCGCGGGCGCGTGCGGGCCTTCCGCAACGGCCGCGAATGGAAGGGCGACCCGCGGCTGATCCCGCTGCGGCGGCACGACGAGATCGTGCTCGAGGTCGGCGGCTACGTGCCACCGCACTCCTTCTACCTCTTCCCGGAGGGCCAGTGAGGGCACGTCTGGCGGTCCTCCTGGGGTGCATCGCGCTCGTGGCGGCCGCCTGCGGCAGCGGCGGCGGCTCGCCGTCGGTCCCGACCGTCGCGCCCGCCAAGCAATACAAGCTCGACTGGCAGGCCCCGGCCGGCGTCGCCAAGCCCGGCGAGGTGACGTTGAAATTCGCCATCGTGCAGCCCGACGGCAGCGTGCTCACGCAGTTTCGCCGCGGCGCGGGGCCGCACACCGGCGTGCACGTGATCGTCGTACGCGACGACCTCACGGAGATCGTCCACAAGCACCCGCCTGTGCCCGCCAACGGCCAGTTCTCGCTTCCGGTCGAGCTGCCGGCGGCCGGCAGGTACCACGTGCTCGTCGACATCTACCCCGCCGCCGCAACGGGTGGGCCGCCCAATTTCCAGCTCACGCACGACCTGCAGGTGGGCACGGGGAACGTCAAGCTGCCGCTCCCCGCGTACTCCCCGGTCGTGAACACCGGCGGGCTGACGTTCCGCGTCACGAAGAAGCCGAACCTGCATCTCGCCGAGCCCGCATCGATGGTCGTCGACGTCACCGACGCCGCCGGGAAGCCGGTCAAGTTCACGCCGTTCTACGGCGCGCTGGCGCACGCGATCTTCTTCCGGAACGGCACGCTCGACTACTTCCACTCGCACATCTGCGGCAACGACCCGGCCTGTAGCGCGGGCTTCGGCACAGCGGCCACGACGGGTCACAGCACGAAGCCCGGACAGCTCGAACTGGGCGTGCTACTGCCGGCCACGGGCAAGTGGCGGCTGTTCCTCCAGGTCACGCACGACGGCAAGCTCTTGACAGCTCCGTTTACCCTGGTTGTGCGATGAAACATCGCGAACATCTCGCGGGGCTCTTCCTGGGACTGATTCTGGTCGTCCTGGGCGGCCGCGCGCTGGCCTACGCGGCAACGCCCACCCCGCTCGCGGGCCAGCTCGGCGGCCCGCGGCTTCCGGTGATCGCGTTCGTGGCGATGGCGGTTGCCACGGTGCTCTCGCTGGGCGTGCTCTGGCTCGCCGCACTGGGCGTGCGCGAGCGGCACGCGCTGGCCCCCCAGAGAGGCCCGGCGCCGCGCCTCCGCCTGGCGCACTTCGGCTTCGACGCCTGCGTGCTCGGCGGCTCGTCGCTGCTCGCGTTCGCGGCGATCGAGACCTGGATGCACTCGCGCATGGGCATGCACATGGCGTGGTGGCAGTGCCTCGAGGGGCCCGTCCACCGCAATGCCATCCCGATCCTGCTCGCTCTCTCGCTCGCCGCCGCTGCGCTGCTCGCCGCCCTGCGCCACGCGCTGGCGTGGGCGCGTCGCGTCGTCAGCGTGCTGCGGCGCCTGCTGCAGCCGCGCGCCGCTCGGCGCGCGCAGGCTCTCTCCCCCTGGCACGCGCCCGTCGTGGCGTGGCTCCTGGCACGGACGCTGTGTGCGCGCGGACCCCCCGCGCTCTCCGTCCTGTAGCCACTGCCGACAGAGGAGAGCACGACCATGAAACGCATTTCGATGCGACGAGCGTTCGCCTATGCGAGCGTCCTCGTTGCGACCTTGGCGCTCGCACCGAGCGCGTTCGCCCACGCCGAGCTGTTCCCGAGCTCGGTGCCCGCCGGTGACGGGCAGCTGTTGATGCTGACCGTGCCGAACGAGAAGGAAGACGCCAGCACCACCGAGATCCAGATCACGATCCCGGACGGCTTCGATCTGGAGCATGTCGCTCCCGTGCCCAACTGGACCCCCACCGTGAGCGGCCAGCACCACGAGAACGGTGAAATGGCGGGAGGGGACTCGATCACCTGGAAGGGCAAGCTGAGCGGGGAGGAGCTCGCCGTGCTGCCGTTCACCGGCGTGCCCAAGAACGCCGGCGAATACACGTTCAACGTCCGCCAGACGTACTCCGACGGCAGCGTCGTCGAGTGGTCCGGGTCGGAGGACTCCGACACGCCCGCCGCGCGCATCGAGGCGACCAGCGAGGCCAGCTCCTCGGGTGGCTCGGATGACACGGCCAAGACGCTCGGCATCATCGCGCTCGTGCTCGGCGGCGTGGCACTCGTCGTCGGCGGCGTCGCGCTCATCTCCGGGAGGCGTTCGACGTGAGAATCGGCGGGCGGGCGGGCGCGCTGCTCGTCGCCTTCGCGGTTGCGCTGGCATTGCCGGCGGTGGTGTGGGGACACGCCTCGCTGCTCTCCACGCAACCGCAGGCGAGCGGCGTGCTCGCCCACCCGCCCCCTCAGGTCAGCCTCACCTTCAGCGAGCACATCGAGCCGCGCTTCGCGGTCATCTCGGTCACGAACGCGCAGGGCACGCAGGAGATCGCGAGCGCTCCGGCCAACCCGCCGGGGGAGCCGGACACGATCTTCGTGAAGATGAAGACCGTGCCCCAGGGGTGGTACCTGGTCTGGTGGCGCGTGATCTCGGCCGACGGACACCCCGTGCGCGGGGCTTTCACGTTCGCGGTGGGGCCGAGCCCCGGCCCGCCGCCCCAGTTCGTGATCCCGTCGCTCGGCGAGAGCTCGGCCACGCCGAGCCTCGTCACCTCGCGCTGGGCGGTGCTGCTCGCGATGCTCGCCGCCGTCGGCCTGCTCGCGTTCCGGCTCGTGATCGCGCGTCCGCTGCTCGTGCGCGGCGGCCACGAGCGCGGCCTCCGCGGCGTCACCTGGGCCGCCGCGATCGCGCTGGCCGTCGCGCTGGTGGCCACGCCGATCTACCTCGTCCTGTCGACCGCCGAGTTCTCACTCAGACCCTCGACCGATCTCGGCGCGATCGTGCCGCTCGTGCGCGACTCGAGCTTCGGCCGCGCCTTCAGCGATCTCTGGCTCGCCCTCGCGCTGCTCGGCGTGGCCGCGGCGATCGCCCTGGCACTCGACCGGCCCGGCAAGGCGCGCCGCTCGGGCGAGGCGCTGCTCGCGTTGTTCGGCGCCGTGGGCTGCGCGGTCGCCGCCTTCGCGTTCCCGGGCCTCGCCGGGCATCCCTCGACCACGAGCCCGGTCGGCGTGATGCTGGCGCTCGACTGGGCGCACCTCGCGGCGGCGTCGATCTGGATCGGCGGTCTCGCGGGCCTGCTCGTGCTTTCCGCGGCAACGCCGTCCGGCACGCGCGTCGCGATGCTGGCGGTCATCGTTCCGCGCTTCTCGCGCGCCGCGATCGCCAGCGTCGCCGTGCTGCTCTTCACCGGCATCGTCGCGAGCATCGTGCACCTGCCGACGCTCGAGTCGCTCTGGCAGACCAATTACGGCCTGGCGCTGATCGCCAAGAGCGTCCTGCTGCTGTGCGCGCTGGCGCTCGCGGCGGTCAACAACCTGCGCTCGCGCCCCCGCCTCGTGGCGGCCGCCGAGCGCAACGACCGGGAGCTCGGCGACGGCGCTGCCCGATCGCTGCAGCGGCTCGTTCTGGGAGAGGTCGCGCTGCTCGTCAGTGCGGTCGTCTTCGCAGCGATCCTGACCAGCCTCGCGCCGCCGTCGTCTGCGCTCGCGAAGCTCGGCAAGTCGGACGGGCGCGTCGGGCCCGGTGTCGTCGCGCGGTCATTCACGCGCGACGGGGTGCGCATCCAGGTCGGCATCCAGCCCAACCGCGCCGCGATCGACAACGCCTTCGGGCTCAGGCTGCTGCGCAACGGCAAGCCGGTGCGCAACGCGCTCATCACCGCCCAGCTCGACATGCTCGACATGAGCATGCAGCAACAGGCCTACACGCTGCCCGAGATCTCACCCGGGGTCTACCAGCGGCGCAAGCCCGCGCTCGTGATGGTCGGCCACTGGCTGCTCGGCTACACGATCGAGATCCCCGGACGCAAGCCGATCCACCTGCAGGTCGTCGACAAGGCGGAGGGGTGAGATGAAGGACATCCTGCTCGCGCTGCTGGCACTGGGTTGTGGTGCAGCCGCGGTGACGCTCATGGCGTTCGTCATCGCGGCTACCGTGTGAGGCGTGCTGCGCGCCGCCGCCCTGGCCCTTCTGCTCGCCCTGACGCTGACGCCGTCCGCGCTGGCCGATGGCGACCCCGCGAGTGACATCCTGATCCCGCCCGACGTGCGCGTCTACATGACGAACGGCGCCAAGAGCTCGGATCTCGAGAAGAAGCTCGCCGCGACGGCGCAGCAGGTGAGCGACGCGGGTCTTCCGATCAAGGTCGCGGTGATCGGCAACAAGACCGATCTCGGCGCGGTGCCGCAGCTCTGGGGCAAGCCGCAGACCTACGCGAAGTTCCTCGGCGCCGAGCTGCGCTTCGTCTACAAGGACACCCTGCTCGTGGTGATGCCGCAGGGCTTCGGGATCAACGGGCCGTTCCCGCAGGGTCGGGCGATCGCCGCGCTGCACGGCATCGACCCGGGCAAGGACCCGACGCCTGAAGGGCTCACGGACTCCGCAGACCAGGCGCTGCGCGCGCTCGCCAAGGCGGACGGCCGCACTCTCAGCGGCGGCAGCGGCGGCGGCGGTGGCGGCGGCGTCCCGCTGCCGCTCGTGGCCGCGGGCGTGATGGTGCTCGCCGGCATCGGCGGCGGCGTCCTCGTGCTGCGCGGCGACCGCAAGTCGCGCGCCGGCAAGGCGCGCACCTAGCGGGACGGCGGGAGGTCGGCGGGCGTGTCGGCGTCTCCCGGCGCCGGAAGATCGCTGCAGTCGACCAGGACGGACGGCTCGCCGAGGGCGCGGGCGCCCTGCTCACCCTCCTGCGGCAGCCGCGCCCAGAGCGCGCGCGGGATGGCCACCGGATGCCCGTGCCTGCCGCCGCCGTAGGTCGCCGCCACGAGGCCGGTGGCGCCCTCCGCAGCGACCGCCACGCGGCGGATGGCCTCCGCGGCGAGCGCCGGGCCATCTCCGAGCACGATGACCGCGCCGTCGCAGGCCGGATCGAGCGCTGCCAGGCCGGTCTGCAGTGACGATGCCATGCCGCGTTCCCACCGCTCGTTGCGCACCGGCCGCGCACCGTGCAGATCGGTCGCGGCCAGCAGCTCATCGGCCTGCGCGCCGAGCACGACCACGCGATCGCCGAGCGGGGCCGCAGCCAGCGCCAGCAGGGCCCACTCGACCAGCGGGCGCCCATCCACCGCCGCGAGCAGCTTGACGCCGCCACCGGCCGCGCGGAAGCGCGAGCCGGCACCGGCGGCCAGCAGGACGCCGCCGATCATCCGGGACCGCGGCCTCCGCCGACGCGGTCGCCACGGCGCGCGAAGCGGCCGTAGGCGAAGACCGACCAGTCGAAGCTGCGCACGTGACCGTCCACGACCAGCTCGGCCGTGCCGAGTCCGAGCGAGGGCGCGAGCTTGAAGCAATGGCCCGACATGCCGGTCGCGACGATCAGGTTGGCGCGGCCGGGGATCTGATCGATGACCGGGTTGCCGTCGGGTGTGAAGTCGTAGAAGCTCGACCAGGATCCGCGCCAGACACCGCCGGCCATGCCCGGGAAGCGGTGTGCGAGCTCGCCCGCGAACGTCTCGAGCATCGCATCGTCGGCGCCCGCCTGGCCGGTCGGCCGCTTGTGCGGGCTGCGGTCGAGGCGCCCGCCGCGCCCGCCGATCAGATAGTGGCCGTCGTTCCCCTCGGGCTTGATCCACAGCTCGTGCGCGTGGTCGGAGATGATCGGGCCCGGGAGGCCGAAGGCGTGCGGCGGCCGGAAACGCCCCGCCTGGCCGCGCGAGAGCGCGAGCGGCACGACGCCGCCGAGCCCGCGGGTGAGCGAGTTGGCCCACGGACCGCAGGCCACGATCACGATCTCGGCACTCGCCCGTGTGCCGTCATCGAGCCAGATGCTCCAGCCCTGCCCGTCGGGGCGCAGACCCGTCACGCGTGTGCCGAGCCGCAGCGTCGCGCCGTCGCGCTCGGCCGCGCGCACGAAGCCGTCGGCGACGAAGAGCGGCTGGGCGTGGCCGCCCGTGGGCTCGTAGCAGCCGACGCTCAGATCCTGCGTGGCGAGTCGGGGCTCGAGCTCGAGGATGCGGTCGACGTCGCACAGCTCGACCTCCACGCCTCGCTCGCGCATGGTCTCGTAGACGCCTCGGATGGCGGACTCGCGCTCCTCGGGGCCGACGACGAGGTAGCCGGACATCGCATAGCCGGACTGGAAGCCGGTGCGCGCCTTCATGTCGGCCAGGAACTCGCACCCGAACCTGGCCATGTCGATGATGGCCGGCTCGGCGTAGTGCGCCCGGCACATCCCCGCGGAGGCGCCCGAGGGCCCGCCCGCCGCGCGCGTCTTCTCGAACACGACGGGGCGCAGCCCGCGCTGGGTGAGGAAGTACGCGATCGAGGCACCTGTCGTGCCCGCGCCGATCACGGCAACGTCGTAAGCCGCCACGGAGCGATTATCGCGAGGCGACGCGCGCCAGGGCGCGCTCGCACAGCACGCCCGCGAGCTCGCGCTTCCAGCCGGTCTGCTCGAGGCCGGGCAGGCCGGCCAGCGGGTCGGCCGGATCGAGCAGCCGCGGCTCGTTCGTGAGCCCGATCGCCGCCAGCCGCAGCGTGTCGCCGAAACGCGCAGCCGCGACTCCCGTGAGCGCGAACGACCAGGCGGCGCGCTCCCCGGCGCGCTCGTAGGCGGAGGCGGCGGGCGGCGCCGGCAGCTCGACCGCCGTGATCAGCTCGCCGCGCGCGAGCTGCAGCGACGAGCGGTGCGCCTCGCTCGGCCGCGCGTAGAGCTCGGCGATGGGCAGGCTGCGCTGGCCGTCCGCGCCGCGCACGTGGACCTGCGCGTCGAGTGCCAGCAGCGCGGCGGCCAGGTCGGACGGCGCTACCGAGATGCAATCGCCGGGCTCGAGGCCGTGCTTGCGGTGGTCGCCGATCTGCGCGTAGCAGGTGTCGCCGCCGGCCAGCCAGCAGGTCAGGTCGGGGTGACGGAAGTACCAGCAGCGCACGTGCTGTGCCAGGTTGCCCGCAACCGTGCCCTGATTGCGCAGCTGCGGCGAAGCGGCCTGCCCCGCGGCCTGCGCCAGCACCGCGTAGTCGCCGGCCACACGCGCGTCGGCGGCGACGTCGGCGACGCGCGCCGCCGCTCCGATGACCAGTCCGCCGTCCTTCGCCTCGATCGCGTCGCCCAGCAGCGCGCGGATGTCGATCAGCGTGCCCGCTGCCTTGCCGCGCGCCTGCAACGGCACCAGATCGGTGCCGCCCGCGAGCGGGCGCGCAGCGGGCTCGGCGAGCAGCGCGAACGCCTCGTCGAGCGTCCCGGGCCGGACGTAGGCGCTCATCCCGCGCGTGCCTCCAGGAAGCGGCGGCGGGTGATGGGCGATGTCCGCACGCGTACCCCGGTCGCGTGGTACACCGCGTTCGCGATGGCCGGCGCCGTGGGCACGATCGGCGGCTCGCCGAGTCCCTTGAGCCCCAGCGTCGAGGCGTGCGGGTCGGGCCGGTCGACGAACTCGACGACGATCTCGGGGCAGTCGGCGTGCGTCGGCAGCTTGTAGTCCTCGAGATTCGCGTTCACGACGGTGCCCGTGGTCGGGTCGATCACGCGCTCCTCCATGAGTGCGAAGCCGAGCCCCTGGAGCACGCCGCCCTCGACCTGGCTGCGCGCCTGCAACGGCGCGATCACGCGGCCGATGTCGTGCACGGCGATGATGCGCTCGACCGTGATCTCACCGGTCGCGACGTCGACGGCGACCTGCGCGACCTGGCAGCCGAACGTGTTCACCCGCATGCCGTCGGGGTTCGGGCCGCGCGAGCCCGTGCCGACCAGCTGCGCCTTGCCGAGCTTGCCGGTCACCTCGACGATCGGCTCCCGCAGTGCGCCGTCGAGCGAGACGAACGTCCCGTCGACGATGCGCAGGTCGTCGGGCGAGACCTCGAACACGTCGCCTGCGAGCTCGAGCAGCTTGGCGCGCAGGTCGTAGGCCGCCGAACGTACGGCCGGGGCGACCGACGGCATGGTCTGCGAGCCGCCCGAGACCGGCGCGTAGACGCCGTAACGCGTCGATCCGACCTCGACGCGCACGCGATCGAGCGGCAGGCCGAGCTCCTCGGCGGCGACCTGCGCGAAGGCCGTCGTGACCCCGGTGCCGATGTCCTGCGCGCCCGTGACGACGGTGACGACGCCGTCGTGGCCCATGCGTACGAGCGCGTGTGCGGGCGGCCCGCCGCCGCCCCACCAGATCTGGCAGGCGGCGCCGAGGCCGCGGCGGCGGCCGTCCGGGTACTCACGATCGCGCAGGGCCTCGCGCTCCGCCCAGCCCGAGAGCTCGGCGGCGCGATCGATGCAGACCGAGAGGTGCTTGGCCGTGTAGGGCAGGCCGCTGACCTGATCGACGTCGACGTCGTTGGCGCGCCGCAGGGCGAGCGGATCGAGCGAGAGCGCGACGGCGAGTTCGTCGAGCGCGCTCTCGTAGCCGAACGTGCCCTCCATGACGCCGGGCGCGCGGAACGCGTTCGAGGGCTCGACGTCGATCTTGAGCGGAATCGCCTGGGCGCGCACGTTCGGGCAGAGATAGAGCGTGCGCGCCGGAATCGTGGTCGGGTTGACCCAGCCGCTCATCGGGTTCGCGATCACCGAGGTGACCTCGATCGCCGTCAGCGTGCCGTCGCTGCGCGCTCCGATGCGGTAGGTCTGCTCGGTCGAGGCCCGGTGGCCGGCGGCCACGGCCTCGGCCCGGCGATCGTTGAAGACGCGCACGGCGCGACCGCCCGCAGCGCGCGAGAGGTAGGCCGCGATCAGCCCCTCGGTCGTCGCGCCCTGCTTGGCGCCGAAGCCGCCGCCCATGAACTCGCAGGTGACGTGCACGCGGTCGGGATCGAGCTCGAAGGCCTTCGCGAGCTGCTGGCGCGCGTCCCAGATGCCCTGCGTCGAGACGAACGCGTGCAGCTCGTCGCCGAGCCACTGGACGACCGCGCAGTGCGGCTCGAGCGCGTGGTGGATCTGGGCGCCGGTGGCGTACTCGGCCTCGATGATCACGTCGGCCTCGGCCATGCCCGCCTCGACGTCGCCGCTCTCGTCCTCGACGGGATCCTCCTGGAGCCGCTGCTCCGAGAGCGCCTGCTCCGTGGAGACGACGAAGCCGAGCTGCTCGTAGCTCGCCGCGAGCGCCTGGACGGCGGCGCGGGCCGACGCGGCGTCCTCACAGGCCAGCGCGGCGACGGGCGCGCCCGCGAATGCCGGCTCGTCCGCGAAGACCCCGGGGAGGTCTGCGAAGGCGAGCACCGCATGCACTCCCGGCACGGCGCGCGCTGCGGCGAGGTCGAGCGCGACGGTTGCGTGTGCGTGCGGCGAGCGCACGACGATGCCCTGCAACATGCCCGGCAGCGCGACGTCGGAGACGTAGCGCGCGGCTCCCGAGACGCGACGCGGGCCGGTCATGCGCGTGACGCGCGTGCCCGAGACGCTGAACTCGCGCTCGTCTTCCCAGGCGGGCGGCTCCTCCTCGACGAGCACCCAGCGCTCCTCGAAGCGGCCCTCCATCTCGACGCTCGTCTTCTGCAGTTTGGCCATCAGCCCGCCGGCTCCTCGGCGGCTCGCAGCACCGCGCGCTCGATGCCGGGATACGCGCCGCAGCGGCAGAGGTTGCCGCTCATGCCCAGCCGCACCTGCTCGCTCGTCGGATTCGGCGTCTGCGCCAGCAATGCGGTCGCCGAGACGACTTGGCCCGCCGTGCAGAAGCCGCACTGCAGCGCATCCTCTTCTACGAACGCGCGCTGCAGCGGCGAGAGCGCGCCCTCGTCGCCGAGGCCCTCGATCGTCGTGACCTCGCGGCCCTCCGCCTGAACGGCGAGCAGGATGCACGAGAGCGTCGCGCGGCCGTCGAGCAGCACCGTGCAGGCACCGCAGGTGCCCTCCTCGCAGGCGATCTTCGTGCCGGTCAGCCCGACCTGCTCGCGCAGGAGCTCCGCGAGGGTCGCGCCTTCGGGCACCGATGCGCGCTGCTCGCGCCCGTTGAGCCGGATCGTCAGGTCACTCACGCGAGCACCGTATCCGCCTGCGCGGCGTTGAGGAGGCGGAAAACGCGGCCGCGGCCGACGAGATCGGGCGGCGCGCCGGGGACGAGCGTCTCGGCCCACTGCTCCCACAGCGCGGCCGTGCAGCGCACGAGCTCGGCCTGCTCGGCGAGGCCCTCCTCGGCCAGCGCGGCCTCGGCCAGGCCGAGGAATCCGACGCGTTCGGGGGACCCCATCCAGAGCAGCGTCGTGGCGGACGCCATGTACATGGTGGCGCGTACGCGGGCGTAGGACGAGAGATACTCCTCCGGCGCGAGCGGCGCCGAGCGGCGCTCGGGTCGGCGCCCGTCGAGCAGGCCGCGGGCGCTGTCGCCGAGCATCCCGTGCAGGAGCGCGTCGTCCGCACCGCTCTTGCGTGCTGCGCGCACGAACAGCTGCAGTGCGGCCAGCGGCTCGCCGTACGGGATGTCGGAGGCCCACAGGATCTGCTCGGGCGGCACCAGCGACAAGAGGTTGAGCAGGTCGAACGGCGACCAGGTGGAGCTGTCGAAGAAGATGTTCTCGACGTTCCGCGCCAGCTCGCCGATGCCGGCCTGGGCCACGATCGCCGCGTGGGCCAGGATCAGCGAGGCGTTGGGGTGCCGCTCGGCGACGCGGCCGAGTTCGAGCGGCATGCCCGGCGGGAGACCTCGCCCGGCGTGGATCAGCACGGGCAGCCGGCGCTCGTCGGCCAGCGCGAACACGGCCTCGAGCGACGGATCGTCGACGCGGAAGGCCTGCGCGCGCGGATGCAGCTTGATGCCCCGCGCGCCGAGCGCGAGACAGCGCTCGGCTTCACCGAGCGGATCCTCGTCGAGGCTCAGCCGCACGAACGGGAAGAGGCGATCGGGCACCTCGGCGGCCCAGCGCAGGACGCGGTCGTTCGGAGCGCGATAGGCCGGCTCGCGATCGGGCTCGTTGAGTGCGAAAACATTCGCGCCCTGGACGCTCGCGCCGTCCATGAGGCGCAGGTGCTCCTCCACCGAGAGGGCATGGCCGTCCTCGTCGAGGCCCAGATGGGTGTGCGCGTCGAACGGCCGGCAGCCCTCGGGCAGGAGCTCCCTCACACGCTCATCCTGCGTCGCCAGCAGCTCCTCGGCTCGCTCGATGAGGGCGGCTTCGGACACCTGCCGGAGCCTATACGCTCTCTGGATGGCCGAAGTCACGCCCCTTGGAACCGAGGCGCCCGCGGGCGCGCGCCTCGCCGCCCCGAGCTGCGGGGAGGCGATCGTCCGCCTGCTCGAGCAATACGACGTCGACCTGGTGTTCGGCATTCCGGGCGTGCACACGCTCGAGATCTACCGGGGCCTCGCCAACTCCCCGATTCGCCACATCTCGGCGCGCCACGAGCAGGGCGCCGCGTTCATGGCCGACGGGTATGCGCGCGTCGCGCGCAAGCCCGGCGTCTGCACGCTCATCACGGGCGCCGGGCTGACCAACGCCGCGACCCCGATCGCGGGTGCCCACCACGATTCGATTCCGCTGCTGATCATCTCCAGCGCCACCGCTTGCGCCGACAACGGCCGCGGGCACGGCACGCTGCACGACCTGCCCGACCAGCGCGCGTTCATGGCCACGATCACCGGCGAGTCGATCGAGGTGCGCGACCCGGCCGAGCTCCCCGAGGCCTTCGCGAGAGCCTTCGAGATCTTCGAGTCGCGCCGGCCGCGACCGGTGCACATCGGCATTCCGATCGACGTGCTCGACCTGCCCGGGAGCGCCTGGGAGCGACTCCCCGCACGCGGAGCCCCGCCGCTCGCGGATGCCGCGCTGGTGGAGCGCGCCGTCGCGCTGCTCGCGGCTGCTGAGCGCCCGATGCTGCTGCTCGGCGGGGGCGCCGTGGCGGCGGGAGCCGAGGCCGCGGCCGTGGCCGAGAGGCTCGGCGCGCCGGTCGGCATGACGGTCAACGCCAAGGGCACCCTGCCCGACAGCCACCCCCTGAGCATCGGCACGACGCTCACGTTGCGCCCCGTCCACGCGGCCTTCACGGAGGCCGACGTCGTGCTCGCCGTCGGCACCGAGTTCGGTGAGACCGACTACTTCTACGCGCCTGGCGCGGCGGCTCCCGACTTCGCCGGTGCGCTCGTCCGCATCGACATCGACGCCGATCAGCTGCACCGGCAACGACCCGCGGCGATCGGCCTGCAGGGCGATGCCGCCGCCACGCTGGCGGCAATCGACGCCGGACTTGCTGCGGCCGGGCGCGAGCGCACAGCCTCTTCTGAGCGCGCCACGGCTCTGCGCGAGGGTCGCCGCTGGTGGCCCGGCGCCGACGTGCACCTCCCGTTCCTGGCGGCGCTCGAGCGCGGCCTTCCCGACGACGGCATCCTGGTGGCCGACTCCACGCAGCCCGCCTACGTCGCCCACCACTCCTGGCCGGGCCGCTCGCCGCGCTCCTACATCGCGCCCGGGGGCTTCGGCACGCTCGGCCCCGCTCTGCCGATGGCGATCGGCGCGCAGCTGGCCGCTCCCGGCCATCCGGTCGCGGCTCTGGCCGGCGACGGCGGCGCCCTCTTCACGATCCCCGAGCTCGCGAGCGCCGCCGATCTCGGGCTGCCCATCGCGCTCGTGATCTGGCAGAACGACGGCTACAACGAGATGCGCGAATCGATGGATCGCATCGGCGTGCCGCACGTCGGCACCGAGATCAGCTCGCGCGATTTCGTGCGCCTCGCCGAGGGCTTCGGCTGCCGGGGCGTGCGCACCGGATCGCTCGACGATCTGCCCGGGGCGCTGGCCGAGGCATTCGCGGCCGACCGGCCGACGCTGATCGAAGTGCGCGGCTAAGAAGCTCTGCCTGCGAGGAAAGCCGCTTTGCTCGGCGAATCTCGCTGCATGAGCGCGCCCGGAACCCCACGCAAGGCGAAGACCTCGATCGTCGAGCGCCGGGTCCAGAGGATCGCGAATGCGCGCTCGGTCGTCGTCGGCCTCGCCTTCACGTTCGTGGTGCTGGCGTTCGCCGGCGCGATCGTGATCATGATCGTCGACAAGAAGAACTTCCCGTCGTTCGGCCTCGCGCTCTGGTGGGCGCTCCAGACGATCACGACCGTCGGCTACGGCGATGTCGTGCCGACGACCACCCCGGGCCGCATCGTCGGCGGCGTCGAGATGGTGCTCGGAGTCTCCTTCATCGCCTTCGTCACGGCCGGCGTGACGAGCACCGTCATCCAGCGCTCCGGAGCCGGGACCCGCGAAACCGAACGCCTGCAACAGTCCGAAGACACCCAGAAGATCGTCGACGCGATGACCGAGACGAGAGCAGCAATCGCAGCCCTCGACAGCCGCCTCGACCGCATCGAATCCCAGACGAGCAAGTAAGCGCGGGTCCGCACGCCTGGGGTCTGACCCGCAACGTGCGGGTCTGACCCCGAGCGTGCGGACCTGGCACCGACCCGTGCACGCCGTCGCAACGCCACTCGGCAAGCCGGATACGGCGGCGCGAGATTCGCTGCCAGCGAGCTGGAAGTGAGATCGCGAAGCGACGCCATGGCCCGCAAAGGCCATGGTTGAGCCAATGGTCCGCCCGGGGTCAGGTCCGCACGGCTGGGGTCAGACCCGCACGTTGCGGGCCAGACCCCGAGCGTGCACGCACGGTCAGGCCAGCAGGGCTTCGAAGTGCGACTCGTCCTCGAACGGGCCGATTGCTGCCAGGCGCAGCTTTTCGGGTGCGAGGAGGTCGTTCGCTACGCGGGACACGTCGTCGGCGGTGACTGCGTCGAAGCCGGCCAGGATCTCGGGGATC
The DNA here is from genome assembly GCA_963713435.1 of uncultured Actinomycetes bacterium. Taxonomy (GTDB): domain Bacteria; phylum Actinomycetota; class Thermoleophilia; order Gaiellales; family JALYLC01; genus JALYLC01. The sequence continues at coordinate 450,831 of CAVQLU010000009.1, forward strand.
TCGCGCGGCTCGCCTTCGAGGATCGTTCCGCGCAGCCCGAACGAGGTGATCGAGCGGGGATCCTCCAGGCCGAGGACGAGACGGCCCTTGAGCATGTTGCGGGCCTTCGTGAGCTCGTCCTCGGGGACGCGCTCGCCCACGATGCGGCCGAGCTCGGCCACGATCGTCGAGACCGCCTCGTCGGCACGCTTGAGGTCGACGCCGGCCTGTGAGAAGAGCGAGCCGGCCTCGACGTACTGGCCGTGCTGGGCGCCGATGTAATAGGCCAGCCCGCGGCGTTCGCGCACCTCGGTGAAGAGGCGCGACGACATTCCGCCGCCGAGCACCGCCGCGAGCACCGAGGCCGCGTAGCGATCGGGGTGTGTGAGCGGCAGGCCGTCTCCGCCGATGCGGATGTGGAACGAGTCGGATTCCTTGTGATGGATGCGCACGCGCGGATGCGGCGCGGGCTGCCACGGCTCGGGCGCGGCGCTCTCGGCGGCCGGGAGCGGGCCGAAGAGCTCCTCGACCGCGGCCCGCGCCGAGTCCGTCACCGCACCGCCGAGGCCGATCACCGTGCGGGAAGGCACGTACCAGCGCGCGAGGTGGTTCGTGAACGTCTCGCGGGTGGCCGCGCGGACCGTCTCGGGCGTGCCGATGATGTCCCGGCCGAGCGGCGTGTCGCCGAAGCAGAGGCGGTCGTAGACGCCCGGGAGATAGCTCGTCGGCGTGTCGAGGTACATGTTCATCTCCTCGACGATCACGCCCTTCTCGCGCTCGATCTCCTCGGGATCGAAGAGCGAGTGCAGCAGCATGTCGCCGAGGACGTCGATCGCGACCGGGACGTGCTCCTTCGCGCACTTGACGTAGTAGCCGGTGTATTCCTTGCCGGTGAACGCGTTGAACTCGGCGCCGATGCCGTCGATCTCCGTGGCGATCACCCGCGCCGTGGGTCGGCGCTCGGTGCCCTTGAAGAAGAGGTGCTCGGCGAAGTGGGAGATGCCGCCGGTCGCGTCGTCCTCGTAGCGCGAGCCGACCGCATACATGACCATCACGCAGGTCGACTGGGCGTCGGCCTGCGGTGCGGTGAGAAGGCGGGTTCCGTTTGGAAAATGCTGAATATCGAACACGTCTGCACGGTAGTGCACAGTCGCGTCACACGGTTGCGAGCGCCTTTCGCATCCTCACGAGTTGCACTACCGTCCCCGCCGTGCGAGTACTCGTCTGCCGCTGCACGATCGGCTACGCCGGGCGCCTCACCACGCGCCTCGCCTCGGGCGATCGCGTCGTGCTCTTCAAGGAGGACGGGTCGGTCGCAGTGCACGCGCTCAAGGGCGCCAAGCCGATCAACTACATGGCCGGGCCGACCAGCATGCGGGAAGAGGACGCCGTCATTCGCATCTACCGCCCGGCCTCGGACGAGACCCTCACGATCGTCGTCGAGGAGGTGCACCACGACGCGCGTCACGCCCTCAGCGACGAGGCGCTGCTCGAGCGCGAGGGCCGAGAACTCGAGCTGCACGAGCACCTGGCGCGCGCGCCGCACCTGATCGAGCCCGGACTCGCCGTGGTCGAGCGGGAGCGCCTCACCGACGTCGGCCCCGTCGACCTGTGGTGCCGGGATGCGGAGGGGCGCGTGGCGCTGGTGGAGGTCAAGCGCGTGCGCGCCGTGGCAGCCGCCGTCGAGCAGGTCGTGCGCTACCGCGAGCAGGCGCAGCGCAACGCGGCGCTCGGGACGATTCGCGCGCTCCTGGTGGCACCCGACTTCGCGCCTCAGGCGAAGGTGCTGGCCGAGGCCCGCGACGTGGAGTGCATCCTGCTCGACGTGCCGCGGCTGATGGCCGAGGCCGGGCCGGACGACCTCATGCTGTTCTGAGAGCTTCCAGGCGCCTCAGGCAGCGACGCGCAGCCCGGGCACCGCCGCCGCCACCGGCCCGCCGAAAGCCTCGCGCGCCTGCCGCAGCGCAGGAATGCGCTCGCGCACGTCGAGGTGCGTGAGCAGGAGCGCCGCACATCCGCTCTCCCTCGCGATGCGCCCGGCCTCGCCGGCGGGCAGGTGGAACTCGGAGGCGGGGAGCGCCGTCGCCTCGCTCAGCAGCAGATCGGCGCCGGCGGCGTGCTCGCCGAGCGCGGGCGTGAGCGCGGTGTCGCCGGAGTACACGAGCGCGGCTCCGCCGGCCTCGATGCGGATCGCGTGCGAGGTGCCGGGGTGGACGAGTGCGCGAAACGTCAGCTGCGCGTCGCCGATCGTGAGCTCCTCGCCCGGGGCGTACTCGTTCAGCGTCAGCCCGCAGGCCGTGAGGTGGTCGCCGCCGTGGCCGCTCGCCTCGCACAGACCCGTCAGCTGAGCGGCGCCGCCGGGAGGCGCGAACAGCGCGGGCGGCTTCCAATCGGCCGCGAGCCCGAACTCGTGGGCGAAGCCGAGCGGGATCAGGTCGGCCACGTGGTCGAAGTGCGTGTGCGAGAGCACGATCGCATCGAGCGGCGCGGCATCGCGCGCCAGCCACGAGCTCAGCACGCCAGGCCCGCAATCGAGCAGGACGCGCGAGCCGCCGGCCGTGACCAGGTACCCCGAGCAGGCTTCCCCGGGATTGCCGCTGGCCGGCGCGCAGCCGAGCACGTGCAGCGCCGGGCGCCGGATCACGCCGCTAGAGGCCCATCGCGTGATAGCCCGAGTCGACGTACAGGATCGTCCCTGTGACGCTCGCGGCCATCGGCGAGAGCAGGTAGAGGCCCGCCTGGCCGACGTCGTCGGCCTCGATGCCGCGGCGCAACGGCGCGCGTTCCGCGATCACGCCCTCCATCTGGCTGAAGCCCGCGATGCCCCGGGCCGCGAGCGTGCGCACGGGGCCGGCGCTGATGGCGTTGACGCGGATGTTCTTGACGCCGAGATCGGCCGCCAGGTAGCGCATCGAGGCGTCCAGCGCGGCCTTGGCGACGCCCATGACGTTGTAGCCGGGCACCGCGCGCTCGCCGCCGAGGTAGGTCATCGTCACGATCGAGCCGCCGCCGCGCGCTTCCATCAGCGGCTCGGCGCGCTGCGTCATCGCGACGAGCGAATAGGCGCTGATGTCGAGAGCCAGCCGGTAGTCGTCGCGCGCCGTGTCGGTGAAACGGCCCGCGAGGTCGTGCGCCTGCGCGAAGGCGATCGAGTGCACCATCAGGTCGAGGCCCCCCACGCTCTCGACGAGCTGCGCGAACGCGGCATCGATGCTCGCGTCGTCGGCGACGTCGCAGGGGATGCAGACCTCGGAGCCGACGGATGCCGCCAACTCGCGCACGGTCGACTCGATGCGCTCGCCCTGGAAGGTGAACGCGACCGTCGCGCCCTGCTCGGCCAGCCTGCGAGCGATGGCCCAGGCCAGCGAGCGCTTGTTGGCGACGCCCGCGACGAGGGCGATTTTCCCGTCCAGCAAACCCATGCGCAGAGGCTATCCCATCGAACACCCCACGCGACCGATCGCACATACGGCATCCTCTCCCCCTGATTGAATGAGTCGATGCGACAGCCGCGGCCGCGGCCAGCAGGCTCAATCGCGGCCCTCCTCGCAGGCGCGGTCGTGTTCGGCGCCGCCCATCCCGAGCACCTCATGGAGGTGCATGTCGGCCTGCGCTCGATCAGCGCGCAGCCGGCGCCCCGGGTAGGAGGAGTCCCCGCGGTGCTGCCGCGCACCCGCGTCACGCGCTGGCGCGTGAGCTACGTCGTCACGGGCAAGACGAATCGCGCGCTCGCGAGCTTCGCGCGCATCACGCTGGCGCACGGCGGCACGCGCTGGCGCTTCCGCTCGGCGCGCGTCACCCAGGCCGGCATCACGACCTGGCAGTACCTGTCGCCCGTGCCCCGCTGGTTCCCGAGGGGCCGGGCGACCCTCCAGGTCGAGGTGCACCTGACCGTCCGCGGGCGCGTGGAGGAGCTGACGTCGCGCAGCTACAACGTGCGCGTGAGCTGAGAGGCCTGATTCCGGGAGGGCGCCGCGAGTGTCATTTGGCCACGCTGTGCGGCGGGGTCGCCGCGACCTGAACCAGGGCGGCCTTGCCGAGGGCTAGATTGACGCGATGAGCGAACCTCCCGCGGTCGACGTCGAGCCCCTCCGCAAGGCCCTCTCGGGCGACATCGTGACCTCGGCCGACCCGGCGTGGGACGTCGCGCGCCAGGCCTGGAACCTCGCCGCCGACCAGCAGCCGGCGCTCGTGGTCGTCGCGGCGACAGCGGACGATGTCGCGGCGACGGTGCGCTTCGCGCGCGAGCGGGGCCTGCGCGTCGCGCCGCAGAACACCGGCCACGGTGCGATGAGCCTCGGCGATCTCGCCGGGACGATCCTCCTGCGCACTTCCGCCCTGAACGACATCGCCGTCGACCCGGCCGCTCGCACCGCACAGGTGGGCGCCGGCGCGCGCTGGCGCGATGTCGTCGCGGCCACGGCCGAGCACGGCCTCGCGTGCCTGCACGGCTTCTCCGGCGGGGTCGGGGTAGCCGGCTACATCCTGGGCGGCGGCCTCGGCTGGCTCGCTCGCCGCGAAGGCTTCGCCTCGAGCCACGTGCGCTCGTTCGACGTCGTCACGGCGGGCGGCGAGCACCGGCACGTCGACGCCGGACACGATCCCGACCTGTTCTGGGCGCTGCGCGGCGGAGGCGGCAATGCGGTGGTCGTGAGCGCGATCGAGATCGACCTGTTCCCGCTGCGCGAGGTCTTCGCCGGCACCTTGATGTGGCCGCTGGAGCGGGCGAGCGAGGTCGTGCACGCCTATCGCGAGTGGATCGCCGGGCTGCCCGACACCGTCACCTCGACGGTCAGGCTGATGCGCTACCCGCCGCTCCCCGAGCTTCCGGATCCCATCCGCGGCAGGCAACTCGTCGTGGTCACGCTGGCCTTCACCGGCAGCGAGTCCGACGGGAATGCGCTGGTCGCGCCGCTGCGGGCGATCCGGCCCGCCCACCTCGACACGCTCGCGACCATTCCCGCCTCTGCGCTCGGAGAGCTCGCCGGCGACCCGCCCGGCCCACTGCCGGGGATCGGCGATTCCGTGCTGCTAGAGGCCTTCGCGCCCGAGGTGGCGGAGGCCTTCGTCGAGCTCGCCGGGCCCGGCGTCGAGAGCCCGCTGATCCAGTTCGAGATCCGCCATCTCGGCGCCGCGCTCGGCAGCGTGAACCCGGCAGGGGGCGCTGCCGGCGCGCTCACCGCCGAGGCCATCGTCTACGGCGTCGGCGTGCCCGTCACCCCGGAGGTCGGGAAGGCGATCCACGCGACGCTGGACGCCGCGAGCGCACGTCTCGCCCCATGGACGTCCGCGCTCGCTGCCCCGCTCACCTTCGCCGAGCGTCAGGACGGCCTGCGCGCCTCGTTCCCACCCGACGTGGCCGACCGCCTGGCGCGCATCGGCGCCGGCTACGACCCGGACGGCCTCTTCGTCGCGAACCACGCCGACTAGCCGGTCCGGCGCCGGAGGGTGACCGCTCCGAGGCCGAGTGCGGCGATCGTCGACCCCACGACGACGATGACGTCCACCGCAAAGCGCGAGCCGAGCGCTGCCGGAGCCGTTGCGCGTGACAGGGCCTCGTAGGCGTAGGTGAGCGGCAGCGCCCACGAGAGCCAGTAGAGCAGCTCCGCCATCTCGCTTCGCGCGATGAAGAGTCCGCACAGCAGCAGCTGCGGAAAGATGAACGCGGGCATGAACTGCACGGCCTGGAACTCCGTGCGCGCGAATGCGCTCACGAACAGGCCGAGGGCCATCCCGAGGAGCGCGTTGCCGATCGCGAGCAGGCCGACCAGCCACGCCCCGTGCGCGGCATCGAGGCCGAGGGCGAGGAATCCGACCAGACACACGATCACGGCCTGGAGGGCAGCCAGGAGGCCGAACGCGATCGCATAGCCGCCGAGCAGGTCGAGCTTGCCCATCGGGAGCGTCATCAGGCGCTCGAGCGTCCCCGTCGTGCGCTCTCGCAACATCGCGATCGACGTCAGCAGGAACATGATGATGAAGGGGAACAACCCGCACATGGGCGCGCCGATCGACTGGAACGTGTGTGGCTGACCCTCGAACACGAACTTCAGCAGCACGAGCAGCACGACCGGGACGACGAGAAGGAGTGCGATCGTGCGGGGATCGCGGCGGATCTGCCAGAGCACCCGGCGAGCGATCGCCGAGGTGACGCGCAGGCTCACGGCGACGACCGTTCGATGATGGCCAGGAATGCCCGCCCCATGTCCTGCTCACCCGTCTCGGCGCGCAGATCCGCCGGCGTCGTCTGACGCAGCAGGTCGCCGTCGCGCATGAGCAGCAGCTCGTGGCACTCGGCCGCCTCGTCCATGACGTGGCTCGAGACGAGCAGGGTGGTGCCCGCCGCGGCCAGTTCGTGAAAGGTCTTCCAGAGATCGGCTCGCAGCACGGGGTCGAGGCCGACCGTCGGCTCGTCCAGGACCAGCACGTCGGGGCGACCGAGCAGGGCGGTCGCGAGCGAGACCCGTGAGCGCTGACCGCCGGAGAGCGAGCCCGTGACGCGGGCCTCGAATCCACCCAAGCCGACGGTTTCGATGACCTCGCCGATGCGCCTGCGATCGGCCCCGACGACGGCGGCGAAGAAGCGCAGATTCTCCTCCACGCTGAGATCGCCGTAGACCGACGGAGCCTGGGTGACGTATCCGACGCGGCGCCGCAGCGGAGCCGAGCCGGCGGGCTCACCCAGCACGAAGACCGTTCCAGCGGCCACGATCTGAACCCCGACGATGGCGCGCATGAGCGTCGACTTGCCGCAGCCGCTCGGCCCGAGCAGGCCGGTGACCGACCCGGCCGGAATCTCGAGGTCGATGTCCTTCAACACGGGCTGCCCGCCGCGCTCCACCTTCAGCCCCGCAATCGCGATCGCGGGCGAGGAGATGCGACTGCTCACGGAGCAATCCTAATGTGGGGTGGACTCAACCCCCGATCAGCCCCTCCCGAGCTGCGCGTAGGATGACGCCTCCCTGCGGGAGGGGTAGTGGCGAACGCCGAGCAGACGCGCACGCTCATCGGCCGTGAGGCCGAGCTGGATCGGGTGGAGGAGTTCCTCGGCGCGCTCGACTCCGGACCGGCGGCTCTGGTGGTCGAGGGCGAGATCGGCATCGGCAAGTCGGCCCTCTGGAATCAGGGACTGCTCTCGGCGTCGGCTCGCGGCCAGCGCATCCTGCGCTGCAGACCCGGCGAGTGCGAGACCGAGCTGGCGTACGCCGCGCTCGGCGATCTGCTCGCCGGCGTGCCCGAGGGGGCCATGGCCGAGCTTCCCGTCCCGCAGCGCCACGCGCTGGACGTGGCGCTGCTGCGGGCCGAGCCGGACGGGCAGCAGCCGCTCCAGCTCGCGATCGGCATGGGCCTGCTCGGGCTGCTGCGCGGGCTGGCCGAGACGGCTCCCGCGCTCGTCGCGATCGATGACGCCCAGTGGCTCGACCCGGCCTCCGAGAGCGCGCTCGGCTTCGTGGCGCGGCGGCTCACCGACGAGCGGATCGGGCTCTTCTGCGTGCGGCGCGGCACGGGCCCGAACGTGCCGCTTGGCCTCGACCGGGCGCTGCCGGGCGGGCACTTCGAGCGGGTGACGCTGGGCGGCCTCGCCGGCGACGAGCTCGACCTGCTGCTGCGCACGCGCCTGGCCGTCCCGCCCTCGCGCCAGACCGTTGCGCGGATCCGGCGCGCCACGGGTGGCAATCTCTACTTCGCGCTCGAGATCGGCCGGGCCCTGGACGAGCACGGCGATCGCTTCGGGCCATCCAGCGAGCTCCCCATCCCGGACAGCCTGCAAGAGCTCGTGCGCGAGCGGCTCGCACTCCTGCCCGCCCAGGCGCGCTCGGCAGCTCAGGTGGCCGCGGCCCTCTCGCGTCCCACGGTGACGGTGGTGGATGCGGCGCTCGCGCCGGGCTCTGCCGACGAGGCCGTCTCGGCCGGCGTGCTCGAGCGTGCCGGTGAGCGCCTGGAGTTCGTGCACCCGCTGCTCGCGACCGTCGCTTACCAGCTGCTCTCCGAGGGCGAGCGGCGGGCGCTGCATGCGCGGCTCGCGGAGATTCTCGACGACCCGGAGGAACGCGCTCGGCACCTCGCGCTGAGCACGCAGGAGCCCGACGAGACCGTCGCCGCCGCACTCGAGGACGCGGCCCGGCGGGCGGCGGCGCGCGGTGCGCCCGAAGCGGCGGCGGAGCTGCTCCAGGCAGCGGGGAGGCTGACACCGGCAGGCGCAGACGACGAGCGGCGGCGACGCGGGATCGAGGCCGCCGAGCGCTCCTTCGAGGCGGGCGAGGTCACCCGCGCCCGCGAGCTGCTCGCAGCGATCGCCGCCGAGGCGCCGCACGGGACGCGCCGCGCCCAGGCGCTGGCGCGGCTCGGCTGGGTGTGCGCCCACGCCGAGGGCTTCCACGCGGGCGCAGACGTCTTCTTCGCCGCGCTCGCCGAGCCGGCCGACGATCTGCGCCTGCGCATCGAGATCCTCACGGGGCTCGCCTGGTGCCTGCACTCGACCCGCACCGTGCCTTCCGCTGCGGAGCACGCGCGTGCTGCGCTCGCACTGGCGGAGACGCTCGGCGATCCGACCGTGCTCGCGAGCGCGCTCGCGCTGAGCGGGTTCCTCGACTCGCTCGGCGGCGAGGGCCTGGCGCTCGCGACCGTCGAGCGCGCACTCGCGCTCGAGCATTCGCCGCCGTGGTCGCAGGTCGTCGGCCGCCCCGACTGGATTCACGCGCTGATGCTCTCGTGGACGGGCTCCCTCGCCGCCGCCCATGCGCAGTTCGACGCGCAGTACCGGGACGCGCTCGACCGGGGCGACGAGCACTCGCTGCCGTTCATCCTCTTCCCGCTGGCACGCAGCGAGCTCCTGACCGGCGACTGGGCGGCCGCGCGGCGGCATGCGCGCGAATGTCTCGAGACGACCGTGCGCAACGGGCAGGTCGGCGGCCAGCAGCCCTATGCGCTCGCGATCGAGGCGCTCGTGGAGGCGCATCTGGGTCTGGTCGAGCCCGCTCAGGAGAAGATCGAGCGCGGGCTCGAGGCCGCCGAGCGCCTCGGCGTTCAGCCCGCCGGGCTGGAATTGCTCGCCACGCGGGGCTTTCTCGAGCTCTCGCTGGGCGACGCCGCGGCTGCCGACCGCACGCTCGAGCGCGTTGCCGAGCTGGCGGGGGCGAGCGGTCTGCGCGACCCTGCGCTCTTCCGTTTCCACGGTGACGCCATCGAGGCCAAGATCGCGCTCGGCCGCTGGGGCGAGGCCGAACGTCTGCTGACGGAGCTCGAGCAGCTCGGAGCCCGCCTCGAGCGGACGTGGCCGCTGACGATCGCCGCGCGCGGCCGCGGGCTCCTGCACTCGGCGCTCGGCGAGCCGGGAGCGGCGCGCGGCGCGCTCCAAGAGGCGCTGGCGCTGCACGACCGCCTGGGCGAGCCGTTCGAGCGTGCCCGCACGCTGCTGGTGCTCGGGAGCGTGCAGCGGCGCGATCGCAAGAAGCGCCCGGCGCGCGAATCGCTCGAGGGAGCGCTCGAAGTCTTCGCGACACTGGGAGCAGCGCTCTGGGCCGAACGGGCGCGCGGGGAACTCGCGCGCGTGGGCGGGCGGGCTCCGGCGGACGGCCTCACGGCGACGGAGGAGCGCGTGGCGGAGCTGCTGGCGTCCGGGCTCACCTATCAGCAGACCGCCGACGCGCTCTTCGTGAGCCCGAAGACGGTGCAGTGGAACGTCTCCAAGATCTACCGCAAGCTCGGCATCCGCTCGCGCGCCGAGCTGATCAAGCACTACGAGGCGTAGCACCGGCCGGTTCCCCGCGGGCCACGAAGGGTCAATCCCAGCCGGCCCGCCGCTTTCGCAGCGCGCCGCCGGCTCCTAGGGTGGAGCTGTGGACAAGGCACCCCTCACCCCGTCGGCCGTCTGCGGCTACCCGATCAACCGCGATCTCCTGGCCGCTCGGCGCGCCCAGCGCCGCGCGCGCCGTCCGCGCTTCGCGCTCCTGCGCGCCGCGGCCGCTCGCGTGCGGCGCGGCAGTCAGCGGTAGAGGCTGCGCTCGGCAGTCGTCGTGAGGACCTCGACGGTCTCGTCGAGGGAGAGGCCCCTGGCGCTGTAGAGCACGTCGAAGGCGTCGAAGCTCGTAACCAGCCAGAGCACGTGCGCGGCCTCCGTGATCGTGAGCTCGGGTCGGAGCAGCTGCTGATCGGCGAGCTTCCGGGCGAGGTCGGTCATGCCCTTGGCGCGACCCTCTTCCAGGCGCTGGACGGTGCCGCCGGCGGCGGATGCCTCACGCTGCGCCTGCGAACGCAGGGCATGGATGACCTCGAGGTGCGCGGCATACATCTCCGAGCCGCCACGGATCCCGCCGCGCAGGCTCTCGCGCCCGTCGGGGTTGGCGACCGCGCGCTCGACCTGCTCGAACTCGCCCGTGCGGAAGAGCTCGGCTGCGAGTGCGTCGAAGAGCCCGGCGCGCGAGCCGAAGATCAGGTAGATCGTCGAGCGCGAGACCCGCGCCGCTCGTGCGATCTCTTCGACGCTCGTGGGCTCGGCCGGTCGTTCCCGCAGCCGCGCGTAGAGCGCATCGAGGATGCGGCGCCGCGTCTCCTCGGCCGCCTCGGCGCGCAGGCTCTGGTCGTACTTGCGAGTCGGCATCGGCTCAATCGTACCTATTGACTTGACATGCTGTCTTTGTTCGGACACTCTGTAGTTCAAAATACAATCTGTCCGATGGAGTTTGACGATGAATCATCACGACCCATACGAGGTGCCGGTACTGATCGCGGGAGCGGGAGCGGCCGGCCTGACCACCGCCGTGGCGCTTGCGCGACACGGCGTGGAATCACTGCTGGTCGAGCGCCGGCCACGGCTCTCGGGACTCCCCCGCGCCACCGGCGTCAGCCTGCGGACGATGGAGATCCTGCGCGCCTGGGGCCTGGAGGACGAGATCCGCGCCGGAGGCGTCGAGGCCGAGTGGCTGATGTGGATGTGCGAGACGCTGACCCGTGCGGCGGCCGGCGCGGAGATCGACGTCGGCATGCCGACGCGTGCCGCGAGCGCCGTCATCAGCCCCACGCATCCCGGGTGCGTGCCGCAGGATCACCTGGAGTCGGTCCTGTTCTCCCACCTCTCATCCCTGGGGGCTGCGCGCGTCGCGTTCGGCACCGAGGTGATCGCCGTCGAGAGCGAGGCGGACGGCGTGCACGCGACCCTGCGCGAGAGCGCGAGTGGCCGGTTGCGGACGGTGCGCGCTCGCTACCTGGTGGGAGCCGACGGCGCCCGCAGCCGCGTCCGGGCCGCGCTCGGTATCGCCATGCACGGGCCCGATCAACTCGAGGAGGCCGTCGCGGTGCAGTTCCGCGCGCCGCTGTGGGACCTGCTGGGCGAGCCTCGCTACGGCGTCTACAACGTCATGCACCCCGAGGCCGGCGGGCTCTTCCTCCCGGCCGGCCCGGGAGACAGGTGGATCTACGGGCGGCTCTCCCAGCCCGGTCGCGAGCCGGTCGGCGAGCTCGGCCGGGAGCGCCTCGGCGAGCTGATCGCGCTCGCAGCGGGCGTGCCCGATCTGCAGCCACGGATCGAGCGGAGCGGGGTCTTCAGCTTCGCCGCGCAGCTCGCCGATCGCTTCCGCGAGGAGAGCGCGTTCCTCGTCGGCGACGCGGCGCACCGCGTCACGCCGCGCGGCGGTACCGGCATGAACACCGCGATCCACGACGGCTTCGACCTCGGCTGGAAGCTCGCATGGGTGCTGCGCGGCTGGAGCGGCCACGGATTGCTCGACTCCTACGAGCCCGAGCGCCGGCCCGTGGCCGAGCACAACGTGGCGCGATCGGCCGATTCGGAGCGATCGGTGCAGGAGGCCGACCGGGCACTGCAGGTCGATCTCGGCGATCGCATCGCGCACGGCTGGGTGCGAACGCCGCGCGGGCGCGTCTCGACGCTCGACCTGCTGGGACCCGGCCTGACGCTGTTCACCGGCCCGCACAGCGCCGAGTGGGAGGCGAGCGCGGATGCCGCCGCCGGCCCGTTGCCGCTCGTGACCAGGGCTCTCGACTCCATCAGCGCGCGAGCTCTGGGCATCCGCCCCGCCGGCGCGCTGCTCGTCCGCCCGGACGGCGCACCGGCCGCCTGGTGGCCGGCCCCCGCTGCGGATGCCCTCCCCACGGCCCTCGAGGCGATCGCGGCCGGAGCGATCGGCCAATCCGCCGAGCCCGTGGCCGCGTAACGACTCTTGCCCGGAAACGCGGTTGCGGGTACCCTGGCGACCGCTTTCAGCCCACGGAATGCTCGAGAGGAGGATCGACGTGCTCAGTCAGACGCAGCATCGACGCAGCGTCCCCCGCCTACCCCGGTAGGTCGGCTCCCGCGTGGAGTCGATCGAATCTGGAAAGGAGCTGAGCATGGGCATCCCGTACAGGGCCCGCGTCAACGAGCGCTGGTTCTTGAACCTGCCTGGCTTCCACGCAGGGGCCTACGTGGTTGCGTATGTCGAGGACACGAGCGACTGTGGCCCTCGGCGCGACCCGTATTGCGACGACGACTGCACCTGTTGTCCCGCCAACTTCGAGCCGCGCATGACGCTCGAGATCGCCGACTGCTACAAGCGGGTGAACCTCGACTTCGACGTGGACTCGGACGCGGCACGCGCCAACTCGATGCACAAGCTCGACACGCTGATCGCGGCCCTGCGTGTCTTCCGCACGGGTCTCGAGCAGGAGTGCGAGCACTACGAGCGCCGCGAGCGCGAGCTCGAGGAGCGCACGGGTGAGTAGTCCGTGGAAGCCGCCGAGCGCGGGACGATGAGCCATCGCCCCGCGCTCGGCTAGCCTCAACCGCGCGTGAGACTCCCGCTCTTCACCTCTCTCACCCAGGGCTACGAGCGCAGCTTCATCCGCGGCGACGTGCTCGCAGGGCTGACGGTCTGGGCCGTGCTCGTGCCCGAGGCGCTGGCCTACGCCTCGATCGCAGGCGTCTCCCCCGTCGTCGGTCTCTACGCCGCCCCCGGGGCGCTGATCCTCTACGCCGCGTTCGGCAGCTCGCGGCATCTGGTGACCGGGCCGATGGCTGCGACGGCCGCGCTCTCGGCCGCGGCGGTCGGCGATCTGGCCACGGGCGGCACCGACGACTTCCTGGCGCTCACGATCACGCTCGGCCTCACGGTCGGGGCCATCGCGCTGATCGCCGGGCTCCTGCGCCTCGGCTTCCTCGCGAACTTCATCTCCGAGCCCGTCCTGAAGGGGTTCATCGTCGGGCTCGCGCTCACGATCATCGCCGGCCAGATCCCCAAGCTGTTCGGGGTCCCCAAGGGCGAAGGCGACTTCTTCGAGCAGATCTGGGACTTCCTCGAGAACCTCGGCGACACGAGCGGGACGACGCTCGTCGTCGGCCTCGCGTCGCTCGTATTCGTCATCGGTCTGAAGACGTGGGCGCCGGTGCTCCCCGGATCGCTGATCGTCGTGCTGCTCGGCATCGCGGCGGCGCAGATCTTCGACCTCGAGCAGCACGGCGTCGAGATCGTCGGCACGATCCAGAGCGGCCTGCCCTCGTTCGGCCTCCCCAGCGTGAGCGCCCAGCGCTACCTCGACATCGCGCCCGCGGCCATCGGCGTCATGCTCGTGGGCTTCGCCGAGGGCCTCGGGGCCGCCAAGACCTACGCGGCCAAGGATCACTACGAGATCGACGCCAACCGCGAGCTGATCGGCCTCGGCGCCGCCAACCTGGGCGCCGGCCTCTCGAGCGGCATGGTCGTCAACGGCAGCCTCTCCAAGACGGCCGTGAACGCGTCGTCGGGCGCCAAGTCGCAGCTCTCCGGGCTGGTCGTGGCGGTGCTCACGATCGTGACGCTGCTGTTCCTCACGGGGCTCTTCGAGAAGCTGCCCGAGGCCACGCTCGCCGCCGTCGTGATCGCGGCGCTGATCGAGCTGGTCGACATCCCGGCGCTGCGCCGCCTCTACCGGCTGCACACAGCCGGCCTCGATCGCATCTACGGCATCGCCGCGCGCGCCGACTTCATCGCGGCCTTCGCCGCGCTGCTCGGCGTGCTCGTCTTCGACACGCTCCCCGGTCTCTTCATCGGCATCGCCGTCTCGTTCGTGCTCCTGCTCTACCGCGCCTCGCGGCCGCACGTCGCGGAGCTCGGCCGCATGCCGGGCACCGATCGTCAGTTCGCCGACGTCACCCGCAGCCCGGACAACCAGCCCGTGCCGGGCATCTCCGTGCTGCGGGTCGAGAGCGGGCTCTTCTTCGCCAACGCCGATGCCGTGCGAAAACAGGTGCTGGCGCACGCGGGCGAGGGCGTCAAGGCGGTCATCATCGACGCCGAGACCGTGCCGTTCATCGACGTGACCGCGGCCACCATGCTGGCGGCACTGGCCGAGGATCTCGAGCGCGACGGCGTCGTGCTCATCCTGGCGCGCGAGGTCGGCCAGGTGCGCGACCTCCTGAGCGTCGCGGAAGGCGACCAGCCGCTCATCCGCACCTATCCGAGCGTGCGCGCCGCGGTCGACGCCGCGCAGCAGTTCTAAACTGCACCCATGCTTTCCGTGTCCGCGTTCGAGTCGCCGATCGGCGTCCTGACGCTCGCGCGCGGGCCGCGGGGCCTGCTGCGCCTGGCGCTCTCCGGTGAGACGACGCAGAGCGTCGCCGACGACCTGCGCGTGCGCTCCGGCGGTGAGGTGTGCGAGGACGACGCCGCACTGGCCGACGTCCGCGACCAGCTGGAGCGCTACTTCGCACGCGACCTGCAGGAGTTCGACGTCGAGCTCGACTGGACGCTCGCGCACGGCTTTCACCGCGCCTGTTGCGAGGCCATGATGCGCATCCCCTACGGCTCCACGGTGACCTACGCGGAGTTGGCGGCCGACGCGGGCAGCCCGCGGGCCGTGCGGGCCGCGGGCCAGGCCTGCGCGACCAACCCGATCGCCGTCATCGGCCCCTGCCACCGCGTGCTTGGCACGAACGGTCTGGGCGGCTACGGCGGCGGCCTCGACCAGAAGTGCACCCTGCTGGCGCTCGAGGGCGCCCTGCTCGTCGCGTAGACGTGAGCGGCGCCGCCATCATCGACGACCTGCTCGCGCGCGGGCTCGTGCAGGACCACACCGATCTCGACGCCCTGCGCGAGCGGCTTGAGCGCGGGCCGATGGCGCTCTACGTCGGCTTCGACCCGACCGCCGACAGCCTGCACATCGGGCATCTCGTGCCCCTGCTGCTCCTGCGCCGCTTCCAGCTCGCCGGCCACCTCCCCATCGCGCTCGCGGGCGGGGCGACGGGCATGATCGGCGATCCGGGCGGGCGCAGCGAGGAGCGCAACCTGCTGGACGGCGAGACGCTCGGCCGCAACGCCGCCGCCATCAAGGGGCAGCTCTCGGCCTTCCTCGACTTCGAGCCCGGGCCGTTCCAGGCGCGCCTCGTCGACAACCGCGACTGGACCGAGCCGATCGGCGTGATCGACTTCCTGCGCGACGTCGGCAAGCACATCACGGTCAACTACATGCTGGCCAAGGAGTCGGTCAAGACGCGCGTTGCGAGCGAGCACGGGATCTCGTTCACCGAGTTCAGCTACATGCTCCTGCAGGCCAACGACTTCGCCTGGCTGCACGAGCACATGGACTGCGAGCTGCAGGCCGGCGGCTCCGACCAGTGGGGCAACATCACGGCGGGCATCGATCTCGTGCGCCGGCGTGCGGGCACGTCGGTCTTCGGCCTGACCGTCCCCCTCGTCACGCGCTCCGACGGCGAGAAGTTCGGCAAGAGCGCCGACGGCGCGCTCTGGCTCGATCCCGCGCGCACCTCGCCCTACGCGCTCTACCAGTACTTCGTGAACCTGCCGGACGCCGACGTCGAGCGCTACCTGCTGCAGCTCACGCTCGTGCCGGTCGAGGAGGCCCGCAGCGTGGCCGCCGAGCACGCCAGGGCGCCGGAGCGGCGGGCCGGCCAGCAGCGGCTGGCCTGGGAGATGTGCGCGCTCATCCACGGCGCCGCGGCAGCCGACGAGGCGGCGGCGGCTTCGACTGGCTTCACCAGCGCCTCCGACGCTCTCAGCGAGGCTGAGCTGACCGCGCTGACCGGCGAGATCCCGACGACGCACACCGAGATCGCCGGTCGCGACATCGTCGACCTCCTGGTCGAGAGCGCGCTCGCGGCCAGCAAGGGCGAGGCGAGGCGCCTGATCGCCGGCGGCGGCATCTACGTCAACGACGTGGCGCTCGGCGAACCGCGCGCGCTCGGCGGCGAAGATCTCCTGCACGGCCGCTACGTGATGCTGCGCAAGGGCAAGCGCCGGCGCCACCTGCTCGTCGGCGAGTAGGCCCCGTCTCAGTAGGGCGCTTGCGTCTGGCGTGATGGCGAGCGTCGGCTGGGGCGCGATCGGCCCGCAGCCCGATCAGGACGATCTTTCAAGGGTCGATCGCGTTCCAGGCGGCGCTCGACACCGTCAGGCACCGCGCCCTACTGAGACGGGGCCTCAGGACGCTCCGTCAGAGCGACGGCTCGGGCGCGGTGGCCTCGGAGCTCTCGTCGACCACGTGGATGCGGCCCTTGGAGTCGCGCAGACGGCCGCCCTCGCGCCCGGCGCGCACCGCGATGATCTCGGCCAGGATGGAGACGGCGGTCTCCTCCGGCGTGTGCGCGCCGATGTCGAGACCGATCGGCCCCGAGATGCGGGACAGCTGCTCGTCGGAGATGCCCGACTCGCGCAGGCGGTCGCGGCGCTTCTCCTGCGTGCGGCGGGAGCCGAGCGCGCCGACGTAGCCCACGCCGCGCCGCAAAGCGCCCGAGATGGCCGGGTCGTCGAGCTTGGGATCGTGGGTCAGAACCGCGATGTGGTCCTCGGGCCGCAACTCGATCTCGTCGTAGCCCTGCTCGGGCCACTTGACGACCAGCTCGCCGGCCGACGGGATGCGCTCGGCGGTCGCGAAGGCGCCGCGCGGATCGATCACGACGGTGCGCCAGCCGAGCGCGCCGGCCATCTTGCAGAGCGAGTCGGCGGTGTCGACCGCGCCGACGACGACGAGCCGCGGCGACGGCACGAGGGCCTCCGCGAAGATCAGGCCGTCCTCGTCGAGCAGGACGGTCTGGTTGCGCTCGGCCGAGATGGCCTCCGCACCTGCGGAGACGATCTTGTCGGCCAACTCCTCCGGGACCTCGCCGCTGACGCCGTCCTCCGTCACGAAGGCGTGCGTGCCCGCGTGGTCGCCGTTGATCACGGTCACACGCGCAGCGCGCTCGGCCGGGGTCTCCCAGCCGTCGTAGCGCTCGATCCAGACCCAGATCTCGCCACCGCAGGCCAGGCCGACGTCCCAGGCCTCGTCGTTGGCGATGCCGTAGAAGACGAGCTTGGGCGGACCGCCCTTGAGGACGCTCTGCGCCTCGGCGACGACGGCGCCCTCGACGCAACCGCCCGAGACGGAGCCCGCCATCTCACCGCGCGAGCCGACCGCGAACTTGGAGCCCAGCGGCCGGGGCGCGGAACGCCGCGTGCGCACCACCGTGGCCAGCGCCACGTCGTCGCCGCGCGTGCGCCAGAGATCTGCTGTGCGGAGCGTGTCTTCGTTCATGCCGTCGACCGCAGACTACCCGCTCCGGGCCTGCCTGGACCCTCGTCGATCTCCTCCAGCACCTCGGCCAGAGTCTCCAGCGCACGCAGGTTGTGGCCGGGCAGGAAATCGTCGACATACGGCAGCGCGGCCTGCATTCCGGCGACCAGCGGGCGGTACCCCTCGCCCCCGGCCAGCGGGTTCGTCCAGACGATGCGATGCGCCGCCAGGTGCAGGCGCCGCATCTCCTCGGAGAGCAGCGTCGGGTCGCCCCGCTCCCAGCCGTCGGAGGCGATCACGACGATCGCTCCGCGCGTCAGCCCGCGCCGGCCCCAGACGTCGTTGAAGGCCTTGAGGTTCTCGCCGATGCGCGTGCCGCCGGCCCAGTCGGGCACGGCGCGGGCAGCGTTGGCGAGCGCGCGATCGGGGTCGCGCCCGGCCAGGTGCGGGGTGAGCCGCGTCAGGCGCGTGCCGAACGTGAACGCCTCGACGTGCCGCCCGGCCCGCACGGCCGCTTGCAGGAACATCACCATGGCGCGCGCGTAGGGCTCCATCGAGCCCGAGACGTCGACCAGGTAGACGAGCTTGCGCGGCACCAGCTTGGGCTCGCGCCAGGCCCGCTCGATCGGCACCCCGCCGGTGCGCATCGCCTCCCGCAGCGTGCGCCGCGGATCGAACGTGGCGCCATGGGCGGAGGGCTGCCGGCGCAGCGAGCGGCGGCGCGGGGCCGCGCGCGCGACGCGGGCGACGAGCGCCCGGGCGCGCCGCAGCTCCTCGGGCCCGTAGCGCGCGAAATCGCGGTCGCGCAGCTGCTCGTCGGCCGACCAGACGGCCGCGGCCGCCTCTTCCTTGTCGTCGCTCGTGCCCTCGTCGGGGTCCTCGCCGTCGCGCACCTCGCGCCCCAGGGCGTGCGCTTCGACGGCCTCGGGATTCTGATCGTCGTTGGTGTTCTCGTCGGGGAAATCGACGCCGAGGTCGATCGGCCGCTGCTGCAGCAGGACGCGCGGCGCGCGCTCCCAGAAGGCCGCGAAGGCGGCGTCGAAGACCTCGATGTCGTCGCGCCGCGAGACGATGGTGCAGCGCAGGGCCCAGTAGACGTCGTCGCGATTGGCGAGATCGACAGATGCGAGGCCCAGCAGGGCGTCCTGCATGCGGCCCGGCCCGACCTCGAGCCCCGCCTCGCGCAGGATGCGCCCGAACGTCACGAGCTTGCGCACGAAGGCGTCGCCGCGCTGCCGGTGCTCCTGCGTCACGGCGTCTCCCCTCAGCCGGCGCGGGCGGCGGCCTCGCGGGCCTCCGCGAGCAGCTGCTGCAGCCCGTGGTCGCGCACCCGCTGCAGGTCCTCGTGGTACTTCAGCACCGAGCCGAGCGTGGCGTCCACGACCTCGGCGTCGAGCTCGCTCTGACCCAGCGCGACGAGCGCCTGCGTCCAGTCGAGCGTCTCGGCGACCCCGGGGGCCTTGGCCAGATCGAGCGTGCGGAGGCGCTCGACGAACGCCGCCGCCTCGGCTGCCAGCACCTCGGGCACGCCGGGCACGCGCGCCCGCACGATGGCGATCTCGCGCTCCAGCGAGGGGTGCCCGATCCAGTGGTAGATGCAGCGGCGCTTGAGCGCGTCGTGCAGCTCGCGCGTGCGGTTCGAGGTGAGGATCACGACCGGGCGCTGCTTGGCGGAGATCGTGCCGATCTCGGGGATCGTGATCTGGAAGTCGGAGAGCAGCTCGAGCAGGAAGGCCTCGAACTCGCCGTCGGCGCGGTCGATCTCGTCGACCAGCAGCACGGGCGGCACGACGTCGTCGTACTCGATCGCGTCGAGCAGCGGCCGGCGCACCAGGAAGTCGCGGCCGAACACTTCCTTGAGCGCCTCGCTGGCATCGCCCGAGGCCTCGAGCGTGCGGATGTAGAGCATCTGGCGCGCGTAGCTCCAGTCGTAGAGCGCGTGCGCGACGTCGATGCCCTCGTAGCACTGCAGGCGGATCAGGCGCGCGCCGAGCACGTCGGCGAGCGTCTTTGCGACCTCGGTCTTGCCGACGCCGGCCTCGCCCTCCAGCAGCAGCGGCTTGCCGAGCTTGAGCGCCACGTGCAGCACCGTCGCCAGGCCGCGATCGGCGAGGTAGGAGCGCTCGCCGAGGGCGGCGCTCAGTTCGTCGATCGAGGCGGGCTGGACGGCGCTCATGCGCCGCAGCATAGGGCGGTGGCGATCCGGGATCCGCCAGTCGCCGGCCTCTGGGGGTTCCGCAAGGATCCGGTAAGGGATTCGTGAGACATGGCGGCGAGCGGGTGGTCGTGGGCTACCCTCAAGCGCATGCGACGCCTCCACATACGCTCCAGAACACTCCTCGGCGCGGCTGTTGCCGGCGCTGTCCTGATCCTGCCTGCCACGGCGGGCGCTGACTGCGTCAGCGTCATCTCGAAGGCGGCCTTCAAGGGCAGCGTCAAGGAGTGGTACCCGCAGCAGTGCTATTCGACGGCGGTCAAGAAGCTCGGCCCCGACGTGTACACGTACTCGCCGAACGTGCCCGCCAATCTCAAGTCGGCGATGCGCCGCGACCGCACGCGCAAGATCAAGACGACGATCACGTGGCTCCCCAAGAACAAGGTGCGCGTGACCTCGAACGTCAAGCTCAAGAGCAACATCCAGTTGCGCAAGGGCAAGAAGATCCTCAGCAAGGGCTCGATCAGCGGCACGTCCACGACGCTCAAGCTGAAGAAGACCTCCGGCAAGCTGACCGTCGCCCTGCTCTGGGCGCTCGGCAAGAAGACGCTCACGGTCACGACGGCCGCGACGCTCAAGCCGGTCGCCAAGAAGAAGTAGCGACGAAGGCAGGCGCCGGTCAGCCGCTGCTGACGGTCGCCGCGAGCCGGCGCCCCAGGCGGTGCAGCTCGACCTCGAGCCCGAAGGCGGCGCTCAGCGTCGCCGGGGTGAGCGCAGTCGCAATCGGCCCCTGCGCCACGCTCGCGCCCTCTCGCATGAGGAGCGCGTGCGTGGCGCAGGCCGGAATGTCCTCGACGTGGTGCACGACCGTGACCGTGGCGAGCTGAGGCTCGTCGGCGGCAAGCCGCTCGAGCGCGCCGATCACGGTCTCGCGGCCCGGCAGGTCGAGGCTGGCGGTGGGCTCGTCGAGCAGGAGGAGCGGCGGCTGGTTCATGAGCGCGCGCGCCACCAGGACGCGGCGGCGCTCCCCCTCCGAGAGCGAGCCGAAGCGCTGCTGCTCGCGCCCCGCGCAGCCGAAGCGCTCGAGCAGGACGTGCGCGCGCTCCCGGTCGGCGGCCGTGAGCAGCTCCTCACGCACCAGGATCGTGCCCGTGGCGCCTCCGAGCATGACTGCGAGCACACTCGTCCAGGGCTCGAACTCGTCCACCAGGCGGCCCTGCACGAAGCCGACGTGCTCGCGCAGCTCGCGGATGTCGACGTTCCCGAGCCGCCCGCCGAGCACCGTCACGCTGCCCGAGTACGGGTGCTCGACGGCCGCGGCGAGCAGCAGCATGCTGGTCTTGCCCGCGCCGTTCGGCCCCAGCACCACCCAGTGCTCGCCGGCCTCGACCTTCAGGTCGAGCGGCCCCATCACGATGCGCCGCTCGTGGGTGTCGGGATGGGCGCGGCGCACCGTCGCCGCCGCGAGCTCGATCACCGTCACGGCGGGCAGGGTAATGCATCCGGCGCCGGGACCCCCGGCACCGGATGCGACCCGTGATTTCAGGCGCCTGCGGACTCCAGGGCCTTGCGCACCATGACGGTGGCGAGGTGGCGCTTGTACTCCGTCGAGCCGTCGAGGCCGGCCGATGGCTCGATGCCCTCGCCGGCGTGCGCCGCGGCCTCCGCCGCCGACGCGCCGGAGGCCAGCGCCGCCTCCACGCCGCCGGCGCGCAGCGCGGTGGCGCCGGCTCCGCACAGCCCTACGCGCCAGCCGCCGGAGCCCTTGGAGACGGCGGCGGCGATGATCGCCCAGTCCTGGGCGCGCCGGCTGAACTTGGCGTACGCCCCCTGCGACTGGCCGCCGGGGATGCGGATCTCGGTGATCAGCTCACCGTCCTCGAGCGCCGTCGTGTAGTAGTCGACGAAGAAATCGTCGGCTGCGACGGTACGCGTCCCGGAGGCGCTCTGGACGACGATCTCCGCGCCCAGGGCGAGCGCCACCGCCGGCAGGTCGCCGTGCGGGTCGGCTTGTGCCAGCGACCCGCCGATGGTGCCGCGGTTGCGCACCTGCTGGTCGCCGATGCCGCCCGCCGCCGCGGCGAGCACGGCGGCATTGGCCTTGACCTCCGCGCTCGCGGCGACGACGCGATGGCGCGTGCAGGCGCCGATCACGAGCGTCCCGCCGTCGACGCGGATGCCCGAGAGCTCGGGGATCCGGCCGATGTCGACGAGCGCCTCGGGAGCCGACAGCCGCAGCTTGAGCGCCGGCACGAGCGAGTGGCCGCCGGCCAGCGGCTGCGCGCCGCGCCCCATGTGCTCGAGCGCCTCGGCGACCGAGCCGGCGCGCTCGTAGGTGAATGCCTCGGGGATCATCAGCTGCCCGCCTTCGCCGTCTGGATGGCCTCCCACACGCGCCCGGGCTGCATCGGCATGTCCAGGTGCCGGACGCCGAGTCCCGAGAGCGCGTCCACCGCCGCGTTGACCACGCACGCGGTGGCCGCGATCGTGCCCGCCTCGCCGATGCCCTTCACCCCCAGGGGATTGGTGGGCGTGGGCGTGACGGTGCGCGCGGTGTCCATGTGCGGCAGCTCGGCCGCCGAGGGGATCATGTAGTCGACGAGCGTGCCCGTGAGGATCTGGCCGCTCTCGTCGTAGACCGTCTCCTCGTAGAGGGCCTGCGCGATCGACTGCACCACGCCGCCGTGCACCTGGCCCTCGACGATCATCGGGTTGATCACGTTGCCGCAATCGTCGACGGCCGTGTAGCGCTCGATCGTGACCTTGCCGGTCTCGGCGTCGATCTCCACCTCGGCCACGTGCGTGCCGAACGGGAACGTGAAGTTGGGCGGGTCGAAGAACGTCGTCGCCTCGAGGTTGGGCTCGACGCCCGCGGGCATCGAGTCGCCGGCCCAGGCGGCGAAGGCCAGCTCCTGGATCGACTTCGCGCGCTCCGGCGAGCCCTTGACCTGCCACTGGCCCGGCGCCCACTCGAGATCGTCGGCGGAGCACTCGAGCAGGTGGGCGGCGATCAGGCGCGCCTTGTCGCGCACCTTCTCGCAGGACAGCGCGAGCGCCGTCCCGCCCACCGCCAGCGAGCGCGAGCCGTACGTGCCGAGGCCGTACGGGGACTGGCCCGTGTCTCCGTGCAGCACCTCGACCTGGTCGAACGGGATGCCCAGCTCGCTCTCGACGATCTGCGACCAGGACGTCTCGTGACCCTGGCCGTGGGCCGAGGAGCCCGTGATCACGGTCACGGAGCCGGTCGGGTGCATGCGCACGATGGACGACTCCCAGCCGCCCGCGCCGACGCCGATCGCCTTGGTCACGGCCGACGGCGCCAGGCCGCAGATCTCGACCCAGGTCGAGAGCCCGATGCCGCGGTAGTTGCCGCGCGCCGCGGCCTCTGCGCGGCGCGCCTCGAAGCCGGCGTAGTCGGACATCTCGAGCGCCTTGTCGAGCGCCTTGCCGTAGTCGCCGGAGTCGTAGGCCAGCCCGGTCGCCGAGGTGTACGGGAACTCGGTGATGAAGTTGCGCCGCCGCACGTCGGCCGCATCGAGGCCGAGCTCGTCGGCGAGCGCATCGACGAGCCGCTCGATCAGATGCGTGGCCTCGGGGCGCCCGGCGCCGCGGTAGGCGTCGGTGGACGCGGTGTTGGTGAACACCTCGTCGATCGTGATGTCGACGTGCTGCACGTCGTAGACGCCCGGCACCATGAAGAGCGTGAGGTGCGCGATCGTCGGGACCGAGCAGCCCCAGGTAGGCGCCCATGTCCTGCAGCAGGTGCACCTTGAGCGCCCGGATGCGTCCGTCGGCGTCGGCCGCGAGCGTCGCGGTCTGCAGCTGGTCGCGCCCGTGGATCATCGAGATCATGGCCTCGGAGCGCGTCTCGATCCACTTGACCGGCCGCCCGCACAGCTTCGAGGCCTGCGCCAGCGCGTACTCCTCGGCGTGCACGTTGATCTTCGAGCCGAAGCCGCCGCCGACGTCCGGCGCGATCACGCGCACCTTGGACTCGGGGACGCCGCAGATCGCCGCCACGAAGGTGCGCACGAAGTGCGGCACCTGCGTCGAGGTGTAGAACGTCAGCTCGCTGCTCGACGTGATCCAGTCCGCCACCACGGCGCGCGGCTCGATCGGCACCGGCGTGAGCCGCTGGTTGTCGATCGTCAGCGACACCTTGACGGGCGCGGCGTCGAACGCCTCGTCGAAGCCCTCGGTCTTGTGGGCGATCGTGAGGCAGTGATTGCCCGGGGCGTCCTCGTGCAGCTGCGGCGCATCCGGCTTGATCGCGTTCTCGGCGTCGATCACGACCGGGAGCGGGTCGTAGTCGACGACGATGCGATCGGCCGCATCGCGCGCGGCCGCCCGCGAGTCGGCCACCACGAGCGCGATCGGCTCGCCGACCATGCGCACCTTGCCCTGGGCCAGGATCGGCCGCCTCACGTGGATGGCGTTACCGGTCGGATTCGAGGCGCACGGGACGCCGCCCTCGAGGCCGAGCGTGTCGTAGGTGAAGACCTTGTGGACGCCGGGCATGGCCTCGGCCGCCGAGGTGTCGATGCCCTTGATGTCGGCGTGCGCGTGCGCCGACCGGGCGAAGGCGGCGAACGCCATGCCGGGCAGCGTGATGTCGTCGACGTAGCGGCCCTGGCCCGTGATGAGCGGCGCGTCCTCCTTGCGCAGGACCGAGGCGCCGATGCCGGACGGGTTCGCGATGGCAGCCATCGCGCTAGGCCTTCGCCGCGGCGAGCACGGCGTTGACGATGTTCTGATAGCCGGTGCAGCGGCAGAGGTTTCCCTCCAGGCCGTGCCGCACCTCCTGCTCGCTCGGATTCGGGTTCTGCTCGAGCAGGTAGGCGGCACTCATGATCATGCCGGGCGTGCAGTAGCCGCACTGCAGCGCGTGCTCGCTGTGGAACGCCTGCTGCACCGGGTGCAGCTCGCCGTCCTGCGCGAGCCCTTCGATCGTGGTGATGTCGGCGCCATCGGCCTGCACCGCGAGCACGGTGCACGACTTGATGGCCTCACCGTCCACGTGCACCGTGCAGGCGCCGCAGGACGAGGTGTCGCAACCGACGTGCGTGCCGGTCAGGCCGAGCTGCTCGCGGAGGAACTGCACGAGCAGCAGGCGCGGCTCGACCTCTTCCTCGACGCGCCTGCCGTTCACGGTCAGGCTGATGGATCGTCCCACGCGTCCCTCCTCGGGTTCATCGTCTGGGCGACTGCGAGATTCAGGTGCCGTCGCGCCGATGCTACACACGAGCGGCCGGGCGTCCAAGAAGTTCGCAGGAGCTCAACAGAGCGCCGTTTAGACTGCACCGGATGCGGATGCGCAGGCTTCTGGTTGCGACGGCCCTGCTCGCGCTCTCGCCCACCTCCGCGTGGGCCGGCGGCGGCGTGTGGTCGCCCGTGCGCGTGGCGCCTGCGATCGCACACGGCAGCGCCGATCTTCCCAATCTCGCGCTCGAGTCCGACGGCACCGCGGTCGCCGCCTGGACGGAGGACGGCTCCGTGCGGGCCGCGACGCGCGCTCCCGGCAAGGCCTTCGGCCCGAGGCGCGCGATCGCCGCCAGCTCGACGCTGGCCGTGCCCGATCAGGTCGTCGCCCTGGGCACGCGCGCGCTCGTGCTCCTGCACACCCAGCAGGGCACCGGCGCCACACTCGTCGCCTCCTCGGTGACCGGCCCGTCCGTCGGCATCCCGGAGCAGGCGGCCGCGACGACGATGCCCATCACCGAGGCCTCGGGCGGCCTGCGCAGCGACGGCAGCGCGCTGGCCGCCTATGCGGTCGCCCAGACGCCCATGACGATCTCGAGCGCCGTGCGCGCCGCTGCCGGCGGCTGGGCGCCGAGCGGCGACGTGCCGTTGCCCGCGGGCGTCACGCTCGTGCAGCAACTGCATCTCTCGCTCCTGCCCGACGGCAGCGCCGTGCTGCTGTTCCTCGGCCAGGGCGCCGCCGCGGGCGACGTGCCGCGGCCATACGCCGTCATGCGCTCGGCCGCGGGCGCCTGGGAGGCCCCCACCTCGCTCGATCCGGCCGTCGCGGTGGCGTGCTCCGATCTCGGCCTGGCGGTCGACGCCGCCGGCACGGCATACGCGGTGTGGAGCGTCTCGGACGGCCGCGTGCGCACCTCGGTGCGCCCGCTCGGCGGTGCCTTCTCGGCCGCGCAGACGAACGCGCTCAACGGGCGGACGCCGCATGTCGCGGGCGCCTCGGACGCCGCGGGTCCGGCGGGCACCGGGGTCCTGCTGGCCTGGATCGACGTCTCCGGTCAGCCCGTCCTGCGCACGGCGGAGTGGACGCCTGCGGGCGTGGCCACCGCCGCCTCGACGATCCTGCCGGGCACGGCGACGACGCTCGAGAACCTGGCGCTCTCGCCCACGACGGCGGCCTCGGCGATCGTCACCGAGACGACGGGCACGGGCGCTGCGCAGCGCTCCGGCACCGACGTCCTGGAGCGCCCCGCGACCGCGACGCCGTGGACGGTGCAGAACGTGCGCACCGGCCTGGCCGAGCCGGTCGGCTCGCCTCAGCTCGCGATGGGCTCCCTCGGCGCGCTGGCGCTGTGGGTGGAGGGCAACGTGATCGTGGCCTCGGGCACGGACCACAGCCTCCCGCGCGTCGAGTCGCTCGCCAAGCCGAAGAAGGTCGGGCTCGGCGTGCTCGGCCCCTACTCGGTACGGGCCTCCGACGTCTGGTCGCCGATCGTCGACGTCACCTGGCGCTACGGCGACGGCACGACCGAGCACGGGCTGACGGTGCGGCACGCCTACGCCCGGGCCGGCACCTTCCACGTCACGGTGCTCGTCAACGACGCGGCCGGCAACACCGCGCAGCGCACGTTCGTCGTCGTCGTCGCCCCGGTCGCCCGCGCCCTCTCGGCCACTGCGACCGCTCGCGGGCTGCGCGTGAACATCGTCTGCCTGCCCTCCAGCCCCAGCGTCGTCGGCACGGTCACCGCCGCCATCCCGGGTGCGAAGGCGACCCCGTTCCGCTGCACCGTCCCCGGCCGCGCCTCCGTCGTCGTTCCCGGGAAGGCCGTGCGCGGGAAGCGCGTCGTCGTGCGGGTCACCGGCATCGACCTGGCCGGGCTCGCGCATCTGGCCGCGGCCACCGTGCCCGCCGGCTGATCGAGCCGACCATACTCCGAGGCGTGGAGCGCGTCAGTGTCAGCGTCCCGGCCTCGTCCGCGAATCTCGGACCCGGCTACGACTGCCTCGGCGTCGCGTTGCCGATGCGGAACGCGGTCGACGTCGTGCGCCGGCCGGGACCGCTCGAGGTCAGCGTGACAGGCGCGGGCGCGGGAACGCTGCCGGCCGACGAGAGCAACCTCGTCGTGCGCTCGTTCAGGGAGGTCTGGGACGGTCCGCTCGACGGCCTGGCCTTCCACATGCGCAATGAGGTGCCGCTGCAGTCGGGCACGGGATCGTCGAGCGCCGCGATCGTCGCCGGCCTGGCAGCGGCACTCGCGCTGCAGGGCCGACCACACGGGACGCGCGAGCTGATCGCGCTCGCGGCGCCCATCGAGGGCCACCCGGACAACGTCGCCGCTGCGATCGCCGGCGGCTTCACGCTCGCGCTCGACGGCCAGTGGCCGCTGGTGCGCCGCATCGAGCCTCCCGCCGGCCTGGCGTTCGTCCTGGCCGTGCCGGACCACGAGCTCAACACCACCGAGTCGCGCAAGCTGCTGCGGCCCGACGTGCCGCGCGCCGACGCCGTCTACAGCCTGCAGCGCGCGGCGCTGCTCGTGCTCGCGCTGGCCAGCGGCGACCTCGAGTCGCTACCCCGCGCCCTCGACGACCGGCTGCACCAGCCCGATCGCGCGGGACTGACGCCCATGTTCTGCAGCCTCCAGGAGCACCTGCCCGAGCTCGGCGCCTACGGCGTCACGCTCTCGGGCGCCGGGCCGAGCGCGCTGCTCTGGGTGCACGCCGACCAGGCAGTCGCGCTCGCCGAGAAGGTCGCGCTGCTGTTGCCGGACGCCATCGTGACCGCACTGGCGCCCGAGCCGCTGGGCACGCTCGTCAGTTCCGCTGAAAGCGCGTAAAGAGCGCGAGCGTCAATCCGCTCAGGACGACCGCCAGCAGGAGCAGGTGGGCGCTCGCCGCGAGCGCGTTCGAGGCGGGCGCCGAGTCGAACAGCGCGGCGCCGAAGGCCCGCGCCGCAGGGGTGAACGGCAGCAGCTCGGAGACGTCCGCGGCGAGCGGCGAGACCTCGCGCGGGACGAGGCCCACGAGCACGATGGGCATGATCAGCGCGACGCAGACGAGCGAGGCGGCGCGCAGATCGCGCGCCGCTGCGCCGACGGCACAGCCCAGCGCGCCGAAGGCCGCGCCCGCGCAGGCGAGCGGCACGAGCAGCAGCGGGATGCGCGCCCAGGCGGCGCCCGAGGACGAGATCTCGGCCGCCACCCCGAAGCCCAGAGCCAGCAACAGCCCGAGAGCGCAGCCGACGATCGCGCACAGCGCCACCTTCTCGGCGACCAGGCCGGCCGGGCGCGTCCCCGACCGCAGCAGGCGCGCGAGCACGTTCTCGTCGCGCTCCAGCGTCAGCACCGCGGCGCCCAGGAGGAGCGCGACGAAGGCCAGCGAGATGGCCAGCCCGTAGCTCTGCACCTGCGATCCGAGCAGGTAGGAGCGGCCGCTCGTGGAGCGCTGGACGAGACGCACCGGGTGCGCCGTCGCCGCCAGGGCCTGGTGAGCGAGACCGAGCGCCGCGGAGGCCTGGCTCGCGAACGCCGTCACGGAGTCGAGCTGCTTCTGGGCCGGGCTGTCGGCCGGCAGCTGAGCCTTGACCGCCGCGATGCGCTCGCGCGTGGCGTCGAGGCCGAGCACGTCATAGGTGCGGCCGAGCGCCGTGGCCTCGCCCCCGCGCACGAGCACGTCGAGGAAGTCGCTGTTGGAGCGGATGTACTCCGTCTGGACCTGCGTGTTGAGGGTGTAGATGAACGACTGCGCCTCGCGCAGGATCCGTTCCTCGTAGGCATTGCGGTTGGTCAGCAGCAGGACGCTCGGGCTCGCGATCAGCGACGAGAGATCGGACACGAATCCGCGCGGCACGACGATCGCCGCGGCGACATCACCACGCGCGAGCGCGCGCCGCGCCTGCGGCCGCGTCATGTCGACCAGCTCGACGCGCCGTCCGGCCTGCCGCACGATCCGCCCGAAGTCGAACGAGCGATCGCCGACCTTGACGACGTCCGGAATGGAATCCTCGTTCACGAAGGCCACGCGCGGCCGCGCACCCTGGCCGCCGAGGACGCCGCCGACCAGCAGCGAGAGCACGAGCGGATAGAGCACGAGCACCGCGATCAGCGGGCGCGAGCGCGCCAGCAGCAGTAGATCCTTGCGCAGCAGCAGCCAGAACCGGCTCACGCGGCACTCCGCGTTCGCTCGACGAAGGCGACGAACGCCCGCTCGTGCCCGCCCGCCTCGTCGACGGCCCCCGCCTCGGCCCAGAACGCGTCCTGCGGCCCCGAATAGGCACAGCGCCCCTCGACGAGCACGAGCACGCGGTCGGCGGCGAGTCGCGCCTCCTCGACGTTCTGCGTGGCGAACGCCACGGCGCCGCCGCGCTCGCTGACGCGCTCCAGCATGGCCCAGAGCGCCAGCCGGTGGCCGGGGTCGAGCGCCGCCGTCGGCTCGTCCAGGAGCACGACGCTCGGCTTGCCGAGCAGGCCGATCGCGACGTTGACGCGCTGCGCCTGCCCCAGCGAGAGCCGCTCGACCGGCCGGTCGAGCGCATCTCCGAGCGCGACCGCCGCGCTCAGGTCGGCCAGTTCCTCCTCGGGCTCGGGCACACCGGCCAGGCGCGCGAACAGCTCGAGGTTCTCGCGCGCGCTGAGGCGGCGATAGAGCGCAGGGCGCTGCGGGACGACGCCGATCTCCCGCAGCTCGGGGCGGCGGACCTCGCCCGCGCTGGCCTCGGCCGAGCCCGCCAGCAGCGACAGCAGGGTCGTCTTGCCCGCGCCGTTCGGGCCGAGCAGAGCGACGCGATCCCCGGCGGCCAGGGCCAGATCGACCGGGCCCAGCACCCTGCGGCCGCCGAAGCTCTTGACCAACCCCGCGCAGGCGATCAGCGGGGCATCCGCGCTCACGCGGAGGCGGGTGGCTCGGGCTCCATTCGCACCGGTACGGTGACGTCGAGCCCGCCTCCCGCCAGGCCGTTCGTCGGCCACGGCTCGAGCTGGATGCGCCGGTGGAGGAAGAGCACGACCTCCCGGCCCATGGCGAGCACGGGCAGTGCGAGCAGGGCGCCGAAGATCCCGTACAGCTCGGCGCCTGCGACGAGCGCGAAGATCACGAGCAGCGGATGCGCCCCGAGCGCCGAGCCCATCACGCGCGGCACGATCACGTGGCCCTCGAGCTGATGGATGGCGAGGTAGAAGAGGGCCACCCAGAGCGCGGTGATCGGCGCGTGGATCGCGGCCAGCACGATGGCCGGCAGCGCGCCCAGGATGGGCCCGACGTACGGGATGATCTCGGTCACCATCGCCCACAGGCCGAGGATCAGCGCGTAGCGATCACCGTCGGGCCAGACGCCCGTGAGCGAGAGGACGTAGACGCCGATTCCGCAGCTCATGCCGATCACGAACGACACGGTCGCCTGGCCGCGCACGTAGCTGATCAGGCCCTTCTGTACCTGGGGGCCGAGCCTGATGCCGTCGGGGCCGGGCGGGAACACGCGGTCCACGCCCCTGGCTATGCGAGGGCCGTCGAGTAAGAGGTAGATCGAGATCACGAGTATCAGCAGCAGCTCGATCACGCCCTGCACGACCTGCGCCGCGATCTGCTGGCCGATGTCGACCGCGCGGTTGGCGTAGCCGGTCACGCCCTTCTCGCGGATGTTGACGACGAGGCGGTTGCCGATGTCCTTGACGTGCACGCGGCTGAGCCCGCGGGCGTCGAGCCAGTCCTGGAAGCGGTCGACGCGTCGCTCGGCCGATGACTCCTTCTGGCCCGGCTGCTTCTCGAACTCCTGCGAGACCGTGTCGGCGGCGGAGGTCACCTGGTTGACGGCCGCGACGCCCGCGAGCGCGATGGCGCCGAAGATGCCGGCCGCGAGCGAGACGTAGATCACGAGCACCGCCAGGCCGCGTGGCACGCGCAGGGTGACGAGCGTCGCGACCAGCGGGTTGAGCAGCATCGCGATCAGGCCCGAGATCAGGAAGATGAAGATGGCGTGCCTGACGGCCTCGGCGAAGATCCAGCCGAAGAGCAGGATGACCGGCAGCGAGACCAGCTGGATCCAGCGAGGAACGAACAGCACCCCGCTGTAGCCGGGCGCCGATCCGGAGCCCGGGGGCGCCGCCATTCCTTGCTGATCGGTCAGTGTGTTCTCCTGGAGTTGCCCCGACACTCACGAGGCCCATGCTTTACCATCTGCTGGATGGCCGCGACTGCCCAAGGCCGACCCCTGCCCGCGCGTCGGCCCGACGCCCGCCGAGCGCAGCGCGCACGCATCCGGCGGCGGCGACTCGGACTGGCGCTGGCCCTGCTCGCAGCGGCAGCCATCGGTCTCACGACGACGTTCGCCAGCGGGCCGACGGCTCCTGCCGAGTCGCGGCCGCTCTCCGACCAGGCGGCCCTGGCGGGCGCGCCGGCCCCGCAGACGCTCGCCACGCGCGGGGCGCTGCAGCTGATGGTGCCGATCGACCAGCACGTGATCACGGGCGTCGTCTTCCACCGCTACGAGGGCTCCGACGCCGTCTCGCTCTCGCCCGTCGGCCACCAGAGCAACGCCGGCATCATCACGCGGCTGTGGAACGGCGTGTTCGGCGATGACGGCGGCGGGATGGGCTACAGCGTCGATTCCGGCTCGACCCAGGGCGTCGACATCGGAGCCCCGGCCGGCACCGCCGTCTACGCGCCGGCCGACGGTCAGGTCGTCTCGATCACGCCCTACATCCTCAACGGCGACGCGACGCACTACGGCCAGGAGATCGCCATCAGCCCGTCGTCGGATCCATCGTTCGTCGTCAAGATCGCGCCCATCTCCCTGGCCGTCGGCCCGCTCGGCAAGCCGACGCTGCGAGTCGGCCAGCAGGTCACGGGCGGACGCACGAAGCTCGGCGGCGTCGTCGACGTCGCCAGTGTCAGCCAGCCGGTGCTCACGCACTACGTCTCGGATGCGGGCAACGGCGCGAGCATCAGGGTCGAGCCGGCCACCGCACCCGCGATGCCGTAGTGCGACACTAGCCGCCGTGCGGCTGCTGTTCATCGCTGACATCTTCGGACGGCCGGGACGCGAAGCCGTCGAGGCGCTCGTTCCGCGCCTGCGCGAGGAGCTCGAGCTCGACCTGGTGATCGCCAACGGCGAGAACGCCGCCGACGGCGCCGGCATCACCGATCGCCTCGCGGACAAGATCCTGGCGAGCGGCGTCGACTGCATCACCCTCGGCAACCACACCTGGCACCAGCGCGGATTCGGGAGCTATCTGGACAGCGAGCCGCGCATCGTCCGCCCGGCGAACTACCTCGCGACGGCGCCTGGCCGGGGCTCGACCATCGTCGAGGCCGCCAATGGCACGCGCGTCGCCGTGATCAACCTGCTCGGGCGGCTTTTCGTCCACCCTGAACCGGCTTGCAGCCCCTTCGAGCAGGCCGCCGCCCTGGTGGCCGACGCACGCGCGCAGACGCCCGTCGTAATCCTGGACTTCCACGCCGAGGCGACCAGTGAGAAGGTGGCCATGGGCCGGCATCTCGCCGGTCGGGCCACTGCCGTGCTCGGAACCCACACGCACATCCAGACCAACGACGCCTCGCTGTGGGATGGCACCGCCTACCTCAGCGACTGCGGCATGACGGGCCCCCACGACTCCGTGATCGGTGTGCGCACCGAGATCGCGCTGCGCCGCTTCCTCACCCAGATGCCCGCGCGTTCCGAGCCGGCGCTCGGCGACGTGCGCCTGGAGGGAGCACTGCTGGAGTGCGACGCCGAGAGCGGGCGAGCCACGCGGATCGAGACGTTCCGGAGGCGGGCTTGAACCCGTCTCTCCGGAACGCATCACTCGCGCTCGCGCTGGCCGCGGGGCTCGCGTTCGCACCGGCCGCGAGCGCCCAGGGCCACGACGTCGCGGTGATCGTGCACCTGCGGGCCTCGAGCGCGGCGCTCGGCCCGATCGCGCCCCAGTGGGTGGCGACACGGCTGCGCGAGCGCGCCCGGCGTGATCAGGCGCCGCTTCTGCGCACCCTGCGCAGGGCGGTGCGGCGAGGCGAGGCGAGTCACGTGCAGCCGCTCTGGATCACCGATGCGATCGCAGTGCACGCGAGGCCTGCGCTGATCGCCCGCCTGCGGCAGCGTGCCGACGTGCGCTCGATCGAGCCCGACCGCATCCTGCACCTGGAGCGCTCCGCGCTGACCGCGGCCACCGACGTCCCGGCGCCGACCGTCAACTCCACCGGCGCACCGGAGCTGTGGGCACAGGGCCAGACCGGGCGCGGCGTGACGGTCGCGGTACTCGACACGGGCCTCATCGCCGGCTTCCCGCAGCTCGCGACCACGCCCGGCTCGTGGTTCGACCCCTACGAGCAGCACAAGACCCCGTTCGACGAGGACTCGCACGCGCACGGGACGGAAGTCGCCACCGTCGTCGCATCCATGGCGCCGGACGTGCGCGTGATCGCCGGCCGCGTCTTCGGCGACGGAGGGCGAAGCACGACGAGCGCGGTGCACAGCACCTTCCAGTGGGTGCTCGACCCCGACGGCAACCCGCGCACGGACGATGCGCCGAGCGTGGTGAACGGCTCCTGGGACGACGGCGGCCCTGGCCGCTGCGAGACCGAGTTCGACGGCGACCTGGCCGCCCTGCGCGCGGCCGGCATCGTCCCGGTCTTCGCCGCGGGCAACTCCGGGCCCGGCTCGAACACCGGAGCGAGCCCCGCCTCGGCGCCGGGTGCCGTGGCCGTCGGCAGCGTCTCGAGCCTCGATGTCGTCTCGGATTTCTCGGGGCGCGGCCCGTCGCCCTGCGGCAACGCGATCTTCCCGACGATCGCGGCCTACGGCGAGGGCGTCTCGCTCGCGAGCCCGGCCGGCTCAACCGTCGTCTCGGGCACCTCGTTCGCCGCTCCGCAGGTGGCGGGCGCCGTGGCGCTGCTGGCCGGCATGTTCCCGGGGGCGACGCCCGATGCGATCATCGACGCGCTCGTGCACGGCGCACGCGACGTCGGCCTGCCGGGGGTCGACCCGGATACGGGCGCAGGCATCCTCAACGTCGCGCAGGCGGCCGCACTGCTCGCCGGCAGCGACCACGCGGGCCCGCACGTGAGCATCAACGCGCGCTGGTCACAGGACGCCTCGCATCCCGGGATCGTGCTCTCGGGCCGCGCACAGGAGCGCGGCGGCGGCACGAGCGCCGGTCTCACGGCAGCGGCCTTCTCCTCGCTGCGCGGCGTGCCGAAGGCGCCCTTCACGGAGCTCTCGGCGACACCGCTCGACGCGAGCGACGCGACGCTCGGCGGCCTGCTCGCGCCGAGCGAGGTGCGACGACTCTCGGACGGCCGCCACAAGCTGTGGGTGCGCGCGCGCGATGCGACCGGCAACTGGGGCCCCGTGCGCCAGGTCGTGCTTCCCGTCGATCGCGTGGCTCCGCGCATGCAAGCCTCGGGATCGCGCAGCGGCACCGGCGTCGCCGCCGTGGTGCACGTCCACGATCCGGGCTCGGGAACCGCGCTCCTGCGCTACCGCCTCGAGATCGGCGGGCGCCTCGGCGCCTGGCACGCGCTCAAGCCGGCCGCGAGCGTGCACCTGAAGCTGCAGGTGCCGCGGGGCAAGCGGGCGATCCTGCGGGTGCGCGCGACCGATCTCGTGGGCAACGAGACGCGCGCGGGCTTCCTCCTGCCGCGCTGACGGCAGCCCCGAAAGGGGTAGAGACGGGTCGCCTGGGTGCCGATGCGGTATCCGTCCCGGCGATGGCGCCGGTGATGAACCCCGCAGAAGGAGCCATCCCGTGAAGCACCGCCTCAGCTATGCGAGCGTGACCGCGACGCTGGCACTCCTCCTCGCAGTGGGCGGTACCTCCGCCGTCGGCGCGCAGGCCCTGCTCACCGGGCGCAACGTCAAGGACGACTCGCTGACAGGCGCCGACATCCAGAACGACTCGCTGACAGGCGCCGACATCCGCGACGGCTCGCTCGGCTCGAACCTCCTCAGCACGGTCGCGCGCGCCAACCTGCGCGGGCTGACAGGCCCGATGGGCGCCAAGGGCGACACGGGCGCGACCGGCCCGCAGGGGCCCGCCGGCGTCGGCATCATCGCGACGCGCGTGAGCGGCGACGACGTGACGGACTACCAGGACAGGACACCGCTTGCGAGCACGACGCTCGACGCCAACGGGGACTACGTGATCTTCGCGCATTTCTCGGCCCACAACACCGGTGCGGTGTTCGACAACCTGAACTGCGGTCTTTACACGGGTGACGACCCCAACAGCAATCAGTTCGGCGGCGGCGGGGCATCGGTCGATGCAGGCGCGACGGCGTCCGGGACCGCGGTCGGCGCCATCTCACTCACGACCCCGGTCAAGGTCACGATGGCCTGCTACGTGTCCGGCGCCACGACCTACGACCTGTCGCACATCGAGATGCGCATCCACAACCTGGGATGAGCGCAACCCGGTCCGCACGCCTGGGGTCAGACCCGCACGTTGCGGGTCAGACCCCGAGCGTGCGGTCCCCGGTGGGCCGGGGCGACTAGCTCCGGCCCATCAGCCGCGCCACTGCGGCCATCATCTCGCCGGTCTTCTCGGCCCTGACCTCGGCGTCCTCGGGTCCGATCACGCAGTGCGCGGCGTGCTGCTCCAGGAGGCGCAGCCCGACCTTGTCGAGGGCGGCCTGAATGGCGCTGATCTGGGTCAGGATGTCGATGCAGTAGCGCTCATCCTCGACCATGCGCTCGATGCCCCGCACCTGGCCCTCGATGCGCTTGAGGCGCGCGGAGAGCGCGTCCTTGTCGGCGATATACCCGGGATTGACCTGCTTGCCGGCGGACATCATGGGACCTCGCGGTGTGGCTGGAAGCGGCGGAGCCGCAGGGAGTTGGCGACGACGAACAGGCTCGAGCAGGCCATTGCCGCACCCGCGATGAGCGGGTTGAGATAGCCCATGGCCGCCAGCGGCAGCGCTGCGACGTTGTAGCCGAAGGCCCAGGCGAGGTTGCCCTTGATGGTCGCGAGGGTTCGACGTGCGAGGCGAATGGCATCGCCGCTCGCGCGCAGGTCACCCGAGACGAGCGTGATGTCCGAGGCTTCGATGGCGACGTCCGTGCCCGTGCCGACGGCGATGCCGAGGTCGGCCTGCGCGAGCGCCGGCGCGTCGTTCACGCCGTCGCCGACCATCGCGACCACGCGGCCCTCGCCCTGCAGGCGGCGAATCACCTCGGCCTTGCCCGCGGGGAGGACGTCGGCGATCACATCTGCGATGCCGACCTCGCGCGCGACCGCGGCTGCGGTGGCGGCGTTGTCGCCGGTCAGGAGGATCGGCTGCAGACCGAGCGCCGTCAACTCGGCGACGGCGGTCGCACTGGACGGCCTGGCGCCGTCGGCGACGACCAGGAGGCCACGTACCGCTCCGTCCCAGCCGGCTGCCACGACGGTCTGGCCGCTCGCCTGGGCGGATGCGCGGGCAGCCTCGAGGTCGCTCGGCAGGTGCTGGCCCCACTCGGCCAGCAGGCTCGGCCGGCCGGCGACCACCGCATGGCCCTCGACCACGCCCTCGGCGCCGAGACCCGGCCGGTTGCGGAACGACTCCACCGCGGGCAGCGCGCCGCATTCGCGCCGCGCGGCGTCGGCGACTGCCCGGCCGACCGGATGCTCCGAGGCGTGCTCGAGCGCACCGACCAGGCGCAGCAGTTGCTCGCGGCTGCCGCCGCCGGCGACGACCACGTCGCGCAGCTCCACGAGCCCCGTCGTGACGGTGCCGGTCTTGTCGAGCACGACCGTATCCACGCGGCGGGTCGATTCCAGCACCTCCGGCCCCTTGATCAGGATGCCGAGCTGAGCTCCCCGGCCCGTCCCGACGAGCAGGGCCGTCGGCGTCGCCAGCCCGAGCGCGCAGGGACAGGCGATGATCAGCACGGCCACGGCCGTCGTGATCGCGAAGGCGGGGCTCGCGCCGTCGAGCAGCCAGAAGACGAGCGTGCCGGCAGCCAGGGCGAGCACGATGGGCACGAAGATCGCAGACACGCGATCGGCCAGGCGCTGAACCGGTGCCTTGCCGCTCTGCGCCTCGCTCACGAGACGCCCGATCTGAGCCAGCGCGGTCTCGGCGCCGACCTTCGTCGCACGCACCACCAGACGCCCTCCGACGTTGACGGTGCCGCCCGCGACCTCGTCGCCGGGATGCTTCTCGACGGGGATGGACTCGCCCGTGAGGAGCGCCTGATCGACTGCCGACGACCCCGCCTCGACGACCCCGTCGGTGGCGACCTTCTCGCCCGGCCGCACGACGAAGCGGTCGCCGGCGCGAAGCTCGTGGATCGGAACGCGCCGCTCGTCGCCGGCGGGGTCGAGCACCGCGGCGTCCTTGGCCCCGAGCTCCAGCAGCGCCCTCAGAGCGTCCCCGGATCGCCGCCTGGCGCGCGCCTCGAGGTAGCGGCCGAGCAGCATGAACGTCGTGACGACCGCGGCGACCTCGAAGTAGATCGTGTCGCTGGCCGCGTCGCGAGAGGTGACGAGATCGAACGGCATCCGCATGTCCCCGGCTCCGGCGCCGAGGAAGCAGAGCGCGACGACCGACCACCCCCAGGCCGTCAGCGTGCCGAGCGAGATGAGCGTGTCCATCGTCGCCGCGCGGTGCCGGAGGTTGAGCCAGGCACCGCGATGAAACCGCCAGCCGGCCCACCACACGACGGGCGTCGCAAGCACGAGCGAGAGCCACTGCCAGTAGTCGAACTGCAGCGCCGGGATCATCGCGAGCGCCAGAACGGGAAGCGAGAGGACGGCGGCGACGAGCAGGCGCAACCGCAGATCGCCAGAGGTCCCCACCGCCTCCGGCAGCCGCACCGCGTACCCGGAGTCCTCCACGGCCGCCACCAGCTCCGCCGGCGTGACGAGCGTGGCGTCGAAGCTGACGCTGGCCCGCTCGGTCGCATAGTTGACGGTCGCCTCGACGCCCTCGAGCTTGTTCAGTCCACGCTCGACTCGGCCGGCACAGGCAGCGCACGTCATACCCGCGATGGGCAGGTCGAGCCGCTGTGGGGAGGCAACCGTGTCCATCAGACGACCTTCATCGTACACTACCCCCCTAGGGTATATTCGCCCGGTGCTTCAGGCGGTAGCGTCCGCGTCGTGGCTGCGACCCGCCCCCTGCACGCTCTCCCGACGAGCCTCGTCGGGTCATATGCCCAGCCGGACTGGCTGATCGATCGAGAGCGGCTCCGCGAGCGTTTCCCGCCGCGCACGCGGGCGACCGAGCTGTGGCGTGTCGACCCGGCCTACCTCGAGCAGGCCCAGGACGACGCGACCCTGCTCGCAGTCCGCGATCAGGAGCGCGCGGGCCTCGACATCATCACGGACGGCGAGGCGCGCCGCGAGAGCTACTCGAATCGCTTCGCCACGGCGCTGGCCGGGGTCGACATCGACAACCCGGGAACCGCGCTCGACCGCAGCGGCCATCCGAACCCGGTGCCGCGAGTGGTCGGCCCCATCGAGCGCAAGCACCCGGTGCAGGTCCGTGACGTGCAGTTCCTGCGGGCGAGCACGAGCCGGCCGATCAAGATCACCGTGCCCGGTCCGTTCACGATGTCGCAGCAGGCGCAGAACGACGCCTACGCAGGCGAGAGCGAGCTCGCGCTCGCGTACGCCGCCGCCGTGCACGACGAGATCGCGGACCTCTTCGCAGCCGGGGCCGACATCGTGCAGATCGACGAGCCGTACATGCAGGCGCGACCCGAGAAGGCACGCGAGTTCGGCCTCGCGGCGCTCGAACGCGCGCTCGCGGGCATCACAGGCACGACCGCCGTCCACATCTGCTTCGGGTACGCCGCGATCATCCACGAGCGCCCGCCGGCCTACTCCTTCCTCCCCGAGATGGCAGGGTCCTCGTGCCACCAGATCTCGATCGAGACGGCCCAGTCGGGCCTCGACACCTCGATCCTCGAGACGCTGCCCGGCAAGCAGATCATCCTCGGAGTGCTCGACCTCGACGACATGCAGATCGAGTCGTCCGAGACCGTGGCCGAGCGCATTCGCCGTGCCCTCCCCCACAAACGCCCGACCGAACTGATCGCAGCGCCAGACTGCGGCATGAAATACCTGCCCCGAGACGTCGCCTTCGGCAAGCTCGAGTCACTGGCCGAGGGAGCAGCAATCGTCCGAACCGAAACGACCTCCTGAACCACATGGGGTCTGGCGCGTCCAGGACGGGCCTGACCCCAACTGGCCGTGCACACTGGTGCGCTGCCCCGGCACACTCGCGCCCGACTTGATCCGTTTCGCGCCAACGCGCGTCCCGGAAGCGTGACGAGGGCGCGCGGATTGCGCCCCGGGCGCGGGCTTTCGCCCGATGGCGTGCCGTCCACCCGGGGTCAGACCCGTCCTGGACGCGCCAGACCCTTTATAGGTGTTGCGAAAGTGTCACGGGGCTCGGGAGGGCAGGACGAGCGCGAAGAGGACGAAGGGGAACGCCCAGGGGAGGTAGAGGTACGACCAGTGGGTCAGGACCAGTTCGAAGCCCAGGATCAGGGCGCCTGAGAGGGCGGCCAGTTGCACTGCGTCCAGACGGCGCGGGCGGAAGGCGAGGGCGGCCGAGCAGGTGACGAGGACTGCCTGGAGGGCTGTTTGGAGGCCGCTCAGGTCGGGCAGGCCGGGGTAGATCCCCCAGGCCCACAGGGAGAACGGGGATGAGCGGCCGAACTGGAATCCGAACGAGCGGTCCCAGAACACCCGGACCCCGTCCAGGCCGCCGGGCAGGAGGAGCAGGCCGGCCAGGGCGGTGCCGAGGGCCAGGCCGGCGAGGCCGCGCAGGAGCGAGCGCGGTGGGGCGTCCTCGCCGCGCGGATAGCGGCTCCAGAGCGGCCACAGCACGAGCGGCGCGAACTTCGTCCAGGACGCGAGGGCGAGCAGGACGCCGCGGCGCACGGGCGCCGTTGCGAACGCGAAGCCCCAGATCGCGAAGGCCGCGACGATCATGTCGTTCGTGTTGGCCTGGAGGGCGTAGCCGGTGAACGGATACGCGACCCAGGCCAGGGCGCAGACGAGCGCCATGCGCATGCGCCCGAAGCGCCAGCCGGCGGCCGCCATGCCCCCCACGCAGGCCA
Organism: uncultured Actinomycetes bacterium; assembly: GCA_963713435.1. Taxonomy (GTDB): domain Bacteria; phylum Actinomycetota; class Thermoleophilia; order Gaiellales; family JALYLC01; genus JALYLC01. The sequence continues at coordinate 490,679 of CAVQLU010000009.1, forward strand.
GGTCGAAGATGGATGACGTGCCGTGCGAGGACGGGAGGTCGTCCCAGCGGCCGGTCCAGCCGGTCACCGCCACCGCCGGCACGTAGGCCGCGTAGTTGACGGGCCCGTAGGTGTCGCCGTTCGCAACCGGCGACTCGCAGCGGTCGTCCTCCTGCGCCTGGCGGTACGCGCTGTAGGTGCCGTCGCTGTGACGCGCCCCGCAGGGCGCGCCGCTCGAGTCCGGAAACGTGCCGTACGGCAGCTGGCCGCGCAGCACCCGGTCGGCGCCGACGGTTCCCGCATAGCCGACGTCGATCACCGTCGCGTCGAAGGCGTTCAGGCCCAGCCGGAAGCCGATCAGGAAGACCATCAGGGCCGCCAGGGCCCAGGGCGGCAGGCGGCCCATGCTCGCCTCCTGCGGGCGTGCACGCAGCCCGATCCAGACGAGGCGCCCGATCAGGTAGACGAGCGGCGGGTACTGCAGGGGCACGGCCCAGAACACGAGCCCCCGCTCGAAATACCACAGCGACACCGAGAACGAGAGCAGCGCGACGAGATCGAGTGTCCGCAGCGTGAGGATGCGCCGCCAGTCCACGAGCGCGATCAGGAACACGATGCAGAACGCGAGCCAGAGCCGCGTGTCGTTGAGCTTGCGGCCGAACCAGCCCTTGTAGCCCCGCGCCATGCTCCAGCTGACCTGCGGGCCGGTCCACGCGTGCACCACCTTGCCCGTGCGGTCGTCCACCTCGACTTGCGCGACCTCCCCGTAGTGCGAGCCGGCGTTGACGTGCACCGTCCACGTGTGCAGCGTCGAGTCGAAGGTCGCGTACTCGGTGTGTTCCTTGTAGCGCTTCAGCCAGTCGGCCACCTTGGGGTCGCGCAGCGCGATGCGGATCGCAGAGGAGTCCTCGAGGTGGCGGATGCTCTCGGTCGGCGAATGGCCCACCACCTCACCGGTCTCGCGATCGATCAGCCAGCTGGCGAGCGGCGTCCGCGGAAACGCCTGACGTGCGAGCACGAGCCAGTTCGCGCCCGCACGGCGCACCGTGAAGCTCGCGCCCGGGTGCGAGAGCAGCAGCGAGCGGCCCCCGGGCTGCGACTTGGCGATCGAGACGGCGCCCTGCTCGGAGACATCGGCCTGCGCGACCGCAGGCAGCGCGACGAGCACGAGCAGCGCGGCCAGGGCAGCAGCCGCCCGCATACGCGCTAGCGGAACGACCAGTGCTTGTTGCCGAGGAACGAGATCGGCACGACCAGGATGACGGCGAGCATCTCGGCCGGGATCTTCGGCAGTCCCGCCCGGACGAAAGCCTCGAGCAGCACGAAGCCGGCGGACGCCGCCAGCAGGCTGACCGCGAAGAAGCGAGCTCCCTGCATCGCCACGTGGCTGTCGTCGCGCTGCCGGCGGAACGTCCACACGCGATTCCAGAAGAAGTTGTTCGAGACCGCGACGCAGAACGCCACGACGTAGGCCAGCCGGTAATGCACGTCGAGGATGCGCAGGCAGAACGCGAAGACCGCCACGTTGATGATGAAGCCGGACGCGCCGACGAGCCCGAACTTGACGAGCTCGCGGAACGTGCGATGCGCCAGGAGGCCCGAGGCCACGCCGGGCGAGGTTTCGCGACCTGCTGCCATCAGCGGAGGATCCGCAATCCCTCGTAGCGCTCGCCGCCGCGGCGACGCGAGCGGAGCGCGAGGAAGATGGCGACGACCGCCAGCGGGTACCCGACGAAGGGCACCATCGCCGCCAGTCCCACCAGCAGCGCAGCGACCGCCAGGATGAGCGCCGTGGCCGGCCGTGAGCCGGCGCGCGCGGCGTTCTCGGAGAGCGGGACGGCCGCCACCGACATCACCGCCGCAGCAGCCCCGCCGATTGCGAGCCCGGCCCAGGCGAGGTCGTCGTGTAACCAGAATTCGCAGGCCGCCGCGCCCGCGGCAATGCGCAGGCCGAAGCGCACGCTGAGTGGCAACCAGAGGTCGAGCACTGCGGCGACGAGGCCGAAAGCTCCGAGGATGCCGAGCGCCCGCTCGTCGATGCCCGGCCACAGCAGCGGCACGAGCAACGCGATGGTCGAGAGCCCGCACGCGACGCCGAAGCCCAGCCCCTGCCCGATCGTGATGGCAAGGTCCATGCGGGGTCTCAGTCTACCGGCGTCGCGCGCCGGGGTTGCCGGGCAGGTGGCGGCGGCAGGGCCGCGAGCGCCGCGGCGAACTCGCTGAGGTCGCCGACGACGCCATCGACATCCGGCAGTTCGGCCGCTGCATGCGTGGTCGTGATGCCGATCACACGCATCCCGGCCGCCCGTGCGGCCTGCGTGCCGGCAGGTGCGTCCTCGACCGCGACGCAGGCCGAGGGAGCGACTCCGAGCAGCCTCGCGCCGGTCAGGAAACCCTCCGGGTCGGGCTTGCCGCGCGTCACCTCGTCGCCGCACACCATCGCGGCGGGAACGGGGAGGCCGACCGCACCCAGCCGCCGCTCGGCGAGCGAGCGGTGTCCCGAGGTCACGATGCCCCAGCTCCCGGGCGGCAGCTCGGCCAGCGCCTCGTACGCGCCGCGCACGGCGACGAGGCCGTCGGTGTCGACCTCCTCCCCGGCGTCCAGCAGCGCCGCCTCGGCCGTGGCATCCAGATCCGGAGCGACGATGCGGATGACATCGCTCGAGCGCACGCCGTGCATGACCGCGAGCACCGCTGCGAAGTCGAGGCCGTGCCGCTCCGCGAAGCGACCCCAGTGCCGCTCGACGACGACGCGCGAATCGACCAGCGTGCCGTCGAGGTCGAACAGCACGGGAGGTGCGGGACGAGCGCTCACACGAGGATCCGGGCGGCATCGCGGGCGACGCCGTAGACGATTTCCTCGACGTCGCCGAGGTCGTCGCCATCGGCGTGCACCGGCAGCGGCCGCCCGCAGGCCACGCGGACGTCCTCGACATCGTGCAGGTAGGCGAGCAGGCGGTCCGGTCGATGCGCCTGGCTGCCCGTGAGGAGCAGCTGCGTCGCATAGCGCGGCAGATGCCGCCGCCGCATGTCGCTCGGCACGACCACGTCGAGCCCGCCCTCGAACGTCGCGAGCGGCGCCAGCTTGAGCGGGAACGGGCCGACGTAGCTCCAGGGATGCACGTTGGCGACGAAGATGCTGACGCCGCGCGCGACGAACTGATCACCCATCGACACGTCGAGCTGTGGCTCGCGGTACTCGCCGCGCAACAGCGTCCGCATGATCTGCGCGGCGAAGTAGACGTCGCCGGGGCGCCTCCCCTTCGGCCGTCCTGCGGCGTCCACGAGGCGCACAGCCTGCGCGTCCGCGCCCACGCCGGAGGCGAATGCGAAGCGCCGGCCGTTGACGATGCCCAGGTTGATGTTCCGCTCGCGCCCCTGCGCCAGCGCCTCGCCGACCTGGCCGGCGGCGGGCCCGATCTCGCGCGACAGGCCGAGCGCGCGAGAGAGCACGTTCGTCCCGCCGCCCGGCAGCACGCCGACCGGCAGGTCGGCGCCCGCGCCGTTGAGCACCTCGTTCGCCGTTCCGTCGCCGCCCATCACGCCGATCCCGTCGAAGCCCGAGGCCACGGCCTCGGCGGCCAGCTCGATCGCGTGCCCGCGCCTCTGCGTCTCGAGCAGCTCGACGTCGCAGTGCGGCTCGAGCGCCCGCAGCGCCGCGCGCACCGTGCGCTCCCCCACGCTCGAGGCAACGGGATTGACGATCAGGCGCAGACGGGGTCGCTGCACCGAGTCAGCGTCCCTCGAAGCGCGGCTCGCGCTTCTCGAGGAACGCGGCGACACCCTCCGCGTGGTCGTGCGTGAGGACGGCTGCGGCCTGCAGCTGCGCCTCGAGCTCCATCTGATCGGCCAGCGAGCCGTGCTCCGCAGCCCGCAGCAGGCGCTTCGTCCAGGCCAGCGCCAGCGTGGGGCGGGCTGCGAGCTCGGCCGCGAGCGACTGCGCGGCCGGCAGCACCTCGTCGCGCGGCAGCACGCGGCTCACGAGACCCAGCTCGAGCGCCTCGGCGGCAGCGACGCGGCGGGCCGTGGCGGCCAGCTCGAAGGCACGCGAGTAGCCGATCATGCGCGGCAGCAGCCAGGTGCTGCCGGCATCGGGCACGAGGCCGATGTTCGAGAACGCCAGCATGAGCACTGCTTCCTCGGCCATGAGGCGCAGGTCGCAGGCCAGCGCGAGCGAGAGGCCCGCCCCGGCCGCGGCGCCGTTGATGGCGGCGATGACCGGCTTGGGCATGCCGGTCAGGCTCTCCACGATCGGGACGTAGGTCTCGCGGATGACCTCGTCGACGTTCTCGAGCGCGTCCGGCTCGCGCAGGTCCTGCCCGGCACAGAACGCGCGCCCGGCCCCCGTCAGCACGACGCAGCGCACCGCCGTGTCGGCCGACAGCGCGCGCAGATCGCGAATCAACGCGCGCCGCGAGGCGCGCGTCTGGGCATTGAGCGCGTCGGGGCGATCGAGCGTCACCGTCGCCACCGCGCCTTCGCGCTCGATGCGATGCGTGGGCTCGTCGGTCATGGGCGATCACTCCAGTTCGGGGCACGGCGCTCGACGAAGGCGGCCATCCCCTCGCTCGCGTCGGCGCTTGCGAAGGCGAGGGCGAAGAGACGGCGCTCCTCGTCCAGCCCGGTCTCGAGCGGCGAGGAGAACGCATGCCCGACTGCCTCGCGCGCGAGACGGACGGCCAGGGCGGGACGCTCGGCGATGCGCGCGGCCAGCGCGAGCGCCTCGCGCTCGAGCGCCTCCGGCGCCACGACCCGCGAGCAGATGCCGTGCTGCAGCGCCTCGCGGGCGTTCAGGACGCGGCCGCCGAGGATGACCTCGAGTGCCAGCGAGCGGCCGACGATGCGTGGCAGTCGCTGCGTTCCGCCGGCGCCGGGGATCAGTCCGAGACTCGTCTCGGGCAGCCCGAAGCGCGCATTCTCCGCGGCCAGCACGATGTCGCACGTGAGCGCGAGCTCGCAGCCGCCGCCGAGGCACCAGCCGTGCACCGCCGCGACGACCGGTAGCCGCGAGGAGCGCAGGCGCTGCCAGCGCCGGCCGCGCTCGCCCTCGAGCACCTCCGTGGCGTCCAGCTTGCGCAGGCCCGCGACATCGGCGCCGGCGGCGAATGCGCGCCCGGCGCCGCACAGCACGACGCTGCGCACCTCGCCCGATTCCTCGGCAGCGTCGAGCGCCGCACAGAGCGCCGCGAGCACGTCGTCCGAGAGCGCGTTCAGCGCCTCGGGCCGGTTCAGGCGCAGCAGCGCGACGGCTCCGTGACGCTCGCTCTGGACAACCTCGGTCATATGCCTCGAACGGTGGAAAGCAGCGAAAACCCGTACTACGGTGAGGAGCATATGCGGCGCATGCTCATCACGTCGATCGCTCTCGCGGCAACGGCCGGCTCGCTCGCGGCCCTGCCCGCCACGGCCGGATCGAAGACCCCTCTGACGGTCACGAAGGTCCACGCCACGTGGCTCGGGAGCTCCCACCGGATCTTCGTCGACACCAGCTGGACGCCCAAGCGCTACCAGACGCGCGTCACGGTCAAGATCAGCGTCAACGGCGACAGCCTGCGCACCTTGCAGGCCAAGAACTGGGTGATCGGGCGCAAGCTGTTCCAGCTGACCGTCCCCGAGACGGTCACGACGGGCAGCGCGGCGCGCATCGAGGTTCGCGTGCAGTCGCAAGCCGGCAGCGCGCGCCACCACGTCACGCTCGACCTGAACTGACGCCGCCTACCCCGGGCGCACGGCGGCGACGGGGAAGCCCGCGCCTTCGAGCGCAGTCCGCACGCGCTCGCGCGCGTCCGGACCTTCGAGCTGCACCGTGATCTCGCCCATCAGATTGGCATCGGCCGCCCGCAGGCCGTCGAGGCCCGTCAGCGCCGCAGCGATCTTCTCGATGCAGCGCGGGCAGTGGACACCCTCGACCTCGAAGACTTCCGTGTTCACGCCGCCAGCGTACCGGGCGCCTCTGGGGTGCACCCGGTACGCTCGCGGCGTTTCGCCTCCGAGGTGATCTAGCAGCCGGTTGCGAGTGGCTGCGTGGTGGAAGGCATCGAACCCACCGTCACCGTGACGCTTCGCTTGCTGCCGTCGCTGCCCGTCACCGAGAGGTGCAGGGCGTCGCCGGCTGCGAAGTTGGAGATACGCGACTGGAGATCTTCGAGCGTGTTGACGGCGTGGCCGTTGATGGCCGTGATGGTGTCGCCGCCGACGCAGTAGGACTGGGTGCCGACCGTCTGCTTGCTCGAGCCGCCCTTGAGGCCGGCAGCGGCCGCGGGCGAGTCCTTGGCGACACCCGCGATCAGCAGGCCATGCGCCGGCAGCTTGCTGTTGGCGGCTGCGATGGAGCTGTTGAGCTGATCGACCCGGATGCCGAGGTACGGATGCGAGACGGGCTTGCCCTGCTCGAGATTCTCGAGCGCTCGCTTGGCGAGATCGATCGGGATCGCGAAGCCGACGCCGGCGTTGGCGTTCGTGCCCGTGATCGACGGATCGGCGATCTGCGCGTTGATCGCGATGACATCGCCGTGGCGGTCGATGAGCGGGCCGCCCGAGTTGCCGTGGTTGATCGCGGCGTCGGTCTGGATCGCGCCGGGAATGATCTTCGTCCCGCCCTCGGGCGAGGTGAGGATGCGGCCCTTGGCGGACACGATGCCCGCGGTCACGGTCTGGGCGTAGCCGAACGGATTGCCGATCGCGACGACGGGGTCGCCGACCCGAACGGTGTTGACGCTGCCCAGCTTGAGCGGGTGCAGCTCGCTCGCCGGCACGTCGACCTTGATGACCGCCAGGTCGTAGAGCGAGTCGCGCCCGAGCACGGTCGCCTTGGCGGTGACGCCGTCCTCGAAGGCCACGACGACCGAGGTTGCGCCCTCGACGACGTGGGCGTTCGTGAGGATGCGGCCCTGCTTGTCGATCACGAAGCCCGAGCCCTGGGCGGTCTCGGCCTGACCCTGTCCGGGCCCGAAGGGGGAGAAGTCACCCGACGTCGTGGACGGGATCGTGGAGGTGATCGTGACGACGCCAGGCGCGTCGTTCTTGTAGATCTGGGAGACCGACTTGCCACCGCTACGCGCGAACGCGGCGTTGGCATCGGCGCCGGACGAGGAACCACCCGTGGTGCCGCTCGAGCCGGCAGGAGCCGCGACGGTCGTCGTCACGGTCTTGTTGCCGTCGTCGAGCGCGTGCACTCCGACCGCCGCCACTCCGCCGCCGGCCAGGGCGCAGATCGCCGCAAGTGCGGCGATCGCGCCCATGCGCGGCCGGCGGTCGGGGGAGGGAGGGGAGGGAGGGAGGGGAGGGGAGGAGGAAGCGGGAGGGGGTGTCGCAGCGCGGGGAGCGGAAGAAGACTTGGGGTCGGACGACGACTTCGGAGCCGACGACGTCTCAGACGGGAACTCCGGTTCGTGGAAGATCGGCAGCCGGGGGTCGGTAGGCGGTTCGTTCTCCATGCCCCAGTTGTACTCCGATCAGGTAAAGCACCCCTTGGCGTCAGGTTTCATTCGCGTTAAGGCGGGCTGTGCGCACCATGAGAGCGTCCGTCGCGGGCGCTGCGCAGATGAACCCGCTGCACACGTAGACGGCCGGCCGGCCCTCCACCAGGGCGCGTCCGGAGAGCAGCGGAACCCCGAGGTCGTCGGCGCCATCGCCGAACGCGACGGCGAGGTCGGGCTCGTAGGCGTCGAGCAGCGCAGCGGCCAACTCGGCCGTCACCGGATCGCCGGGCGCGCCGACGACCGCGGCCTCGCGGGGCGGCGCGAGCAGCGCATCGCAGACGCCCAGGAGATGCCCGAAGCCCTGGGGCGCGCGCGCCAGCAGCGGCCCGACCTGGGCGACGACCGCGTGCGCCCGCCGCTCGAGCTCGGGCTCGGCGTAGGTGCGCGCCAGGCGCACGAGCAGGCCGGCGAGCGTCGAGTTGCCCGAGGGCGTCGGGTTGTCGTCGAACTCGCGCGGCCGCGCGACCAGCACCTCCGCGTCGTGCGCCGTGTCATAGAACGCGCCGTCGGGCGCACCGAAGCGCTCGCACGCCAGCAGCGCGAGGCGGCGCGCCTCCACCAGATAGCGGTGCTCGCGCGTGGCGAGATAGAGCTCGTGCAGCCCCACGGCGACCTGCGCGTAGTCGTCGAGGAAGCCGGGCACCTGGCTGCGTCCGGCGCGATGCGTGCGCCACAGCCCGCCGTCGGGGTGGGACAGCGGCCCGAGCAGGAAGGCGGCACAGCGCTCGGCCGCCGCCAGCAGATCGGGGCGCCGGCAGAGGCGCGCGCCCTCGGCCAGCGCCGCCAGCGCCATGCCGTTCCAGCTCGCGAGCGCCTTGTCGTCGAGTGCCGGCTGCGGGCGGGCGGCCCGCGCCTCGAGCAGCTGGGCGCGCACGCGCGCGAGGCGCGCGCGCCCAGCGTCGTCCTCGGGCGCGGCGACGAGCGACAGCACCGTCGCGCCCTCGAAGTTGCCCTCCTCCGTCACGCCCCAGGTGCGCTCGGCGAACTCGGCGTCCTCGTCGGCGAGGATCTCGCGCAGCTGCGCGGGCGTCCACGTGAACGTCGCGCCCTCGACGCCGTCGGTGTCGGCGTCCTGGGCGGAGGCGAAGCCGCCGTGCTCGAGCGCGAGCTCGCGCAGCAGGTAGTCGAGCACGCCCTCGGCGACCTCCCGCCACTGCTCGTCGCCGGTCATCTGCCAGGCCGCGAGATACGAGCGCGCGAGCAGCGCGTTGTCGTAGAGCATCTGCTCGAAGTGCGGCACGAGCCAGATCGCGTCGACCGCATAGCGGTGGAAGCCGCCGCCGAGCTGGTCGCGCAGGCCGCCGTCGGCCATGCGCCGCATCGTGCGCAGCGCCATCGCGAGCGCTTCGGCACTACCGCTGCGCCGATGCGTGCGCAGCAGGAACGTGAGCACGCCGTGCGGCGGGAACTTGGGCGCGCGGCCGAAGCCGCCGTTGCGCTCGTCGTGCTGTCCGCGCAGCGTCAGCAGGGCGTCCAGGAGCGTGGCCTGCGTCAGCCGGAAGCCCTCCGGCGGCACGCCGAGCCGGCCCTCCTGCAGGCTCGCGGCCATCTCCGCCGCCTGGTGCTCGATGACGTCGCGCCGCTCGGTATAGGCGGTGGCGATGCCCTCGAGCACCTGCCCGAACGACGGCAGGCCGCCGCGCGCCTCGGGCGGGAAGTACGTGCCGCCGTAGAACGGGCGCCCGTCGGGGAGCAGGAAGACGGTCATCGGCCAGCCGCCGTGCCCGGTCTGCGCCACGACGGCGGTCATGTAGAGACCGTCCACGTCGGGCCGCTCCTCCCGATCGACCTTGATCGAGATGAAGTGCTCGTTCATGAGCTGCGCCGTCGTCTCGTCCTCGAACGACTCGCGCTCCATCACGTGGCACCAGTGGCAGGCCGAATAGCCGATGGAGAGCAGCACCGGGCGATCCAGCCGGCGCGCGAGCTCGAACGCCTCCTCGCCCCACGGGCGCCAGTCGACCGGATTCCCCGCGTGCTGCAGCAGGTACGGGCTGGTCTCGCCGGCCAGCTGGTTGCGGTGCTCGGTCACGCCGACGCCGCGAGGGCGCGCTCGACGTCCCACACGATGTCGTCGATGTCCTCGAGACCGACCGAGATGCGGATCAAATCCTCCGTCACGCCGCCGGCCTCGAGCGCCGCTGCGTCCAGGCGGCGGTGCGTCGTGGACGCCGGGTGGATCACGAGCGTCTTGGCGTCGCCGACGTTGGCGAGATGCGAGCAGAGCTCGCAGGCCTCGATGAAGCGGCGACCGGCCTCGCGGCCGCCCTCGATGCCGAACGCGAGGATCGCGCCCGGGCCGAGCGGCAGGTAGCGCTGCGCGGCCTCGGCGTACTGCGAGCCGGGCTGGTCGGGGTAGTTGACGAAGCGCACGCGCGGGTGGCTGCGCAGGAACGCGGCCAGCGCGCGCGCGTTCTCGACGTGCCGGTCCATGCGCAGGGAGAGCGTCTCGAGGCCCTGCATGAGCAGGAAGGCGTTGAACGGCGAGAGCACCGGCCCGAAGTCGCGCATCGTCTCGACGCGCGCCTTGGTGATGAACGCGAAGTTGCCGAACGTCTCGGCGAAGCGCATCCCGCGGTAGCCGGGAGAGGGCTCGGTCACGCCGGGGAAGAGACCGCGCTCCCAGTCGTAGAGCCCCGAGTCCACGATCACGCCGCCGATCGAGGTGCCGTGGCCGCCGATGAACTTGGTCGCCGAGTGCACGACGATGTGCGCTCCGTGCTCGAAGGGACGGCACAGGTACGGCGTCGCGAACGTGTTGTCGATGACGAGCGGCAGGCCGGCGTCCTCGGCGATCTGCGCCCAGCCCGCGATGTCGAGGACGTCGATGCGCGGGTTGCCGATGGTCTCCGCGTAGAGCACCCGGGTGCGCTCGTCGATCGCGGCGCGCACCGCGGTGAGGTCGTGGGGGTCGACGAAGCGGACGTCGACGCCGAAGCGCGGCAGCTGCAGCGCGAACTGGTTGTGCGTGCCGCCGTAGAGGTTCTGCGAGGAGACGATGCCGTCGCCGCTCGAGACCAGCGTGAGCACCGCGACGGCCGTGGCGGCCATCCCCGAGGCGGTCGCCAGCGCGCCCACCCCGCCCTCCAGCATCGCCATGCGCTCCTCGAAGGCCGCGTTCGTCGGGTTGGCGATGCGCGTGTAGGTGTTGCCGAAGCGGTTGAGGTCGAACAGATCGGCCGCGTGCTGCGAGTCCTCGAAGACGTACGACGCCGTCTGATAGATCGGCTGGGCGCGCGCGCCGGTCGTCGCATCCACGCGCTGGCCGGCATGGATCTGCAGCGTGTCGAACCCGAACGCGCGATCCGAGGCCTTCCTAGCGGGCATGTGCGCGCGCCGTCTCCTCGCGGCGGGACGAGACGACGCCGGTCGCCAGACCGACCCAGTTGAGCCCGCCGAACCAGCGGGCGTGCTCCATCTTGATGCAGCGGTCCTGCACGAACGGAATGCCTGCGGCGCGAGCCCGCTCGGCCGCCGCGTCGTCGCGCAGACCGAGCTGCAGCCAGATGGCCTTCGCGCCGAGGGCGATCGCCTCGTCCACGACCGCGGGCACGGCGTCGATCCGCCGGAACACGTCGACGATCTCGAGAGGCCCCGCCTCGGCCAGGCTCGGCACAGCCGGAACGCCGAGTACCTCGGACACCCTGGGGTTGACGGGAATCACCTCGTAGCCGTAGGCCAGCAGGTGCACGGCGGCCCGGTAGCTCGGACGCGACGGATCGGGCGACAGGCCGACGATCGCCACGCGCTTGTAGCTCTGCAAGATGTCGCGCCCCGTGAGCGAGAGCACGCCATCGTCCATCCCGGCCATCCGCGTCATCGCGGGCAGTCTCGCAGGAGCCGGAAGGAGACCACGCCCATCCGGCGAAACCGCGAGTCATGCCGCACGACCGAAACCCCTCGCCCGGCGAGCTCGTACGCCGCGTCCGCGAGCGCCACCACGTCACGCAGAAGGAACTCGCGCAGCGCGCTCACACCGCGCAGTCGGCGATTTCGCGCATCGAGTGCGACCGCATCTCGCCTACCGTCGACACCCTCAGCGGGTTGTTGCGCGCGCTCGGCGAGGAGCTCACGCTCGAAGCCCGCCCCGGCCGTCCCGTTGTCCTGCGCGCCCGCGTCCTCGATTCCGAGGAGTCGCAGCAGACATCCGAGGCCGACACGGCCCGCTCGGCGTAGACGCGACCCGCGGTTTCTGTGAGAGATTCTCAGGATCTCTCCTCCGATCGGATGAGAGATCCCTCCTCCGGTGCAGCGTCCGCCCGGACGACAGCCGTCTGCCCGGCCAACTGGGAAGCTCTGACCCAAGGCGAGCTCCTCCCCCTCCCTCTCTCGCCTCGGATGCGGCGCCCGACTCTCGGCAGAGAGGCGGGCGCCGTCGTCTTTTCCGAGGCTCCTAGAGGGAGCCGACGCCGCCGATCGAGACGTACTTGACGTCGAGGTACTCGTCGATGCCCTGCGGGCCGCCCTCGCGGCCGTAGCCCGACTCCTTGATGCCGCCGAACGGCGCCGCGGCCGACGAGATGATGCCGTCGTTGGCGCCGACGATGCCGTACTCGAGGCGCTCGGCCACGCGCAGCAGGCGGGCGTAGTCGCGCGTGTGGAAGTAGGCGGCCAGGCCGTAGATCGTGTCGTTGGCCATGCGGATCGCCTCGTCCTCGGTGTCGAACACCGTGACGCCCGCGACGGGACCGAAGGTCTCCTCGCGATAGATCAGCATGTCCTCGGTCACGTTGTCGAGCACCGTGGGCGGGTAGAACGACCCGCCCGCGTAGGCGCCGTCGGTCAGCGGCTCGCCGCCGACCAGGAGATCGGCGCCCTTGGCGACCGCGTCCTTGACGTGCTCATCGGCCTTGGCGACGCCGCGGGCGTCGATGAGGGGGCCGACGACGACGCCCTCGTCGCGGCCGTTGCCGACCTTCATCTCGCTGGCCTGGCGCGCGAGCTCCTTGACGAACTCGGCGTGGATGCTGCGCTGCACGTAGATGCGGTTGGCGCAGACGCAGGTCTGGCCGGCGTTGCGGTACTTCGACGCCATCGTGTCGGCGACGGCGGCCTTGATGTCGGCGTCCTCGAAGATCACGAACGGGGCGTGGCCGCCGAGCTCGAGCGAGAGGCGCTTGACCTGGTCGGCCGAGGCGCGGATGAGCTCCTTGCCGACCTCCGTCGAGCCCGTGAACGAGATCTTGCGCACGCGCGCGTCGCTGAAGAGCGCGTTGGCCACGTCGGCCGTGCGGCGCGACGTGATGACGTTGACGACACCGGCCGGCACGCCGGCCTCCTCCATGCAGCGCACGACCTCGAGCGCCGTCAGCGGCGTCGCCGAGGCGGGCTTGACGATCATGGTGCAGCCGGCCGCGAGCGCCGGGCCGAGCTTGCGGGTCATCATCGCCGCCGGGAAGTTCCAGGGCGTGATGGCCGCCGTCACGCCGACGGGCTGGCGCAGCACGAGCACTCGCTTCTGCGGGTTCATCGGGGGCAGCGTCATGCCGTAGGTGCGCTCGGCCTCGCCCGCGAACCACTCCAGGAACGACGCGGCGTAGACGACCTCGCCCCTGGCCTCGGCCAGCGGCTTGCCCTGCTCGTCGGTCATCACGCCGGCGATGTGATCGGCCTCGGCGAGGATGCGATCGGACGCGCGGCGCAGGATGCGCGCGCGCTCGATGGCAGCCAGCGCCTTCCACGGGCCGAGGGCCTCCTCGGCAGCATCGACTGCGCGGCGCACGTCGTCGGCGGTCGCGTTGACGGCGGTGCCCACCACCGCACCGGTGGCCGGATTGGTGACCTCGAAGCGCCCGCCTTCGCTCTCGCCCCACTCACCGCCGATCGGCATCTGGTAATCGGTCGCGGCGATCGTCGCCATCGTCTGTCTCCTTGGTTCGAGAATGCTCAGAGCAGTCTACGCGCGACCCGGTGAACTGCCGGGCCGGAAGGCGAACGAGACCATCTAAGGTGACCGCCGGAACCCGAGTCAGCAAACCTGGGGGTGCACGTGCTCAAGGAGTTCCGTGATTTCCTGATGAAGGGCAATCTCGTCGAACTGGCCGTGGCGGTCGTCATGGGCATCGCGTTCGGCGCAGTCGTCAAGTCGTTCGTCGACAACATCATCACGCCGATCATCGGGATGATCTTCGGCGTCGACTTCAGCGGCGAGTCGTTCACGATCAACGGCAGCACCTTCCACTACGGTCTCTTCCTCAACGCCGTCATCTACTTCGTGCTCGTCGGGGCCTCGGTGTTCTTCTTCGTCGTCAAGCCCATCAACGCCATCACGGCGCGCCTGAACAGGGGCAAGGAGGGCGAGGCGGCGGCACCGAGCGAGACCGAGTTGCTGACCGAGATCCGCGACCTCCTCGCGCAGCGCGCGGTCTAGCCGCTCGATGGCCGACGCGATCATCCAGCTCGAGCACGTCTCCAAGCGGTTCGGGCACAAGCTCGCCGTCGACGACGTGACGGTCGACGTCCCGCGCGGACGCTGCTTCGCGTGGCTCGGCCCGAACGGCTGCGGCAAGACCACGCTCATCCGCATGATGCTCGGGCTGGCGAAGCCGACCGAGGGCCGCATCCGCCTGCGCGGCTTCGACGTGCCGAAGGACATCCACAGCGCCCTCGCGCGCGCGGGCGGCATCGTCGAGGAGCCGCGCTTCTACCCCTACCTCAGCGGGCGCCGCAACCTCGACGTGTGGGCCGCGCACTACGGCGGCGAGGCCCGCGCGCGCATCCCCGCGGTGCTCGATCGCGTGGTGCTGACCGATCGCGCCGACGACAAGGTCAAGACGTACTCGCTCGGCATGCGGCAGCGCCTCGGCGTCGCGCGCGCCCTGCTCAACGACCCCGAGCTGCTCGTGCTGGACGAGCCGACCAACGGCCTCGACCCCGCCGGGATGCTCGAGTTCCGCACCATGATCCGCGACCTCGTCGAGAAGGAGGACCGCACGGTCTTCATCTCGTCGCACATCCTCGACGAGGTGCAGAAGATGGCCGACGACATCGCGATCGTGCAGGCCGGCAAGCTGATCTCGTGGGGTCCGGTCGACGAGCTGATCGCGGGCGGGCGGCACTCGGTGCTCCTGCGCACCGACGACGACGAGCGCGCCCGCGGCGTGCTCTCGGGCATTGCGTACGTGACCGGCGTCGGCCGCAACGACGGCTACAACGCGCTCGACCTGCAGGTGGCCGACATCAGCGACGAGCGTCTGATCGCGCTCAACCGCGCGCTCCTCGAAGCCGGCGTCGGCGTGGCCGAGATCTGGCGCGAGAGCGAGAGCCTCGAGCAGCGCTTCCTCGACCTCACGGCCGACAGCAAGCCGGGCGACATGAGTCCGGTACAGGAGGGCGGCGATGCTTGAGTCCGAGATCCGCCGCATCGCCGGGCGGCGCGGCACGTACTGGAGCGCGATCATCGTCGGCCTCGGCGCCGTCGTGATCATGCTCGTCGTCCGCATCTCGCAGAGCGGCGACGCGGGCGGAACCGAGCTGCTCGACGCGATGGATCCGATCTCGACCGTCGCCCTGCTCATGTCGGTGCTGATCGGTGCGCTCGCGGGCTCCTACGACACCGCGCAGGGCACCATGCGCTACCTCGTGATGACCGGCGTGCCGCGCCGGCGGCTGTACCTCACGCGCGTGCTCGGCTCTGCCATCGCGATCGTCATCTCCTGCCTGCCGGCGATCGCCCTCATGCTCGTCGCCGCCTACGTGCTCCGCCACAGCGCCGCCAACGACCCGAGCCTCGCCGACGACCTGGGCGGCGTCTGGGCCTACCTCGTCAATCCCCTCGTGTTCGGACTCGTGAGCGTCGCGGTCGGGTCGTTCCTGCGCTCCAACGGCGCCGCGATCGGCGTCTCGCTGGGCATCTCGCTGGGCTCCGGCATCCTCACGGGCGTGATCGCGAGCCAGATCAGCGAGACGCTCGCCTCCTACCTCCTGCCGGCGGCCAGCGACATCGTCGCGCAACTCGATCGCCACGCCGACATCGCGCTCGCCGCGGCCTTCGCCACCGTGGTCGTGTGGCTCGTCGCATTCCTCGGCGCCGGCCTCTGGCGCGTCCTGCAGGACGAGTACTAGGAGTTCGGGCCGCGCGCCGAGGCGCGCGGCCCTGCGAACCCTAGGTTTCCGCGATCGGCGTCCCCGACTCGGGCGCCAGCCTCGGCGTCCCCATTCCCTCGGTCGGAGGCTCGATCGTGATGTTGGGGAGGATCTTGTCGAGCCACTTCGGCATGTACCAGGACTTCTCTCCCAGGCGCGAGAGCAGCGCCGGCACGAGCGTCAGGCGCATGAGCAGCGCGTCCGTGAGGATCGCGACCGCCAGCAGGAGCCCGAACTCCTTGCTCACGCGGTCGGGCGTGAGCAGGAAGGCCATGAAGACCGCGGACATGATGACCGCGGCGGCGAAGACGACGCGCCCGATGGCCGCGACGCCGTCGCGAACGGCCGTCTTCGTGTCCTTGCCGTGCACGTGCTCCTCGCGGATACGGCTCATGAGGAAGACCTCGTAGTCCATCGAGAGGCCGAACAGGATGGCGAAGGCTATCGGTGGCACGAAGCTCTCGATCGGCCCCACGCGGTCGAGCCCGAGCAGGTTCAGCCCGTGGCCCATCTTGAAGAACCAGGTCAGGACCGCGAAGCCCACGGTGGCCGAGATGAGCGTCGTGATGGCGGCCTTGAACGCGATCACGACCGATCGGAAGGCCATCGAGAGCACCAGCATCGTGACGCCGATGATGTAGAGCAGGAAGTACGGCGCGCGTTCGTAGATGCGGTTGCTGATGTCGATGAACGCCGCGTTCTGACCGCTCACGAAGGCCTCTCCCTCACTCCCCTCGAGCGCCTTCGGGATGGTCGTGTCGCGCAGCGTGTTGATCAGGTCGTCGGTCTCGGAGGACTGCGGCGCGGTGGCCGGCGAGATGACGACGAGGCCGACGTCCTTGGCCTTGTTGTAGATCACGGGCTGCACGAAGGCTGCGGACGACTTGGGCAGCTGCTTGGCCGCCAGGTAGACCTTCTGCGCGGCCTTCGGGTCGCCGTTCTGCTCGACGACGATCGGGACGGGGCCGTTGAAGCCGGCGCCGAAGCCCGTCGTGAGGATGTCGTAGGCCTTGCGCGCCGTCGAGTTCTTGGGCGCCGTGCTGGCGTCGGCCGTGCCGAGCCGCGTGCCGAAGATCGGCACGATCAGCAGCGCGAGCAGGAGCACCGTGACGCTCAGGACGAGGCCCGTGTGGCTCACGGTGAACGCGCCCCAGCGTCCCAGGAGGGAGTCGCCGCGCGCCTCCTCCGACTCGTCGCTCTGCTTCAGGAACGGCACCTTGAGCCTGTCGATGCGGTGACCGATCAGCGCCAGCAGGCCAGGCAGCAGGAACGTGGCGTAGAGCACCGCCGTGAGCACGCCGAGCGCGCCGCCCATGCCGAGCTTGGTGATGAACGGGATGCCGATCGTGGCCAGGCCGGTGATCGAGATCGCAACCGTCGTGCCGGCGAAGATCACCGCGCGGCCTGCGGTCGCAGACGCGTAGGCGGCTGCCTCGCGTGGAGGCATGCCGTCGTGGAGCGCCTGTCTGAAGCGCGTGACTATGAAGAGCGTGTAGTCGACGCCGACGCCGATGCCGATCATCGAGACGAGGATCGGCGTGATCGTGTTGAAGTCGGTCAGGTTGGCCAGGAGGAAGAGCAAGGCGAAGGCGGTGCCGACCGAGAGGCCGGCGAACAGGATCGGGACTCCCGCGGCCACGAACGTGCGGAACACGATCAGCAGCACGATCAGCGCCACGCCGATGCCGATCAGCTCGCTGGCGCCCTGTTCGGGCGGCGCCTGGTCGGCGTCACCCGTGAACTCGGTCTGGATGCCGGTCTTCTCGAGCGTGCTCCGCATCGTGTCCTCGAGGTCCACGATCTTGGTGCGGCTGAGCTGGAACCCGTCCTTCGAGAACTGCACCTCGGCGTAGCCGATGCGCGGGTCGCTCTTGGAGAAGCGCTGGTTGTTGTCGGCGAACGGTCCCGTCACGTCGGTCGCGTTCGGCGCCTTGGAAGCGTCGGCCAGCACGGCTGCGATCGCCGCCTTGCGCTCGGGCGAGTCGAGCCTGCCGTCGGAGGCCTTGAAGACGACCTGCAGGACGGCGCCGTTGCGCTCGCCGAACTTGGCCTTGAGGACGTCCGTGGCCTTCTGGGCGTCCGAGCCCGGAATCACGAACTTGTTCTCGAGCGTGCCCTTGAGCGGCCCGAACGCCAGGAACGAGAGCACGATGAAGAAGGCCAGACCGCCGAAGACGGTCCGCTTCGGATGGTTCGCCTGCGTGCGCGCGATGCTCGCCAGCGCGCCTGTGACCTGCTGTTGACTCGAACCCGTTGGAGTTGGGTTGTCGCTCATCCCGTTCCCTTCCTCACGCCTACTCCCCAGTGGCGCGAAACAGCTTCGCTCACGTATCCGTGATTCACGGCACGACGACGCCAGACACCCTAGCGGCAATGCATGTGAACGCCGTTCACCCTAGCAACGCTTCGTGAACGGTGTCAACATAGGCCCCACATGGTCATCCCGACGCGCCCGACCTATCACCACGGCGACCTCCGCAACAGCCTCATCCAGGCTGCGCTGACGCTCGTCGCCGAGCGCGGCGTCGAGGGCTTCTCGCTGCGAGAGGCCGCGCGCATGGTCGGGGTCTCGCCGAGCGCGTGCTACCGGCACTTCGCCGATCGCGAAGAGCTGCTGGCCGCCGTGGCGCACGAGGGCCTGGACGCGCTGGCCGAGGAGATGCGCCTGGCCGCCGCCTCGCACGAGGGTCCGAGCGCGTTCGACGCCGTGCATCGCTTCTGGGACTACAGCGGCGCCTACCTGCACTTCGCGCTCGCGCACCCGGCGCATTTCCGGGTCATGCATTCGATCCCGAAGTCCGAGCACAGCCGCGATCTGATGCTGCCGCGCAGCCCGGCGGTGCTCGCGCAGAGCGCGATGGACGCGCTGGTGACGAGCGGCGTGGTCGCGCCGGAGGCGGCGGGCCGTGCGCTCCTGGCCTGCTGGACGTCCATCCACGGACTGGCCTCGCTGGCCGTCGCAGGGCAGCTGCCGCTGAGCGACGAGCTGACGCTCGAGGCCGCGCTGGACGCCGTGCTGCGCACGGCGATGCTGGGAGCCGGCGTGGAGCCGGCGCTGCTCCCGCCCGAGCATCCGCTCCCCGGCGGCGTCTGCCCCGGCCTGGCCGATCTCGTGCGCGACCCGCCTACGGTGCCTGCGTGACGCTGCTCGACCTCACGCCCGACGAGCTCCTCTCCACCACGCGCGCCGTGCGCAAGCGGCTCGACTTCGAGCGGCCCGTCCCGCGCGAGCTGCTGGACGAGTGCCTGGCGCTGGCCCAGCAGGCGCCCAATGCATCGAACTCGGAGCCCTGGCGCTTCGTGGTCGTGACCGAGGCCGATACGAAGGCGAAGCTCGCCGAGTGCTACCGCACCGGCTGGGCGGGCTATCGCAAGGCGATCGAGGAAGAGGCGCGCACCACGCCCGACGCCCCCGTGCTGGGATCGGCGCAGTACCTGGCGGACCGCTTCCACGAGGTGCCCGCGATGGTGCTTCCGTGCATCGTGCCGCGGGCGGACACCGGCCCCGTCGCCGGCCAGCCCGGCCGCTACGGCTCCGTCATGCAGGCCGCCTGGAGCTTCCAGCTCGCCGCACGCGCGCGAGGGCTCGGCACCTGCTGGACGACGCTGCATCTCCCGCGCGAGCGCGACGCCGCCGAGGTGCTCGGCATCCCGTACGACGACGTGCAGCAGGTGGCGCTGATCACGGTCGGCTACTCGCTCGGCACCGACTTCAAGCCCGGCCGGCGCGTCCCGCTCGAGAGCATCGTGCGCTACGAGCGCTGGAGCTGATCACCGGCACGCTCCCGGCACACCCGCGCCGGGACACGTAACGCTCGCCCCGCCGATGCTCGGCCCATGACCTCCCCACCGAGCATCTCCCCGAACG
Source organism: uncultured Actinomycetes bacterium (assembly GCA_963713435.1). Taxonomy (GTDB): domain Bacteria; phylum Actinomycetota; class Thermoleophilia; order Gaiellales; family JALYLC01; genus JALYLC01. The sequence continues at coordinate 510,092 of CAVQLU010000009.1, forward strand.
AGACGGTCCGCGTCGACCGCGAGGCGCTCCACGCCTTCGTCGACGAGCAGGCCGACCTGATCGAGCGCACGCCCGTACCGGACGACGTGCTCTCGCCCGACGACATCTTCCCCGCCGAGATCGACCCCGAGCGGCTCTGGCGCATCGCCGGCGTCGCGACGCTGATCGGCCTGGCCGTCTACGAGGACGCCGAGCGCTTCATCGCTCCGCACCCGGAGGCGCCATGAGTCCTCCAGGCGGCGCATACGGCCGCTCCGACCCTGTTCTACACTGGGCCACGGCGCACCGGCAGGTGCCGTGCCGACGTAGCTCAGCTGGTAGAGCACTTCACTCGTAATGAAGGGGTCCGGGGTTCGAATCCCCGCGTCGGCTTCCCAAGATTCGGTTCAACCATCGGAAAACACCCCCGACTCGGTGCCCCCGAACAATTCGAATCCGCCAAGGTGGCAACAAGGTGGCAACAGGCGCGCTGACCGCGCCGGGCGCCCCGACGACCTACGGCCCGGGCGGCGGCGCACCGCGACGCACAGGCCCGCACAGGCGCCCGTGCGCACGGGCCGCGCCATCCCCGGCACCTCGTCGTCCGCCAAGCGTCCCAGGGAATCCAGCCGAGGACGTCCACGTGCTCGTCGTCGCCTACCAGCAACAGACGCCAGCCAAGGGCGAGCGCGTCGTCGCCCGGATGCCCCTCGCCTGGATGCATTCGGCACCGACCGCCACGCTCACGACGCTGCACGGCGGGCCGCCCGGGATCGCCGCTCGGCGCGGCACATCCCGCTCGACCACCGGCCGGACCCGCGTACCTGAGTGTGCGTGAGGTGTCATCCATTACTGCTGATCCGTTGCGCGGCGTCGAAAAGCTCGCAGCCGCCGCCCGCATCCGACCAATCCATCCGGTTTCAACGGTACGGCGCCGTCCCGAGGGCGGGCCTTCCAGGCGCTGCTAGGCTGGAAACCGCTCGGCCCTAGCTCCCGGTCGAAATACACGCCTCCCCTACCTTCGGCGGCCCAGCGCGCACGCACTGCGCGGACTGCGTTTCACGGTCACGGAGGTACAGATGTTCGACGTTCGTACTCCCACCGGCACGATCGGCCGATCAGGTTGTCGAGCAGCTTGCTCGAGAGCGACGAGGCGCTGCGCGTCATCGTGCGCGACCCGTCCAAGCTTCCCGATAAGCGTTCGCGAGCGCGTCGATGTCCTCACCGGCTCGCATGGCGACGCTGATGTCGTCAACTCCGCCGTTCCGGCGCCGACGCCGTCTTCTGGCTGGTGCCGCCGGATCCGACCGCCGACACCGTCGATGCCGCCTACGTCGGCTTCACCCGGCCCGCCGCCGAGGCGTTCCCCCGGCACGGCGTCAAGCGCGTCGTCGGCGTCTCCGCGCTGGGCCGCGGAACCCCGTGGGCGGCGCACGCCGGCTACGTTGCTGGCTCACTGGCGATGGACGACCTGATTGCCAGCACAGGTGTTGCCTACCGGGCGCTGACGAATGCCGTCGTTCATGGACAACATCGTCAGCCAGGCCGAGGCGATCAAGAACCAGGGCCGGTTCTTCTCGCCGATCGACGGCGACCGCAAGCTGCCGGCCGTCGCCACCCGCGACACCGCTGCCGCAGCGTCGCGACTAGCTGCTCGACGAGAGCTGGGGCGGCGTCGACGGAGGTTCCGCTGCTCGGGCCCGAAGATCTGTCCTTCAACGACATGGCCGCAAATCATCTCCGACGTGCTCGGAAGAGAAGTTCGCTTCCAGCAGACGACGTTCGAGGACTACAAGGACCAGGTTCGTCGGGTTCGGCCTGTCCGAAGCGATGGCGCAGGGCATGACCGACATGGCCGCAGCGAAGAATCAGGGCCTCGACAACACCATCGAGCGAACCCGAGAAACGACGACGCCGACAACCTTTCGTGAATGGTGCGAAGAGGTCCTGAAGCCGGCAGTCGATTCGTGATCGTGCTCGTGACCACCGCTCGATGATCCACTCGTGCTCGAGCGGTGGCGTCGCCACGGCAGACCAACTGGACCGAATCACGGGGCCGGACATGACGATCGACGCAGGAGGTATCCGATGGCACAGAAGTACGACCGCGACGCGCTCGTGGCGCGCCTAGTCCGCGCCGGAGAGCTTGAGGTGTCGCGCGAGCATCCCGACGAACTCGGCGACTGCTTCGCCCCGGGATACGAGTTCCATGGCCCCGGCGACTTCGAATCGGACTACGAAGGGCTGAAGGACTACTTCGCGTCAATACGAGCCGGATTCGACGACCGGTCGATCCGCCGCGGGATCATCGTCGTCGAAGGCCACACGATTGCCTGCCAGACCTTCATCGAGGGACGCTTCGTCCGCGAGTTCACTCAGTCACCTGTCGGCTCGCTGCCGCCAAACGGCCGCCGAGTCGTCTGGGATCTGTCCAAAATCTTCATCTTCGATGACGAAGGCCGGATCACCGCGGAGTGGGTCCGCACTGACAACAACTCCCTCCTCGAGCAACTGCAAGCCACGGCGTGAGCGGCGCGCAGACATCTTCGGGCTAGCTGCAGAACCTCAACTGCGCCAGGTCGTACGGTCTCAGGTCGCCGCCTCGACTTGCGCGGCTCGTACAGAGATCCTCGGCGCGCTCGCCACACCGTGCCGACGCAGGCGCGCGATGCGGGGTACCCGCGTTCTCAATGCGCGCTTTCGCGGATGACCAGCTCCTGCACGCAGCGAAGATGCTTTCGACGACCGAGACGAGGGGAATCGCAGTGCCGAGCGCGCTGACATCGAAAGAGATCGACCAAGTGCTGCACCCCCTGACGAGCCGGTTGCGCACCCGCATCACGCCCGCGATGTTCACGCTGGCGACGCGAGCGATCATCACAGCCTCGCACGTCTATCCGCACAAGGCCCTGCGCTGCCGGTGAGTACCCATCGCGAAGCGGGTGCAGCCTGGAATGTCACACCGTCGTGGCCAGCAGCGGCCGCCAGGTCCAACGACACGACGCCAAGCGAAGGCATTCGTCGCGGCCACGTCCCTCATCTCACTGCAACTGGCAATCGCCGGCCTCGCCGATGTCGTCGCAGGAACGCTCTGGCCCGGCATCGCGAAGGTACTCCTCGCCGCGCTCGGGCCGCTCTCGTGGCGCACCTTCATCACCGCCCGGCGGCCGGTCGCCGTCCTGCTGTCCGGCGGCGTGGGCCTCGCGGCGTCGTGTGCGGGCCTCGCAGTGAACGGCTTCCACGCTGCGCTCGCAGGCCCTAGCTTGATCGACGTCACCGGCATACTCGCCAGTGCGGCCGGGTTCGTGCTCGTGGCGCTCGCCTTCCGCGTCGCCCTGATGGGCCGCCCTCGGCTCATACAGGCGGCGCTCGGCATCTCCGGAGCGTTCGTGGTCGCGCAGTGGGGGTTCCTCCCGATAGTCGGTGCGGGCCTTGCCACGAACTCCGGGCACCCGAGCATTCCTTCGGCGGGTACCCTCGGGCTGCGCGGCGCACGGGACGTGCAGTTCGAGGCCGCCGATGGAACCAGGCTCGCGGGGTGGTTCGTGCCTGGGCGTACCCGCGCCGCTGTCATACTTCTGCACGGCTCGCACGGCACCCGCGCCGACACCGAGAATCACCTGCGGATGCTGGCGAGCGCAGGATTCGCCGTTCTCGCGTTTGACGCGCGTGGCCACGGAGAGAGCGACGGCGCGACAAATGCGCTCGGCTGGCTCGGCGCCTCCGACGTGGCCGGCGCCGTCACATTCCTCCGCCGGCAGCGGCAGATCGATTCCACCAGAATCGCGGCACTCGGGCTCTCGATGGGTGGAGAGGAAGCGTTGCGCGCGGCGGCCGCCGGCGTCCCGCTCGCGGCAGTCATCGCCGATGGCGCCGGAGCTTCGACGCTCGGTGACCAGCGCCTCGTCTCCCGCGGGCTCAGCACGCCAATCGTCATCTCGGAAACCTGGCTCGCGATGCGTGAGGTCGAGCTACTCTCGGGCGCCGACGAGCCGCCGGCACTCAAGGACGTCGCCGGCGGCATCCATGTGCCGGTGCTCCTCATCGCGTCGAATGCGCCCGGGGAGCTTGCCATCGACAAGGTCCTCCGCGCCCGCATCGGAGGGCGTGCTCGACTCTGGTACCTGGCCGACACCGGGCACACGCGCGCACTCGCAACCCATCCCGCCGAGTACACGTCTCGCGCGACGCGATTGTTGAGCGCGGCGCTTGCGACCCGGGAGGACTGAACGAATGCAGCTATCCCGCATGCGCGACGGCGGCATCGAGCGCAGACGGACGCGCTTGCCATCGGTGCTTGCCGGAGCAATGAGCGTTTGGCCCGAGGAGCGGCGGTCGCGTGGCATGCGCTTCGTCGCAGTGCTCGCCGTCGTGGCGTGCGCCGGAACAAACGCCCCGGCAATCGGCGCTGACGCGCGCGGAGCGACCTCACGACGTCCCGACCTTCAACACGTGCTGGATTCGCTCGTCGCCGGGCCGAATCGGATAGCCCCAGGCGTGACGGCCTACGTCTCCGGGCCGCAGGGCACCTGGATCGGCTCGGCGGGAATCGCGAACCTCAAGACGCGCGAGCCAATGCGCCCTGACGCACGGATGCGTCTGGAGAGCGTGAGCAAGCTCTGGATCGCGACGCTCATCCTTCAGTTGGCACAGGAGCACAGGCTCGGGATCGACGATGCCGTGGCGCGCTGGCTTCCCGGGCTGCTTTCCGGTGCGAACCGGATCACCCTCCGGCAACTGCTGAATCACACAGCCGGCCTCATCGACACGAACGACATCGGTCGCGACCCGGGCCGTTATCTGAAGGCCGTCAAGGATCGAGCGCTGCGCGCCAGGCTTACCGCACTCCGGCGACGCGTGGCCAAGAATCCGGGACTCGAGTTCCCGTCGCGGGTGTGGGTTCAGTTCGCGGCCGCGCTGCCTCCGCTCCACCCGCCTGGGACGACCTACCACTACTCCAACATCGGCTACATGGTCGCGGGGCTTGTGGCGGAACGCGTGAGCGGGCAGAGCCTTGCAGAACTCGCTCGGCAACGGCTCATCGGGCCGCTCCACCTCACGACTGCGGCCTACGACCCGCACAGCATGATCACGGGAGCTCACGCCCGCGGCTACAGCGTTGCCGCGGACGGCACGCTCACCGATGCCACGACCTGGACAACAGGGCTCGGCGCCAACGGCGGCATCGTCTCCGACGCGGCCGACGAGGGACGTTTCCTGCAAGCGTTGATGCGAGGACGACTGCTCCGGCCGTCCCAGCTTGCAGCTCTCAAGACACCCTCCGCATTCAGCAACTACGGCCTCGGGACAGGTATCGACACGAGCAAGTGCACAGGCACCGCCTACGGGCACAACGGCGCGGGCGCGGGATTCGCCTCGAGCGTGTACGCCTCGGGCCGGGGTGACCGCGTGGCAGTTCTTCTTCTCAATGGCCACACTGCCGACGGTCACGGAGACGTGATCGCCAACGTCGCGGCGGCGCAGCTCTATTGCGCGGCATGACGCTGGAGCCGGTCAGCGGATGCTCACGATCAAATCACGTGCCGGCACAGACGCGACGCCGCACCAGGTGCGCCACGGACATCGCAGGCCCGGTGGCAGCGTTCGTCGCTCGACAGGAATCTGGCGTCAGCCACGACGGCGAGCATGTGCACGTTGTTGAACCCGAGAGCTCGGTCGGCCGATGCTTCAGCCGCGGCCGCAGATGGAGTGAGTGCGGATCTTCCGCATCGAGTCGGGCGTGACGAGAGCAATCAAAGCGCGCTCGCAGGCGCGCCCACGAGCGCGTCGGCGATCGAGTTCGCCCACCCTTGGATGGCGTCCCAGTTGCGGAAATCGCCGGCCTTCGCGCGGACTGCCTTGGCAACCGTGCGCTCGAGGAAGCTGACCTGATACAGGTCGAGCCTGCCATCGAAAAGCCGATGCTCGCGCGCACGGGTGCCCTCGATCAGATCGTCGACCTGGACGGCGTGCGCCGCGTCCGGGCGCGGGGGATCTCCGAGTGGACCGCTGCTGAAGAGCCACGTCGGTCGCATCGCCAGTTCCGCGGCGTGATCTACGGCGAACTGCCGCGCGGGCTCCAGCCATTTGCCGATGTACACCGCGCTTCCGAGCACGACGGCGTCGTAACCACTCATGTCGGCGACTTCCTCGACTCGGCGCAGTTCGACCTTCAGGCCGCGATCCTTGAGTGTCGCCGCGATCGCTTCTGCGATTTCAGCAGTCGCTCCGTGGCGCGTCGCACTGGCTACGAGCACTCTCATTGCGGGCCTCCATACGGACGTAAGCGAAACGGCTCGGTCAGCAGCCTGCTGGCCTCGACCCCTTGTCAGGATCCGCTGGACAAAGGCTCGTTGCATCGGCGTGAGCCCGGTGCGTCCTTCGGATTCACCGCAACACGGAGCGCTCGGCACGCTGCCGCACGCCGAGCAAGAGCTTGCGCATCATCGGGAAGTCGCCGAACTCGAGCAGAATGAGAGAAAGCACCGCAGCGTGCGGCGACACGCGCCAGCCGTGGCGGGCCTTCAGGCGGACGACGAGCCGCGTGCGGCCGTCCTCCAGTGGGGCGAGCGTCCAGGCCCACGTGCTGCCCGGCTTCTCCCAGAGGAGCCATCGATTCCTCTCGAACCCGGCGACCTTGAAGGCAGTCGATTCATTGACCGTTGCCGCCATCGGCACCCAGTCGCCGATGCGTGGATGCTGGTAGGCGGGCAGTATCGCCTGTGCGCTCGCGCGGCCCGCGTTGTCGAGGATGTCGTAGCTGTAGAACCCCGCGCGGCCGAAGCCAATCTGCACGAGCCAGGGCCACACCGCACACGGTGGCGCGTCGACGGTGATCGCTCTGGTGGCTTCGAACGACGGATCGCGCACGAGTTCGTCACCGGGCATCTCACGCGCGAGTTCGTCGTCGCTTGCCCCCCAGCGCAAATGCCAGCGGCGCAGGAGTGGCGCCGCTGCGAACAGCGGCACGGCTAGTAGGACCTCTTCGGCACTGCGGAGGACAACTGTCGGCGCAGATGCCGGTCTATGTGCTCCTACCTCGTGCTCGCAGCGCCGCTTGATCCCGCGCAGCATCACGGAGGCGTTGACGAAGTCGCCGATGCCGATGAGCGCACCCAGGGCGAGCCACGCGACGTGCGGCTGACAGCTCGCGCGAGCTCGCATGATCAGGCGCGTCTCGTTCGCCGCTGTCGGGTCGAGTACGAACGCCCAGCTGAAATCGATCGCGCGCATCGGCTTGATCCGATGGCGGGTCGAGTGCAGCACGAGCGCGCGTCCGGGGTCGACGTGCTCGACCGTGAAGAACACGGACCAGTCCGGACTGTCGGGAATGCGATCACCGACCTCGAGCTGCTGAAGGTCGGGGCGGATGCGCTCGGCGCTCCCCTCGCGGATGCCCCACTGCAGGCGATCGAGCCAGTGTGGCGTGTACCAGCCGGCGCGGAACTTGGGGTATCCCATCTGCACGATCCACGGCCAGACGTCGTCGGCCCTCGCCTCGATGGTGATCGCCCGCGTCGACGCCCACATCGGGCTCTTGACGAGCTCGTCGCCGGGCAGGTCGGCTGTGAGCTCACCGCTGGTGGCACCGGAGCGGTGAGCTATGTGCCGTACGGCGTAGACCGCCGCCAGGGCAGCTACAGACGCGACGACGCGGCCGGCACGGAACTTCACGCCGGCACCGGCACGGACTTGGCCTCTTTGAACCCAACGGCTCCGGAGCGCCTTATGTTGTGCAGGCGGACGCGCGCGCGGGTGAGCTCGTTGAGGGTCATCGGCATCGCAGTTCTCAGGAGAGAGCTTCGCGGCGCAGCGCCGGGGACGGCATCGGCGACAACGCGGGAAAGCGCTGCGGCTTGACCGCATTGCTCCCTCTTCGCGCATCGGTCACCCGTCGCTCAGGGATCGCCTCTTACGAAGCTCCGGCGCGCAATCGCAGGCGTTGATCTGCTCGCGGCCCGCAACCCCAACTGCGCGTGCGTCCGAGCGACGGCACTGCGCGAGCAAGGCCACACGCGCTCGTGGCGCGCGATCGGCCGACACTTCATCCGGGCTCCTAGGAACTACAACTAGGTGCTGACCCCGAGGCGCATTTCCGTGCCAGCGACGATGTGTCGCGCCGGCAGCAAGACCTAGCCTGGCTCACAACTCGCGACCAGGAGGGGGCGTGAAGATCTTCGCACGACATCGCTTGGGAAGCGGCGTTTCCGCCACCGCCGCACTGGCGATCGGCGCGAGCCTACTGGTCGCGACTGCACTCGCGGAACCGCCCGCGAAGACTGGCCCGCTCGCGCTCAACCGCCAGGCGGCCTGTGCGCCGTCCTCCGTCATCCTCGCGACATCCGTCGGCCAGGGCGAGACACAGGCGAAGGCGCTGAACGATCGCGGTGACGTCGTCGGCTTCTCCGACGTGGCCACCAAGGGCAAGGCCATTCACGCCGTGCTCTGGAAGGACGGCAAGGCTGGCGATGCCATCGATCTTGGCCTGCTCCCGGGCTACGTCTCCTCCGAGGCCTACGGCGTGAACAACAACCGCGTGGTCTTCGGGGTGTTGTACGACAAGCAGGAGCGAATGTTCCCGTTCCGCTGGGAAGCGGGCCGCATGACATTGCTGATGGGGCCGGACGGACGGAAACAGCAGGTCGATGCGCCGGACAGGAACATGGTCAACGATCGTGGTCAGATCGCCGGCACGCTGCTGGTCGGAGAGCGGCCACAGGCCGTGCGCTGGTCGCCCGGCGGCAACGCCGCCGTCCTCCCCGCCCTTCCCGGCCACACCTGGACGTACGCCTTCGGCCTGAACAGCGACGGCGTCGTCTCCGGCTGGTCGCGCAAACTGCCGAACGAGGACGGCGAACAAAACCCCGTGCTCTGGGACGCCTCCGGCAAGGTCATCGCCATGAAGACGGCCCCGGGCCGCGCCGACGGGATGGCCGAAGGGACGAATCGGTCCGGGTTGACGGTGGGATACCTCGGCAACCTCGGCACCGACGGGATTCGCGGAGTCGCCAACACCGACCCCGAGCGGGACAATGCCGTGGTTTGGCAATCCCGCACCGCGGCGCCGCGCATGCTGGGACGCCCCGCGCCCGCGCACACCATCGCCGAACTCGTGGACGTCAACGACCGCGGCCAGGCGGCCGGCATGGCCGGGACGCTCACGAAGACCGGGTTCACCATCTCGAAGCCGGTGATCTGGCGGACTGGCTGGACGTCCGTGAAACCGATCGCTGTCCCGGCCGCAGCACGGAAGAGTTCGGTCGTTGTGACCACCCTCAACGACATCAACGATCGAGGCGACATCGTCGGCAACATCTACGGCCTGAGTGCCCAGGATTTCTCCGCGTTGAAGCGCATCGACGCCGTTCTCTGGAGATGCGCCTTCTCGAGTTGACGCCGTGAGCCACGCGGTCGGCCGTCGTCGTGTTTCCAGGACTCCGATGTATGACGCGAGTGCTAATCGCGGCGGCGGGCAGATCCACGAAGTCTGAGGGCACGCGGGCACCTGTGGGCAACATCCGGGCAACAGCCTTTCCGAATCTCTCCGAAACGACTTCGGGCTGATTCGGCCCCACGAGGGCGCTGAGAGCGCCAGCCGAACGTCTCCGAATCGCTAGAACCAAACTCGTAATGAAGGGGTCCGGGGTTCGAATCCCCGCGTCGGCTTTCCAATTTCCGACGCCGTTAGGCGCGATTGCCAGACCTGCTGACTCCGCACCCCGCCCACCGCTCGCATCTCACCCGCAGCGGGTGTCGGACACCGGGGGTACTTCGATCGGCGCTGGGCGTCCGAGGTGGAACCCTTGCGCAAAGTCGACGCCGTACTCCTTGAGAAGTGCCAGCGTCTCGGCGTCCTCCACGCCCTCGGCAATGGTTTGGCACCCGAAGTTACTCGCCAAGCCGACGATCGCCTTCACCAGGTGTTGATTGGCCTCGTTGGTGGTCAGGTCCCGGACGAACTCGATGTCGATCTTCAGGAAGGTGATGGGCAGGGACTTCAGGTAGGTGAACGTTCCGAATCCCGTACCGAAGTCATCGAGGGCGAGCGGACAGCCAACCTCGCTCAAACCGCGCGCGAACGCCTCGCCCGCCTCAGGGTTCTTCATGACGGCTGTCTCGGTGATCTCGAAGGCGATCTTCGATGGATCGGCATGCATCTTGCGCAACTCTCGCTCGATCAGGGGAAGCAGGTCCAGGTTGCCGATCGACTCCGCCGAGAGGTTCGCTACCACGCGTTCACCTCTGGCAGCCAAGCCGACCGCTTGCCGAATGACCCAGCGATCGATCTCACCCATCAGCCCGTACTTCTCAGCTACGGGAAGAAAGCTCCCGGGCGGGATGAGTTCGCCCCGCGATCCAACCATCCGTAGGAGTAGTTCCTGGCTTGGCTGCCCACCCGCCAGAGGCACGATCGGCTGCGAGTGGAGCACCAATCCGTCGCCATCGAGTGCGTCCCTGATCCGACCGATCCATGCAAGCGTGTCCAGCTCGCGCCTGTCCCGGTCTCCTTCGGCCTCCTCCGCAGTCGTGTCGCGAAACACGACAACGATGCCGCGGACCGTCGGCCCATCCATCAGGGGCGCGGCGGAATAGGCGACGGGACAAATCGTGCCAGCCTTGCGTGTGAAGGCGTCGTGCACCATGCGGACCGGCCGCCCCGCGACCCTGACCGCCAACAACGCGCAATCCTCATGAGCATGCGGCGATCCGTCTGCATTCTGGAAATGGATCGCAGCGTGCATGTCTTTGCCGCGCAATTCCTCCTCGGTCCAACCGAGAATCCTCGAGGCCGCGGCGTTCATGAATGTCAGGCGGCCTTCGCCATCGACCGTGTAGAGCCCCTCCGCCATGGTGGCCATCACGGCTGAACGAAAGTACTCGGCCTCCTTGCGGTCGGTGACGTCGACAACGACGACACCGACCCCGATCACCTCTTCGTCGATGATGACCGGGTAGTAGCTCGCGAGCCAATGACGGCCGTCACCCGTCTCGCTCCGCTCGCGATCGACCTCGAGGTTGACAATGGGCTCACCGGTGTCGAGCACACTGCGGTAGACCGGCTCCATCTGCGACCAGACATCCGGGACCACCTCGGCGACGGTGCGGCCGAGCTGATCCTCGAGCGGAGCACCGTTCACGTCGGCAAGGGCCTGGTTGATGCGAACTATCCGGAAATCACGATCGACGAAGGCAAAGCCCACCGGCGCGGTCGACTGGAGCGTCTCGATCAACGTCAGTGACTCCTCCGACTGACGCATCGCCTCGACGAGTTCCGTGACGTCCTGGACGGAGCCGATCAGCCGTGACGGACGACCCTCGACCTGGTCAGCCACCGCGGCAAACGAGCGCAGGGATCGCACGCCGCCGTCGGGCTTGGTGATTCGATACGTCACGTCGGGGAGGATTCCGACCGCTCTCGCCGCCTCCAACTCCTGCTCCACACGGGCGCGGTCCTCTGGACATATTCGCCCCACGACATAATCGGGGGTCGGAGTGACCTCTTCTGGCTCGAGGCCCAGGAGACGGAACATGTTGTCCGACCACAGGAGCCTGTCTGTCTCGAGGTTCCAGTCCCAACTCCCGGTATGTGCGAGCTGCTCCGCTCGATCCAGGACAAATCGTTCGGGCGGTGGCCGACTTCCGTTGTGTGAAATCGGGTGATCGCGGTCGCTCGCCGATGCGCCCGTGTCGGCGTTGAGCCTCGTCATAAGCATCCATTCCGGAATGTGGGTCCGGCTTCCGACCGAACCGTGCGGCCCCTTACGCACCCTAACCCGCACTGACCCTGCAGGCTATCGGCCGACCGGCCGATCTTGGGACGAATCGGACACCTATTCAACCAGCCCCGATCGCACGGCCTGCGCTACCGCCGCAACCCGATCCGGAACCTCCAGCTTCGCGTAAATGTGCTCAAAGTGTGTCTTCACGGTGGACCGGCTGATGCTCAGCCGTTCGGCAATCTGCGCTGCCGAGATGCCTCGAGCCGCGAGTTGGAGAACCTCGACCTCGCGCGGCGTCAGCCGAGCGCTCGAAAGATCACTCCGGTGGTGCTTGAGGAACTGGCCCAACTGGTGGCCGATGCCGACCAGCGAGCGCATCAGCCGCTCGCTCGGCTCGGCGTGTTCGCAGGAGTAGAGCTCGACCACCGCGAGTACTTCGTCGCCGTCGAGCACGGCAAAGGCCACTCCCGAACGTAGGCGGGCAGTCTTGGTGTCCGCAGTACGAAGGTCGCCGTGACACGCACCGAGATCGTTCAGAGCGATGGGCGTACCGGACTTCCAGACGCGCCCCGGAGGTCTGCCACGCCCACGGCGCCGACTACAAGACCTACGACAGAGCCACCTGCGAAGTGATCGTCGACTGCGCCACCCACATCGCATGGGGACGATCATCGGGCTCGACGTCTCCGGAGAGACGGTCCCGAAAAGCATCAGGCTGGGGCGAGGCAGACGATGCTCGCTCTCCCTCGCGGCTCGCATCGAAGGCGCTCTGGAGAACGCAAGTTCGATCTCTTAGCCATTGCGCAGACCCAAGTTGATCCAGCGCGCTATTCGCTCTGGATCGCCTCGAGGATGTTCAGCCGCGCAGCGCGCCGCGCCGGCAGGATTGCAGCCAGCACGCCGAAGACTCCGGCGGCGGCGAAGAAGACGACCATCGATCCCCATGGAATCGCGATGGCCTTGAACTCCGGAATGGCCGCAACGCTGGCGGTGCCGAGGAACAGGCCGAGCACCAGGCCCACCAGCGCCCCGATCAGCGCGACGACGATCGCCTCCCACCGGATCATTGCGCGGACGGCGCTTCGTGAGAGACCGACGGCACGTAGCAATCCGATCTCGCGCGTGCGCTCGAAGACCGAGAGCGCCAGCGTCAGCACGATCCCGAAGATCGCGATCACCACGGCCATCGCCAGCAAGGCGTAGAAGAGGCGCAGTAGGGTGTTGATCCTGCCCACGATGAACGCCTTGTACTCCGCCTTCGTACGCACGTCGAGATTGGGATAGTCCCTGAGTGCCCTCGTCGCGACCAGCTTGGCGGCACTCGCCGCCATTCCAGGCCGCGCCGCCACGAGAATCACTTGATCTTCCTGCGCCGTGAAGTCGAGCCGGTACTGCGTGAGCGACACGAAGAAACTGCCGAATGTGTCGTCGCTGAAGATCGCCGCCACTCGCAGCCTGGTGTTTCCGGTCTTGGCGAAGACGACGGACATCGGCGAACCGAGGATCAGCCGGTTCGCCTTGGCGTATCCCTGTTGCACGGCGATCGTCCCGGGAGCGGACAACGCCGCCATGGATCCGGCGATGACACCCGGGTCATAGACACCCTCCACGCGGCCGGGATCGATGCCCGCGACCGACTGCGTCGTGCCTCGGACGTCCTTGAAGTCGCCCTCCCGCCAGGCTGTCACGCCCGTGAGATCGCGCGCCCGGGCGAGGGCGGCCGCGGCAGCCGGGGAGAAGGGCTGCTGGCTGCTCGACACGATCACGAGATCGGCCCGCACCCGCTTGTCGAGCGCACCGACGTAGGTCGCGGTGAGCGAGGCCGCGAAGATCGTCACGCCCGTGACCAAGGCCACGCCGATGGTGAGGGCCGCGGCCGTCTGCGCCGTGCGTGACGGGTTGCGCATGGCGTTCGCCCGGCCGAGGCGGCCGGCCAGGCCGATGCGCGCCATCGGGGCGCCCAAGAGGCGCGCGAGGGGACGAGCGATGTACTGCGTGAGCATCGCCGCACCCAGGAAGAGCAGGAGCGCACCGGAGCCGATCAATCCGAACCGCTGCGCCAGGCCGGGCAGGTCCGCCAGCAGGCCTGTCAGCACGAGCGCGACGCCCAGGCCCGTGAGCCCAAGCGACAGCGCGGCGCGCGCCCGGGGGGCTTCCGAGAGCTGGACGTTGCGCATGGCGGCGATGGGAGGAACGCCACTCGCCTTCCAGGCCGGCACGAGGGCCGACGCAACGGTGACGACCACGCCCGCCGCGAGCCCCACGAGGATCGACTGCGGCGTGACCTGCAGGTTCGTTGCCGGGAGCGCTGCACCGACCGCGTTGAAGCCGAAGCGCAGGAATGCGGCAAGTCCGATGCCGAAGACGACGCCGAGCAGGGAGGCGATGATGCCGATGATGGCGGCCTCGAGCAGGACCGAGCCGACGACTTGCGTGCCTGACGCGCCCAGCGCTCGCAGGAGACCAAGCTGCCGGGTGCGCTGCGCCACGGTGATCTTGAAGGCGTTGAAGATGATGAAGCTTCCGACGAACAGCGCGATCGCAGCGAATCCCAAGAGGAAGTTGCGGAAGATGTCGATGAAGCTCTTGAACTGCTGGCTCTCCTGCGCGGCTGCGGTACGCCCCGTGACGGCCTCGTAGCCCTCGGGCAGGACGGCCGAGATTCTCGCGGCGAGGGCCGTATCCGCGACGCCCGGATCCGCCGTGGCCGTCACGGCGGCGAACCCGCCGGTCGAATCCAGCACCTGCTCGGCCGTCGCCGGGCTGAACGCAGCGAGCGTCGCCCCGATGAGATTGTTCGTCGCACCGAAGGCCACGATCCCGACGAGGCGATAGGTGGCCGATCCCGACTCGGTGATGATGCGTACGTCGTCGCCGATCCCGAACTTCTCGCTGCTCGCCGTGGTCTTGTCGATGACGACGTCCCTCGGTCCTCGCGGAGCGCTGCCCGCAGTCACCCGCAATGGGTTCAGGTCGGGATCATCGGACCATCCGAAACCGAGCGCCGGCGGCCCCTGAACGCCGGCAGGCTTGCCGTCCTTGCCGATGATCTGAGCAGTGCCCGAGACCGACCCGTGCACCGTGCGCACGCCGTCGACCCCGCGAATCGTCGCCAGGAGCGATGCGGGCACGCGCTGCCGATCGGTCTCGGAGACGGTCTTCACGCCGCGCACCTCGACTGCCACGCCCTCGTTCGCGGTGTCGAAGACACCGTCGAACGCGGTGTTGATCGTGTCTCCCAGGACGAGCGCCCCGACGACGAAGCCGACGCCGAGCACAACGGCGAGCGACGTCAGAAGGAGCCGGAGCTTGCTCGCCAGCAGATTCCGGAAGGCCTGCCGGAAGATCATGTCATCTGGCCGGCGGCGAGCGTCTTCATACGGTCGAGAATCGAGTCCGGCGTCGGCTCGGTCATCTGATTCACGATGCGACCATCGGCGAGGAACACGACGCGGTCGGCGCAGCTCGCTGCGGCCGGCTCATGCGTGACCATCACGATGGTCTGGCCGAATTCGTCTGCCGCGCGCCGCATGAAGGCCAAGAGCTCGATCGAGGACTGGGAGTCGAGTTGACCGGTCGGCTCGTCCGCGAAGACGATCTCGGGGCGCGAGACGAGGGCCCTCGCTGCGGCCACTCGCTGCTGCTGACCGCCGGAGAGCTCCGTGGGCCGATGCTTGAGCCGGGGCCGCAGGTGAAGGGCATCGATGACCTGCTCCATCCAGTCGCCTTCGGGCTCCCGGCCTGCGATGTCCAGCGGCAGCCGGATGTTCTCGAGCGCAGTCAGCGTCGGAACGAGGTTGAACGCCTGGAAGATGAAGCCGACACGGTCGCGCCGTACTTTCGTGATCTGCCGCTCGGAGAGGGCACTCAGCTCGACATCGCCGATCCACGTCTGTCCGGACGTCAGCCGGTCGAGTCCGGCCATGCATTGCATGAGTGTCGACTTGCCCGACCCCGAGGGCCCCATGATCGCCGTGAACGCACCGTGGGAGAACTCGATGTCGATGCCGTCGATTGCCCGTACTTCAGCCTCTCCCTTGCCGTAGACCTTCGTCGCGCCGACGGCGCGCGCCGCGATGCGGCACGCGTCGCTCGCACCGTCGCGGTGCACATCGGGGCCGTCGAACTCGGCCAAGCTCCTGCTTCCGTGATTCACTTCGATCGGCACGACGCACCATCTCCGTCGAGGGAGGCGGACATCCAACTGCTGAGCCCGCCTCGATGACTTCACCGCAGGAGCAATCCTCACCCGCACGCTGCATCTCGGCATCGGCGGTAGGACGTGGGTCGGATGCGGTTTTTCCGCACCATCCGCGAGTCTCGAGCGCGAGCTCCAGCTCTGAACAGGACTGGACAGCGGCGGGCGCGGTGCAGGTGGGCGCGCCTGTGCATGGCCGCGCGTGAGCCGACCCTCTGCGAGCATACGTTCGTGACCGCCCAGGGGTCCCCTCTCACGAAGCTCCGGCGCGGAATCGCCCGCGGTGATCTGCGCGCGGCTCGCACGGCAGCCTTCGACCTGAGCCATGCCGATCTGGATGAGGCCGCGCGACTGAGTAAGCGATTCGAAGTTCGCAGCTGTCCGATCGCAACCGGGCATCCAGCATGCCACGAGCCCCTCTCGAGCATCGCGGTGCGCCGGGTCGGACTGATCGGCGCCGCGACTACCGAGAAGCCGCCATCTGACGTCGGCGCGGCGCTCGCCACCGGCAGAGCACCGCGGCCACCCGATGCGGCCGCCAGCGAAAGAGCGATCGACGTCGAGCGGGCGACGACCCGAAGCATCCTCATCGAACGACCTCGGGGCCCGGCGCGTCGGGGTGTGGGAGAGTCGAGAAGCTGCCGATGTCACGATGGCGGGCGCCCCGGTGTGAGCCGAATCGACGAGTACCGCAGCACGCTGCGCGGCATGACGTCCCCGTGGGAGCCCTTCCTGGCGGGAAGTCAGGTCTCCCGGGCCCCCGAGGCAACATCGAGCTCGCACAGGCCGTCGCAGAGGAGGCCCCCCCCGAGCTCCTCCGCTCGTACAGCCGGCATGCGGACGCGTACCTCGCGTTCTGCGTACGTCGGCCTGGGGCGGCTGCTGGCCGAGGGCGACAACGAAGCGGAGCGGGAACTCCACGCCCTCGCAAGTGACGAGCGCTGGCGCCCAGGGAGGCGGTCGCCATGGCGCTCCAGCGCCTCGGCGACGCCGACCCGGAGCGCATGCTCCGAGTCGTCGAGACGTGGGCGCGGACCCCTCGCTGCTCGTGCGCCGGGCGGCTATCGCGGGCGCCTGTGAACCGCGCCTGCTGACGGAGCGGGATAGCGCGGGCGCGCTGGCCGTGCTCGATTCGTGACGCAAGCCCTGGTTAGCTGCCCCGACAGCGATCAGCGCGCGGAGCCGTTCCGCGTGTTCCGCCAGGCTCTCGCGTATTGCTGGAGCGTGGCGGTGGCGGCCGCACCAGAGGCAGGGTTCGCCCATTTCAGGCCTGGACGCGAACGCGGGCAAGCATGTGCGCTCGGGTGCTGCGCAAGAACCTGACCAAAACGCGGATGCGCAGGGCGGATCCACAGCGCTGTATGGCCTTGGACGTGAGCCTGGCGGATTAGCACGGGAGCCGTGCGCGACGGCTGCCCGGGACAAACCGGTGCGCAACATCGAGGCGATGCTCGGGGACATTCCGGCGATCCTCACGGCATCGACGTCGAGCGCGTTCTGACGTGGCGACTCCACGGCTTGCGCTCGACGCGTATCGTCATCTTCCAGTCACGCGAGGTCTCGCGGGCAACCGTCAAGCCTCTCGCCGGCGAGGCTCGGCTCCTCGCGGAGTAGCTCGGCGAACTCGC